>NZ_CP014022.1:1242500-2571829 GCF_001558775.1 Staphylococcus lugdunensis | reverse complement strand
CTATCAAGAAAGCTTTTAATCCTGATGGTTTAAATATCATTCAAAATAATGGAGCGTTTGCTGACCAATCTGTCTTTCATCTGCATTTCCACCTATTACCAAGATATAAAGATGATGTCGATGGCTTCGGCTATCATTGGGAAACTCATGAAGACCTCATCGATGATCGTGCTAAAGAAGATATTGCAAAGCAAATTCAGTCTCAATTTTAACGTTAGTGCATACATCACGGACTTCCAGGGTATAAACTAAGTAATTCATTAAAAAGCGAGGAGACATATTTTATGAAAGCAACACGTATAATATTTGGCCTAGGTGTTGGAATAGCTGCCGGCGTAGCTGTTACATTTCTCAACCGTGACAATCAAAGCGTAAAAAATGCAACGATTGATGCGAAAGAGCCTACAGGTACAAATTCAGAGTTGGAACGTGAAATTGAAAATTTAAAGCATAATGTCTACAATGTGATAGACTATACGAAGCAAATAAAAAATGAAAGCACTGCTTATGCTTCTTCAATTGGTGATGAAATTAAATCTTTAATTGGTAACTTTAAAGCAGATATTAATCCAAATATTGAACAGTTACAATCGCATATTGAAAATTTACAAAATCGCGGTCAACAAATAAGCGAAGAATTATCAAGTGATAAAAATTAATAAATAGTTATGTTTAATTTATACGCGTTTGGAACATAATTATATTTTAGGCTCTGAGTTCTATATTGGCATTAGTTGACTGGATTGAGAATACGCTAATACTAAGCTTTTTTCAATCCTAGTCAACCTTGCCGGGGCGGGACTACGAATTCATTATGAATTCTGTCCCGCTCCCTTTTTATTTCAATTATTTACAAACTGAATTTCGAATTTAAATCACTAATTAAGTGTCATTTAATTTATACTCCATTTCACTACACTACTACTTGACTAAGCCTAACTTTAGATAGATAATACATGACATATGATAAAGGAGGCAGACTAATGTTTTTATGTAAGAGACAAATAGATATTCATTCAAGATTTGGATTACCAAGAATTGCATTTTTAAGCTTTGTCTCTACCATTATCATGTTTTTAATTTGTTATGAAATTATGTATTATTTCTCTAATACGCCTCTTTCCGATCATTATTTTCCAATATTGTTATGTGCTGTTATTGCATTATACCCTATTCATAAATGTATTCATTTACTGTTTTTTATATCGTACTACAAATCATTTAAAATCCATCAACTTTCTAAATCCAGATGGTTACCTTTTTTCAATATATATGTTAGTCAACCCATTAATAAATATTATTTTTGTTTAAATTTATTATTACCTTTTATTATCATAACTGGTATTTTTATTCGATTAATTATGAGTCACCCTGAATTTGGTCACTATTTTGTTTTTTTAATTGCTTTAAATTTTGGCTATTCCATTACTGATTTTTTATATTTAAAACTCATTTTATTTTCAAATTATGGCAATTATATTGAAGAACATCAGTCTGGGATTAATATTTTAACTAAAGCTACTAATAAATATGTTAAATAATATACTTTAAATTCTATCAAATAAATTAGCATAACCAATGATACAAAGTATAGTCGCTAAAGAAGCCGGTAAATGAAGTTACAAAAACGCATTTACTGGCTTTTTTCTAGAAATCATACTTCCTTCTTTTTGTATTGAGCTTACCTATCATTCTAAAGTATATTTCGCACCCTTACATCATTTTAATAACCGCATAAAAATTAATAATGTAGTCAATATACACCTAGTACTTTGGTCCTATCTGGCACAAAGTTAATTGGTCCTGCTTAAAAAGTGTGTTATATTAACTTTGTTATATTAACCAAAGGAGAATTCGACTATGAAGATTATGAATAGAATTATTATTCCAGTTACTGCAAGTGCATTATTACTTGGTGCTTGTGGTTCAAATGCTGCAGACTCAAAAGACAACACCCTCATGTCATCAAAAGCTGGTGATGTCAAAGTTGCTGACGTTATGAAAAAAATTGGTAATGAACAAATCGCTAATACTTCATTTAGTATAATGTTAAATAAAATATTAGAAGATAAATATAAAGATAAAGTTGATACAAAAGATATAGACGATGAAATTAAACAAGAACAAAAAAAATATGGTGGTAAAGATCAATTTGAAAGTACATTAAAGCAACAAGGAATGTCACTAGATGATTATAAACAACAGAAAAAATTAGCTGCCTATCAAAAACAATTACTTGCAGATAAAATTAAAGTTTCTGATAAAGATGTAAAAGTCAATTCTAAAAAAGCATCTCACATTTTAATAAAAGTTAAATCTAAAGATAGTGATAAAGAAGGCTTATCTGATAAAAAAGCAAAAGAAAAAGCTGAAGAAATTCAAAAGCAAGTTGAAAAGGATCCAAGTAAATTCGGTGAAATTGCGAAAAAAGAATCAATGGATTCTTCAAGTGCCAAAAAAGATGGTTCTCTAGGATATGTCATTAAAGGTCAAATGGTTGATGAATTCGAAAAAGCATTATTTGACTTAAAAGAAGGAAAAGTTTCTAAAGTTATCAAAACTGATTATGGCTATCATATTATTAAAGCTGATAAAGAATCAGATTTCAATAGTGAGAAAGCTAATATAAAAGAAAAAATGATAGAACAAAAAGTTCAAAAAAATCCTAAGTTATTAACAGATGCTTATAAAGATTTACTAGATCAATACAAAGTTGATTATAAAGATCGAGATCTTAAAAAAGTAGTTGAGGATCAAATTTTAAACCCAGATAAAATCAAGCAACAACAACAAGCTCAATCAGGCGGCAGTGCTGCAGGATTACAATAATTGGGTATGTCTTAAAATATAAAATAATAAGTTGAGAGATAAAGTTCTCTAACTACATTAATAAAGCGTACAGGACATCATTATGTTTTAAGCTATGAACTAAATATTGGCAGTAGTTGACTGGATTGAAAATACGCTGCTTATACTAAGCTTTTTCAATTCTAGTCAACCTTGCCGAGGCGGAACAACGAATTCAAAATGAATTCTGTTCCGCCCTTTTTTTCTTTAAACGAAATGATTTGCCAATTGAATAAGCTACCATTTTCCTATATTTAATGCCATGTGGACAAATATTAACGCTTGTTTGACTTCGAGCATGTCTAAAACTAATATTTGATTTAATAACATTTTTGTCATGTCTTGCTGAATTTAAGTTAAAATTCTCATTGGCAGATACGTAAATCTTATTTTTATTCTTATACATAAGCGAACTCATCATCATATTTTAGCAAGGTTTATTAAATCATACGAAACAATCTTATTTTTAAAGTATGCGAGAGCTATTTACATTGAAGATATTCACCTTATCTTGCTCTGAAAAATAGTGAGATTCACTAATGTTTTTTTGCATTTTAGCAATCCAACTATCCGGTGCATAATGTGCATCTGAACCAAATAAAATATGAGAAATATCGGTTACTTCTTTTAAACTAGCAAAAGTCGATTCTCCAGTTGATAATGCTGTATCATAATAAAATTGACCAATATAGTAATTTGCTGGTTTTGTTAATGATGACCAACCAGAAAGTGCATGCTTATATGTTTTAAACAAGTGTCCATATTGAATAGGATGTTGTAGAATCGATTTAACAATTTCTTTTTTACTACTTGTTATAAACGATTTTAAACGTTGTGCAGGTGCTTCCATAATATATTTTTCGGTGTTTACTGCTTCACTAATACGCCAATTAATATATGGCAGCGTACCTCCAGAATGGGCAAGTATAAATTTAATATTTGAATAGCGTTCCACTGTACCACTTAAAATCAAATTTGTAGCCGCTCTAGTGGTATTAAATGTAAATTCCTCAAGAAAATCGGCAAATACATATTGTGGCTTTTTAAATTGCTTAGGTGATGAACTCGGATGCACAAATACTATGCCCTTTCTATCATTGATTACGCGCATTACATCATCAAAACAATCATCGCCTAAAAAGGATTCATTGTAATTTGATAGTAAGCCTACACCGTCTAATTTTAAGACATCTAATGCATATTTAATTTCTTTAATTGACTCTTTAACAAATGGCAAAGGAATCAGAGCAAAACTCTTAAATTTATCTGGATATTGTTGTTTTAATTCTGCTTGATATTCATTAACTGCACGTGCTACCTTTGATGCTTGTTTTCTTGAAAATGGTAAAGTTGCTGGCTCTGAAATTGAAGTTACAGCTATGTCGATATGCAATTTATCCATCATGTCAAGACTATCCTGAGGAGTCCAATCTTTTATTGGATACCCACCAGACATTGTTATACCAATTTTCTTGAGTGACTTTTTATACAGTGGAGGAATAATATGATGATGAATATCAATTATTTTTTCACTTTCATTCATAAACATTTCCTTCTTTCTATAAATCTTATGAATTTATCATTAAAACACAGCGATGAATTTCTTAGATAGCGCTATTTCAAACCTAAAATAGCACAAATATAAATTAATGTCTTGTCATATTTTGTCTATTTTCCTTTTAAATAAACATATTAATAAGTTTTGTTGTTTATATGTAATTTAATAAACAATCAACTATCGGATATGTGTATTTAATGTAATTAAAAAACCAAGCTTTTTACACCATGTAATAATTAAAAAAATCATTACAAAATGTAGAGCTTGGTTAAAAAATTAATTACAGTGATTCTGGATTATAAAATTGTCTATTTTCAAGTCCAAAAATACGTTCCGTAAACTGACCTTTATCAGTTTTCTTAAATGCTTTTTCAAACATATTCATTTTAGCATCAATATTATCAATAAAGAATAAGATTTCTGCTTCTTTTAAATGTGGTAATTTTGGTGAACCAAATTCCATTTTGCCGTGATGTGCTAAAATCATATGTCTTAATAACATTACTTCTTCGCCATCGATACCGAGTTCTCTCGCAGCCTCAGCCACTTCATCACTTGCTATAGAAATATGGCCTAATAAATTCCCTTCAATCGTGTAAGTTGTTGCTACTGGACCACTTAGTTCTCTTACCTTACCTATATCATGTAAAATAATTGCACTATATAATAAGCTACGATTAAGTAATGAATAAATATCACAAATCTCTTTAGCAATGCGCAACATGGTTAAGACATGATAACTCAAGCCACTAGCGAAATTATGATGATGTGAGCTCGCAGCTGGAAATGTGAAAAACTGATCTTGATATTTTTTGATTAAATATCGCGTAATACGTTGTAGGTTTGCATTTTCAATATCTAACATAAAATGTGTAATTTCTTCTTTAATTTCATCTGGTGTCATCGGTGCACCATCAACAAAATCTTGTGTTTTCAAACCATCCTCTGCTGTTGCTAAACGAAATTGGTTTACTTTCATTTGTTTACGCCCACGGTAATTAATCACATCGCCTTTGACTTTAATAATTTCTTCAGGCTTAAGTAATTGCATATCATCTTTAGTTACCGTCCAAAGTTTCGCTTCAATATCGCCACTCTTATCTTGTAGAAATAAGGTCATATAATCCTTACCTTGAGCTGTCACACCTTGTGTCGCTCTATGAATAAGAAAAAAATGATTAACAGAGTCCCCCGGATTTAAATTTTCTACATTTCTCATTATTTACCGCCTTCCTCCAGTTTGTTCAACACAAGCATTTCTTTAGATGGCACAATTTGATCTTTGGTACAAGTGAAGTAAAGAACTTGATGATTTTCTGCTAAATCTCTTAAATAATTCAGCATTATACGTTTTCTTTTTTTATCAAAATGTACAAATGCATCATCCACAATAATTGGCAAATGATAATATGGCTTTAAAACTTTTATCAAACTAAGGCGTAATGAAATATATAGTATTTCTTTTGTTGATTGGCTTAACTCCATAGGTTCAAATACTTGACCGTTATGGTGTTTAACCATAATCTTGTCATCTGCATAGGTAATTTGTACGTATGCCGCATTGGTTAATTTATTAAAAATATTTGTAGCCTCTTTTATTACTTGAGGTAAGCGTTTGTCTTTAATTTGCTTAATATGTTCATTTACCAAAGCTTGTAAATAGCTTAGGCTTGCCCAATCCTTGGCAATTTCATTCATTTGATTTTTTAAGCTATGATATTCATGACGTAAATCTGACAGCGTACTATCTGTTTCCATATGCTTAATTTGAGCAGTTAAATCACTAACTTCCTGCTGTTTGGCAAGAAATTGTTCGTTATAATCATCTACTTGTTTTGCTAACACTTGATCTTCTTTATCTAGTTGTGCCGTTGTTTTTTTGCTTAAAGCTGAACTATCTTCATATGAGTAATTTTGATTTTCAAGATATTTTGTTAAATCATTGAATCTTGCTAAATTTTGTTGATAAGTTTGATATGCCTTATGGTGTGCATAATAACTTTCTTCATCATTGACACCTATAAAATTAAATAATGTATCAATCGTTGCCGTATTTTCTGCTAAATTTGCATGAAGTTGTGTTAATTCATTATTTAACAGTGTTATTTGTTTATTTAATTCTGCTTTACGTTGACGATTTGATTCTGAAGTTGAAATCCAATCTTTTAAATCATCAAAGAATGAAGAACGATTAAAGCGTTCGATTTCTGGTTGCACCGTGCTCTTAGCTTGTTCATAAAACGAAGTAATCTTATCATTCAAATGACTATAATCTTGTTGTAATGTCTGAAGTAATTTATCGTCTGATTTAATAGTATTTATTGTTTTAATACTATCTAATAATAAGTCATCTGACATTTTAGTTGGTAAGAACAATGATTGTTTAACTTCGTTAATATCGTGTTCATGACGATCTAATTGTTGATGTGAACTTGAAAGTTTATCTTGCTGATGTTTCATTTTTTCATCAATGATAGTTTTATTTTTTAATGCGTTTTGCCATTGGTCACGCAGTTGATATTGTTCTTCTAGATCGAAATCTAAATCGTAATCATTTTCTAAATAGTTTAATTGCTGCTCTAAATCTTGAATCTCAATACCAATAGTTTCACTATAATCAACCGTTTTGGCCTTCGCTAAAAATATACCCACGATAAAAATAAGCGTTAATACTGCAAATACTACAGTAAATATCATATTCTGTGTCATAAATGAAAATACTGCTAAGGCTATACCAACAATTGCTAATAATACAAAGCTAAATCTTAGCCACTGTTGACGCTTGATTTTATTGGCTTTTTCATTTTCAAAAGTATCCTTTAATTTTTGATACAAATTTTCTTTTTCATTGAGTTCTAACTTTTGTTGATTATATTGTTTTTTCTTTGCAAGTGCATCTTCAGAAATTAAATCTTGCTCTAAAGCCTCAATCTCTTTCACTAATGCAGTTTGCTCTATTGTATTTTCATCTATTAGACGCGTTAAATGTTGTTGCTGTATTTGTTCTTCCTGACGTGCTTTGATTAAATAGCTAGCATAGCTCTTAGCCGCTTCAGAGGTATCCGTATCATGATGAATTTCTTGCCATCCAACACTTGTCTTATGTTCTTGCTGCGCATGTTGTTTTTCTGATATTTCTTTAGCACGTGCATTCAGTTCAATTTCACTTTGCTTAATATCGCTTTCTTCTCTATATATCTGCTTAAATTGTTCTATTGTATCGTCATTCGGCACTGACAATTGTTTATTCTCTTTAGTAAGTTGCTTTAGGGCTTCTTCCTTTAAGCCAATCTCTTGTTCTAATGTTTGCTTATATCCTTTAGCTGCTTCATATCTATCAATACCTTGTTCTGGGAAAGTAAGCGGCTCGATATTTAATTTGCCTTCTAACTCTTTCCATTCTTGTGTTTGTTCATGTAGAGCCACTTCTTTTTGTTTCGCAGCATGCATCGAAGAAAGCTGACTTAAATTGTCTTTTAAGTGTGCAAGATGACGTGACGACTTATCTTTATCATCAACATAGCGATGGTAATCAGTAAGTTTTGCTTCTTCATCTCGAATTTGAGCTTCCAACCCTTTTAATTGTGCCAATTGCTGATTTAAAATTGGATTTTTCCCCGATTTTTTATATAATTCTTCTTTCTTTTGACTTATAACCTCACCCATATGACCAAATTCTGTCGAGCCAAGCGCACCAGCTTCTAATAAATAACTTTGTAGTTGTGTCTCATTTAAATTACGATGAATATCTTGAAGTCCTAAAACGTCAAATGAGAAAATACCTTGGTATGTTTTTTTATTAATATGATTAAGCTTTGCATTGAGCCACGCTTCATCTTTAATAGTTCCGTTTTCTAAAAATACTTTCACATCACCCTGAGCGCGTCCCTTGACTCGTTCAACTTCAATTGTAGAATTATCATCTAAAATTAATGCCAATTTACCACCATATTGATTGCCTAATCGTGGCTCTAAACGGGGTTCCTTTTCTTTTTTAGTAGGAAAACCAAATAATATCGAATGTATAAATGCTTGAATCGTTGATTTACCCGCTTCATTCTCACCATATATTTCAGTAAATGCTCGATTAAATTCAATCTTACGGTGTACAAATTGTCCGTATCCATATATTTCTAATGATTTAATTATCAAGATTGTCACCTCTCATCTCTGCTTTTAGTATATCTTCAGCACGATTTACTAAATCTTCTTTATTAAATCCAGTATAATCATCCAAATATTTAGATGTTTTAGCATTCAAATATAAATCGCTCATTGCATCTTCATAAATTGTACTATCTTTTAATAAATCGCTAGAAAATTCTTTAATTAATGGGGTGTCATCATTTTGGAGATAATTAAAATTCAAATCTTCAACCATAACAAAGTTTGTTTCATTTTCCTCATAGTCTTGTACCATTTCTTTAATTTGTACAATATCTTGGGATGATAACGTGATATCACTATCTATGTTTACAGTTAAACGATAAAATGCTTTACCTTTAGATCTAACATCCTCTTTAAATTTTTGAATAACATCAAAAATCCCTTGTTTTGAAAATTGTTTCGTCGTAATTGTAGCTTCATCAAAACGAATAAATTGTGTTGGTATGAAGCGTGTTGTCAGTTTTAAATGATCACCTTCTACAAGTAAACATCCTTTTTGTCCCTGTTCATTAAAATGTCGACCTTGTATGTTACCAGCATAGTAAATTTGAGGCATGTCACTCAATTGTTGTCTTTCGTGAATATGACCTAGTGCCCAATAATGATAGAGTTTTTCTTTTAAATTCTCTAAAATAAATTCGGTATATCGATCATTGGTTGCTGTTTTACTGTAAGTCCCATGTAAAATACCAATGTGTATGCCATCCTTTCCTAGACTTGAAGGATAATCATCGATTTTATTTTCATAACTTTCATTATTTTGATAACTGAATCCATGTAAATAAACCGTTTCACCATCTTTTGTAATCGCTTGATAAGTTTCAACTTTATTAGAAAATACAGACACATTGTCTGGCCATTCTGAAGTAATATTAGCACTTAGTGGATCATGGTTTCCGTGACAAATATATACAAATATTTGCTCACGTTCTAAACGCTTAAATTGCTCTCTCAAAAATACTTCAGCTTTTAACGTTCTATTATTACTATCAAACAAATCCCCTGCAATAAGAACGAAATCAACTTCTTCTTTTAAAGCAATATCGACAATTTTTTTGAAACTTTCATATGCACTTTTTTGCACATCCTCAAATATTTTTGAACTTAAATGGCTCTTTGATTTAAAAGGGCTATCTAGATGCAAATCCGCACAGTGAATAAATTTTATCATTTGCATGTATCTCCTTAATTAAGGTAGTTATGTATTACTTTATTTTATCATAAATTGAACATGACAGTCGATTGCAAGACAAGCTAACAGTAATAATTTCCTTATCATCTATAAAAAAACTTCTCGAAGTTTGTATTATCTTCGAGAAGTTTTAAATCACATGTTTTATAACATTAAATTAGTCAGCGTAAATCTCATCTAATGGTTTAACAATAATTTGATTGATTTCTTGGAATACTTGACTCATTTTTTGTTCTGCTGCCATTAACTCAGAAATATTTTCATCTTTTTCAATTTCTTGAGCTTGTTCTTGCGCTTTTTGCAAGTCTTCTTCTGGAATTTCTTCACCTTGCATTTGTTTTTGTTGGAAACTCATTTGTGTTTCACGGAATTCATCAAATAATTTTTTTGAATCTTCATTAGCTTTTACTTTAGAAAAAGCATCTTTGATTGCTTTATATTCATCACTATCTCTTAATGCTTGTTCTAATTGGTTTGCATAATCATATAAATTTACTGCCATGTTGTATTGACACTCCTTCTAAAATTTATTAACAACTCTTTAATACTTTAACATAAACTGATTGCTTACACAAAGATTGCGACTATACCTTGTAGTAGCCCTATAATGCCGCCTAATAAAAAGCCTAATGACATTATTAAATTTAATTCTTTTTTAGCAATATCAATTATTAAACGTTCTATATAATCTAAATCAAACGTATTAATTTGTTCTTCAATTATTACTCTTAAATTAAACTTTTTCATAATAGTAGCTAATTCAGTAGATAGAAATTGTATAGCGACCTGTGTCAGTTGTTTAGCAATATGCTGTTCTAGATAGTTGAATAATTTAGGTGCTAAATCACTTAGTGGTATATTGACTTTATTTGAAACAGCAGCCATTTCTGCACACGATGTAGCTATTTGTCTTACTTGTTCCATTGAGACGATTTCATTTAACTTTTTCCCTTTAAAAGTAGTATATTCGTTACGGATAATATTCTTCAATATGGCATTTGCCTTAGGGTGATGAGTTAGGCGAATTAATTCATGCTGAATACGTTCGGCAATACTTTCCTTTGTCATAAACATTTGTAATAGTCCAATAATTTTTCCTTTTTCTAAAAAGAAAGTATCTAACATGTCTTCAATATCGTGTCTCCCGCGTGTCGATGTTAAATAACTATGCACTCTATCAATCAGCAATGCTTCTAATGTATCTATTTTATCTTCTGCTAAATCCATCATGCTCTTAGGCAGTATATCTTCAATCGTTTTATGTTTGTGGTCCTTATAAAACTGAATAAATAGTTTCTCGACTTCAGAAGGCATTTTACTTATAACAAAATGTTCCATATCAAAGTTTAATTTTTGAGCTACCTGTTGCAATGTAACTCGATCTTTGCGTAATCGACTAATCTGATGTTGAATCATATCTTGAATGGATTGTTTAGTTTCAGGTTGCATTAGTTTTTGACGGATAAGTTTTTCGGTTAAAAGGTGTTCTTCTATAACTTGACCTATTTTAGTTGCAATTTCACCGCGCCTTTTAGGAATTAAGCCTGGTGTAAATGGAATACGAATTTTCAAGAAATAGTGAGGTCGATAAGGGTGGAATAACATTCGAATAGCAATTATATTGGTTATACCTCCAATAATCGCACCAATGACAACCATAAATAAAATAATTAAAAAAGCATGCATAAACATATACTCCTATTGTCTTATCATTTTGTACCGCATTATATCATACTAGCATTCTAATGCTATGAGATGACACTATAACAAAAATTAAAATGAGGATAAGACTCGAATAACTTGTCTTACCCTCACATATCCATTCCAATTAAGTGCTTTAATCTAATGGTTTGAATGACTTAATCCATTATCGATTCTCTTGTCACTCAAATGTTGTTATTAAACATGTAGTAATTCGTCTTTTGCATTACGAGTAAAATATGTTTCTGCTTCTCTCAACTTAGAAGTCCCAAAAATAGGCTGTTTATCTGGGTTTAATACGCGATAAATATCGCTAACTTTATTGCCTTGTAATATGTAACCATAGCGTGATTCTAATGTATTCCAGTAGATATCACTTGTTGTTTCGTGGTTAGGATATGCACAATGATTACGTGAAATTGTTTGTACAATTTCTAAAGGATCACAACCAAATGTACTATTTAAGACATCTGAATTTCTAAATAGTGCACAAATTGATACACATGTCGTCCAATTTGGTAAAACACGTTCTTTTTCAATTTGAACTAATGTCTTTTTTGAAAGTCCAATGGTTTGAGCCATTGTATCTTGAGTATAACCGGCTTCTATTCTAACCATTTTAAATTTTGTTTGAATTAAATCTGTAAAACTCTGTCTATCCATTATATTATCTACCTTTCTGTTAGGGAATCTTCTATAATTTTTTCCGGACACAAGAAATTGCAATAATACACATTTCTTGAAACACAAATTACATCTTAATATATTTTTCGCAAAATTAAAAGAGTGAATTTTACTTTACTGACTTTTTTTATAAAGACAAAATTATCTAAATAATCCAACACTTTGATTTCAGTATCAAATCAAGTTATTTTGCATAGCATAAATAGCAGCTTGAGTACGATCTGAGACTTGTAACTTATTAAAAATGTGACTAACATGCGTTTTTATTGTTTTTTCTGATACAAATAATGTTTCAGCAATCTCTCTGTTTGTTTTTCCTTTGACCATTTCTCGTAAAACGTCAATTTCTCGTTTTGATAATTTATTGGTATAATGCGGTTTTTTAGCCACAGCTTCCATTACAGTTTTGGCTTCTGGGTGAATAATGCGTTCACCTGCTAAAACACGTCGTATTGTTTCAATAAGCTTTGCTGGTTCTACATCTTTCATTTCATAGCCATCTGCACCCTTATTTATCGCAGAAATGACATGTTCGTCATCTACATAACTTGTTAATACCAGCACTTTGATGTCAGAATAGTTCTTTTTTAAAAATTCAGTCACCTCAATACCATTCATCTCAGGCATTACCAAATCTAATAAAACAATATCAGGTGCCTGGTTCTCACTTAAATAACTTATAAATGATGCACCATTCGCAAAGCTTTCAATGACATTGAATTCTTCAACTGTTGATAACAAAAATTCTAATCCTTGTCGGAAAATATGATGATCATCTACGAGTATGATATCCGCCACAGAGACAACTCCTTTGCGTAATTATGTTAATGGAATTTCAATATAAATTGCGGTTCCTTGTCCTACTTCTGCGTGTATTTCAATCTTGCCTTTCATTGAACCGACCCGCTGTTTTAAATTTTTCAAACCCAATGATTGATTATCAGTTACCTGAGTAACATCAAATCCTTTTCCTTGATCCACAATAGACATATAGAGCATGTCATTGTGCTGTTTAATAGTTACATCAACATCTTCTGTATTTGCATGTTTCTTGACATTATTCATCGCTTCTTGAGCAATACGATATATATTTTCCTCAATGGTATTAGGTAATTTAATCAAACCATCTACAGAGACATTTAAGTTTATTTGTAGTAGTTCACTATAGTGATATAATGCATGAACTAGTCCTTGCTCTAACCCAACTGGTTTCAATTGCCATATTAATGAACGCATTTCATTTACTGCTGATTGGCTGATATCTTCAATGGTTTGAAATGCTTTTTGGGCAGATTGATCCGTTGTCATGCCTTGGGCAGCATGAGCGGTAATCTTTAGAGAAAATAGCATCTGATTAACTGAATCATGTAAATCTCTAGCTAGTCGGTTACGCTCATTGACACGCGCACGTTCTTTTTCTTTGTTGGTAAGTAAGATACGTTTAATTGCAGAGCCAATTTGAAAAGCGACAGATTCTAAAAGTTCTAAATCATCATCACTATATGTATGTTTATGAGGAGCTGCAACATTAAGCAGCCCAAACTGTTCATCTCCTGATTTGAGTGGCACCGTTGCATGATGTGTGATGTCTTCTGTTTCATCGCTATAGGCTTGGGCGGCCAAATTTATACGCGAACAATTGATAATATTAGATGCCTTTGTCAGTTTATGATTATGATATGCACGTACACACCAACATGAACCTTCATGCATAAATTGACACTGCTCACGCTGTAAAGCACCAGGTAAATCCGAATCAGCAACCAATTCATGATGTCCACTGTCATCAATAAAGAAAATCCAACCAGTAGTAAACTGGCTGCCCTGCAATAAATAATGCAAAGCACCATTCATCATACTATACATTTCTGTTTCTTCATTTAAAAATTCCGCTATTTCTTTTAGCAATGCCAAACGAGAAGGTTGTGACATAAAATCTCTCCAATTACCAGCCATATTATTTATATTATACATGTGTGGTTTTAAATTTAAAAATAAATTTTATTGATCATTCTTGTAAAATGATGAAAATAAAACAGTTACACGTTATGTTATTCAAAAATTATGATAAGATGATAGAGAATGCGTAGGAGGATTCTATGAAATTTAAAATACCTGAAGATTATAACAACCTAACATTAAGAGAAATTTTTCAAACTTTAAAAGTTCCTAAAAAAGATTTACATCAGCTGAATATGTCAAAAGAAATTACGATTAACAACGCACCTGCTAGATTAAGTAATCAAGTCCATACCATGGATTGTGTTGAAATTCCTACTGATGAAGAAAAAAGTAATTATTTACCAAGTTATCGTTACGCTCAAATTTATTATGAAGATGATGATTTAGCTATCGTAATGAAACCAAAAGGCGTCAAAACGCATCCTAATGATCTAAAAGAAAGCAACACATTAATGAACCACATCATTTATACATTAGATAGTGAGTATGCTGAACCCATACATCGTTTAGATCAAGAAACAGTTGGGTTACTCATCATTGCTAAAAATCCACTTATGAAAAAAATTCTTGACCGAATGCTAGAGGACAATAAAATTACTCGAATCTACAAAGCAAACGTTAATGCACTATTGCCCATAAAACCTCAAACTATAGATATGCCAATAGGTAAAGATAAATTCCATCCCAATAAGCGTCGCATATCTAATACTGGACAACGTGCCATTACACATATACTTGCTTCCACAATGTTAAAAGAAGGTGTATGCCAGTTAGATATTAAGCTAGATACAGGACGCACACATCAAATTAGAGTACATTTAGCTGAAATAGGACACCCTGTTATTGGTGACCCTTTATATGGTGATTCAAAACTACGAAAATTAGAATTAAAAAGTTATCAAATTGATTTTGTCCATCCTTTAACTCAACAGTTTATATCAGTTAACTTAGATGACAATCCTATTACCAAATAAACATTGCGGCCTCAGTAACGATACTATGAGTTATTACTGAGGCTCAGCAATTTATTATTGCCTGTTAATGAGGATCAACCATGTTTTCAGGTTTTATCCATGTTTCAAATTGAGCTTCTGTAACATAACCAGAAGCAATTGCAGATTCTTTTAAGGTTAATCCTTCTTTATGCGCTTTTTTGGCAATTTGTGCTGCTTTTTCATAACCAATATGTGGATTTAAAGCAGTTACTAGCATTAATGATTGATTTAAATAATTATTAATATTTTCTTCGATTGGTTCGATACCTTTCGCACAGTTATCGTTAAAGGTTTGCATACCATCAGCTAATAAATAAATGGATTGTAGTGTGTTGTGTAAAATGACCGGTTTAAAGACATTCAATTCAAAATTACCTTGTGAGCTAGCAATACCTACAGTCGTATCATTGCCCATGACTTGAACTGCCACCATAGTTAACATTTCACATTGTGTTGGATTCACTTTACCTGGCATGATAGATGAACCTGGTTCATTTTCAGGGATAGCAATTTCTGCCAAACCAGCTCTAGGACCAGAGGCTAACCATCGAATATCATTAGCTATTTTCATCAAATCTGCAGCAAGTGCCTTTAATGAACCGTGCAATTGCACAACTTCATCATGTGATGTTAATGCATGAAATTTATTTTCAGATGATACAAATGGATATCCTGTGTTTGTCGCAATATATGTCGCCACTTTATCTCCAAATTGTGGGTGAGCATTAATACCAGTACCTACTGCAGTTCCACCAATCGCTAAATTTAATATGTGACATTTTGACTCTGCTAATAATGTCTCACACTTTTCTAGCATATAACGCCAACCACTTATTTCTTGTCCTAAACGAATAGGTGTTGCATCTTGTAGATGTGTCCGTCCAATTTTAATAATATGATTAAATGAATGTTCCTTTTCTTCAAAAGTGGTACGTAATTGCTGTAAAGCGGGAACAAGTTTGGTTTCAATTTCATGATAAAGTGCTACATGCATCGCAGTTGGAAATGTGTCATTAGAACTTTGTGATTTATTGACATCATCATTGGGATGAATCTGCTCATCGCTTTGTTGTTCTTGTAAATATTGATTAGCCACGTAACTTACTACTTCATTCACGTTCATATTACTTTGTGTACCACTGCCTGTTTGCCACACTACCAATGGAAAATGATTGTCTAAATTACCATTCAAAATCTGATCACACGCATACACAATGGCATTTGCTTTAGCATCACTTAACTTTCCTAATTCGTGATTAGCTAATGCAGCAGCACGTTTCAATTGCGCAAAGCCGTAAATCACTTCAATAGGCATTTGTTCTTTGCCAACTGGAAAGTTACGTTTACTACGTTCCGTTTGTGACCCCCAATACTTATCAGCAGGCACTTCTATTTCTCCAAATGTATCATGTTCAATTCGTACTGACATACGTGTATCTCCCCTTATCAATTGATTGTTTAACAGTAGTATAGCACTATTTAAAATCAAAGGGCAACGCGCAAATAAAACGTTTTCACTAAAATCCAATTAAGTATAGTTAATCGATATTATTTCTTTACTTAGTGTATTTATTTTTGACGGCTTGCACTGTTGCAAAAGCTGACATGATATATAAAATGACACTTAAAGTTAAGGTAATTGGACTGAATGAGATTAACAAGCCTAATATTCCATTGAAATTGCTATATAAATGATCAAGTGTGTAACATAGTATCCCCGTAACTAATAAAATGCACACAACACTAATCACTATGCCGATGCGATTACTCTTTAAAAAAGCAATTGCATTAACATCATCTACAAGTCCTTTAGATAAATTAAGCTGTAACTTCACAACTTTAAATAATATAGGTAAATATAAAGCTCCCAAAGCAATCGGGAAACCTTTAATTGAAATCAAACTAATAATTATCGTTAATATGATGATATGTAACCAATATTTGCTGAACATTCGCTTTCTCCTCTAAATGTTTTCTTCTAATTTTAGCATAAAATCTGACGTGCTTCAGATTAAATTAAAAAGGAACGAGATAAGTCATTTTGACTTTATAATCTCGTCCCTTTTAATTATATTATATAGTATTTACATCATAAGCATTCATTACAAATCATTTTGTTAGTCTTTATGAATTTGAAGACTTTGATGTATCATGCGATTGATTAACTTTTTCTTCGTCATTTTTCTCTGAGATGTGTTCCATTTCTTTGCCCAGCTCTTTTAAGTCTTCTAAATTTTCAACCATCGCATTCTCTTCCTCATGATAATTTAAACGACTCTTTTTTTCTTTTGACATTAAAATGACCTCACTATATTATTCATAATCGCTTTTACTTTAAGCAAACCGATCAGTAAAGTAATGACGTACATCTTCTGGCAAACCTTCAGCTGCCGCTTCGTCTAAAATAACCGTTACCATACGATGTGCTTTTAAATCAGCAGGTTCAAAATTAGATTTTCCATTTTCATTATACAGTTTTTCTACTACTTCTTTTTTATTATGTCCTGTAATGACTAAGATAATTTCTCTAGCATTTAACAATCCTTGACGTAGACTGATATTAAGGTTTCCTTGATCATCAATTGAAGCTACTTGTAATATTAGTTTCCCTTTATTATCTTTTGTTTTGATTTTATCAGAGATAAACGCTTCAGCATCTTGATCGTATGAGATAGGATAAATTTGACTCTCAGGAACCCCCAGCGCTTTGAAATATTCTTGATTTTGATCATAGTCAAGAATGTTAATTTGGCTGAAGTCAACCGCATGTTGGTCAACATTCTTTTTAAGCATATCAAGTACTGGTGATGCCTCTTTGTTTAAATGAAATCCAGCAATTGTAGTAGGATTATTGTTAAATTGTTTTCTAATGATATCTGCTGAATACTCTGCAACTTGATCTTTATTTTCAAATACTTTAAAGTTCATTGCCATTTTTTATTACACTCCTCAATTATAACTTTAATAAAAATTAATGATATTAATTGTATATTACCCTATCTAAGGCTATTAAAACTATGATATATCATCGCTTTTTAATATCAATATAAATATATCATTAAATTACAATGAAATAAATTAAGTCACTATTTCCCCTATTTATGACAAACCGTAAAATTTTTGTTGTCTTAATGCTTCATAAATAAGCAAAGCAGCTGTATTTGATAAATTTAAAGACCGTATATTACTGTTCATTGGAATTCGTAAGGCAGTGTCAGCATATTTTTCTTTTACCCATTGTGGCAATCCTGTAGTTTCACGGCCAAATATAAAATACAAATCGTCATCACGATCAGAGAAATCAAAATCACTATATGTTTTTTTACCAAATTTAGTTAGTAAAAAGTATTTACCTGAAGTTGTTTCAAAAAATGATTCAATACTTTCATGATAAGTAATATTTACAAATTTCCAATAATCTAAACCTGCACGTTTCAACATTTTATCATCAGTACTAAATCCGAGTGGTTTTATTAAATGTAAATGTGTGTCAGTGCCAGCACATGTACGAGCTATATTACCTGTATTAGCAGGTATTTCTGGTTGATATAAAACAATATGATTTGTCATTTTAATTTCTCCTCATTTCTAAACCTTTTATCATTTCTTGTTGTACTTCTTCAACTTCTTCAGCAAAATGTGCATCGATAAATGATTGCGCATTATAACCATCGATTTGTCCTATTGCCCAGTAAGCTGTTGCTCTTATCATTGGTCTTTTATCATTAAGTGCAACTTCTTTTAATTCGGGTAGTGCTTCTTTAGCTTTAAAATGTGCTAAGGCAATAATTGCATTTCTTTGAATAGGTTTCTTTCCTCGCCACGCACCAGCTAAATGTCCATAAGTATTTTTAAATTCTTTATTACTCATTTGTAATAATGGAATTAATCTTGGTTTTAAAATTTCTGGTTCTAGAATAATATCATCGTGTTCAGTATTGATCCCTTTATTTTTAGGACATACTTGTTGACACGTGTCACAACCATATAAACGATTCCCTATTTTATAACGATATTCATCAGCTAAATATCCTTTTGTTTGTGTTAAAAAGCTAATACACTTTTGACTATTTAGTTGTCCGTTACCAACTAGAGCACCTGTTGGGCAACGATCAACACAAATTGTACAATCACCACAACTATCTAAAATGGGATCATCTGGTTCACAAGGAATACTAACTAACATTTCTCCTAAATATGACCAAGTTCCTAATTCTGCATTAATAATAAAGCCATTTTTTCCAACAAAACCTAGACCTGCACGCTCAGCTACAGCTCTATCCGATAAAACACCTGTATCAACCATACTTTGGATTTCAACATCAGGCACTTTACTTTGAATAAATTCAGCTAATTTATCTAGTCTATTCCGCATAATTGTATGATAATCTTGTCCCCATGAAGCACGTGCAAACATACCTCTGCGATCACCACGTACACTTTTAGGCGCACCTTTTAATTTATTAGGATATCCGACAGCAATTGCGATGATAGAGCGCGCAGTAGGCAAGCTAAGTTTTGGTTCTGTTCTTAATGCTATATCAGATTCTTCAAATCCAGATGCGTAACCTTTTGCATGATAATCTTCTAATTTTTGCTTCAATTCATCAAATGGATCAGCTGTAGTAAAACCTATTTGATCAATTCCAATGCTGTGCGCAAATTGAATAATTTCTGTTTTTAAATGAGCTGTATTCAACTCTAAGCCTCCCATTGAAAATTTACATAAGTCATTTTACCACAACTTCACACTAACACTTGGATAAAAATTCACAAATGAAATTGAAATTGATAGAACTATAAATTTTTCATTAATCAAAATATGTTAATCTTTAAATTAAAATACAAGATGGGACGTAAAATCAAAAAAATAGCACAAAGATGGTTTTAAATAAATCAACTTTGCGCTTCTTTTATCTTCAATAATTTGTACTTGAAAAAACTATGCTTTATCTTAATCCACTTAATATAATAATGAAGAATCTGGAACATAATTATGTTTTTAACCTATGGCTAAATATTGGCAGTAGTTCAATGGATAGAAAATACGCTTATACCAAGCTTTTTTCTATCCTTGTCAACCTTACCAAAAGGCAGGATAGAATTTTATAATGAATTCTATCCTGCTACCTTCAACTTGTCAGAGACATCTATGTCACAATATCATTAGACTATGATAATACACGTGATAAGAAATTTTGAGTTCTTTGTTCTTTTGGATGTTCAAATATATCTTCAGGCTTGCCTGTTTCAACAACATAGCCATCAGCCATGAAGATAACTTTATCACTAACATCTTTCGCAAAACTCATTTCATGCGTTACTATAACCATTGTCATACCTTCTTTAGCTAAAGATTTTATGACTTTTAACACATCATTAACAACTTCTGGATCTAATGCAGATGTTGGTTCATCAAATAATATGACGTCTGGATGCATTGCCAAAGCTCTAGCAATTGCGACTCTTTGTTTTTGACCTCCAGAAAGTTGATTCGGATAATTTTCAGCTTTTTCCGCCAAACCAACTTTTTCTAATAAATTATGTGCTTCTTTTTTTAACGTGTCTAAATCACCTTTTTTTAATAATTTCGGTGCCATGTATATATTTTCAAGTACTGTTTTGTGTGGAAATAAGTTAAAACTTTGAAAAACCATTCCCATATTTTGGCGTAATTCATTTAAATTAACGTCTTTACTTGTTAATTCTTTTCCTTCAAAAATTACATGTCCATCTGTTGGTTGTTCAAGTAAATTCATACATCTTAACAATGTACTTTTACCGCTCCCTGATGGCCCAATAATGGATACAACTTCACCTTTATGAACCTCTAAATTTATATCTTTGAGTACTTCATTTTTATCAAACGACTTAATTAAATTTTTAATTTTAATCACTGGCCTTCATTCTCCCTTCAATTAAAGTCATAATTCTAGATAATGAGAATGTTAAAACAAAATATAATCCTGCAGCTAGTAGTAATGGTGTAAACGGATCAAATGATATGCCTTGAACAACTTGAGAATTAAACATAACCTCACTCACACCAATTGTTGATACGATTGATGACTCTTTAATCAATGTCACAAATTCATTTCCTAAAGCAGGTAAAATGTTTTTAATCGCTTGTGGCATAATGACATTTTTCATTGTTTGATTGTAATTTAAACCTAAACACTGAGCTGCCTCCGTTTGTCCTTTATCTACTGCATTGATACCAGCTCTAATAATTTCAGCAATATATGCTGATGAGTTAATAATTAAAGCGATTATCCCGCAAATAAATGCTGAAATATCTAATCCTAATGCAGCAGTAGTACCAAAGAACACAATGAATACTTGCACAAGTAATGGTGTTCCTCTAATTATTTCAATATAAGCAGCAGCTATCCACGAAATGATTTTAATTTTACTCAATTTTGCTAATGCAATTAGCGTTCCCAAAACTGCACCAATAATAACGCCAATAGCTGATAATATAATTGTATTGACTATACCTTTAACGAAGAAACTGCCATATTTAGTAAAAAAGTTACCATCATCTGACATTTCTTTAGAAGCTTTGTCCATATATTTATCAATTAAATTATGATCTTTGACATCTTTAATCGATTTATTGATATGTGCCATTACTTCTGGAGAATCTTTAGGTATAGCTATAACTGTTGACTTTTTATCCTCATTAAATTTCACA
The DNA here is from genome assembly GCF_001558775.1 of Staphylococcus lugdunensis. Taxonomy (NCBI): domain Bacteria; kingdom Bacillati; phylum Bacillota; class Bacilli; order Caryophanales; family Staphylococcaceae; genus Staphylococcus; species Staphylococcus lugdunensis. The sequence continues at coordinate 2,550,029 of NZ_CP014022.1, read as the reverse complement.
GATGCTAAAGTTAATTCTTTATTTTGCTTTAAATATGCTTCTGCTACTGGTTTCTCAATTACTACCGCATCTACTTTATGACTTTTTAAAGAAAGAATAGCATCTGGTAAACGCGTCAAAGAAGTGATACTTGCGTTTTCTATTTCAGTCTGTGCAATTTTTTCTTGCTCAGTAGATTTTTGAACAGCTATTTTTTTATTAGCTAAATCTTTTAATGAATGATACTTTTTAGCATCACTTTTCTTGACTAAAACCGTATTATTAGAATACATATATGGATCACTAAAATCGACTTCTTTTTTACGTTCAGGTGTTGAAGTCATTCCTGAAATGATGATATCAATTTTTCCTGTTTTTAATGCTCCCAATAAACTATCAAACTGCATATTTATAATTTTTAGTTTAAGATGGTTATCTTTAGCAATCTTTTTTGCAAGTTCAATATCTACACCAGCATATTCATTTTTTCCATTAACATTATGCTCAAATTCCATAGGTGCATAATCTGCTGATAAACCAACCTTTAGTTCTCCACTTTCTTTAATTTTCTCCCAATTTTTATCCTGTTCTGCATGTGCAATCGGTGTTATGTTGGCTATCGTTAAACCACATACTATGGCAACAACCATTAACAACTGTATTAACTTTTTCATGATTGCCCCTCCTTTTCGATGTTCATCATTATACATTTAAATAAATATATATGCAATAGCTTTTTTAAAAAAAGAGTACACAAAATGAAACAAATCATCTTGTGTACTCTTTTATATCTCTGTATATATGCTCTTTATAAGCAAATATTACTGCTTTGGAATTTCAAATCTATAAATATCGTTAGTATAACCAGGAATGAATTTTTTGCATAATTCATGTATAATAAATGCGCTAGCAAATGGTATGATAAAATAACCAAACGCTAATAAGATTATATTCATAGTTACATCGCCAGTCATACGATTTAATGCATTTATTGGCCCTACTAATCCTGTATAACCAAATCCTGCAGAAAGCGGTGTCCCTTTTATACCAATCGAATAAGCAATTACTCCACCAATTACGCCATTAATAGCTAAAGGAATCATAATGATAAGATGTTTTAAATAAACTGGTATCATCATTTTTGCTGCACCGATTAACAATACAATATTGACACCCGCTGAATTTACCCTTAATGAGCCAAATATGAAAGTTACGCAAGCTGCTACTATACCCATATTAGCCGCACCACTTCCCAAACCATCTAAACTAATAGCCGTTGCAATAGCTACTAAAGAAATCGGTGTAACCATTAATAATGAATACGTGACACAAATCAGAATAGACATCAGCAATGGATTAAGTTCAGTAAATGAATTAATCATATGACCTAATGCCTTAGTTATAGTTTGAACATACGGTAAAGTATACAAGCCAAATATACCGCTTAAAACAGGTATGGCAACAGGTAAAATAATCATCTCTAAAGATCCAAATTTATTCTGAAAAATTAAATATAAAAAACAAGCAACAATTACTACTAAAATAACATTAATTATATCGCCGATACCTTTTAAGGTAACCCCACTAGTTGTAATATGTATCGCACCAGAACCTAACATTGCAGAAGTTCCAATCAGCGTAGCACCAGCACCATTAAATTTAAATTGATGTGCTGCTAAAACACCTATTATAAATGCCATAAATGATTGTATAACAGTAACCAATTGAAAAATCATACCCAAAAATTGGTAATCATCCTTAAATAGCTTTAATAACTCCCCCAATAAGGCATTAGGCAACAGCGCAATAACTACTCCGGCCCCTACAGCATTCAATATATTACTAAAGAAACCTTTTACATTAACATGTTGTTTAGTCATTTCAAACCTCCAATAATTACATTAGATTAATAATATTATACTCATCGGCATTAAACAACCAAAATTTTCATTAATCGTAAAAAATCAAATATAGTGATATAAACAGGACCTCAATTCTAAGACTATAACGTCTTTATTAGCTAATTCAACAAAGATAATGACTGATTAACCAAATATTCCATTTCACTAGCAACTCTTAAAAATTACAATATCTTATTCCAATTTAGTATTACCTTTATAAAATTGTATATCTTGTACTAAGGTTTAATTACCTGTAAGTATCAATTTATAATGATTTCTCAAACTTTTTATAATATCTTTCTATCATATCTAAGTAAAAATTGATCAAAAGTTTTAGGTTTCCAATGATAATATAATTGCACAAGTCGAGGGAAAGCTACTAGTTACAATCCCGCTTAAAAATATGTAAAAAATTTTGTTACTACAAGTTTTGGCAAAGAATCATTACTACAGAAATATGCTCAACAGTTGGCTCTATTTCAATATATGGTCTATGAACTATCGTCGCAAAATAGCTTTATGACTTATTAGGATTTCATTTGAATTTTTCACATAATAAAAAACCTCTAAACACTACAATGTTTAGAGGTCAATATACCGGCGGTCGGGGTCGAACCGACACTCCAATAAAGGAACGGGATTTTGAGTCCCGCGCGTCTGCCAATTCCGCCACGCCGGCACAGTTATAAATAAAAAACTTCCTGTTGGAAGCAATATTGGAGCGGAAGATAGGATTTACACCTATATCTCATTCCGGGAAGGAATGTGTTCTAAAAGTTGAACTACTCCCGCATAAGTTTAAAAATGGAGCGGAAGATAGGATTTGCACCTATATCTCATTTCAGGAAGAAATGTATTCTAAGAGTTGAACTACTCCCGCATATAAGGTTTTAAATTGGAGCGGAAGATAGGATTTACACCTATACCTCATTCCGGGAAGGAATGTGTTCTAAAAGTTGAACTACTCCCGCATAACCTGGAGGCGGCAACCGGATTTGAACCGGTGATAAAGGTTTTGCAGACCTCTGCCTTACCACTTGGCTATGCCGCCAATAACTGGGCTAGCTGGATTCGAACCAGCGCGTGACGGAGTCAAAGTCCGTTGCCTTACCGCTTGGCTATAGCCCATTAATAATAAGGGCGGTTGAAGGGAATCGAACCCTCGAGTGTCGGAACCACAATCCGATGCGTTAACCACTTCGCCACAACCGCCATGGCAGGGGCAGTAGGAATCGAACCCACATCAAAGGTTTTGGAGACCTCTATTCTACCGTTGAACTATGCCCCTATTTAAAAATATGGAGGGGGGCAGATTCGAACTGCCGAACCCGAAGGAGCGGATTTACAGTCCGCCGCGTTTAGCCACTTCGCTACCCCTCCAAATGGCGCCGGCCAGAGGAATCGAACCCCCAACCTACTGATTACAAGTCAGTTGCTCTGCCAATTGAGCTAGGCCGGCTTGTATAAAATGGTTCAGGACAGAGTCGAACTGCCGACACATGGAGCTTCAATCCATTGCTCTACCAACTGAGCTACTGAACCATAATAAAAAGTAATGGCGGTCTCGACGGGAATCGAACCCGCGATCTCCTGCGTGACAGGCAGGCGTGTTAACCGCTACACTACGAGACCAAATAAATAATTGCGGGAGGCGGATTTGAACCACCGACCTTCGGGTTATGAGCCCGACGAGCTACCGAACTGCTCCATCCCGCGATAATAATAAATGGCGGAGGAAGAGGGATTCGAACCCCCGCGGGCCGTTAAGCCCCTGTCGGTTTTCAAGACCGATCCCTTCAGCCGGACTTGGGTATTCCTCCAATTATTATAAGTCTTACAATATATAATTTTAAAATGGCGGTCTCGACGGGAATCGAACCCGCGATCTCCTGCGTGACAGGCAGGCGTGTTAACCGCTACACTACGAGACCAAAATAAATACGGAGGAAGAGGGATTCGAACCCCCGCGAGCCGTTAAGCTCCTGTCGGTTTTCAAGACCGATCCCTTCAGCCGGACTTGGGTATTCCTCCAAAATTATATGGACCTTGCAGGACTCGAACCTGCGACCGAACGGTTATGAGCCGTTAGCTCTAACCAACTGAGCTAAAGGTCCTAAATATAATTCAATATTAATTAAATAGTGGCGGTGGAGGGGATCGAACCCCCGACCTCACGGGTATGAACCGTACGCTCTAGCCAGCTGAGCTACACCGCCTTTATTTAGTTTTATATGGTGGAGACTAGCGGGATCGAACCGCTGACCTCCTGCGTGCAAAGCAGGCGCTCTCCCAGCTGAGCTAAGCCCCCATATAAATATTATCTTACTTTATCAATTATTATCTTTTTTATATCGGGAAGACAGGATTCGAACCTACGACCCCTTGGTCCCAAACCAAGTGCTCTACCAAGCTGAGCTACTTCCCGTTATAAGTAAGCGCGCCCGATAGGAGTCGAACCCATAACCTCTTGATCCGTAGTCAAACGCTCTATCCAGTTGAGCTACGGGCGCATAGTGATAATAAGGATATTGATGGTGCCGAGGACCGGAATCGAACCGGTACGGTGATCTCTCACCGCAGGATTTTAAGTCCTGTGCGTCTGCCAGTTCCGCCACCCCGGCAAAATAATGGAGCAGAAGACGGGATTCGAACCCGCGACCCCAACCTTGGCAAGGTTGTATTCTACCGCTGAACTACTTCTGCATATGCGGGTGAAGGGAGTCGAACCCCCACGCCGTAAGGCGCTAGATCCTAAGTCTAGTGCGTCTGCCAATTCCGCCACACCCGCGTATAAATGGTGAGCCATAGAGGATTCGAACCTCTGACCCTCTGATTAAAAGTCAGATGCTCTACCAACTGAGCTAATGGCTCTATTAAGTTAAAATGGTGCCGGCCAGAGGAATCGAACCCCCAACCTACTGATTACAAGTCAGTTGCTCTGCCAATTGAGCTAGGCCGGCTATTAAAATGGTGGAGAATGACGGGTTCGAACCGCCGACCCTCTGCTTGTAAGGCAGATGCTCTCCCAGCTGAGCTAATTCTCCAATATAACTTGCCTGGCAACGTCCTACTCTAGCGGAACGTAAGTCCGACTACCATCGGCGCTAAGGAGCTTAACTTCTGTGTTCGGCATGGGAACAGGTGTGACCTCCTTGCCATTATCACCAGACAAGTGAATGTTATACATTCAAAACTAGATAGTAAGTAAAATTGATTTTGCGTCGCAAAACATATATTTGATTAAGTCTTCGATCGATTAGTATTCGTCAGCTCCACGTGTCGCCACGCTTCCACCTCGAACCTATTAACCTCATCATCTTTGAGGGATCTTATAACCGAAGTTGGGAAATCTCATCTTGAGGGGGGCTTCATGCTTAGATGCTTTCAGCACTTATCCCGTCCATACATAGCTACCCAGCTATGCCGTTGGCACGACAACTGGTACACCAGAGGTATGTCCATCCCGGTCCTCTCGTACTAAGGACAGCTCCTCTCAAATTTCCTACGCCCACGACGGATAGGGACCGAACTGTCTCACGACGTTCTGAACCCAGCTCGCGTACCGCTTTAATGGGCGAACAGCCCAACCCTTGGGACCGACTACAGCCCCAGGATGCGATGAGCCGACATCGAGGTGCCAAACCTCCCCGTCGATGTGAACTCTTGGGGGAGATAAGCCTGTTATCCCCGGGGTAGCTTTTATCCGTTGAGCGATGGCCCTTCCATGCGGAACCACCGGATCACTAAGTCCGTCTTTCGACCCTGCTCGACTTGTAGGTCTCGCAGTCAAGCTCCCTTATGCCTTTACACTCTATGAATGATTTCCAACCATTCTGAGGGAACCTTTGAGCGCCTCCGTTACCTTTTAGGAGGCGACCGCCCCAGTCAAACTGCCCGCCTGACACTGTCTCCCACCACGATAAGTGGTGCGGGTTAGAAAGCCAACACAGCTAGGGTAGTATCCCACCAGCGCCTCCACGTAAGCTAGCGCTCACGTTTCAATGGCTCCTACCTATCCTGTACAAGCTGTGCCGAATTTCAATATCAGGCTACAGTAAAGCTCCACGGGGTCTTTCCGTCCTGTCGCGGGTAACCTGCATCTTCACAGGTACTATGATTTCACCGAGTCTCTCGTTGAGACAGTGCCCAAATCGTTACGCCTTTCGTGCGGGTCGGAACTTACCCGACAAGGAATTTCGCTACCTTAGGACCGTTATAGTTACGGCCGCCGTTTACTGGGGCTTCGATTCGTAGCTTCGCAGAAGCTAACCACTCCTCTTAACCTTCCAGCACCGGGCAGGCGTCAGCCCCTATACATCACCTTACGGTTTAGCAGAGACCTGTGTTTTTGATAAACAGTCGCTTGGGCCTATTCACTGCGGCTCTTCTGGGCTTGCACCCTAAAGAGCACCCCTTCTCCCGAAGTTACGGGGTCATTTTGCCGAGTTCCTTAACGAGAGTTCGCTCGCTCACCTTAGAATTCTCATCTTGACTACCTGTGTCGGTTTGCGGTACGGGCACCTGTTATCTATCTAGAGGCTTTTCTTGGCAGTGTGAAATCAACGACTCAAGGAAACAATTTCCTCTCCCCATCACAGCTTGACCTTATGAGTGCCGGATTTACCTAACACTCAGTCTCACTGCTTAGACGTACAATCCAATCGTACGCTTCGCCTATCCTACTGTGTCCCCCCATCGATTAAAACGATACTAGGTGGTACAGGAATATCAACCTGTTATCCATCGCCTACGCCTGTCGGCCTCAGCTTAGGACCCGACTAACCCAGAGCGGACGAGCCTTCCTCTGGAAACCTTAGTCAATCGGTGGACGGGATTCTCACCCGTCTTTCGCTACTCACACCGGCATTCTCACTTCTAAGCGCTCCACATGTCCTTGCGATCATGCTTCAACGCCCTTAGAACGCTCTCCTACCATTGTCCAAAGGACAATCCACAGCTTCGGTAATATGTTTAGCCCCGGTACATTTTCGGCGCAGTGTCACTCGACTAGTGAGCTATTACGCACTCTTTAAATGATGGCTGCTTCTAAGCCAACATCCTAGTTGTCTGGGCAACGCCACATCCTTTTCCACTTAACATATATTTTGGGACCTTAGCTGGTGGTCTGGGCTGTTTCCCTTTCGAACACGGACCTTATCACCCATGTTCTGACTCCCAAGTTAAATTAATTGGCATTCGGAGTTTGTCTGAATTCGGTAACCCGAGAGGGGCCCCTCGTCCAAACAGTGCTCTACCTCCAATAATCATCACTTGAGGCTAGCCCTAAAGCTATTTCGGAGAGAACCAGCTATCTCCAAGTTCGATTGGAATTTCTCCGCTACCCTCAGTTCATCCGCTCACTTTTCAACGTAAGTCGGTTCGGTCCTCCATTCAGTGTTACCTGAACTTCAACCTGACCAAGGGTAGATCACCTGGTTTCGGGTCTACGACCAAATACTCAACGCCCTATTCAGACTCGCTTTCGCTACGGCTCCACATTTCCTGCTTAACCTTGCATCAAATCGTAACTCGCCGGTTCATTCTACAAAAGGCACGCCATCACCCATTAACGGGCTCTGACTACTTGTAAGCACACGGTTTCAAGTTCTCTTTCACTCCCCTTCCGGGGTACTTTTCACCTTTCCCTCACGGTACTGGTTCACTATCGGTCACTAGAGAGTATTTAGCCTTAGGAGATGGTCCTCCCAGATTCCGACGGAATTTCACGTGCTCCGTCGTACTCAGGATCCACTCAAGAGAGAATATATTTTCAACTACAGGATTATTACCTTCTTTGATTCATCTTTCCAGATGATTCGTCTAATATATTCCTTTGTAACTCCGTATAGAGTGTCCTACAACCCCAATAAGCAAGCTTATTGGTTTGGGCTCTTCCCGTTTCGCTCGCCGCTACTCAGGGAATCGATTTTTCTTTCTCTTCCTCCGGGTACTAAGATGTTTCAGTTCTCCGGGTCTGCCTTCTAACATGCTATGTATTCACATGTCGATAACACAACATAACTTGTGCTGGGTTTCCCCATTCGGAAATCTCTGGATCAATGCTTACTTACAGCTACCCAAAGCATATCGTCGTTAGTAACGTCCTTCATCGGCTTCTAGTGCCAAGGCATCCACCGTGCGCCCTTAATAACTTAATCTTCCACACTGCGCTTTAAGTCAATCGCATTCATATGGCTTCGTTTCACCATTTTAAATGCTCATTTACATTAGTAAACTGCGCTTCAAAATGGTTCAACTCATTATCTGAAAACGATTTCTTTTAAAGCTCATTCATTTTGAGTCAAACGCTCGCATGCTTTGTTGTTTCATCATTTCTAATGCTCATTTACATTAGTAAACTGCGCTTAGAAATGCTTCAAAGCCTCGCCTGACAAACGTTTTCTTTCAAAATTATATAAGTGTGTATGTGTTATTAATCTTGTGAGTGTTCTTTCGAACACTAGCGATTATTTCTTATGAATTCAAGCTTATTTAAAACTCTAATTCACTCGGTTTTGCTTGGTAAAATCTAATTTACTTACTTATCTAGTTTTCAATGTACAAATAATGGTGGAGACTAGCGGGATCGAACCGCTGACCTCCTGCGTGCAAAGCAGGCGCTCTCCCAGCTGAGCTAAGCCCCCAATTTTTAATGGTGGGCCTAAGTGGACTCGAACCACCGACCTCACGCTTATCAGGCGTGCGCTCTAACCAGCTGAGCTATAGGCCCATTAAAAATTGAATATAAACATTCAAAACTGAATACAATATGTCACGCTATTCCGCATCTTCGTAGAAGATGTTCCGAATATATCCTTAGAAAGGAGGTGATCCAGCCGCACCTTCCGATACGGCTACCTTGTTACGACTTCACCCCAATCATTTGTCCCACCTTCGACGGCTAGCTCCGAATGGTTACTCCACCGGCTTCGGGTGTTACAAACTCTCGTGGTGTGACGGGCGGTGTGTACAAGACCCGGGAACGTATTCACCGTAGCATGCTGATCTACGATTACTAGCGATTCCAGCTTCATGTAGTCGAGTTGCAGACTACAATCCGAACTGAGAACAACTTTATGGGATTTGCTTGACCTCGCGGTTTCGCTGCCCTTTGTATTGTCCATTGTAGCACGTGTGTAGCCCAAATCATAAGGGGCATGATGATTTGACGTCATCCCCACCTTCCTCCGGTTTGTCACCGGCAGTCAACTTAGAGTGCCCAACTAAATGATGGCAACTAAGCTTAAGGGTTGCGCTCGTTGCGGGACTTAACCCAACATCTCACGACACGAGCTGACGACAACCATGCACCACCTGTCACTTTGTCCCCCGAAGGGGAAGACTCTATCTCTAGAGCGGTCAAAGGATGTCAAGATTTGGTAAGGTTCTTCGCGTTGCTTCGAATTAAACCACATGCTCCACCGCTTGTGCGGGTCCCCGTCAATTCCTTTGAGTTTCAACCTTGCGGTCGTACTCCCCAGGCGGAGTGCTTAATGCGTTAGCTGCAGCACTAAGGGGCGGAAACCCCCTAACACTTAGCACTCATCGTTTACGGCGTGGACTACCAGGGTATCTAATCCTGTTTGATCCCCACGCTTTCGCACATCAGCGTCAGTTACAGACCAGAAAGTCGCCTTCGCCACTGGTGTTCCTCCATATCTCTGCGCATTTCACCGCTACACATGGAATTCCACTTTCCTCTTCTGCACTCAAGTTTTCCAGTTTCCAATGACCCTCCACGGTTGAGCCGTGGGCTTTCACATCAGACTTAAAAAACCGCCTACGCGCGCTTTACGCCCAATAATTCCGGATAACGCTTGCCACCTACGTATTACCGCGGCTGCTGGCACGTAGTTAGCCGTGGCTTTCTGATTAGGTACCGTCAAGACGTGCACAGTTACTTACACGTTTGTTCTTCCCTAATAACAGAGTTTTACGATCCTAAGACCTTCATCACTCACGCGGCGTTGCTCCGTCAGGCTTTCGCCCATTGCGGAAGATTCCCTACTGCTGCCTCCCGTAGGAGTCTGGACCGTGTCTCAGTTCCAGTGTGGCCGATCACCCTCTCAGGTCGGCTACGTATCGTTGCCTTGGTGAGCCGTTACCTCACCAACTAGCTAATACGGCGCGGGTCCATCTATAAGTGATAGCAAAACCATCTTTCACTATTGAACCATGCGGTTCAACATATTGTCCGGTATTAGCTCCGGTTTCCCGAAGTTGTCCCAGTCTTATAGGTAGGTTACCCACGTGTTACTCACCCGTCCGCCGCTAACGTCAAAGGAGCAAGCTCCTTATCTGTTCGCTCGACTTGCATGTATTAGGCACGCCGCCAGCGTTCATCCTGAGCCAGGATCAAACTCTCCATAAAAAATTATGATGTTTGATTAGCTCATAAATACTAATTAAATCTTTGTAACGTTTCGTTACATTATTGGAATTAACGTTGACATATTGTCATTCAGTTTTCAATGTTCAAATTTTTTACTTACATTTTATTATTGTATCGAAATAAACAATCTGTGTCAATATTTTTTGGCTCAATTGACTTTGTTTAAATCAACAATCAATATGTTATATTGTTTTGATCTAAAGTTCAATAGTCAAAATTACACTTTCTTAACATCATATTAAAATTGTTAAGAAGCAACATTGCTATCTATCGTATTTTGACGACTTTTTAATAATATCAATTAAAGACATCTACGTCAATTATTAATATCAGTAATTTTTGTTTACTTTTTCTTCAGAAGAGTATTAATCTAACCAAAATGTATAATAGCTATTTTTTACAACTTGCTAAATTTGATATTATCCTCTTTTTAGAGCTTAGTGTTAGTTGAAAGTATTAAAACTAAGGTTTCTATTAAATACTCACACAAATTGAGTCATGTATAGATTTTATAAGTAAAGAACTTCGTTTATTTAGTTACGTGACGCTGGTTAAATAATACGAAAATTCTTTGGTTAATCAAGCTTTTAAATGTAAAGTCACATATAAATACGCCTTATTTGGGCGAGACACTTGAGGGAAAAGACAGGGTCCCCAACAATAAAAATGTGAAGCGTATTTCAGCAAGCAAAGTAAGTCGAATTCCCAAGCAAAGAAAAACTGACTAAAATAGTTTTTCTAACAAAGCAAGCTTGGCTAGCTGAATCTATCGCCTATGCAAGCGAACCAATAATACAAGTATTATTAACAAAGAAGCCAGTAAATGAAGTTACAAAACCCTCATTTACTGGCTAAATTTTTAGGATATAAGTCCCAGCTGTTCTATCTTTGTTAAAAGTCATTTTAATTATATATAACAACTACTTATGTGATAAACACTGCTCAGTTATCAGTTTAACCATTGAAAGTATTCATCAAGCTATTTTGTCCGCCATATATAAATCTTATTGATTGGTTTCACTTTCTTTACATTCTTTACAAATGCCATAGATTTCCATTCTATGATGCGTAACATCAAAATCTGTCACATGCTGCGCTAACTGTTCTACCTCATCTAGTTGTGGATAATGAAAGTCAACGATTTTTCCACATTTTTCACAAATAACATGGTAATGGTTGTGTGTATTAAAATCAAAACGACTAGAAGCATCACCATATGTTAGCTCTTTAACTAGACCTATATTTTTAAACACTCTTAAATTATTATATATCGTTGCAACACTGATATTAGGAAAATCTGGTGAAAGTGCTTGGTAAATTTCATCGGCAGTTGGATGTGTATGTGAAGAAATTAGATAACGAATGATAGCTTGTCTTTGAGGTGTAATTCGCACACCTGCTTTTCTCAGCTCTGTAATTGATTCTTCCAATTCATGATCAATTGATTCTATATCTGCACTCATAATTTCACCATCTTTCTATTTAATAATTATTATTACTTAATATTAATATAACTTTATATAGTTAAAAAAGTCAATTGTTTATCTCTTCTTCTAAGGTTAATACCCATTCTTAGCATTAACAGTATTCTCAATTAGTTTTCCATTATTGAGAAAATGATCTAAATTTCGTTCAAATATCTTTGTTGCATCTATTTTATTATTGTAATCATTGCCAGTAATGTGTGCAGTGATAGTTACATTATCTAAATCATATAATGGATGGTCAGCTGATAAAGGCTCATGTTCGAAAACGTCTAAATATGCGTGTCTTATCAAATTATTCTCCATTACCTCTAACAAATCATTTTCTTTTATTATGGTTCCTCTGCCAACATTAATAAATAATGCATTATCTTTCATATACTCAAAATGTTTCCGCTTCAATAAATGATATGTTTCTTCAGTTTCGGGAAGCGTATTTATAATAATGTCAGCTTTGTTTATTACATTATATAATTCTGTGATTACATAAATATCATCAAAGTAATCAACTAAACTATTTGATCGATTAATACCTATTATTTCAGGATTAAACGGTCTTAATAATTGTGCTGCTGCTTGCGCAATAGCACCTGTCCCTAGAAATAATATGGTTGAGCCACTAACTCTTTTACCAGTGATTGTAGAATCATATATATGATGGCGTTGATTATAATAAGATTTACGCATATTTTTATAATCATCCAAGATAAATGTAACAATATACTCGGCTAATTGTTTAGCTTGAACACCTCTTGTATTTGTCAGTTGAATGCCTCGTTGAAGTATATAGTTCAATGGAAGAGAATTAACCCCTGTTGCATACCAAGCAATCCATTTTAAATTGGGACAGCTTTCTAAAAAGGACTGATCTACTTGTCCATCATAGCCAATTAAGATGTCAATATTCTGTCGTTCCTCTTCTGGTATATCGGCTGCTTGTGCATAAAATTGAAATTCAATTTGTTGGTATTTATTAACTAAATGTTGCTCTAGTTTACCCAAGCGCTTCAATCCTACTACTTTCAACTTAATCACCCCAAAATATTTTTTAATTCAGCCATTTGATTTTTGACTTTAACCTTTTCAATAACATCTAATATGATACCTTGCTCATCAATAATAAACGTTGTTCTTACAATCCCCATACTTTCCTTTCCAAAAGATTTTTTTAACTGATAAACACCTACTTCTTTCGCAAGTTCATAGTCTTTATCTACGAGTAAATCAAAATTCAAATGATGTTTATTTATGAAATTACGGTGTTTTTGCTCACTATCTCCACTAATTCCAAATACTTGTATATCTAAATCATTAAAAAAAGCTAAATTGTCACGAAAATCACAAGCTTCTGTTGTACACGTTGGCGTATTATCTCTTGGGTAAAAATAAAGTACTGCCTTTTGACCTTTTAAATCTTTATTTGAAATGCTTACTCCATTCTGGTTTTTCAATGAAAAATGTGGGAAACGTTGTCCTTTTTCTAACATTTAATCACCTATTCTTTTTTTAGTTATTATTTATGATACGATATTAGTTGAAAATATTAAATTAAAAGAGGTTGATAGAACATGAAATTCACAGAAAGTGAACGACTTCAGAAGTTATCAAATGAATATATTTTAGGTGGCGTAAACTCACCTTCTCGTTCCTACAAAGCAGTAGGAGGTGGCGCACCAGTTGTAATGAAAGAAGGTCATGGCGCATATTTGTATGATGTAGATGGCAATAAATTCATTGATTATCTTCAAGCCTATGGACCAATTATCACTGGACATGCACATCCACATATTACTGAAGCTATACAGGATCAAGCTGCAAAAGGCGTGCTTTATGGTACACCTACAGAATTAGAGATTGAATTTAGTAAAAAATTACGTGAAGCTATTCCATCTCTTGAAAAAATACGTTTCGTTAATTCTGGCACTGAAGCTGTGATGACGACAATTCGTGTCGCTCGTGCTTACACTAAACGAGATAAAATAATTAAGTTTGCCGGTTCTTATCACGGTCATTCTGATCTCGTTTTAGTTGCTGCAGGAAGTGGCCCTTCTCAACTAGGTTCTCCTGATTCTGCTGGAGTGCCAGAGAGTGTTGCAAAAGAAGTTATAACCGTGCCTTTTAATGACATTGATTCATATAAAGAAGCAATGTCGCATTGGGGTGATCAAATCGCTGCTGTATTAGTCGAACCAATTGTGGGTAATTTTGGTATGGTTGAACCGCAACCTGGCTTTTTAGAAGAAGTGAATAAAATCACACATGATTATGGAGCTTTAGTTATCTATGATGAGGTTATTACAGCATTTCGCTTCCATTATGGAGCCGCACAAGATTTACTTAACGTATATCCCGATTTAACTGCATTTGGTAAAATCATTGGTGGTGGGTTACCGATTGGAGGATACGGTGGTCGACAAGACATTATGGAACACGTCGCACCATTAGGACCGGCTTACCAAGCAGGTACAATGGCAGGGAATCCTTTATCAATGCGTGCAGGTATTGCTCTATTGGAAGTTCTAGAACAAGATGGTGTTTATGAAAAACTTGATCGTCTAGGTAAACGCTTAGAAGATGGCTTATTAAAACTCATCGATAAGCACGATATTACAGCTACTATTAATCGTGTTTATGGTTCACTAACACTATATTTTACGAACGAAAAAATAACGCATTATGAGCAAGTCGAAAGATCAGATGGTGAAGCATTTGGTAAATTCTTCAAATTAATGCTTAATCAAGGTATTAATTTAGCTCCATCTAAATTTGAAGCATGGTTCCTAACTACTGAACATACTGAAGAAGATATTGACAAGACATTAGAAGCAGCTGATTATGCCTTTAGTCAAATGAAATAAACTTGAAAATTAATCCTCGTCAGTGTATAACATATATAACTCATATTTAATATATAAAAATAAAGGAGTATGACCTTTGAAGCTAGGAGCCCGTATCTTAAAGACAGGTATTGCCATAATACTTGCCCTATTCATCACTTCTTTTTTACCTAATGACGTTGGATTTAAATCTGTCGCTGGTATCAGTGCAGTTGTTGCAATGCAACCCAATATCCATCGTTCTGTTAAGACAATTTCTGAGCAAGCTATGGGAAACTTTATTGGTGCATTGCTGGCAGTCATAGTGGTAGTAGTTTTTGGTAAAAATATTGTTATTATGGGCATTACCGTTATCTTATTAATCGCTATTTTATATAAAATCAACTTGGCACACGTTGCTACACTTGCAAGTGTGACTGCCTTAATTATCATGGGACAACATACTGGTTCATTTTATGTGGCAGCTACTTTTAGATTTATATTAGTAATGATAGGTGTGTTAAGTGCATCAATAGTAAATCTTATTTTCTTACCACCAAAATTCGAAACTAAAATTTATCATTATTCCGTAAAATTAACATCTGACATTTTTGTATGGTTTAGATTGGTACTAAATGACACTTCAGATTATCATCAAATTAAACAAGATAATGATCAAATAAAAACACGCTTAAATAGGCTTGAACAAATATATGATTACTATAATGAAGAACGACCACTTACGAAAAAACATGTATTTCAACAGAATAGAAAGAAAATCCTTTTCAAGGAAGTGGTTAGTACCACACGGCAAGCGTATGAAGTGTTAAACCGAATGACACGGTATCAAAATGATTTGCATAATTTAAATTATAATTTAATCTTTCAAATTAAACTTGAAATTGATGCATTAATTGAATATCACGAACAAATTTTGCGTAGTTTATCGAAAAAGGCACGCTATAATATTGAGCATGTTGAAAATAATATTATTAATCCTCAAAAGAAAGATTTAATGCTCGCATTTCAACAGGAATTAATTCAAAACCCCTATCAAACAAAATATTCTTATTCTAATTTAATGCAGATTATCGCTGCGATTGAAGAGTATCGATATCATTTAGAGCATCTAGATCGTCTCAGATTAAGCTATTTTACGTATCATCGTACTGATGCGGATATTGACATAGTTGATGAAGACTTTGATGTATAAATGAAGATACGCTTTAACAATATAAATTAAGCATTTTAAAATTTATTTACTAACGTTTTAACTATTTAAATATTTTCTATTCAAAGAAAATGGCAATTTCTATTACAAATGTAGAAATTGCCATTTTTATTATCAACACATTATTCTTTAATTTTTACAGATCTTGAATGCTATATAAATGTTCATATGCACCTTGTCTTGCTATTAATTCTTGATGCGTACCAGTTTCTATAATTTCACCATTTTGTAATACAACGATTTTATCGGCATGTGTAATCGTTGATAAACGATGTGCCACGATCAATGTTGTACGATCTTTACTTAAAACATCAAGTGCGTCTTGTATAATAGCCTCGCTTTCAAGATCCAGTGCGCTCGTTGCTTCATCTAAGATTAATATTGGTGGATTATTTAAAAATATGCGTGCAATTGATAAGCGTTGCTTTTGCCCGCCGGATAGTTTAACACCGCGCTCACCAACCTCAGTGTCATATCCTTGTGGTAATTTAGAAATGAAATCATGTGCATTAGCCATTTTTGCAGCTTCAATAATTTCTGCTTCAGTAGCATCTGGACGCCCTAATAATATATTTTCACGTACTGAATCGGAAAATAGTATATTATCTTGCTGTACTAAACCAATTTGATTTCTTAAACTTCCCGTCAAAAAGTCCTTAACATTATGCCCATCTATAGTGATTTCGCCACCAGTGACATCATAAAATCTGGGAATTAAATTAATTAATGTAGATTTACCACCACCACTCATACCAACAAAGGCAACTGTTTCTCCGCGGTTAATGGACAAATTAATATCTTTTAATACCAAAGATTCATTGTCATTATATTTAAAACTTACATTTCTTAAATCAATATGCCCCTGTTTAATTTCAATTGGCTGAGCACCTCGGCCATTTTTAATATCATAATCTTCATCTATAAGTTGAAACACTCGGTCCATTGAAGCAAAACTTTGAGTTAGCGTGGTAAATGATGATACCAAACGACGTAAAGGTCCAAATAATTGTTCTAAGTAACCAACAAACGCTGCTAGTGTTCCTACTGTAATTGAACCATTAATAACTAGATAGGAACCTACACCAATCACTATGATAGGTCCCAAATCTGTGACGGTATTAATCGCTGCAAAAGAATAAGCATTCCATGACGTGTGTTTGAACGCTTTTTGTAAAAAATGAGTATTCTTTTTGTCAAAATTTTTCGCCTCATTATCTTCAATTGCAAAACTTTTTATCACTGACATGCCTTGTACACGTTCATGTAGAAAGCCTTGTACTTCTGCAAGCGCTTGTGATCGTACACGTGTTAAAGAACGCAATTTACCGAAGAAAAAGTAAACTGTCAAAATATAGAACGGAAATATCAAAATGGCTGCTAATGTTAATTTAACATCTAAAAAGAACATAATTGATAACGCAATAATAATCGTAATACAATCTAACCAAATATTCATTAGTCCTGTTAAAATAAAATCCTTGGTTTGTTCTACATCATTAATAACCCTTGAAATAACTTGACCCACTTGATTATTTGCATAAAATCGTGCGCTTAATGCCTGTAAATGATTGTATAATTGTTTTCTAATGTCATATAGAATCTTATTACTGGTCCACTGTGCTAAATATTGTCTTAAATATTCAATAGGTGGTCGCATAATAAGAAAAATAAAGAGTGCTATACCAATGGCAACACTTAGATGCATAACCTTTTGATGTGCTGTTAATGAATGATTATTAATCACACCATCAATCGCATATTTGATTAACAGCGGTATTAACATTGGTATACCAAATTTTATTATTCCAATGACAATCGTTGCAAATATACGATATTTATATGGCTTAACAAAATTTAAATATCGTCTAATCATAAGAATAACCCCCAACTTCCTTATGTACCTAACTTGCCTTTACCCTAACGCTAAAATTGGCATGAAATACAACAGAGGTTGATATGGCATCGCAAGATAAAAAATCAAGCTTTGCATTCAACCTCTGGCATGCATTATAATACACTTCATTGTGCTGTTTAAAACTTAAATGTTAATTTATTATTGAAGGCTTGAAAGTATTAAGCTTTTGTCATTGAATACTATAACCAATTTATTTTGGAATTACACATAATTTGCTTAATAATCTCGTACCTTTTTATAGCGTTGCTTCCAAACTTTTATAAAATCAGGTGCAAATGGCCCTTTCTTTTGCTCTATCCATTGCTGTAATATATCAACATTTCGGCGCAAAATCATATCGATATCATGTGGATAATTCATTTGATTCATATGTTGTTCATATTCATCTTCATCTAATAAATGATATTTCCCATTAGGATAAACTTTAATATCTAGATCATAATCGATATATTTAAGTGCTTCTTCATCACAAACAAAAGGTGATGATAAATTACAATAATAATAGATTCCATCCTCTCTAAACATACAAATAACATTGAACCAATATTCTGAATGGAAGTAAACAATAGCTGGTTCTCTCGTTATCCAAGTTCGACCATCACTTTCAGTAACGAGCGTGTGATCATTACCTCCAATAATGACATGGTCGGTTCCCTTGAGGATTGTCGTTTCTGACCAAACGCGATGAATATTGCCATCGTGTTTATAGCTTTGTATTTTTATTGTTTCTCCTTCTTTAGGTATGGATTCTTTAACCATACTCCACACCACCTTTTCATATTTTGCACTTTTGATTATATCATATTTTAAAAATTTAACTTAAGCTTTAACTGTCTTTTTTCAGCTATTCGTACTATTAAGTTTCTCCAATTATAAAGTCATAAATCTTTGACATTGATACTGGAAATGTATAATCATCACGGTTAGATAAATCTAACCACGTCATATATTTTGGAAGCTGAACCGCCGTTAAATTAACATCATGAACTACACTATAAACCTGTATATTCCATGTTAAATGTGTAAACTGATGTTTTAGTTGATAAATAGGCTCGCCTGTAGCGGTGATAGACATACCAAGACGATTTGTTAGTTCTTGTTCCGCGTTATCAGCGTCAACCATTGGAAATTGCCACATACCGTTAAGTAGCTTCTCTTGACGTTTTTCTATAAGATAGTCTCCATGCTGATTACGAATTAAAAATACTTTTAGATTTATTATTTTCTTTTTTTTATTTTTGCTTTTTACTGGTAGATCTTGAATCGTACCTTGCTCAAAAGCTTCACAATGTGATTGTATAGGACAAAATAAGCATAATGGATTTTTAGGCGTACAAATAAGTGCACCCAGTTCCATCATTGCCTGATTAAATGTACCAGCATGCTCTTGTACATATGGTTCTAATTGGTTTTCATATGCTTTTCTAGTAGATTGTAGTTTAATATCACTATAATCATTATTAATTCTTGACCACACTCTAAAAACATTACCATCAACCGTAGGCAATGGATGATTAAAAGCGATACTCATCACTGCAGCTTTAGTATAAGGACCTACACCTTTCAACTTTTCAAAATGTTCAGGTTGGGATGGCACAATCCCTCGATACACTTGATGGACTTCTTTTATTGCAGAATGGAAATTTCGTGCTCGACTATAATAACCTAGCCCCTCCCAATATTTTAAAACTTCGTCTTCATGCGCATCACTTAATTCTTTAATTGTTGGAAAGCGTTGTATAAAGCGATGATAATAATCTATTACTGTTTTCACTTGTGTTTGCTGTAACATAACTTCGCTCAACCAAATATAATATGGATCTGCAGTTTCTCTCCAAGGCAGTTCGCGTTGATTTTTATTAAACCAATCCTCTAAATGACGCTTAAATGTTCTTTCTCTATACAATGACATATACTCCTCTTGCATATTTTTTATTGCTCTACTCATTTAAATTAACTATAATGTAACTTCATTTCGTTATTCCAATTTTTAGATTATAATAAAATATAAATACCAAAGAAAAGAGTGAATGATATGGATACTGCCACACATATAGCTATCGGTGTAGGTTTGACTGCATTAGCTACACAAGATCCAGCAATGGCAGACACGTTTGCCGCTACTGCCACTACGATTATAGCCGGATCTTTAATACCAGATAGTGACACGGTGTTAAAGCTTAAAAGTAATTCCGCCTACATAACACATCATAGAGGCATCACACATTCTATCCCTTTTACAATTTTATGGCCAATCCTTATAACATTTATCATATTTGTTATCTTCAAACAAACAAATCCACTGCATGTATGGATGTGGGCACAATTAGCTGTCTTTTTACATGTCTCTGTAGATATATTTAACTCTTACGGTACACAAGCGTTACGCCCTATTACCAACAAATGGATACAATTAGGTGTTATCAACACATTCGACCCGATTATTTTCATCATTTTAGTTATAGGCATTATATTATGGATTATTGGAATACATCCTTATGCTATTTTTATTCCAATATTGTTCTTGTTAATTGGCTATTATATGATTCGTTTTAAAATGCAGTCAATCATCACTGAACAGGCTCTTAATCAAATTAGATCTAAACAGCACCCAGTAAAAATATTTGTTATTCCTACTTTAAAGTTTTTTGAATGGCGAGTAGCTATTCAAACAGAAACACATGATTATGTTGGGAGAGCTTATGGCAGAAATGTCGTATTTAGCGATAAAGTAGAGCGCCAACAATTCAAACCTGGAACTTTATTATGGCAAATAAAAGGCAATCCTGAAATACGTACATTTTTAAATTTTTCTTCGATTTATCGTTGGCAGATACGTCGCTTGGATGATGACACGACTGAGATACGACTCATTGATTTAAGATATTTAAATAATGACCACTACTCATTTGCTGCTATAGCGCATGTCAATAATCAACAGAAAATTGATTATTCTTATATCGGTTGGGTGTTTTCTGAAGAAAAATTACAGAAAAAACTATATTCATAATTTAAAAATGAAAGCCAATTGAAGTGTTAACTTTGTCACTATAGACGACACATCAAATTGGCTTTTTTATTATTTATGCGTTGCTAGCAAATGGTTAGTCTTTATTATTTTCATTATTAATCTTCGTCATGGGATAATGTTGATATTTTGTTTGTGCCATGTGACGGTGATACCAATAACTTAAAGTAAATATTAATACCAAAAATAATATAAAATAGATATGATATGGTAAATTACTTAAACTGGTAATTCCAAAAATAACGGATGTACTTACTCCATCAACTAAATAATATAGTGGGTTGAGCATTAGAATATGACCAAATATCGATAAAGTCGTTTTAGGTATGTATAAAATAGGAACCATAAAACAACTTAACAGTACACCTATCCAGTAGATCTTCATTACCAACTTTTGATACATAATACTTAATAAACCTAATAATTCAGCGATTAATATGATATTTAGACACCCTATTAACAAATAAAATATTAGTGCCCAAACTGATAATTCAATGTTCAAAGGTAAAAAAATGATTAAAATTAAGAATAGTAAAAATCCGACTAAAGTTCCCGCTAATCCATTCAATATTGTTGTCACAATAGGTGATAAACTAAATGATTTAGTAACCCAATAATCATTTTTATAATCCTTGAATGCTTTATATGTAGTATAAGTAAATACTATAAAATATAAGGCTGATGCTAATCTATAATACAATCGTATTCGAACAAGTTCTTCAATTGCCATCATTTTCATCCAACCTGCACTTGCTAGTATCATTATAATACCTGTAAGTAGCAAGAGCGCAAATCCTTTCCAACTTTCCAATAAACGTTTTATTGAATATTGGCAAAGTCGAGGAATATTTTTAATATAAATTATCCAATTATCTATCATTTTTTCACCTACAATTCAATAAATATCCATTTATTTTCTTTCATATCTGCAATTAAATAGCCACCATACGTCTTTGTTATCCAAATGTCTTTTGAAATATTAAATTCTTTCTTTAACTCATCTTTTTTAACTATTGGGAAGACAAATCCTTTAAGTTTATCGGTATCATTAAATAGCATTTCAATGGGTTGTTCAGTTATATCTACTACAAATCGATTTTCTTTGTCAGGAACTAAAGTTTTCTTCACTGTTTTATGTGATTTGTTTAAATGGCTATTGAAATAATCAACAAAATTGCCATAATTTGATTTCATGTATTTTGACATGGTTGTAAATTTATGTTCCTCATATAATGCAGCAGGATTAAAATATTCTAATTTATTTTTAGCCACATAATAATTCTTGTTATCAACTTTTACCCGATAATTTTTCGAATTTTCTCCAATAATTGTTAATAAGCTATATTTAGGTGCTGTTAATTCATTATTACCATGCAAATGAATTTTCCCATTCAGTGCTAATCCATATGCCAGCTTTTCTTCATATGGATCCACATTTTGGTTTTGAATTTTTGACTGACTAAGATTATTTGATAGTTGAATATTGCCAGTATTAGTAAATATTAATGCAAACATAACTACCATTCCCAATACTAAGCTTATAAGTATTGTCCAAAACTTCACTATGTATACTGGTGCTTGTGCATGTTTATAACGTTCAACACGTTTAAAATTGTAGGTCATTTCTGGAATTTGTGCTCGACTTTTTTTCCAATCGATATCAAAGTTTTCTATAGCTACTTCATCCTCTAATGATAGTCGATCACGTTCATGTTCCCGAAATTTAGGAATAACTTGATTAATTGAGCCTTCCATTCGCAGTTGTCCATGTGATATCCATGCAACATAATTACTAACCTGAATCACTTTATCAATGTCATCATCAATAATAATCATTGTTAAGTTATTATCAACATAGTCATTTGATAATTCTACAGCTTTTGGTAAATATGTTTCCGGTATATTCTCAATAATATGATTTAGAATAATGATTTCTGCTGCTGAAGCTCTAGCAATACTAACGATAAGTTGTGCATATTCAGCATGGGTTAATGTAAATACAGGTTGCTGCTGCTTTGTATCAAGGTGCGCATACTTTATAATTTGTGATACTTTATGGTCGCTTACCTCATAGGGGAAAAGTTTTACAATTGTATTAACATAATTAAAAACTGTTGCTTGTATTAAATGCTTATCTTTGATATCTCCAAAATAAAGCGTACCTGAACATATTACTTTTCCTTTGTCTGGTTTAACATCTCCAGCTAATATTCTTCCTATAAGCGATTTAGAAGATCCTGGCTCACCTATAATTGCTAGTGATTCGCCTTGATATAAATGCAACGAAATTTTATTTAAATTAATATCATTGGCTTCATATTGATATGGGTTAAACCAACGCTTTGCTTTTTTATTTCTAAAATAATGTGTAATATTAAGCATCTTCAATACAATTGAACTACTCATTTAATTCATCCTTCTATAATTTTAATAAGGCTAACGGCAAACCTTCTTCCGATTCAGCACTATTGATTCGAAATCCCCATGCAAATACACCTTTTAGCCGTTCAACTTTAAAAAACATACCACTACCATCATTTAATGGGTAAATTTTACCAATTTCTATTTTAGTGGAATCAATAAGATAACTCTCTGCGATAATCACTTTTGTTTGATACACATCGTATTCATTCATGATGCCGTTCATTTCAGCTTTTCGCATTTTTTCTTTATATAGTTGTATTTCATGTCTTAATTCTTGTTCTGACATTTCACTCATTTGTTTATTCATCAGAAATACCGCTTTCTTCTAAAGTTACTTTGATTTTATCATAATTATAACCTTTTCTCATAAGGGCTTCTATGGTTTTCATGACAAGCTGTTGTCCGTTGTAATTTTTTTGTTTTTTATTATAAACTTTTTCTAAATCTCGTTGCAATAATGCAGCTTCCAGACTTTCATCTTGTTGAAAATCTAATTCTTGCAATACTTGCTTAATCGTTTCAATTGTATAACCTTTTTGTATTAGTGCTTGAGACACTTTCTGTTTAACTTTTGCTATAGGACCTTTTTTACTTTTCATCAATTTGTGTCCTACTTTTAAAATATCTTCAAAGGGTTGTTCTACCTCATAGCGCTGCGTAAAACGTTCTATAATCTCCTCTTCAATTCCAACTTGATATAGCTTTTGTTTAAATACTTCTGGCCCCTTATCAGTTGTCCGAATCATCGTATTTTTTAAACTTTCCGCATAATCTTCATGATTAATAAACTTTTCTTTGTAGCAATAATCAATGATTTGATCTATAGCAGTTTCATTGATATCACTTTTAACTAGCTGCTGTCTCACTTCTTTTTCAGTACGTTTTTTAAATGATAAATAGTGCAGTGCAATATGAATTCCAAAGCGATAATGATCGTATTTTTGTATGTCTTCCATTTGTTTAGCATCAATCATTTGATTTTTTTTAAGATTAAATTTAACAAGTGTATCCATATCAATGCCCATTTCAAATACACCATCTAAATATAAATTGAACCGCTCTTTATTCTTCCTCTGCACTTCAATTTTAGTAACTTTTGACATTGTATCCCTCCAAATGACTAATTTAACTATTCGCATATTCTAACATCTATATTTTATTACACAGAACAAGTTTATGTAACTATAATCTCTTAAAATCTTTGCTTACTCATCATTAATGCTGAACCATGCTGGACATCATCCACAAACAAAAGCACAAAGATGATTTTTAATTTCAGATCATCTTTGTGCTTCTTTTATAATTAATGCTATATGGGCACTTCAATTTTAACCTGTTACGTTTTGTCCGAATCTGGCTTGTAACTTAATACTGATTTAGCTGTGTTAATGCTTCTTGATATTGATTGTTAGAAATAAAATCCTGTTGTTTCATTTTTTCAAGGTTTATTTTAACTCTGTTTTTAAAATTCGTAGACATATCATTAATATCATATACACTTGGTGCATTGACTTTACTTGCTAAAATAGCACTTTGTAATACTGTTATATGCGACAAATTGTTATTGTTTACGTTTGTAGTTACTCCAAAGTAATGATTAGCTGCGCCTTCTATTGTATATTGGTCGCTACCAAAATAAATATTATTCAAATAAAAACTTAGTATTTGATTCTTACTATATTGTTTTTCAACTTTATGAGCAACAAACAATTCTTTAATTTTACGTGTAAACGAGCGTTCATTATCGTAATAATAGTTTTTGACTGTTTGCTGCGTAATTGTGCTTCCACCTTGCACATCCCGTTCTCCAATCGTCGAGAATAAAGCTCTTACTGTACCTTTAATGTCAAAACCATGATGTTTATAGAAACGCTCATCTTCCATAGAAATAAATGCACCTCGAACATATTCTGGCATATGTTGCGCAGAGACAAAATTACTTTTCTTTTCTATCGACTGTAAATCATCTACATTTGCTCTAGAGGATAAGAAAAACATTAGTCCTAAAAATAAAATAATGATGATGATTAAGAAGATAAACAATCGTAAAAAAAGTCGTTTACTTTTTTTCTTTTTAGGTGGTTTGCCCACAGGTTGATAATACGTATTAAAATGTGGTTCATTTTGACGTTGATTATAATCCCTGGGGGCATTGGCATATTTTTCACTTCTTTTCATGCACTAGCTCCCTTTCTAAACTCACTTGTTACTGTGAGTTTACCAGTAGTTGGCAATATAAGCTATACTATTAGTGAAAAATCAGTCCCAAGGTGGAGCGTTCTTATCATTAAAAACAAAAAAAGCATTTAAATTAAAAGCCAAGTGAATGACTTCTAAATTTAAATGCAAATGAACAGTCAAATGTTCTGAAGACTTATACTTATATTTAAAATGCTGATTATCTTCAACTTACAAGCTTAATCTTCTAATAGTTTAACAATTTCTCTATTAAAATCGTCTAAGTCATCTGGTGTACGACTTGTAACAATATTTTGGTCAACGACTACAGATTCATCAACAACATTTGCGCCTGCATTTGACAAATCTTTACGCACATTTAAAACAGCTGTTACAGTTCGACCTTTTAAATCGTCAGTATCAATTAAAATCTGTGGTCCATGACAAATTGCGAATGCTGGAACATCATTTTTAGTAAAGTATTTTGCGAATGTACCATAACGGCCTTCTGTGTCACCACGTAAATAATCTGGTGAGAATCCTCCAGGAATTAATAACGCATCATAATCTTCTGGATTGGCATCTGCAATGCTCACATCCACTGTGATTTTTTCCCCATGTTTACCTACAACTTCACTATTCGCTGTATCACTAATAATAACAGTTTCAAATCCTGCATTTTCAATAGCTTCTTTAGGACTTGTTAGCTCTATATCCTCAAATTCATTGGTAACTATAATTGCTACTTTCTTAGTCATAAAATAAATCACCTTTCTATCTAAATTATTATATTTAGTATATAGACAAGTTGATTCATAATTAAACATCGTCATTTTGATTTAAAAGAACTTGATAATTCAAATCATTCACCTTTGTGATGCACTTGCAGTATAAACTTAAATCTACACATCTAACTTTTAATGCCCTACTTGTTTAACCTTTTCTTCTAATTGATCTAAGAGCCCAATCCATTCATCGATATCTCTTATACTTACGTCGTTTGGATCTACGTGATCAATATCATCAATGAATTTAGACAAACGTTTTTTAATTTGGTCAATGGTTTTTTGTTCATTCATTTGTCATGAAATCTCCTTTAAATTGTTTTAATAATGATATTATTATCCTAACAGAATTTGACAAAAAGCGATATAATCTTAATAATGTTTACTGTACTTTCAAGCACATAGTAAAGAATTCACTTTAGGAGTAATAGTCATGATAACAACAAATAAACAACCTATTTCAATCCAAAATGATCCCTGGGAAGCTTATAACGATATTGAATCATATGGCCACTTAGCGCTTAGTAATATTGAATTTACAACAACAAATCTATGCAATATGCGATGTAGCCATTGCGCTGTAGGTTATACATTACAAACGAAAGATCCAGAATCATTGCCGATGGATTTGATTTATCGCCGTTTAGATGAAATCCCTCATCTTCGCACTATGTCCATCACAGGCGGCGAACCTATGTTTTCTAAAAAATCAATTAAAAATGTAGTAAAGCCATTACTCAAATATGCATATGATCGTGGCATATATACTCAAATGAATTCAAATTTAACTTTGCCACAAGACCGTTACTTAGAAGTTGCCGAATACATTGATGTCATGCACATTTCTCACAACTGGGGAACAATTCAGGAATTTACAGATGTCGGCTTTGGTGCAATGGTAAAACAACCACCTTTAAAAGCAAAGTTAAAACTTTATGAGCAGATGCTTGACAATGCTCGTACACTGTCTGAACAAGGTATGTTTGTTTCGGCAGAGACAATGTTAAATCAAAGTACATTGCCGTATTTAAATAAAATACATAATGAAATCGTGACGGAAATGAAATGTCAACGTCATGAAGTTCATCCAATGTATCCTTCCGACTTTGCTAGTCAACTAAATGTGTTATCTTTAGCAGAAATGAAACAAGCTATCAATTATTTATTAGATATCCGTCATGATGATGTATGGATGTTATTTGGTACTTTGCCAATTTATCCTTGTATCAATGACGAAGATGATCAACTACTTCTCGACCGATTACGAAATGCTAAAAACGTAACTATGCGAAATGATCCTGATGGTCGAAGTCGTTTAAATGTCAATGTTTTTACTGGCAATGTCATCGTGACAGACTTTGGTGATGAAAATGGTACAATATCTAATATTAAAAATGATAAGTTAGTAGATGTCTTTGATAAATGGTTAGACAGTGAATTAGCAAAATCTTTAAATTGTCATTGTGAAGCTTTTAACTGTTTAGGGCCTAATGTTTTAGTGAAAAATATGTATTATCCAAATACTGATTTTAGAAAAAATGAAATTGCTATGCACAGTCAAAATATTTATAGCTAAAATATACAAAAGCCTGGAATAACTTTTGTGGAAAAATTAGGGGGCGGGTCAGAATTCATGATGAATTCGTAGTCCCGCCCCGGCAAGGTTGACTAGGATTGAATAAAGATTGGTATAAGCGTATTTTCAATCCAGTCAACTACTGCAAATACATATAGTTCATAGACCAAAACATACTTATATCTCAAACTCTTCTCTGTATGCAATACTTTCTACGATTGACTCGCCTACTTAGGAAACAACTTTAGCCATCCCAACTTGCTTTGAATGCCTTTGGTGTTTCAATTTTAATTTGATATATTGATGACCCAAACTGTTATTTACTCTTCAATATTTTGTACGTCAGATAAAAAGTTAATCGTTCTTTTACTTTCCTCTCGTCGATCTTTGCGACGTTTTACGCGTTGTGGTGCTGTTTCATGAAACCATTTTTCAACACGTGTTTCAGGATAGACTTGCGGCACTTTAATCGGCTTCCCATTGTCATCTAAGGCAACAAACGTAAGAAAACTTAACGCTGCTAAATGCCTTTCATTATGCAATACATCATCAATAATAATTTGCACACAAACCTCCATAGAACTGTGTCCAGCATAGGTTACCATTGCTTCGTATGAAGTAATATCACCCGTTTTAATTGGGCGTAAAAAGTCGACAGAATCTGTCGAAGCAGTGACTACTTGTGCATGACTGTGTTTCATTGCCGTTATAGCTGCTATTTCATCAATATTTGCCATCAATGATCCACCAAAAAGCGTATGTAAATGATTTGTGTCTTGCGGAAAGACTTGTTTTGAGTTAACGCTTTTTGATTCAGACATTGATTTTCTTTCTGGTTGTTCACTCATGCTAACAATCCCCTTTTGTATTTAATAAGTAGACTATGCCCAATTACCATTTTTAAAGACCAGCTCTTTACTACCGTCTTCTAAAATACCATAAATGGTTAAGTCAGAACTTCCGATCATAAAATCAACATGGACGTTAGAATCGTTTAAGCCATGCGCTATTTGTTCATCTGTAGACATTTCCGTACCACCCTTAAGATTAAATGCATACGCCGAACCAATCGCTAAATGACAAGAAGCATTCTCGTCAAATAATGTATTATAGAAAATCGTATTGCGATTAGAAATTGGAGAATCATCTGGAACTAATGCTACTTCCCCTAGTCGTTTTGATCCTTCATCGGTATTTATTAAGTCGCGGAGTACGTCCTCACCTTGTTCAGCTTTTATATCTACAATGACGCCTTCTTTAAATGTTAAAGTAAAGTTATCAATAATCGTACCATTATAGCTCAACGGTAATTTATTAGTAACATGGCCATTCACTCTATTACGATCAGGTGCTGTAAACACCTCTTCCGTAGGTATATTGGCTATAAAAGCTTGCCCATTACCATTCACATAGCTGGTAGCATCTTCCCAAATATGTCCATTTGGAAGCCCGACTTCTAGGTCTGTACCTTTAGAAATATAGTGTAACGCTTTGTATTGTTTACGCTGTAATTTATCTGCATGAACACTTAAATTTTTCACATGTTCCTGCCAATTTTTAATAGGATCATTGCCGTCTATGCGAACAATATCAAAGACTTCATCAATAAATTTGTTGTAGGCCTCTTCTATGCTTAAATCTGGATATACGCGATGCGCCCATGCTTTAGAAGGAAATGCTGCTACCACCCATGGAAATTGATTTTTTTGACTTGCTTCCATGTAACCTTTAAACGCTTTACTATATTCTATTTGGTTTGCTTTTAATTTGTCAGAGTCAATCCCATTTAACAAATCTGGGTCTCCCGAAAGTAAGGCTAGATTTGCTGCTCCGCGTTGTACATAATCCATTCTTTCGTCCACATCATAAGCTTTTAATTCTGTATTTTTAAAATAATCTACAGACTCATGCTCAAATTTAAGTCTGGTTAATGTTGGATCTGTGTATACAACTCGCACATCTGATGCACCTAATAAATATGCTTCTTCAACTATCAAATGTGTTAACTCTAACGCTTCAACTGATGAGCGAATAAAAACGGGTTGTTGTGGTTGAATATTCATACCAACTTTTACTATTAATTGGGCATATTGTCGTAATTTTTGTTGATAATTACTCACGTTGTATTCCTCCTAGTTATGACGTAAATTACCTAATTCATCTGCAATAGCTGTAACTTCGCTCGGTGAAAATGTGTCTTTCGACATTACAAAGCGATGCATATCTGCTATATCATCTTGATTTGCATTTTTAAATTTTTCAGGATTAATTAATGCAGGGTTCACTATATTGAGTTTATTTCTTATTTCTTCAATCATAACCTCATTTGGCTTCGACACTTCACTCACCTCTTTATGATTAATATTCTTTTAAAATATCACATTTTCAAAAACTTTTATAGGAATTAGCCAATTTATACTTTTTTATTGTTTCAATTACCGATAAAATGGGCATATAGAGAATATGCTTGGAGGAATTCAAATGATAGAGGTAGCATTTGTATGTCTCGGAAATATTTGTCGGTCACCTATGGCTGAAGCAATCATGAGACAACGGTTAAAAGATAGAGACATATCTGGTATCACAGTTCATTCTAGAGGTACTGGAAAATGGAATCTTGGTGAGCCCCCACATAAAGGGACACAAAAGATTTTGACACAACATCATATTCCATTTGATGGTATGATTAGTGAATTATTTGAACCTCATGATGACTTTGATTATATTATTGCGATGGATCAGAGTAATGTTGATAATATTAAACAAATCAACCCAAATATCAAAGGACAATTGTTCAAACTATTAGATTTTAGTAACATGAAAGAGACAGATGTACCTGATCCATATTATACAAATAATTTCGAAGGCGTGTATGACATGGTACAATCATCTTGTGATAATTTAATTAACTACATCATTAAAGATGCAAACTTGAAAGAGAGGTAATTCCTAATGGAAAACAAATTTATTCCTGGTATTTTAATTGGCGCTATCGTTGGTGGTGCTGCAACACTAGCTGACAAATCAACACGTCAATCATTAGCTCAATCAATCAAAGATTTAAAAGAAGGTAATCGTTCACGCAAACCTTCTAAGTTTAATACTATTAAAGATGAAATATTATATTGGAAAGACACAATTGATGAGATTCGTCGTAATAATCCTGAATTAGAAAAATCAATTATGGATGCTAAAGATACCCTTGTAGATCGCAAAAATAAACGTCTTGGTAAGTAATAATTGGCTTTCTATGTGACTGATGTGTTTTAACTTGATGATAGAATTTGCATGGTCACATTAGACAACTACAATGAAATTTGTGCCATATATCTTACACTAATTGAAGACTTAAAGGGGCGGGAAATCAAAGTCGAGATGACTTTTGTCCCGCTCTCTTATTTATAATTATAATTAACGTCTTTACAAAAAGGAGTTTGTCATGGCAAAAAAAGAGAAATCGAGTTCAAACTATCTTAATTCGATTAAAGAGATGCAAGATAAGCATGAACATAAAATCGATAAAATTAATGTTGATCGTACATACGTAGAACCACAAGAATTCCAATCGAAAGACCCTAAAAAAAGCAATCAAGTATTATTTGTTTCAAGACTTAATAAACCTGCAAAATATACTAAAAAACCAAATTTTATTTCTTATCTTATCTATCGTATAGGTAAAGATGATGCTTCTGGCTTAGCAGCACAGATGACATATCATTTTGTATTGGCACTATTCCCAATGCTTATCTTTTTATTAACTTTACTACCATTATTTCAAATTGACCCTCAACAGGTTAAAGATATGGTTAGTCAAAATGCACCTGCAGAAACTGCAAGTGTCGTATCAAAAATTTTCAATGATATTACAAAAAATGCCAGTGGTAGTATTTTATCAGTAGGTTTAATATTGACAATTTGGTCAGCATCTAACGGAATGACCGCCATTATGAATTCATTTAATGTGGCTTATGATGTTGAAGATGGACGTAATCCAATTGTTCTTAAATTATTAAGTGTTGTCTTTACAGTTGTTATGGGTCTTGTATTAGCTGTAGCACTGACATTACCTACTTTTGGTACATTTATTAAAGACCATTTATTTGGAGCTATTGGCTTAGATAAGCAAGTAGCATGGATTTTTGATTTAATTCGCGTAATTTTACCTTTTATTATCATATTATTGCTGTTTATAACATTATATTCAGTAGCGCCAAATGTTAAAACAAAAATAAAATCTGTTTTCCCAGGGGCACTATTCACTTCAATTATTTGGTTATTAGGTTCATTTGGTTTCGGTTGGTATTTATCTAACTTTGGCAATTATTCAAAAACATACGGCAGCTTAGCAGGTATTATCATTTTGCTTCTTTGGTTATACATCACATGCTTTATCATCATCATTGGCGCAGAAATCAATGCTATTATTCATCAGCGTCATGTAATTAAAGGTAAAACACCTGAAGAAGCTGCATTGGAACATGACGATAACAATCAGAATCATTATAATGAAAATACGACTTACGAATACAATGACGAGACTTCAACAGCCAAAGAAACAAATTATGAAGTAGATAAAAATGCTGAAGCGTTAGAAGATGAAGATAAGGAATCGATTAAAGATGTTATTATCGATAAATTTACTTCTAATGATAAAAATTCAAAAAATTAATTATTTCATTTAACGTAAGCTATTTAGCTAGTAATCTAAAGAAGCCGAATTATGTTGTTAAAAGCATAATTCGGCTTCTTTAATTGACGCTATTGTAATTCTATATCTCTATGTTTATCAATATTTAGAAATATCGAATATATCATCTAACTTTGCCTATCGTTTTCACTGCTTATTGAATAAGATTATGCTGAAATGCATAGATTACTGCTTGTGTACGGTCTTGTACTTCTAATTTGCTTAAAATATTACTCACATGTGTTTTAACTGTTTTAATAGTAATGTGTGATGCGCTTGCGATTTCTTGATTAGAATATCCTTTAGCAATTAACAGTAAAATTTCCATTTCTCGTTCTGTTAACATTTCATATAGCTCTGCACGTTTTTTCATTCTATTTCGCATTTTTACCAGAACTTCCGGTTCAAATACAGATTCTCCATGATATGTTTTGCGCACTGCTTCAGCGATATCTTTAGCGCTTGTTGTTTTTAAAATATAGCTGTCAACACCAGCGTCTAACGCTCTATATACTTCTTTATCCTCAATAAAGCTAGTCAGCATTACAACTTTAATATGAGGCATCTCTTTCTTGATTTGTGTTGTCGCTTCGACGCCATCCATGTCTTCCATTAATAAATCCATCAAGATTAAATCTGGCTTTAATTCTTGTGCTTTAGCTATTGCCTCTTTACCAGAAGCACCTTCACCTACAACTTCAAGGTCTGGTTGAGTAGATAAATAACTAGAAATTCCTATTCTTACCATTTCATGGTCATCTACAAATAGTACTTTAATTGTCATGTGAATCCTCCTTGTTTAACGGTGCTTTAACCTCTATTCTTGTTCCAGAATCAGGCAATGATACAATATGAAATGTTGCACCTATTTCTAACGCACGTTCGCGCATATTTTTCAAGCCATAACTTTGTTCGACTTTATCATCAACATTAAATCCAATGCCATTATCTTGTATTCTTAATAATAAATAATCTGCTTTATTAAATAATTCTACAGTAACTTTAGTTCCTTTTGAATGTCTTAAAGTATTAGAGATGGCTTCTTGAGTAATTCTAAACAAATGATCTTCTAAACCTTTAGGCACTTTAAATTCTTCAATATCGTGAACCACTTTCATCGGTACTTTTTTCTGTAAATCGATGACTAAATCTTTAATACCTTCACCCAACGACTTGTCCTTTAAACCAATTGGTCTTAGATGTAATAAGAGTGCTCTCATTTCAAGTTGTGAATCTTGCACCATTTTTTCTAAAACTGGAATTTGTTGATCTAAAGGTGGTTCTAGCTCTGTTTCTTTAATTGCAGATAACATCATACTGGCTGCAAATAATTGCTGGCTCACTGAATCATGTAATTCTCGAGCTAGACGTTGACGTTCGTCTTCAATTATTTTTTTCACTTTTACATCATTTAAATTATAATTTTCATTTGTTAAGTTTTGTGTTTTCATTCTTAATCGGTGTAACTCTTGATTTAAGGGAACTAATGTATGATATAAATCAATTGTTTCATTATACAATTCTATATTTTGATCATTTATACCAACTGTTTCCCCTTCTATTGCATGCTCTACTTGTGTTTTGATCCAATCATTTTGTTGATTGATTTTAAAAGCTAATATAGAGCCCACAATAATACATAATAAAATAATAACCAAATTTAAGAAAAGGAATACTGGTATTCCAAATATTTGTGTATAAAACATGCCTTGAAAGTAAATGATATTAACGAATACTTTATCAATAAACAGAAAAGCAATCATTAAGCTATACACTAGTATCAACATTGAGCCGATTGCTCGAATATAGTGGTTCATCGATAAATCACCTCAACGTCACCAATAAAAGTTGAAACATATATATTTACATTATAGTTCTCTTCTTTTAGTTTTTCTTCAATTTGGACGTGATTATTTTCTACTTTATAAGATTGTTGATTCATATAGGCATTACCGTAAAACGCTGTCATGTGTAAATTGACATTATAGTTCAGTGGAACAATCAGTTGTACTTTTCCTAATAAATGACGCACGACAATCGTATTATTTTCTTTAATATTGGCTGCTTTTGTCAAATCAATATGAACGTCGCCAACTCCATGTTGAATTTGTACATCTTCCCATTTATAAACATAAACAGGTGTACGTTGTTCACCAAACCATTTTTGTTTAATAAACTGTGGTGAAGTCACTTCTTGCTCTGAAGCAACAATTGATAATGGTTTAAATTTAAAAACTAAATACCGAATAATCAATATTACTAAGAAAATAAACAATATAATTATTGTATATTTATTAGATAATAAAGTAAACGCTATTAATAATGCTCCAATCCAAAATGCTAATAGCCCTCTTACTTTGTGAAAATAAAGGTAGCCTACATACACTAAAATACAGCCTAAAAGTAAAACGAAAAGAAAGCCAATTTTTTCGAAAAATATATAATAAAAATTGGCTATAATCATTAAAGCTGTAAAAATAATTAATAACTCGGTTGATATATATTTACGTGTCATGGTTCGCCTCCTGAACAACTCAATTTAAGCAACATGACAAATTTGTTGCACGAGATGACATTCTTTTTCAGTAATAATGCGTTCTTTAGATTGTTGTGTTAAATCGGCCTCAATTTTAGCACAATAAGCTTCAAATTGATCCAATCTTGCTTTAATCGCTTGAATTTCACCATCATTAATTTCTTCTGCACACCGAATATTACAAACATGCAATATATCAATATATTTATTTTCTAACGTTGATGTCAAGCTGTCAATTAACTTTAATAAATGTGCTCTTTTTTCATTTAAGTATGCAATATAGTCTTCTATATTTTTTAATTTTGTATCTAAAATAAGTTTATATTCGTCGATACTTTCTTTAACAATATCTTTTAAAAATTTTTGTAAGTATATATCCATATATGTCATAGAACCACCTCGTTATCGATTAGTTCTATTGTAAAATAAATCCGAAGCCCAAATAATAGGCTTCGGAACCATTTTAATATCATACTTTAGCCGTATAAGATTAATTTTATGTAATACTTTACATCTTACTTATCAATTTTAGTCGTTAACAATGGCCCATCTTTTGTCACTATGACAGTATGTTCAATTTGAGCTACAAAACTTTTATCGCTTGTTTCAAATGCCCATTCATTTTTTCCTTCTGTGACAAATGTAGCATTTGAAGAAATAAATGGTTCCACTGCAATAACGACACCTTCTTTAAGAAGTGTTTTATCTTTTGGATCATAGTAATTCATAACATGATTTGGCGCTTCATGCAATGATAGACCTACTCCATGCCCAGTTAAATTCTTAATTACTGTTAAATCATTTTTACGGGCAGTAGCATGTACAGCTTTACCAATATTGCTTAATTTAGTGCCTGGCTTAACCTTTTTCATCGCATTTTCAAACGCCATAATAGCAACATCACATACCTTTTGTTTCATAGGATTGTCCGCTTCTCCCACTACAAATGATATACCTGTATCTGCGTAGTAACCATTTTTCAATGCAGATACATCAATATTTACTAAATCACCTTCGCGGATAATACGCTTACCTGGAATACCATGGGCAACTTCTTCATTTACACTAATACATGTTTGTCCAGGAAAATTTTCATCGTGTATGGGTGCAGAAATAGCACCGTACTCTTCAAATAATTCTTTAGCAATATTATCTAATTCTTTTGTTGTAATTCCAGGTTTAGTAGCCTCTTGCATAGTATCTCTTACTTTAGCGCAGATATATCCTATCTCTTTTAAGGCTTGTAATTCTTCTTCTGTTTTAACAATCATATTATCCCGTTCCTTTTTTAATGATATTATATCTTATTATACCAAAAATTTTTTGATATACTAATTGAGAACATTAATTTCTACATAATAGAAGTTTAAGTATCACACTGATAGAAATTGAGACTAGCGCTTAGAATTTAGTCAATTTAAAGAAATTGCGAGTGGGATTTTTTAACTTAATTTAAGTTCCCACTGAGCCTAGACCTTAATTATCTTAAAGTCTTTCGAAAGGTCAGAGTTTCAAATGAATAAATGGTATAAAAATATAATTGGAGCACGTACTATCAAAACAGGTGTTGCGACATTTTTTACTACAGTTTTTTGTATGTTATT
This sequence comes from Staphylococcus lugdunensis, assembly GCF_001558775.1. Lineage (NCBI taxonomy): Bacteria > Bacillati > Bacillota > Bacilli > Caryophanales > Staphylococcaceae > Staphylococcus > Staphylococcus lugdunensis. Next base: position 2,513,493 of record NZ_CP014022.1, on the reverse strand, counting down.
AAATTTGACACCTATTTTTGCAATATTAACAGCAATAGTTACAATCGAACCTACTGCGAAAGCCTCATTAAAAAAAGGGTATCGACGCCTGCCTGCTACAGTCATAGGCGCACTTTTAGCCGTAGTTTTTACGTTTATATTCGGTGATCAATCTCCATTTTCTTACGCACTAAGTGCAACATTTACGATTTTATTATGTACTAAATTAAATTTACAAGTGGGAACAACCGTTGCAGTATTAACCTCTGTAGCAATGATTCCTGGTATACATGAAGCATACATATTCAACTTCTTCTCTAGATTATTGACAGCGGTTATAGGCCTTTTGACAGCTGGTTTCGTCAATTTTATTATTTTGCCGCCTAAATATTTCCAACAAATAGAAGATAATATCGCTATTTCTGAAACTAAAACGTTTGAATTATTTTCAAGTCGTATACATGAACTTTTATTAGCTAAATATCAATCTAACACTAGTAACGATAAGCTTTCAAATTTAATAGGTTTATATTCTAAGATTGAGACTTTAATAGGCTATCAAAGAGATGAATTACGCTATCATCATAAAAATGAAGAATGCTTGCATTTAAAAGACTTAACGAATCGTGCACATATTAACCGATTATTAATTACACATTTATCAAATATTATATATTTACCTAAACATACACGTATTGTATTTTCAAATGAAGAAAAACTTGCGATTATTAAAATCAGCAATAGTATTAAAAATATTCAATGTAATGACTGTTTCAACAAAGAACCTAAGGCGGCTTCAACATTAAAATCGTCAGTTAAGCTTCTTGAAGAATTTGATGTAAATCAGATAAAGAGTCATGTCATCTATGAAATCTTAATGATTTATAAAACGGTAGATAACCTTTATTCATAGCACTTTACAATCGAATGCTTAAGTGACAGTTTTATTACAATTTAAATTTTAGTTTCATTATTGAATAAAATGACTTAAAAGTGGTACATAACAACTGTACTGTTTTTAAGTCATTTTTTAGGAGGCATTTAAAATGAAATACATTATAGTTGGAACTTCACATGCAGGTTATGAAGTAATTGAGACACTATTAAAAGAAGATGAAAATGCTGATATTGAAGTATATGAAAGTGCCGATAAACCATCCTTCTTATCATGTGGTATTCAAAGTTATTTAGAAGATATTTCTCCATCATTAGATTCATTACATTACGCATCTGTAGAATCTTATAAAGCTCAAGGTGTCAAAATTCACACGAAACATACTGTCACTGATTTAGATACGAATAAAAAAACAATAACAGTTGAACACGATGGCCAATCATCAACGGTTAGTTATGATAAATTATTCTTAAGTCCAGGTGGTCAACCTGTAACGCCTCCAGTTGATGGTATAGATAAGTATAATCACGTATACTTTATGCGAGGACGTGAATGGGCAGATGCAATTAAAGCACGCATGCCAAAAGCGAAAAAAGCCATTGTTGTAGGTGGAGGCTATATTGGAATTGAAGCTGCCGAAGCGTTTGCTAAAGCAGGCATTGAGACAAAAATGATTGATATTACTGATCGCCTCTTATCTACCTATTTAGATAAAGAGTTCACTGATATATTAGAAACACATGCTAAAGACCACCATCTTACATTTTATGGGGGTCAAACAGTTAAATCTCTTGAAGGTAATGATCAAGGTGATGTAACAAAAGTTGTTACTGATAAAGATAAATTCGAGGCTGATACTGTGCTATTTGCTGTAGGTGTTGAACCTGCCACAGATTGGTTGAAAGGTAAAATTGATTTAGGTAAAAAAGGTATTATTAACATAAACCATAAGCAAGAAACGTCTGCCCAAGATGTATATGCAGGAGGAGACGCTACTTTGATACCTTTTGCTCCAATTAAAGAAGATCGCTATTTAGCTCTTGCAACTAATTCACGTCGTCAAGGTATTACTGCAGCTAAAAATATGGCGGGTAAAGATGCAACTATGCCAAGAGTATCAGGAACTTCAGGATTAGCACTGTTTGATTATCACTTCGGACAAACTGGTGTTCACGGTTCAGAAAGTGATCAATATGATGGTAATTTAGGTCAAACTTATATTGAAGAACTAATAAGACCTAAATTTATGCAAGACCAAACAAAAGTACACATGAAAATGATTTATGATAAAGACAGTCATAAAATTTTAGGTGGTCAAATCATGTCAAAAGAAAATGTAATCGAATCTATCAATACAATTTCTGTGGCTATTTCTGCTAACTATACTTTAGAAGATTTGGCCGTACAAGACTTTTTCTTCCAACCGGACTATGATAGACCATGGAACTACCTTAACGTTTTAGCTCAACAAGCTTTAGGTGAAACATATGGTAGCGATAAAATGCTATTCTGATGATACTATGTAGTTATATTTATATATTTTCCAATAAATATATAAAAGATTAAAATAATCAGTTTTGGGACATCATTATGTTTCAGGCTATGAACTAAATATTGGCAGTAGTTGACTGGATTGAAAATATGCTCATACTAAGCTTGTTTCAATCCTAGTCAACTTTGACGGAGCGGGACCACGAATTCATAATGATTTCTGTCCCGCTCCATTTTTCTTGTGAAAAGTAATCTATCAATAAAATAGAAAATGTAATCAAATTCAAATGAAAAGTCATCTTATTTATGTGATATTACATATTTATAAAATTTTAGATTTTCATTTTGCTAAATAAACCATATAAAATACAAATACCTCAAAAAGATTCACTCACAATGAACCTTTTCGAGGTGTTTTTTAAAACATAGAATTTATTCTGTTTCACCTTGACCAATCGTCACTGAAGTGACATAGTCATTTTCTATTTTGAATTGTAATTTAATTTGATCTCCATGATATACATATACACCATCATCGGGATGATTAGTGTCTGAATTAGTGTGAGGTATACGATTCAATTTATCACTAGGATAAGCATCTTTCATTTGGTTTAAAGACACTGATTGATCCGTTACTTTAAATCGAATACTTGTAGCAGTATCATCACTTGTTGCTCTAACTTCTTGATCATACACCTGTTTGTACTCTATATTATCTTCCTTGTCCTGATCAATCTTGTAGCCGTTAAAGTTCAACTGTCCACTATCTAATGCGTTAATAAAATTTTCACTAGTAAGATAAGAAGCATTTTCACCTGCATTACCATTATGTACAAACTCGCCTTGATCTTGAGTTACTTGATTGTTGTAACTTGACGCATGATTGTCCCCATTAACCATTTGTTCAGCGTGTGCAACTTGCGAAAGTGAAAAAGCCATCGATGATGCAGCAAGCGTTAAACCCATCATTTTGAAAACCTTCATTTTCTCACTCCTATATACTTTTAAAATTAAAGTTCACTCACACACTTTTAGTATATCAACATTGGATGAAAGTCTAATCTATTTTTCTCATCTCCCTCTTTCTAGCACTTTACTGTCCTTCATCTTCATTTTAAAGACGGTTAAGCATCCTAAGTGTCTGAATTAAAAAAGAGTTAGATTATCAACTAATTTAGTCATTAATCTAACTCTCAACACGTTACCCTTTAAATCTTTACTTTTTATTGTTTTTAGCACGATCAATCAATACTTTTTTCGCGGCTTCTTCTTCAGTATTATCTAATTCTTTAGGCTCAAATGGAATTCCTTTTCGTTCACATGCTTTTTCAAGCAAATAATCTGTCATTTCGTGATTTTTCGGTAATACAGGACCATGTAAATAAGAACCTAATAAATTCTTATAGTGAATTCCTTCTTTGCGATCTGTGTCATTATTCCCGTAGCCATGTGTTACATGACCAAGCGTACCAAAATTATGATAAGTTCTACCACCATGGTTTTCAAAGCCAACTATTGTTCCAAATGTATCACTTTCAATAACAATGTCACCTGTTAAACGATCTGTTTGAGACTCTGTATAAAAGTCAAGTACACCTAATCCTTCAAGTTCTGTGCCATCTGGTGTAATATATTTCGTGCCTAAAAATTGGTACCCGCCGCAGATAGTAAGACCAGGCATACCATCTTCTATCGCTTCTTTAAGTGGCATCTTAATCTTACTAAGTTCTTTAGTGGCGAGCGCTTGCTCTCTATCACTACCACCACCAATGAAAAAAATATCGCAATCATCAAATGTTACACCATCTGTTTCATTAATTTCTTTAACATTAAGTTTGATATTTCTCTTTTTAGCACGTTGTTTTAACGCAATAATATTACCAATGTCACTGTATAAATTTAATTTATCAGACATAAAATGATATACCGTCAGTTCATTCATTTACGACTGTCCTCCTTCAAAAGAGCGATTTAATTGCTCTAACATTGGTGTTAAAGAAGTATAGTTAGGAATAGCGACCGTAAACGATGTATAGTCCATTGTTTTAGCAGTTGCTTTGTAAATGTCGTTTTCAACAATAACAGGTACATTTACTTCAGCAAGTTTCAAACGCAATTGAAGTTCTTCAGCACGAGTACCTGTAACGATTATGGCTTCAATATCTTGTTTTGTTAACTTTTCAAAGTCAGCATCGTAAATCCACGATGTATCACGACCATCTGCTGCGTTATCATTTAAGCTAATAACATACACTTTTTTACCTTCTAACTGTTCCCCAACTGATAAACTTGCATTCATACCAGCAGGATTTTTAGCAAGATTTATCATCGCTTCTTTATTTCCTTTAGAAAAGTACTGCATTCGTCCATTATCTGAAGTATATGTTTCAAAACCTTTTTGAATCGATGCATCATTAAGACCTAATTCTTTTAATACAGCATATGCTGCTATAGCATTGAATGCGTTGAAATCTCCAGCAATCTTCATATTAAAAGTAAAATTATTGATCGTCATATTTAGAAATGGTGACGCTTCAAAAGTGGAAACTTCATATGTAGGATTTTCACGTTTGAATCCACATTCACAATGATAGTGACCAATATGATTATAGTGAATATAATCATATTGCAATAGACGTCCACAGTTAGGGCAATATTTACTTTCATTCATGGTACTTTGTTCAAACTCATGTGCATGAGCTTCCATACCATAATAAACTAAAGCATCACTTGCAATTTTTAATCGACTTACAAATGGATCATCCGCATTTAATAATAATTTGATGCCCTTATTACCTATAGACTTTGCAATATTGTTAACCATAATATCTATTTCGCCAAATCGGTCCATTTGGTCACGGAAAAAGTTAGTAAAGACCATCATTGAAGGTGTCACTTCTTTTAGTACACGAGGAATTGACCCTTCATCAATTTCAATAACAGCAATTTTGGTGTTTTTTGTTGATTGCATTATAAATGCAGATGTAATTCCAGCGGCCATATTGGCACCTTCATTATTATGAATTATATCAATATGATTCTTTTTTAATGTATGTCCTATTAAATTTGATGTCGTTGTCTTTCCATTCGTTCCACTAATAAATACAATATCATCAACATTAGCTGCTAATTTGCGTAGTATTGTAGGATCCACTCTGCGTGCAATTTGTCCTGGTAAATCTGTACCTTTTTTACCTATTGATCTGCTTGCAGTTCTAGCAAGTTTTGCTAAGTGGATTGCAGTCCATTGTCTCATTGGCTTCCTCCTCGTCTCTCTCACTCGAATAATTATAACACGTACGCTGGATAACAAAAAATAATCATTACCAGATTATATAACTTTTCTTATTGAACTCAAAGCTTTTACTAACACAACGTGCTTTGATATACTGGTGATGGTTGATTAAGTTAATTAAATAATGAGGTGAATGTTTATGCTAAGTAAAGATCTTTTAGCTGCATTAAATGAACAAATGAACCATGAATATTTTGCTGCTCATGCGTATATGGCAATGGCAGCGTATTGTGACAAAGAATCATATGAAGGATTCGCTAACTTTTATATTCAACAAGCGAAAGAAGAAAGATTCCATGGTCAAAAAATTTATGATTATATCAATGACCGTGGCGAGCATGCTGAATTCTCTGCTTTGCCAGCACCAAAGATTGAATTCAATTCAATTTTAGAAACATTTAAAGATGGTTTAGCTCAAGAACAAGATGTAACGCATCGTTTTTATAATTTATCAGAGATTGCACGTAATGATAAAGATTATGCGACAACATCATTTTTAAACTGGTTTTTAGATGAGCAAGTTGAAGAAGAAGCTATGTTTGAAACACATATTGATTACTTAAATCGTATTGGTGATGACTGTAATACACTTTATTTATATGAAAAAGAACTAGCATCACGAAATTTTAATGAAGAATAAGTCATCTTAGTATTCGTTTTATGTCTGAAAATCATAATGATTTTCAGGCTTTTTTTACATCTATTCATTTTGACTTAATCACTTTACTATGCATATTGAGAATGTTTGGTTTACAATCATTATATTAATGATTGTAGAAAGGTTGTGATGCCATTGACTAATAATGCCTTTGTAGCTTTAGACTTTGAAACTGCCAATGGCAAACGTACAAGTATTTGTTCAGTTGGTATGGTAAAAGTAATTGATAATCAAATTACTGAATCTTTTCATACGTTAATAAATCCACAAGATTACTTTTCTAAAAAAAATATTAATGTACATGGCATAAATCCAGAAGATGTGATACATGCACCACAATTTGATTATGTATTTCCATACATGCTACAGTTTATTGCTAATTTACCCGTTGTCGCACATAATGCTGCATTTGATATGAATGTGTTACATCAGAGCTTGAAACAAGCAGGTATTATAACTCCAGATTTAACTTATTTTTGTTCATATCAACTTGCTAAGAGAACTATAGATGCACCAAGATATGGTTTAAAGCACATGATGGATTTTTACAATTTAGATTTTCATGGTCATCATGATGCTTTAAATGATGCTAAAGCCTGTGCCATGATTACTTTCCGGTTGTTGCAACATTATGATGATTTAGCAACGATGCTCTCTATCTATGGTAAGAATTTAAAGGACAAAGGCTAAACTATATAGATATTTTTTAATATCGTTATACTATACTAAAATGCAGGAGGGAGCAGGACAGAATTCATAATGCATTCGTCGTCCTGCCCCGGCAAGGCTGACTAGAATTGAAACAAACTTAGTATCAGCATATTTTCAATTCAGTCAACTACTGCCAATATTTAGTTCATAGCTTAAAATATAACTGTGTTCCTGGCGCTTTAATATTGTTATCTTATGACTTAGAAATAAAGTCATAAATCGTCATATTACGATAAGTCGACTTAACCAAATTTCCTACAGTTACTCCAATTAACCGTATAGGCATCTCAGGATCTTTTAATTCTGCATACAACATATATGCGATATTATAGATGTCAGTTTCAGAACGAATTGGATCTCGGAGACTCATCTGTTTAGATAAAGTCTCAAATTTAAAGGTTTTAATTTTAACTGTCACTGTTTTAGCTGACTTCTGCAATTTATTTAAACGTTCAGCTGTCTTTCCTGACAACTCCCACATTTTCTGTAAAATTTCGTCATCATCATTAACATCTGTTGCAAAGGTTCTTTCTGTGCCAACAGACTTTCGAATTCGTGATGACTTCACTGGGCTATCATCAATACCTCGAGCTTTATTGTATAAACCTCTTCCTCGTTTACCGAATAAACGAACTAACTCAAACACATCTTTTTGGTATAAGTCTTGACCATTATAAATACCATGCTTATGCATAATTTTTTCAGAAGCTTTACCTACACCTGGAAAGTCTCCAATGTCTAATGCCATTAATATTTTATGGACATTTTCATAATCTATGACAGTCATTCCATTTGGCTTGTTCATACCACTAGCTAATTTGGCTAAAAACTTATTATACGAAACACCTGCAGAGGCAGTAAGATGTGTCTTTTCATAAATATCACGACGAATATAGTTAGCGATTTGTGATGCCGGTAAATCTGGACGTACTAAGTGTGTAATATCTAAATAAGCTTCATCTAAGGACATAGGCTCAACCGCTTCAGTATAACTACGAAAAATCGACATGATTTCATTTGAAATCGTTCTATATTTTTCATATTGTCCTTGTACATAATAACCGTCTGGACATAACTTGTGTGCCTGTGACATAGGCATAGCTGAATGGACACCATATTTACGCGCCTCGTACGATGCTGTAGATACAACACCTCTGGAACTTGCTTTGCCACCAACGATAACTGGTTTACCTCGTAGCTTAGGATTATCTCTCATTTCTACTTGTGCAAAAAAGAAATCCATATCGATATGCACGATTCGTCTCTCTGTCATTTCACTCCCACCTTTATGACATTTAATGAATACATATGAATCTAATGTTTATTTGTTTTTAAATCGTCCGCAATTACTTCAAATATCGACAACAATGCTTCATTGGTGATATTAACATCCACTTTTATCATTGGTTTTGCTCCAGGATAAGGTCGCACACTCGGATAATTAGTTGCTATCTTTCTAGATTGTGTAGTCATTTTTACAAGCAGTTGATTATCATATAGACCTCCAATCAAAACATCATCATAATATATCAAATATTCGCCCATCATTTTACGTGTTTTTACTGATGTGCTATTTATGTTAGTCATTATTTGGGTGAAAAACTGCTCACTTGTCGCCAAAATTGATTTCTCCCTATAAAAAATCTCAATACAATTATACTGTGGAATAAAAGTTAAAACATGTAATTCGCACACTATACAAATTGTACTGAGATACTATATTATTTACACTGATTATTAAAATAGTAAGGTCGATTATAATACATATAGAGACCGTCATTTGTATTTTGAATATATTTGAAGCGATTACTCCATGCAGTGCCTACTAAATATAAATCTATAAGACAGTATCCGATATGTATGCTGCTAATAAAAATAATTGAAGAATAAGCATAGAAGTTAAAAATAATAAGTAAAACAGTTGTTATTATAATAAGTGGAGCAATCATTGTGATTGTAAATTGATAAATATTCAAATATTTATCCGAAGTTTGACTGACGAGTAAACCTTTTTTATAGTCGAAGTGAATTCTATCGCCTTTTGACAAAATAAAGTACATCATTTTATGAATTAATTTATGCACGATTAACATAACTAAAAATCCAATTATGCCGAAAGTCACATTAATTAATATACTTTGTTCAATTACTTGAGTAAATGTAAACGCCCATTTATATGTCAGCAATATCATAAACATGATAACCACCAATTGAAGACAAACAAATCTGTATGGCTTTAATATACCGTTAGTTAAATCAATTTTGTGCATCACTTCGACCTCCTGTGCATTAAAGTCATCTATAGTATACAACTTTAATTCCATGCTCAAAAGGTTTTTTCAAAAAAGTAAGTTGACTGTAATATGAATTTAATAATCCAGTCAAATACTTAAAAAGTAACACAAATAGAAAATTATTATTTTACAAAGTATTTACCAATTATTCTATTTATGCTGTTTCTTTTTAAATAAAGCAACCGTCTCAATATGTGTGGTTTGTGGAAACATGTCTACGGGTGTAATTTCTTTTAAATCATATTGCGTAGCTAACATATGTGCGTCACGCTGTTGTGTGGATGGATTGCATGAAATATAAACAATTCGTTCAGGATTTAAATCAAGCAATGTTTGAATAAATTGCGCCTCACACCCTTTTCTAGGCGGATCTACCATTACAACATCTGGTTGGATACCCTCACGTTGCCAATCCATAATGACGTCTTCCGCTTTACCACACACAAATGTAGTGTTGTGTAAATCATTAACTAGTGCATTTTGGCGCGCATCTTTAATTGCAGAGGGTACTACTTCAACACCATAGACATGTTTGGCTACCGGTGCCATATATAAGCCAATTGTACCTATACCACAATACGTATCAAGTACAATTTCTTGCCCATCTAATTGCGCATAATCAATGGCCTTTTGATATAGCTTTTCAGTTTGGCTAGAATTAATTTGATAAAATGATTGATCACTAATTTTAAATGTAATATCGCTTAATTGATCAACGATCTTGTCTTTCCCATATAAAGTCACCGACTGCTGACCCATAATTACATTGGAATGACTATTGTTAATATTTTGTTTGATACTCGTAATGTTCGGAAAAGCTTGTTTTAACTGTTCCACCAGCATATTGGCGTGTTTAAATTTAGAACCATTCGTTACAAAGATTACCATGATTTCATCTGTATAATGCCCAGTGCGTATCACCAAGTGTCGTAAAACGCCTTTCTTAGTCCGCTCGTTATAAATACTGATATGATATTCATTTATCCATTTTTTAACATGATTCATAATATCTTGGTGTTGCTTATCTTGGATAAGGCAACTATCCATATCGATAATATCATGGCTTCTTTGACGGTAATAGCCCATAATTTTATGGTTCATTTTATCTTGACCAATTGGTACTTGCGACTTATTTCGATAGCGCCAAGGATTATCCATTCCAATAGTGTCATTGATTACTGTATCAGTAAATTGCCCTTTTCTATGAAAAAGATTAACAACTTGTTCTTTCTTCATTGCAAGTTGCGCTTCATAACTCATATGCTGTAATTGACAGCCTCCACATTTCCAATAATAAACACAAGGAGGGTCTACTCTATGATGACTCGCTTTATTTACCTCAAGTAATTTACCTATTGCAAAATTCTTCTTTACTTTAATAACTTTATACTTAATTTCTTCATTTATTAAGACATTAGGAATAAATATTGGATAACGATCAATTTTCACTACGCCATGCCCTTCGTGTGTTAAATCAATGACGTTACCGATTCTAATGTCATTTTTGTTTATTTCTTTCACATCTTCACCCCACATGAAAAAGAGGTTTAAGTCGTTTAATATAGATATGTGGCTTACACCCTATGTCCACAAACTAGACCTCAACCTCTTCAACTAACTATTCAACCTTATTATTTTCATTATCGTTAAATGTTTCACTAGTTGTTGCTTGATTATCATTAATACTACTTTTAACTTGTTGATCTGCCGTCAATTCTTCATTATGTATGTCTTTTGGCGTAAACACTTCAATATGGCGTTTTAAATTTAGAAAATTGGCTGGTAATTTCCCACCATATTCACCATCCACATTTAATTGCATCTCAGTAAATGAAGAAATATTAACTGATTTAGCTTTTTTATAAATAACTTTCGGATGTTTGGTATGTTCCCCACGTGAAGCAAGTGTCATAATGTGACCTAATTCTGCTAAATTAGCCTTTTCAACAATAATTAAAGTGAAATAACCATCATCTAACTTAGCATCAGGAACAAGTTTTTCGAATCCTGCCATTGAATTGGTTAAACCTAACAAAAATAACAGTGTTTCTCCTTGAAAGACTTCATCATCATATTCAATTCTTATATCTACAGCATTCATCTGTGGAAGCATTTCAAAACCTTTAATGTAATATGCAAAAGGCCCAACTATGGATTTTAGCTTACTCGGTGTTTCATATGACACTTGAGTAATTTTTCCACCAGCAGCTAAATTAATAAAGTAGCGGTTGTTCATTTTCCCTATATCTACTTTTGTAGTATGTCCATTTATGATTACATCTAATGCCCCCATGATATCATTTGGTAAATGTAAAGCTCGACCAAAATCATTAACCGTACCCATAGGAATAATACCTAACTTTGGTCTGTTTGGTTGTTCTGCAATCCCGTTGACAACCTCATTCAATGTACCGTCCCCACCAGCAGCAATAATCATATCATAGTTACACGCTAACGCACGTTCAGCTTCAAGTGTCGCATCACCTACACGTTCTGTAGCATAAGCGCTCGTTTCATAGCCGGCACGTTCTAATTTAATTAATACATCTGGTAACGTTCTTTTAAATAATTCTTTACCTGATGTAGGATTATAAATTATTCTTGCACGTTTTCTCATAGTTTATCCCTCTACTTTTTATACTCATACTTTATATTAAATGATTTATTCAGGAGTTAAAAGTATTTATGTCTAACATCGTAAATATTATTAATTTTAAATTGACTTTATTGACCGAATATTAAGTTTTCATTTATTTAACTTTACAATAGATTAAGAACGCATAATGTTTAGTAAGACATTATGCGTTCTCATACTCTTTTTTATATTATAAAGGTGGCCGCTTCACATATTCATATTATAGCTATTGCATAAATCTATGAATATTACTTCACATGTTTGTGAAAATAATATTAGCGTTGATCTAATTGTTGTTTCAATAACTTATTGACAATTTGTGGATTCGCTTGGCCTTTTGAAGCTTTCATAATTTGACCAACTAAGTAGCCCATCGCTCTACCTTTACCATTTTTATAATCTTCAACTGATTGTGGATTATTATCTAATGCTTCATTAACAAATTTCAATAAAGTTGCTTCGTCTGAAATTTGCACTAAACCTTTGTCTTCCATGATTTGTTTTGCGTCTCCACCATTTTCAGCTAATTCAGGGAAAACTTTTTTCGCAATTTTACTGCTCATTGTGCCATCTTCAATAAGTTTAATCATACCTGCTAAGTTTTCAGGTGTTAACTTTGTTTCTTCTAAATCAACTTGATTTTTATTTAAATATTCATTTACGCCACCCATGAGCCAGTTAGATGTTAACTTCACATCTGCACCTTGTGCTACAGCACCTTCAAAGAAATCAGACATTTCTTTTGTAAGTGTTAACACGTGTGCATCATACTCTGGTAAACCTAATTCTTTGACATATTTTGCTTTACGTTCATCTGGTAGTTCAGGAATGGTTTGTCGTACACGTTCTTTCCATGCGTCATCAACATACAATGGAACGATATCCGGTTCTGGGAAGTAACGATAATCATCTGAACCTTCTTTAACACGCATTAATATTGTTTTACCTGTAGACTCATCAAAACGACGTGTCTCTTGTCCAATGACACCACCATTGAGCAATTCTTCTTCTTGACGTTTTTCTTCATATTCCAAACCTTTTCTAACATAGTTAAATGAGTTAAGGTTTTTTAATTCCGTTTTAGTACCGAATTCTTTTTGCCCATATGGGCGTAATGAAATATTGGCGTCACAACGTAATGAACCTTCTTCCATTTTACAATCTGACACACCTGTATATTGAATAATTGAACGTAATTTTTCCAAATACGCATAAGCTTCTTTTGGAGAGCGAATATCAGGCTCAGAAACTATTTCAATTAATGGCGTACCTTGGCGATTAAGATCGACTAATGAATAGCCGTCTTTGTGTGATAATTTACCAGCATCTTCTTCCATGTGTAAACGCGTAATGCCAATACGCTTTGTTTCTCCATCTACTTCAATATCAATATATCCATGTTCACCAATTGGTTCATCAAATTGTGAAATTTGATACGCTTTTGGATTATCTGGATAGAAATAGTTTTTACGATCAAATTTAGAATTTGTTGCAATATCCATGTTTAAAGCCATTGATGCACGCATTGCCCAATCAACAGCACGTTTATTAACAACAGGTAAGACACCCGGATATCCTAAATCAATTACATTGGTATTTGAGTTTGGTTCTGCCCCAAAATGTGCGGGTGAGGGAGAGAACATTTTAGAATCTGTTTTTAACTCAACGTGAACTTCAAGTCCGATAACTGTTTCAAAATGCATTATTTCCACTCCTTATAAATTTTCGTATGCGTCATGTAGGTTGTATTGTGTTTCATATTGATAAGCAACACGATATAACGTCTTTTCATCAAATGGTTTACCAATAAATTGTAAGCCAATTGGTCGTCCATTGGATTGTCCACAAGGAACAGAAATACCTGGTAAGCCAGCTAAGTTTACCGGTGTCGTTAATAAGTCATTTGCATACATTGTTAGTGGATCATCTAGTTCATCACCTAAATTGAAAGCAGTTGTTGGCGCAGTAGGACCCACAATAACATCATAATCTTCAAATACTCTATCAAAATCATTTTTAATTAATGTTCTTACTTTTTGCGATTTTTTATAATATGCATCGTAATATCCAGAACTTAATGCAAAAGTCCCAAGGAAAATACGACGTTTTACTTCAGCACCAAAACCTTCGGAACGAGACATTTTATATAGCTCTTCTAATGTTTGCGCTTCTTTTGAGTGATAACCATAGCGGATACCATCAAAACGAGCCAAGTTAGCTGATGCTTCTGAAGATGCGATAACATAATATGAAGGAATACCATATTTTGTATTAGGTAATGATACTTCTTCTACTTCAGCACCTAATGATTTAAGTGTTTCTACAGCATTTTTAACTGATGATTTAACATCTTCACTGACACCTTCTCCTAAATACTCTTTAGGTAACGCTACTTTAAGACCTTTAATATCTTTTCCAATGTCTGAAGTGAAATCAACATCATCTACAGGCGCACTAGTTGAATCGTGTGCATCAACGCCTGAAATAGCTTCTAGCACGAGGGCATTATCTTTAACATTACGCGTAATAGGTCCAATTTGATCTAATGATGAAGCGAATGCTACTAAACCAAAACGAGATACTCGACCATAAGTAGGTTTCATACCAACTACGCCACAATATGCTGCTGGTTGTCTAATTGATCCTCCAGTATCAGACCCTAAACTAAATGGTACTAAGCCTGCTGCTACAGCCGCAGCAGAACCACCTGATGATCCACCCGGTACGGCCGTGTGATCAAAGGGATTGACCGTTTTTTTGAAGTAAGACGTTTCGGTTGAACCTCCCATAGCAAATTCATCCATGTTTAATTTACCGATTAATACTGCATTTTCATGCTTTAATTTATTCATTACTGTTGATTCATAAATTGGAACAAATCCTTCTAACATCTTGCTAGCACAAGTTGTTTCTACACCTTCAGTAATAATATTATCTTTAATCCCCATTGGTATACCGAAGAGCTTTCCATCCATTTGGTCTTTATCTTGTAAATGATCTAATTCTTGTGCTTTCTTAACTGCATTTTCTTTATCTAATGTTAAAAACGATTTAATCGTTGGATCTGTCTCTTCAATTGCATCATAAATATCTTTAACAATATCTGATGGTTTAACTTTTTTATCTTTAATTAATTGTTGTAGATTCTCAATTGATTCATATCGAATACTCATCTTAAGCGTCCTCCTCATTCATGATGGCTGGAACTTTAAACTGACCATCTTCTGTTTCTTTTGCATTTTTTAATGCAAGTTCTTGAGGAATACCCTCTTGAGCTTTATCTTCACGTAACACATTTTGTAAATCTAAAACGTGATATGTTGGCTCAACACCTTCAGTAGCTGCACTATCATTTTGTTTTGCAAAATCTAAAATACTTTCAAGCGTTGTTGCCATTTCTTCAGTTTCTTCAGGAGAAATTTGAAGTCTTGCTAAGTTAGCGATATGTTCAACTTCTTCGCGTGTTACCTTTGTCATTAAATTAAAAGCCTCCTTATTACTCATTCATCATAAAATTGTATCAAATTTCGACACAAAAATCTAAATATTTATTACATTACACGGGAGCAAGACAAAAATCTTATTTTATAATAAAGCTTTCGGTGCCACAGCCCAACTTACTTTAGTTTAAGGCTATTAAATTAAAAAACTATTGAAAAATGTAACGTTCGGTAATGTGTGAATTAGCTCAGCAATACATCATTATCCCTTTTATGTCTAAAAGCATTAAAATAATGTTACTCATTTATGATATTTATGCCATTATCCTAGTTACATATACAAAATCCAGAATTTTAATAGCATAGTATTCATTAATTTAAAAATTCTGAATATAAAATCTATACTTAAAATACCTTATTAAAAACTTATATTCCTTAAAAATTTAGAAGGCATAAAATTTATCTTCTCTATCTCATTCATCATATTGTATAATATTACATGTAACTAAAAATAAAGGGGGTTCTTCATATGTTATTATTGGGTTCTACATTGCAAAATCAAGTGCAAACAGACTGGCAAACGTATATTATGATTGCCATTTACTTTATTATTTTACTGATTATCGGATATTATGGCTACAGACAAGCAACAGATAATATTAGTGAATACATGTTGGGTGGTCGAAACATTGGCCCTTACATAACTGCATTATCCGCAGGTGCTTCAGATATGAGTGGCTGGATGATTATGGGACTTCCAGGTTCTGTCTATAGCACTGGATTATCTGCTATTTGGATAACAATCGGACTAACACTTGGCGCTTATCTTAATTATATTATTGTTGCACCGAGGCTTAGAGTTTATACCGAAATAGCTGGGGACGCTATCACACTTCCAGATTTTTTTAAAAATAGATTAAATGATAAAAATAACATCCTAAAAATATTCTCTGGTTTAATCATCGTTATATTTTTCACATTATACACGCATTCCGGATTTGTTTCTGGTGGCAAACTGTTTGAAAGTGCTTTTGGACTAAATTATCATATCGGTTTGCTTCTAGTAGCCGTCATTGTTATTGCTTACACGTTTTTCGGAGGATATCTAGCGGTATCAATTACTGATTTTTTCCAAGGCGTTATTATGCTAATTGCAATGGTCATGGTACCAATTGTTGCTATGATGCAACTTAATGGATGGGATACTTTCAATCGTGTTGCTGAAATGAAACCAACAAATTTAGACTTATTTCGTGGAACAACAACTTTAGGAATTATTTCCCTTTTTGCTTGGGGATTAGGATACTTTGGTCAACCACATATTATCGTACGTTTTATGTCAATAAAATCACATCAATTGCTTCCTAAAGCACGTCGCCTAGGAATTAGTTGGATGGCTGTTGGTTTATTAGGCGCTGTCGGTGTGGGGTTAACAGGTATTGCTTTTATTTCTGATACTCATATCAAAATGGAAGATCCAGAAACACTATTTATCGTCATGAGTCAAATTTTATTTCATCCACTTGTTGGTGGCTTTTTATTAGCTGCAATTTTAGCGGCGATTATGAGCACCATTTCATCTCAATTATTAGTTACTTCTAGTTCACTAACAGAGGATTTTTATAAATTAATTCGTGGGGAGAAACATGCTGCTGAGCATCAACGAGAGTTTGTTCTTGTAGGTAGATTATCGGTACTAATTGTCGCAATTGTGGCATTAGCAATCGCATGGTCTCCAAATGATACAATTCTTAATTTAGTTGGAAATGCTTGGGCCGGTTTCGGTGCTGCCTTTAGTCCTTTAGTGTTATATTCTCTTTATTGGAGAAACTTAACGCGTACCGGCGCACTAAGTGGCATGATTGCTGGTGCGGTAGTCGTTATTATTTGGATTGTATGGATCAAACCTTTGGCAACAATCAATGAAATTTTCGGTATATACGAAATTATCCCTGGATTCTTAACTAGCGTTATAGTAACTTATGTTGTCAGTTTATTAACACAGAAACCTGGAGATTTTGTCAATAAAGATATTGAAAAAGTCAAAACCATAATCCGTGAAAAGTAAATGTAAAACATTTGCGCGTTATATTTAAATGTAAAGATAATATAAGACTTACAATTTCATCTTGGATATGCTGAATTATTTGTGTCTAATGACATCAATTGCATCTTTTTCATCATGTTGTTCATTGTGGCTTGCTAGTCAAATATTATCTAGCATGGAGTAATGCAATTGTAATATCACGATATAATTAATACCGCATCATTTATTTAGCATATGATTTTTTAATTTAATTAAACACACCCTAAAAGGTAAACGTTAGTCTAACTTTTAGAGTGTGTTTTTCACTAGATAATTTAACGCTATTGTTTATATAATTCCATAAATTGTGGCGCCTATTCTTTAAAATAATCAGGCATCTTTAACTTCGTCTCTTGATTAACATCATGATATATCTCAATTGTAAATTCTGCTGGAGACATAAAGTAAAATGTATAAGCATTATGCGTATAGGTTGGTTCTTCAGAAGCATAACCATCTTTCGTAAGTCGTTCATACATCGCATCGACATCTTCAATACTTTTTTGCGGAAAACCAATGTGCAATTCTTTAGGATATTTAAAATCATCGCCATAAATCAAATTAAAGACAAAATGATTTTCATCATGCATAGCCACGAACTGTTTACCCGCGTTAACAAAACATGTCATATCGAAATATTTTTCGAAAAATGTTTTAGCCTTTTGTACATCTCTAACTACCATGTTTAAATGTTTTAATTCCATAAAACCCAACCTATCTCATTAAATTTATTTAATACAATGTGAAATAATAACCATTAAAGTTATTCACTTAATAATGGTGTATTTGATTCATTTCCCTAAACTTATTTAAATAAACAAAAGGCGGATATGAACTAATATAAGTCCTTCCGCCTTTAAAAAAGTTTCTAGTTATTATAAATATGCACTTGTGGCTCTTTGTCATCTTTTGATTTACTGATTAAAGCTCTTGAAGTATTACCGTCTTTAATACGTATTTCGTAACTATCGATGTTATCAAAATATTTATTAGCTTGTTCAGTAACATATTGAGTGATTGCAATCGTTTCAGCTTGCCCATAATAATCTATAGGTAAATCTACTGTAAGTTGACGTGGTTTTTTATCTACAAATTTCACTTTACCTGCTGCTTGAGTAAAGTTTGTAAAATATGACTGTAAATTATTATTAAATTGCTTAAAGTTATTGTTTAATGTCTCGTTTAACTTATCTGCATCATCTGAAGGCAATAAGACTGTTTTTTCATTAATGGACTTCCAATGATTGATCGTAGTTTGGCCATCATCTGCAGTTGTTTGTGCGATAAAGCTTCCCGGAGAAATAGAGTCTTGACCAGATTGTTTATAGATAGCAAAATGAATCGGTATATCTTTCAAGTCTTCGTTTGCACGTAAACGAGATAGTATTTCAGATGCCATGGATTTACCTTGTTTCTCAATTTCTTTGTCATCTAAATTTTCACTATATGTTTCTCCATCTTTTTCCTTTTGGTAATAATAAACACTATTCATTGCTAGTCCAATAGTCATTCCTTTAATATTTGAACCTTTTTTATCCCTGTTGCCATAAAAATCTTGTTCTAGTATATTCGATAAATATGCAGGAGATTTTTTAGCAATTTTAGCTTTGTCTGTTTCTCCATGATGTGATGGATTAAGGCCTAAATTCTCATTTGCATTTTTATCCTTTTGTTCGCTTTCACTCATTTTGTCAATTTCATCTTTAGTAAATTTAGGCTCAAGATATGCATTAATTGTAGACTTCGATAGATATTGACCATCTTGGTATAAATACTTGTCAGTTGAAAAGACGTCTTTGCTTAAATTCAACAGCCCTCTCTCAAAATCTTCTCCATTATATCCATTCGTCATATTATCCTGTAAAATACCACGCGCTTTGCTTTCTTTAAATGGGAGTAAGGTACGATAGTTATCACCCTGTACATCTTTATCAGTCGCAATTTGATTCGCACTGTTTGGATGATCGGCTGATTTATCTTTTCTATCATCTTGATTACCGTTACTACAAGCCGCTAATATAAATAATACTGAAATCAATAAAATTATTGTCCGCTTCATCGCCGTTCTCCTCTACTCCATTATTTCCGTTTGCTTGTTAATAAAGTCACTTTCTGACCAAATTTCAGTACCAAACTTCTGTGCTTTTGTTAATTTAGACCCTGCATCTTCACCTGCAATAACTAAATCTGTGTTTTTAGTTACACTATTGGTCACTTTTGCACCTTGTAACTGAAGCCAATCAGCCGCTTCTTTACGAGTCATCTGTTCTAGTTTGCCCGTTAATACAATTGTTTTATCTTGAAACTCTGGGTGACCAGCTAATTCTGAAATCTTTACCCCTTTAAAAGTCATATTAACATCTTTGTTAGCTAATTTAGAAATCAATGATTGAATATCTTCATTTTCTAAGTATGTGACGACAGATTGCGCAAGTTTGTCACCAATATCATGAATGCTTATAAGTTCATCTTCGGTAACAGTTAACAAACGTTCTATCGTCTCGTATTTCTCAGCCAAAACATAACTTGCTTTGGCACCTAAATGACGAATACCAAGACCAAACAGTAAATGTTCTAAAGAATTAGATTTAGCTTTGTCGATAGCTTGTAATAGATTCTCTACTTTCTTTTTACCCATGCGTTCTAAGGGTAATAAATCTTCTTCAGTTAAATAGAAAATATCTGCAACATCTTTAATCAATTCATGCTGATAGAGTTGCTGGATGATTTTCGTTCCTAAACCATCAATATTCATAGCTTGTCTAGATACGAAATGAATAAGTCCTTCAACCAGTTGAGCCTGGCATTTTGGATTGATGCAGCGTAAAGCTACTTCACCTTCAATTCTTACTAACTTATGTCCGCAGCTAGGACAATGCGTTGGCATATGATACGTTTCGGCATCATTGGGGCGCCGCTCGATAATACTTTTTACCACTTCTGGAATAATGTCTCCTGCTTTTTTCACAACAACACTATCTCCAATGCGAATATCACGCTCATGTATTAAATCTTCATTATGCAATGATGCACGTGAAACTGTGGTTCCGGCCACTTTAACTGGTTCTAGAATAGCCGTAGGTGTTACTACTCCGGTTCTTCCTATGCTTAATTCAATGTCTAACAGCCGTGTAACTACTTCTTCAGCAGGAAATTTATATGCAATTGCCCATCTAGGCGATTTTTGCGTGTAACCCATCTCTTCTTGTTGTGCTAAATCATTAACTTTAATCACGATACCATCAATATCATAAGCTAATGATTCACGTTTCGCAGTCCATTTTTCAATGTACGCCAATACACCATCAATATCACTCACACACTCACGTTCTTTATTCGTTTTGAAGCCTAAGCGATCCAGTTCATCCAAAGCATCACTTTGAGTTGTTGCATTAAAATCAGAGAAATCATTGACACTATATAAAAATACACTTAACTTTCGTTTAGCTGCCAACTTTGAATCTAATTGCCGCAACGAACCTGCAGCAGCGTTTCTTGGATTTGCAAACGGTTGTTCGTTATTTTTCTCTTTTTGTTTATTTAAGGACATAAATGAAGCTCTAGGCATATATGCTTCACCACGTACTTCGAAGTTTAATGGCTCTTTTAATTTCAAAGGGATAGCATGGATCGTTCTTAAATTTTCAGTAATATCTTCTCCAGTCGTACCGTCTCCACGCGTCAATCCTTGCACAAATTTTCCGTTTTCATATTTTAAAGATACTGCTAAACCGTCAATTTTCAGCTCACACATATATTCTACCTCACCTATGTGATCACGAATGCGTTGATCAAAACGCTTTAAATCCTCTTCATTAAAGGCATTACCTAAACTAAGCATTGGTGTATCATGTCTAACCTTTTCGAATGAAGATTGGGCTTCACCGCCAACACGCACCGTTGGAGAATCAGTCGTTTTATACTCAGGATGATCCGCTTCAATTTGGATTAATTCATGAAGAAGCTTATCATATTCGCTGTCAGGAACAGAGGGGTTATCCTGAACATAATATTCATAACTATATTGATTTAATAAATCATGTAATTCATTAACACGATGTTGCAAATTATCCATGATTTAATCCTCCTTTTTTTCAATCGGTGCAAATTGAGCTAACAAGCGTTTAGGACCTTGTGACTTAAATATAATATCTAATTCTACAGAGCCATTTTTCTCATTAACATGACTAACCATACCTTCGCCCCATGCTTTGTGTATGACCTTATCTCCAACATGCCAATCCGATGACTTAACCTCTCTCTTAGGAGAAGTAACTCGTTTACTATAGCCACGTTTTACCATAGATTTTGACTTAGGTGCAATGGTTTGACGTTTATCTAGGTTTGGTAATTCTAATAAATCTTCAGGTATTTCTTCTAGGAAACGGGATGGCATATTAGATTGTGAGCGTCCGAACAGCATTCTACTTGTAGCTCTAGTAATATAAAGTTGCTCTTCTGCACGTGTTATAGCCACATAACAAATTCGTCGTTCTTCTTGCATGTCATGATCATCATCGCTTTTAATCGCTCTAATATGAGGGAATAATGATTCTTCCATTCCCATTAAAAATACAATAGGAAATTCAAGACCTTTAGCCGAGTGCATTGTCATCATTGTTACGCCATCATCAATTTGTGCTTCATCAATATCTGCTACTAATGATAAATCTGTTAAGAAATTAATTAAAGATTGTTCTTCAAGTGGCGTATTTTCTTCATAGTCTTTAGGCACTGACATAAATTCATCAAGGTTTTCCAAACGACTGCGTGATTCTATCGTTTGCTCTCGTTCTAACATAGCGCGATAACCTGTTTTTTCTAATATTTCTTCTACAATTTCACTGATTTCTAAAAATTCTTGTTCTTTAATCAAATTCTGTAATAAATCATAAAACTGTATACATCCTTGTGTTACTTTTTTAGAAAGTCCGATAAAGTCCGCTTCTGATAATGCATCAAACATACTGATATTATTTTGTAATGCATATGCCTGAATTTTCTCAACAGAAGATGGTCCTATACCTCTTTTTGGAACATTGATAATACGTTGTAAACTAATATCATCATTACTATTTGCTACGATTCTCAAATAACTAAGTAAATCTTTAATTTCCTTTCTGTCATAGAACTTTTGACCACCAACCATAGTATAAGGAATATTTGATTTCATAAATGTTTCTTCTAGGACACGTGACTGTGCATTTGTACGATATAAAATTGCAATGACGCCATAGCTTTTGCCATTGCGCTGATGTTTCATGACTTCTCGTACGACATATTCTGCTTCATCTCGCTCGGTCATGGCCTCATAATACTTAATTTTTTCACCATTGGTATTGGCTGTCCAAAGTCCTTTAGGCTTTCGTTCAGTATTATTTTTAATCACTTCATTTGCTGCATTAAGTATTGTTTTCGTTGAACGATAATTTTGTTCTAAATAGATGCTTTTAGCTTCAGGATAGTCTTCTTCAAAAGATAATATATTTTGAATATCTGCGCCACGCCAACCATAAATTGATTGGTCTGAATCACCTACTACACATAAATTTTTAAATTTACTGGCTAACATTTTCACTAATGTATATTGAGCTTTATTGGTATCTTGATATTCATCTACATGGATATATTGAAATTTATTTTGATAATATTCTAATGCATCTGGAACACGCTCAAATAACCGGATTGTAGTCATAATTAAATCATCAAAATCAAGCGCTTCATTACGAGATAATTGTCGTTGATAACCACTATAAACAGTAGCAATCATCTGTTCGTGATAATTATTCGCTTCTTTTTGAGCATCGTCGGGTGTCTTTAATTCATTTTTTAAATTACTTATTGCTGATATAAACATACGTGGTTCAAATTTTTTACTATCAATATTTTCATTTTTTAATACATCTTTAATGACTGATTTTTGATCTGTCGGGTCTATTATAGTAAAATTTCGTTCGATGCCAATGCGATCAGCATCTCTACGTAAAATTTTGACACACATCGAATGAAATGTTGACATCCAGATAACTGATGCTTCTTCACCGACTAATTGTTCAACACGTTGCTTCATTTCTTTAGCTGCTTTATTGGTAAACGTAATTGCTAGTATGTTATATGGCGAAACACCTTTTTCATTTAATAAATATGCAATTCTATGCGTAAGCACTCTTGTTTTACCTGAGCCAGCACCAGCCATAATCAAAAGTGGCCCTTCTGTCGTTCTCACGGCTTCGCTTTGTTCGTCGTTCATATTTGCAACTAATGAATTCATTACTGAAACTCCTTCTTAATTTTTACTGTTTTCAATGCTTGCTTAATATCTGTATAGATTAAATCTCCAACCACAATTGTATGCGCATAATTGGCCATTTGCTGTGCTTCTGACAACGTAGATATACCGCCACCATAAAATAATTGCGTGCTAGTCAAGGTTTCAGCTACTGACTTAACTTTTTCTACATCACCATAAATACCACTATATTCTATATACATGATTGGTAAATGATATAGCTGATCAACCATTTGAGCATAAGCAATGAGATCTTCTTCATTTAAAGCTGTTTGCGCTTGTGTTACTTCAGCTACTTTGCTTTCTGGATTAAGTACGATATAGCCTTCTAAAAACAGTTCATCAAAATTGATAACATGTTCATATTGTTTTAATGCCTTATGTAACATACCATTTTGATATTTAACATCTGCACTATTTAATACTGTAGGCACGAAATAAAAATCAAATCCTGGCATAACGCTATCAATATTGGAAATTTCTAACACTAAAGGAATAGGATATCTACGTACTCTACTCATTAAATGCAATACATTATCTTCTGTTACATTATCTGTGCCACCAATAATAATTGCGTCTGTGTTGGACATACAAATTGCATCTAAATCGCTGTCATTAATAACTTTTGCAGGGTCTAATTTAAATACATGGCGCCATTCTTTTAAATCATACATACAAGTATCTCCTTTTTTAACATACCTTAAATTATATCATTTTCTATTCTCATTTCTAAACTATTATGCCAAATAAATTCGATTATCATTACGTCAAACATGGCTGAGACAAAATCATTGTCCCAGCCATGTTGTAACACTATTCTTTTGTCTTAATATTTAATCGGTCAAGAATCATTGTATATGCATCATTACCCCATTGTAATGAGCGTTTTACACGTGAAATCGTTGCAGTTGATGCGCCCGATTCTTGCTCTATCGTTGCATAGGTATAACCCTGCTTTATCATTTTAGCTACTTGTAATCGCTGCGATAATGACTGTATTTCATTGACGGTGCATAAATCATCGAAGAATTGATAACACTCTTCTCTATTTTCAAGAGTGAGTATTGCATCAAATAATTCATCTAATGCTTTCCCACGTAATTTTTCAATTTGCATCGTTAACAACCCCTAGACTCATTTTCAATATTTAATCTCATTTTAACGTACTAAATGATTAAAGTGTAGTCAAATATACGCAAGAAGTTAAGGAGTTATTCTAAACCAGCACGATTAAAAATTGTATCCACTTGATTTAAATGGTGTTTTGGATCAAAGCATTCGTCTAATTCATCCTTAGATAATACATTTGTAATTGTTTCATCTTGTTCAATTAATTCGCGGAACGGTGTTTTCGTTTCCCATGATTCCATTGCTTTTGGCTGTACTTTATCATAAGCTTCTTCTCTTACCATTCCTTTATTGATAAGTGCTAATAATACACGTTGCGAATATATAAGACCAAATGTTTTATCAATATTATTTCTCATATTATCTTCATAAACAGTTAGTCTATCTACAATATTTGTAAAACGGTTAAGCGCATAATCTAATGCAATAGTAACATCAGGTAACATAATACGTTCAGCAGAAGAATGTGATATATCACGTTCATGCCATAAAGGTACATTTTCATATGCAGTTGTAATATAGCCTCTTATTACGCGAGATATGCCAGTGATATTTTCTGATCCGATTGGATTGCGTTTATGTGGCATAGCAGAAGAGCCTTTTTGTCCTTTGGCAAATGCTTCTTCAACTTCACGTGTTTCTGTTTTTTGTAAGTTTCTAATCTCTACTGCAAATTTTTCCATAGACGTAGCTATAAGCGCTAGCGTTGCAATATAATATGCGTGACGATCCCGTTGTAATGTTTGTGTTGAAACTGGCGCTGCATCAATACCTAAGTGCTTACACACATAGCTTTCAATTTCAGGAGGGATATTCGCAAATGTACCAACAGCACCGCTCATTTTCCCTACTTCAATTTCTTTGCGCACCTCTTTAAAGCGCTTTAAGTTACGTTTCATTTCCGTATACCATAGTGCCATTTTGATACCGAAAGTTGTAGGTTCAGCATGCACCCCATGCGTACGTCCCATCATTAAGGTATATTTGTATTTTTGAGCTTTTTCAGCTAGAACAGTTATAAATCGTTCTAAATCTTTTTCAATGATATCATTGGCTTGTTTAATGACGTAACTTAACGCTGTATCTACGACATCAGTTGAAGTGAGTCCATAATGCACCCATTTTCTTTCTTCTCCAAGTGTTTCTGAAACTTGTCTTGTAAAGGCAACAACATCATGACGTGTTTGTTCCTCTATTTCTTTAGCCCGATTGACATCTACTTTTGCATTTTGGCGAATTTTTTTAACATCGTCTTTAGGAATATATCCTAATTCACTCCATGCTTCACAAGCTAAAATTTCTACTTCTAACCATGCTTCGTAACGATTTTGATCTGTCCATATCTTTGACATTTCTTCTCTTGAATAGCGCTCTATCATTTTTTTAACTCCTATCACTAGTAATTTGATGAATGACTCAACATTAAAACTGTACAATAATACGAAATAAAACGAAAAAGTTCGTTTTTTAATCACTTCAACCTTAGCTTATCAAAATTTCAATTAAATGTATAAAGTTTTTCCTTACTTTCATATTCTATGATAATCTGAATACGAAAACAATTACTATCAACATTTTTACCACAAAAAAGGAGCCGGACAGAATTCATTATGAATTCGTATTCCCGCCCCGATATGGTTGACTAGAATTAAAAAAGCTTGGTATCAGCGTGTTTTCAATCCAGCCAACTACTGCAAATATATAGTTCATAGCCTAAATTATAAAGATGTTCCAAACTGTTTATCTTAATAGAACTAATCTGTATTCAATTTCTTTCCTATAAAAATGACTTCCTGTTTTAATACTTCTATGCTACCGTCAGCAAGCCCTTGAAATATAGGCTTTTCAATTCGACGTATTGGTATATATCCGTCAGAGCGCATGCGTTGTATACATTCAGTTATTGTTTCATTGTCATTTACTTGGAATTTCATAATCCACAACACTTTCTAATTCTTCAGGTTCATAAGCTGCTAACTTACGTTTACGTACACCTTTCGTCCAGAAACCACCATGTATATTTCTAGGCTCATATGCAATAATAAATGCTTTAGGATCTAGATTTTTTATGGTATCCATTAATTTAAGCTCATATTTGCGTGGAGTTAATATTTGCATCACCATACGACTGCCATCGCGTCCAAAAGCTGCGTAGTGTGTCACACCATAGCCTAAATTTCGCAATTCATTCGGCAAATCATGTTCGTATTCACCAGAGGTTACATTAACTACAACATAACCTAGCGCTAACTTTTCTTCTATTTTCATACCAACGATAATTCCAACAGAAAAGCCCAGCGCATATGCAAAAATGTTTTGTATTTGATCTAAACTTGACATTACTAATCCTAAACCTACGACATAGACTAATACTTCTAAAAAGCTCACGACTGCAGCAACATATCGATATCCTTTTAGTGTTAGAATCGTCCTCATGGTTAGGAATGTCACATAGCACACATTAATAATAAAAATAGCAAATACCATGAGCCATGGGTTTTGTGCAATTGCAGACATAAAATTCCTCTTTTCATTCATCAAATCCAGATTATTTTATCAGCCAAACTGATTTTTGTCACTAGTTTTTTTATTAACTTTCAGTATTCATATCACTTTTGGGCCAGCTATATCGTGTATAAGCCAGTTCTCTTTTATGAGCATTTCTAATATAATGACGTTCAATTGTTTGACGAGCTGCCTCAGATACACCTTTTCCTTCTAAATAATCATCTATATCATTATAAGTTACACCTAACGCTTCTTCATCTGGTAATTGCGGTTTATCATCTTCTAAATCAGCAGTAGGAACCTTCTCATATAAATGTTTAGGTGCATGTAAGAAGACTAAGAGTTGGCGTCCTTGACGTTTATTCAAACCGAAAATTGGCGCAATATCTGCAGCACCATCACCATACTTAGTAAAAAAGCCGGTAATATTTTCCGCAGAATGATCCGTACCAACAACAATGCCTTGCGTATGAGATGCGATGGAAAACTGTACTTTCATGCGCTCTCTTGCCTTTTCATTGCCTTTTTGAAAATCTGTTAACTTGATACCCGCTTCTTGTAGAGAAGTAACACTTTGATCTACAGCAGGCTTGATATTTACAGTCACTACTTTATCAGGTTGAATAAACGCGATTGCATCGTCAACTTCAGCTGCATCTTTTTGCACACCATACGGTAATTTAACCGCAATAAATTCGCATTTACGACCTTCTGCGTTTAATTCATCTACAGCTAGCTGTGCGAGTTTACCAGTTAACGTTGAATCCTGTCCACCAGATATGCCAAGAACTAAACTTTTGATGAATGAATGTGATAGTACATAATTTTTAATAAATGACTTAATACTTTCAATTTCTTCTGCTTCATTAATCTCTTTTTTAACTTTCATTTCCTTAACAATGATATCTTGTAACTTAGTCATTTTCTTCCTCCATCTCTTTCACGTGCTCAGCAACCTCAAATATACGTTTATGTTTATTTTCCCAACATGCTGTACTTAAATCAACGGGATACTCTTGGGGATTTAAATAACGTTTATTTTCATCCCACAATTGAGATAATGCTTTTGTTAAATAGGCTTGCGCCTCATCTTCAGAAGGTAAATCATAAACCAGTTTACCTTGTTCAAAGATTACATGGTGTAAATCAATAGCATCAAATGATTTAATATATTTCATCTTATAAGTATGAACCGGATGAAACATTTTCAATCGACTCTCATTATTAGGATTTTCGTGTTCTAACGTTATATAATCCCCTTCCGATTTCCCTGTTTTCTTATTAATGATGCGATATACTTTTTTCTTACCTGGTGTCGTTACTTTTTCTGCATTATTAGATAATTTAATACGATCAACGTATTGGCCTTCATTATTTTCAACGGCAACAAGTTTATATACCGCACCCAAAGCTGGCTGATCATAACCAGTGATTAATTTTGTACCTACACCCCAAGAATCTACACATGCACCTTGGGATTTCAAGCTCATAATAGTCTGTTCATCTAAATCGTTTGAAGCAATTATCTTAGCATTAGGAAAACCTGCTTCATCTAACATTCGACGTGCTTCTTTAGACAAGTAAGCAATATCGCCAGAATCTAAACGTATACCAACAAAATTAATCTTATCTCCTAATTCTTTAGCAACTTTAATCGCAGTTGGTACACCTGACTTCAATGTGTGAAATGTATCAACAAGAAAGACACAATCTTTATGTCGTTCAGCGTATTTTTTAAATGCCGTATATTCATCCCCATATGTTTGTACTAACGCATGCGCATGTGTACCTGAAACTGGCAAACCGAATAGCTTACCCGCACGCACGTTACTCGTTGAATTAAATCCTCCAATATAAGCAGCTCTAGCTCCCCACAAAGCAGCATCTAATTCTTGTGCACGTCTAGTTCCAAATTCCATTAATATATCGTTCGGGGCTACTTGACGAATACGACTGGCTTTCGTTGCAATTAAAGTGTGAAAATTGATGATATTCAGTAATTCTGTTTCCAACAATTGTGCTTGAATTAAAGGCGCTTCCACCCTTAACATGGGTTCATTTCCAAAGCAAAGCTCTCCTTCTTGCATCGCATGAATATGGCCAGTAAATCTTAATTGCTTTAAATATTCTAAAAAGTCATCCTGATAACCTATAGATGCAAGATAAGCAATGTCTGAATCTGTAAATTTAAAATTTTCCACAAACTGAATTACCCGTTTCAAACCATTAAATACTGCATAACCACTATCAAATGGCATATTTCTAAAATACAAATCAAAAACTGCCATTCGCTCATGTATGCCGTCATGCCAATAACTTTCTGCCATATTTATTTGATATAAATCATTATGCAACATTAAACTATCATCACTATATTGATACACAAGACTCTCTCCAATCGATCTTTTTATATATTTTATCATAATTCAAACATTCAGAATAATTTAGTTGTTTAATACATACTTTATGTGATCTGCTTTAAAAGACAAATTAGTGACAATGTAATCTTTTTTATGGCCTTTTAATAGCTCTCCATTATAATGGTGATGAGGTGAGCATATGTTAAGGGAAAAAGCCATACAATTTATCCAAACTATGTATAGAGAATTAAAATATTCACAAACTAAAATGAATGCTCGTATACTACAAATAGAGCAAGAAATTGAAGAATCTGGTATTTATACACATACATTAGAAGAATTAACGTATGGTGCCAAAATGGCATGGAGAAATTCAAATCGTTGTATCGGTCGACTATTTTGGGAATCGTTAAACGTTATTGATGCGAGAGATGTTCAAGATGAATCGTCCTTTATAAATTCAATCCATCAGCATTTATCTTTAGCAACAAATGGCGGAAAAATAAAACCTACAATTACTATTTTTTCAGCGGAAAACCCACCTAAAATTTTCAACAATCAAATCATTCGCTATGCTGGATACGATGACATGGGTGACCCTGCAGAACGAGACGTGACTCGTCTAGCACAACACTTAGGATGGCAAGGTAATCATACAGATTTTGATGTGTTACCATTAATCTTTCAAATTCCTGGGAAGCGTGTAACATATCATGAACTTCCTTCTGAACTTGTGAAAGAAGTTGATATTATACATGAGCATTACCCTAAATTAAAAGCACTTAATTTAAAATGGTATGCCGTTCCTATTATTTCAAATATGAACTTAGTTATCGGTGGCATCACATATACCTGCGCTCCTTTTAACGGCTGGTATATGGTCACTGAAATTGCAGTTCGAAATTTTACTGATTCTTATCGCTATAATTTATTAGAAAAAGTTGCAGATGCTTTCAATTTTGATACACTAAAAAATAATACATTCAACAAAGATCGGGCATTAGTTGAATTGAATTATGCGGTCTATCATTCATTCAAATCGCAAGGCGTTTCAATTGTTGATCACTTAACAGCTTCTAAACAGTTTGAACTTTTTCAACAAAAGGAAGCTCAAGCAGAACGCCAAGTGACTGGTAAGTGGTCCTGGCTGGCACCGCCATTATCGCCAACTTTAACCGATAACTATCACCATGGTTTTAATAATGAGATGAAAGATCCAAATTTCTATTATAAAAAGAACAAAACAACATCTTGCCCTTTCCATTAAACACGCATATGGGGGTCAACTATGAAATTACATTATTTAGGTCCAAAGGGCACTTTTTCTTTTTTAGCAAGCCAACAAATCGTCTCAGAGCCATCAATTGATCGGTGTGCACAGTCCAACTTGCTTGAGGTTATTTTAGCTGTTGTAAATAATAAAGAAGATATGGGAATCGTTCCTATCGAAAATTCTATCGAAGGGACGATTAATATGGTTGCAGATGCACTAGCACAACAAGATATTTTTGCCCACGGGGAAATTATCATAAACATTCACTTTGGGTTATATGCATTGCCCCATACATCACTTTCTGATATTTCTACCGTTTATTCGATTGCACCAGCGATTAGTCAAACACGTAACTTTATACACCAACATGGTTTTAATTACGATTATGTCGATAGTACTATTCAGAGTTTAGATAAAATTACATCGACGACTGCAGCAATTGCACCACTGGGCAGTGGAGAACGACTAGGATTTAAGGCCTTAGCATCAAATATTGAAGATTATCCGCATAACACAACACGCTTTTTAATCATCAAAAATCATAATCATTTTAAACCGTATACCAGTCAGACCATACTTGTTATAACACCTCAGTCCGATAAACCCGGCCTATTAGCCAGCATATTAAATACATTTGCATTATTTAATATTAATTTATCATGGATAGAATCACGACCTTTAAAAACAGAACTTGGAAAATATCGATTTTTTGTCCAAGCTGACAGAGGTTTAAATAATGAATTAAAAAAAGTGATTTCAATATTAGAAACATTAGACTTTAAAATTATCGGTTCGTTTTCTAATTAAAAATGATTCTGAAATAGTTTTAATGGCATCATTTTGAAGAAAATAAGACGGGAGCTTCTAGTAATTTTTTATAACGCACCTCGTTAATTTAGTTTAGTGGTATTTATTAAATGATACGAAAGTGCCTTATTTTTAAAGGTATAATTACATGTTAATACGCAGTATTTATGGCGAGACTCCTGAGGGAGCAGTGCCAGTCGAAGACAGGGGCCCCAACAAAGAGAAATGCGAAAAGCATTTCGTCAAGCAAAGCAAGTTGGGGTGGGGCCCAACAAAAAGACTTTCCAAAAGAAAGTCAACGAACAACGCGAGTTGGGGTGGCTGAGACGGCACCCTAGGAAAGCGAAGCCATTCAATAAGAAGTACTGTGAAAATAGAGAACAGCAGCAAGATATTTTCTAATTGAAAATGATCTTACTGCTGTTTTTCTGAGATGTATGTCCCAGACCCTATTTTTTTGGAATTTATATCCCTACCTGTATTATTTTAAATTTTTATCTTAAACTGTATTTTCTTGTATTAATATTTATACTTTAGCCATTATTTTAATGGTAAAGCTTTTGAAATATCAATACCTAAAATGATAGGCATAAAGAAATAAACTACAATAATGATAAGTACGGCACTAATGAGATTGACCCAAAAACCTACATAAGCCATTTCCTTAATTTCTAATTTCCCAGTACCAAACACGATTGCATTAGGCGGTGTTCCCACAGGTAACATATAAGCACAGTTCGCTGCCATAGCTGCAGGAACCATCAATAATAATGGGTGTACATCAACAGCTACAGATAATGATGCCAATATTGGTAATATCATCGTCGCTGTTGCTGTATTGGAAGTTATTTCTGTTAAAAACAGGACAAATAATGTAATAACAGCTACAATAATCATCGGGCTAACACCATCTAAAGATTTTAATTGTAAACCTAACCATTTAGCCAAACCACTCTCTGATATCCCTT
The DNA here is from genome assembly GCF_001558775.1 of Staphylococcus lugdunensis. Lineage (NCBI taxonomy): Bacteria > Bacillati > Bacillota > Bacilli > Caryophanales > Staphylococcaceae > Staphylococcus > Staphylococcus lugdunensis. The sequence continues at coordinate 2,480,676 of NZ_CP014022.1, read as the reverse complement.
TCGCTAAAGCTAAGCCACCACCAAATAAAATTAGTACTCCCCATGGTAATTCTTTAGCCACTTCCCAATCAATGATTCGTTGAAACTGTTGTTTGTTCTTTGCGGGTATAATGAAAAGTAGCACTGAAATAAATATGACGATGGTACCATCAGCTATTTCTGACGTTACAGACCAATTATTCAATAAAAATTCACGCGAAATCCAGAGTAAACTTGCAAATACAAATATAGCCTGAACAACCTTTTCTTCGTACTTCATTTTGCCAAGCTCATCTAATTTTGATTGAATCAATGATTGTCCGCCAGGCAAATATTTCATATCATGTTTAAAAGCTACATATCTTAAATATGCCCATGTTAATGCAATAAGTATAAATACAGTTGGAATACCAATAATCATCCATTTAGCAAAACTAATTTCTTGTCCAAAATGTTGTTCAAATTGTCCTTTCAAAATTATTAATGGTGGCGTTCCTATCAGTGTGCCAAGACCACCTATCGTTCCTGCATAACCTATCGCTAATACTAAAGATTTTTCAAATTTGTGTAAGCTGACTTTGTGTTTTTCTTTATCATTCAATTCATTTGCTTCTTTAATTATAGCTAGTCCAATAGGAATCATTATCATGACAGCTGCTGTGTTTGACACAAACATTGATAGAAACCCTGTTGCTATCATAAAACCCAATAATATTTTGGCTGTACTTGCCCCTATATACTTGATAATTGTTAAGGCAACACGTGTATGCAAATTCCATCTTTCCATTGCAATAGCTAGAATGAAGCCACCTAAAAATAAGAAAATAATATCATTGCCATATTCTGATGATACAGCTTCAGGTGATAACACATGACCAATTGGTAATAAAATTAGCGGTAAAAAACTTGTTGCTGCAATCGGAATTGCTTCTGTTATCCACCAAATTGCAATCCACACAGTTATTGCTAATACAAAAACCCCTTTTTCTGGCAAAGCCGGTGGATGAAAGAAAATTAATATTAAAGCAAAACATAGCGGCCCTAAAATAAGTCCTAATAATTGCCCTAAATTGTAAGACTTTTTTGTACTATTTTGCGAGAAAAATGTTAAATAACTTGATGTCCGTTGCTGCGAGTCATTTTTTGAAAATAACATCGCTTCCACCCCCTACATCTTTATGTTAATTATCAAAATATTCACTTAATAGATGATAATTATAAGTATTATACCATATAAAAAAACACCCTTTTGAAAATTAATTCAACAGAGTGTTCGAGTAAATAAATTTTATTATTCAATATTAATTAAATTTATATTGATTTCTTCAGTTTGATTTATGGTCACGTCTTTGGCATCTTCAACATGTATCGTTTTTTCAGCATTATCAAATGTATTAGCCGAAATGCAAACAGTTTGATGCTTCACATTATTATAGCTGCGTATGTGAATAGCATCTTTAGTCATCTTACCTTTAAAATGATTGTTAATAATATTGATATTTCTACCTGCCTCTGTTTGGTGTTCCTGCCCCAGCATATCAGCCGCATTTTTCCCATCTTTCACTGCTAAAAAGCGGATGCCTCCAGCACAGCTAATAAAATGATTATGCGCAATAAATGTATCTTTCCATTTTAATGGTGTCACTGCATAGTCAGTCATCCCATCAAAAACATTATTATTTATGTGAACATTTTCATAAAAATGTTGATAACGACTCGCATGAGAACCAATCGCCCGATTCCAAGGACCCATGCCAGCTGTTTCAGATTTTCCAAAGTAGCAATTTTCTATCACTACATTTTTAGTTATCGTACCATCACGCGTTCCAAATTTTGGAAATGCTCCAGGCACTTGTATATCGAGTTGAACAGCTTCTGAAAACCAGCGATCTCCATCTACATCTCTAAATCCAATAAATCGACATTGCTTTATATATAAACCATTAATTCCACAAGCATCAATACAGTGACCTCCTACAACATTTCTAATGGTGACATCCAACAAATGTATATCTTCAGCATGTCCAAAACAAAGTGCGGTATTATTATAGGGACAATTTTTACCGTTCATATCAAAGGTGCCCCCTTTAATATGGATATGACCATTACCACGATATTCATGATAGAAAATATATGGTTTCCCATTTTTCAATAAGGCATCTTTACCTGTTCGCAATAAAGTGGTTTGCTCATCTAGCAATAATGTCGTTCCTTCATAAATAACTAATGCTTTATTTATATGAAATTCACCCGCAGGTATATAAACCGTTTGTCTTCCTTTTCTTCGATGTGCAATATTAAGTGCTTTTTGAATCGCCCGTCTATCTGCACGTCGATTCTTGCCTTTCAACCCATAATCTTGTGCATTGATAATCATATCGCACCTCCTCAAAAAAAGTTGTAACTGCAGTGTCCTATGGCTATACTTATTACTATAAATACATCATATCACATTACACGTTTTTCTTTATTTTAAGCAATTTGGGAGGCAAAAATGATTAAGAAAGCATTAATCGTAGTTGATTATTCAAATGATTTTATCGCAACTGATGGAAAATTAACGTGCGGACATCCAGGTCAAGCCATAGAGGAGTATATCAAATCCCGATTGGAAGCATATCATGCCGCACAACAAGACATTATTTTTACAATGGATTTACATTACGAAGAGGATATTTATCATCCAGAAACCCATCTTTTTCCACCACATAATCTTGCGGGCACACATGGACGAGAATTGTATGGAACGATAGGTGATTTCTATAAGCAACATCAAGATCAAAAGCATATTCACTATCTCGATAAACGTAGATATGATTCTTTTTATGGTACACCTCTTGATTCTCTTTTACGTGAACGGCATATTGATACCATTGAAATCGTAGGTGTGTGTACTGATATTTGTATTCTTCACACAGCGATTTCAGCATATAATTTAGGCTACAATATTCATATACCAGCCAAAGGGGTCGCTTCCTTTAATCCAGCTGGACATGCTTGGGCGTTGCAACATTTTAAAAATACATTGGGCGCAGAGGTAGAAGAATAATCTGAAAACGTGCTAAAATAAAAGATATCATATTTAGTAAGGGAGAATAAAAGCATGACAAAAACTTATATATTCGGGCATAAAAATCCAGATACTGATGCAATTTCATCAGCTATCATTATGGCAGATTTTGAACAACTCAGAGGTAATACTGAAGCAACTGCTTATCGTTTAGGTGACGTAAGTGCAGAAACACAATTTGCGTTAGATCATTTTAATGTCAATGCACCCGAACTTTTAACAGATGATTTGGAAGATCAAGATGTTATTTTAGTTGATCACAATGAATTCCAACAAAGTTCAGATACGATTTCTGGTGCTACAATTAAACATGTTATTGATCACCATAGAATCTCTAACTTTGAAACAGCAGGACCTTTATATTATCGTGCTGAACCAGTGGGTTGTACAGCTACTATTTTATATAAAATGTATAAAGAGCGTGGTTTTGAAATTAAACGTGAAATTGCAGGACTTATGGTGTCTGCAATCATTTCAGACAGCTTATTATTTAAATCACCAACTTGTACTAAAGAAGATGTTGCCGCTGCTCAAGCACTAAAAGACATCGCTCAAATAGATTTAGATAGTTATGGTTTAGATATGCTTAAAGCAGGCGCATCTACTACAGATAAATCTGCTGAATTTTTAATTAATAAAGATGCAAAATCTTTCAACATGGGAGATTATGTCACTCGTATTGCACAAGTTAACACAGTAGATATTGATGAAGTATTAGACCGTAAAGATGAATTTGAAAAAGTAATGTTAGAAGCAAGTGCCAATGAAAAATATGATTTATTCGTGTTAGTTGTCACTGATATTATCAATAGTAACTCTAAAATATTAGTTGTTGGTGCTGAAAAAGAAAAAGTTGGCGAAGCATTTAATGTTAAGTTAGACGACGGTATGGCATTCTTAACTGGTGTTGTATCACGTAAAAAACAAGTTGTTCCTCAAATAACTGAAGTTTTAATTAAATAAAAATTTTACAGTTTAATTGAATATTAATTAAGTAACGATTTTCATTGCTCATGCTGTGGAAATCGTTATTTTTTATAGTGAGTCAATATTTATATCATTTTTTCACATTACATCCTCCTACCCTAAATGCAAACACAAAAACTGAATTAGTATGATTATAATGAGCCATATATTACAATGACAATGATATGTATTTATCTTATTAGACATGCTTTTATGGTCAAAACGTAATTATGAGTTTATAAAAAATGAGTCTGGAACATCATTATGTTTTAAACTATAAACTAAATATTGGCAGTAATTGACTTGATTGAAAGTACGCTGATACCAAGCTTTTTTCAATCCTAGTCAACCTTGCCAGGCGAGACTACGAATTCATAATGAATCCTGTCCCACTCCCCATGTCATTAATAATATTGATATAGAAAAAAGGAGGCACTGCATTGAATCACATAGAACAAAGATTTAATGAGAGCAAACAATATTTTAATACTCAAGCTACTAAAAATGTTAAGTTTAGAAAACAGCAATTAAAAAGTTTGCGTAAAAATATTAAAAACAATGAAAAAGCATTACTAGAAGCATTGAAAAAAGACCTAGGCAAAAACAATGTCGAAGCCTACGCGACTGAAATTGGCATCGTACTAAAAAGTATTAAGCTCGCACTTAAAGAATTAAAATCTTGGACTAAAACCCAACAAGTCGATACCCCATTATTTATGTTTCCGACAAAAAGTTATATTATGAAAGAACCTTATGGTACTGTCTTAATTATCGGACCTTTTAATTATCCTGTTCAACTAGTATTTGAGCCACTCATAGGTGCCATAGCAGCTGGTAATACGGCTATTATTAAGCCATCCGAATTGACACCACACACTACCGAAGTCGTTAATCACATCATTGAATCGTCTTTTGAACATCGGTATATTAGTATTGTTGAAGGTAGTATTGATGAAACTCAAACGTTGCTTCATCTCCCCTTTGATTACATTTTCTTTACAGGTAGTGAAAAGGTTGGACGTATTGTTTATGAAACAGCTAGCAAACAATTGACTCCTGTAACCCTTGAATTAGGAGGAAAATCACCTGTTATTGTCGACGAAACTGCGAATATTAAAGTAGCAAGTGATAGAATAACCTTTGGAAAATTTACAAATGCTGGACAAACGTGCGTAGCACCTGATTATATATTAGTAAATAAAAAAGTAAAATCTGCACTAATTACAGCATTAAAACACTCTATTTCAGAATTTTATGGCAAAAATGTTCAAAACAGTCCTGATTATGGGCGCATTATTAATGACAAACATTTTACTAGGTTAAATGAATTATTAAATATTCATCGCAATGAAATTATTGTTGGAGGGACTAGCGACAAAGAAAACCGATATATAGCGCCTACATTGTTAGAAAATATTACCCCACATTCTAAAATTATGGAAGAAGAAATATTTGGCCCTATTCTACCTATCATTGAATACGATGATTTTAATGAGGCATTAGATATCGTGCGCGCAAAATCAAAACCTTTAAGTTGTTACTTGTTTAGTGAAGATGAAAATAATACACAACGCGTACTGAATGAATTATCATTTGGTGGCGGTGCAATTAATGATACTTTAATGCATTTAGCTAATCCAAATTTACCTTTTGGAGGCGTTGGTGCTTCAGGCATTGGACAATATCATGGTAAATATTCATTTGATACATTTAGTCATGATAAATCTTATATATTTAAATCGACACGTTTAGATTCAAGTATGATTTATCCACCTTATAAAGGTAAATTAAAATACATTAAAGCGTTTTTTAAAAATTAATAAACAAGCCCAATAACCACAAGGCAGTTTTGATAGATTGACTATCATGACAACATATGCCAATGTGTTATTGGGCTTATTTTTATCTATTATTTCAAATTAAAAATGTGACACAAACACCTTCTGGAGCAACATGTGTTGAATCAGTCAACGATAACTTTCCAGTATCATGATTGCGTTCAAAGACTGTGACAATGCCTCCATCTTCTTGATGTGCACAAACAATGTAATCATCTGAAGCTGTTATATTAAAGTCTCGAGGAAATACGCCGCCACTTTTAACGATATCAATTAACTCTAAATGTGCACCTTCGTCACTTAATTTAAAAATGGCAATGCTATCATCTCCCCTATTACTCACATAGATAAAACGTTGGTCGTGAGATAAGCGTACTGCTGCTAACTTCGTTTCATTTTGTAGCTGTTCTGGTATTGTTGAATGACGTTCTAATTCATGAAACTCGCCATTTTGATAAGTTGTCACACTGATGATATTTGATAATTCATGTACCACATACGCATATTGTCCATTGTTATGAAATGCGATATGACGAGGCCCATCTGCATCATTAAATTGTGATACTGTACTTTCTTTAAATCCTTTATCACTGAATTCATATGTGATAATTCGATCCGCACCCAAATCAGTAACAACAACAAAGCGTTGATCTGGTGTCTCATGAATGAAGTGTGCATGTGAGTGTTCTTGACGTTCATGAGAACCAAGGGGATAATGGAGTGCTAATTCATCTATAAGGTTGATAATATGGCCTGTTTGAGTATCCAATTTATATAATCTCACAAGTCCAGCACTATATACTGCCTCAAAAAGGTATTCACCACTTGTTGATATAGATATATAACAACCTGTCCCTTCCGTTGATGGCAGACATTGATTCATATATGTTAAAGAGCCATCCGCTTCCTTTTTAAAACTTGCAACACCACACTGAGCATCCTCTTTTGTGATTGCATATAAATAATCATCTGTCTGAGCCAAATATGTTGATGCTTCAATGTTGTAACCTGTTTCTAAAAATTTGATACGCCCTTGTACATCATCTAATTCATAACGATAAATACCCTTTCCGTTATGTTTCGTATATGACCCAATATATCCAATTGTCATAACTATCATCCCTCCAAACTTCTTATTTACTATTCTATAAAAGATTACAATTAAATAACAACTATTTAACAAATAAAAAAACAGCGTCTGTAACACTAACAGACACTGACTAAAACAATATAGAATTAAGCATTATTTCCTTCAATATCAGAAATAATTTCTTTTGTTTTTCTTTCGATATCTTCAAAATCTTTTTTGAAAATGTAAGCAAAAGCTACAAAACCTACACTTACAATGACAGTTGTAATAGCCACTAAGCTAAATACAAATTTAAATAATCCTTTAATAAAGTTCCACATTGCGATTTCACCTCTATTTAAAAATAAGCATATTTACAATATATAATATTATCACATATGCATTTACCATTAAACTTATACCCTTATTCTGATATAATAATCAAAAGCTTATCACAATATTTTGTTACCAATTCCACCAATTAATAATAGCATTTTTTACTTTATTATAAGTGTTTCCATTCATGAAAATCACCTCATTAATTATGATTAGCAATATCTAATGCTGTTATTTATTATAAATTCATTATTGTGAAAAATACAATTAATAACATATTACAATTCTGTAATAAATTAACTTGTGGAGGTTTACAATGCAACATGTTCAATCTGAAATTATGACACATCGTGGCTCGCACTATGATTTAGGTGTTAAAACAGCTCAATGGTTACGTAAAACCCCTTTACTAAAAAATAGAGAACAAGAGTGGAAGAAACGCATGCCAAGATTTGATATAGATGTTAAAGAAACGTATGGCGTTTTTCAAACATATGCGCCAGAAATATGGCAAGAACTAACTGGAATGCAAGATGTATTAAATCTTCCAAGTAAACAAATGGTCTTAAATTTCGCACATTATCGTTTTACTGATTTACCAGAGAGCGGTTGTACCGTCTTTCAAGGCAAAGATTATATGGTCAGAAATTATGATTATCATCCTGCAACTTATGATGGTCGTTACTTATTATTTCAACCGAATGATGGTGGTTTAGCTCAAATTGGACCTACATCCAGAGTGACAGGTCGAATGGATGGCATGAATGAAGCTGGCCTAGTAATGGGGTACAATTTCATGCATCGTAAAAAGCCAGGTAATGGATTTGTATGCTATATGATTGGTCGCTTAATTTTACAATATTGTAAAACTGTTGATGATGCAATTACGTTTTTACAAGAACTTCCTCATAGAAGTTCTTTCAGCTACATAGTTATGGATAAAAACTTAAACCATGCAATTATTGAAGTCACGCCTCGCAGTTTCAACGTCCGTTATGATAAAGTATGTACGAATCACTTTGAACTTTTAACTCACGAAAATAGAAATTATACGGCTGAATCTCAAGCTCGCCTTGAACGTACTATCAGTCAAACATCACAATCACTTGACAAACATCAAGCATTCAAACTATTTAATGATCCTCAATATGAAATATATAGTAAATTATTCAGAAGTTGGTCTGGTACGATCCACACTTCTATGTATGAACCACAATCTTTATTTGCATGGATGACTTTAGGTGAAAATAAAGCGCCACGCGTTATTGATTTTCAAGCATGGTTAAACGGCACGCCGCTATCCTTTAATCAATTTGATGGTCGTTTAGATACTGATTTAACCTTTGCTACTTATTAATGAAAAAACATTAAATAACGTGTTTACTTCTATAACGAATAAACAAAAGAGAATAAGTCTCTGACAACATATAATTAAACATTAGGAATTAGTTTAAAGTATTTAGACAAGGCTTTTGAGGGTTCAAGATGTGCTGAAACTATTACCAATGAAAGCAAGTCAATAATACGAACGATCGTTAATAAAGAAAAGAGCAGGACTACGAGTTCATGATGAATTCGCAGTCCCGCCCTGGCAAGGTTGACTAGGATTGAAAAAGCTTGGTATCAGCGTACTTTCAATCCAGTCAACCACTGCCAATATTTAGTTTATAGTTTAAAACATAATGATGTACCAAACTGAACTGTTTTCTAGGTATCATGTTTTAGACTCTGTGTCATCTAATTATTGGATTATTATATCTCCATCAGTTGTATAAAACTCTAAAATGTTGTGACTGATACCTACTTTTCCTTCTTTAAATGCTGACTGTGTGACAACACTTTTACCGTGACCTGGATGAAGTTTTAATAATGTGTTTTTTGGCTTTCGTTTATATGCAAAATTAATGTCTCCATTTTTCGTAGCTGCTTTCAAATTTGATTGTCGCGGCATATCTTCAAATCTTATATCTCCTTGATTAGCAAGAAAAATAGAATCATTCATTTGGCTATTTTCAATGTTAAAGCCCCCACTGTCTACTTTAAAACGACTTGACCGCATCTTACTGTTATTGATGTTCATATAATAATTATCGCCATTGATTTCAGCATTATCGAAATGACAATTGGTAATATTTATGCTGTCAACCCCTTTATAAATTGTTGTCTCAGCTGACTGAATACCATCAATAATTAACTTATTGTTTGGAGCATCGATCGTTAAATGCTTTAACATTTTAGATGGTACCTCTATTTCAATCATATAATTAATGGTTCTAAATGGATTGACATTAACACTATAACCTCTATTTGAAGATTTGGTTTGCATTACGCGCAATGTACCTTTGTATTTATGCATAGTTACCTTATTATCACTGTAATATTTCACCTTAAATTGTTTACCTTGCTTTATATGAACGCCACCAGAAGCTTTAATTGATAAACTTTTTATTTCATTTGCATCATAAGACTGAGTATATTTCAAATTTTTATATTTTTCTTTATCATGCATAAACCATGATAGTGTACCGCTAATGAAGAAAATAATAAATATAGCGATACCTGCAATCATTACTTTTTTCATTATTGGACGCTTCCTTTAACCGTTTTAATATACCACATTAAATATTTAATAATTAAACGATAAATTAAATTAACCAGTTTTAATGCTAAAACGATAAATATTAATCCCAATCCTGAATATGAAAGCCCAAATAAAATATTACTCAATGAATCTGGAATGTGTCGCCACAAACTTACGAGCATTAAAATGATAGGTGTTAATGTTAGAACACAAGCCATTACCAATATAAGCATTAAAATCATCCCAACAATTAATGTAGGAATTAAAATAAATAGCGTCGATAATACACCTAAACTAAGTGATGCCATAACTGCTCTAACAACATTACGTAGATTAGGACGGAACTCTGCATAACTAATCGCTGATTTCGCTTTAAAATTTTTGGCAATATTTTGCGGTTCCGGCATTTTTGTAACAATTTGTTGTTCTGTTTTCCCTTGTTGTTCTTCAGCCAAAAACATCGATTCATACTTATACATAATTTGGTCTTTTTGTTCTCGAGGCAACTCATCTAATTCAATTTCAAGCTGGTTTAAAAAAGTAATCTTATCCATACGTTCACTCCACTATATCGTTTATCTATATATCATATTTAGTGGTAAAAATTTAATAAGTCGAATGTATTAGCGACTGAAAAATTCTAATCGTTTTACACTATTATCTTTATATAAAATAGATAATTTCATATGATTTTGCTTATCAAAATATGTAATTGACTTATATTTCTTGCCCTGATGTGTTTTTTTATAACTTTCCCCTAAATTCATAATGGCTTGATCAATTGAATCACCAATTTGAACTCCAAAATTAGTAGTAATATTAGAATGATTAATTAACACAATCCCTTTTATTTTATTACTATGCTTTTGAACTTTAACTATAAGATTTTTATACTTTTTATGTGTATAAAAACGATATCTATCTAACTTTATTTTGTGGTTCAGTTGATAATCCGAATTATTGAATTGTTGATTTAGTTGTAAATCATTAATTTTTAGTTCAGATAAATCCACCGACTTTTCATTTTTATAAACATTTAAACTTATTAAAACAATAATGGAACTTATTAAGAATATTAAAAAAACAATCCATCTGTTTTCAATACGCACTTTATTCACCACTTTCTTACTATTTATTAAATATATCATAAGCACTAGCTCGTTGCATTTATCTTTATGGTATCTTTATGAATATCTTATAAAAGAAAGCGTCTTCATTTGTATATTATGCATTTGTTGCTATAATTATATAAACTACTTAATGGGAGGAAATGATTATGGCTAAGTTAGAAACATATTTTAAGCAAAGTCAACCTATTGGTCAGTACATTGATGACATGACAGTAAACAAGGAAAATGTATTGTCAATTTATGAGTCATTCAAGCTACCTAATGATGATCAGCGACTCAAACAGTTGCAACAATCAGCTTACAGCAAAGTATTAGTAATATCAGAAGACTGGTGTGGCGATGCGATGATGAATTTACCTATTCTGAAACGTATCAGCGAAGAACTAAATTGGGAAGTGCGTGTCTTCCATAGAGACGAAGATACGGATTTAATTGATCAATATTTAACTAATGGTACATCTCGTTCGATACCCATTTTTATCTTTTTAAACGATAACTATGAACAAGAGACCGTTTGGGGTCCACGTGCACAAATTGTTCAAAAATTTGTCGATGACGTTCGTTCAACGCACTTACCTAACAAAGAAGATGCTAATTACGAAGATATGTTAAATGAAACACATGTTATTATTTCTAATCGTTATAAAACAGACTCTACATTATGGCAAGCTGTTTATGACTCTATTATTACGAAATTAAGTTAATTATCCAATGAAAAAACACCCTAAAAGTTAGCTTTCTTCTAACTTTTAGGGTGTACTTTGTTTCAATATTACTTTTATTATTTTTAATATTTTTTATATATCGCGCTTAGTTGCATAAAACAGTGTTGTTACAAAAAGCACTACAATTGATGCGATTGAGATAAACCACTGCCAATTTGTAAATTCTATATTGCTATTTAATTCCTTTTTTGTTAAATAGCTAAACGGTATATATTTCATCGCATCTTGTATGTGTTCTCCCCATTCTGGAATAAGTCCTAAAAATGGATCAATAAATGGCACAATAAAGATTAAGAAAATACCTATTGTAAATATCACTGCTGGCTTTTGAACAATGAGTGTCAGCAAGAATAATACTAATCCATAAAATAATAAGAAAATCACATAGAACCAAATGTTTTTTAGGAATATATCTCCATCTAATTTATCGCCCTTAGTAAAGGCTTGAATTAACAGCATAGAAATATAAGCTACTCCTGCAAATATAAGTGCTATCAAAATAATTGATATAACTTTCGCCATCACATATCCAATTCTGCTAGAAACTCTGTTCATATAAAGTTGAATTGTCCCTTGTGAATAATCTCTAGTGATTGTTTTAATTACAAAAAGCGTGCCCACAAATAGTAAAGCCCAGTTAATCATTGGAATTAATGACTCATAGTGGACTTTATGCGCATTTTTCATAAACAAGTAGGATACTAGTCCAAATAACCCACCAACAAGTGCAATTGCCACATATGTCAAATAACTTTTTATTATACTAATTAAATCATATTTCACTAGTTGTAAGCTTCTCATTATTTATCACCTCTTTGATTAATATTAAAATACGTGTCGCGTAATGAATTTTTACGTGATTCGATAAACGTTGGGTACACATGACGTTGCGCTAACAATTTAAGTAATTGACTATAATCTTGTTGAATTTTAATATGCAATTCTCCAAGTTCAGCATGTGACTCGAGTACATTGAAATGGTTCTCTAGCACTTCTTTCGCCTCGTCAAACTGCTCTACCTTAACTTTAATAATAGTAGCATCATCAATACTTCCTTTTGTCATATCAACATCTTGTACAAATTTACCATTTCTTAAGAAAATAGCACGATCACAAATTAATTCAATATCTTCAAGTTTATGACTAGAGATAAGTATTTTCATTTGTAGTTCTTCAACTAATGACTTAATTGTCTCAAGAACATCAATCGATCCATCTGGGTCCATACCATTCGTTGGTTCATCTAAAATCAAATACTTTGGTTTATTCATCAAAGAAACTGCAATTGCTAATTTTTGTTTCATACCCATAGAGTATTTTTTAACTTTTTTATTAATATATGATCTCATTCCAAAAGCATCGATAATTTTATCTGAATAACTTTTATCAAATCCATTACCTAATACTTGAGCAAATAATTTCAAATTATCTAATCCGGATTTATTATCATAAAGCTTTGGATGTTCGATTAAATAACCTATATTATCTTCACGATTAACCGCAACTTCTCCTTGATAGTTGATAATATTATTGTTCATCACTTTCATCAATGTTGTCTTTCCAACACCATTTTTACCAATAAGTCCTACAATTTGACTTTCCTTAAAATCAAAATCGATTTGGTCTAACACGACATTATCTTTATATGTTTTGGTGATTTTCTTTAATTGCATCAAATACCTCCTGACTTTTTTATAAACGTTTAATGTATTTTAACTGTATGAAATAATTAATAATAAATATGATAATTGCAATTACTAATAATCCGTTGTTTAAAAAATAAGCAACCTCATTTTTAGACAATTGATTATTGAACAAAGCATGATTTAAAACTGTAAAGAAAAATGAATACATAACTGGTATAACAATTAACATGAAGATTAAATAACCAACATAGCTAACGCCTTTTCGCTTATACTCCGTATATTTTGGAAAAGCGATTGGTATAGATAGGAAATTAACAATTAAAAATGAATATGCAGTTGAAATATGCAGTCGATTCATGAGTTCATTATCAATTGTTTGACTATCATATAAACCGATGACCAGTGCTCCAAAAAGTGTTAACAATAAGCACGTAAGATAATTTGCACGAAGCATGTCCTTTTTAGATACGGGCAAACTGGCAAAATATATATAGGCTTGTTGTCCACCTAGTCTTTTATGCACTCTAAACATATGTCCTGCATCAAAGATACTAATTATCATTAAGATGATACCTATTGGAATAAAGATGATAAATCCAAAATCTGTATTTACTGTAATAATAATGTAAATTGGAAAGAACACTAAAAGCCCTAAGTATATGTAAAGGGTCCATTGTCGTAATTTAAAGTTTCGCATCAGAAGGGATTTCATTGTGAATCCTCCCTTACTGATAGATTATTTTTCTGCCCTTTATCTAAATAAATCATTAATTCTTCTATCGTCGGACTATAAACTTCTACATCATGACCAAAAAGCTCTTTAAATGTATTACCGTGACTCGTCAATCCTAAGTAACCAGTGTGGCGTATCTCTTTGTAATCTAGTAGGTCATCTAGTTCACTATCTAATTGAGCTGCATCACCTTTGACAATATCATATTTTGCTAATAAAGCATCACATTCACCTGTTAATAAGATTTCACCATTCTTTAGATAAACTAAATAGTCGGCAATTTTTTCTAAATCAGACATAATATGCGTTGACATCAATACTGTCTTTTGTTCATCTAATAGTTCATGTTGTATCAATGTCAGAACTTCATTACGAGCTACTGGATCTAATCCAGAGGTAGGCTCGTCAAAAACAAACAGTTCTGCGTGATGACTAAGTGCTAACGCTAATGATAATTTCATTTTCATCCCACTCGAAAGCATCTTTATCTTTTGCTGCTTGTTCAAGTGAAATTGTCTCAAGTAATCGTTAAAACACTTCGTATCCCACTGATTATAAAAAGGTGCCGTATAATACTCTAATTTATCGATTGTCCAATCAGGATTTGCATATATATCTGAATAGACAAAGCCTATTTTATCCTTAATGTACTGTGGTGCATCATCCATAGTACGATTAAAGAGTTGAATTGTTCCACTAGAAGCCTCGAGTAAACCCATTATCAGACGTATGATGGTCGTCTTACCAGACCCATTAGCTCCGATAAAACCAGTGACAAATCCACGTGGTATATTAAAGGAAATATTTTTGAGTTCAATTGATGGATTTTTGTAATTAACGTTGTTTAGTTCTACAACATTCATACTTCATCCTCCTCATAAATCAAAGAGATAATTTCCTTTATTTCTGCTAAAGACATACCAATCGTTTTAGCCTCTTTACACAATGAATGAGCAAGTTGTTCAATCACAATAAATTGTTTCTCTTTTAAAATAGATTGGTCTTGTTCTTTAACAAAGGTGCCTTTTCCTCTAATTGTATTCACAAATCCATCTTTTTCTAAATCTTCATAAGCACGTTTTGTCGTGATTAAACTGACTTGTAAATCCTTAGCCAGCTCTCTCATTGATGGTAAATGGCTCCCAGCATCTATCTGACCTGTTAAAATATTTTCTTTTATTTGCTGCTTTATTTGTTCATATATAGGTTGATTAGAGGTGTTTTTTATCAGTATTTTCATGCACGTCCCCCTTTAATAACTGTATATACATAATATACACACTATAACTTCATATGTAAAGAGAAAAAAAGAGATTTATTGTTTTATTCAGGAGGACTGTATATATACTATATATATGCAATTGCATTTTCTCGTAATATATAAGCCGTAAAATGCCTGAAGTTCAGCAATTTACGACTTAAGTATATCGATAAGAACATGGTAAAAAATGTAATTATTATTACTTTATTTTCTATTTTGCTTGCGTCTATCATTGTTCCGACTAATAAAAGCACAAATAATGAACAAAATAGCAGCGGTTAAAATTTTAATTCCTGAGCTTTCGTGATTCGTAGCTTGTAAATAGTATCCAAGAACAAAAAGAATAATTGCTAAAATAGCAAATATTTTAGTTAAATGCTTCATTTCATTCACCTCAACACGAGCATTATATCAGACTTAGCTACAACAATGAACTGATTTTAATAACTATAAATAAGATAGCACACTTTTATATTGATGAAATTAGAATCGAATGTTAGAATATAGGTGTATCCACAAATTATGCTACACAACCCCAAGTCTGTTGCCGCAGACTTGGGGTTTTTTGTGTATGGTCATCCTTTATCTTTCCATTTGTTTTCTAACCAAATACGAAAAATAACAAGTATTCCACCTGTTAATAATGTAGTTATTACATCTAACCACCACGTCATTATGCTACACCTCCCAAACTGCAAAGTGCCATTGGATAGATGACCTGTTCTTATTTTAACATAAAATAAGAACATATGTTCGTATTGAAGAAATTTATTTACCTATATTTTTAAGATGACTTTATCTTTATCAATTTTCAAGATAATATAAGTATGAATATAAATTAAAGTGAGGTTAAATAAATGAACCCATTAGCACAGAACTTAAATAATGAACTTTATCAGTACAATCCAGAAGTTTTATCCATGTTGTCTCAATTAGGTAAAGAAATGTTTTACCCAAAAGGTATTCTTTCCCAATCAGCAGATGCCAAGTCTACAAAATATAATGCCACAATAGGAATGGCCACAGATAAAGACGGTAAAATGTATGCTAACGAATTATATGGTGTCTTTAATCATTTATCACCAGATGAAATTTTTCCTTATGCGCCACCTCAAGGCATTGAAGGATTAAGAACATTGTGGCAAGAAAAAATATTAAAAGAAAATCCAGATTTAAAGTCACATATGATCAGTAAACCAATCGTGACAAATGCGCTTACTCATGGTTTGTCACTAATTGGTGATCTCTTTGTTGATACAAATGATACTATTTTATTGCCATCACATAATTGGGGTAACTATAAACTAATCTTTAATACAAGACATCAAGCTAATATCAATACTTATGATATTTTTGATAATAATGGCCATTATACTACGGATGCATTAGTATCAACTTTAGAACATTACACTTCTGACAAGGTTATTATGATTTTAAATTATCCAAATAATCCAACTGGCTATACACCAACTAAACAAGAAGTGAAAACAATTGTTGAAGCCATTGAAGCATTAGCCAATAAGGGGACAAAAGTAATTGCGGTTGTAGACGATGCATATTATGGTTTATTTTATGAAGATGTCTATACGCAATCTATCTTCACAGCGCTCACTACTTTAAATCACAAGAATATTTTACCTGTTCGTTTAGATGGTGCAACAAAAGAATTTTTTGCATGGGGATTGCGTGTTGGCTTTATGACATTTGGTATTCATAATGATACAGCTCAACAAGTATTAGAAGCTAAAGTCAAAGGGTTAATCAGAAGTAATATTTCTAGTGGACCAATGCCATCACAAAACGCAATTAAATATGTATTAGAACATCATGAACAATTTAATAAAGAAATTCAAGCAAACATTAATACTTTGCAAGAGCGTTATGCTGTAACTAAAGAAGTCGTTTATGATAAACAATACCAACGTCATTGGCAAGCTTATGATTTTAATTCAGGCTACTTTATGGCACTTAAAGTGAACGGTGTTGATCCTGAGGAATTACGTGTTCATTTAATTAATAAATATTCAATCGGTATTATTGCCTTAAATGACACTGATATTCGTGTTGCCTTCAGCTGTGTCGAAAAAGATGATATTCCGCATGTATTTAATTCGATTGCTCAAGCTATTGAAGATTTAAAATAAGGAAATCGTTGATTTGAAAAACATTTTTTAGAATATCATTCATGAAAAATATAGGCTAGACCATTTTCCCCCAAATAATAGAGTCTGGCACATAAATCTCAGAGAAGGAGCACTCAGATGAATTGAATTCAACTCATCTGAGTGCTCCTTTTTGATTTAATACTTCGTATTGTTTGCTCGCTTTCTTAGGGGACAGCTTTAGTCACCCCAACTTGCTTTGTTCGACGAAATGCTTTTCGCATTTCTTTTTGTTGGGGCCCCACCCCAACTCGCTTTGTCTGACGAATTTCTTCTCGAAATTCTATTTGTCTAAGAATTTTATGTCCCAGACTGTTTTTTATATTTTATACTACACGCTTAAAAGAACGGAGTTTTTAATGAATCAAAATGTTTAACGTTCTTAACTTTCAAAGTTGATTAGGACGGAAAAAGCTTGGTGTAAACTTATTTTCAATCTAGTAAAATACTACCAATATAATAGTTAAGAGCCTAAGACATAATAATTATGTCTTAGGCTCTATATTTAACTTTTTAACGCTATTTTACATCATACCTGGCATTAAGGGCAGTATGAAATAGATATAAATCACATACAAAAAGCCTATTAAATCAGCATTTTGCATTCTTTAAACATTCATTTTTTTTAATTTTTTCATTTCATTATGACCAAGTTATGACCACCAATTATTTCACACACAAACCTTTATAAATATATTTACAATAATTAATATGTTTATCCATAGAATGATTTCTCGTTGCAATATAATGCTTCTCTCAGCATCTTATATCACCTAACAAAGTTAAGTGTAAAACGTTAAAATTGAAAAAACACAAGATATTTGTGCACTTTACTTTTAATAAATTTCTAGCTACATCTTTTTTGAAATGTTTTATTTTAATACTCAATTATCAGTAAATTTTTAAGCTGGTTTATATTCCATAATTACTATTTTATTGTTTAGCCTTTTTTTCAGATAAGGTATATATCTACAATACCCAAAGAGCCCCCACCTTTTCTTATGGTAGTCAAAGTAATTATATTCATTTATAACTTTCATTTTATTTGGTAAAACTTTATCCAATTCATTTAAATCATTGTATCCATATTTAAAAACAGGTTGTGAGGATAATTTTGATACAGATTTATGTCTTTTTGTATTACTTGCAATTGTTTTTGAGCAAAATTCAATCGCAAAGGCCAAATTATGATCTCCAAACTTTTTAATAATAGTATGTAATAATTTAGTCATTACACTCTCATCAAAATACATCAATACACCTTCAAAGATAAACAATATATTTGACTTACTATTAAAAAATTTATAATTTTTAACATCTTCAATCCAACTGTAATCCAGCATTGATTTAGCTATCATCTTATAACTATCTGTTTCTTTAAAAAATGTTTTTCGTATTTCTATTGATTCAGGTACATCTAAATCTATCCACGATATTTTTTCTTTATTAAATCTTTGAAACCTTGTATCTAAGCCACAACCTATATTGACCACAATCAAATTTTTATTATCCTTGATAAGTCTTTTAGTAACACTATCTATTATCACAGAACGTATACTAATTCCAATTTGAGACATGTCATCACATGTAACATTTTTGTACATATCATCTAAACCATCAAATATTTTTTTAGATAGTGCGTCTTTTATTATTGGTTTTTCGTATTCGTACTCTTTTGCTCGAGCTATCAAAGGAATTAACATTGATTCGGGAATTCCATCCAGTCGTTTCATTTAATCACTCCTTAAAAATATTATTATTAATACATTAGAAATTTTTATAACTTATTTCTAGTGAGATTTATTTAAAATTTCTTTTTTTAATTTACTTCTCAAATGTTCTAATGTAATAGGATCTGTGAACCAATAATCTTCTGCTTTATATGAAATTACATGTCCTTTTTTTACAGCTTCAATATTCTGCCATGTATGTGTTTTTTCAAAATCAAATTTTCCGTACGAAGGTTTACTTAAAAATATATAATCACCAGCATATTTACTAATATTTTCTTTTGAAATGGAAGCATAACCTTTTTTATCTTCTTGTAATTTATCTTTATATTGCTTTGTCATTGGCATACCGAATGCATCATGAACAATATCCAAACCACGACCCCATGTAGAGTTATATATGTATATTTGCTTTTCATCTGGTTCAAACACAGATGCTGTTGCTTGACCAACTTTACTTTGAATTTCTTTTTTATCTTTTCTAGTTTTATCTTCCCACTCTTCAATCCATTTTTTGGCTTTATCCTCATTATTAGTCAACTTGCCTATTTCTTTTAATATTTCTTTATGATTGTATTTATTGTATGTATATGGGACTGTTGGCGCTATTTTTTGATATTTTTTAATATTTTTATCCATAGCATCTACAACTATTAAATCTGGTTTTGCTTTAGCAACTTTTTCAACATCGTTTTCTCCAATATAATCAACCCCTTTTAAATAAGGTTTTAAGATTGAAGAATCTTTAGTTATATCTGAAACAGCAATTGGTTTGATTCCTAACTTTATAAAATCACCAACATAAAATCCAGTTAATACAGCAACTCTTTTAGGTTTCTCTGGTACTTTCAGTGTTTTACCATTTTCAATTTTATAGTCTATAGTCTTTGTCGAGTCACTTGTTTTATCGACAGACGCTGAACACGCAGTCAAAATAAATAAACTACATAATAAAATTCCAATTAATCCTTTCATAATATCATCCTTTCGTTTTTAATTGATATTCATTTTCAATTATAGATTTTTAAAAATAATAGTCAATACTTATACCTATCCTACTCGATGATATGAATGTATTTCGTTAAGCCATAATTAACTTATACATTGTTTTTAACGTGTGAGAGAATTTTTATTATCACATGAAAGCTTTTTGATATAGAAGTTTGTGAATAAAAAATAGGCAAGTACCGAAGTACCTGCCTAGAAAAGGATCATTCACTTTTTATATTCTAACTGATTTTTCCCCATAAGTCACTTAATACCTGACTAGTTGGAACAGAACTATTCCATGTTCTAATAGGCAAGTAATAACGTTGCCCCTCCCGTTTATATAATACCCATAAATAATTTTTATATAACTAATTTATGTAATTTTACAAGGCTCAAAATTGAGTTCTGCAGTTAAATTCATAAACATTTAGTATGGAATTTTAGTTTTGCTGTTTGATGTTATGTGTATTTTGGTGCGTTCTGGTACAGGTAAGTTAGCTATTTCCGATAAAGCTCTCAGACCTAAATGTTGGTATGTACCAACATCTTTAATTTCTTCAGAAACTTTAATGAAACGATGAGCTTGTGTTCTATCTAAGTTGATATTTTTCAACCAATTACCCAATTCTCCATGTGCTAGGTCATTTTCTTTCACATGCTTCAATCTTCGACCAATCTCGAAAATCGATTAACCAGCCTTTGATGATGTCGAATTTAACAATGTAATATATACATTTTGCATACATAGTTATTAAAACTCATTCCCCACTGCAACACAGGGCGTTTCTCAGCGTCCTAAAATACAAAAAACGTCACTCGTAAGTGACGCTTGAAACGATATATTTAACTTACCCGTATGCTAATTAATAAAATACCGACTAATACAATGTTTTTTGCTATTAGTAACTGATTGATAGGTTGTAATCATCATTTTATCTTTATTCATTTTACCATGCTGACTTGGTAAAACTAAATGTTGTGGATCAATACAAACTATTTTTATTTCGTTATCAATCAAATCGTAATACCAATATACTCTTAAACCCTCTTGAACATCAAGTAACCCTCTAATATCTGTTTTCATTAAGCCCTTTATATTTCTAATATCTTGTTGAGTATATAAAGATAAAATTGATAACATTCTCTCATCATAATTTATATTCGTAGCTTCATCGGGGTTATTTTTGACTATGCTTATATTTTCACTGAAATGGGTTATAGCATTGATTTGATTTTGTTGTGTAAAATCAGAAATAAAATTAGTAAATTTCAGATCATTATTTTGTTTTGAATACTTTACTTCTTCATTAAAAAAAACAACTTCTTTTACTTCAGCATTTCTTAACTCGATTTCTACTTTGTCAGTTTCAAATTCATTTCTAGTTGGTAAAAAATCTTTATTAACTATTTCAACGTGAACGTTCTTTTTTCTTTTTTTAGAAGTAACATTACTATTAAATCTAGGCATTTACCAATCCTATATATTCCTTAATAATTAAATCGTTATTCATAATTTCTTGCTGAGTAATTTTATTTTTCCACTCTTCATCTTCATGAGAACGTTCTACTAAACCAAAATCACTAATTTTTAAAGTACTCTTAATAATTTCTCTCAAATATTCTGTAATTTCCTGCTGCATTGTTTTATCTTCTATTTCAAAATTACTCATTGAAAAGTCTATGTCATTATAGCCAAGACTATATTTATTGTTCTTATATACGTCTCGAATAACAGGGCCGTATTGCCAAGCTTCAAATTGAGCGTCAAATAAATATTCAGGCAAGTTTAAACTTTCACTTTTTGTAACTTCATATTCTTTACTTTTAGATAGTTGCCCATATGAAGCACCATAATATGCAAATAAAAAGTATAATGTTTTTTGTAGTCTTAAAGGAGAAATGTTTTTTATTTCTTCTTTCATTAAACCAATTATATTTTCAACTGTTGTCAGGTATTTTTGCTCAGCCATGATAAACTCCTCCATAATCAACACATCATATTGAACATAAAAATAACAGTGACTATACACTGTCACTGTGTATACTTTCTATAATTGGTACACAAAAACAGTATATATCTTTGTGTGTATTCGCTAAGATGTGTTACGCATTTGCAACTCTTATTTATAATATAGAGCATTTCAACATTTTTTACCATACATCCACTCAAATTTGTCAACTTAATCTGAAATTGCGGAAAGAATTTAGATAAAATAAACCACCACCTATTTGAAGGTAATGGTTTCACATTAATCCTCTAACGGTATATCATCAACAATCATTGTTCTATTAGGATAGTTATCATTTATTTTATCTAGTGTTCTCTGTTTATCTTCTTCATCTTCTTCGTCCCATTCACCAATATTTATAATTACCGGAGTGTCAGCAGTGAACTCTTTTTTCTCAGTAAACAGTTTATGATATTTCCCAAGCATATCACGAGCTCTTAAACGGTCACTTGGTTTTATAGGTATTTCTATAAGTTCAACATATTCATTATACACTAACTGAATTTTACCGTTCTGTGGGTTTTCTTTATATTCACCACGCTTAACAATAACTTCCTTTGTTTCTGTCTCGTCACCGACAGCTGAATTTGTTAATAAATGTAATAACTCATTAGCACTTAATATACTTTCGTCTATCACTTTTTTCTTTTGTTCTTGAATATATTCATTAATATGTTTTTTCTTTAATAATCGACTTCCCGTAACGTGTGCTGTCTTAGGCGAATATCCGGCTGTTATAGCGCTTTGTGTAACATTTAATGTTCTTATATACTCATTCACAAAACGCTCTTGTTTAGGCGTTAATTTAGGCATATTTATTCACTTCTCTCTGTTAAAATAAGCCCACCCAATCATTTGAGTGAGCAATGCGTTTATTAAATGTTAAATGGTTGAATAATATTTACATTCCCTATAAATTCTACAGGTTGAATGTTATTCTCTCTTTTCAATCGATCAATATATTGTGTTAAGGTTCTTTGTTTAGCACTGTACTCGTCGTTATAACCTAAAAGTTTATCCTTAGCGTCTTTAAGTTGTTGATTGAGTGTTTCGTATCGCTTTAAATCATCTTGATACGTTTCATTGTATTCATCACTTAATTCATCCGCGACATCTTGCATGTTTTCACAGTTTTTTATGACAACTTTTTTGAATGACTGTTTCATAACCATTAAACGTTTACTTTTAGCTCTATAATCAGATTCTAATTTTTCTATTTTTGTATAAAGTTTGTCAGCTTTTTCTACTTCGCCATTAATCACTAAATCTTGATACTCTTGATTGATATCATCTAGTTGTTTGCCATCATTTTTAACTTCTGCGTCTAGGTTTTTAATCTCTTTTCGGTAATCCTCAATGTTAGTTTTATATTTTTCAATTTGATCTAATGTTTTCAATGGTATGCCTCCTATTTAAATAACTCTCTATTTTTCGCAATTGCATTTTGTCTAGTTACATCATCTTTTATATCCAAGATTTTTTGACGTTTTTCACGATTTGCTTCTTCATTATTTTGTTTTGATTCTTTACTGTCTTGTTTTATGTTTTTATTTTGTCTCTCTTGATATACATATAATTTCAGCTTTTGACTTTCAGTTAGATCTAAAACTTCGCTTAATTCTTCGTACTGATTTGCTTTCATATAATATACTCCTTTAAACTTCAATTCGTTTCAAAGCTTCATAGCGTTTCATACTGCCATCAGCTAACTTTTTAATACTAATCATTGCTTGTTGCTTCTCTTGTTCCGTTGTAATAATGTAATAACCACGTTCATTACGTTTATAACTACACCCTATAGGATAGGCATAATCATAAACTAATGAATTGATCACCTTTCTTAACCATCGTTCATTACTCGAATTATATTCATATCCCAATTGATTTAAGATTTTGGTTTTAGTAATATATTTCTTAGACGTATTTCTTATCACATTGAGTACTTGGCGGTGTTCATCGGGTAAGTTATACGTCTTTTCTTTTTCGACTAATTTCTGCATATGTTTCACCTCACTTCACATTTACTTTATACATCTATTATACTAAATTTGCACGATTATAACAAACTAATGTTCGCTATTTGAATTTATTTAACTTACTATTAACATACGTCAAACTATTGTAATAAAAGCTTTAACAAACACTTTTTCAGTTATATATAGAAATATCACGAAAAGAACTAATGTTCGCTTTCACAAACTCGCACACCCTAGTGTATTTCTACAATAGTTAACATTTATTAGCTAAATGAAGAAGTCACACAAGAGTATGTGACCTCTTTTTATTACTATTTACTCAAACTGTAATAAGATGATTTCAATTCACTCAACTTACGCTCTAACGCCTTATAATCATCTAGTGTGGCATTCTCATCTTGTACAAATGCAGTAACTAATTTTAATCCTTCAACTAGCTCACTTGCAGGTTCATTAATTCCAGTAGCTAACTGATATAATATTTCGATATTACCTATCACATCAGCATTACTAGACTGAACACCCTCAAGTTCTTCAACATTTAATCCACCCTCAATATAAGTGAACATATCAGTATTATTACTTTCTGCGAATGTTTCCAATCCATACATAAAATAATCGTTATCAAACATAAAACTAGCCATCATATCGCTTATAGTGTCATGTGTACCATCTGGTATTTCATAACCTGCATAATGACCCTCAATACTTCTTATAAGCCCTTCAGTGTGCTTAGGAGACGCTAATTCAAACGCTTTTCTAACATTACAATCTTTGATGTAGATATGACCGTACAAATTACCTTCCATGACCACATACACCATATCAAACGGATCGTTATATATTTTGAATCCAAACGGTGTCTTTTTGCTGCTCTCTAATAATCCTGTGTAGTACCTTAATAACGCAGCTGCTCTTGTTTCAAATTGATTTGCGATAATTTCTATATTCATATTCATTCACTCCTTATTTAGTCACTCTCAGTAACATCGGTACCCATGAAGGTACTTCAGTTTGTTGCCCATATTCTGGATAAGTAATAGCTAATGGTAAACTTGGCACTCTACCATCTAACAAATAGCGCATGACATAGCTTCCTCTATAAACTAGATCAAGATGTTCTCCCTTAACTAACTCAATCAACGCATACATTGTGAGCTTATTCCAACCACTCCAAAAGACGATATTCTTATCCTGATCATGTGTCACACTCGTTTTACCTTTATAATCATGATCTAATTCTTTAAATAAATCTTCTAACTGATAAATAGGAATTTCCTCATATTCTTTTACATAATCGTACATATACTGTTTAAGTTGCTCTTTTTCCATGTGTAACCTCCTGTTATTTTTATGTCTTATTATTACCATTTGTCACTTGAGCCATAAATTATTTAATAACTGTGTACTATACGTAATTAAATACACAACGATTTTAATTTTTGTGTACCAATCGACGCATTGATAAGCATAGGGATATAGTACTTAGTACACAAAGTACACTAAATTTCCAATGATAGCTTTATATATAATTCAGAAACATATAATAAAACTTTCATCTTTTTTATTTATACTATCTATATATGAATGTGTACTTCGTGTACTAACGTTCTTAATCATTGATATGACAACTTTTCTTAAGTACACACATTTTAAATTCGACTGTGTACTAGAGTGTACTAATAATTTTCATTATATGGATTATGAGAATGGGAAAAGTCAAAACCTAACTCTTCAATTATTTCTTTTTTGATTGCATATCCCAAATGCCTTTCTGATTTATGTTTCACTTGTTTTTGTAATCTTTTCTTATCTGTAATTAAATAACCTTTTTTATTCCATTGTCCTGTAATAGTCTGCATCTCATGACCTAATTTATTTTTAACAGTTTCATTTTTAATACAAAGAAAATCATGTTTATATACCGCTTTAACATCTCCGTAATTTACTGAATCATAACCGTCACCTACGATATTATTTCTATTCGCATCTAAATATTGTAATAGTTCCTCTAACAGTTGCTTAGGTTTATCAATTGTCTTATTGTTTTTAACCATGCTGTCATAGGCTTGTTCAATAATCTTAAAATGATCATGTTCAAATCCATCAATATCATTCAAAACCTCACCGGTAACTTGTAGTAACGCAAAGGCACGTCCTAAACGTTGCATGATTTCATTACTACCTTTTTGATTAAAATACCGTTGATAGCTCTCAAAAGCTTTCTTATACACGTCTTTTTTAGACTCATATTGTTTAATAAATGCCAACCCTAACGTTCCATAGTTCTCCCTAAACGATTTGTCTAATGTGGTAAAATCAAAATTATCTGGATATGGTTGATCTTGTAGTGTAACTACACGTGCTGATACACCCGCTTTTTCATCAGCCATATTTGCGATAGATGATTCACCAGTAGAAATTAAAATATTTCGCCATTCTTTTTTAGCGTTTAGCGTTAAATTAATATTACTTCTTGATTTACTTTCGCCACTAGAAAAGTTATATGTGGCACTGGTAACAAACTTAGGATGTGTGTTACGTGTATCATCTTTAAACATTGGAAATGAGTTCAAAAATGACGCCATTGATTCAATACTATTTTGAGTAGAACTCCATGTCGTAATAAGGTCACTGGTTCCCCAAACACTTGATACTAAGTTGAGTGTGAATGTTTTACCTGTGGATGTACTACCTGATATTTCTACAATAAAGGGCTGTAATCCAAATTCTCTTAATAAAACTGAGCCTAAAGATGCATACAGCATAACCATTACCATTGGTAAATCTTTTATTTGAGCAAACACCTTTTTAGAGTAACCTTGTAGTGTTCCTTTACTTCGAAAAGAGTCTATTAACTTTTGAAACCCTTTATCATTGCTAAACAACTTGACATTGCTGTCTTTCATTACTTCTTGATAAGGATAAATAAAATAACCTTTCACATGCCCCAAACGCGTTGCAACTTTAACATTTAATGGTGGATTATACCGTTTAGATACATTAATATAGTCAACAAGTTTAGTAGATGTCGACGATGTTACATCTAGCTTTTTATTAACCAATTTCAAGAGTTGACGACTATCTGAAATCTCTTCAGCACTCACAGCTATATTTACCGGCGTTTTATTGTCATAGAAAAGCATATTGAAGCTGACCTCGTTACTTTCAATATCTTCAAAGCGTTCAGTGATTTGAGGGATTGTACTTGTGATAAAAACCTTTTTATCTGGTTCACCTTCTTTTTTACTTGGTATAAGTTGATATAAGGCAACACCGCATTGATGATGTTCAATTTCATATCCTTTCGGTATAATTTCTTGTAAGGCACTATCTTTTTTATTAATTTTTTCAATTTTATCAAGTACATCACTTTTACCTGTTTCCATACAAAGCTCCTTTCTAATTGTTATAGTGTTTATTTAATATCGATTGAAAAGTAGCGTTGATTTCTTGTTCTTTCATAGGTGGTTTACATGCGAATTGTCCCCATAATAAAGCATATGAATACACAATATAATCATTAACGTGACATCTTAATAAATGCCCAACTAAGCTAGCTAGTGCATTGTTACGATTGCCTTCGGTTGTTCCAAAGCTTAACTCACGCCAGTACGCACTATCACGTCGCGTATATCCTATAACATTAGGACTAGCATTTGATTGTTTATACTCCTTTGACCACTGTTCGAGCATATCAACATCCATAATTGGACAGTCATTCACTCGCTTAATAAATATGTGCCCTTTTTGAATAACTGTTAATGCAAAACATCTACTTGGCTGATATGAACCTTCATCAACTTTGTGGCCAATTTTATTTGCTAATACTTTTGTATATTTACGATAATCATCTGCACTTATGCGCTCATTTAGAGGGATATACAGGCGTATTCTAGATTGTTCAGTTGTATGGCTGAACGATGTGTGCCAAAACCATGCAACATTGCTTAAAGCTGAGCTGATTGCTTCATGTAATTGCTTTAAATCATTTATTTCATCATAATCAAGTACAATCACATTTCTGTATATGACATTTTTATCGTTTCGATGCTTTTTGATAATTTCACCATGATCATTTGCACCGTCTTTAATATCACCGTACACAGCAACACCACGTGCATACTTATAATTTGCTTCTATAGGCACAGACAGTTTATTAATTAACTTACTCCATTTAGGTTTTGAAAAGCTCTTAAATGAACGTGAGTCTAAACTTTCATAATGTACCACTGAAACATGTGTGTCATATTCTAATTTAATTTCATTCATTTTTTGCACCTCTAGTGATTCACAGAGTAAAAAATGTTATAATATAGATGTGTAATTTCTAAATTACTCTGTGATTTTTAATTTTTGTGCGTCATCTGATTCCTCGCCAAAGTTCTCAGATGATGCTTTTTCTAATTCATGAAACTTTTGTATAATTTTATCGAACTGTTCTATATAGAGATGGAATAAATCAAACATTTGATTATTGTGAATACGTCTCTCATGATAAGAAAAACCCTCTCTAATTAATTCATCTTTATTTAAGTTATGATTTGGTTCATGTGGATATAACTCCTCAAAATGCCAACCATGATTATCCTTTAAATCCTCAAAACTATCTTTCAACAACTTTAAATCGCTAAATAAATTTTTAATTTCCCAATTCATTTTTATTCTCCTTTCTCTAATTGAAAATTATTCTTTAATTCTTGTGCGCACCATTTCATTATCAATTCTAAGTGCTTTTCACGACTAACCTCTGAAACCACTTCAATACCATCAACATATTCCGTGTGTTCATAACTTTCCAAGTTATTCATGACACTTAACTCAAGTTGATAAACCACGTGTTCTATTACTTCTTTTTGTTCATTATTCATTTTCTAATCCTCCTGTTAAATTACATCCATAAGTTACCATCATGCCGTACACACTAAAAGCGACATACATGTTAGATATTGCTAGTAATAAAATTGTTAACAATGAAACTAAGCAGATATAAGTTAAGTACATTTTCATTGCCTTGCCTCCAATAACTTTTTGATATTGACTTGTTTAAAGTCGTTATTCTGGATATTCATATGAGCAGTAAGCTGTTCCATGAATTCATCTACATCAGACTTTTTGAATCTGTACGTAGATCCGACCATATAATATTTCATGCCATTATTAATAAGTAATTCTTCAATAGTAGGCTTACTTAAATTCAGATAGTTAGACAACTCTTTGTAAGTCATAAAATATTTCTCTTTCGCTAATTCGTCCACACGTACATTGATAGCCTGCTCAAGTAACTCACGTGCTTCATCTTCATCAATATTAATGTTGAACATTGGTTTATGCCTCCTTTACTTCAAATTCAAATAATTCATTTACCTCAACTTGTAAAACTTCTGCCATTTTCTTAGCTAATTTAGGGCTTGGAATCTTTTTACCATTAATAATTTGGCTTAAATAAGAAATTCCAACACCTGTTTCACGAGATAAATCAGATAAATTAAAACCTTTTAAGAACATAGCTTCTTTAAACTTTCTAGTATTCGCTAAAATAGTCATAATTAAAATCCTCCTTCGTTTTTGACTGACTTCTCAATCAATTTATAACTTTATTATACATAATCGTTTTTCTTTTGCAATAGTTTTTCGACTGACTTCTCAATCATTTTTTATTTTTTTGTACATAAACGTCCAAAAAAATGCTATTATTAACATAATTAGGAGGTTTGTAATGATTAGAAATAGATTGTCTGAACTACTGTCAGAAAGAGGACTAAAAATATCTCGTGTTGCAAAAGATGTAAAAATAGCAAGAAGTTCACTTACTTCAATGACACAAAATGATTCTGAAATGATAAGATATGATGCTATAGATAAATTATGTAGTTATCTGCACATATCTCCTTCAGAATTTTTTGAACATAATCCGATCAATTTTGACTTTACTTTTGATGAAGAACCGAATTATAAAATTAATGATGTTTTCGAGGGATTTGAAGTAACTGCAAACATTACTCACGCTTTTTCGATTGAAAATTTTGACTTTGAAATTTTAGTAGACGTCGAATTAGATAATAGGCAAAAATTAAATTTTGACTTAGACGTCTCATATAAAGAAACTGAAAAGATAACTAATTCACAACATAGATTTATTTTCACGATTAAAAATGAAGATGAAAATATCGGATTAAAAAAATACGTTGATAGTTTATCTGCAGGCCTTAAAAACTTGTTATTTAAAAAAATTAACCAAAAGTTAAGTGGGTATGTTTCTGAAATAATAGTAAAAAATATAGACGATATTGAAGAGCTTTTTCCAAATAAAGGCGAAAAATGTACGACTCTACATAAAGAAATTTTACAAACTGATAGCCGTTTATCTAGTGATATTTTTAAAGAATATTAATCGAGGTGATCAAATGGCAAGTTATGAAAAACGCGGAAATACATGGCGCTATCGTATATCACTAGGAAAAGACGCAAAAACGGGCAAATATAAATATATTTCAAACTCAGGTTTTAAACGCAAATCAGACGCTAAACACCACGCTGAAATGGTAGAACGTCAATTAAGAACCGGTGATTATATCGCACCGTCCACATCTACATTTAAACAGGTTGCTAACGATTGGCTTAAACAATATGCTAACGAGGTAAAAGTAAGTAGTGTCAGAGCACGCGAGAAAGCCATACACCACGCCATAGAACGCTTTAACAATAAACCAATACAAACTATCAATAAACATGATTATCAACGCTTTGTAAATGATATAAGCGCACAGTATAGCAAGAATTATATTGATAGCATTATAGCCTCTACGAATATGATATTTAAGTACGCATACGATATGAAATTAATAAGAATAATGCCTAGCGAGGGTATTAAACGACCTAAAAAGAAAGTTAGTGTGGAAGAATTAGAAGATACTGAGATACATAAAAAGTTTCTTGAAAAAGATGAATTATTTCAATTCCTGGAAATTGCCAAAAATCACCATTCACCACAAAATAGCTTTGAAGTATTTTGTACATTAGCATATACAGGCATGCGTGCAGGTGAATTATTGGCATTGAAGTGGTCTGATATAGACTTTGAGAATAACACAATCAATATTACAAAGACTTATTACAATCCAAATAACAATAAAAAGCAATATCAAATACTTACACCAAAAACTGAAAGCTCAATCGGAAAAATTCCAGTTGATCCTCATGTGATTAAATTACTTAAAAACTATAAAGTGGATGTTCAGGACACATGGAAAAACGAATTGTATGTAGATAATAATTTCGTTTTTACTGATGTTAACGGCTACCCTCTTGTAATTAAAAAACTACAATTATGGATAAAAGCTATACTTAAAAAGACTGACATAACTAATAAACAAATAAGCACTCATTCATTTCGTCATACTCATTGTGCGTTACTTATAGAGGCTGGTGTGCATATTAAGGAAATACAAGAACGCTTGCGCCATAAAGATATAAATACCACTATGAACATCTACGCTAAGATTACGAACTCATACAAAAAAGACGCTTCCCAAAAGTTTAGTAAACTCATGGAAAACGTCTCAAAAGATTTATTTTAAAATTTATATGCCCAAATTATGACCATTGAAGATTTCAAAAGCTACTACAACAGTGTTCAACGGTCTTTTTACATCATACCTGGCATGCCGCCGCCCATTGGTGGTTGGTTATTGCTTTCAGGTTCAGGAATATTAGCTACAACTGCTTCTGTTGTTAAGAACATTGCTGCAACACTTGCTGCATGTTGTAAAGCTGAACGCGTTACTTTTGTTGGATCAACAATACCAGCTTCTAACATATTTACCCATTCGTTAGTAGCAGCGTTAAATCCAACACCAGAGTCCGCATGTTTTAAACGTTCAACGATGATTGAACCTTCTAGTCCTGCATTTTCTGCGATTTGTCTAACCGGTGCTGTTAATGCTTTTAAGACGATATTGATACCAGTCTCTACATCACCTTCTGCTTGAATATCGCTCACTTTTTTATAGATATTAACTAGTGCTGTACCACCACCAGCAACAATACCTTCTTCTACAGCTGCGCGAGTTGAGTTTAAAGCATCTTCAATACGCAATTTACGCTCTTTTAATTCTGTCTCAGAAGCTGCGCCAACTTTAATTACTGCAACGCCCCCAGCTAATTTTGCAAGACGTTCTTGTAATTTTTCTTTGTCAAAGTCTGAGTCAGTTTCTTCAATTTGTGCTTTAATTTGACTAACACGTGCATCGATATTGTTATTGTCTCCATCACCATCAACAATCGTTGTATTATCTTTCGTTACTTCAACTTTATTGGCACTACCTAACATATCCATCGTTGCATCTTTAAGTTCTAAACCTAAGTCATCAGTAATCACTTGTGCACCTGTCAAAATAGCTAAATCTTCTAACATAGCTTTACGACGGTCACCAAAGCCTGGTGCTTTAACAGCAACTGCAGTGAATGTTCCACGCATGCGGTTTAGAACGATATTAGTTAATGCATCACCTTCTACTTCATCAGCAACAATTAATATTGGGCGACTAGATTGAACGACTTGTTCTAGTAAAGGTAAAATATCTTGGAATGAAGATATTTTTTTATCTGTAACTAATATATATGGACGTTCTAATTCTGCAGTCATTTTATCTGAATCCGTAACCATATATGGTGATTGGTAACCTCTATCAAATTGCATACCTTCTACAACTTCAAGTTCAGTATTGAAACCACTAGATTCTTCAATAGTTATTACGCCATCATTACCTACTTTATCCATAGCTTCTGAAATATATTGTCCAATCTCTTCATCTGCTGCAGAAATAGCCCCAACTTGTGCAATTTCATTTTTATTTTCAACTTTTTGTGATATATCATGTAATGCTTCGATAGCTACTTTAACTGCTTTATCAATACCTTGACGTAAGCCAACTGGATTTGCACCACTCGTTACGTTTTTAAGTCCTTCTTGAATCATTGCTTGTGCTAGCACTGTAGCAGTTGTTGTTCCATCCCCAGCAATTTCATTTGTTTTATTAGCTACCTCTTGAACTAATTTTGCCCCCATGTTTTCATATGGATCTTCAAGTTCAATTTCTTTTGCGATTGTCACACCATCATTAGTAATAAGTGGTGCAGCATATTCTTTATCTAAAACAACGTTACGTCCTTTGGGTCCTATTGTTACTTTAACTGCATTTGCTAATTTATCCACACCACGTAACATTGCTTGACGTGCGTCTTCTGAAAATTTAAGATCTTTTGCCATTCTATTTAACCTCCATTAAAATATGTGTCTGTAAAAATTGAATTCTATAAATTATATTATTATTCTATAATTGCTAAAATATCATCAGCATTTAATATTAAATATGTGTCGTTTCCTTGTTTTATTTCAGTTCCCGCATATTCTTGGAATACAACTCTATCCCCTTCGTTAACATCTGGAGTGATACGTTGACCATTTTCAAGTTGTCGACCTAAACCTACCGCGATAACTACACCTTCATTAGATTTTTCTTTAGCACTATCAGTTAAAACAATGCCACTTTTAGTTGTTTGTTCTTGTTCTTTTTTTTCAATTACTACACGATTACCTATTGGTTTAAGCATGTGTTTTCCTCCTCAATGGGACAAATATTTTAGCACTTTAACAAGTAGAGTGCTAAGCTACTTTTTATATTAATCAAAGTTGGTCAAAATTTCAAGCAAAAAGCTTCCTTCTTTTTTGTGCTAATCTTGCTTTTAAGATACAATATAATAAGTGTTATTTACATTTATTGGAGGTACTTTATGTCCAGAATTTGGATTTCTTTCCTAACAATAGTCATCTATGCACTAGCTCAATATCTACCTGTATTTATAATTAAATTAACTAGTTTTCAAATTAAGTCACCTACACAGCTATTGCATGTTGCTATTTATATTCAAGTTATTTTATTTATCATTGCAGCGATCATTATTATTTTGCTGCAAAAAGTAATTAAGAATCCAACTAAACTCGAATCAGATTACAAAGAACCTAAACGTTATTTAGTTCAATACGCATTATTAGGTTTTATCGTCGTAATGATTTATCAAATGTTTGCTGGTTTGATTAATACTTGGATTTTTGGTGAGCTTAAAGCCAGTCCTAATACAGAACGATTGATGGACATAGCTCGACAAGCACCAATATTTATTATATTAATTTCTATCGTAGGACCTATTCTAGAAGAATATGTTTTTAGGAAAGTAATATTTGGGGAAATTTTAGATAGGCTTAAGGGAAATATAGTAATGCGATTTCTAATTGCATCTGTTGTCAGCTCATTACTCTTTGCACTAGCACATAATGACATAACATTTATTATTGTCTACTTTGGTATGGGAATGATATTTTCTCTTGCCTATGTATTGACTAAACGTATTGCAGTGTCAATTATGATACATATGATGCAAAACGGATTTGTTGTTATTATGCAAGTTTGTTTCGGCGATGTGCTTAAACATTTACAAACACAAGCAAATGCTATTTTCCATTTATTTTTTTAATCAAAGAATCCCATCTAAGCATATATTACTGCTAGGATGGGATATTTAACATTTTAAGTAGGAAATTGAACTGGTCTACGTCGATTTCTAAAATGTTTAAATACAAAACGCAAAGCTGGAACATAATTTCCAAAATAATAGCACACAGATGGTTTGACATTAATCATCTGTGTGCTTCTTTTATCTTCAATACTCCACATTATTGGTTCGCATACTTAGGGAATCAGTTTCAGTCACCCCAACTTGCGTTGTTCGTGGACTTTCTTTTGGAAAGTCTTTGTGTTGGGGCCCGCTGTGCTTTTATATGTCTTGGCGAAGTGTTTCGTACTTTGTCTTAGTAGTACTTAATATAAAAAATAAGGCTCTGGTAATTTGTCAAAAATATTTATATCCTAAACTGAAATAAATATTTATTCATTTATTGTTCTTTTTCCTTTTGACGATTGATGAACCAGTAAACCATTACGGCAACAAAGATCACACACATACTTCCAATAAGCGTTATATTTAAACGATTAAATTTAACATCTGTCATGCCTTGCTTATGGTCTTCACCTTCTGCAGAAATAATTTTATCCTCAGAACGCTGAGTATGATTATCTTCACCTTTTTTATCAACTGGTTTTTTCAAATCAGGCATTGAACCAATTTCTCCAGTTATTAAAGCTAATACCTGCTCATCCAAGTTTTTATAGTACTTTGATGAGTTTGTTGGATTGAAATATTCAAATCTAAAATAATTTGAACCACGTTGTAATGAATTTAAATAACTATTGCCACTAAAATTTTGTTTTCTAAAAAGTGCATATAAATCTTGATCAGAAACTTGGTTACCACTCTCGCCAAGTTTGTTTACCTGTTCTATAATAAATGGATTATATTTAAATGAGCCAATGGCTAATGATTTAAATCGTTTCATGATTGATTGACGTTGATTGTTAGCAACAGGTCCCTCATCATAATGATTTCGTGGAAAATAAGATGACGAATTACGACCAGAATCATGTCCCCGTCCATTAATTTGATTAATGAAATCATCCGAGACATTATGATCTGTTTTCTCTCCATTTTGAGGATATTGTTGTCCATTAGATGTGTTCCAACCTTGATTTCCATTACCGTTATTTTGTCCATTATTGTTATCTTTATTATTTGGTTGATTCGTTGGTTTGTGACCATGACCACCATTTTGTGTTGGTGGCTGTGGATGAGAAGGTGTTCCCCCATTGTCCTTCCCGTCGGATGGCTTGTTGTCTTTACCTCCATGATCCGTGCCATCTGATGGCTTGTTTGGCTTGTTATCTTTACCTCCATGGTCCGTGCCATCCGATGGCTTGTTTGGTTTGTTATCTTTGCCTCCATTATCCGTACCATCCGATGGCTTGTTTGGCTTGTTGTCTTTGCCTCCGTTATCCGTACCATCTGATGGTTTGTTTGGCTTGTTATCTTTGCCTCCGTTATCTGTACCATCTGATGGCTTGTTTGGCTTGTTGTCTTTGCCTTCATTGTCCGTACCATCCGATGGTTTGTTTGGCCTGTTATCTTTGCCTCCGTTATCTGTACCATCTGATGGCTTGTTTGGCTTGTTGTCTTTGCCTTCATTGTCCGTACCATCCGATGGTTTGTTTGGCCTGTTATCTTTGCCTCCGTTATCCGTACCATCCGATGGCTTATTTGGTCTGTTGTCTTTGCCTTCATTGTTGGCACTATTTGACGAATTGCTTGGTTGGTTCGTATTATCTGAATCTTTCTGGTTACTATTGTCTTGTGATAAATTATCTGAATGAGCAGTTGATTTTTCATTAGTAACTTTGTTATATAGCGTATTATCCTGTGCATGAGTTATATGCGGACTTATAACCTGTGTGCTTACAGCAATAGCAAAACTTGCAGATAAATATTTGATCTTTGTCTTTTTTCGTGTCATCTCTATTCCACCTCCTCTCTACATGTCATGACTTCTTTCACTTACTAGTATAAAGAAGTTTACATACATATGCATTTAATTATTATTATTGAAAAGTAATATTAATATTTCTGAAACTTTAAAGTAAATTTATTTCACTTCGTTGAGTATATCTATTATCCTAAGTATATTAAAAGGCAAAGGAGTTTTTAAAATGGGTTTATTTAGCAAAAATAGTGAAAAATCATTTCTAAATGCTATCGAGGGAAGACGTACAGTCTATAATTTAAAAGAAAGCATTTCTATTAGTGATGAGGAATTAGAACAAATTATGACTCAAGCAATAAAACATGTGCCCTCCGCTTTCAATTCACAATCAACACGCATTGTCTTATTATTGAATAATAAGAATAAACAATTTTGGGACAATACTAAAGCTGTATTAAAAGAAAAAATGGGTGCTGATCGAGACTTCACTGCAACTGAACAAAAAATCGATAACTTTAAACATTCTTACGGTACAATATTATATTTTGAAGATCAATCTGTAGTTAAAGGGTTACAAGAACAAATGCCTTCTTATGCAGAAAACTTTGCGATTTGGTCAACACAAGCAAACGCAATGCATCAATTTGCGATTTGGACTGCTCTAAGTACAAAGGGTATTGGTGCTTCACTCCAACACTACAATCCACTTGTTGATGCAGTAACACATCAAGACTTTGATATTCCCGAAACTTGGGAATTAATGGCTCAAATGCCATTTGGAGATGTGCGTGAAGAACCTAATGAAAAAGAAATCCAACCTGTCGACGCACGCTTTCTTGTACGAAAATAATCCATAGCATTATAAATAGCTTTTTATATAAACGAGGGCAGAATAAATCAAAATTGATTATTCCTTGCCCTCTTTTTGCGTTTCTTTATTGTTTTTAGTAAATTAGATTTAACAATCACCTAAGGAGTGATACGATGAAACTTCAACTTTTACAATTTAACGTTGCTTATGCAGATGTGAATGCAAATGAACATAAAATAAAAACATGGTTTTCGAATTCTTTACAACAAGACACTGATGTCGTGATTCTACCTGAAATGTGGAATAATGGATATGCATTAGAGCAACTAGAAGAAAAAGCAGATTTTGATTTAGAAAGAAGTACAGATTTCATTAAAAATTTAGCACTACAATATCAAGTAGATATTATTGCTGGGTCTGTATCAAATAAGCATCATGACCACATATTTAATACTGCATTTGCAATTGATAAAACTGGTAAAGTGATAAACCAATATGACAAAATGCATTTAGTTCCCATGTTAGATGAACCAGCATTCCTAACTGCTGGTAAAAATGTTCCAGAAACATTTAAATTATCAAACGGTGTAAAAGTGACACAAATGATTTGTTATGACTTACGATTTCCTGAATTACTAAGATATCCTGCAAGAAGCGGTGCGGCAATTGCATTTTATGTTGCACAGTGGCCAAGTGCACGTCTTAACCATTGGCAAGTGTTGCTAAAAGCACGTGCAATCGAAAATAATATGTATGTAATAGGATGTAATGGTTGTGGGTATGATGGAAAAACGCAATATGCCGGACATTCCGTGGTTATTAATCCTAATGGCGAAATCATTCAAGAATTATCTACCACCGAAAAAGAACTTACAGTTACTATAGATATAGATGCAGTTGAACAACAACGTAAAGCAATACCTGTATTTGACAGCTTAGTGCCACATTTATACAAATAAACAAATAAAAGTCGTGAGTTTGGGAGTGACTCACGACTTTTTTCGCTTATTAAGGGAATGTTTTTACAGTTATTTTCAATAATAATTTGGGGATGTTATTAATTATGAAAATCTTCTGACTAGAGTAACACTAGTACAATAATTACCTTCTACAGTTAAGTAGCTAAGCGTAATTATCTACATTGAGCCCTACACAACTCAATGTTAGCAATTCATCAATTATCATTAAGTTGGGATGGCTTAACAATAATTAATCAATTTAACGAAGAAAACATAGTTAAGAATGAATAACTTCTATTATTGAGAATATACAGCTCCAACAACTTACTACAATCATTGTTGGAAAATTGAAAAGCTTATCGTAGCTACAATCCAATTAGTTTTCAAAAAGCTTTATCAATATCTATCACATCTCTGTGATATGTCTATATTAAAACATGATAATTACATAAATAGTCTAAAAATTCTCAACTAATTCATTTTTATTCTTAACTGTATCTTAAATATGTTAAAATTAAACAAAGAACATATATATAACATATTTGTATGCGAATTAAACAGTTAGGCATTAATGATCAAATGAATTGCGTAAAATTGTATAATGATACCAAGGAGCGTGACGCTAATTTGAAGGCGATAGACAAAAAAATTGAAAGATTTGCTAGATACTTGCAGCGTCAAAACAATCTAGACCATATTCAATTTTTGAAGATACGCCTAGGCATACAAGTCGCATTAGGTAATTTTTTCAAAACTATTGTTACTTATGGTGTTGCTCTTTTATTCCATACCTTTCTTTACACATTAATTACACACTTAACGTATTTTTTCGTTAGACGTTTTGCGCATGGTGCACACGCAAGGTCATCATTGTTGTGCCACATTCAAAATTTAGTTTTATTTGTGGCATTACCTTGGTCAATTGTGCATTTTCAAGTGTCTTGGACATTCATGATTTTGCTAGCATTTATCGCATTCATAATTATTATATGTTACGCACCAGCGGCAACTAAAAAACAACCCATACTGCCCCATCTCAGAAAGAAAAAGAAAAGAAATGCCATTCTTATTTCAATCTGTTTTTTGGTGCTAATGTTGTTTGTAAGTGAGCCATACATGCAATTAATAGCTTTAGGCATGTGCTTAGAAGCTATAACATTATTACCAATATTCTTTTCCAAGGAGGAAACATAATCATGAACTTATTAAGCGGATTATTTACAAAAGGGATTAGCGTAATTTTCGAATTTATTGGAAATTTTTCTGTACAAGATATGTGTAATGGTTATTTTGATGAACCAGAAGTACCTCAAGAATTAATCGATTTACACAGAAATTAAAGATAGAAAGTGTGTAAAGAATGGAATATTTAAACAGTATCTTCATATCAATCTTTCAAGCAGTTATGTTAATAATTGTAGCTAAAATTATTGCAAACGTTAAGTTTTACTTAAGGGATTATTTAGCCGTTGCCGGCATAATAGTCCCTTCTGCCGTATTATTTGTTGTTTTTGGCAGACAATCAATTATCTTTTTACTTATTATTTGTTTAATATACTTTTATGTAAAAATAGGGTTTTATTCTATAATCGCTATATTAGGCTCTGCCTTAATAATGTACATAAGTAACTTTTTCTCAGTTTCACTCATAATATTAATAGGTAATTTTATCAAATTTAGGATAATATACGTAATAATTTCTTTATCATCATACATACTGATAGGTGTTTTATGTGCATTTATGACAAAATACTTAATTAATAAACTCAAAAAAACATACTTATTTTTTAATAAAGTATACATAATCGTCATATCTACTTTTTTAACATTTACCATCGCTATATTTTATTTATATTCATTAAAATTCCAGCAAACATACCAAGAATGGAAACTATTTGCACTTTTATTCATAGGAATTTTAATATTCCTTGCAATTTTTATCATCGTTATTACATTCTCTGTACATAGGGAGATGCAGTATAAGCGTAATTTAAAAGAGATAGAAACATACTACGAGTACACGCTGCAAATAGAATCGATTAATAACGAAATGCGTAAGTTCCGTCATGATTATGTTAATATTTTATCTACCATGTCTGAGTATATACGCGAAGATGATATGCCGGGTTTAAGAGAATATTTTAATAATAATATTGTATCGATGAAAGACAATTTACAAATGAATTCTATTAAAATTAATGGTACAGATAAGCTAAAGGTTCGTGCCATCAAAGGTCTTGTGACAACCAAAATTTTACAAGCGCAAGAAAAAAACATTCCCATCAGCATTGAGGTTCCAGAACTAATTGAACATATTGAAATGAACACAGTTGATTT
Organism: Staphylococcus lugdunensis; assembly: GCF_001558775.1. NCBI lineage: Bacteria > Bacillati > Bacillota > Bacilli > Caryophanales > Staphylococcaceae > Staphylococcus > Staphylococcus lugdunensis. The sequence continues at coordinate 2,439,938 of NZ_CP014022.1, read as the reverse complement.
AAGTCGAGTGATTGGCATTATCATTGACAATGCCATTGAAGCTTCAGAAAGTTTAGAAGATGCATTAATCCGCATTGCCTTTATAAAAAATGAGGATTCTGTGTTATTTATTGTAATGAATAAATGTAGCGATACAACGCCCAAAATTCATGAACTTTTTCAAGAGAATTTTTCTACTAAAGGCAAAAATCGTGGTTTAGGTTTATCTAATTTAAAAGAAATTATAGATGCAACACCAAATACGTTACTTGATACTACTATTGATAATGGATATTTCATACAAAAAGTAGAAATTTTAAATAATATACCATAAGGACGTGAAGACATGAAGATTTACATTTGTGAAGATGATGTTAAACAACGTGAAAATATGGTTGAGATCATCAATAACTATATCATGATTGAAGAAAAACCAATGGAAATTGCTTTAGCTACAGATAATCCTTATGAAATTTTAAAAATGTCAAAGGAAAATGAGGATGTTGGTTGTTATTTTTTAGATATTCAATTAGAAGCTGACATAAACGGTATCAAGTTAGGTAGCGAAATAAGAAAGTATGATCCGATAGGTAACATAATTTTTGTTACAAGTCATAGTGAGCTGACATATTTAACTTTTGTTTACAAAGTATCGGCTATGGATTTTATTTTTAAAGATGACCCTGCCGAACTTAAAACTCGTATTATCGATTGCCTTGAAACCGCACATACGCGCTTAAAGTTATTGTCAAAAGAACGTACCGTTGAAACGATAGAGCTTAAGCGCGGTAGTAATTCTGTATATGTGCAATATGATGAAGTGATGTTTTTTGAATCATCAACAAATTCACATCGATTGATTGCACATTTAGATAATCGTCAAATTGAGTTTTATGGTAATCTAAAACAAATTAGTCAAATCGATGATCGTTTCTTTAGATGCCATAATAGTTTTGTTGTCAATCGACACAATATCTCTTCAATCAATTCAAAAGAACGTGTTGTATATTTTAAAAATGGTGAACATTGTTATGCATCAGTACGCAATGTTAAAAAAATATAATTATTAGTTAACATGAAATAATGGGTGGCGGACAAAATCTTGACAATAAATCAGACTTTGTCCACCACCCATTAATATTCACAGAAACGCTCTAGCTAGTTTTTTTGTTTAATTGTTGTTTAACTTCTTCTAAGGTTGGAATGCTTTCGATAGCACCATATTTTGTTGTTACAGTTGATGCAACACAATTACTAAATTCTAATATCTTTGCGCCATCTTGTTCAAGCTGTTGTGTCACTGGTATATCTTCAGCTAATAATAAGCGACTTATAACTGCTCCAATGAATGCATCTCCAGCACCTGTTGTATCAATAGCTTTGACTGTAAATCCCTCGTGATAGATATGTTTACCATTTTTCAAATAGATGGACGCACCATTGGAGCCTGCAGTATAAATTACCGCTTCCACGTGCCCTTTAAATAAAGCTTGAATACCCGCTTCTAATGATGATTCACCAGTAATAAATTCAAGCTCTTCGTCAGAAACTTTGACAATATTTGCTTTAGGAATAAACTCATTTATTGCCTTTTTACAATCTGTTGCATTTTTCCATAAAGGTAAGCGAACGTTTGGATCAAAAATAATCGTTCCACGTTGCGCTTCAAACTTTTCAATGAGTTTATAATGCGCTTGTTTCATATCACTATCTATTAAATCTACTGAACAAAAATGCATGATATCTTCTGATGACACATCAATTTCTTCAACATTGTCTGGATGATATAGCATATCTGCAGATGGTTTTCTGTAAAATGAAAAGTCACGCTGTCCATCTTCCTTTAAACTGACAAAAGCTAATGCTGTGTTAGCGACGTCAGTACGTTTTATATGAGACGTCCCTACGCCAATTTGTTGTAACGTTTCAACAATAATATCACCAAATGCATCTTGACCCAACTGCGTTATCATATGAGCTTGCCCTCCAAGACGCGCTACTGTGCTCGCGACATTTGCTGGTGCACCACCCACTTGTCTTGTAAATCCTGTAACATTTTTCAATTCCGAATTAACAACATTTGGAATAAAATCAATCAATGCTTCTCCAATAGCATAAAGGGTTCTCATTTATTTTTCATCCTTTAACTCATATTTTGTAAATTTTAAATAAACTTGACCTGATTCGGTTGACGTTTTAATACCTGTTGCCTGCTCATCTGGGAATATCCGTGAAGTTAACACCCGTTCTCCGTTATTACAGAAAATTTCTATGCTTGATGTATCGACAAATATTTGTAATTGGGATAATGGTGTATCTAAAATCGTACTTCTTGTTGTTCCCTTAACCGGTTCTGGTAAAGCGCCACTATCACTGCGATCTAATGTTAACCGCTGACTTTGTTTATTATAAGTAATCAGCGTGCTATGTTGTTTTGATGTTCGCAATTCAAAATAAACTTCGGAAGCTTCATTTTCTAGAATATCAATTATTAATTCATAATGTAGTCCCTCATATGGATGTAACTTTGTTGTGAATTTATTTGCATACCCTTCAGCTGTTTCTTCATTATGACGTAACTTTTGTAACGCTGGTAGCGGGCGTTGAATAAGTTTACCATGTTCAACTGTTAATACTCTTGGTAATGTTAGGCAATGTGCCCACCCTTCGTCATCTGTTGGATAGTGCGTATCAGGCATACCCATCCAACCAATGAGAATGCGATTACCTTGTTTATCTAGAAAGGTTTGTGGTGCGTAAAAATCAAATCCATAATCAAGCTCCTTAAAATCTTGATGCTCAAATGCTGGCTTTTGAGTATCCAATGTTCCTAGTAGATAGCCCGATTGGTAGATGTTATTATAGCGCTCTCCTTCAGGGGAAATACCTTGAGGACAAAATAGTAAAACGTCAGTCTGATTAAGATTGAAAAAATCCGGACATTCCCACATATAACCAAAGTTCAATAACTGTGTCGCTATTTCACCTACAAACGCCCATTCATTAACCTGTTCTTCCATTTTATAAAGTAATAAGCACGCATTTTCTTGTTCGTTTTGAGCTGCGATAATCATAAAATATTGACCATCTTTTTGAAAAACGTTTGGATCTCTAAAATGTTGTGTATATCCCGTTGGTGGTGCTGGAATAACTGGTTTTTCAAACTTTACTGCGTCACCATACTCATCAACTTTAGCTAACATTTGGCTAGAGTGTCGATTCCACTCTGAATCTCTATGATTTCCGGTATACATATAGTAAAGTTGACCGTTGTATTCAAAAGCACTTCCACTATATACACCATGACTATCGTATGCAGTATCTGGTTCTAAAATGGGGCCGTGCGGGGTAAAACTTACTAAATCCTTACTAGTATAATTAAACCAATATTTCAAACCATGAACAGCTCCTAATGGAAACCATTGATGTGATACATAATAAGTCCCATTATAAAATATTAAACCATTAGGATCATTTAAAAGTCCTGTTTCAGGTTGAATATGATACGTTTGTCTATAATGTGAAGCATCAACTTTTTGTTTCAATTCAATTAATTGTGATTGAGGAACATCATCGATACCTTGATAGCGTTGTTCTCTTGTCCATTCACTCATGATTTACCTCCATCAATTTGTTGTTACTTATTTTCATTCATAGTTTATCACTTAGATGGTATCGGTTCCATCCAAAGACAATAACAAATTTAGTTATTTTTATAATTCTACTGGTATGACTGTCAGTAGCTGTGCATCATGATGATTTATGAGCCGATGCAATTGAGATAAAGCTTGTTGACCCGCTTTAAAATAATGATACATTACCGTATTGATTTGCGGTGTCACAATTTGTGTTATTGGATCTCCTCCAAAGCCATATATTTTATGTGGTATTAACTTGTGATGAGGTTGCGAACAATAACTATGTATAGCCAAGGCAATTGTATCTGTAGCTCCTATAATAGCATCTGCAGTGTGTACTGATTGTAGATGCAATTTCACATCATTCTTAGCTTCCATAAACTGGAATGATGTTTTAAAAACTTGGACGTCAATATGGTTCAAAGCTAAAATATCAAGTACACCATTTTTACGTTGTTGTCCAACTGCTTTATCTTCTTCAGTGACACCAAAGAAGTAAACTTGTTTGTAATTTGCTTCAACTATTTGACGTCCTACATAACTACCAGCTAAATAGTCATCATGAATAATACTATTAACGCCAGAATGTTCTTGACCAACTAAAATAACCGGCACATTTATCTTATTAATTACATCTAAATGTTGTGGCGTGATACGCGTTGCCATTAAAATAATACCGTCAACCTTACTTCTTGATAGTGTCTCTAGTGCAATAATTTCTTCTGATAGATCCAGTCCTGTATAATTAAGCAGTAATTGATATTCTAACTCTTTACAGACATGTGCAACGCCTTTGATAGTTTCATCTACAGCATGTGAATTCATACGTGGAATAATCGCACCAATCATTTTTGTGTGTCTAGCACGTAAACTTTGTGCAAATTGGTTAGGTTGATAATCTTGCTCTTTGATTATTTTGCTTAATTTTTCTTTTGTTTTTGTACTTACCGATCCATTGTTTAAGTAGCGAGAAACTGTACTTTTAGAAACACCAGCTAATCTGGCAATATCTGCTATATTTTTCATCTTCGTCACACCTAATCACTCTGTTTCTCTTTTATATCTTATTTTATCATAAATGTAATCGCTTTAAATACTTTTTATCTATACTTAAGTCTTAAAAATTTAATGCCTTTTGTTCAATTTATTTAATTCTCCATAGAAATAGGCTTTTTCTCCGTGCACAATCTGATCTAATCCTACTTCATCCTCCTCAACTGTAGTTGCAATAGGGCTTATTCTTTGTAATATTCTACCGATAATCCATGTCAAAAGGATAGAATACAATACTACTATAACAACAGCAATACTTTGGATAAATATTGGGTGTAAGTCTCCATTATATATTAAGCCATTTGTAATGTCCGAATTTACTTGATGGGATTGAAAGATGCCTGTCAAAATAGCACCAATAATGCCACCCACGCCATGTATTCCAAATGCATCAAGTGTATCATTATATTTATACTTTTCTTTAATATGATTAATAACTATATAGCAGAAGATACCTCCTACAATTGAAATGATATAGGCGCTAAGTGTAGTAACATAGCCAGCAGCTGGAGTAATTGTGACTAAACCAGCAAGCACACCTGATAATAATCCAAGTAAACTCAGTTTCTTAGTTATAATATATTCAAATACTAACCAACCAAACGCACCTCCACTAGCTGCGATAACAGTATTAATAAATGATGTAAGTGCAACGCTATTAAAAGCAAATGCACTTCCGGTATTAAAGCCATACCAACCCATCCATACTAAAATCCCACCTATCAAGGCAATAAGTAAATTGTGAGGTTTGATTTTCTCAACTTTCTTGCCACTACCTATCATAATGGCTAGCACTAAGCCTGAAATACCTGATGTAATATGAACGACTGTGCCGCCTGCATAATCAAGTGCACCTAATTGTTGAATCCAACCACCACCCCACACCCAGTGTGCAACTGGACTATAAATAACAAGTACCCAAATAAAAATAAATATCATAAATGGAAAGAATCTCATTCGTTCAGCAATTGAACCTGATAAAATTGAAATAGCAATCGTACAAAACATCATTTGAAAAAGCATGAATAATGCAAACGGAACATGTGGACTAAGTTGACTATTAATTTCAAAACCAACATGTTGCAATCCTATAAAGTCAAAATTACCAATAAACATATTCCCTTTTCCGAAGCTTAACGAAAACCCAAGCAAAACCCAGGTAAACGTTACGATCACCATGGCTGTCAAACTTTGCATCACTGTATTAAGTACATTTTTAGAATGTACAAGACCACCGTAAAATAAACTTAACCCCGGTGTCATTACCCATACGAGTAATGTACATAAAAATAAAAATATTGTGTCATCCATCTTCATAATTACCACTTCCTTTAAAAATATCATAATGATACTATAAAAAAATGACAAAAATACGTAAGATAAATTAACACAATATGTAACATAATATAACAAGGTGGATCGAAAAACAAACTGTGAAGTACAAATGTCTGAAGGTTCTTCACAGTTTATTTTAACCGTTGTTTATTTCTTATATCTATTTAAATCTTACTTTAAGCTTTTTGAACTGTAATGGTCCATGATGCATCATCTAATTGTTCATAGTTTGTCACTGGATATCCTTGTTCTGCAGCCCAGTTTGGAATTGCTTCTGTAGCTTGAGTGCAATCAAAGTCAATCTTTAGTTCATCACCAGCATCTAATGTTTGCATTTTCTTTTGTGCTTCTATCAATGGAAATGGACAAACCATTCCTACTGTACCTAATTCATATACCATATACTATTCCTCCTATTTATGATGATAATTGTGTTTGAGATACTGTTTTATTCGCTTTTTTATCTGTTTGCTGTATTTGTTTCATTGGTCTTATAAAAATAAAATAGCTTGTAAACCACACGCCTAAAATCATTGCAAAAAGTGCAATCCAACCTTTCCACGACATTATAGCTGTTTCTACTAAACCATTTCCTATTGAACAACCACCTGCAACAGAAGCACCGAAGCCCATGCATATACCTCCTACTGCACTATTTCGAATCGTACGTATATCTGGTAAGCGCCATTTAAATTCATGTGCACCTCTAGCTGCGATGTATGATCCTATAAAAATACCAAGAACCAGTAGTACGCCCCAGTCAATAAGTTTTGAATCACCAGTAATGAGATAAGTTACAAGATTTGCAGACGGCGTAGTTATCCCTAAGCCATAATCTCGTCCAGTTGAAATACTCATTGGCCACGCTAATAAAGCAATTAAACCAACAACAATACCAGCTACAAACGGATGATAGCGTTTTTCAAACAAATAATGTCTAATACCGTGATATTTTTGTTTTAATTTTGGAACTGCTACCTTAGGTTTGGGTTTACGCAATGTTTTAATAACAACATAAAGTGTGATAATAGTAAGTACAATGACAAATATCCACATTGGAATACCGGTTGTTTGTGCCATACTTGCATTTACATTTGTAGGTTGATTTACCCAAGTCATCACAGGTAATAAAATGCCCGTTTTTGTTGCTGCAGCTGTTAAAGCGTACATGATCAATGCGATCCAACTGCCAATCAATCCCTCGCCTGCTCTATACCAAGTCCCTGTTGCACAGCCACCAGCTAATACTATACCGATACCAAATATAAATGAACCGATAATAGTTCCTACTATTGGGAATGTACTATCTGGTATAGCAAACAATCCTAAACTTGTTAAGATAACTAGACCGACACTCTGTACGGTTATTGCTACAAGTAGCGCATAAAACATCTTATTATTTTTTTGTACATACATATCTCTAAAGCCACCAGCAAGACAAAATCTTGTCCGTTGCATTACAAAACCTAATAATACTCCTACAATAAGACCACTAATAATCATCCAAATCATTCAATCCCTCTTTTCCGATAATAATAATAAGATATTATACATTACTGTGTTAGTAACTGTAAATATTGAAAATGAGAAATTCAGATAATTAAATTCATTGTTAAACGTATTAAAGATCATGGATAACTATTGAAAATTGTATGATTAAAACTAAGACCACTTCTAATAATATTTTTTCTGTACATAACCCCCTCAGAAAACCTACTGCCGACACAGTATTAAAGCATTTGAGTGACCAAAAATTAGATAAATGATTGCTAAATATAATGCTACAATTAAAGCTAGAAATATCATAACTATCTTTTAGCGATTCTAATTTGAAAGCATAAAAAACAGTAATAATATTTTCTTTAAATTTAAAAAGCGTAACAAAAGTCTTTTGGACTTTCATTACACTTCCAATATATATTCTCTATAATTATGAATAGTTTTTCATAAAGAAAAGTAACGACTGTAACTCAATTCCGAAATCAATATGTTGTACCTGAACCGTTGATGGTGCTTTAACGCGACGTGGAGTGAAATTTAAAATGCCTTTAATATTCGCATCAACTAATTGATTGACAACATCTTGTGCCGCTTTTTCTGGCGTTGTCAAAATTGCAACATCGATATCTTTTTTAGCTAATATTTCTTTTAAGCGGTCAATATGTTTTATAGTTACTTGGCCGATTTGTTGACCAATCATCGTTTCATCAATATCAAATGCTTCAGTAATGGTCATTTCACTATGAATCGAAAAATTATAATTAAGTAGTGCTTTACCTAAATTACCTACACCTACAAGTGCTATTTCTATGGTATCACTATCACTTAATTCAGATTTAAAAAATTCTAACAAGCCATCAATATTATAGCCATATCCTTTTTTACCTAGCTCACCAAAATAAGAAAAATCGCGTCTAATCGTAGCTGAGTCAATATTCAATGCCTCACTGATTGTCTTCGAATTTACGCGGTCATATCCTTTTGATTTAACCCTTTGAGCAAATCTATAATATAGCGGTAAGCGTTTTAAGGTTGCTCTTGGTATTTTGACACCGTCTTTAGCCATCTTTTTGTCCCCCTCTTGTTTGAATGGTTTATAGTATTTTTATTCAAACTAATTAGAGCAAAATTAGTTACGTATAAAATGTATTTCATCTAATAAAGAACATACTGGCTCATTATACCGTAACTTAATAAAAAAAACATGTCCTATTTCCAAGTTTAAATGTAATACTGTAAAATAAATAGTAACGTTATGCAATAGATTATGAAAACCATTTATATACTATTATTTTATATTTTATTTTCTTAATTAGAAAGGTGAAGGCTGAATGATACTTTTACAACTTAATGACATTTCAAAATCATTCGATGGTGAAGATATATTTACAAATGTCGATTTTGAAATTAAAACTGGAGAACGTATCGGCATTGTCGGTCGTAACGGCGCTGGAAAATCCACTTTGATGAAACTCATTGCTGGCGTTGAAGACTACGATCATGGCCATATCTCTAAAATTAAAAATTTAACAATAGGTTATCTCACTCAACAGATGACTTTAAATTCTGAAGCCACAGTTTTTGAAGAAATGGCTAAACCCTTTACCCATCTTAAAAATATGGAACAGTTAATTAAACAAGAAACCGATTGGTTAGCACAACATGGAAATGATTATGAATCACTAGATTATCAACAGCACATGGAGCGATACGAATCTTTGAGTTCACAATTTGAACATCAAGATGGTTATCAATATGAAAGTAAAATAAAAACGATACTCCACGGTCTAAATTTTACTGAGGCAGATTTCAATCGACCAATAAATGATTTTAGTGGTGGTCAGAAAACACGTTTGTCATTAGCTCAAATGTTATTAAATAATCCCGATTTATTATTACTAGATGAACCGACTAACCACTTAGATATGGAAACAACACAGTGGCTAGAAGATTATTTAAAATATTTTCAAGGCGCTATTGTCATTATTAGTCATGACCGTTATTTTTTAGATAAAATAGTCACACAAGTGTATGATGTAGCTCTTGGTGAAGTAAAGCATTATGTCGGCAATTATGAACGCTTTATTGAACAACGCGATCAATATTATCAAAAACGTATGCAAGAATATCAAAAGCAACAAGATGAAATAAAACGTCTCGAAACATTTGTCGATAAGAATATTACCCGGGCGTCTACTAGTGGCATGGCTAAAAGTAGACGCAAAATGTTAGAAAAAATGGAACGCATAGATAAACCGATGCTCGATGCACGTAGTGCTAATATGCAGTTTAGTTTTGAGCGCAATACAGGCAATGACGTGATGCATATAAACAACTTACTTATTGGCTACAGCACGCCCATTACAAAAGAAATTAATATTGAAATTACGAAAGGAGATCATATTGCCGTTATCGGACCAAATGGCGTAGGTAAAACAACGCTGATAAAAACCATTGCTAATAAACAAGAAAAGCTTGGTGGCAGTGTGACATTTGGTGCAAACCTACAAATCGGTTATTATGATCAAAAACAAGCTGAATTTAAATCGAATAAAACAATTTTAAATTATTTGTGGGACCAATATCCTAATATGAATGAAAAAGATATTCGCGCTGTACTTGGCCGTTTCCTCTTTGTACAAGAAGATGTTAAGAAAATTATCAATGATTTATCTGGAGGAGAAAAAGCACGCCTACAACTTGCCTTATTAATGTTACAGCGTGATAACGTGCTTATTCTCGATGAACCTACAAACCATCTAGATATTGATTCTAAAGAAATGTTAGAACAAGCACTCCAAAACTTTGAAGGTACAATTATCTTTGTCTCACACGATCGCTACTTTATAAATCAATTAGCCAATAAAGTATTTGATTTAAATCATGACGGCGGTAAGATATATCTTGGTAATTATCAATATTATATTGAAAAAACCGAAGAACAAGCAGCTATCAAAGCACATGAAAACATACAACGTGCTGACAATAAATTGGAGAAAAACCATGTTAACAACGATAATCATTCAAATTATTTTAATCAAAAAGAACACAAACGTCAGCAACGTAAAATAGAACGTCAAATAGAACAATGTGAAACACGCATAGAAACCTTTGAAACACAAATAACTGATATTGATGAACAATTAACCCAACCAGAAGTTTTTAATAATCCACAAAAATCTCACGAACTAAGCCAAATTAAATCTGATACCGAACAAAAGCTAGAACAAACATTAATTGAATGGGAAGAATTACAAGAAATGTTATTAAATTAAACACGCGGTGAAAAAGCAAGAAAAGTACAATTTGTTACTTTTCCTGCTTTTTTTAACGACTTTGTCAAAATATTTATTCACATAATAAAACCTATAAAGATAGCTATCCACAAAGTTATCCTAGTTATCCACAGGTAAATTGTAACTTTTGCTCAATATATTTGTTACAAATTTTACAATATCCACATATATAACCACTTGTTATCCACAAGTTGTGCACTGATTGTTGATAAGTACAAACGTTCCCTCTTGACGTACAAACTACGCTTAAACTTATTATATTTTGCATATCCAAATAAGTTATGAAATAATATCAATTATTACCTATAAATATATTAATATAAGGGGATTAAAATGTTCGATAATACAATATTTTTATTTATTTTAGCTATAATTATACTAACTATTATTGTAAGTATCACAACTGCTATTATTGAGCAAAAAAAGTTAACTATCAAAATCAAACAACTTTGGACGAATAAGGAGCGCCTAGAAGAATTTATTCGTCCAAACGCTCGTTATGATTATCAATATCAAAGTTATCGTTCGAATTATGCTCATGATGATTTGGTTGATGATAAAACATGGAGCGATTTAAGCATGGATAGCTTGTTTCAAACCATGAATTATAACTTTACTGCTATTGGAGAAATGAAACTTTATGCAACATTACGTGGTATGTTTAAAGCAAATAATAAAACATTAATACATAAAATTAAAACGTCAGAATCATTTAGAAATTATTTATCACTCAAATTATCAAAAGTTGGAAAAAAATATTATCCTTTTTTTCCCGATCAACTAACCGCTATTAAAAGAAATAATCTATTGATGCTTACTCCATTCTTACCTATTTTGAGCATATTGATTATTGTATTTAATAAAAATTTAGGTATTTTATTAACCTTATTAGTATGTTCGATTAATATTTTATTGTCTGTATTTTTGAAACGAACTTATGAAAAAGATTTAAAATCAATTTTTTATACTTCAAATGTTTTAACACAAAGTAAAAAGTTAAATGAGCTTGACGGAACACCTGAATTGAATATTAACTTTAATCATTTTAAAAGTTCACGATATTTAAGTGGTATTTTAGTTAAATTAGATGCTAACGACATTGGTTCAAGCATTATTTTGTTATTTAAAATAATTTTCATGCTAGATTATGTTATTTTTCATATTATTCAACGTAGTTTTTTTAAGTATATTGATGAAGTTCTTGAAAGTTATGATTATATCGCTATGTTAGATAATCATTATTCTGTAGCACTCTATCAAACCACGTTAAATATACAGTGTCAGCCTGAAATATTAGACAATCATGTGAAAGATGAGTCCTTATGTACATTTACTGAATTAGTTCATCCACTTATTGACGGTGCTGTACCTAATAATTTATGTCTTAAAAACAATATTTTACTAACAGGATCAAACGCTTCCGGAAAATCAACATTTATGAAAGCTATTGCGATAAATCTTATTTTGGCGCAAACAATTGAAACTGCTGTCGCTGCTGAATTTAAATATGTTCCAGGACATGTATATTGTTCTATGGCTAATGCTGACGATGTATTATCTGGTGATAGCTACTTCATGACAGAGTTGAAGTCAATTCGCAGACTATTTAATATTTCGTCAAAACGCCAAATATATTGTTTTATCGATGAAATATTCAAAGGTACTAACACGACAGAGCGCATTGCTGCTTCTCAATCCGTTTTAAGTTATTTAAGTAATATGAATAACTATTTTATTTTAGCTGCAACACACGATATCGAATTATCAAGTTTACTAGATTATTCAAATTATCATTTTAATGAAATCATTGAGAAGCAATCTATTGCTTTTGACTATAAAGTCAAGCCTGGAAAAGCTAATACTAGAAATGCTATAGAATTGCTGAGAATATCAAACTTTCCATTAGATATTTATCATCATGCCAAAGAGATAGTTGAGGACATATAAGCTTTTTGGGACAGCATTCATTTTGAATTTGTATTGCCCACCCCGCAAGATTGTTTAGAATTGAAAAAGCTTGGTATAAGTGCATTTAAAATTCACTTAACTACTGTTATATATAGTTAAGTGAGTCAGGGACATAAATCTTAGAAAAATAGTACTCAAATGAATTGATGTGCCCCCCATAAAGTTGGATTAAAGATCTAACTTTATGGGGGGCACATCATTATTTCAATAGAAATTGCTTTTTTATTTGTCTAAGAACTTTATGTCTTAGACTATCTTTATTATTTACAATAATGTCTCCCTGTAATTTAATTAACTAAATGCTTAAATTGTTGCTTCCTCAATATCAATATGGTTTTTGCCATTGAGATCTAATCCTGAAGTGATACCAGCTCGATATAAATAATAGCCTGCAGCACCTATCATTGCTGCATTGTCTGTACATAATTTTGGACTAGGAATTAATAGTTTAATTTGTTTTTGTGCACAACGTTTTTTTAATTCTGTTCTTAATCCGTGATTGCTTGCTACACCCCCAGCAACAATTAGTTGATTAACATCATATTGCTGACAAGCATTAATAGCTTTACCACTTAGTACTTCAACAACACTATTTTGAAAGCTTGTTGCTACATTAGCCTTATTTATTGGCAAATCTTTCTGTTTAAGATTATGCAATTTGTTTATAACAGCACTTTTTAAACCACTGAAACTAAAATCATAGCTGTCCTTTTCAAGCCATACTCTAGGAAAATGATATTCATCTTCTCCTGTTAATGCTAATCGATCAACATGCGGTCCCCCTGGATAAGGTAGTCCAATTGTTCGAGCAACTTTATCGTAGGCCTCACCCACTGCATCATCTCGCGTTTCTCCGATGACTTGAAATTGTAAATGATCTTTCATATAAACCAATTCTGTATGTCCTCCAGAAACGATAAGTGCCATTAATGGAAAAGTTAATGGTTCTTCCAAATGATTAGCATAAATATGCCCGGCAATATGATGAACAGGAATGAGCGGTTTATCATATGCAAACGCTAATGCTTTAGCCGCATTAATTCCTATTAACAGTGCCCCAATTAGCCCTGGTCCTTCCGTCACAGCGATAGCAGTAATATCCTCCATCGATACTTGTGCCGTTTCTAACGCTTCGTCGATTGTAGGGAGTATACCTTCAACATGATGCCTGCTTGCAACTTCAGGTACAACACCACCAAAGCGTTTATGACTATCTATCTGACTTAACACTGCATTAGATAATATTTCTGAACCATTCTTTATAACACTAACACTTGTTTCATCACAGCTCGTTTCAATCGCTAAAATTAAAATATTTTCATTCATGTAACTTCACCCACATCACTAACGCATCCTCTCCATCTCCGTAGTAATTTTTACGTTTACCACCATATTGAAAACCTAATTTTTCGTATACATGTTGAGCGATAATATTGTCGACACGTACTTCTAAACTCATTGTGTCACATGTATGTGCCGCATAAGTCATGCCATATTTAAGCAACAATTGTCCTAAGCCAAGATTACGATATATTTCGCTCACTGCGACCGTAGTCACTTGCGCTTGATCGAGCACTGTCCAAAGACCTAAATAACCAATAATTTGGCCATTACGTTCCGCCACAAAATATTTTGCATATTGATTTTGAGTTATTTCATGGTAAAAGGCATCAATGGTCCATGAACTATGTTTAAAACTCAAACGCTCTATATCAAATACTTGAGGTACGTCATCGACAATCATTTCTCGTATGTTTAGTTGTTCTGTTGCTGATTCAGCCAATTGCGTTCTGCCTCTGATAATTTAAGATAATTTGGTGTAAACGTATAAATATTTGCAGGTTGTTTTATTAAATCAAGCATCACTGCTGCATCAGGCAAATTTTCCTCTATTGGGCCATCTAATCTTGCACTTAACTTTTTGGCATCTTGACCAATAAAGATATAAGGTTCCTTTAGGCTATGCAGTTGTGTCAGTAATTCATCAATCGTTATATAGCCATCATTTATAATCGTTTTTAATTGTCCGTGTTGATGTTGATAAACACCTGCGTATACAGCATCTCTTCGAGCATCAAATAATGGTACAATAAGCTGATTTGTTTGATGCGTTGTCGCAGCGAGCGCTTCAAGTGATGACACGCCAAATAATCGTACATTTAATGCGTAAGCAAGCGTTTTTGCTACAGTTACACCAATTCTTACTCCAGTGTATGAACCTGGCCCTTGTGCAACTATAATGGCATCAATATTCTCTTTTGTTAAATCGCATTGAGTAAATAGCTCCTGAATTCCAGGCATTAATTGAACTGAGTGGTTTGTTTTATTATTAGTAGTTTTTGCTGCTAATACTTCCTCATCTTTCATCAAAGCAATTGACATTGGCTGATTTGATGTATCAATCAATAAAGTATTCATTCTCTATTGCCTCCTTAATTGCCTCATAATGCTTGCCTTGTGCATTTAAAGATAGTTCACGTTCCTGTTCGTTTATAATGTGAATGTCAATCGTTAAGTGTTCCTCTGGTAATAAGTCTTGAATGAACTGACTCCATTCAACAATACTAATGCCATCGTCATCAAAGTATTCATCAAAACCCAAATCTTCTTCCATTCCTTCTAAACGATAACAATCCATATGATGCATTTTTAATTTACTACCTTGATAAGATTTAATAATATTAAAAGTTGGTGAATTGATGTGACGCTTGACACCTAAGTGTTTACCTATGAATTGTGCGAGCGTTGTTTTCCCGGCACCTAAATCTCCGTTAAGTAATATTAAATCTCCAGTTACAAGTGTTGATACTAATTTCGCAGCAAAAGTATCCATTTCATGTAGATTATTGATACGAATCAATGTACATTCTCCTTATTTAATAGCATTAAAATATAAACTTCTAGGCTTTATCTCTAGGACATGACAAATCATTTTAACTTATTTATTGTAACAAAAATTAAGATAGATTTCTCTTTTAAATAATCATTTGCCAAAATAAAACAATTGTTAGAAAATTCAAAATTAAGGTTGACTATCATGACATGTTATAGTAAATTAAGTTTATCGAATTTTAAAACAATTCAAACTATTGAAACAAATTATAACCATTCAAGAAAAGAGGAGTATAATAATGACTAATCACACATTTCTATATCAACCGACAAATGTAAATATTATTATTTTATTATACTCCAAAGGGCTGGAACTTTAGTATCACTTGTACTAAATGTTTAAGTCCTATTTCTAATTGAATGGGACTTATCAGCGTCCCAATTTTATTGGGGCGTTTTTTTGTTTCATGATTGTCAACGACGGGGGAATTATTTATGAGAAGCGATATGATCAAAAAAGGTGATCATCAAGCACCAGCAAGAAGTTTATTACATGCTACAGGGGCATTAAAACATCCAACTGATATGAACAAACCATTTGTCGCAATCTGTAATTCATATATTGATATTGTACCTGGGCACGTTCATTTACGTGAATTAGCAGATATCGCTAAAGAAGCTATTCGCGAAGCGGGTGCAATTCCATTTGAATTTAACACAATTGGTGTTGATGATGGTATTGCAATGGGACATATAGGAATGCGCTATTCTCTTCCATCACGCGAAATCATTGCAGATGCTGCTGAAACTGTTATCAATGCACACTGGTTTGACGGTGTCTTTTACATTCCGAATTGCGACAAAATCACACCTGGTATGATATTAGCAGCCGTTCGAACAAATGTACCGGCTATTTTCTGTTCTGGTGGACCAATGAAAGCTGGTTTATCAGCTCATGGAAAAGCATTAACATTATCATCCATGTTTGAAGCAGTTGGTGCATTTAAAGAAGGCTCTATTTCAAAGGAAGAGTTTCTTGATATGGAACAAAATGCCTGCCCTACTTGTGGCTCTTGTGCTGGTATGTTTACAGCAAATTCAATGAACTGTTTAATGGAAGTTTTAGGCTTAGCACTACCATATAATGGTACTGCTTTAGCAGTAAGTGAACAGCGTAGAGAAATGATTAGAGCTGCAGCATTTAAGCTCGTTGAAAATATTAAAAATGACTTAAAACCTAGAGATATCGTTACACGAGAAGCAATTGATGATGCGTTTGCTCTGGATATGGCTATGGGTGGTTCAACGAATACAGTATTACATACCTTGGCCATAGCTAATGAAGCTGGAATTGATTATGACTTAGAGCGAATTAATGAAATTGCTAAAAAGACGCCTTATTTATCAAAAATAGCGCCTAGTTCATCTTATTCAATGCATGATGTGCATGAAGCTGGTGGTGTTCCTGCTATCATCAATGAGCTTATGAAAAAACCAGGCACTCTCCATCCAAATCGCATTACAGTAACTGGAAAAACACTTAAAGAAAATAATGAAGGTAAAGAAATAGCTAATTTTGAAGTTATTCACTCATTAGAACATCCATATGATAAACAAGGTGGTTTATCCATTTTATTTGGTAACATCGCTCCGAAAGGTGCTGTTATCAAAGTTGGTGGTGTAGACCCTTCAGTTAAAGTTTTTACAGGAAAAGCAATTTGTTTTAATTCACACGATGAAGCAGTAGCTGCGATTGATGATAAAACAGTTCGTGCAGGTCATGTCGTAGTTATTCGTTATGAAGGTCCAAAAGGTGGTCCAGGAATGCCTGAAATGTTAGCTCCAACGTCATCAATTGTTGGTAGAGGTTTAGGTAAAGATGTTGCTTTAATCACTGACGGCCGCTTCTCAGGAGCTACACGAGGCATTGCCGTGGGACATATTTCTCCAGAAGCCGCTTCTGATGGCCCTATTAGCTTATTACGTGATGGAGATGAAATTACAATTGACTTAATTAAACGCACTATTGATGTTCATCAATCTGACGAAGTTTTAGAACAACGTAAAGCCGAAGTCAAACCGTTTAAAGCTAAAGTTAAATCAGGCTATCTAGCTCGATATACTGCGCTCGTTACAAGTGCAAATACTGGCGGTATTATGCAAGTACCTGAAAATTTAATTTAACAAGGAGTGTTATTTATGCCCAAACAATTCGTACACAATACTTTACAAGACGATGAATCCCCTAGTTCACATCAATCATTAAGTGGCTCAGATTTATTAGTAGAAGCATTATTACATGAACATGTCGATTTTATCTTTGGTTATCCAGGAGGTGCTGTTCTCCCATTATACGATACATTCTATGATGGTAAGATTAAACATATTTTAGCACGTCATGAGCAAGGCGCTACACATGCCGCTGAAGGTTATGCACGTGTTTCTGGCAAACCAGGTGTCGTCGTAGTAACTAGTGGTCCAGGTGCTACCAATGCAATTACTGGTATTACCGATGCCTATTGTGATTCACTTCCCCTAGTCGTCTTTACAGGACAAGTCGCATCACCTGGCATTGGTCAAGATGCTTTTCAAGAGGCAGATTTATTATCGATGACCACACCTATCACAAAAGCAAATTATCAAATTAAAAATGTTGATGATATTCCTAAAATCGTACATGAAGCATTTTATATTGCTAATACTGGCAGAAAAGGACCTGTTGTTATTGATTTTCCTAAAGATATGGGTGTTTTAAAAACATCCGTACCTGTAACAAATGACCTTGCTTTACCAGGGTATCATGTGCCAAACGAACCAAATGTAGATGACATTAAAGCGCTTGTCTCACTTTTAACTCACGCTAAAAAACCGTTAATTTTAGCAGGGGCTGGAATTAATAATTCACAATCAAATGAACTGTTAACACAATTTGTTTCAAAATATCAAATTCCAGTTGTCACTACGCTTCTGGGCCTAGGTGCCATTCCATACAACAATCCTTTATTCCTTGGAATGGGTGGAATGCATGGTTCCTATGCAAGCAATATGGCTTTAACTGAGTGCGATTTACTTATCAATTTAGGTAGTCGTTTTGATGACCGTTTAGCGAGTAACCCTGCTCAATTTGCGCCTAATGCCAAAGTTGTACATGTCGATATTGATGAATCTGAAATCAATAAAGTCATTCAAACTGATTTAGGTATTGTGGCAGATTGTAAAAAGGTTTTAAAAAAATTATCTGCCTACTTTAATAAAGAAATTCAATTCACAGCATGGGCACAACATTGTCAAAGTAACAAAGACTTACATCCATTCAAATATGCGACAGATGACCAAACGTTTTGTAAGCCACAACAAGCGATTGAATATATTGGTAAGATAACCAATGGAGATGCAGTTGTAACCACCGATGTTGGCCAGCACCAAATGTGGGCAGCTCAATTTTATCCATTTAAACATCATAGTCAATGGGCTACAAGCGGTGGATTAGGAACAATGGGCTTTGGCATTCCATCAGCAATTGGCGCACAATTAGCCGCACCAGATAAAACTGTAGTTTGTTTTGTTGGTGATGGTGGCTTTCAAATGACTAACCAAGAAATGGCAATTTTTAATGAATATAAGTTAAATATTAAAGTTGTACTGATCAATAATGGCACACTCGGAATGGTCAAACAGTGGCAAGATAAATTCTTTAATCACCGATTTTCACATTCAGTCTTTAATGATCAACCGGATTTTATGAAAATAGCAGAAGCATACGGAATTAAAGGTTATTTAATCGATAATCCTGCTCAATTAGAACAACAATTGGATAAGGCATTTAGTAGTGAAGGTCCAGCACTAATTGAAATTCGAATTTCACCTGTTGAACCTGTTAATCCAATGATACCTGCTGGTAAAGCAAATCATGAAATGGAGGGATTAGAATGAAACGCACATTAAAATTAACGGTTGAAGACAAAGTCAGTACGCTAAATCGCATTACAAGTGCCTTTGTCCGTCTTCAATATAATATCAGTGAACTTGAAGTTAAGCCCTCATCAGATCCTGGTATTTCAAATGTTTTACTAACAGCAGATATCGAAAACGAAAAATTATTTAAAATTTTAATTGCTAAATTAAAAAAACAAGTAACAGTTATCAATGTCGTTGAACTATAGATTATCCCTTTGATGCGCTAGCCTATAAACAATCAAAAATAAATAGAGCTAACATCTTAAATAATTGGGATATTCAACTTTCAATAGATTGAAAATTTTGAATATTATAATAACAATTTGGAGGAATTTATTATGACTAAAGTTTATTATGATCAACAAGTAACTAAAGATGCATTAAAAGGCAAAAAAATTGCTGTAATTGGCTACGGTTCTCAAGGCCATGCACATGCACAAAATTTAAAAGACAATGGATATGATGTCATCGTTGGAATTCGCCCAGGACATTCATTTGATAAAGCAAAAGAAGATGGATTTGATGTGTACCCAGTAGCTGAGGCTACTAAACAAGCCGATGTCATCATGGTGTTATTACCAGATGAAATTCAAGGTTCAGTATATAAAAAAGAAATTGCACCTAACCTTGAAGCGCATAATGCACTAGCATTTGCTCACGGTTTTAATATTCATTTTGGTGTTATTACACCTCCGGAAAATGTGGATGTTTTCTTAGTTGCACCTAAAGGCCCTGGACATCTTGTAAGACGTACATTTGTAGAAGGAACTGCCGTACCTGCCCTCTTCGGCGTTCAACAAGATGCTAGTGGAGAAGCACGTGATATTGCTCTAAGCTATGCCAAAGGTATTGGTGCCACACGCGCTGGTGTTATTGAAACAACATTTAAAGAAGAAACTGAGACAGATTTATTTGGTGAGCAAGCTGTACTTTGTGGTGGTATCCATAAATTAATTCAAAGTGGCTTTGAAACATTAGTAGAAGCAGGATATCAAAAAGAATTAGCGTATTTTGAAGTACTACATGAAATGAAATTAATTGTTGATTTAATGTACGAAGGCGGCATGGAAAATGTTCGCTATTCAATTTCAAATACTGCTGAATTTGGTGACTATGTTTCAGGACCACGCGTCATTACACCAGAAGTAAAAAATAATATGAAAGCAGTCTTAACTGATATTCAAAATGGAAACTTCGCAAATCGATTTGTTAAAGACAATGAAAATGGCTTCAAAGAATTCTATCAATTACGTGAAAAACAACATGGTCATGAAATTGAAGCGGTCGGTCGTGAATTAAGAAAAATGATGCCATTTATTAAATCTAAAAGTATTCAACAATAATCATTTAGGGGGAATTTAATTATGGAAAGCCATATTCAAATTTTCGACACAACACTTAGAGATGGTGAGCAAACACCAGGTGTTAGTTTTTCCTTTGAAGAACGTTTAAAGATTGCCAAACAGTTGGAACATTGGGGCGTAGATGTCATCGAAGCTGGATTTCCTGCTTCGAGTGAAGGGAGTTTCAAATCTGTAAAAGCCATATCAGAAGCATTAAAAACAACAACAGTATGCGGTTTAGCTAGATGTCGAAAACCTGATATAGATGCTGTATATGAAGCTACTAAAAATGCAGCTCATCCAGCTGTACATGTATTCATAGCTACTTCACCTATTCATTTGAAATATAAATTAAAAATGTCACAAGCAGAGGTTCTAGCATCAATTAAAGAACATGTCAGTTACTGTAAAGCACGTTTTGATATCGTACAGTTCTCACCTGAAGATGCAACACGTACAGAATTACCTTTCTTATTAAAATGTGTACAAACTGCCGTAGATGCTGGTGCATCAATAATCAATATTCCAGACACTGTAGGTTATAGCTATCCTAGTGAATATGGCAACATTTTTAAATACCTCATTAACCATGTTCAAACAACTCAAGACGTTATCTATAGCGCACATTGTCATGATGATCTTGGTCTAGCAGTGGCTAATAGTTTAGCTGCAATTGAAGGTGGCGCAAGACGCATAGAAGGTACTGTTAATGGTATCGGAGAACGCGCTGGGAATACAGCATTAGAAGAGCTAGCTCTTGCTTTATATATCAGAAAAGAACATTACGGTTTAACAACTCATTTAACATTAAATGAAACGAAATCAACATCAGATTTAATCGCAAGATTTGCTGGTATACGCGTACCACGTAACAAAGCAATTGTAGGACAAAATGCGTTTAGTCATGAATCCGGTATACATCAAGATGGTGTGTTAAAAAATCCAGAGACATATGAGATTATTACGCCTCAACTAGTCGGTGTTAAAACAAATGAATTGCCGCTAGGTAAACTTTCAGGAAAACATGCCTTTGCTGAAAAACTAAAATCATTAGGTTACGATATTGAACCAAAAGCTCAAATACAGTTATTCAAACAATTTAAAGCTATTGCTGACAAGAAAAAAACAGTATCAGACCGAGATATTCATGCATTAATTCAAGGTACAGAACATGAACAAAATGCATTATATCAAGTTGATTCATTACAATTACAATTTGTATCACAAGGATTACAAAGTGCTGTAATCGTTATTAAAGATAAAGATGGCCATCTTTATCAAGATTCAAGTATTGGTACAGGATCAATTGTCGCCATTTATAATGCTGTGAATCGTATTTTCCAAAGAGATAGTAAACTCATCGATTATCGAATCGATTCTGTTACTGAAGGCATAGATGCTCAAGCTGAAGTACATGTTCAATTAAATATTGACGGTCAATTTGAAACGGGCATTGGCATTGATCATGATATTTTAATGGCTTCATGCAAAGCTTATGTTGAAGCACATGCCAAATATGCTTTAAACCACCCTACTGCTCTATTACAGGAGGTAATTAGTCATGACTTATAATATCGTAGCTCTACCCGGTGATGGCATCGGTCCAGAAATATTGAATGGTACATTAAAACTATTACAATATATAAGTCACAAATACCAATTTGACTATCAAGTAACTAAACATCATTTTGGCGGTGCTTCTATTGATCATTATCATGTACCTTTAACTGCTGAAACACTTGAAGCATGCCAAAACGCAGATGCTATCTTATTAGGAGCTATTGGTGGTCCAAAGTGGACTGATCCGAATAATCGGCCTGAACAAGGCTTACTTGCTTTAAGAAAGTCTTTAGGTTTATATGCAAACATACGCCCAACGAAAGTAACTTCAGGTATGAGTCAATTTTCACCACTAAAAGCGGACCGTGTAGAAGGAACAGATTTGGTTATTGTACGTGAATTAACTAGTGGTATTTATTTCGGAGAACCGAGACACTTATCAGATACATCTGCAGTTGATTCATTGACTTACACAAGCGATGAGATTGAGCGTATTGTGAGAGTCGCTTTTAATCTAGCACAGCAACGCAAGAAAAAACTTACTTCTGTAGATAAAGAAAATGTTTTAGCTTCCAGTAAATTATGGAGAAAAATAGTTAATAAAGTGAGTTTAGAATATCCTGATGTCACTGTAAATCATTTGTTAGTAGATGCTTGTAGTATGCATTTGATAACATATCCAACACAATTTGACGTCATTGTTACAGAAAATTTATTTGGTGATATTTTAAGTGATGAAGCATCTGTTATTCCAGGATCTTTAGGGTTATCACCTTCAGCAAGTTTTAGTGAGAACGGTCCGCGTCTATATGAACCTATTCATGGTTCTGCACCTGACATCGCTAATCAAAATATTGCTAATCCAGTAGGCATGATTCTCTCATTAGCAATGTGCTTGCGTGAAAGTTTAAATCAAGCTACTGCCGCAGATGAACTTGAACAAAATGTATATTCAATGATTCGTAAAGGCATTTTAACTAAAGACCTAGGCGGCACAACATCTACATCTCAATTCTTTGAATACTTATACAAAAGCTATTAAGGAGGGGCGCAATATGGAACAAACATTATTTGATAAAATTTGGAATCAGCATGTCATTACAGGTAATGAAGGTGAACCTCAATTATTATATATCGATTTGCATCTTATCCATGAAGTAACGTCTCCTCAAGCTTTTGAAGGGTTAAGACTTCAACAACGTCAATTACGTCGTCCTGATCTAACCTTTGCCACATTGGATCATAATGTTCCAACAATTGATATATTTAACATCAAAGATGACATCGCTAATAAGCAAATTACAACGTTGCAGCGCAATGCCAATGATTTTGGTGTACATCTTTTCGATATGGGGTCAGATGAGCAAGGCATTGTGCATATGGTTGGTCCCGAAACAGGATTAACGCAACCAGGTAAGACAATTGTATGCGGCGATTCACATACTGCAACACATGGTGCATTTGGTGCTATAGCTTTTGGAATTGGTACAAGTGAAGTTGAACATGTGTTTGCAACCCAAACGTTATGGCAAACAAAACCTAAAAACTTAAAGATTGATATTCAAGGCCAGTTACCTAAAGGTGTGTATGCCAAAGATATCATTCTCTATCTTATTAATCAGTATGGTGTCGATTTTGGTACTGGTTATGCCTTGGAATTCACAGGTGAAGCTATCCGCCAATTATCTATGGAAGGACGCATGACTATCTGTAATATGGCAATCGAGGCTGGCGCAAAATATGGTCTAATTCAACCCGATCAAACAACCTTTGATTATGTTAAAGGACGACCATATGCTCAAAATTATGAACACTCACTCGAAAAATGGAAACAACTTTATACTGACACTCACGCAAAGTTCGACAAAGTAATTGAAATCGATATTTCTAATCTAGAACCGCAAGTCACTTGGGGTACAAATCCAGAAATGGGAGTCAGCTTTAATACACCATTTCCCACTATCAAAAGTGTTAACGATGAACGTGCCTACAAATATATGGGACTACAACCAGGTCAAAAAGCAGAAGACATTGACTTAGGCTATGTATTTCTAGGTTCCTGTACTAATGCACGACTATCTGATCTTCTAGAAGCAAGTCAAATTGTCAAAGGTAAACATGTACATCCTAAAATAACAGCGATTGTAGTTCCTGGTTCAAGAACGGTAAAACATGAAGCCGAGGCTCTTGGATTAGATAAAATTTTCAAAGAAGCTGGATTTGAATGGCGTGAACCTGGATGCTCCATGTGTCTTGGTATGAACCCAGATCAAGTTCCTGAAGGTGTTCATTGCGCTTCAACAAGCAATCGTAATTTTGAAGGACGTCAAGGTAAAGGCGCACGCACACATCTTGTATCACCTGCTATGGCTGCAGCTATTAATGGTAAATTCGTTGATGTTAGAAAGGTCGTGTGTTAATGATGGAAATTAAACCAATAACGATTTATAAAGGAAAAACTGTTCCCCTTTTCAATGATAATATCGATACTGACCAAATTATTCCGAAAGTTCATTTGAAGCGTATCACTAAAACAGGATTTGGCCCTTTTGCTTTTGATGAATGGCGCTATTTATCTGATGGCACTGATAATCCTGATTTTAATCCTAATAAACCTCAATACAAAGGTGCGTCTATTTTAATTACTGGAGATAACTTTGGTTGTGGCTCTAGTCGCGAACATGCCGCTTGGGCACTAAAAGATTATGGTTTCAATATCATTATTGCCGGTAGTTTCAGTGATATATTTTATATGAACTGTACAAAAAACGGGCTATTACCCATTGTGCTGCCGGAAGATGTAAGACATAAACTAGCTCAACATGCCAACATTACGATAGATTTACCTAATCAGACAGTAAATACAGACACACAACAATTCCATTTTGACATTGATCCTACATGGAAGAACAAATTCATTAATGGTTTAGATGATATTGCGATCACATTACAATATGAAGATTTAATCAAAAACTATGAAAAAACGAGATAAAAAGGTTGGAGGTACTATGACAGTTACAAGTCGTGTTTCTGCTCAAGATGTAGATGATGCTTATTTAAGAATTAAGGATGTTGTCAAAGAAACACCTTTACAATATGATAGATATTTATCACAAAAATATCAGTGCAATGTATATTTAAAGCGAGAGGATTTACAGTGGGTTCGTTCTTTTAAGTTACGTGGTGCTTATAATGCTATATCAGTTTTATCTGAAGCAGATAAAGCTAAAGGAATAACATGTGCTAGCGCAGGTAATCATGCACAAGGCGTCGCATATACAGCTAAACAATTAAAGCTGAAAGCAGTCATTTTTATGCCAGTAACAACCCCACTTCAAAAGATAAACCAGGTCAAATTCTTTGGTGAATCACATGTCAAAGTCATTCTTACTGGGGACACTTTCGATGACTGTCTTAAAGACGCTTTAGCTTATACAAAGCAGCACCACATGACTTTTATTGATCCATTTAATAATGTTCATACAATTGCTGGTCAAGGAACCATTACTAAAGAACTAATTAGTGAAGCTGAGAAAGGTCATCTTCAATTTGATTATGTATTCAGTGCAATTGGTGGCGGTGGCCTTATTTCTGGTGTTAGCACCTATTTAAAGCAACATTCCCCTAAGACTAAAATTATCGGTGTAGAACCTATTGGTGCTAGTAGCATGTATGAAGCTGTGGTTGTTCAACATAAAATCGTTACTTTATCCAATATCGATAAGTTTGTAGATGGTGCCTCTGTAGCACGCGTCGGTGATATTACTTATGATATCGCATGCCATAACGTAGACGATTTTGTACAAGTGGATGAAGGTGCAGTTTGTTCAACCATTTTAGATTTATATTCTAAACAAGCCATTGTAGCAGAACCAGCTGGTGCGCTTAGCGTTTCTGCCTTAGAAAATTATCTCGAACAAATTAAAGGCAAAACGATTGTTTGTATTATTAGTGGCGGAAATAATGACATCAATCGTATGAAAGAAATAGAAGAACGCTCTTTACTTTACGAAGAAATGAAGCACTACTTCATCTTAAATTTCCCTCAACGTCCAGGGGCATTAAGGGAATTTGTTAACGATGTGCTCGGTCCTCAAGATGACATTACTAAATTTGAATACTTGAAAAAAACATCTCAAAATACTGGTACCGTTATTATAGGTATTCAATTAAAAAAACATGATGACTTAGCACAACTTAAGCAGAATGTTAATCATTTTGATCCTTCAAACATCTATATCAATGAAAATAAAATGCTATATTCTTTGCTGATTTAAATAAATTACGACTAATCGGTTGATGACATAACTATGTTTCATCAACCGATTTTCTATAAAAAAAGCATATTTATCGCTATCATAAATCTTAATAACTCAAAAACGATAATATGCCAAACGTTAACCTCTAAATTTTTTGATATCTACCATAATTCTACTGCACTATAAAGTAGTAACAGCGCAATAATAACATTAATAATTCTATAATGGCGATGATACAAAGTATTCATCACTTGACCCAATAGTGACCAAGCAAGCGCACCAGCAATACCTATAACAATTAATAATATCGATCGAATATAAGTATGTTCCCAAGCAGCAGGTAATGAAAATGTCGTCAATCCTGTCAAAAAATAAAGCATTGCCTTTATATTAGTAGTTTGAATTAATATCCCTTTCAAAATAGGACGATCTAACGCATCTTCAGCATCCTCTGGCGTAGACACCACCACATGGTATGCTAAATATAAAAGATACACTGTTCCTATTATCTTCATAATCAAAATAAACATTTGTGATTCTTTCAATGGCTCTGAAAATAATAATGCCACAGTTAAAGTCAATAAAATGCCTAGCAACACGCCTAAATTAAATGGTAACGCTCGTAAAAATCCTTTCTGCTGTCCCTCTGACATCGCCATAATCGTATTAGGCCCAGGCGTAAATGACATTGTAGTAATAAATAATATGTAAGGAAATATAATAACCACCCCTTTCAAAGGAATAGTTATATTTTACCACGATATCAAAGACATACAACTATAATTTCAGAAAATTCCGATAAATAATGTTGTCTGATGTCAGCTTCAATCACTTTCTCTTCGCAAAGCCGTTATTTATCGACTTGTTTTTTAATTTTTGGCATAAAAAAAGAGACCTCTCGGTCTCAATGCGGCTCATCGCATCCATTTGCTTTGCCTGGCAACGTCCTACTCTAGCGGAACGTAAGTCTGCTACCATCGGTGCTAAGGAGCTTACTTTGCTTTGAGACAAACGCTCGCATCTTTCCTTATTTTCTATTTTTGTTTGCTCATTTAGCTCGACTAAACTCGCTGCTCAAAAATCTCAATGCGTCAGCTTCAATCGCTTTCTCTTCGCAAAGCCGTTATTTATCGACTTGTTTTTCAATTTTTGGCATAAAAAAAGAGACCTCTCGGTCTCAATGCGGCTCATCGCATCCATTTGCTTTGCCTGGCAACGTCCTACTCTAGCGGAACGTAAGTCCGACTACCATCGGCGCTAAGGAGCTTAACTTCTGTGTTCGGCATGGGAACAGGTGTGACCTCCTTGCCATTGTCACCAGACAAGTGAATGTTATACATTCAAAACTAGATAGTAAGTAAAATTGATTTTGCGTCGCAAAACATATATTTGATTAAGTCTTCGATCGATTAGTATTCGTCAGCTCCACGTGTCGCCACGCTTCCACCTCGAACCTATTAACCTCATCATCTTTGAGGGATCTTATAACCGAAGTTGGGAAATCTCATCTTGAGGGGGGCTTCATGCTTAGATGCTTTCAGCACTTATCCCGTCCATACATAGCTACCCAGCTATGCCGTTGGCACGACAACTGGTACACCAGAGGTATGTCCATCCCGGTCCTCTCGTACTAAGGACAGCTCCTCTCAAATTTCCTACGCCCACGACGGATAGGGACCGAACTGTCTCACGACGTTCTGAACCCAGCTCGCGTACCGCTTTAATGGGCGAACAGCCCAACCCTTGGGACCGACTACAGCCCCAGGATGCGATGAGCCGACATCGAGGTGCCAAACCTCCCCGTCGATGTGAACTCTTGGGGGAGATAAGCCTGTTATCCCCGGGGTAGCTTTTATCCGTTGAGCGATGGCCCTTCCATGCGGAACCACCGGATCACTAAGTCCGTCTTTCGACTCTGCTCGACTTGTAGGTCTCGCAGTCAAGCTCCCTTATGCCTTTACACTCTATGAATGATTTCCAACCATTCTGAGGGAACCTTTGAGCGCCTCCGTTACCTTTTAGGAGGCGACCGCCCCAGTCAAACTGCCCGCCTGACACTGTCTCCCACCACGATAAGTGGTGCGGGTTAGAAAGCCAACACAGCTAGGGTAGTATCCCACCAGCGCCTCCACGTAAGCTAGCGCTCACGTTTCAATGGCTCCTACCTATCCTGTACAAGCTGTGCCGAATTTCAATATCAGGCTACAGTAAAGCTCCACGGGGTCTTTCCGTCCTGTCGCGGGTAACCTGCATCTTCACAGGTACTATGATTTCACCGAGTCTCTCGTTGAGACAGTGCCCAAATCGTTACGCCTTTCGTGCGGGTCGGAACTTACCCGACAAGGAATTTCGCTACCTTAGGACCGTTATAGTTACGGCCGCCGTTTACTGGGGCTTCGATTCGTAGCTTCGCAGAAGCTAACCACTCCTCTTAACCTTCCAGCACCGGGCAGGCGTCAGCCCCTATACATCACCTTACGGTTTAGCAGAGACCTGTGTTTTTGATAAACAGTCGCTTGGGCCTATTCACTGCGGCTCTTCTGGGCTTGCACCCTAAAGAGCACCCCTTCTCCCGAAGTTACGGGGTCATTTTGCCGAGTTCCTTAACGAGAGTTCGCTCGCTCACCTTAGAATTCTCATCTTGACTACCTGTGTCGGTTTGCGGTACGGGCACCTGTTATCTATCTAGAGGCTTTTCTTGGCAGTGTGAAATCAACGACTCAAGGAAACAATTTCCTCTCCCCATCACAGCTTGACCTTATGAGTGCCGGATTTGCCTAACACTCAGTCTCACTGCTTAGACGTACAATCCAATCGTACGCTTCGCCTATCCTACTGCGTCCCCCCATCGATTAAAACGATACTAGGTGGTACAGGAATATCAACCTGTTATCCATCGCCTACGCCTGTCGGCCTCAGCTTAGGACCCGACTAACCCAGAGCGGACGAGCCTTCCTCTGGAAACCTTAGTCAATCGGTGGACGGGATTCTCACCCGTCTTTCGCTACTCACACCGGCATTCTCACTTCTAAGCGCTCCACATGTCCTTGCGATCATGCTTCAACGCCCTTAGAACGCTCTCCTACCATTGTCCAAAGGACAATCCACAGCTTCGGTAATATGTTTAGCCCCGGTACATTTTCGGCGCAGTGTCACTCGACTAGTGAGCTATTACGCACTCTTTAAATGATGGCTGCTTCTAAGCCAACATCCTAGTTGTCTGGGCAACGCCACATCCTTTTCCACTTAACATATATTTTGGGACCTTAGCTGGTGGTCTGGGCTGTTTCCCTTTCGAACACGGACCTTATCACCCATGTTCTGACTCCCAAGTTAAATTAATTGGCATTCGGAGTTTGTCTGAATTCGGTAACCCGAGAGGGGCCCCTCGTCCAAACAGTGCTCTACCTCCAATAATCATCACTTGAGGCTAGCCCTAAAGCTATTTCGGAGAGAACCAGCTATCTCCAAGTTCGATTGGAATTTCTCCGCTACCCTCAGTTCATCCGCTCACTTTTCAACGTAAGTCGGTTCGGTCCTCCATTCAGTGTTACCTGAACTTCAACCTGACCAAGGGTAGATCACCTGGTTTCGGGTCTACGACCAAATACTCAACGCCCTATTCAGACTCGCTTTCGCTACGGCTCCACATTTCCTGCTTAACCTTGCATCAAATCGTAACTCGCCGGTTCATTCTACAAAAGGCACGCCATCACCCATTAACGGGCTCTGACTACTTGTAAGCACACGGTTTCAAGTTCTCTTTCACTCCCCTTCCGGGGTACTTTTCACCTTTCCCTCACGGTACTGGTTCACTATCGGTCACTAGAGAGTATTTAGCCTTAGGAGATGGTCCTCCCAGATTCCGACGGAATTTCACGTGCTCCGTCGTACTCAGGATCCACTCAAGAGAGAATATATTTTCAACTACAGGATTATTACCTTCTTTGATTCATCTTTCCAAATGATTCGTCTAATATATTCCTTTGTAACTCCGTATAGAGTGTCCTACAACCCCAATAAGCAAGCTTATTGGTTTGGGCTTTTCCCGTTTCGCTCGCCGCTACTCAGGGAATCGATTTTTCTTTCTCTTCCTCCGGGTACTAAGATGTTTCAGTTCTCCGGGTCTGCCTTCTAACATGCTATGTATTCACATGTCGATAACACAACATAACTTGTGCTGGGTTTCCCCATTCGGAAATCTCTGGATCAATGCTTACTTACAGCTACCCAAAGCATATCGTCGTTAGTAACGTCCTTCATCGGCTTCTAGTGCCAAGGCATCCACCGTGCGCCCTTAATAACTTAATCTTCCACACTGTGCTTCAAAATGGTTCAACTCATTATCTGAATACGATTTCTTTTAAAGCTCATTCATTTTGAGTCAAACGCGCGCATGCTTTGTTGTTTCATCATTTCTAATGCTCATTTACATTAGTAAACTGCGCTTAGAAATGCTTCAAAGCCTCGCCTGACAAACGTTTTCTTTCAAAATTATATAAGTGTGTATGTG
Source organism: Staphylococcus lugdunensis (assembly GCF_001558775.1). Classification (NCBI taxonomy): domain Bacteria; kingdom Bacillati; phylum Bacillota; class Bacilli; order Caryophanales; family Staphylococcaceae; genus Staphylococcus; species Staphylococcus lugdunensis. The sequence goes on along the minus strand of NZ_CP014022.1, from coordinate 2,408,705 downwards.
TTATTAATCTTGTGAGTGTTCTTTCGAACACTAGCGATTATTTCTTATGAATTCAAGCTTATTTAAAACTCTAATTCACTCGGTTTTGCTTGGTAAAATCTAATTTACTTACTTATCTAGTTTTCAATGTACAACAATCAATTTTAAATGAAGCATTGGCAAATAGTATTATTTGTCAAACGCTCTCTTTTAAAACGATTTATTTGAATGTTAATAAACATTCAAAACTGAATACAATATGTCACGTTATTCCGCATCTTCGTAGAAGATGTTCCGAATATATCCTTAGAAAGGAGGTGATCCAGCCGCACCTTCCGATACGGCTACCTTGTTACGACTTCACCCCAATCATTTGTCCCACCTTCGACGGCTAGCTCCGAATGGTTACTCCACCGGCTTCGGGTGTTACAAACTCTCGTGGTGTGACGGGCGGTGTGTACAAGACCCGGGAACGTATTCACCGTAGCATGCTGATCTACGATTACTAGCGATTCCAGCTTCATGTAGTCGAGTTGCAGACTACAATCCGAACTGAGAACAACTTTATGGGATTTGCTTGACCTCGCGGTTTCGCTGCCCTTTGTATTGTCCATTGTAGCACGTGTGTAGCCCAAATCATAAGGGGCATGATGATTTGACGTCATCCCCACCTTCCTCCGGTTTGTCACCGGCAGTCAACTTAGAGTGCCCAACTAAATGATGGCAACTATGCTTAAGGGTTGCGCTCGTTGCGGGACTTAACCCAACATCTCACGACACGAGCTGACGACAACCATGCACCACCTGTCACTTTGTCCCCCGAAGGGGAAGACTCTATCTCTAGAGCGGTCAAAGGATGTCAAGATTTGGTAAGGTTCTTCGCGTTGCTTCGAATTAAACCACATGCTCCACCGCTTGTGCGGGTCCCCGTCAATTCCTTTGAGTTTCAACCTTGCGGTCGTACTCCCCAGGCGGAGTGCTTAATGCGTTAGCTGCAGCACTAAGGGGCGGAAACCCCCTAACACTTAGCACTCATCGTTTACGGCGTGGACTACCAGGGTATCTAATCCTGTTTGATCCCCACGCTTTCGCACATCAGCGTCAGTTACAGACCAGAAAGTCGCCTTCGCCACTGGTGTTCCTCCATATCTCTGCGCATTTCACCGCTACACATGGAATTCCACTTTCCTCTTCTGCACTCAAGTTTTCCAGTTTCCAATGACCCTCCACGGTTGAGCCGTGGGCTTTCACATCAGACTTAAAAAACCGCCTACGCGCGCTTTACGCCCAATAATTCCGGATAACGCTTGCCACCTACGTATTACCGCGGCTGCTGGCACGTAGTTAGCCGTGGCTTTCTGATTAGGTACCGTCAAGACGTGCACAGTTACTTACACGTTTGTTCTTCCCTAATAACAGAGTTTTACGATCCTAAGACCTTCATCACTCACGCGGCGTTGCTCCGTCAGGCTTTCGCCCATTGCGGAAGATTCCCTACTGCTGCCTCCCGTAGGAGTCTGGACCGTGTCTCAGTTCCAGTGTGGCCGATCACCCTCTCAGGTCGGCTACGTATCGTTGCCTTGGTGAGCCGTTACCTCACCAACTAGCTAATACGGCGCAGGTCCATCTATAAGTGATAGCAAAACCATCTTTCACTATTGAACCATGCGGTTCAACATATTATCCGGTATTAGCTCCGGTTTCCCGAAGTTGTCCCAGTCTTATAGGTAGGTTACCCACGTGTTACTCACCCGTCCGCCGCTAACGTCAAAGGAGCAAGCTCCTTATCTGTTCGCTCGACTTGCATGTATTAGGCACGCCGCCAGCGTTCATCCTGAGCCAGGATCAAACTCTCCATAAAAAATTATGATGTTTGATTAGCTCATAAATACTAATTAAATCTTTGTAACGTTTCGTTACATTATTGGAATTAACGTTGACATATTGTCATTCAGTTTTCAATGTTCACAGAGCGGGTGATGGGAATCGAACCCACAACATCAGCTTGGAAGGCTGAGGTTTTGCCATTAAACTACACCCGCATATATAATAGATGATTGGTGCGGCCGAGAGGACTTGAACCTCCACGGGATTTCTCCCACTAGGCCCTCAACCTAGCGCGTCTGCCATTCCGCCACGACCGCTGGCAAAACGCAATAAACTTATTCGTCTATCGAGAACAATAATAATTGTAATAGATTTGTAATTCAAAGTCAATTATAAATTAACTTTAATTTTACCTTCTTAACAACTTGTCAAATTCATAACTACTGTCTAGCACAACGCTATCCATAATACTATTATTACATCCTTATGTCAATACTTTTAATAATATAAAAAAGCCTAATCTTCTTAGTAAATTTGTTAATCACCATAAGCTTTTATTACACACATATGGCTATAGTGTTTCCTAATTTAATTTTGAAGATTAGACTTTCTCTATATCAATTATTATTTTCTATAATCCTGATTTAGTTTTAATTTCCCATTACATTTGCCACATCTCATGATTGAGATATTCACTCTTTTAATTCTTAAGTATGTTACGCCACATCTTTTACATTGGTATTCATAATTAGCACGCTCTTGATAGCTTTTGATTGCAGAACAAAATCTCGTTGCACCGACTTTGGCACTCAGTTCTTTAAAGTCATTATCTTTGTGCTGATATCCTTTGCCAGATAGATGCAAATGATAGTGACATAGTTCATGTTTAATAATATCCTTTAATGCCTTTAGTCCGTAATGTTTATATTGCATAGGGTTAAGCTCAATATTATGCGTTTTTAAAATATATCTGCCACCAGTCGTTCTTAGTCTGTTGTTAAAATACGCTTCGTGCTCAAATATTTTATTAAAATACTGCTTAGATATAGTTTCAGTTAGATTTTGCAATTCGTCATTATTCATTTGGATTAACCATTGTTAATGATACTTTTCCTTTTTGCTCATCTATATCTATTATCCATACATCAACAATATCTCCTACAGTTACAATATCCATTGGGTTTTTGACATATTTATTAGATAGTTTAGATATATGAACCAGTCCATCTTGTTTAACACCAATATCAACAAACGCACCAAAATCAACGACATTTCTCACAGTTCCACTTAATTTCATTCCTTTTGATAAGTCTGCTATTGAAAGTACATCTGATTTTAACAGTGGTGTTTCGAACTCGTCTCGTGGATCTCTGTGTGGTGCTTTTAAAGATTCAATAATGTCTTCTAATGTTGGAATACCTATATTTAATTTTGTAGAAAGTGAATTCACATCTAATTTACTTAATTTTTCTTTTAGTCCTTTCGTTCCTAACTCATTGATATCTAAATTCAGTTGCTGAAGTAATTGATATGTCGCTTGGTAACTTTCTGGGTGGATAGACGTATTATCCAGTGGCTCTGTTCCATCGATGATACGTAAAAATCCAATGCTTTGTTCAAATGTTTTAGCACCTAATCTTTTTACTTTACTGATTTCTTTATTATGCTTAATAGCACCATGTTGTTCACGGTAATCTATAATATTTTGTGCGATTGGTGCCGTTAAGCCGGATACATATTGCAATAATGATTTTGATGCTGTATTAACGTCAACACCAACTTGGTTCACAGCTGTTTCAACAACAAATGCAAGTGCCTGCTCAAGTTCTTTTTGATTAACATCATGTTGATACTGCCCAACACCAATTGATTTTGGATCTATTTTAACCAATTCACTCAACGGATCTTGAACTCGACGACCTATTGAAACTGCACTTCTTTCTTCTACTTGAAAGTTAGGAAACTCATTACGAGCTACTTCAGAAGCAGAATATACAGATGCACCTGCTTCATTGACGATAATAAATTGAACTGATAATTGGTATTCTTGAATAACTTGTGCTACAAATTGTTCTGTCTCACGACTAGCAGTACCATTTCCTATTGCAATCAGTTCTACATTATAATCTCTAATCATTTTTAATAGTATGTTTTTTGCCTCTTGGACTTTAGATACAGGAGGATGTGGATACATCACATTCTTAGCAACAAAAGTGCCAAATGGATTAATTACTGCCAATTTACATCCTGTTCTAAATGCGGGATCAATCCCTAAAATTTGTTTACCACGCATTGGTGGTTGTAGTAATAAATGACGTAAATTCTCACTAAAAACATCAATTGCATGATGTTCTGCTTTATTAGTAAGATCTGATCTTATCTCTCGTTCAATTGATGGCATTACTAAACGTTTCAAACTATCGCTTATTGCCTCTTGAATAATACGACTTGCTTCAGTTTGATATTTTATTTCTCTTTTAGCAATAAACTGTTGAATATGCGTGATATCAAATTCAATTTTCACAGTCAATATTTTTTCTTTTTCTCCACGATTCACCGCTAAAACTCTATGGTTAGCTATTTTTTTAATAGGTTCGGAATAATCATAATACATTGAAAAAATTTCTTTTTCATCTTCCGCTTTTTTCTTTTTTGTCGTAACCAATTGCCCTTGATGGTACACATCTTTTAACAGTTTTGTACGATATGAAGGTTGATCTGCAATACGTTCAGCAATAATATCTTGCGCACCTTGGATAGCTTCTTCAACAGCGTTTACCTCTTCATTTAAGAATGAGGCTGCTTTTGTTGTTATATCTACGTCTAGTTTAGGTAACAGTAACCAGTCTACAAACGGTTCTAATCCTTTACGTTTTGCCTCGGTTGCTCGTGTTTTTTTCTTTTGTTTGTAAGGCCGATATAAATCTTCAACACGCTGTAATTTAGTCTGTTTTAAGATGTCTTGTTTTAATTCTTCTGTAAGCAATCCCTGTTGTTCTATATTATTAATCACTTCTTCTTTACGCTTTTGTAAATGTGCTACATATTGATATTCATCAGCTATTTGTTTTATTTCAACTTCATCTAAACCGCCAGTAGCCTCTTTTCGATATCTAGCAATAAAAGGGACTGTATTATTATCTTCTAATAACGATAATACTGCAGTAATTTGTTTTTTTGAAAATGAATAATTTTGTTCGATAGTTGCAATTAATTGATTGTCCATTGTTTTACCACACTTTTCTAGAAATTCATGCTTATTTTAACATATATTGATATCATCTTCTGATTTAAAAGATATTCATAGAAAAAACAGAGACCTTTACAAATGATGGTCTCTGCTTTTATTGTTTTGCAGCTTGTTGTAATTTTTTTATTGCCGTCCGTTGTAGTCGTGATACATGCATTTGACTCAGTCCTATACGCTCGCCAGTTTCTTTCTGACTCAAACCTTCTATAAATGTACATTGAATAATTTCTCGTTCACGCTCAGATAGAATAGGTAAAATACGTTCTAAAATCATTCTTTTTTCGGTCAAGTCGTAATTATCATCTTGCTGACCCATGATATCTAATAAAGTTACTGTTGACCCATCTTTATCAGCTTCAATCGAATGATCAACACTTAGCGCATTGTAACTTTGCCCCATTTCCATTGCTTCAAGCACTTCTTCTTCTGTAACTTCAAGTCTGTTTGCAATTTCTGTAATAGAAGGTGATCGTTCTAGTTCATTTGTTAACTCATCGCTAACTTTTTTAATTCTAGGTCCAATCTCTTTAATACGTCGAGGCACATGTACACTCCATGTCTTGTCTCTTAAATATCGTTTGATTTCACCAATAACAGTTGGCACCAAGAATGCTTCAAATTTTCGATCGAACGAAATATCAAATCGATTGATTGCACCTATTAATCCAACCATTCCCACTTGAACTAAATCTTCATGATGTGATTGCCCTTTAGAATACTTGTAAGCAAGTGATTCAATTAACTTGCGATAATGTTTCACCAATTTATCTTGGGCTTCTGTACTCTTGTCTTCTTGATGCTCTTTAATCCATTGGTTTATTTGTTCAGGTGAAGTGTCATTAATTGATTTCGACTCTTTCGTCATTTTTTGGCACCTGCTCTTTTTTTATATTCTTAATCATACTGATCGTAACACCAGATTCTTTACAGACAGTAACTTCATCCATTAAAGATTCAATTAAAAATAAACCTAGCCCACCTTCACGTAAAAAGTCAATATTCTCATTATTATTATATGGCCCTAATTTTGCTTTAGTTGCTTCATAATCAAAGCTTTCTCCTTGATCGGAAATAACGATTTTAATTTGATTTTCTAGAATTTCAAAGCAAAGATTAATTCTACCGTTTTCTTGTTCGTTTTTATAAGCATGTTTTACTGCATTGGTCACCGCTTCACTCACAGCGATTTTGGCGTCTTCTATATCATCATATGATGCACTTGCTCTGGAAAACACGCCCGACAACGTTAAGCGAATTAAGCTTACATATTCAGCTGAAGCTGGTAATCTCATTTCAATATAATCGTGATTTCCAAGCATTTTATTCAACCTCCGTCCCTTCATTAACATGCATTAAATCTTTTAATCCTGTAATATCAAAAAGTCTACTAATTCGATCTGTCACGCCTAAAATATAAAGTTCTTTATTATGTTGATTTAATGCTTTTAGTGTTCCAACAAATAAGCCCAGACCAGTAGAGTCCATATAACTCACATTTGCTAAATTTACGTGAATATCTTTATCTCCTTCTTGTCGCATTGGAACTAAAACTTCTTCCAATTCTGGTACTGTATAGACATCCAGTTCACCAGCTACATTAACTTCATAATATTTTTCAAATGATTGAGTTTCTACATTAAGGTTCATATATTTACACTCCTAAATAAATTCATTTCACAAAATACATACGCTCTATTTATACCCACAACAATATTGTTATAACCACAATTTTTTATGTTAATTTACTCTTTTGATAATCAAAATTGTCATATCATCACGCTTGTTCGGATTTTGTATTTTTAAAATTGCTTCATATAGTAATTGTACAATATCTTGCGGATGCATATGTTTATATTTATGAATTAGATTTAATAAGTCCTTTTTTGAAATAAACTCACCCATTGAGTTTCGAGCTTCGGTTACGCCATCGGTAAAGATAATGATTAAATCATTGAGATTAACTGCAATTTCTTGTTGGTGATAACGTGTATTTTGACTTACACCCAATACGCGACCACGAACTTCAATTTCTTCAAATTCCTCGGTTTCCGCTCGATAAATATAACCTGGCTCATGCCCCGCCGAACTGCAGTATAGTAAATGATTCATTTCCTCATATAAACCATAGAACATAGTTACAAACATATTTTGGTTAACATTTTTTTCAACAACTCGATTTAGTCGCTTCAATCCATCACTTGGCAATTGAGAGTGCCCATATGAGTCCATACCAAATTTGATCATACTCATAGCTAATGCGGCTGGAATACCTTTACCGATGACATCTGCAATCGCAAAACTCATCGTTCCGTCTTTATGGTCAATCAAATTAAAATAATCTCCACTTACTTTTTGTGCAGCAACTGATATGACGCCAATTTGTATACTGTCAAATTGTGGTATGTCAGCCTTTAACATAGTTTGTTGCAATCTAGAAGCTAAATCAATTTCTTTATCGTGGAATTGTAATTTATTTACTAACTTTTGATAATCTCGATAGCTGTAGCCAAATCCTCTAACTACTTCTTTTAAGACGTCTAATGTATCTAAAATTTTATGTTCTTCTAAGCTAAGAGAAGATATATAATTCTTATGTATTTCCACAATATCTTCAGGCAAAATATCTTTTTTAATCACTTCACTCGTGTAGTTTTCACATTTTTCTAGTAGCTGAGGTTGCACACCAGTAGCAATGCTTTCGTCTAATAATTCTTTATAGTGTTTTTTAAATTCTTCCACGACGTTTCCTCCTTACTACAACATTCATTATTACTTCAATGAAACGACCATTTATTTAACATAGGCTAAACATGAAACATTTCGCTCTAATAAGTCAAGAGTACCATAATAGCATAAGCAAATGGCAATAAAAACCTAGCTACTATTCTATCAGCTACATTTAATTTCTTTAATTTTTACTTAACACGTAGTCATTTTAAGCCAAAAAAAACTTTAGGGAATACCTAAAGTTTAAACTCAAGACATTCTTTACCATTAACTTTTCAAGCTATTAAACAACACTTAAGATTTGTTTCAGCTCAAGTATAAAATGTATGAGTATGTTTGATTAGAAGTATGTTAACTATGTTACATGAGCATTTAAAAGTTTCGAAAACAATGACCTATTACATATATAAAACTTTGAGTAATACATATATCTAATTCAAAAAATTTAATGATAGTTATGTAAACCTAGACTAATGTCTAGGGCATGATCTACTTCTTTCATTTTATCCTCAGAGAGATAAGTAAGTTTTTCTTTTAATCTTTTTTTATCTAATGTTCGTATTTGCTCTAACAGAATAACAGAATCTTTATCTAACTTATATTTCTTTTTACCTATTTCCACATGAGTGGGTATTTTCGCTTTATTAATCCTTCCAGTAATTGCAGCTACAATTACAGTTGGACTATATTTATTACCGGTGTCATTTTGAATGATAACAACTGGTCTTACTCCCCCTTGTTCAGACCCTTGTACCGGTGATAAATCAGCTAAATATACATCGCCGCGTCTAATCATTCACTCTGATGATTGGAAGTTAGATAAGTTTCATTGCAATCACAAGCTTCACATTCAATTGGAAAAGCCTCTGTTGCTAGGGAGAGATTAAGGTCTGCCATCTGAGCATACCCTTCTTTTAATGACTGTTCTAGACTATGACTACGATTTTGATTAAAAGTTAGCATAAGAAGAACCTCCAGTGATTCTAAAAAAGTTATTATTAAACCTTTAGTTAGTTTAATAATAACAAATTTTAGATGGAGTGACTACACTATTTTAATAAATCATTAATAATGTATTCTTTATTATCAAATTTGTAAATTCTTGGCAAGCGTCGTCCAAGGTTGCATAGCACCTCATAATTGATTGTTTTTTGTTGTTTTGCAATTGCATCTACTGATTGTATGCTATCCTGTTGTTTACTTATAACACATACTTCATCGCCTTCAACAATATCATCATTAATTTTAATGATTGTTTGATCCATACAAACACGGCCAATCACTTCACATTGCTGTCCTTTCACATTTACAAAATGCCCTTGCATTATTCTCAAATAACCATCTGCATAGCCAATTGGTATGATACCTATTTTTATAGGTGATTGCGCTGTATAAGTACTGCCATAGCTGACTGACTCACCAGGTTGTAGTTCTTTTGTTTGTACAATTTGGGTCATTAACTCAACACTAGGTTGAAGTTCAATGTCAGCCTCTTCCTTTACATACTCTGATGGATAGTAACCATATAGTGAAATACCTAACCTTACAGCATTACAAATATCTGCATCTATCATCAATGCACCAGCAGAATTTTGTGCGTGAACATAACGTGGCATATCCGTTGAAGTTACCCATGTTTTAAAACATTGATATTGCTGTTGTGCAGAATCTCCTGGTTCATCTGCACATGCAAAATGTGTATAGACACCTTCAAAAACAAGATGCTCGTGCTGTTCTATTAAATGAATGGTTTGGTGGTATTCTGCTTGGTTTTTAATACCTAAGCGTCCCATGCCTGTATCAAGTTTAATATGCAACCACAGTCTTTTCTCATTATCATCATTGATAGCTTTAATAGCAGATGATAACCATGATTTTGAAGGGACTGTTATTGCAACTCTATGTTGAATTGCTTTATTAATATCTTCTATAGGTATAACTCCTAAAATCAATATTTTTGCTTTGATTCCATGCATGCGCAATTCTATCGCTTCATCTAAAGTTGCTACAGCAAAAAAAGAAGCGCCATGGTCCACTAAATATTGAGCAATTTGCACACTTCCTAAACCATAGCCGTTCGCTTTAATTACTGGTATCACTGTCTTATTATCATGTAACTGAGTGAATTGTCGGTAATTGTTATTAATTGCAGCTAAATCGACGTTGATATAGGTGTTTCTATAATACTTATCTGACATGTTATGTCCTCCTCGAAATGACCGTAACATATTATAAATGGATATTATCATATCTCATTTTTCTTATTTTTATTATATGCCGCTTCATCCATTTTTTCTAATAAAACTTGACTCATAGCATAATGATCACTATGTGTAATACTTACATGCACTTTAAATCCTGGATAGTCGATACATGGTTTTCCATAATCATCGTTATAACAATGGATATCATGAAAAGCAACAGTTTTACCTAGTCCAGTACCTAAAGCCTTACTAAATGCTTCCTTTGTTGTGAAACGTCCAGCTAAAAATTCAAGTTTTCTACGTTCGCTTGAAAAACTATGATAGCGCTGTTGTTCTCCAGGAGATAAAATACGTTCAATTAATTTGGGTTGTTTATCATTTAATCGTTGAACACGTTCAATTTCAATTAAATCAATACCTATTCCATAAATCATCTATTTAACCCTCATTCTATGTCATTATTTTCATTATCAATGTTATCTTCATCAGATTGCTCAGCTTTTTGTTGTCGAATCATTTGTTTTAGGCGCTGTGCCTCTACTTTATTAATTAATTCTACACTTGGAAAGCCACCAGCAGTAAAAAGTTTTACAGTTGCTAAATCATAAAATTGCATTAAAAAGCCTTCAGTAATATCGATGTTTTGAATTCTAAATAGCGGTATTGCTTGTGTTGAAACAAATATAATACCCGTCCGAATGTAAATTACATCAGCTTCTAATGAATAGCGAAAATTTTTATATTTTAACCAAGGATTCACAACAATAAAAATAACAATATATACACTAAAAAATATCGCTAGTCCAATGCTAATTTGCATTAAAGTTAGCCAGTGTAATAAAAAATAATTTATTAATATTGCTGCAATCAAAATGATACTTATAATTAGTAAAGTTATTGTTGCTGCAATACGCATGATTTTAGGTCCATTTTGATTCATATGATTATAAGTTGTCATTTGATTCACCTCTTAAAAATGTCGAAGTAACATTTTCAACTTTATGCTCATCTTCAAATTTCAACGTCACACCCTGGAAAATTGCACCTTTGGCTAGAATAAAGTTTATTGTAGCGAGACGAGCACGTTGTAAAAATGGGTGTTGTTCAGTTTCAATTTCAAGTATTTTATCTTTTTTAAAGTAATAACTATTTAACGTTAAAAATGTCAGTTCACTTACTGCAATTTCACTGTCATTTTGCGCCATTCCTGAACATTTAAAGTAGACCCAAGCATGTAATATTCTTATCAAAATTAATACTGCTGCAATCCCAAAGCTCCAAACACTCCAAAAATAGGTACCGATACTTGCTAAAATTAATATGATCACTGAAAAGATGAAGAAATGTCGATGAAAGCTTCTTAAAGGCATGCCTTTATCAATTTTGATAAAATCCATTTCTGGCACTAAATCAGCTAATATGCGATAAGCCTCATGCTGTTTAATAAAAGGTAAAATCATAACTCTACCTTTTGTACTGACATCTACTTCTGAAGTGACATCTGAATCGCTCGTAATAATAAAATGTATAGATGTATATCCAAATAATTTGCGTAATAACGACTGTTTTTCAACGACAGCCTGCAATCTATCAGTTGGTACTGTTATATTTTTTACATTTAGTAATCCATAAGATACTTTTAACTGACTATGCGATTGTGTCACTGTGTAATGATAGTACCGAATCATCATGATTGCCGTTCCTACAATGTAACTTACGATAATAAGGGCAACAGTAATGACAAATACAATTTTAAATGCTGAATTCACCCAACTTAATATACCGTGAGTCAAACTATCCCATGGTATAAAGTCTTCTACCGAATTAAATATTGGACTGAGTGCTGCAAATGTCACACCAACAGCTCCACTTGTTAAAGCCATTAATAATAAAGTCTTAAAGGACATTTTAAATATAATATTTTGATTATCTGTTTGTTCATTGTCTAGTGATTGTGTATCTTGTAAATCATGTTTCTTATTTTCAAGTTGTAAGTCACCTTTTTGCAGTAATTCGAGTTGTTTATTTCGAATTGATTGTTCAATCATTTGGCTTTGTGATTTCGTAATTGTTTCTAATTCCACGCCATCGCTTGGCGTTTTTATTTGCAATTTGACACCATTAACAAGTTGATCGATAACACCTTGAGTGGTTTCAAACGACTGGATTTTTCGGACATTTAATTCTTTTCTATTTTTGTTAAAAACCCCATGTGTGACAATGAAGTGATCATCTTCTAACCAATATCTTGTACTATATACTTCTAAAATTTGTGACACTAACGATATTATAAAGAACATCAGCACTATACCTAACCCAATATAATCACGAATTTCTGAGAAATCAAATTGCCATATATTCACACCTACGACAATGGCAAATAAAATAATATTTTGTTTTATTGCATTATAAATACAGTTAATATAGGAAATAATATGTAATTTTTGAGGATTAGACATCTGTATCTACACCTCTCAAACCTTGTATGATTTTATCCTGTAATCGCAATGCTTCAGCTTCCGAAACAATAGGAAAACTAATTTCATGACCGGCAGTTGGTATTACTAACTTATTTAATTTCAATTTATACAACAACGGATTTGATTTAACATCGATTTGTTGCACACGTTCGATCTTGCTCATTTTATGTTTCTTTAAAATATATGTCTTCTTAATTTCTATATTATTGCCATCAAGACGATAGTATCTATGATGGTATAAGATATATGGGCTTGCAATCAAAGTGATAAACATGAGTACTAAATAGATAGCAGCAATATATATCAACCAATGGTACCAATGATTTGTGTACCAAAAATAAGTCAAAACACTCAAAACAATAAATTCAATTACAAAGTAAAGACTATACTTTATCCAGTAATATTTTAATGCCTGCTTAGGACTTTGCTTAAAAACATTGTCACTATAATCCATAAAGAACTCCTTCCTGAAATTTACGTTCATTATATCATAGAAGTAGTGGTAATTGATGGCTACTTAATACTTCAATGGAGGCACATAAATGGATTTATAGTTATAACATATAACACTCTAAGGTTTTAAATAATAATAGGCATTAAATTTGTATATAAAAAAGGAGCGTGACAGAATTCATAATGAATTCGTAGCCCCGCCCCAGCAAGGTTGACTAGGATTGAAAAAGCTTGGTATAAGCTTATTTTCAATCCAATCAACTACTGCCATTATTTAGTTCATAGTTTAAGACATGATGTCCCAGATTCAACAATAGTTATATTATTTTTGCATGTCAGCAAATGTACGTCCTTTTGTTGTACGATTCTTGCTTGATTTATCTTTACGATCGAAATTATTTGACTTTTTCTTATTATAATTACCTTTTGTACGTTTATTACGTGTTTCAAATTTTCCACCACGTTTTTTGTTACTTCTTCTGTGGTTTCCACCGTTCTTGCTTTGGCGATTTTTACGTGCTAAAGGTTTTTCGAATGTTAATTGAACTTCTACTTCATCATTTGCCTCAACTAATTCTTGAAGTAATGACGCAACTAATTCTGTTGAATCGTATTCTTTTAACAATTCGCTTGAAATACGTTGTAATCTTGGTTCATTATCTTTTGACATCCAGTTTTGAACTTTTTCTTTAATGTCATCCTCACGCGCTTTTAAAACTTCTTTACGATGCGGTGGTCTCAAAGCAGTCATTCTTCTACTATTAACTTCTTCAATTTGACGAATATAATCCATCTCAATTGGATTGACAAAGGTAACAGCTATACCTTCTTTACCAGCACGGCCAGTACGACCAATGCGGTGTGTATAACTTTCTGTATCTTGAGGGATATCAAAGTTATAAACGTGACTTACCCCTGAAATATCTAAACCACGCGCTGCTACATCTGTAGCAACTAAAATATCAATTTGATCATTTTTGAATTTTTTTAATACTTCTAGACGTTTGGCTTGTGTTATGTCTCCATGCAATCCTTCTGCTTTATAACCTTTTGATAATAAAGCACTTGTTAATTCATCAACACGGCGCTTTGTTCGACCAAATACAATGGCAAGTTCTGGTTGATGAACGTCTAAGAAATTAGTAAAAGTATCAAATTTTTCTAATTCTTTAACAATTGTATAATACTCGTCAATTTGAGGATCTGACATTTCATTGTTCATAGTCTTAACAATTTGAGGTGTTTTCATAAATTGTTGCACGAGTGCTTGAATCGCTTTTGGCATTGTAGCAGAGAATAGCATCGTTTGTCTTTGCTCTGCCGGTATCTTATCCATAATGAATCTCATGTCATCGATAAAGCCCATATTCATCATTTCATCAGCTTCATCTAATATCAATGTGTGAATGCCATTCGTTTTCAATGTTCTACGATTTAAATGATCAATAACTCGTCCAGGTGTTCCTACAACAATTTGAGGTCCTTTTTTAAGCGCCTTGATTTGACGGTCAATTGGCATACCTCCAAATACCGTAACAACCTGAACATTTTGTCCACGACTAAACTCTCTTAATTGTTCTGCTACTTGCATCGCTAGTTCACGTGTAGGTGCTAAAATCAGTGATTGTACACCTGATTTATTTACAACTTTTTCTATTAGAGGAATACCGAAAGCACCAGTTTTACCTGTACCTGTCTGTGCTTGTCCGAGGATGTCTCTTCCTTCTAATGCATAAGGGATACTGTCTTTTTGAATTGGCGTAGGTTCTTTAAACCCCATATTTTCTAGGGTTTGAACTGTTTTTTCAGAAATCCCTAAGTCTTTAAAATTTTGCAATATAATTCTCCTTTTATCTATTTATTTCTCGTCGTACTATTTACGTATACGTTCGTATTTGTTTCGTCAACTTCTTAATAGTACCACCTATATTATCTTATAGCAATAAAGGGTTTCTGCAATCAGATAGAAAAAATTTAATCATACATTGCTAAAAGCGCTTGGATAGGCTTTTTTTATAAAAAATGACCTAATTATATTTTTCAATACAATTAGGTCTTGAACTACGTTATATTAAATAATTGCGTTAACAATATCCTCTAATTTATTACCTCTAGAACCTTTCACTAACACTTTGTCGCCAGCAACTAATTCTTTTTTCAATTGCTCTATAATTGCTTCTTTAGACTCAAAATGTTGTGCATGTGACACATAGGGCTGTCCAGAACGATGAATATATTGTGCTTCTTCACCAAAAGTATATAGCTCATCAATATTTCTATTTTTTAAATATTCACCTATTTCTTCATGCATATGTTGACTGTTGTCACCTAACTCCAGACAATCGGCCAAAATCAATATTTTTCGTCCCTCCATATTACTTAACGTATCTATAGACGCTTTCATACTTGTTGGACTTGCATTATAGGCATCATTAATCACTGTAATTTGCTGTTCTGTTACATGTCTTTCCATGCGCATGCCAGTTAATTGGACATGTTTAATATTGTGTTGAATCATCTCATATGATAAGCCTAACTCATGTCCAACTGCAATGGCAATCGCAGCATTCCTCATATTATGAACGCCTAAAATAGGTAATTCATAATGTTCTGTATTATTAATATTAAAAGCAATACCATCATTTTGATTGGAATCAATTGTACAAACATACGTATTATGTTGTTCCAAGCCCACACTGATTAATTTCGCATGCTTTACTTGTGCTACATGTGGCTGTAATAGTGGCTCGTCCCCGTCATAAATAAAAATACCGTTATCTTTTAGTCCAGTAACAATTTCAGATTTCGCTTTTGCAATACCCGCTCTTGAACCCAAATCTTGCATATGCGATTCACCAATATTCGTAATCACGGCAATATCTGGCTCTGCAATACTAGACAATAATTCAATTTCATGAAATCCAGACATACCCATTTCTAAAATTGATATATCAGTGTCATAATCCAATTCTAAAATTGTTAAGGGCATACCAATTTCATTATTATAATTACCTTGCGTTTTTTTCACTTTAAACTGTGTTTTTAATACGCTCTCTATCATATCTTTAGTAGTCGTTTTGCCATTTGACCCTGTCACAGCTATCACTTTAGGTTGAACATAATTCAAATATGCTTTAGCAAGCTGTTGTAATGCAGTCAAAGTGTCAGAAACATAAATTAATGGTTGCTCTTCTAATGAAGAACCAATTTCTTGACCTGTTTGATAAAATGCAGCTGCAGCACCATCTTGTATACTTTGTTTAACAAAGCGATGCCCATCTACATGCTCTCCTTTAAAAGGAATAAATAACATTTGCGGTTGAACCGCACGTGAGTCAATTGTTACGCCTTTGATTTTAACATCTAAAAATTGGTCATCTATATCACAATCGATCCATGATTTAATTTGTCGCAAAGTTACTTCTATCATAATGACTTACCTCGCTCTTAGTCTATGCTATATTTATTTTTCTTTTTATCTTCGTAACGCTCTTTTGCTAATTCTATAAGTTTTGTAATTAAATCTGAATATGATAAGCCCATATTTTCCCATAAACTTGGATACATACTAAATGCAGTAAATCCAGGCATGGCATTCGTTTCATTGATGAAAATTTGGTTGTCTTCAGTTACGAAGAAATCGGCACGTACTAAACCTGAACAGTCCGTTGCTTTAAAAGCTTCTAGTGCCATATTTCTCAAAGTAAGTTGCACTTCTTGATCTAACTCTGCTGGGATTTGTAATCTAATTTTCCCATCTTTATATTTGGATTTGTAATCATAAAATGCAACATCTTTAACTACTTCTCCAGGCCAAGTCGTTTCTGGATAATCGTTACCTAAAACTGCAACTTCTACTTCACGGGCATTTATGCCTTGTTCAATTACTAATTTGCGATCAAATTGAAATGCTTCGGCAATGCCAGCTTTTAATTCTTGTTCATCGTTACATTTACTAATACCTACACTTGATCCCAAATTCGCCGGTTTAACAAAAACAGGATACTCTAATTTGTCTTTTACCAATTTAATGATATTTCCTTGATACTTTTCATATTCACTGCGTAAAAAACTAATATAAGGTAATTGTGGTAGCCCTCTATGCTCAAACAATTGTTTCATTACGAGCTTATCCATTGAGCTTGAAGCAGCTAACACGCCATTTCCGACATATGGAATATCCAATACTTCAAACAGACCTTGTATCGTACCGTCTTCCCCATTAGGTCCATGTAATAGTGGAAATACTGCATCATATGCTTCACCAGCACTACTTTGCTTTAATAATAAAGTAATATCTTCTGGCTCAACATCTGTTAAAGTAAGTTCTTCTGGAGATTCAATCGTTGCTGTTATGTTACCTTTCTTTTTCCATAAACCATCATTTGTTATATAAATAATGTCCACTAAATATTTTTCTTTATCAATAGCATTTAATACATTTTGTGCTGTTAGCTTTGAAACGTCGTGCTCCGCACTTTTACCACCATAAATAATACAAATATTTTCTTTTTTCATTATGTATTCCTCCAATATTGATTCAACATTAAGCAATTCAATACGTTATACCAGGTCAAAGTATAAAATGAATACCTTTAAATTCATTACTGTTTATACAGTATTCACACAAAATATGCGACTTAACGATCCTCTAAAGATTACTTTCTGAAACTTAATATTACCATAAAACATGAGTTGAATGCATTTGATGATATAAAGGTTATCCGAAAATTTTGTAACATTTTTAAAACGATTTACAACACGTTGTTGTGCAACTAGCTGCTATCATAGATATTCTATAGTCAAATGTTTTAATCTACAGTAAAATCATTGTATAATCAATTTAGAAACTAACGAAATTAAGGAGTTACAAATGAAATATTCATCCCGTCAAACGCCTAATAAACATTGGCTCAAACGAATAGACTGGGTGCTCATAGGTATTTTAACTATACTAGCCATTTTTAGTGTCACACTCATTAGTTCAGCAATGGGTGGCGGTCAATATAGTGCCAATTTTAGTATAAGACAAGTTATTTATTATATTTTAGGTGCTTTCATCGCTCTTATTATCATGCTTTTTTCACCTAAAAAAATTAAAAAAAATACATATTTATTATATTTTATTTTTTGTGTATTGCTTATCGGTTTACTAATTTTACCCGAAACGCCTATTACACCTGTGATTAACGGGGCATCGAGTTGGTATAGTTTTGGACCAGTAAGTATTCAACCATCAGAATTTATGAAGATTGTATTAATTTTAGCATTAGCGAAAATTGTAGAACGACATAATCGTTTTACATTCAATAAGTCACTACAATCCGATTTAGTTTTATTTTTCAAAATAATAGGTGTATCAATTATTCCTATGGCGCTCATTTTATTACAAAATGATTTAGGTACGACACTTGTTATATGTGCTGTTATAGCTGGAGTAATGTTGGTTAGTGGTATTACATGGAGATTGTTAGCACCTTTGTTTATTTCTGTCATTGTGTTTGGAAGTAGCATTATTTTAGCCATTTTATACGCACCTTCTGTAATTGAAAAGTCTTTAGGTGTTAAGATGTATCAAATGGGTCGTATTAATTCCTGGTTAGACCCCTATTCATATAGTGGTGGAGATGGCTACCACTTAACAGAATCGTTAAAAGCTATTGGCTCAGGACAGCTATTTGGTAAAGGCTATAATCATGGTGAAGTTTATATTCCTGAAAATCACACGGATTTTATTTTCTCAGTCATAGGTGAAGAAATGGGCTTTATAGGCGCAGTAATTTTACTATTTGTTTTTTTACTTTTAATTTTTCATTTAATTCGTTTAGCAATTAGAGTAGAAGCTCCTTTTAGTAAAATTTTCATCGTAGGTTATATCTCTTTGATTGTATTTCATATTCTTCAAAATATTGGTATGACAATACAGCTATTACCTATTACTGGTATTCCTCTACCCTTTATTAGCTATGGTGGTAGCTCTCTTTGGAGTTTAATGGCTGGTATCGGTGTTATTCTATCCATTTACTACCATGACGTATCAAAGTCTTCAATAAAGCTTAAATAGAGAGGTTTCAGATTTAAATTACAAAGTAAAGAAAGGAGCGGGACAGAATTTATTATGAATTTGTAGTCCCGTCCCCCAGTAAAGTTAACTAAATTTGAAAAAAGCTTGCTATAAGCTTATTTTCAATCCAGTCAGCTACTGCCAATATTTAGTTCATAGTTTAGCTCTTCTCTATTAATTTTCTTACATTCAATTATCAATATGAAGAAACCATGTTTACTTTTGTCTTAGTTTATTCCATGAGTTCACATTTGAGTGAAAATCAGAATAACAATCATAAATTCAAAGCCAGAAAATGAGCGTATAAACTCATTTTCTGGCTTGTTTTTCTAGGAATGATATCCAATATTCCTTTTTATAGCAATGTAAATCGACTTAAAGACGCACTCGAACCTTTGAATAAAAGTGACATGTTACTTTAGTTTATGAGTGACTGTTGCTGAGGCTGGCAAAGTATTCATTATGTCTAAACGAGATTTTGTTTTCTTAATATTTACACCTAGCGATGTTAAGTATTTAACCATGTTTTGAATTTTATCGACTTGTTTCATAATTTCACCTCGTTATATGGCCTTTCACATACATACTACCCTAATTAGCTGTCGTTTACTACATGAATTGAAAATTTATTTGAAATTATTTTATAAATCATCTATAGCATGATAGCCAGCATCATATATTTCTTTTTCAAGTGCATTTAAATTAGTTGATGTTTCGAAAGTAACATTAACTGCACGTTCATCAAAATTGATCACTACTTCATTAACACCAATCATCTCTAATAACCTTGTTCGTAAGTTTTCCAAGTCGTCTTCATTAGTCACATTTGTAATATAAATTAATCGCTTTTCCACAATTTTCTCCTCCTAGTCTTTTAGCATCTTTTGAAATGTAACTAGCAATTCCTCCATCGCTTCAACTTCCTGCCCATCGTTTATTTTATCCATGATACAACTTTTCATATGATGCTCTAATAGTTTTGTTGCTACACTCGTTAATGCTGAGCGTGTTGCTCTTATTTGTGTTAACACATCATCACAATAAACATCATCTTCAACCATGCGATTAATTGCCCGCACTTGTCCTTCTATACGATTTAATCTAGATTTTAAATTTGCTTTTACAATTTTAGAATGATGTGCATGATCTTGTTCGTTCAAGGTAAACACCCCTTTATTCAATTACTTACTAATTATTGTATATTACAATGAGCAAATTCAACCACTTTTAACAATTACAATATGATATTTATCAACTACATGATACAATTGTATTATTCATTTAATATTGTGACAAACATAAAATGTTAGGCTAGGAGGTTCTATATGGTTGAATTCTTTTCATTAACTTTGGCACATTCTAATTTACTAATAAACATATTTTTAATTAGTGCTTTTATTTTAAACCTTATCTTTGCCTTTACAATCATCTTTATGGAAAGACGCAGCGCCGGATCAATTTGGGCTTGGTTATTAGTTCTTGTATTTCTTCCTATTATAGGTTTCATACTCTATTTACTTTTAGGTCGACAAATTCAGCGAGAACAAATATTTAAATTAAATAAAAACAATAAAATTGGTCTTGAAATGATTGTTGGTGAACAGATGAGAGCTTTAGAATCAGACAACTTTTCTAAAGGGAATCATCAAATTGTTAAATATAAAGATATGGTGCGTATGTTGTTGTATAATAATGCTGCCTTTCTAACTACTGACAACACTATTAAAATATTTACAGATGGCAAAACAAAATTCGATTCGCTCATTGATGATATCAATCATGCGAAAGATTATATACATATTCAATATTACATTTTTAAAAGTGATGACTTGGGTCATAAGATATTGACAGCTCTCGAACATAAGTTGGATGAAGGATTAGAAATTAAAATGCTATACGATGATATGGGTTCACGTGGGCTTAGAAAGAAAGATTTAAAGCATTTTCGAAACAAAGGTGGCAAAGCTGAAGCCTTCTTCCCTTCTAAATTACCATTGATTAACTTGCGTATGAATAACCGTAACCACCGTAAAATTGTCGTTATAGATAGCAAAATTGGTTATGTTGGTGGTTTTAATGTTGGCGATGAATATATTGGAAAATATAAAAAATTCGGTTACTGGAGAGATACACATCTACGCTTAGAAGGAGATTCTGTAAACGCCTTACAATTAAGGTTTATACTTGATTGGAATTCTCAAGCTGCGCGTGACAATATTGAGTACAGTGATCGTTATTTCCCAGATGTAAATTCAGGAGGCCAAAAAGGTGTACAAATTGCTTCTAGTGGACCAGATGAAGATTGGGAACAAATTAAATATGGTTATTTAAAAATGATTTCATCTGCGAAAAAATCAATCTACATACAATCACCATATTTCATTCCTGACCAAGCCTTTTTAGACTCTATTAAAATCGCAGCACTGGGGGGTGTTGAAGTTAATATAATGATACCAAGTATGCCAGATCATCCATTCGTTTATTGGGCTACATTAAAAAATGTCGCCTCTCTATTAGAAGCTGGCGTAAACATTTATCAGTATGACAATGGTTTCTTACATTCCAAAACTGTTGTTATCGATGATGAAATTGCTAGTGTTGGAACAACAAATATGGATCATCGAAGCTTCACACTTAACTTTGAAGTAAATGCCTTTATTTACGATGTGGATGTTGCACATCAATTGAAAACAGCCTTTATAGAAGATATGAAAGTTTCTTATAAATTGACACAAGAACTTTATAATCAACGTGGCTTAATTATTAAATTTAAAGAGGGTATTTCTCAATTATTATCCCCAATATTATGACACAAGTCACATCATTTTAATGATAAGCTTGCCTGTTGAATGTAGCTTACATTTAGCTTTAATCAGTACTATATGAGCTAATATATTTAATTATATCTGAAGAGATTTAAAGGAGTATATAATGAATTTAAAAGCGCAACTTGATTTATGTAGACAATATATGTTGGATTTTCATGCTCATGATTATAGCGGCCATGATATTGCACATGTTGAAAGAGTAACTTCCTTAGCATTAAAAATCGCTAAAGCAGAGCAATGTCAACGTATAGATATTGTTGAAATAGCTAGTCTATTGCATGATACAGTTGATAGTAAACTAACGACTAGTGATGCTGCAACAATAAAACTAGAAAATTTTTTATACTCTATTGATCTCGATACATTAACAATTAATGAAATTATTTTTATTATTAAACATTTAAGCTATCGCAACGGAGAAAATAATCAAATTCCCCTTTCTTTAGAAGGACAAATTGTTAGAGATGCTGACAGACTTGATGCAATTGGTGCTATAGGTATCGCTAGAGCATTCCAATTCGCCGGGCACTTTAATGAACCGATGTGGACAGAGTTACCAACTTCATCAATACCTTCAGCAGATGAAATAACAACCTTTGAACCATCAGCGATACGTCATTTTTACGATAAATTGCTAAAATTAAAGGATTTAATGCATACTGAAACAGCACGTAATATTGCCATACAACGCCATGATTTCATGAAACAGTTCATCAACCAATTTTTTGATGATTGGTATCAATAATAATGCAGTCGAGATAAACGTATTTTGGGTTTGAGCAGAATAGACAACTTACACTATACACTACCAATGGAAACTTCAATTCTTATTCCTACAAATAATATTTCTCGATATGTATGAAACAATCCCAGATAATGAATTCAATCATCATCGTGGTGCAACATCATATCATCCAAAAATGATAACGAGCTGTACATTATCTAATACACAAGGTAAAAGACAATTTCTATCAAATAATTTTAATAGAAATTGTCTTTTTACATTGTTTAAGAACTTAATGTCCTAGCCCCCTAAGTAAACACACCGATAATACGTATTTTTGTAAATAAAGAAGCCAGTAAATGAATTTACAAAACTCATTTACTGACTTCTTTTTCTATGAATTCTTATTTTTTCTTTTTATTATTTTTTGAGACTACTTGTGTGTTTTTACCTTTTTTTGTTCCTTGATTTTTTTCTTTTTCATATTGTTTAATCATTGGTGCTACTTCTTCTTTAGCACGTTTTGAATAATACATGTTAGCGAAGTATGTTTGAACAATCAAGAAAGCGGCGCTGACTGACCAATATAAGCCAAGTGCTGCGGCTGATTGATATGAAATCCATATAATCATGATAGGTGACACAATCATCATCATATATGCCATTTGACGTTGCTCATCTGGCATCGTTTTCGTTGAAATGTAAGATTGAATAAAATATAGTACCCCGGCAATAGCTGTAATCCAAATATCTGGTTTAACTAAATTAAACCATAAAAAATGTGGGTGGTGTGTAATTCCACCGCCAATTTGATATCTAAGTACAAAATATAATCCCATGACGATTGGCATTTGAATTAAAACTGGTAAACAGCCTAACATACTTGCCATTGGATTGATATCATATTTTTTATAAACCTGCATCATTTCTTGATTAGCTGCCATTTTTTCTTCTTGAGTTCTTGCACGTTTAACTTTTTCTTGTACTTCACTTACTTCAGGTTTGGCCACTTTCATTTTTTCACGCATCATATGACTATTTTTATAGTTTGATAACATGAACGGTAATAAAACAATCCGAATAACTAAAACTAATACAATGATAGCTAAACCATAATCATTATTAAAAATGCCTGAACCTAACCAATGTAGTATCTTTTCCATTGGATCTACGAATGTATTATAGAAGAAACCCGTGCGATTTCCTTGCTTAGAGTAGTCACACCCTGCTAAAAAGACCATTATCCCTAGAAACAAAGGTAGTAGTGCTTTTTTCTTCATTTTTCCACCTCTATTATGTTATTTCACATAGATGTTATTTTATCATACTAATACTACAGTAGAAAACAATATGTGGAAAAATTTCTTTGTTAATTATAATAACTTAAGAATTTATTAACAGTGCTGTCAATATTTTGACTTCTAGCGATAGCTGATATAACTGAAATTCCATCCGCACCTGCATCAACTACTGCTTGTGCATTATTTTCGGTCACACCACCAATAGCCACGATTGGAAAATTACCTATTTCTTTTCGTAACGTTAGAATCATTTCAGGACCTACTGGTGTACTAGCATCAGACTTTGATGGTGTCTGGTATATAGGGCCAACCCCAATATAGTCGACATGTGTTAAGTCAGAATGTTTCAATTCATCTAGATTGCTCACGCTTAAACCAATAATTTTATCATGAAATTGTTCAAAAAAGTCTTCAACTTTGGCGTCATCTTGACCTACATGTATACCATCAGCTTGTACTTTTAAAGCAAGTGCAACATTGTCGTTAACAATAAATGGCACCTGATAGTTATGGCAAAGTTCCTTTAATTTTAATGCCAGTTGTTCTATCTCTTTGTCTTGAGATACTTTTGATCCTTTTTCTCTAAATTGAAACATTGTAACTCCAGACTCTAAAGCTTGTGTTACTACCTGTTCTAAACTTTTCCCTTCATGTATATCTTGTGTACCGCATATAAAATATACTTTTAAATCTGTACTTTTAAACATTTCTATACCTCTAATCTTCTAACATTTTGTTGATATAATTCATAGGTCATTTGGTACATATGATCTAATAATTCTGTTTGAAAACTTCCTGGTCCCTGACAATGTGGACTTTGTTCAGCAAGTTCGGCGGCGATATTATAGAAACTTATTGCCTCTTCAAGCTGTTGTAATGATGGGTGTATGTTGCCGAATAAAAAGCTGGCAATAATGCCTCCTAATAAACATCCTGCGCCAGTCACTTTGGCTAATAATGGTGAGCCATTAGATAATTGAACGATTTGATTATCTTGAACAATAATATCGTCTTTTCCGGTTATCACAATGGCAGTTTGATATTTTTGGTATGCTTTTTTAGCAATTGCTATGGTGTCAAGATTGCTTGCTCCATCTGTACCTTTCATTGTTGTATTCATATCAACAAGCGTCAATACTTCAGAAGCATTTCCCTTAATAACAGAAACTTCTACTTCAGCTAAAAAACGTTCACAAAAGGTTTTGCGATATGTTGATGCCCCTACAGCTACTGGATCAAAAACAATTGGCGTTCCTTGTTTATTGGCAATTCTCCCAATCTTAATAATATCCTCTTCATTCGCTTTTGTGAGTGTACCAATATTGATTAACAATGCTTGAGCAACTTTATAAAACGCTTCTGCCTCTTCAGGTGCTTCACTCATTGCCGGACTTGCACCCATACTTAACAATCCATTAGCAGTGAAATTTTTCACAACATCATTCGTATAACAAACAATTAAAGGATTATCTTCACGTAATTTTTCTAAATTATTCATCATCTAGTCCTACTTTCTTTAAGTATGCAAAATGGTTTACTGGCCCTCTACCTTGACCTATTTCAGGTGTATATTCAATGCTTAAAGATATGAATTTCTTTGCCTTTTTCACAGCTTCATAAATTGAGCGACCTTTAGCTAATTCTGCAGCGATAACAGCAGAAAATGTACAGCCCGTACCATGCGTATGCGGAGTGTTAAAACGTTGATTTTCAAATGTATAAACATCATCTTTTGTAAACAAATAATCTTTAGCAATATTTGGGTCTTCGGAATGACCACCTTTAATTACAACACCTTTACTACCAATATCATTGATGAATATATTACCTGCCTTATAAATATTCGCTTCACTATCAATTTTAATACCTGTAATTTCTTCAGCTTCCGGAATATTCGGTGTAACAACATCAGCTAAGGGTAACAATGTTGACTGTAAATGTTTTTTAGTATCATCATCCATAAGTGAATCGCCACTTTTAGCTAACATCACTGGATCGATGACATATGGAATGTCTGCATATTTTGTAAGGTAGTCACGTACTAGTTCCATCGTGTCTTTAGTTGCAATCATGCCTGTTTTAATTGCTTGAGGTAACTCATCATCAAATACGCTATCCAATTGTTCTTTAACCCATGATGTTTCCAGATTATGAATGTGTTGAACACCTTTCGTATTTTGAGCAACGATGCTTGTAATGGCAGCCATACCATAAACACCACAAGAATGAAATGATTTTAAATCTGCCATAACGCCAGCACCACCTGAGGGATCAGTACCTGCAATTGTAAGCGCAATTTTCGGTTTATTCATGCTTTTAACCTCCAAAGTTCCATTGTTCATTCGTATATGCCATATTAAAGAAATGTCTCTCATGAATCGTACTTTGTAAAAAGCTTTCTTTAATTTGTTGTTTTTCTACGTCTGAGCTGTTTTCTGTTAATTGATCTAGCAGCTGATCAAAAACATTTATAAGTTCTCTCATTTCTGTGCTATAAAATTCAAACCATTTAGATAAATTTGTAGCTTTGTTTAATTCAGGGTCTTCTATTGCTCTTAATGCAATCACTTCATAAACATATGGACAAGGTGCCATAGCTGCAATTGCATAGGCCGCATTTTCATGCGTATAAGCATGATAATACATATGTTTAATATAATGATCTCCACTTGGCGGCCAAACCTTTTCTTTAATAATTTCTTCATACGGCTCGTTTATATAATCCGCCAATATTTCATGTGCTTCAACTTCCCCTTCAGTTAAAAACTCAATTTGTTCAACAAGAAATTTAATACTTTCAATATCAGTAACTTTAGGAATAAGTAATGCGTATATATTCATAAATTCTTTTAAATAGGATGCGTCAGCTCTTAAATACTGTCTGATTGCTTCTTTAGAAATTGTTCCCTTTAATAAGTCTTGTATGAAACCATCTTGATAAATTTCATCAATAATTGGTTGTGATGCTTGTTTAATTTCATCTGAAAATTTCACTTGTATTGCCTCCCAGTATAAGTCTTTAAAAAATAAAAACTACATTTCAACGTAGAAATGTAGTTCATCCCAAACAATATAATGGCAGATTATTGTTGCTACTTTCCTACGTTGGTTCTAACCAAATCAGGTTATAAGGGTCTGACTAATTTCGTCATCTCAGCCAATAAAGGCTCCCCTAGTAGTTTCCTATTACATTTAACATATCAAAGCCAAACTCATTAATCAAATGTAAAGCAACCATGTCATACCTCTAGATACATATCATCATATTCATTTTTAAATGTGTTAACTTCAAATACAAAATTTAATTATTGAAGACAGTCAAAATAATAGCTGATATATCTTTTAATATAAATAGAACCCACCTCATGATTATGAAGTGAGTTCAGAATTTAATTTAGGTTGGGCCCTAAGCTGTTGTCCAGTGGCCTGCACCTTCTGTATCATATAATTTTTGTGCTGCAGCATCTTGAACATGTTCTGGAGCATTAGCTGGTGACACACCTTTATATTCAGATGGCGCTACATGATTCCATGTTGACTGCATAAATTGATATTTACCTGCTGCACCAGATGATGGATTAACTGCATGAATATCTCCACCAGATTCACGTTGTGCTATTGCTTTCAAGTGACTGTTAACATTAACTGATGAATGACTTGAAGCTTGGCTTGCTGAACTTGACTGACTATGAGATGTTGCTTGTGTTTGTGGTTGTTGTGTTGATTCGCTTTGAGGTGCTTGCTCAGTTTGAGCTGGCTGAGCTGATGTTGATTGTTGAGTTGCAGCACCTTGAGATGATGACATTGTTCCTTGTTGAGCTTGTGAATTCATTGTTGTATCATCAGCTGCACCATTTGATGGATAGTATTGCCATTCAAAATAAGTACCATCAGAAGCAAAGTGATAAGTAGTCCCTTCATAATTGAATGTAAAATCATACGCTCCTGATTGTACAGGCTTTTCATTTAATGATTGATCATTTGATTGTGCTAATTGTGCTAACTCAGCTTTAGTATTGACATTTAATTCACTCGCATCTGCATCATGACCTGCATTTCCTGCTACTAAACCTAAGCCTACTGCTAGAGATGATGCAATAATTGTTTTTTTCATAATTATATATCCTCCTAAATTTGAGTTCATTTCATATTTAAATTTACAATTCATAATGTAACATCCATAAAAAATAAGCAGGTTACAGTGAAATAAAAATAACTGGTAAAAATTTACAAAGACATTACAAAAACAAAGAAATAATTATACATACCAAATACGTAAAAAATACTTTGATGCAGGACTAAAAAATCTATAAATTCCAATTACCTGTGTAATATTTTGAAATTTGTCAGATTATTGTGTGAGTTTAACAGATATTCTCATATAGAATATGATTGTAATATATGTATATTATTTAATACTTCTTCAATAAACAGCTAGGAAAATATAGCAAAATTTAGCACAATTCACCATATTTCCCATCACTGTTAAGCATAATTGAAAGGATTTATATTAAAGAAGATTATTGGGAGTATGAATAACTAGTCGGATATAATTTATGGATAAAATTTGAGTTTTAATATTGAAAAAGCAATTATTCGATATTTAAGAGTTTCATTTCATCAACTGAAAAAGGTTGAATATTAGTAGTTGGATGTTCTTCGAGGATTTCGTGTGTTTTGCCTTTAGAGGACATGAATTTAATAGTTTCTACGTATAATTCTGTAACAAAATGTGTTTGTTGGTCTTTAGTATACTTTCTTGAGCGCATTTGACCTGTAATACCAACCAATGATCCCTGACTGGTATACTTTTCAATGTTAGTAGCAGTCCTACCATATGCTTTACATAGAATATAATCTACGATTTGCTCGTTGTTATCATCTTTATAATTTCTTTCCGTAGCCACACAAAATGTAGCAATTTTAACCTCCTCTTTCTCGTATATTTGGGCATCTTTAGTTAATCGTCCAACGATTACGATTTTATTTAACATGTGTCACCTCCTTTGATTAGTTATAGTTTATGTATTTCTAATGCTAAAGTCAAAACGGTATAATTTTAATTTTACTTACGCTTTACCGCTAAAATTTGTTATATTTAAAGAAAATAATGTATTTTAGAACACGTACAACTTAAAAATATTATTTTTTATAAAATTGAGAGCCAAAAGGGATGATGAGATATGAAGACATTTAAAGCTGTGCGCTTTCAAATAGTAAATCAAAACGGTGGTATCACTGAGTATGAATTAGAAGATGGTGTAATCATTAATAAAGAAAATAGCGGTACTGGATGGTTGCTAGAAATCGTTATTTCAAATGATCATTATGAACAGATGAAGCAATATCAAGAAGAACAAACTTTATTAGACATTCGTGTAGTTATCACAAGACCGGCTAATGATCCAGCATTATTTGATGCTACAATTAAGCATATTGTTAACTTTGAAACAAAAATGTCAATTGTATTAGAGTGTCACATATACACTTTGAGACAAGTTTATGCAGAAAGTTTATTAGAACAATTAATAGATGATGGTTTATCAGGAGAAGCATTAAAAACAACATTCAAACGTATGATGCAATCTAAACCTAAACTAAAAGATGAAAAATTTGAACGTGATAATACATTATAAAAGACATTTTAATATAAATTCACATATATAAACTTCGACGAGACACTAGAGTAAATAGACAAGCTGAGGAGACCCCGACAGAGAGAATTTCGAAAAGAAATTCACCAAGCAAAGCAAGTTGGGGCGGGACCACAACAAAGAGAAATGCGCTTCGCATTTCAACAAACAAAGCAAGCTAGAGTGGCTGAAGCTGTCTCCTAAGCAAGCGAGCCAATTATATGAATTATTGTAAATATAGAATCAAAACCACCCGTGTTAATGGGTGGTTTGTTCTGCGGCTATACCACTTCCATACTGGCCAGCCCTAAAAGGGTACTGACAACTCAGCCAACTGCACTACTATTCCAGCAACCCTAAAGGGTTACTATTTTTTCTTTCTTCCATTGAATTTTGATCTGCAACGATATCCTCTTGTAATTGATTTCGTATATAATTTTCAATTACCTCAATATACAAATTCTTCTGCTAACCTTGTTTTTTCTAATAAATCATTATAAAGCTTTGATTTTCCCAATAATTCTTTATGACCACCTATACTTTCTACATAGCCATTTTCAAGGATTACAATTTTATCTACATTTTCAATAGATTTTAATCTGTGAGAAATAATAATAACCGTTTTATCTTTTATTAATTTATTTAAACTCTCTTGAATTTTCTTTTCATTGTCCACATCAAGACTTGCTGATATTTCATCTAAGATAAGAATTGGTGCATCTTTTAAAAAGGCTCTTGCAATGGAAAGTCTTTGTCTTTCTCCACCTGAAAGTTCTGCTCCGTTTTCTCCTATAACTGTATCAAAGCCCTTTGGAAGTTTTTCTATAAAATCCATACAATTTGCAAAAATTGCAGCTCTTTTTACTTCTTCATCACTGGCATCTTTTTTACCTATACGGATATTTTCTAATATCGATGTATTAAATAGGGTAACATCTTGAAAAACAATAGAAGTTTTCTTAAATAAAGAGTCTGTGGATATATTTTTTATATCTTTTCCATCTATTAAAATCTCTCCTTTATCATAATCATATAATCTTGAAATTAATCTTAGTATACTTGTTTTCCCAGAACCAGAAGCACCAACAAGAGCTGTAACCTCACCTTGTTTAGCTGTAAAGCTAATATCTTTTAAGACCTCGTTATCATCTTCATAGGAAAAAGCTACATTTTTAAATACTATATCAAACATATTCAACTCTACATCTTTTCCCTCTTGTATTTTTGTTTCTTTAATCTCTCTTATCCTCTCTACACTTGGATCTATAAAGAAAACTTCAAGCAAGCCTTCCTTCGATAGATCAAAAATATCTTTTATCTTTATGGCTGCCATTAAATAACCTATTAGATATAGGATGTCAATTTCTCCAGATAAAATAAGATTCATCCCTACAAGACTAACTACTGCAATGCTTACAAAGGCAAATAGAGAGGATATCCCAAGTACAAAAATAGTGCCTTGTTCAACTTTTAGGTGTATTCTTTCACTGTCCTCCATTTTTTTATATAATGAATTCCTCACCTCATTTGACAAATTAAAGCTACTTATTTCTTGTTGAAGCTCAATAGTTTCCTGAAATTGTTCTGAATTTTCTCTAAGCACTTTGTGGTATTTCTTGTTTGCCTTTACTTGAGATTTTTTAGCTATAGGTATTAAGATAAAGCTTAAAATAGTTGGAACTATTACTGCAAACCCCATTTTTATATTGCCTACCATTAGCATAATTCCTATTAAAGGGAAAAACAAAACCATTGCCCCTACTTTAGGTATAGCATGACTCATAGCGTGTTCTACCATTTCCACATCTGCCATAATTGTCTGAGATATATCAGATAAGTCATGTTTTGAGAAATAAGAAAGTGGAAGTTTAGAAAGTGTTTCAGCAATTCCTATTCTTAAATTTGCACTCTCCTCATAAGTTGTAGAATAAAGATTGTCATATTCTTTTGCTAATAACATATACATAAGTATAAGAGTAATAATAGATGATCCTAAATAAAGATAAGTGCTTTTTATATTTTTTAAAATAAGTTCATCTGCTAAAAGTATTAAAATAAAGGCAGGCACCATATTGATACAGTAAACCCAAAACATGATATAGTCGCTTTTGTAAGGTCTTTTGCTCCTTTATCAGTTAAACAAAAACGCTTTTTATAATACTTTTTCATCTTTAACCCTCCATTCATTTGCGTTAGAATAAAGTCCAACTAAATCCTTATATTTCCCATCTTTTGAAATAAGTTCTTCGTCGCTACCTCTTTCAATTATCATTCCATTTTCTAAAACTAAAATCTCATCAACAGAACGGATACTACTCATCCTATGAGCAATCATAATAACAGTTTTATCCTTTATTAGATTTTTAAATGCCTTTTGTAATTCATACTCATTATCTGGATCAATAGATGCACTGGCTTCATCCATAATTACTATTTTAGATTTTTTAAGCATGGCTCTTGCAATGGCAATTCTCTGTTTTTCTCCACCTGACAAGTAAACTCCCTTTGAGCCAATCATGGTGTCCTCCCTCTTAGGAAACTTATTTAATATAACATTGCAACCTGCAAGTTCCATTGCCTTCATAACTTCATCTCTACTTGCTTTTCTATTGGCAAGTGCTACATTTTCATAAATTGATTTTTTAAAGAGTTTGCTATCTTGAAAGACAAAGGAAATTGTATTTATTAAAGCATCTTTACTATAAGATTCTAATGGCTTTTCCCCTATTTTTATGCTACCACCATCTACTTTATAAAAACCGGACAAGAGTTTGGCAATTGTAGACTTCCCAGAACCAGAATGTCCCACTAAGGCATATACCTTTCCCTCTTTCAATTTAAGGGATAAGTTTTCCAAAACTTTGTTTTCATTGTAGGCAAATGTTACATTGTCAAACTCTATATTATAATTTTTAAATTCACTTTCCTTACCATAATTTATTTTATCTTCGTTCATCTTTTTATATAAGTCTTCTAAAGTATCAACTGCATACTTAGCATTAAAAATATTCATACTTGCCCACATGATTTTCATAAAGGAAATCATCATTACTCCACTTAAAAATAAAACCATAAAAAGTTCTACTACAAGCATATTTTGGTCTGATACCTTATTTAAAATAAAAACAAGTGGAAGCAGTAAAATAGTTATAATTCCAAAAAATATCCATTGATATAGTACATATGGCTTTTTACAGCTTATTGAATAATTAAGAGCATATTTTGAATATTCTTTAATAGCATTGTAAAGATTTTTAAAAGATTCTACTCTTGCTCCAAATATTTTTACAACTTGCATACCTCTAACATATTCAACCGTTTCACCACTTAATGTTTCCAAGGATTCTTGGTAGAGTTTCATAAATTCTCCTCCACCCATCATATTTTTTAAAATTAGGGCACATACTAGGCTTAAGAGTAAAATTATTATTCCTACCCTAAGACTAATAAAAAAAGCAAGTATTAAAGATAAAACTGGAACTAAAAAAGCTTGTGAATTATCTGGAATCATGTGTGCTACAGCTGTATGCGTTTTCGCTGCATTGTCGTCAATTGTCTTTCTTATCCATCCAGATGGATTTAAGTCAAAAAAGCGAAAACTTGCATTAGTAAGTCCATAGATTCCCTTCTTTCTCAAATTGGTCTCCAAGCGAAAACCAAGTTTATGAGAAAAAAAGCCCGACACTAAATATACTAAAGCTCCTACTGTCAAGTACAAAACAGCTTGAATAGACAAATTTTTTGCCAAAGATTGGTTTCCATCAACTACAGAACTTTTTAATAATTTATATACTAAAAGATATCCATACACAGTTAAAAAAGCCGATAAAGCTGATAAAAAAACCGCTATATATCCATTATGTTTCCCTTCAGGAGCATAAGAAAAAAGCCTTTTATAAATTTTCATATTTTCCTCCTTAATAATGTTTTGATAAGCTTGTAATAAAAAAATCACTTCTTCATTGATAAATATTATCATATATATTGTAAAATATTTTTATCCACTGTACTATATAAATAGAGTTTTTACGTCTAAACGTGTTATCGGAGGTTTGTATGGAAAATTTTGAAAGTTTAATAAATAATTATGTTTCATCGGAATTAAAAGACGAGAATTATTTTCATCCTCTGGGGAAATATTATATAGCTAACACAAAATTATATAATGGCTATTACTGGTATTATGAAAGTAGCGACTTTATAATAGACATTCATAATCTTTTTATTCTAGAGGATTTTGTAGAAGATGATTTTAATTCTATGAAAAATGATGTTGTTTTTATTTCTAATTTTGTACTTTCCGGAAATGGAGAATGGTTTAATCCATATCAAGCTATTGAGCCTTTCTCTATGTTTGTTATGGATCCTAGCGATAAAAAGAATAGATATCTTATACATAAGGATTCTAGATTATTTCTTGTAGGTATAAAATTTAAAAAAAGTTTTTTGGAAAAATACTATCCCCCATATGCTTACTCAAATAATATAGATGATTTAAAAAGTATTTTTTTTCAATCTAAAAATTCAATTGTCAATCCAATTAGTAAAATTGCTAAAGAAATTTTAACTTGCAAGCTTGGCAATCAAGAAGCTAAAGAGTTTTTTGAAGAAAAGGTAAAAGAGTGGTTTTGTATAACTGTTAAGGCTAGTGAAGACTTAAAAATTTATAAGTCTCTTTCAGCCGAAGATGAAAAACTTATTGAAAATGTAGAAAGATATATTAGTGATTATTATTCTAGCAACATACCTCAATCACTTCTAGAAAAAATCGCTTGTATGAGTGGAACAAAGTTAAAAGAAAGTTTTAAGAAAAAAAATCACTTGAGTATTACAGAATTTACCCAAAGAAAAAGAATGAATATAGCAGAGCAATTATTAGTAACCACTGATCTTGAAATAAGACATATAGCTAAAACTGTTGGATATACTTCACCTAGCCGATTTAGCAAACTTTACAAAAGATATAAGGGCGTCTATCCTAATGAGGTTAAACTTATAATTAATTTAAATAAATCTCAACCATATTCATAATCAAAACCACCCGTTCACACGGGTGGTTTGTTCTGCGGCTATAAGCCTTTCATACTGGCCAGCCCTAAAAGGACACTGATAAGTCAGCCAACTGCACTACTATTCCAGCAACCCTAAAGGGTTACTATTTTTTCTTTCTTTTTTTAATTTCTTCTCCTGTAAACGGATCTAGGTATTCTTCCATTGAGATTTGATCTGCAACGATATCCTCTTGTAATTGGTTTCGTATATAATTTTCAATTACTTTTTTGTTTCTACCTACAGTATCTACATAATATCCTTTGCACCAAAACTTTCTATTTCCATATCTATATTTCAAGTTGGCATGTCTATCAAATATCATTAAACTACTTTTTCCTTTTAAATAGCCAACAAATGATGATACACCTATTTTTGGCTGAATACTAACTAACATGTGAATATGATCTTTACATGCCTCTGCTTCAATTATCTCTACGCCTTTTCTTTCGCACAATTGACGCAAAATCATTCCAATATCTTTTTTTATTTTTCCATATATCACTTGTCTTCTGTATTTAGGAGCAAAGACGATATAATACTTACAATTCCATTTTGTATGTGCTAAACTGTTTGTGTCGGATGACATTAAATAGCATCTCCTCGTGTTGATTATTTTGGTTGGCTGACCAATATTAATTCTAGTACGAAGAGATACATTTTTTGTGACAATGGTAGAACCTTTTCTGAACCATACGCATAGCGTATGGTTTTCTTTTTACAAAAATACCTAAGACATAATCATTATGTCTTAGGCACTTAACTATATATTGGTGACTAGGATTAAAAATATACTTATTCTAAGCTTTTTAAACCCTAATCAACCTTGCCAGGACGATATTACGAATTCATAATGGATTCTGTCCTGACTCTTTTTATATTATTTTGCGTCTTGAATCGCAAATGTTAATTCACAGCTACATGCAAGTTGCCCATCAACTGTCGCTTTTGCTGTACCTTTACCAATAGGACCTTTTATTTTGGTAATTTCAACTTCTAACATTAAAGTATCCCCTGGTGTTACTTGCTTTTTAAAACGACATTTATCTATACCTGCAAACAATGCGATTTTGCCTTTGTTTGCTTCACTGTTTAACATAGCAACTGCACCTGTTTGAGCTAGTGCTTCAGTTATTAGAACACCCGGCATCACTGCATAATCAGGAAAATGACCTTGGAAAAAAGGTTCATTACCTGAAACTTGTTTTAATCCTACACATCTTTTGCCTTCCTCATATTCAACTACTCTATCAATTAATAAAAAGGGTTGTCTATGGGGAATAATTTTTTTAATGTCATTATAATCGAATATTGTTTCCATAATTGAGCATCCTCCTAATAACTTATAGCTCTATTATTAAGCATTTATACGTTGTATATCTGCTCCTAATTCTTTTAATTTACCATGGAAGTTCACATAACCACGGTCTAAATGTTTAAGTTCAGTAACTTGTGTTGTACCATCTGCTACTAAACCAGCTAAAATAAGTGCTGCTGCAGCTCTTAAATCAGTTGCTTTAACCTGTGCACCTTGTAATTCACTTTTGCCTTCAATTTTAGCGTTACGACCTTCTACAGTAATATTGGCATTCATTCTTCTAAATTCTGCAACATGCATAAAACGATTTTCAAATACCGTTTCTGTAATAACTTTATGGCCCTCAGCTGTCAACAATAAAGCCATCATTTGTGATTGCATATCTGTAGGAAAACCTGGATGAGGTAACGTTTTCACATCAACAGGCTGTAATGTATCTGGCGCTGTTACACGTACACCTTCTTCGTCAAAGGCTAGTTGTACACCCATTTCTTCAAGTTTGTACACTAAGCTTGTCATATGTTCTTTAATAGCACCTCTTACATAAACGTCTCCCCGCGTTATTGCACCTGCAATAATCATTGTTCCTGCTTCAATGCGGTCTGGAATAATAGAATGAACAACTCCGGTTAATTTATTCACACCGTGAATTGTAATCGTATCAGTACCTGCGCCAGTAATTCTACCGCCCATTTCATTTATATAATTCGCTAAATCAACAATTTCTGGTTCTTTAGCTGCATTTTCAATCACAGATTTGCCATTAGCTAAAGATGCAGCCATTATAATATTTTGTGTAGCTCCTACGCTTGGAAAGTCTAAATGAATATTAGCTCCTTGCAAGCCATTTTTTGCATTGGCATAAATATTTCCATTTTCCAAATGAATATCGGCACCTAAGGCTTCAAACCCTTTAATATGTTGCTCAATCGGTCTACTTCCAATAGCACAACCACCTGGTAAAGCTACAATTGCATGACCTAAACGCGCTAGCAGAGGTCCCATAACTAAGATACTTGCACGCATTTTACTTACATATTCATAAGGCGCCTCTTCATTTAATGTCGCAGTTGCATCAACAGTCACAGCATTTCCTGCAATATCATATGAAACATCAGCATTCAGTGTTGATAACACATTATTTATTGTTTCAACATCACTCAATTTGGGAACATTAATCAGTTTGCTAGTACCTTCTGTTGCCAATAATGATGCTGTTAGCACTGGTAATACTGCATTCTTAGCACCTTCTACTTGAACTTCTCCTGATAGGCGATGCCCACCTTTTATAACTATTCTATCCATACATATCCTCCACTTAAGACTACAATATACTTACTTTCATTTCCCTATATTTTATTATTCATTCATTAATTATAGCTATTTTTTCAAAAAAAATACAATTATCTACAAGACAGTCATCATTACTTTAATGACAGAATTTATAATAAAGAATTATAAGAATACTTTATTTTAACAAATATTTTACCTGTGTTGAATATTGCATTAAATCAATAATAAAATTGCTAACACTTGTACCTAACAAAATAGCAAAAAATATCATACAAATTTGAATTTGTCTTATATGCCCTTTTTTAAATAATTGTTCAAGTCTTAAAGCATTAAGTGCCCAATAAGCCACACAAATGCAGATGACGTGTAAAACCAAATGTACAACTGCAAATTGTCCTAAATAATTCATAGTTAACCTCTCTAATAATTATTCTGTAGTACATTGTACCTGAATTTGTTTAATAATGATACTATTCATTATTAAACAAATTAAAACACAAATTAAAAAGGTTTGGAAATACAGTTACTCTGTACTTCCAAACCTTTTTATTTTAAGTTAGCTACTCGTAATCTATTTTCTGCTCTAGCAAGTGCGCGTTGTGCGCGATAAATATCACTATTATCTTCATCATTCAAATGAGATTGGGCACGTTGCTTAGCCAATTTAGCTCTTTCTACGTCTATTTCTTCAGCTGTTTCAGCCGTTTGTACAATAACAGAAAGTTTATGTTGTCTAACTTCAACAAAGCCACCACTAACAGCTAAGTATTCAGAACCATTGTGAAATCTAACTTTGATATGGCCTGTTTTTAATGCGGCTACTGTCGGAATATGTCCACTCATGATACCCATTTCACCTGCTGTGGTTTGTAACACAACAAGTTCAACATCTTCTCTTTTGTAGACTGAACCATTAGGAGTGACAATATCTAGATTTAATGTATTCATTATCCATTCCTCCTAATTTGATTAGACTTCAACACCCATATCTTTAGCTTTTGCAAGTACATCTTCCATACTTCCAACTAAACGGAATGCATCTTCAGGAATATGATCATATTTACCATCAAGAATGCCTTTAAAATCCTGAACAGTTGTTTTAACTGGTACATAAGAGCCTTTTTGACCTGTAAATTGTTCAGCTACATGGAAGTTTTGAGATAAGAAGAACTGAATACGTCTTGCACGTTCAACCGTTTGTTTATCTTCTTCAGATAATTCATCCATACCTAAAATAGCAATAATATCTTGTAATTCTCTATATTTTTGTAACGTTGATTGCACTTGACGTGCTACATCATAGTGCTCTTGACCAACGATTGAAGGTTCTAATGCTCTTGATGTTGAAGCAAGTGGATCAACTGCTGGATAGATACCCATTTCGGTTAATTTACGTTCTAAGTTAGTCGTTGAGTCTAAGTGAGCAAATGCTGTCGCTGGCGCTGGGTCAGTATAGTCATCGGCTGGAACGAATACAGCTTGAATAGATGTTACAGAACCTTTATTTGTAGATGTAATTCTTTCTTGCAATTGTCCCATTTCTGTAGCCAATGTTGGTTGATAACCAACGGCAGATGGCATACGTCCAAGTAATGCAGATACTTCTGAACCTGCTTGTGTAAAACGGAATATATTATCGATAAACAGCAATACGTCTTGTCCTTGCTCGTCACGGAAATATTCAGCCATTGTTAAGGCAGATAACGCAACTCTCATACGTGCACCAGGTGGTTCATTCATTTGGCCAAATACCATCGCTGTTTTCTTAATTACGCCACTATCGCTCATTTCATAATATAAGTCATTACCTTCACGTGTACGTTCACCTACTCCGGCAAACACAGAAATACCACCATGTTCTTGAGCAATATTGTTGATTAATTCTTGAATTAATACCGTTTTACCTACTCCGGCACCACCAAACAATCCAACTTTACCACCTTTAATATATGGTGCTAATAAATCAACAACTTTAATACCAGTTTCAAGAATTTCTACTTCTGTAGATAATTCATCAAATTTAGGTGCTAGTCTATGAATTGGATCTCTACGCACAGAGTCATCTAGCTTTTCTTCTAAATCAATAGATTCTCCTAAAACGTTAAATACTCTTCCTAATGTTTCATCTCCAACAGGTACACTGATGTCTTTACCTGTGTTTTGAACTTCCATACCACGTTGAACACCATCAGTTGAATCCATTGCAATAGTACGTACAACATCGTCACCTAATTGCAAAGCAACTTCAAGTGTTAAACTGATTGTTGTATCACTTTTAGGAATTTCAACAATTAGCGCATTATTTATTTCAGGCACTTCATTATGTTCAAAACGGACATCAATTACAGGACCCATAACTTGAGTTACACGGCCAATTCCCATGTTGTTTCCTCCTTTAAATAATTATTCTAATGCAGCAGAACCACTTACGATTTCTGTAATTTGTTGCGTGATTTCAGCTTGTCTTGCTCTGTTATATTCTAATGATAAGTCGTCAATAAGTTCAGTAGCATTATCAGATGCATTTTTCATAGCAGTCATACGTGCCGCATGTTCACTTGCTTTGGCATCTAATATCGTGCCATATATTAAGCTTTCTACATATTGAGGTAAAATAACGCTTAATATTGCTTCTTTATCAGGTTCAAATTCGTATGATGACATTTGACCTTGGCCTTGACTAGAATCTTCTTGAGATAAAGGTAGAACTTGTTTAACCGTTGGCTTATTCTCAAGAACACTGACATAATGGCTATGATAAATTTTAAGTTCGTCGATATGTCCTTCCGTATACAAATCAATTGCATGTTTTGCAATGGATTGTATCGATTTAAAAGAAGGTTGGTCTGGAACATCTACAAGTGAATCTTCAATGTCATAATTCCGTGTTTTAAGAAAGTCTACACCTATTTGACCTAAAGCCACAATTGAATATTCACTGGCATCCGCGTGCTTGCTAGTAATATCGTTAACTAATTTTTTTAGTACGTTAGCACTATAGGCACCGGCTAAGCCTTTATCACTAGTTATAACTAGATAGCCTGTACGGTGTACTTCGCGAGGTCGCAACATAGGATGACTTGAATTTGAATTAGCACCTGCAATCGCAGTTATAGCATCTTGCATTTTTTCCATATAAGGTTGAAACTGTTTCGTATTCTTTTCCGCTCTACGCAATTTAGAACTTGAAACCATGTTCATTGCCTTAGTAATTTGTTTCATTTTCTTAGTCGATTTAATTCGACCATCAATTTCCTTTAGAGAAGCCATTATCTCACCACCTTTTCGAACTTAACTTTAATTATTCTGATTTACTGAAACTTTTCTTGAATTCATTAATCGCTTGTTCAAATTTTTCACCGTCAGGTAATGATTTTGTTTCTCTAATTTCACTTAACAATTCAGCCGCATTCGATTTAGCCCATTGATTTAATTCATCTTCAAAACGAATAATATCTTCAACAGGAATATCATCTAAATATCCTTTAGTAAGTGCATAAATAATCAAAACTTGATTCTCTACTGGAAGCGGCTTGTTTTGGTCTTGTTTTAATACTTCTACCGTACGTTTACCACGTTCTAATTTGCGTGCTGTAAATTCATCTAAGTCAGAACCAAATTGAGCAAATGATTCTAATTCTCTATATGAAGCTAAATCAAGACGTAACGTTCCGGCAACTTTCTTCATTGCTTTGATTTGAGCAGAACCACCTACACGAGATACGGATTGTCCTGCATTAATCGCTGGTCGCACACCTGAGAAGAATAAATCTGATTGTAAAAAGATTTGTCCATCTGTAATTGAAATTACGTTAGTTGGTACATATGCTGAAATATCCCCAGCTTGTGTTTCGATAATTGGTAAAGCCGTAATTGAACCGCCACCCAATGTATCATTTAATTTAGCTGCACGTTCTAATAATCTACTAT
This sequence comes from Staphylococcus lugdunensis, assembly GCF_001558775.1. Lineage (NCBI taxonomy): Bacteria > Bacillati > Bacillota > Bacilli > Caryophanales > Staphylococcaceae > Staphylococcus > Staphylococcus lugdunensis. The sequence goes on along the minus strand of NZ_CP014022.1, from coordinate 2,367,645 downwards.
GTAGATAGAAAACGTCACCTGGATAAGCTTCACGACCTGGCGGACGACGTAATAATAATGATAATTCACGATATGCAGCGGCTTGTTTTGTTAAATCATCATATACAATTAAGACGTCTTTACCATTAAACATAAACTCTTCACCCATGGCTACGCCAGAATAAGGTGCAATATATAATAATGGTGCTGGTTCAGCTGCAGAAGCTGAGACGATAATTGTATAATCTAAAGCACCAGCTTGTCTTAATTTTTCAACGTTCGCTCTCACTGTAGAATCTTTTTGACCAATAGCTACGTAAATACAAATAGTATCTTGGCCTTTTTGATTCAAGATTGTATCTATTGCAATTGTCGTTTTACCAGTTTGACGGTCACCAATGATTAATTCACGTTGACCTTTACCAATAGGAACTAGCGCATCAATCGCTTTAATTCCTGTTTGTAATGGTTCATCAACTGATTTACGGTCCATTACACCTGTTGCTTTTTGTTCTACTGGACGTGTTTTATCCGTATTTACTGGACCTTGCCCATCAATAGGTTGACCCAATGGATTTACGACACGACCAATTAATTCGTCACCAACTGGAACTTCCATGATACGTCCTGTACGTTTAACCTCATCACCTTCAGTGATATCAGTATATGGTCCTAAAATTACAACCCCTACATTTGATTCTTCAAGGTTTTGTGCTAAACCAAGTACGCCATTTTGGAATTCTACTAACTCACCAGCCATAACATCGTTTAGTCCGTGAATTAATGCAATACCGTCACCGATTTGAAGAACGGTACCAACATCAGTTACTGAGACTTCAGACTCATAATTTTCGATTTGTGAGCGAAGTAATGCACTGATTTCTTCAGCTTTAATGGCCATCTATGTCACTCCTCTTTTATTAATTCGATCTTTTAAATTTCGTTGTTAATTGTTGAAGGTCATTTTTAACACTGCCATCAATAACAGTTGTTCCAACCTTCACGCGTATACCACCAATTAATTCCGGATTAATTTTAGTAGTAAGTATAACGTGAGATAAATTCATTTGTTGTGTAATCACTTTCTCAATTTGAGCAAGTTCCTCTTCATCAAGTTCATATACTGATTCTACTTCTGCAAAATCTTGATTATATTTCTTGTTGTATAGTTTTTGAAATGAACTAAAAATATCATTTATTAAAGCTAAATGACGATTATTCGCTAACACAAACATCATATTTTTCAAATAGTCATTTACTTCACCAAAAACATTAACTGCAAACGTATGTCTGTCCCTTGCAGAGCGTGTAGGATTTTCATCGAAAGCTTTTAATTCATCAATTTGTGTGCTAGCCACATTACTGACAGTTTTAAATTCATTAAATATATCATCTAAGATATCTTGGTCAACTGATACATCAAATAGGGCTTTGGCGTATTTTTGTGCTACATTTGCCATTATTTATCGCCTGCCTCTTTTATATACTTATCAACTAACGCTTTTTGATCTTGTTCTGAGATTTCTTTTTGGAGTACTTTAGAAGCAATTAATACTGATAGTTCAGATACTTGATTGTTGATATCAGCTAATGCACGTTCTTTTTGACTGTTGATTTCGCTTTGTGCGGTTTCAATCATGCCATTCGCTCGTACGTTGGCTTCATGAATAATCTCTTCTTGTTGCTTACGCGCTTGAACTTTCGCGTCTTCAAGAATACGTTGTACTTCTTCTTGTGTCTCTTTTAATGTTTTTTGATTTTCTTCTTCAAGTTTTTGAGCATTTTCTTTTGCTTGTTCAGCGTCATCAATATCTTTATTAATGTCTCGCTCACGTTTATCCATTACTTCTTTTAATGGACCCCAAGCAAATTTTTTCAAAAGTGCTAATAAAATGGCGAAAGTAGCTAATGTTACAATAATTGTTCCCCATTCCACATCTTTGATTGCTGCACCAAAAACGAATGTGTGAGTTAAAGCAGTCACGGCATATGACACTCCTTTCGTTAATAATCATCACTTGGTCATCAAATAAAATGAATGGCGAAGGTCAAAGAGACTTCGCCTTTAGTGCTTCTTATCTAAATAATGTCATGAATGCAATAACTACACCAATGATTGGCAAAGCTTCAACTAAACCGATACCGATAAACATAATACTCATCAATTGACCACGCGCTTCTGGTTGACGTGCTACACCTTCAACTGTTCTAGAAACGATAAGTCCGTTACCAATACCTGCACCTAGTGCTGATAGACCGATTGCAATTGCTGCTGCGATTAAACCCATATTAATAATTCCTCCTAAAATTTGTTAGTTATTAGTGTGCGTCCGATACTTTATGGGACATATAAACCATTGAAAGCATAATGAAAATATATGCTTGGATAGTTCCAACAAAGATTGAGAATCCTTGCCAGATGATTAAGCCAGGTAAACTAATGATCCAACCCCAATGTGGTTGTTGGAATACAAGTCCTGCTAATAAGGATAACAGTAACTCCCCAGCAAAAATGTTACCGTACAAACGAAGACCAAGTGTTAACGTAGATGAAAACTCTTCAAAGACGTTTATAATTACAAGTGGCCAGAACGGCTTAAAATAATTGCCAACATAAGCTTTACCACCGCGCATCTTAACACCATAGTAATGTGTGAGTAAAATCATCATGGTAGACAACGTCAGTGTTACAGTCGCGTCTGCTGTTGGTGATTTCCACCACAAGTAATGCTCATGTGTCACGATAGAGAATGGTAATCCTAACATGTTGGCAACAAAGATGAATAATATCAATGTGACTGCTAAGAAGTGGAATTGACCACCTTTTTTCCATGCTAAATTACTTTCTATAATACCTCTGACAAAATCAAAAACCCATTCAATAAAATTTTGTTTACCTGTAGGTCTCTTTTGTAGATTACGCGTACAGATGATAGCTATAAGGAACACAATTGCAGCGGTAATCACTAACATTAAAATGCTAGACAAGTTAAAAACAATATCGAAACCGAATACGTCCCAACTTACCTTTGGTGATTTATGATCCATAATCTCACCTCTTTCACTTTTAAATTTTACTCCCTTACAAGTAGAGGGCGAAGTATGATTAAAACATAAGAAATCATAAGACCTACTACAACACCAAGAATATTCATTTCATCCTTAAATAAATACCAGAAGGCACAAACGACAAGTGCAACTAAATAACGCCAAACGCTGCCCGTTGAAATATGTATTGTATCCGGTTGTTTCGCTCGCGCTAAGTAAATTTCAAAGATGAAGGTATTTATTAAAGAACCTATTAAACCAAGAATCATACCTAGAATATATGGTGAAGACCATATTAGATACAAAATATACAATATTATCAATGAATAAAGATAATATTGTATAAATTGTTTAAAAATGAAGCTAAAACGCAACATTAAAGTGTGCCTCCAAACAACTTATATCAACCATGTAAACCGTTCCACTCATACAATCTCAATAATAATATAGTAAACAATTGTGTGTCAATTCTATTCATAGAGATGTTACAAATGACATCGTTTACGACACAAAACCGACACATTTAATCATCTTTTTTAGCAAATTCTAAGGCTGTTTGGTCAATATTGCTAAAAGTCATGTGTCAACCCTTTTAGTTAACACTAGTTCACTTGCTAACGACACGTATTAACATCAGTCATAACTAACTACCAGTTACTATTTTGTACCAAACAATCTATCTCCAGCATCGCCTAAACCTGGTGTAATATAAGCTTTGTCATTTAGTTTTTCATCTAAAGCTGCAATGTAAATATCCACATCATCGTGTGCTTCTTTCATTTTTTCTACACCTTCTGGCGCAGCAATCAAGCACATAAATCTAATGTTTTTGGCTCCGCGTTTTTTCAATGAAGTAATTGCTTCAATAGCAGATGCACCTGTAGCTAACATTGGATCTACAACGATTATTTGACGTTCATCGATATCTTGTGGCAGTTTAACAAAATATTCTACTGCTTTTAATGTTTGTGGATCTCTATATAGTCCAATATGTCCCACTCTTGCAGCTGGAACTAAAGATAAAACACCATCCGTCATACCTAGGCCTGCGCGCAAAATAGGTACAACAGCTAGCTTTTTCCCAGCTAAACGTTTAGCGGTCATTTTTGTAACTGGCGTTTCTATTTCTACATCTTGTAACTCTAAGTCTCTTGTTACTTCATACGCCATGAGCATACCTACTTCATCCACAAGCTCTCTAAATTCTTTTGTTCCGGTATTTACATCACGAATATAACTCAATTTATGTTGAATTAACGGATGATCAAATACGTGTACTTTACTCATTTACATTTCCTCCAGTTAAACTTATTCGTACAACGGGTGTTTAGCAGTTAATGCACTCACACGTTTTGTTGCTTCTTTTATTTTCTCTGCATCATTGGGATTTTTTAGTACAAGACTTATGATTAGTGCAACTTCCTTGATAGCGTCGGTATCAAATCCTCGAGTCGTCACTGCTGGTGTACCTAATCTGATTCCACTTGTTACAAATGCTTTCTCTTGATCAAATGGGATTGTGTTTTTATTACAAGTAATACCAACGGAATCGAGTAATGATTCGGCTTCCTTACCAGTAATGTTGACCGAGCCCTTAACATCTACTGCAACTAAATGATTATCCGTGCCTCCTGACACAATTCTAAAACCTTCTTGTTGTAATGTTTCTGCCAAAACACGCGCGTTATCAATCACTTGTTGTTGATATGCTTTAAAATTCTGATTCAATGCTTCACCAAACGCTACGGCTTTTGCCGCAATGACATGTTGTAATGGGCCACCTTGAATACCAGGAAAGATTACTTTGTCTATGTCTTTTTTATATTCTTCCTTACACAATATTAAGCCACCACGAGGTCCTCTTAATGTTTTATGAGTAGTTGTTGTTACAAAATCTGCATATGGTACAGGATTAGGATGCAAACCAACAGCTACCAGACCTGCAATATGTGCCATATCAACCATTAATTTTGCACCAACTTCATCAGCAATTTCTTTGAACTTTTTAAAATCAATTGTTCTTGAATAAGCTGATGTACCGGCAACGATTAATTTGGGTTGATGTTGCACTGCGAGTTGTCGAATCGCTTCATAATCAAGCAATTCTGTTTCCTCATTCACACCATATTCAACAAAATTGTAAAATTGACCACTAAAATTGACGGGAGACCCATGTGTTAAGTGACCACCGTGACTCAAATTCATTCCTAAAACTGTATCTCCCATGTTTAAAGCTACAAGATATACTGCCATATTGGCTTGTGAACCTGAATGCGGCTGTACATTAACATGTTCGGCTCCAAACAATGCTTTAGCACGTTCAATTGCTATCGTTTCAGTTACATCCACATATTCACAACCACCATAATAACGTCGCCCTGGATAACCTTCAGCATACTTGTTCGTCAACACTGAACCTTGAGCTTCCATAACAGCTTCTGAAACAAAATTTTCAGAGGCAATTAATTCAATGTTATTATTTTGACGATTATATTCACTTTGTATGGCATCAAAAATGGCTTTATCTTGCTTTTCGATATAAGACATAGCACTACCCTTCTTTCATCAACTATTCATATTTCGCTCTTTCTCCACCAATCTTTTTAGGACGTGAAGTTGCAATCGTTACAACTGCTTCACCAATTTTGTCAACAGTTGTACGCACTGGCACACACACATGTTTCACATGCATACCAATAAGTGTTTGACCAATATCAATACCCTTAGGCACTGTAATGTGTTCAACAACGATAGGATCTTGCATGTGACGATAGGCATATGTTGCAAGGCTACCTCCAGCATGGACATCCGGCACCACTGTCACTTCTTCCATTGTAAGTGGATTGAAATTTTTGCGTTCAATGGTAATAGCTCTATTGATGTGTTCACAGCCTTGAAAGGCAAATGATACACCCGTTTCTTCTTGAACTTGCTGCAATTGAGTAAATATTTCTTGTGCTACTTCCATTGAGCCAACTGAACCTATTTTCTCACCTAACACTTCCGATGTTGAACAACCAATAACAACGATTTCCCCCTTTTTGAAAAAGGATTGGGATTTTAATTCGCTTAATAATGTTGTTAACTCTTGCATTTTAAAAACACCCACCTTTTGCATAAAATAAAAAGGAACATAGCAATTTGCTATACTCCTTTATTATAACTTATTTCTTTACCAACATATACTAATTGTAAAAGATTTTTACACAAGCTTATCCTTAACTATCTTGTTAATTTTACGCGCTAATTGTTGGTATGTTTCTTCATAAACATCTAACGCTAAACCATATGGATCCTTGATATCTCCTGTTTCTTGTACAAAATGAGATAATGTATCCATTTGAGGATACGAGCCAAACGATTGGATTAATAATCCAAGATGTTCCTGTGTCATAGTTAATATAAGGTCTGCAGTTAAATCATCTTTAGTAAAAGGCTGCGCATTTGTAGGCAATTCCAAATGATGTTTTTCAAGTATTGTTTGGGCATGTTTAGAAATTGTTTGTTGTGACACAGCAAACAAACCTCTAGATTCTATCTGATGCTCTGGTAAAAGATGTTTCGCTATGCTCTCCGCCATCGGACTTCGACATGTATTACCTGTACAGACAAAAATAATTCTCATTACTCTCACTCACCTATCATTCTATTCGCAGCGGCTTTTAGCATACGATTCATAATAGCTTGCGTGCCATCATTAATATCAAAACCATAAATATAGGCCTTGTGAACATGATCCATGTTATCTAAGTCATGTAAAATTTTATATAAATTATGATTAGCTGTTTTAATATCCTGGTCATCTTTGCACAAAGGTATAAATAGGCTTTCAGAAGGTATTTGTTGGCGATAGACTTCAGGAAAAATGAATGCAGCATGTTCCTTGTCCATGATTTCTGGTATATGTTTACCCTTCATTTTTACAATCGTCACTGGTGTGTCAGGTGCATAATGTTTATACTTCATGCCTGGTGCAATGGGTCGAACCATATCATTATAATTACTGTCAACAACTGCATCAGGCAAAATTGCGTTAATCATAGACTGCGTAATCGCTCCAGGTCTTGCTATTTTAAACGGATATGTAGTGCAGTCTAAAACTGTACTTTCTAATCCTTCTTCACTTTGATCGCCATTAATAATACCGTCGATTTTTCCATTTAAATCATGGTAAACATGGTCAAATGTTGTTGGAGATGGTTTCCCACTCGTATTCGCGCTCGGCGCAGCTATAGGTAAATCAACATATTTCAAAATAGCTCTCCCAATTGGATGACTTGGCATTCTAACTGCAATTGAATCTAAACCACCAGTGACTTTTTCACATAAATAGCCTCTTTTTAAAGGTAAAATAAATGAGATAGGACCAGGCCAAAAATAATTCATTAGTATTTGTACTTTATCGGTTATTGTTTCAATAAAAGGCGTTAATTGTTGCTGGTCATAGATATGAACAATTAATGGATTATCACTAGGTCTACCCTTTGCCTCATAAATCTTTGTTACTGCCTCTTGATCCTTTGCATTAGCACCTAACCCATAGACTGTCTCAGTTGGAAGCGCGATTAACCCACCTTGTTCATATACATGCTTGATTTCATCTAAGTATGGATAATCCTCGCTATGATGACTATATTGACGCATATCCCAAATTTGTGTCTTCATCGTTCTATCAAATCCTTTATCATTAATTATAATAAAAAGGTTTTAACTAAGTTTATCAAACATCCCTCGGTACTGTTAGTCTTTCACCTATATCCACTTAAATGAGACAATTCGATCTAAACCATTTATGTCTTTCGTTACCTTAACGTCTAACTTTGGATAACGTTGTAATACAAGTTGTTTTAATTGAAGACCTTGCTGATAACCAATTTCAAAGGTTACAAACGCATCTTCATTTAATACTTTTGGTAAGTCATCTAAAATCGCTTCGTAGATTGCAAAACCGTTATTTTCTGCAAATAGTGCATGATGCGGTTCGTATTTTAAAACTGTATTTGTCATTTGACATGTTTCTTTTTCACTAATGTATGGTGGATTAGAGATTAAGCCATCAACTTTTATATTCTTTTGAATCAGTGGCTTTAACACGTCACCTTGCATAAAGATAATATCAGCGTCTAAATAACTTGCATTTTCTTGTGCAATAGTCAAGGTCTCTTTATATAAATCAGTGGCAATGACTTTCAATTGCGGATTGAGCTTTTTGATCGTAATAGCGATTGCACCACTTCCAGTTCCCACATCAACTATGCTTCCTTGAGAATGACAACCATTAAGAAAATGGAGCATTACCTCCTCAGTCTCCGGCCTAGGAATCAAACAGTTTTCATTAACCTTAAACGGATAACCATAAAACGACTGAAAACCAACTATGTACTGTATTGGTTCACCTAATAGCATACGTTGCACAGCCAAATTGAATTTGGTTTCTTGTGCAATAGTCATTTCATCATACATATGCATTAAATAATCTGTTCTCGTCCAATGAAACAAATCTAGCATTAACCATTCTGCACGTGACTGTTCAAACCCTTTTTGTGAGGTTGATTGGATTGTTTCTGTTAACTTATCTTTAAAGTTCACCATTGTTAAGTTCTTTCAGCTTTTCAGTTTGTTCAGAAAGCGTTAAAGCATCTATAATTTCATCTAATTTACCTTCCATAATTTGATCTAGTTTTTGAAGTGTCAATCCAATTCTATGATCAGTGACCCTACTTTGTGGATAGTTGTAGGTTCTAACACGCTCTGAACGGTCTCCTGTTCCGACAGCTGATTTACGCTGTGCTGCATATTTTTGTTGCTCTTCTTGTAACTTCATATCATACAAACGAGCTTTTAATACTTTAAGTGCTTTTTCCCTATTTTGAATTTGAGATTTTTCTGATGATGTGGCAATGACACCTGTAGGAATATGTGTGATTCTTACTGCTGAATCTGTCGTATTAACGTGTTGCCCCCCTGCACCACTGGAACGATACGTATCAATTTTCAAATCTTCATTGCGAATTTCAATTTCTACATCTTCTACTTCAGGTAATACTGCAACTGTTGCTGTAGACGTATGAATTCTACCACCTGACTCTGTTTCAGGAACACGTTGAACACGATGTGCGCCATTTTCAAATTTAAGTTTGCTATATGCTCCGGCACCTGATACTTGGAAGCTGACCTCTTTGTAACCACCATGATCACTCTCTGTTGCTTCAACTACTTCTGTTCTAAATCCGTTTGCTTCTGCATATTTCGTATACATTCTCATTAAATCGCCAGCAAAAATTGCCGCTTCATCTCCACCGGCTGCCGCACGTATTTCAACGATTACATCTTTGTCATCATTTGGATCTTTAGGGATTAACAAGAATTTTAATTTTTCTTCAAGTAAAGGCAAGGCATCTTTCAAATTAGAGCTCTCTTCTTTTAACATTTCAATTTCTTCTTTATCATCCGTTTCAGATAACATATCTTCTATATCTGATAATTCTTCTTTTTTATTTTTGTATTCTCGATAAACATCAACTGTTTTTTGTAACTCGGCCTGCTCCTTAGAATACTTTCTTAATTTATCCGCGTTATTTACAACGTCTGGATCACTTAACATCTCATTTAATTGTTCATATCGTTCCTCAACAATATCTAGTTGATCAAACACTACAATTCCTCCTTCTCATCATCACTTGGTGCTATAATATGATGCGCTCTACATCTTGGTTCATAACTTTCATTAGCCCCAACGAGTATAATAGGGTCATCTATTTTAGCCGGTTGGCCATTTATCAATCGCTGAGTTCGGCTTGATGGCGAACCACAAACTGCGCAAACAGCTTGTAATTTCGTAACTTGCTCGCTGACCGCTAATAGTTTTGGCATTGGCTCAAATGGTTCACCTTTAAAATCCATGTCTAACCCTGCAACAATAACTCTATGTCCATTTTCAGCTAGTTGCTCAGCTATATCAACAATTTGATCATCAAAAAACTGTACTTCATCGATACCTATCACATCAACATTCGTTAAATCTTGTGATAATATTTCTTTGGCAGCTACAATATTAATCGCTTCAATAGCATTACCATTATGTGATACCACTTTTTCTTTATGGTAGCGATTATCGATTGCTGGCTTGAACACAACTACTTTTTGTTTAGCATAAATTCCTCTACGAAGTCGACGAATCAGCTCTTCTGATTTACCGCTAAACATGCTACCAGTTATACACTCAATCCACCCAGAGTGATATGTCTCATACATGTTAGTTCCACCCTTTTTTAAAAACATAATCGCTTAATTATATCATATTTTACTACTACAAGTTATTCAGAATTTAATTAAATTTATTCAATTATATAAACTTTAGCACGATTACAATATCGTACTTAGATATGTAAAAATACAAAAAACTGTCTGCATCTCTTTATAGATAGATTACGCAGACAGTTGATATTCACTATTAGTTGTTGTTTGATTTGAGACCAAACTTTTTGTTGAATCGTTCCACACGACCATCCGCAGCAGCGAATTTTTGACGTCCTGTGTAGAAAGGATGTGAATCAGAAGAAATGTCTGAACGAATAACTGGGTATTCATTTCCATCTTCCCATTTCATTGTTTCTGATGAAGTCTTAGTAGAACCACTTAAAAATTTGAAGTCTGTAGTAGTATCTAAAAAGATAACTTTGTGATATTCAGGATGAATTCCTTGTTTCATTATTTTCAGCTCCTTTGCCCTGAACCATCTGGAACAGAGTTATTTGTGAGTTTTTACCCAATACTTGATAAGTATAATAGCTTTGATACTAAAACGCAACCCTTTAAAGCAGATTATTAAATAATTGGTTTTCCTGTTTTAGTACTTTCTTTTGCAGCTTGCTGTAATTGCTCAAAAAATTCTTTGTTTGATTTAGAACGTTTTAACTTACGAATAAATCGCTCAGTAAAATCAGTTGAATCTGTAAACATATTGCGCAATTGCCATAATGAATCCAACTCTGATTTACTAATAAGCAATTCTTCTTTACGTGTTGAGCTTCGTCCAATATCAATAGCAGGGAATACACGACGTTCTGCTAATTTTCTGTCTAAGTGAAGTTCCATATTACCAGTACCTTTAAACTCTTCGTAAATCATATCGTCCATTCGTGATCCCGTATCTACTAAAGCTGTCGCTAAAATGGTTAAACTGCCACCAGCTTCTATATTACGTGCAGCGCCAAAGAAAGCTTTTGGCTTATGCAACGAAGCTGGGTCTAATCCACCAGATAAAGTACGGCCACTAGGAGGTATAACTAAGTTGTATGCTCTTGCTAGACGTGTAATGGAATCCATGAGAATGATAACATCTTCCCCTATCTCAACTAAACGCTTAGCACGTTCTAATAAAAGTTCAGCAACTTTAGTATGGTGTTCTGGAGGTTCGTCAAACGTCGAGTTTACTACTTCAGCAGATTCCACTGATCGTTCAATGTCAGTGACTTCTTCAGGACGTTCACCTACAAGTAAAATAAATAATTTTGCTTCAGGTTTATTCACACTAATTGCATTAGCTATTTCTTTTAATAACGATGTTTTACCAGCTTTGGGTGGTGCAACAATAAGTCCACGTTGACCAAGGCCAATTGGTGTAACTAAATCCATAATTCTTGTTGAATAGTTGTGAGAATCAGTTTCTAAAATGATACGTTCTTCCGGATAAAGTGGAGTTAAAGCTTGGAAGTGAGGACGTTTTTTTACTTCTTCGGCGTTCTGATCATTGACGAAATCTACTTGTAATAGACCATAATACTTTTCATTATCTTTTGGCTTTCTAACTTTCCCAGTAACCTTGTCGCCACGTTTAATTTCAAAGCGACGAATTTGGCTCGCAGATATGTAAATATCTTTTTCCCCTTTTGAGTAGTTAACTGTTCTTAAAAAACCATAACCATCTGGCTGGATATCATCTAAAATACCCTCCATGTAATAATTCCCATCTTTTTCCATCTGGGCTTCCATAATGGCTAATACTAATTCTTTTTTATTTAATTTACTGTAATTAGATAACTTTAAATCTTTTGCTTTTTGCGTTAAATCTTTCGTTGTATAATTTTTATAGAGTTCATGAAATGACTCATATTGCGGTGATGTTCTTAATCTTTCAGGCATAGATTGCACCCATTTCATTATATTTTTATAAACGCCAAAAACAAAATGACGTTAAACACTAGATTAAATATAGCAAATTTTCATTTTAATTACAAAATGATTTTATTAACTATAGACAAAATAAAACAGCACAATGAACATTAAACGTTCATTGCACTGTTTCTTTTTATTTTTAAATTAAAATTTAAATTATTTATAATATCCAGCTATAGACTTGATTTCTAAGAATTCATCAATACCATAATCGCCCCATTCGCGTCCAATTCCTGATTGTTTATAACCGCCGAATGGTAAATCTGGTTTTCTGCCTGCTTCATTAATTTCTACCGTGCCAGCTTCAATGCTACGAGCTACTTTAATTAGTGTGTCTTTATCTTGCCCAATCACATAACCAGCCAGACCATATTTTGTATCATTTGCTATACGAATAGCTTCATCTAGATCATTATACGTGATCACAGAGGCAACCGGACCGAATATTTCTTCTTGTGCAATTGTCATTTGATTATCAACATTGACAAATACTGTTGGACGAACAAAATAGCCAACATCCAAGCCTTCAGGTTTGCCAGGACCTCCGTAAAACAATTCTGCGCCTTCAGCAATGCCTTTATCAATATAGGATTGTACCGTATCAAATTGCTTTTTGCTTACTATTGGGCCAACTTCAGTGTCCTCATTACGAGGATCGCCTACCACTACTTGACTGAACTCTTCTTTTAAAGCCGTTAAAAATTCTTCTTTAATACTATTAGGAACTAATATTCTTGTTCCAGCTGTACACACTTGTCCTGTATTATTAACAACTTTACCTTTTGTTGCTTTTGCAGCTTCTTTAATATCAACATCATCAAGGACGATATAAGGTGATTTACCTCCCAATTCAAGTGACACTTTTTTAAAATCATGCGCAGCTTTTTCCATTATTTTGGCACCTGTTGGACCAGAACCTGTGAAAGACATCATTCTTACTTTTGGATGTTCACTTAATGGTGTACCAACGCCTTCACCGTCGCCATTTACCAAGTTAAATACACCTTTAGGAACGCCTACTTTATCGAAAATTTCAGCTAAAATAATTGCTGCAAAAGGTGTCTCTTCAGACGGTTTTAATACGACAGGACTACCTGCTGCAAACGCTGCCGCTAATTTAAGTGATGTTTGATTTGTTGGGAAATTCCAAGGTGTAACTAAACCAGCAACACCAATTGCCTCTTTAACAACTAAATCATCACCACGTTGTTCTTCAAATTGGAAAGTATCTAAAGCATCTCGTGCAGCTTGGAAATGATTAAGTCCCATTTGATAATGTACATTTTCTGATACTGTAATAGGTGAACCTAGTTCATCTGTAATGGCATCAACGATATCGTCTTTTCTATTCTTATATTCAGCAACAATTTTATCTAACAATGCTTTTCTTTCATCCACGCTACTATGTCTAAATGATAAATAAACATCATCTGCAGCTTGGACAGCTTTATTAACATCTTCATTATTTCCTTTTGCTATTTTACCGATTACTTCTTCAGTGGCTGGATTAATAACATCTATTGTTTCATTGCTCGCACTTTCAACCCATTCACCGTTTATATATTGTTTAGTGAAATTTCTCATTGCATATTCACTCCTTAGTAATTTAAGTCATAGTACTTTAATAACCATTGTCCGCTAATTTCAAACATCTTATTGCTCATGCGAGAACGATTATATTAAATAGTTAATCATTAAAAAGTGAAAGCAACTCATAAATATTAATTAGCACTCAATGACCTCCATTAACATAACCTGCTAAGATACAAAAAGTACTCCCTTCATAGCTATATGATTTATCATCTGCTTTGAAAGGAGCGCTGTATTTAAAATTAATTCTGTTGTGGTTCTTCTAATTCAATATATGATTGCGCCCATTTTTCTATAGGCACTAGTGCTTCCGCTAAAGCTTGACCTTTGTTGGTTAGTTCATAAATAATTGACACTGGGCTTGTTGAAATAATTTTCTTTTCAACGAGTCCCCATTCGGCTAAATCTGTAAGTTTAATACTTAATGCTCTTGGCGTTATCGTTTTTAAATCTCGTTTCATATCTGAAAAATGTGCAGAATGTTGTTCGCATCTCGATAAATAATTAATAATTAAACCGTTCCAACTTCTTCCTACAATTTTAAAGGTTTCTTCTAAATAAGGACAAATTTCCAATATGCTCACCTCAATTCTATCTGCTTCTATGTTGATACTTACTAAACTTGCATTTTCAATTTATTTCCCATACGTTTGCTCATTAATAATTATCCAATGAATTGTACAACTTCGATATAAATAGTATACCACTAATCGACTTTCTCCGTCCAAATATCTGCGCCTAGCTGTTCTAAATGCTCTACTATATCTGTGTATCCTCGGTAGATATGTTTAACATTATAAATGGTCGTTACTCCTTCAGCAATCAATCCTGCAATAATTAGACAAGCACCTGCGCGTAAATCACTTGCATAGACTTCTGTACCATGAAGCGTTGAAGGTTTAATTGTGGCTGTACCGGTTACTTCATCTGCTTCAATATTAGCACCCATATGTTGTAATTCCTCTACATGTTTGAAACGAGCTGGATAGATTGTTTCTGTGACAAAAGAAGGCCCACTTGCTTTAAATAATAATGGTGTAATCGGTTGTTGAAGATCTGTAGCAAACCCTGGATAAACCAATGTTTTAATATCTACATTTTTATATTTTGCTTTACCTTTTATGATTGCATATTCATCTTCTACTGTAATATCAACACCTAATTCTTGTAGTTTAACCATTAAAGCTTCAACGTGTTTAGGTACGATGTTATTTATCTTTACTTCTTGTCCACAAGCAGCCGCCATACACATATAAGTTCCCGCTTCGATTCTATCGGGTATCACCTGATATTCAGAACCATGTAATGCATCAACACCTTTAATTTTTAATGTACTTGTACCAGCACCTTTGATGTTAGCACCCATGCTCATTAAAAAATTAGCTACATCTACTACTTCTGGCTCCTTAGCTGCATTTTCAATAATCGTTTGGCCTTTAGCATGTACAGCAGCAAGCATAATATTGATTGTCGCACCAACACTTACCATATCTAAAAAGATAGTAGTTCCTATAAGTTCCTTTGCTTCTATTTTCATAGAAGTATCACTTGATTCATCAATTTCTGCGCCTAATGCTTTAAAACCTTTGATGTGTTGATCAATCGGGCGGGGTCCAAGCGGACAGCCACCAGGCAAGCCAATCACACATTTTTTAAAGCGACCTAACATCGCCCCCATCATATAATAAGAAGCTCGCAATGATTCAACTTTATTATTTGGCAATGGTGCATTTTTAATTTCTGTAGTATCAACTTCTAAAACTGTGTCATTAAGTTGTGTTTTAATATTTAAATCCTCTAATAAGCTTACTAGCGTTTCTACATCAGAGATTTGTGGTAATCCGTCTAATTGCACTTTACCTTGTGCAAGTAAAGTAGCTGGTATGATAGCAACCGCACTATTTTTTGCACCACTAATATTGACTTCTCCTTTAAGCGTTTGACCACCACGAATTTTGATTACCTCTTGAGTCATATGATTAATCTCCTTTGTTTCTCTAGATATTTAATAAAATTGTACATAATCCATTCAACAAAATACAATATTTAACATTATAAATATTGTACTTCGCTGCTTTGTTTTTATTACATTTAGTAGTCCAGCTAATATATAATATCGCCAGCTCCCCCAATTTTTTATAATGTAATAAGTTTAATTATCGTTTAGTAAAATTCTTCATTTATTATAGCATAAAAAATAAGCCATTAAACCCGTAGGCTCAATGACTTTTTTATGTTGCACTTATTTCGCACGATTAGAAGTACCAAATTCTCTAATTTTACCTTTTACTGTTTCTTTAATTGCTTCACGCGCTGGCCCTAGATATTTACGTGGATCATAAACGTCTTGGTCTTTATTTAATACATCGCGTACCGCTTTTGCAGATGCAATTTGGTTTTCAGTATTAACATTAATTTTTGCTGTTCCATATGGAATTGCTTTTTGAATATCTTTAGTAGGGATACCAGTACCACCATGTAGTACTAATGGTAAACCAGTTGAAGCTCCAATTTCTTCCATTTCTTTAAATCCTAATTTAGGTTCGCCTTTATACGGTCCATGAACAGAACCTAAGGCAGGTGCTAAAGCATCTATTCCAGTTTTTTCAACAAGCTCTTGACATTCTTTAGGATCAGCATAGATTATGCCGCCAACAACATCATCTTCTTGACCACCAACCGTTCCTAATTCAGCTTCAACAGATACACCATGTTGATGCGCATATTCAACCACTTTTGATGTGATTTCAATATTTTCTTCAAACGGGCTGTGTGAAGCATCAATCATCACTGAGGTGAAACCAGCATCAATCGCTTCTTTACACTTATCAAAGCTTGAACCATGGTCTAAATGTATTGCCACAGGAATCGTGATATTTAAATCATGTATTAAGCCCTCAACCATTTTTACTACAGTGTAAAAACCACTCATATAGCGTGCTGCACCTTCTGAAACTCCAAGAATAACTGGTGCTTTTTCTTCTTGAGATGCTTCTAAAATTGCTTGAGTAAATTCTAAATTATTTAAGTTGTACTGACCCACAGCGTAACCATTTTCTTTTGCATCGATTAACATTTCTTTCATTGAAACTAAAGGCATGAAAGTTCCTCCTTGTTGTGCATATGCACGATTTGTTTGTTTATTATACCAAATTTATATTAGTAATGCATTGGAATATACTTTGTTTTCTGAATATATGTTTTTATCATTTATCATAGCCTACAATGTCATTATTAAAGTATCTAACTTATTGAATATTATATTGCATCGTTTTACACTATTATCATAGAATGGAGGATTTAAATGTCTAAAATATTAAATACACAGCTAACTGGTATTTTTAATCGCATAGAAAAACAAGCTATGGAAATTCAAATGGCTGCTCAATGTATCGTACAAGCTATTGGTGGAGAAGGTTTTGTCTATATTAAAGGATATGAAGATTTGGCATTTTTTGAGCCCTTTATATTACAAAGCCAAGAACGTTTGCGATCGAGTCGTCAACTCTCAACATTAAACAGTTTTGATGATTTAGATACAACAGATAGAGTATTTTTATTTTCACCTTTTTATAATGAAGCTGTTGCTCAAGATATATCCGCTTTACTTCAGCGCGATATTGATATTGTACTCGTTAGTAATCGCCCTAAATCAGACGATTTCCCAGAACACTTACTACATTTTATTAACTTATCGACACCGAGACCTATCGTCTATACTGAAGATTACGATAAAATTGTCCAACCACACTCAATGGCATTTAATTATATTTATTATGATATTTACACTCAAATGGTGGAAATGACACGAGATTTAGAGTTATAGAAATAAAGCACATCTAACCTTATCACAGCTAGATGTGCTTTGTTACATTATTTATTTTGATATTTATAAGCTGCCTCAACAAACGCCTTAAATATAGGCTGAGGTCTATTCGGACGAGATAAAAATTCTGGATGGAACTGACAAGCAATAAAGAAATCATTTGCTGGAATTTCAACCATTTCAATTAAACGGCCATCAGGACTTGTACCAGAAAAGACCATTCCTTTATCTTCAATTTGTTGACGATAATCATTGTTAAATTCATAACGATGTCGATGTCTTTCTTCAACGTGATCTACACCATAAATATCGTATGCTAATGTATCTTTTTTAATTTTACTTGGATATAAGCCTAAGCGTAATGTACCGCCTAAATCTTCAATGTCTTTTTGTTCAGGCAATAAATCAATAATTGGATGTGGTGTATTTGGATCTAATTCTGCAGAATGTGCGCCTTCTAATCCTAGCACATTACGTGCAAATTCAACCGTAGCTAATTGCATACCTAAACATATTCCAAAATATGGTACGTTATTTTCTCGTGCATATTTAATTGCAGCGATTTTTCCTTCACTCGCTCGGAATCCGAAACCACCCGGGACTAGGATACCATCCACATCACTCAGATAACTCGCAACATTTTCATCTGTAACCACACTAGAATCAATCCATTTTACTACGACATCTTTTTTCAATGGATAACCTGCATGTTTTAAAGCTTCAACAACTGATAAATAGGCATCTTGTAAACTAACATATTTTCCAACTAAGCCAATAGTGATCGTTCCATCTAAGTGATTAACAGTATCTAATAGATATTGCCATTCATCTAATTGCGTATCATATTTAGCATCTAAGCCCAAACGTCGAATAACGATATCATCCATATTCTGTGCGCTAAGTTGCAGTGGAATTTCATATAGCGATGACGCATCTCTACACTCAATAACACTCTCTTTATTGATATCACAGAACAATGCAATTTTATCTTTTAAGTCTTGAGTCATTTCATATTCAGAACGAACGACAATCAAATCAGGTTGTATACCTAATCCACGAAGTTCTTTAACACTGTGTTGTGTTGGTTTTGTTTTCATTTCGCCAGCTGCTTTAATAAATGGTAATAATGTACAGTGAACATACATCACATTATCTCTACCTAAATCACTGCGAATTTGTCGTATAGCCTCAATAAATGGTAAAGACTCGATATCACCTGTTGTTCCGCCTATTTCTGTTATTACTACATCTGCATTAGTACTTTCACCAGCCAGTAATAAACGTTCTTTAATTTCATTTGTAATGTGTGGAATGACTTGAACTGTACCACCCAAGTAGTCACCACGACGTTCTTTTTTCAAAACATGTGAATATACTTTCCCAGCTGTTACATTAGAATACTTATTAAGATTAATATCAATAAAGCGTTCATAATGTCCTAAATCTAAATCGGTCTCTGCACCATCGTCCGTTACAAAAACTTCACCGTGTTGATAAGGACTCATCGTACCTGGGTCAACATTTAAGTATGGATCAAACTTTTGTATTGTAACTTTTAATCCTCTGTCTTTTAATAATCTTCCTAGAGAAGCAGCTGTAATACCTTTCCCTAGAGATGAAACTACGCCACCTGTTACAAAAATAAACTTTGTCATATTTTGACCTCCTGCATATATAAAGGGTTGCTTTCTTTATTTAACACTTTTTAACAAGTCTTGATTATTAAAATATTCCATTCAAAATGTATAGTTATAATTTAAACTTTTATTCATTTCCTTCTCTATACATTTAATGCTGAAATAATTTTTAAAATAAAAAAATCGCTCCCTCTCACATCCATTGTAAGGGGAGCGCATAACATTTATACACGTGTCCTAATTAAAGGAGCCCGAATAAAATTTTATCATTTTTTTAATAAAAGTCAATTGTCAATTTTATTAACTTAAGCAAAGCCTTACCATTCAAGGCCTCACTAAATTAAAATTTTTCTTCGTCGTCAATTTCCTCTTCGTCGTCTAAATCTTCATCATCTTCATCTAAAACAATATCTGTTTCATTCATTTCATCTTCTACTGGTTCATTGTCATCATCATCTAATGTTTCTTGATCGTCAGTTTGAGCTGGAATATCATCGTCGTCATCCATTTCGTCTTCGCCCAATAATTTAAGATTTTTATCTTCTTCATCTTCATCATCTAAAATATCAAATTTTTGAATTGTTGGTGCAATCTTTTCTTCGATATCATCTACTGAGTACCAGTCACGTAATCCCCATTCATTTTCACCAACATTTAAAAAGCGTCCATCAGTATTTAAATCAGTATAGAATTGCACAACTCGATTTTCAATTTCCTCGTAATCATAACCACCTAAAGATCTAAATTCATCAATAATATCATATAAATTCATTGTTGCGCCTTTTTCATGTAATAACGTATAAGTCATATCAATGAATGATCTCTCATCGATCATTTCTTTTGTGTAATCTTGAATTTTCATTAAAAAATACTTCCTTTCACAGGATTTTTTGAAATTTATAAGTTATTTTGCATTTATTAATAGTAACAAAATTAAATTATAAATGACAACTCTTGATTTCGCAATGTCTACTAATAATTAATATACTTTTCAAAAATTGCGACATCTTCTGATTGTTCAATCTCAACAAATCCACTATTCTGACATAACGGTTTTAATTCATTATGTTCACCAAATAACATTATATTTAATGTTTGTATATTATTAAAATGTTTTCTAACATACGTTGGTAACTGACGCAATGCGCTTTCAGCAATGCCTGATTGTCTGTGTTCTTTATTAACTTCTATTGCAGCTATATTCATTCTTGTCGCATGCTGTTCTACAGCTATAAATCCTACTTTATCCCCGTCTTTCAATAAGTCTATGATTTGCACTGTTCCAATACTAGATTGACTATTGGCTTGTAACTTTAGTGAAGACACATGTTTCGTATCTAAATCTAGATAATATAATCTTTCCTTCCCTATTGGCCCTTCCTCTTTAGTTGCTGTATGAATAAAACCAGCACGCTCGTATACATTCCATGCACTTTGATTTTCAGTATCAACCACGAGGTACAAGTGATTAAAATCTGGAAATAATAGTTGAACATATTGTGGAATATGCATCATCATTGTAGTGCCATAGCCACGTCCTTGATATTTTTCATTTATTGATAATGATCTTACATAAACGACATTTTCTGGTGTATCGTATCCTTCATGTTGATAGTAACGATGTAGTATAAAGAATCCAACCACATCTCCTTGTTCATTTATAGCAATGTTAGCGACACGATTTTCATCTTCTAATGCTTCTTGAAGCACTGTTTTAGGTAATGATGAATAAACTTGTTGTCTTTCGCTTAATTCAAAATCTAAAACATGTTGTCGATAACGTTCTTCAAATACCTGAATTGTTATATTATCATATTGCTGTTTTATAACCATAATCTATCCCCTTATTTCTAACATTGTTAGCCTTCTGACTACTTATTTAAATTTTATCATATCATGTTATACCCTAATTTTTTTAATTTCTACTTGTATTTCAGTGATTTTATTATACTATAAACATTGACCCTAATTAATTGCAGAGGTGAAAGAAATGAATATCGGTATCGATGCAGGTGGAACATTAATCAAAATTGTTCAAGAAACGCCTGATGAACGTATTTATAAAACAGAATTAACTACAAATATACAACAGGTAATTCATTGGTTGAAAAATGAATCATACGATTCTTTAAGCTTAACAGGTGGTAATGCCGGAGTCATTGCTGAACAACTTGATCACCCTGTGCAAACCTATGTTGAATTTGATGCTTCTTCTAAAGGTTTAAGCATGTTACTTAAAGAACAAGGCCACGATATTGACCAATATATTTTTACTAACGTAGGAACTGGGACGTCTATCCATTATTATGATGGGATATCTCAACAACGTGTTGGGGGTATTGGTACAGGTGGCGGTATGATACAAGGTTTAGGATACCTTTTAACTCAAATATCAGATTATGAGGCATTGACAACTTTAGCTCAACAAGGTGATCGAAATCATATTGATTTAAAGGTCAAACATATTTATAAAGATACCCCACCTCCTATACCAGGCGAATTAACTGCCGCAAATTTTGGTAATGTCCTGCACCATTTGGATGCAAATTTTACATCAGCAAATCAACTAGCATCGGTTGTCGGTGTTGTTGGCGAGGTAATCACAACGATGTCCATTACTGTAGCTCGTGAATATAAAACAAATAATGTCGTGTACATCGGGTCATCCTTCAACAATAATCCATTGTTAAGAGAAGTCATTGAAGATTATACTAAGTTAAGAGGTTGTCAACCATATTATATTGAACATGGTGCCTTTTCAGGAGCCATTGGTGCTATTCATTTATCATAATAGCAAACGCCCTTCAGCATTTGCATCGAAGGGCGTCATTCATCAATTTAAAATGTTGCTTCGTTTGACAAGTACTGTGCCGAGACAATAGTACCAACCACACCGGGTTTCAAGTCAATAGCTACAGCTTTATTATCATCTCTTAATTCATCTAACCACTCACCAAAAACGCTACTTTCTACTTCTATAAGTTCGCATTCTTCAAAATCTTGATCTCGTACTTTCAAAGCGCGCCCTTTCATACTCCAAACAGGCATAATATATGGTTTTTCTTTTTTATCATCCCCGATTAAAATAAAAGATTTTTGTCCTTTTCGAGTTAGTCCAAATACTTCATCATTTTTTGCTATATCTTTAACAAATTCTTTAGTGCGAATGCGATCTAATTCTGTCATGATTTCATCAGTTGTATCAACGACGTTAATCAACTGGCCAGGATGATTTTCTGAAGCATTAATAACCACTTTGTCTCCTTTATCAAATAAATCATCAAGCTCATATGTCGCAAAGGTATCAATGTCAATTTGAACTACTTTATCATAATCTACCTGATGATCTTCAAGGAATGTGCGCGCCATGTATTCATTCGTCCATGCTGCTGGATATAATTGACCTTGATAATAAATCCTTACTAATTTTTTAGATGTACTCGCAAAGAAAAATTCCTCATTGATTAATATATCTTTGAAAAATGTTTCATTTTTAAATGACATGTAACAACCCTCAATTCATTTTAATTTATTCCAAATTTTAAATGACTCGTTTTTGATAGTCAATAAAGCTTGGACATCATTATGTTTTAAGATACGAACTAAATATTGGCAATAGTTGACTGGACTGAACATACGCTTATACTAGGCCTTTTCCAATCCTGGTCAACCTTGCCGGTGCATGACTATGAATTCATAATGAATGCTGCCCCGCTCCCTAACTATTAAATTAAAACAAATGTCTGATTGTACAGTATTTATTATTTATAAATCTAACTCCTCATAAAATGCTTTAATATAATGATCTATTTCTGTTTTGCTATTCCCATGCCAAATACAGCCAAATCTAGAATTAACTTTATTTTTACCATACCAATCACCATCATAATAAGATAGTGGGTACAATACGCCTTTTTTTACAAATTTTAATATAGTATTAAAAAAGTGTTCATTATCACCTTTAGCTACATAGCTATAAAACTTTTGATAATTTGGATGTAGCTCATCTTCTAATAGCAACATACTCGTAGAACCATTTTGTCTAAAATTCAAATCAATCGCAAAGACATCTCCATGTTGATCTAATAATAAATCAAACCCTGCCACTCCAAAGAATCCTTGTTTTACACCTATTTCCATAATTTCGTAACCAGCGTTTATCACTTGCTGAGGTATATCATGGACATTCTCGTTACCAGCATAAAAGCCATATTTATTTGTAAGTTGCTGTGCGGTTCCTAAATACTGGATACCTAACTCTGAAGAATAAGAGAACTGAACACAATAATTGTGAACCTCTTCGATTTTTTGTTCAATAATCAAATGTGATGTAGCTGCTTCTGCTTCAAAAATACGTGTCATTGCTTTTTGCAAATCATTTTGATGATAACAAATCATAACACCATATCCTCCTGCAGTTGGCAAATCATCTCCAGGTTTAATAACAAAAGGAAATGTCCAATCTTGAACTCGCGCTTTAAAATCTTTGATTGATACAATTTCTCTGTTAGGCAAGTAATGATGATTCGTCCATTCAGGAATGCGCGCTTTATTATTTAATGCGACAAATGTATCCTTATTTAAAGCGTAATAAGAAGATTCAAGTACATCTTCTCCATGTATATATTGAAAATAAATCTTTTTCCCTTCTTGATAAGCGAGATGTTGAATAAGCGATTCATAAGATTGCTGATCATGAAATTTATAAATTGAGGTCGGTATCGTTTTTCCTATAGTATTAAAAAGTGCTTCCAATTTATCGGTAACACTGGCTTCGTGTACGATTACAGGTAATTGATTAGCTATCAATAACTCTCTACCGGTCAAAAAATTCGATTGATGTTCTTATGTTTCTAACCATGGATTAGAAACATAAGAGGGTCTTGATGAGTAAACAACATTGTCTGCGTATAAATCACTAAGTGTAAGTAGTTGATTTTGCTTATTTTTCACCATTATTTGTTATTCCCCTTTATATGAGAATGCTGTTCGACTATAGCCTCAAACAGCGGTTGATTTTCAATTAACTCTAGACCCATCAATGCAATAATTTTTGCACCTCGAACAACCGCTTGATCTCCATGTACACTTGCAGCAGCTTCTCTAAAACGATGTGTATGACCAACTAAGTTTCTTGAGCCTATTTTGATATGTGGATGTATCGTAGGAACGACATGACTCACATTGCCAGTATCCGTAGATCCATATCCAAAATCGTCATGGCTGACTGCTTCACCTATTTCAATGGCATACTTTTCAAATAATGCATCTAATCTAGGTGTTTTAATAAATTCATTTACGCCATTTTGAATAGGCCCAAATTCATAATCGCACCCCGTTTGAATTGAAGCACCACGTGCAGTTTGTTTCACGCGTTCTGTTAATACATCTAATTCTTTGCGTGTTGTTGCGCGTGTATAAAAACGTGCATGAGTAAAATCTGGAATGATATTTGCTGCTTTGCCACCATCTAAAATCACACCATGTACTCTTTGATCTTTCTTAATATGTTGTCTGAGTTGTGCCACACCATTAAAATAAGAAATCATAGCATCTAAAGCATTGAGCGCTTCATCTGCATTTTCAGAAGCATGTGCACTTTTTCCGTAAAATTTAATATCCAAAACATCTACTGCTAATGTATTGATGGTTGGATATGTTTCGTTGCCAGGGTGAATCATCAATGCTATATCAATATCATCAATCACGCCGGCTTTAACATACGATGCTTTTGCACTTCCATTCTCTCCACCTTCTTCTGCTGGACAGCCTAAAACGACTACTTTACCACCAATTGAATCAATCGTTTGCTTTAATGTCGATCCAGCCAATACACTCGCAGTACCTATAATATTGTGGCCGCATGCATGTCCTAACCCAGGTAAAGCATCATATTCGGCTAAATAACCAATCGTTGGACCTTCACGTTCTGAATCATAAGTGGCTATAAATCCTGTTGCATGACCTGCGATATCTGTCTCTATCTCAAATCCTTGTTCAGCTAGTTTCTCTATAAGTATTCGAGACGCAAAAATTTCTTCATTTCCTAACTCCGGACGTTCATGTATTCTATGACTGATTTCTATATAATCGTATTTATTATTTTCGATATAATCCAAAATTTTTTGTTTACTGTTCATTATTACAACTATCTCCCTTACGTAACCCAAATAATCGAACAACATCTTTTACCCAATATGTTTTTTAATTAATCATTACTTATTTTATCGGAATAATACTTGATTGTCATTATATTTACAAAATTTTCTAACAATAATGTTCTATACCCGCCTCAACGGCATATGATGCATTAGGTCAAAATTGTCATTATACAGTCGTCTTGTTACAATCAATATATTAGATAAGTTTTAAAAGTAATTTAGGAGGATGTCAAATGGCAAAAATGAATGTAGAAAGTTTTAACTTAGATCATACAAAAGTTGTCGCGCCTTTTGTGAGATTAGCAGGTACGATGGAAGGCTTAAACGGTGATGTAATCAAAAAATATGATATCCGCTTCAAACAACCAAATAAAGAACATATGGAAATGCCTGGTTTACACTCACTTGAACATTTAATGGCTGAAAACATTAGAAACCATACTGACAAAGTTGTAGACTTAAGTCCAATGGGTTGTCAAACCGGTTTCTATGTATCCTTTATTAATCATGACGATTATAATGATGTTTTAAATATTATTGAAAAAACATTAAATGACGTATTACAAGCTAACGAAGTTCCAGCTTGCAATGAAGTACAATGTGGATGGGCTGCAAGTCATTCATTAGAGGGTGCAAAAGAAATCGCTAAAGCGTTCTTAAACAAACGCAATCAATGGCATGATGTGTTCGGTGAAGCTAAATAATTAGTTACAATATCCTGGATGATAAATCTCAAAATTCGCTCTAGGGAGCGGGACAGAATTCAAAAATGATTTTTGTCCCGACCCCTAGAGTTTTTTATATCACGTATTAATATTTCTAAGTGCAGTACTCCATCTTATTCCAATGGATAGTAACCGATATTTTATTTTCGAATATTTCTTAATTGGATACTCGCGATTCAACTTATCCTAACCCTACTTAAAGTTTTGCTCTCAAAACGATGTATATGCATGTGAACTGGCATTTTATTAGCAGAAGAAAGTAACTCATAATGAATAGAAACATAACTAATCTCAGTATGTTTCATACAACAAAAAAGCTTCTCTATTTGAATTCGTTCATTCAAAAATAGAAAAGCTTTTACTTTTATTTTAAAATTTGATTCTTAAGGCTTTAAATGTTTCTTATGTGACGTTGTATCACAATGACAATTAGATTTGCAACTTCCGCATTGCCCTTCTTTACTACGTTTAAAAAATTTTACTAATGTTAAAACCGTATAAAAGATGATAACTACGATAATTAAGATGTTTATAAATATATACATAAAAATCGTCCTTATATAAAAAGATTACTTATTTGATAAAATGCCAATGTTAAAAGATATGCTGTAACTATTGGGTAAAATAATGCAATGAGTGTCCATTTCCATGAACATGTTTCTTTTCTTATTGTAGCTACTGTCGAAATACATGGAACATATAATAGTATAAATATCATAAAAGCATAGGCTGATAAGGATGTGAATTGATGTTGAATTACGTTAACAAGCCCATTCTCATTTGAGGAATAAAGTATCGCCATTGAACTGATTATGACTTCTTTCGCTAAAAATCCTGGTATCAAAGTGGCACCTGCTTGCCACGTACCAAATCCCAAAGGTGAAAGCATAGGAGCTATTGCTTCTCCTATTATATGCATAAAGCTTTGATTAATTTTTACATCAAATCCATTAGGTCCTGTATATGTTAATGCCCATATGATTACTGAGCCAGCAAATATAAATGTCCCTGCTTTTTTTACAAAGCCTTTTGCCTTTTCCCAAGTGCTACGCCATAAAGTTCTAATAGAAGGTACACGATAAGTTGGTAGCTCAACAATAAATACTGAACTATCGTTTTTCAAAATAAATCGATTCATAATAGTACTAACTATTAAAGCAACTAAAATCCCAAGCAAGTATAAACTTAAAACTATGAGAGATTGATAAGTTTTAAAGAATACTCCCACAAACAATGCATATATTGGCAGACGTGCTGAACAAGACATGAAGGGAGCTATTAAAATTGTTATCAACCGTTCTTTTTCATTTTCAATACTACGTGCAGCCATAATGCTTGGTACATTACAGCCAAATCCAATAATCATAGGAATAAATGACTTACCACTTAGTCCAATTGATTCCATTGTCTTATCCATTAAAACAGCTATTCTTGCCATATAACCCGAATCTTCAAGCAAAGAAATAAAGAAGAATAATACCACGATCTGAGGAACAAATACAAGCACTGAGCCGACACCTGCAATAATACCGTCTGTGATTAAATCTTGTAGAAATGGCAACAAGTGTAAGTATTGCATCATCATCTTTACCCAGTCGGTAAATTGCCCACCAATGAAATCATCCATTTTGTCGGATAAAGGCGTACCTACCCAAGTAAATGTGATTTGAAAAATGAGCCATATAATGCCTAAAAATATGGGTATCCCTAAATACTTATTCATCAATATTTTATCTAACTTAGCAGTAAAAAATTGCTTTTCTTCTTTAGGATATTCGACAACATTTTTTAAGATATCATCTATAAATTTATCTCTAATCAATTCCATACGTTCACGTACACGCATATTCAAATTTTTTTCTAATTCTTTTTTTATTGGTTCTAAACAATTAATCATTTCAGAACCTATTTCCTGATAAATTTGATTATTATCAAGTAAATATTGTATCGCTATAAAACGTATTCGTTCTTTAGGATATTCTGTCTCTTTTAAGATAATTGAACTTATTTTTTCAATAGCATCTTCTATATCATGACCATAGTTAATTTTAAATTGTTTTCTTTTATCAGGTTTTAAAAATTTCAATTCATGTAAAAGTTCATTAGTCCCTTTAGCTTTTCTCGCTACAATCGGAAAAACAGGTACTTTTAATTTTTTCATTAAAGTATCATATCTGACTTTAAGACCATGTTGCACTGCTACGTCAATCATGTTTAAACCAATAATTAAAGGTGCATTAAGTTCTAACAATTGAATAGTAAGGTTCAAATTTCTTTTTATTTGGCTAGTATCAATGATATTAATCATACCTGTAAAAGAAGATTCCATTAAAAAATCTGTTACTACAGTCTCATCTTTAGAAACTGGAGATAAATCATAAATGCCAGGTAAATCAATAAGCTGCCCTATGTTTTCTTTTAATTTACCTACCTTTTTTTCAACAGTTACACCACTCCAGTTACCTACATATTCATAAGACCCTGTTAATGCATTAAACAATGACGTCTTTCCTACATTTGGATTTCCTAAAATACAAAAACTTTCGCCCATATATATAACCTACTCCTCTAATGTAATGTTTCTGGCGTCAGATTGTCTAATGCACAAAAATTGACCATTTACTTCAATAATACTTGGTCCATTAAATAAGCATTTTCGTTTAATACATACTTCACTGCCTTTTTTTATACCTAATGCACTTAATCGATATAACATATTTTTATTACATATACTTATACTTTTAACTTTGTAATTTTTATTTTTTATCCCAGTCTTTAAATTCAACAAAATACTCACACTTTCTAAATATTAATTAATAATCATTATCATTAAGAAAATTATATGACTAATTTTTATTAAAAACAATATCTACAAAAAACTATTTGTGTCGATTTATAGAACTGCTATAAATTTTAAATTCTTCTTAATTACAATCATTTTCTATCAACGATATCGTTTAAACTTACAGTACAGATGAGAGAGGTTATATTATGAAGGAACAAGACTTAAGAGTAACAAAAACTAAAAAAGCGTTATCGATGCGTTTTATCAATTATTGGAGAAGCGACGATTTGAATCCATCCCTGTAAATGAACTCTTTGACAATGTAATGGTTCATCGTACAACTTTTATAAATACTTTATGGTAAGTAGGATTTGTTAGTTTATCTATTCAAATTACTAACTAAAGATTACTTTCAACAGATTTTAAAAAATGCTTGAATAATCCTTTTCAAACAATTGAAGCTACATTTTCAAATAAAGAAAAATTAGAGAAAATAGATAAAGCACAAAGATGATATACAATTTCAAATCATCTTTGTGCTATTATTTTGGGATTTATGTCACAGCCTGTGTTACTAGTGTCAGATAAATCTATATCTTAAATTCGTATTATAATTCTTTCTTATAACTTTTTAATTAAACCTATTAATACAAATTGTAAAGGCAATCTCAAGTATAGTGCCCACTTAGGCACTTCTTTATCGCCTAAAGGTAATTCTTTACGTGCCATATAAATATTTGCTGGTAATACTGCTAATAAAAATAAATTCATACCTTTTTTCAACCATTCTGCTGGTCTTTTAATTAATAGCATCATACCAAAAAAGATTTCAAAAACTCCTGTAACAAGTACAGCAGTTTTTCGTAATGGTAAGTAATGTGGCACAATATTTCTAAACTGACGTTCATTTGTAAAATGTAAGACTCCTGCTGTGCCAAATGCTAAACCAAGCAAATATCTAAATAATTTCATTAATGTTCCACTCCCATTTCTTTTAAATAGCTTTTACCGAATTTTGGTAGTTCTACGTTAAAATTATCTGCTATTGTAGCACCAATTGAACTAAATGTCTCGTCACTTGATAATTCATGACCATGATTGATTTTAGGACTATACATTAATACTGGAATATACTCTCGCGTATGATCTGTCCCAGGTGCAATCGGGTCATTACCATGGTCAGCAGTAATGATGACTAAATCATCTTCATCCAAGTTTGCAATCAATTCAGGTAAACGATTATCAAAATCTTTGATTGCTTGTGCATAACCTTCTTTATCACGTCGGTGACCATATAAAGCATCAAAATCAACTAAATTTAAAAAGCTCATGCCATTAAATGCTTTTTGAGTAACATTTATCAATTGATCCATTCCGTCCATATTACTTTTAGTGCGAATCGCCTCTGTAACACCTTCCCCATCAAAAATGTCATTAATCTTTCCAATAGCGATAACATCGTAACCATTGTCTTTTAATTCATTCATAACCGTGTGTCCAAAAGGTTTCAATGCATAATCATGACGATTTGATGTTCTTGTAAAGTTACCTGGTTCTCCTACATATGGTCGGGCAATAACACGTCCAATTAAATATTTTGGATCCTTTGTTATCTCTCTTACCTTTTCACAAATATCATATAATTCTTCAAGCGGTATAATATCTTCATGTGCAGCAATTTGTAATACTGGGTCAGCACTTGTATAAACGATTAAATCACCCGTCTTCATTTGATGTTCACCAAGTTCATCAATGATTGCCGTACCAGAAGCAGGTTTATTCGCTACCACTTTACGTCCTGTCATCTCTTCAATTTGTTTAATCAATTCTTCTGGAAAACCATTAGGATAAACTTTAAATGGTTGCATGATATTCAAGCCCATCATTTCCCAATGTCCTGTCATAGTATCTTTACCGACAGATGCTTCACTTAACTTCGTATAAAAAGCCTCAGGATGATCTACTTTATGCACTACAGGCAAGTCAGTAATATTACCTAAGCCAAGTCGTTCTAAATTAGGTAATGATTCCTTAAATCCCTCTAATGTATGTTTAAGCGTGTGTGCACCTTCATCATTAAAGGCTGCTGCATCTGGTGCTTCTCCAATGCCTACTGAATCCATTACAATAAGATGTATACGTTTAAAAGGCGTTATCATTTTAACACTCCTACTCAGTAATAATTTTATGAATTAATGTTGGTTTATGACCTGTATCTTGAATGGCTATACTATCATAAAGTTTAGCCTTTACATCAAATATATCTGGCTGATTACTATAAATCGTTAATAATGGTTCACCCTCTTTGACAGTGTCTCCAACTTTTTTGTTTAATACTATACCGACTCCTAAATCGATTGTATCTTCTTTCGTCTGACGACCAGCACCTAACATCATTGATGCAATACCAATATCATTGGCAATCATCTCAGTTATTGTTCCTGTTTTCTGTGCTGGCAATTCTATTTTATATTGCGCTTGTGGTAATAATTCCGGGTGATCTACGATATGTGGATCGCCACCTTGGTTAGCAATAAACTGCTTGAATTTCGCTAATGCTGTTCCATCTTGAATTGCTTGTTTTAATTTTCGTCGTGCTTCTTCTAATGTCTCAGCTTGCTGGCCTAAAACTACCATTTGAGAACCAAGCGTCAACACGAGTTCTGTTAAATCTTCAGGTCCGTGTCCATTCAATGTTTCAATAGCTTCTCGCAATTCTAAAGCATTACCAATTGCGTTGCCTAACGGTTGACTCATATCTGAAATGATAGCCATCGTCTTTCTGCCAACATGATTGCCGATGGATACCATGGCATGCGCAAGTTGTTCAGCATCTTCTAATGTTTTCATAAATGCACCGCTACCTGTTTTAACATCAAGCACAATTGCATCTGCACCTGCAGCAATTTTTTTACTCATTATCGAAGACGCGATTAATGGAATAGAGTTTACTGTCCCTGTCACATCTCTTAAAGCATATAGCTTTTTGTCTGCCGGCGTTAAGTTACCCGTTTGTCCAATTACAGCAACTCGATCTTCGTTGACCAATTTAATAAACTCATCTTCGCTGATCTCAACATGAAACCCTTCAACTGATTCTAATTTATCAATTGTGCCGCCAGTATGACCTAAGCCACGCCCACTCATTTTTGCAACTGGCACACCAACTGCAGCCACAAGAGGTGCTAAAACAAGCGTTGTTGTATCGCCTACGCCACCTGTAGAATGTTTGTCAACTTTTACCCCATTAATTTGGGATAAATCAATCACATCACCAGAATGTACCATTGCTAGCGTTAACGCTACACGTTCTTGTTCTGTCATATCTTGGAAAAAAATAGCCATTGCTAAACTTGCAGCTTGATAATCTGGAATATCTCCCTTTGTATAGCCCTCAATAAAAAAGTTAATCTCATCCGTTGTTAATTCTTTCCCATCGCGTTTCTTTTCTATAATATCGACCATTCTCATAGCCATATCCCCTTTCAATAAGCGACTAGTTTTCTTTTTTATGATAATGCGATTATGGCATTAGTAATCGGTGTTAGCCTCAAGACCTTCTATTATTTCAACACCCGCACTCGCTCCAATTCGAGTTGCACCAGCTTCAATCATTTTTTTGAAATCAGCTAAGTTTCGTACCCCACCTGAAGCTTTAACTTGTAACTCATCACCAACCGTTTGCTTCATCAAAGCCACATCCTCTGCGGTGGCACCACCACCAGCAAAACCAGTAGATGTTTTAACAAAATCAGCACCAGCAGCTCGCGCAATCTCACAAGCTTTGACCTTTTCATCATCAGTTAATAATATTGTTTCAATAATAACTTTAACTAAAATCCCATTAGCTGCACCAACAACACCTTCAATATCTTTTTTCACATCATCATAACGCCCATCTTTTAATGCGCCAATATTGATAACCATGTCAATTTCAGAAGCACCATTTTTTATTGCATCTTCTGTTTCAAATGTTTTTGTTGCTGTAGTACTCGCACCTAATGGAAAGCCAACCACGGTACATACTAATACATCTGAATCTCGTAATTGTTTTGCCGCATACTTCACTTGAGTTGGATTTACACAAACTGATTTAAAGTGATATGTTTTAGCCTCTTTGATTAACTTATCAATTTGTGCCTTTGTTGATTCTGGTTTTAATAAGGTATGATCTATATATTTTGCATAATCCATTAAAACGCCCTCCTATAAATTGTTGTTTAATATTTGCGCCTACGATAAAGTTTTCGTAGCATGGTTTAAACTTTAAAAATAGGCATTTTGTCCTTCCCTTCTATAGTACAAAAATTCGCAAAAAAGTTAAACAAATGTTATCTTTATGTTAAGAATGAAAGTCGAGGAGAGATAACAAATGTCTAAAGGTACACCACATATTCAACCTAAAGAACATAAAATCGCCAAAACAGTACTTATGCCTGGCGATCCATTAAGAGCAAAATACATAGCCGAAAACTTCTTAGATAATGTAGTGCAATTTAATGAAGTAAGAAATATGTTTGGATATACAGGTACTTATAAAGGTAAAGAAATTTCTGTTATGGGATCTGGTATGGGGATTCCAAGTATAGGTATATATTCATATGAGTTGTACCATTTCTTCAATGTAGATACGATTATTCGTATTGGGTCTTGTGGCGCACTACAAGAAAATGTCAATTTATATGACATTATCATTGCACAAGCCGCTTCAACAAATTCTAATTATGTAGACCAATATCAAATTCCTGGTCACTTCGCACCAATTGCTGATTTTGACTTAATCACAAAAGCTAAACAGAAAGCAGACGAACTTGGTGCAGTTTCGCACGTTGGTAATATCTTATCGTCTGATACATTTTACAATGCGAACCCACACTTCAATGATCAATGGAAAAGAATGGGTATTTTAGGTATCGAAATGGAGTCAGCAGCTTTATACCTTAATGCAACTTATGCTGGTAAAAAAGCTTTAGGTATTTTTACAGTAAGCGACCATATTATCAAACAAGAAGAAACAACTGCGGAAGAAAGACAAAATTCATTTACACAAATGATGGAAGTCGCATTAGAAATTGCAGAATAAAAAAAGCCTTGATATTGTAATTACACTAGTAAAATCACATGTGTAATACAGTATCAAGGTTTATTATATGGTTAAAATTATTTACTTAAATAAGATTTTAACATCCAGTTATGTTTATCTACTGAAGTTTGCATGCCGATAAACATATCTTCTGATACGTCATCTTCAGCTTCTCCAGCCACTTGAATAGCTTGTTCAAGTTGTTGTGAAATATTTGTTAAATCTTTAGAAAATGCTTCGACCATTTCTTCTGCAGAATAATTTAAACCTGCTTCTTCAACAATCGACATATCTAAACATTCTTTTAACGTTCCTACAGGATGACCGCCTACCGCTAAAATACGTTCAGCTAAATCATCAACATATTGACTTGCTTCATTATATAATTCTTCAAATTTAACATGCAATGAAAAGAAGTTTGGTCCTTTAACATACCAGTGGAAATTGTGTAATTTAGTATAAGCCACCGTCCAGTTTGCAACTTGTTGATTTAATTCTTTTACTACATCTTGTTGATTTGCCATATTATTCATCGCTCCTTTTAACTTATATCATCGTAATGATGTTATCATTATATTATAATAATTCTAATCTGTAAAGCAAAATAACACCCTTATTTATAATTATTATAAATAAATTGAAGATTTATTCATATACCTAACCTTTGAATAAGCTTATTTTCAGCTATATGTTATTCTTATTATCCCTTAATTGAAAATCATTTTCAATTAATCAACTTTACATGTTGATTATCATCTAGGAAAAACGACTTTTCATAAGATGTTGGTCGATGCCATTTTGTTTTCCACATTTTATCTCTATTATTCGCAAAAAGATGATAGCCACAATCTCTAAGTGGTTTTGGAACCAATTTTAGTAATATCCCTAACCATTTAAACGTTGTTAATGATGTAATTAACGTCGCTATTGCAGTCGAATGATACTCAAGATGATGGCCTTCTTGCAGAATAACACTATTTTGATGCTGTGCTTCTGGATGTTGTTTGAATAAATGTTGCCCTATCTCACCTTGAAGCGTAGCAAATTGATATTTTTTAGATAAACCATGTCGTATTAACCATATTGCGTAATTATAGCAATATACACAGTTTCCATCATAATAAATAATTGGCATAAATTCACATCCTTACTTTTATTATTACTATTTCCTCTTCGGTTGCAAGCTAAACAACTTAAAACACATTTAAGAAACAGGCAAAATCAATTATTGCAGTTTAAGAGCCACACTACTTTGTCATAGTGTGGCTCCATTTATTTCAATATTTTGTATTGTAAGGCTTATTCCATAAAGGAATAGCTTTATCTTATTTTTACTGTCACTACTTAAAATATTTTCAAAAGGTTATATCATGAACAAGACTACTTTATTTATCTTGTTTTACTTTAACAATGCGTGTATATTTTAAAAATTGAGCTGAATATTTCTCTTTAATTACATCAATATCATCATAAGTAATACCAATAATATGCCAATTAGGATTAAAATGATAAAATGAATCTTTCTGGCGTGACCATATAATCATTTGTCCATCTTTATTATATCGTGGCAATGTCACTTCATAGCCTTCCAACACATTGATATACGTTTGAAAAATATCTGAATCAACACGGTTAAAATTATCAATGACTAAATAACTTTTATCGTTTTTAGGCATTAAATGTGTAATAAATCCTTCACGATAATATAATGCACCTGCTTCATTTGGTAAGTATTTACCATACAACATTTCTTCAGAAAAATCAGGGTGTCCAGTTGTTATGACTGGATTAGCATTGGTCTTATCTAATAATTCATTTGCTGCTTTTAATCCTTCGTCATGTTGCCCTACAACAAGTAAGATAAATGGTTTAAGCGCTTCATCTTTAGTTTGTTCGCTATGTACAGGTTGATTAATTGTCTCAAATGGCTTATTTACACCATCATTTTTGCTCATATCAATAATGGCATCATATTGAGTTTGAGACATACTAGCAATTGCCTGTTTCGCATTTTCTTGTAAAAAGTATAAATTCTTTAACTTTGGATGTTTATTTAATTGGCTTAATGTCACTGGTGTTATATTTTTATCATAGCGCACTTCGATTGCGGTGCTATTCGTTCTACCAGGTATGGGTGGCTTTTCATGAATATGCTTAGTCACTTCTCCAATACCAATGACAGATTGATTTTTATTTCTATTATAAAATACTAGGTTGTCACCAACCTCTAATTGATTATAAAAATGGTAACCATTTCGTTTAATACCATTATAGGTATGTGTATATATTGTATAAATTTCCCCAGGTTCAAACGCTTCTGACTCAGCTAAAAAGAAATAGCGTGGTAATTTTTCTTGGCCTTGTCCTAAGGCGACAATAAGATCAAATTCCTCTTTAGTTAGTTGATTAAATAAAGTTTCTTTCATATTATTCATTCTATAATCTAATGCTTCACTGCGTTTTAAAAAGTCAATCGTTAATGGTTTTAGTAGCTCATCAAATCGAAAAGTGACTCGAATTTTATTTTGAGCGCCTGTTTGAACGCTAGTGATTTCACCTAATCCTAATAAACCAGTATCTGTTTGAACTTGGTAAAATATCACTTTGTCGCCAATTTCTGCTTTTTTAAATGCTCTAAAACCTTGAGAAGGATTAAATTGAGCTCCTGATTCAAATAATGTCGTTTGTTCAATTAATGGTTCATTATGATTCCATCTTGTATAGCCACAATTTAGCCAAAAGTAATTTACTGCTTCAGTCATTATGAAACTCCTAACCCTAATTATTCATTGTGAGAAAAAATACTTTCTCTTATGATTTCTTTTCATTTTATCATACTTCACGTAAAAATCTTGTGTAATTTCATAAAAATTAGCAATTAGATATAACATAAAATTCAATACCATATTTTAAAAAAAGAGAAAATCACTAGCCTATATGCTTATGACTTTCTCTTATAATATTTTCTACTTAGATGTAGTATTCATCATCTAATTGCTATTTGGTTCCTATTATTGCTGAACACCCACAATACTTGCTAGAAGCGGCATTAAATTTATCATTACACCCCCTAATGATAACAATCCACTTGTTTTATGATCTTTTAATGTTAATATTGCACTGATGACACCCATCAACGCAATAAATTGAGGAATAAGTCGTGTAGGATAATGTGGCACATTAAAAAAGATACCTGCACCAGCAATAACACCACAAACTAATGAAATGTATAAAAATTGCTTCAAATTTATACCTCCCAATATTCAAGAAACAGACTAATTTCTTTATAGATAGCTGATAATCAATGTGAAATCCCCTTCAAATACACTATCTAAATCTTCTGAAGTCAATATAAAATGGCTTCCTTTTTGAATTCTATAAATTTCTCCATCAGTAATCATCTGGCCCTCACCGTCAAGTACCGATACTAGACAAAATTCTCTCGGCTTCATGTAGTTTAAAGTACCTGAAATTTCCCATTTTACCATTGTAAAGAAATCACTGGATACAATATGTGAACATTTATGATTCTCTATAATTTTACTTTCAGGCACTAATTTCGGTACTTCAATTCCGTATTCTATAACATCCAAGGCCCTATTTATATTAAGAAAAGGCGTTGTTTGATTAGGACGATGACGTTTAAAATCATATATTCTATACGATATATCTGAATTTTGCATCGTTTCATAGGCTAACACGCCAGCGCTAATTGAGTGTAATGTACCTGCAGGAATAAAATAGAATTCACCAGCTTGCACAGGAACACGTTTTAATATACTTTCCACTTGTTGTTCTTCTATAGCCTGTGCCATTTCTGCTCGTGATTGTGCCGTCGTACCTAAGACAATCTCAGCCTGTTCAGCTGCTTCTA
Source organism: Staphylococcus lugdunensis (assembly GCF_001558775.1). Lineage (NCBI taxonomy): Bacteria > Bacillati > Bacillota > Bacilli > Caryophanales > Staphylococcaceae > Staphylococcus > Staphylococcus lugdunensis. The sequence goes on along the minus strand of NZ_CP014022.1, from coordinate 2,329,760 downwards.
TAATATATAAACATTCAGATTTACCATATTGTCCATTTTCATGTTCATATGCATATGAATCTCCCGGGTGCACATGAATAGATAACGGGGCCGTTGCATCAACTATTTTACATAATAATGGGAATTCTTTACTGGGAAAATCACCAAATAATTCTCGATGCTCTGTCCATACTTGGTCTAATGTTTGACCAGCATATTGTCCATTTAAGATTTTACTTTTACCATTTGAGTGAGCTGAGATACACCAACATTCACCTATTGGTTTGTCTGGTAGGTGATAACCGAATGATTCGAGTTTATCACCACCCCAAATCTTTTCGTGAAATATTGGCTCTAAAAATAGTGGCATCATAGCCCCCCTCTTCAAAATTTATGTCTATTATAAAAGCTAATTTAGCCATTTAAAGTTCAAATTTATTATCGTTACTTAAGTTTATAATAACATAGCTAACTTAACACTAGTGATTGTATCACATTTGACAGTAATTGCGTTATTTACAATATTGCAAGCGCTTTACTTTTTCATTCAAAATACAATATAAATGCAAAATGTAATCATGCTTTTATAAAAAAAGAAGCTGGTATCATGAGTGAATATATGACCAGCTTCTTATTATTTGATTTAACTTGTTAATTATTTCTGTCTATAGCTAGCTAACGCTTCTGTAATCGATTTATCACCTGCAATAATTTGAAATTCTTGATTCATATATTGATTACTTGTCGATACTTCGTTAAGCACGCGCGCAACATCTTCTCTAGGAATAGCATTTTTACCTTCAAAATATAAACCTGCATCAATCTGTCCTGTGCCAGCATCATTGGTTAACACACCAGGATGGACGATTGTATAGTTTAGACCTGATGCTCTTAAGTAATGATCTGCATAATGCTTAGCTATGGTATATGGCTTTAAATCACCCGAAGCATCGAATGCTTGACGACGTGAATCATATGTTGAGACCATTACATAATGATTTATTTTTGCTTCTTTACTAGCAATCATTGTTTTTATTGCACCGTCTAAGTCGACAATAATGGTTTTATCTGCTCCTGTACTACCACCACTACCTACTGAGAAAATGATAGTATCAAATTGTTTAAACGTTTGTATTAACGTATCAATATCATCTTTTTCAACATCAATTTGTATTGCTTGAATTCCTTCATCTTGTAATTTAGAAACTTGTTCTTCTTTTCGAACACCGGCTGTAAAATCTTCATTTTGTGCTTTAAATTGTTTAACTAGTTGACTACCAACGCCACCGTTTGCACCAATTAATAAAATAGCCATAATAACGTCCTCCTTTTGAAATGCTAATTTGTATTTTACCACTTACATTTAACTGGCAAACATTAACTTTCTTGAATAAGTTGACCAAACAATGAGAAAAAGTTATATTAATATATGAACATATATTCATAAATATAGAAAGGATATGACTCATATGCCATCACATCGTTCTGATTTCGATACGCTTACTCGTGTAACCCAAATTTTTAAAGCATTAAGTGATATAAATCGTATTCGAATTATGGAATTACTTCAAGAAGGTGAAGCAAGTGTTGGCCATATTTCACATACGCTAAATATGAGCCAATCTAATGTTTCTCATCAATTAAAATTGTTGAAGCAAACTCACCTTGTTAAGGCCAAGCGTGCTGGTCAATCTATGATTTATTCTCTTGATGACCAACATGTCGCTACGTTGTTAAAACAAGCCATTCATCATGCAAATCATCCAAAAGAAGGTGGATCTTATCATGACTAATCACACACACCAACATCATCATGACCATGTCCACGGTCATGTACACACAAATAACAAAAAAGTATTACTTATTTCGTTTTTAATCATTGGCTCATTTATGTTGATTGAAATTATCGGAGGTTATCTCGCTAATAGCTTAGCTTTGCTCTCAGATGGAATCCATATGTTCAGTGATACCGTCTCACTAGGCATAGCACTTATTGCTTTTATCTATGCAGAAAAAAATGCTACAACTTCAAAAACCTTTGGTTATAAACGTTTTGAAGTGTTAGCGGCATTATTTAATGGTGTAACTCTATTTATTATAAGTGTACTCATTATTATAGAAGCAATTAAACGTTTCTTCGCACCACCAGAAGTACAGTCAACTGAAATGTTTGTTATCAGTGTAATGGGATTACTTGTTAATATCATAGTCGCAGCAATTATGTTTAAAAGTGGTGATACGCATCATAATTTAAATATGCGTGGTGCCTTTATTCATGTGCTTGGTGATTTACTGGGCTCATTAGGTGCTATCGTTGCTGCTATACTAATATGGTTATTTGATTTTACACTGGCTGATCCTATAGCAAGTATTATTGTTTCACTATTAATTTTAAAAAGTGCTTTCGGCATTACCAAATCATCGCTTAATATCTTGATGGAAGGAACACCAACAGATGTTGATTTAGAAGCAATAATTCAAACTATTACACAACATGGTCAAGTTCAAAATGTTCACGATTATCATGTTTGGACGATTTCAAATGATATGAATGCATTGAGCTGCCATGCCGTAGTAAGTGAAGCCCTTACTGTAGAGCAATGTGAATTACTACTCGAACGTATCGAACATGACTTATCACATTTAAATGTTCATCACATGACCATACAGTTAGAAACACCTAAACATAAACATGACACGTCCACATTATGTACAGGACTTCATCATTCACATGCTCACGTACACCAGCATTAAATTGAAAAGCTATCGTATCCTTTCTTTACTAGGAACTACGATAGCTTTATTTTTTAAAGAAATTTATCAAATATTAATTGTTTTGCTGGAACATGCTTTTCACTAAATCCTAAAAGAAATTCTTCATTATCATAAGGTAATTTGATTCTTTCCACCGAGAATTCACTATCAGTAATTGTCAGAATGCCATATACGGCATAAGCACCATTATTAAGACCAACAGAGCCTGGATTAAAGTACAGTTTCTTCTTATCATCAAATAAATGTAACGTATGATTATGTCCAAAAACAATCACATCAGCATCTTTATCTTGGAAAAGCGTTGACATATTTTGTGCACTTGGTTCAACTATAGGACTAAAAGGTTGTCCATCGATTGTAGTATTTAATTTACTATTATCAATTTCATAATGAATAAATAGCATTTTTTTACCGCAGATGGTTTGTTCAATAAATCGTGGAAGCTGATTTAATACCTCATGATATTCTTCGTCAAGATGACTTTCAATCCACTGATGATGTTCATAAAATTTATCTTTTAAGTCTTCCGGATAAGGTGTGCCATTAACTATTGACATCACCGCTTCATCATGATTGCCTGCAATCATCTCCATGTCTTCACGTTCAAAGATGCTGTCTAATACTTTGTTTGTCTCGTGACCAATTCCAATATTGTCACCTAAGTTTATAATTTTATCAACATCTTCTCTACGATCAATATCATCCAAAACAGTTTCTAGTGCATCATAATTTCCATGCACATCGGTTATAATTGCAATTTTCATGATGATATCTCCTTTCATTAGTTCATTTATTAGCATATTCTAACACTTAATGTCATAATATGTTAGATATTCATTTAAAATTTTTTCAAATTTTGATATTGTATTTATATTAACGTAAAGGAGTGCTTCATTTTGTTTAAATTTCATAAATTAGCAATCAAAAATACAAAGTCACATTGGTTGTTAACATTTGTTTTTGCAATGATCAATGTGTTAATTCTCTTTGTGCTTTGTCAATTTCTTCCAAAACTATATCTAAGTAAAGTTAGTAATGACATGCAAGAGACTTTGATACAAAAAGGTAATGTTGATCCTCAACAATTACAGGAGCAATTACAGACGATTAATATCATTGTTTTGGTTGTTATAGCGATTATATTCCTTCTTGTTGGATATCAACTACTAGCTGGTTCTATTAATGTCATATCAAAATCTATTAAAAAGCAAAAATTTGGCTTTTCAGATTTACTTGTTTCATTTAAAGGTGGCAAATACATTTCTAGTATTTTACTCGGTATCATCAGTTTAATACTATATATCGCTTTAACTTGGATACATGCATTTCTTTTAAAATATCTCTTCAAAATTGTTGGAGAATTAATTAAACCTTTAGAAATTCAGAGTCAAAATACGTTATTGATTATTCAAATTGTAACATTTGTTTTTGTTTCATTTATTATTTCAATTCTATTGTGGATTGTATTAATACCTATGATAAACAGTACTGTACAATTTACTCAAGACCGTAATAAAACAGCTATTGCCTCATTAGAAGACGGTTTTAAAGGAATTGCGAATGGACAAAAAACGTGGTTTAAATTTTTTGTAGGTGTGTTATTGATTAACTTAATCGCACTCATCATATCACTTATATCATCGTTGGATATCTATTTATTACAAAATATGTCACAAACACTGGCTTATAACATTCATATTGCTATAATCATACTAGTGGCAATTATCACTATTATAATACATTACTTAAATACTTTAGGTGTTGTTCAATACTTTATTCGCAACGGAGAACCAGTCAATGTGTCTCAAGTTAAAAAGGATAAAAAAAGTAGCAAAAAGAACAAATCCGAATCATTAAATTCACAAGATGATAATGATTTAGCTTCTAATAATACAACATCTACAGAAACACACACGACTAAACCAACTGACGAACAAATACACACATCGATTGATGAACGTCAAAAATAAAATACAGGCTGGGACATAAATCCCTAAAAAAACAGCAGTAAGATCATTTTCAATTAGAAAATATCTTGCTGCTGTTCTCTATTTTCACAATACTTCGTATTAACATGTAATTTCACCTTTAAATGCTTAAAAAATAAGGCAGTTTCGTATCATTTAATAAATATTACTAAACTAAATAAACGAGGTGCCTTATGTATAATAATGATAACATGACGCAATATACGTTATTTATAGAAGCATCAGTTTTAATCACTTCAAATTATATTGTAAAAATCATAGCGAAGAAAAGATTTTAACATTACAATCTTAATACTTTGTATTTATGTCCCAACTTGGTTATAAAAATCTATCTGCTAAATAACGTGCTGCACCATCTTCTTCATTATCATAAACCGTAACATCGTCAGTCAAATCCTTTATTTCTGGACGTGCATTCTTCATGGCTACCGTAACATGACCATATTTAAACATCGCGCGATCATTATCACTATCTCCAATGACAAGCGTCTCTTGCTGTTGAATACCAAAATGCGCAATCATTTCAGCAATGCCACTGCCTTTATCAACACCATATGCCATCGTCTCAGCATTAAAGCGAGATGAATTAGATACGCTAATGTTCAAACTTAATTGTTGGTCAATAAGTGACTGCCTAAACTGAGTAATTTGTGCTAAATCTGTAGTGAATAAATATATTTTAGAATATGATGTTTCAGGCAATGTTTTAACCCAGTTAATCTTACCTTTGAGCGCGTCTTTACGAGAACGCCATTCGCTAATCCCTACATTGTTTTGTGGTTCTTCTTCCCTCACCATGCCACGCATCCAAGATTCATCTTGTTGCAGTGCAAGGCGTTGTCCTTCAAATGGAAAGACCTCATAATATATATGTTGTTGTTGTGCTAATTGAACAATTTTATTTACCGCTTCTTGTGTTAAACTATGTCGAAATATATTATGCGCTTTGACCTCACCACTGGTACCATTGGAACTTATGATACCATCAACTGTAAATCCTTTAGGAACAAGCTGATTAATTTCAGCATAAGAACGCCCTGTAGCAAGAAAGACCTTATACCCCTTAGCTCGCAATTGGTCTATTACTTCTTTAGTATAACCACTAGCTGTATTATCTTCGTGTAGGATCGTACCATCCATATCTAAAAATATTGCTTTAATTATATCCATCTTTCTTTGTAACCTCCTAAGGTAATCATCTTCTGATGTAATTATCTTCATTATAGACAATTATTGGCCAATGTTGAAATTTACTTATAGCGCTACAAATAGTCTTTGAAATGAGAATAATTATAGCAAATAAACTTACTGAAAAGTTTAATAACGTCTTCCTATAAAAAAACAAGGAGTAAGACAATATTAGTTTAAATTTCGAAAAACCAGCTTGGGTATTTCTAAATACCTATTATTGTCCTACTCCCTATATATGTTAACTAATTTATTCAACCGTCACTGATTTTGCTAAATTACGTGGTTTATCAACATCTAATCCTCTATGCAACGCTGCATAATATGAAATAAGTTGCAATGTAACTACTGATACTAAAGGTGTTAACAACTCATGAACACGAGGAATTACATATGTGTCTCCTTCTTTTTCCAAGCCTTCCATTGAAATAATACATGGATGTGCACCGCGTGCAACAACTTCTTTGACATTACCACGAATAGATAAGTTCACCTTTTCTTGAGTGGCTAGCCCTATTACTGGTGTTCCTTCTTCAATAAGTGCAATCGTACCGTGTTTTAATTCTCCACCCGCAAAACCTTCAGCCTGAATATATGAAATTTCTTTTAATTTCAGTGCTCCTTCAAGACTGACATTATAATCCATTGTTCGACCAATAAAGAAGGCATTACGTGTAGTTGCTAAAAAGTCTGTCGCAATTTGCTCCATTTTTGGTGTATCATCTACAATTGTTTCAATTGCTGTCGTTACTTTAGCTAACTCTCTTAATAAATCTATATCTGCTTCATGACCATGATGTTTGGCAATTACTTGAGATAATATTGCCAATACAGCAATTTGTGCCGTATATGCTTTTGTTGAAGCAACCGCAATCTCTGGACCAGCATGTAACAACAGTGTATGATCTGCTTCACGTGATAGCGTAGAACCAGCAACATTCGTAATGGTCAATGCCTTATGTCCTAGTCGATTAGATTCAACTAACACTGCACGACTATCAGCCGTTTCACCAGATTGTGAAATATAGATAAATAATGGTTTTTTAGATAGTAGAGGTGTATTATAGACAAATTCTGATGCTACATGCACTTCTGTAGGCGTACCTGCCCATTTTTCAAGATATTCTTTACCTACCAAACCGGCGTGATAACTTGTACCTGCTGCAATAATATAGATACGGTCTGCTTCAGCAACATCTTTAACAATATCAGCATCTATTTTTAAATTACCTTGTCCATCTTGATATTCCTGGATAATACGTCTCATGACAGCTGGTTGATCATTAATTTCTTTTAGCATATAGTGCGCATAAACACCTTTTTCAGCATCTGAAGCATCAATTTCAGCTGTATATGCATCACGTTCTTGAATATTGCCATCTAAATCTTTAATTGTTACACTTTCTCTTTTAACGATAACAATTTCATGATCTTTAATTTCTTTATATTGATTCGTAACTTTAATCATTGCTAAAGCATCCGAAGCAATAACATTAAAATGATCTCCAAGACCAACTAATAAAGGTGATTTATTCTTAGCAACGAAGATTGTATCTTTGTCTTGTTCATCTATTAAACCTAAAGCATAAGAGCCATGTAAGAGAGATACAACTTTAGTAAAAGCTTCCTCAGTAGATAACCCTTTATTTGAAAAATATTCTACTAATTGAACGATAACTTCAGTGTCTGTATCAGATACCAATGTTACATCTGTTAAATAGCTATCTCTTAGTTCTTCATAATTTTCAATTACACCGTTATGAACTAATGTAAAGCGTCCACTTGTTGATTGATGTGGATGTGAGTTTTGGTAATTAGGGACGCCGTGTGTAGCCCAACGCGTGTGACCGATTCCAATAGATCCATCAATATCATTATTGTCAGCCACTTTGCGTAATTCAGCGATTCTACCTTTTTCCTTAAAAACCTTTGTTCCCTCTTCATTAGCAACAGCAATACCTGCTGAATCATAACCTCTATATTCTAATTTTTCTAACCCTGATAATAATAATTCTTTGGCCTTATCATAACCTATATAACCTACAATTCCGCACATATATTTAATTTCCTCCATTAGAAATAATAAAGTACATTATATGACGTATTGCTGTAATTTAGATTAGCAATCATCTGTCATACCTTCATTTAAGCAAAGTTAAACAAGCCTGTCGTTCTATCGTTTCAAAAGCAAATTACAGCTCTATTTGTAGAAACATAAAAACAAGCCCTTATACTTTATTTTTCATGATATTAGTTTGGCGATCTTATTAATTTTGTCCATTAAGTTACCTCAATGTTTTATTTAATAAGCTGTCGAATGAGCCACATCCGGGATAGCATCCGCCGATCACTTCGATCACTATCCTCCTCGTCTACAAAAGTTAAATAAATGTCTCTAACAACTCTCTTGTATTAGTTGTTGGTCGTCAACATGTATTTAAACAATTGCACAGGCGCTATAATTGTTTTTATTCACTTTCCTCCTTTCCATTAATGTTTATTTTACAATGTTTGAAAGTTATATTGCAAATATTTTCACAACATTATACTGAATTTTATTTAAAATTCTTAGAATAACCGAGATGTTAAAATAATTTTACACTACTAAATATAACTTTGCGCTATAAAAAATAAATGTGTCATATTTATTTTTTAAGTGTTGTAGTTCCTTGAGCAAATTTAATCTCTGGAAAACTAATGTGAAGTTTTAAAAAAACATTTTATAAGAAAAAAAGCTAATGAAACAATTTAAATATGCTTCATTAGCTTTACATTACAATGTTTAACTTATTTTATTTTTCTAAGCCCATTTTTGCTTCTACAACTTGAGCAATTTGTTCGGCGTAGCGGTTTGCATTATCATCTGTAGAAGCCTCCACCATTACACGAACTAGTGGTTCAGTTCCTGAAGGTCTTACTAGAATTCGACCTTCTCCATTCATTTCAGCTTCAACTTTTGCTATTTCAGCTTTCACATCTTCATTTTTTTCCACATTATATTTATCTGTTACTCTTACATTTATAAGTGATTGTGGATATTTTTTCATTTGTGCCGCTAATTCACTTAGAGGTTTACCACTCATTTTAATGATTGAAGCTAATTGAATACCTGTTAATAAACCATCACCTGTTGTATTGTAATCCATCATTACAATATGTCCAGATTGTTCACCACCTAGGTTGTAGTCACCTTTTCTCATTTCTTCAACAACATATCTGTCGCCTACTTTAGTTTTATTTGAAGCAATACCTTCATTTTCTAAAGCTTTATAAAAACCTAAATTACTCATGACAGTTGAAACAATCATATCTTTTTTTAATTCTTGATTCTTATGCATCGCTTGGCCAATGATAAACATGATTTGATCACCATCCACGATTTGACCATTTTCATCAACCGCAATGATACGATCACCATCACCATCAAAGGCTAAACCGAAATCACTGTTTGTTTCTAATACAGTTTTAGCAAGATTTTCTGGATGAGTTGAACCACAATTTTCATTGATATTATACCCATCTGGACTGCAGCCAATTGTTTCTGTATCTGCTTCTAAATCACCAAAAAGGAACGGTGCTAATGAAGACGTTGATCCGTTAGCGCCGTCTAACGCAATTTTCATACCTTCTAAATTAACATCTACTGTTGATTTTAAGAAACTTAAATATTTTTGTGCTCCTTCAAAATAATCAGAATAATGTACAATATCTTGTCCCACTGGTCTAGGTAATTCAGGATTTTGTTGTTCTAATAGGGCTTCAATTTCGTTTTCTTGATCATCTGACAATTTAAAACCATCTGAACCAAAAAACTTAATACCATTATCTGCAACAGGATTATGTGATGCTGAAATCATGACGCCTAATTCAGCACCCATTTCTTTTGTTAAGTATGCAACACCAGGCGTTGATATCACACCTAATCTCATAACTTCTGCTCCGATTGAGACTAATCCTGCAATTAAAGCAGCTTCTAACATTTCTCCAGATACACGCGTATCTCTACCTACTAGAACTTTAGGATGCGCTTCATTCTCATTATGCGCTAATACATAGCCACCATAACGCCCTAATTTAAAGGCGAGTTCTGGTGTTAATTCTTTATTTGCAATACCTCTTACTCCATCTGTACCAAAATATTTCCCCATCAAAAATACTCCTCTACTTTTTATTAATTTATTGTAATTTCTGCGTTTGTTTCACTCGGGTCAAGTTTCGACACATGATCAGGCAATTTAAATTTCACGGTCTGACTCGTATTTTCTTTAACATCATCTAAATCTATTTCAGCTGTAACTTCTTTGATATTTGCTAAATCATCTCGGTTGCCAAATAGTTCGACTTCATCATCATCAAGTTTGATGTTCTGTACTTTTGCATTATTTGGTAAAGATCCAACCGTTTTAACATTTACTTTAACTTTTTTAGAATACGGCTTAACCTTTACACTTAATTTAGCGCTGTCTGGTTGAATTGTAACATTTAATTTATTTAATTGTTTATCAAAAGCCGCTATGTCAGCAATATCTGTTGTATCTTTATCAATTTTATTGGCATTTCTAAATGTTGCCTTTAAATAAGCAATTTGATTTAACTGTTCTTTACCACCTGTAACCTTCACAGTTTCAGGAGATACCTTTTCTTCGCTTACTTTATAGTTACCAGCAATATCGTTATTACTAATATCAGGCGTGACATGCATTGTACGCGTCACTTTGTCTTCTAAAGTTACATGTGCTTGCTTAGGCTTCACATTATAATTAATATCATTGCTTAATCCCTTTACCACATAATCTTCTTTATAATTACCTGCTCTTGCTTTAGACAAATCTACTGCAACTTTAATATCATCTGCGTTCTCAATTTTAAGCAATTTAGATTGAGGTCCTGAAATCGTTACATCAACTGTGTCTGGTGCTTTAGTTACATGCAAATTTTTTGTATTATAAATTACTTGAACAGGTACATCTTCAATCGTCTTGGATGAATTTTGAGATAAGTCATTGTTACTAAAAATATTTCCAAATACATTATTCACAGATAAATAGAAAAATAGTGCCAATATAAATGCTACAAAACGTAAGCCCCATTTATTTTCTAACATGTCATTTCACACCCTTCTTTTGAAAGTGTGAGCCAAACCAATGTTCAGCTAGTAGTTCTTCAAATACTTCATTTGAAATATCTCGTCTCAACTTTCCATCAAAAGTAACTGAAATAGACCCCGTCTCTTCAGATACAATCACGGTGAAAGCATCAGAAACTTCAGAAATTCCGACTGCAGCACGATGTCTTGTACCTAAACTTTTAGATATTTTTGCGCTATCAGATAATGGTAAATAACTTGCAGCACTGGCAATTTTAGTTCCCTGAATAATCATTGCACCATCATGCAACGGAGTATTAGGAATAAACACATTCGTTAATAGCTCTTGTGAAATATCTGAATCTAAAGGAATTCCCGTTTCAATATAATCCTGTAAGCCTGTTTCTTTTTCAAAAACAATCAAAGCGCCTATACGTCTTTTAGCCATATATTGCACAGCTTTCGAAACAGCTTCTATTAATTTCTCTTCATCACGACTGTAAGTATTAGTATAGCGTTTAAACAAACTTCCTCTACCTAATTGTTCAAGTGCACGTCTTATTTCAGGCTGGAAGATAACAATAAGGGCAAGTACTCCCCATTGAATGACAATGTCAAACAACTTAGAAGTTGCTGTCAAATTAAGCACTTTACTAATTTGTTGAAAGATGACAATAACAACTATACCTTTGAGCAGTTGAATCGCTTTAGTTCCTTTAAAGACAGTAATGAGAAGATAGAGAACGTACCAAACAATAATCAAGTCAAGTACGCTTGTTATAATTTTTAAAGTACTTAGATTACTAAAAAAATTAGAAAAATCCATGACATCTCCTCCGGTTTCAATTTCATGATATTAATTATACCAATCATTATAATAACTGTCATATGAACACTATAATTTATGTCAAAATTTTTGATAAAAATAAAAAAAGCACTTTCCTGAGAGAAAGTGCAAACAATGAGCCATAGAGGATTCGAACCTCTGACCCTCTGATTAAAAGTCAGATGCTCTACCAACTGAGCTAATGGCTCTAATGGCTGGGCTAGCTGGATTCGAACCAGCGCGTGACGGAGTCAAAGTCCGTTGCCTTACCGCTTGGCTATAGCCCATAAAATGGTGGAGGGGGGCAGATTCGAACTGCCGAACCCGAAGGAGCGGATTTACAGTCCGCCGCGTTTAGCCACTTCGCTACCCCTCCGACTTATATTTAAAATGGTGGAGAATGACGGGTTCGAACCGCCGACCCTCTGCTTGTAAGGCAGATGCTCTCCCAACTGAGCTAATTCTCCATAAAATAATGACTCCTACGGGACTCGAACCCGTGTTACCGCCGTGAAAGGGCGGTGTCTTAACCGCTTGACCAAGGAGCCATGGCTCCACAGGTAGGACTCGAACCTACGACCGATCGGTTAACAGCCGATAGCTCTACCACTGAGCTACTGTGGATTAATATAACTTGCCTGGCAACGTCCTACTCTAGCGGAACGTAAGTCCGACTACCATCGGCGCTAAGGAGCTTAACTTCTGTGTTCGGCATGGGAACAGGTGTGACCTCCTTGCCATTATCACCAGACAAGTGAATGTTATACATTCAAAACTAGATAGTAAGTAAAATTGATTTTGCGTCGCAAAACATATATTTGATTAAGTCTTCGATCGATTAGTATTCGTCAGCTCCACGTGTCGCCACGCTTCCACCTCGAACCTATTAACCTCATCATCTTTGAGGGATCTTATAACCGAAGTTGGGAAATCTCATCTTGAGGGGGGCTTCATGCTTAGATGCTTTCAGCACTTATCCCGTCCATACATAGCTACCCAGCTATGCCGTTGGCACGACAACTGGTACACCAGAGGTATGTCCATCCCGGTCCTCTCGTACTAAGGACAGCTCCTCTCAAATTTCCTACGCCCACGACGGATAGGGACCGAACTGTCTCACGACGTTCTGAACCCAGCTCGCGTACCGCTTTAATGGGCGAACAGCCCAACCCTTGGGACCGACTACAGCCCCAGGATGCGATGAGCCGACATCGAGGTGCCAAACCTCCCCGTCGATGTGAACTCTTGGGGGAGATAAGCCTGTTATCCCCGGGGTAGCTTTTATCCGTTGAGCGATGGCCCTTCCATGCGGAACCACCGGATCACTAAGTCCGTCTTTCGACCCTGCTCGACTTGTAGGTCTCGCAGTCAAGCTCCCTTATGCCTTTACACTCTATGAATGATTTCCAACCATTCTGAGGGAACCTTTGAGCGCCTCCGTTACCTTTTAGGAGGCGACCGCCCCAGTCAAACTGCCCGCCTGACACTGTCTCCCACCACGATAAGTGGTGCGGGTTAGAAAGCCAACACAGCTAGGGTAGTATCCCACCAGCGCCTCCACGTAAGCTAGCGCTCACGTTTCAATGGCTCCTACCTATCCTGTACAAGCTGTGCCGAATTTCAATATCAGGCTACAGTAAAGCTCCACGGGGTCTTTCCGTCCTGTCGCGGGTAACCTGCATCTTCACAGGTACTATGATTTCACCGAGTCTCTCGTTGAGACAGTGCCCAAATCGTTACGCCTTTCGTGCGGGTCGGAACTTACCCGACAAGGAATTTCGCTACCTTAGGACCGTTATAGTTACGGCCGCCGTTTACTGGGGCTTCGATTCGTAGCTTCGCAGAAGCTAACCACTCCTCTTAACCTTCCAGCACCGGGCAGGCGTCAGCCCCTATACATCACCTTACGGTTTAGCAGAGACCTGTGTTTTTGATAAACAGTCGCTTGGGCCTATTCACTGCGGCTCTTCTGGGCTTGCACCCTAAAGAGCACCCCTTCTCCCGAAGTTACGGGGTCATTTTGCCGAGTTCCTTAACGAGAGTTCGCTCGCTCACCTTAGAATTCTCATCTTGACTACCTGTGTCGGTTTGCGGTACGGGCACCTGTTATCTATCTAGAGGCTTTTCTTGGCAGTGTGAAATCAACGACTCAAGGAAACAATTTCCTCTCCCCATCACAGCTTGACCTTATGAGTGCCGGATTTACCTAACACTCAGTCTCACTGCTTAGACGTACAATCCAATCGTACGCTTCGCCTATCCTACTGCGTCCCCCCATCGATTAAAACGATACTAGGTGGTACAGGAATATCAACCTGTTATCCATCGCCTACGCCTGTCGGCCTCAGCTTAGGACCCGACTAACCCAGAGCGGACGAGCCTTCCTCTGGAAACCTTAGTCAATCGGTGGACGGGATTCTCACCCGTCTTTCGCTACTCACACCGGCATTCTCACTTCTAAGCGCTCCACATGTCCTTGCGATCATGCTTCAACGCCCTTAGAACGCTCTCCTACCATTGTCCAAAGGACAATCCACAGCTTCGGTAATATGTTTAGCCCCGGTACATTTTCGGCGCAGTGTCACTCGACTAGTGAGCTATTACGCACTCTTTAAATGATGGCTGCTTCTAAGCCAACATCCTAGTTGTCTGGGCAACGCCACATCCTTTTCCACTTAACATATATTTTGGGACCTTAGCTGGTGGTCTGGGCTGTTTCCCTTTCGAACACGGACCTTATCACCCATGTTCTGACTCCCAAGTTAAATTAATTGGCATTCGGAGTTTGTCTGAATTCGGTAACCCGAGAGGGGCCCCTCGTCCAAACAGTGCTCTACCTCCAATAATCATCACTTGAGGCTAGCCCTAAAGCTATTTCGGAGAGAACCAGCTATCTCCAAGTTCGATTGGAATTTCTCCGCTACCCTCAGTTCATCCGCTCACTTTTCAACGTAAGTCGGTTCGGTCCTCCATTCAGTGTTACCTGAACTTCAACCTGACCAAGGATAGATCACCTGGTTTCGGGTCTACGACCAAATACTCAACGCCCTATTCAGACTCGCTTTCGCTACGGCTCCACATTTCCTGCTTAACCTTGCATCAAATCGTAACTCGCCGGTTCATTCTACAAAAGGCACGCCATCACCCATTAACGGGCTCTGACTACTTGTAAGCACACGGTTTCAAGTTCTCTTTCACTCCCCTTCCGGGGTACTTTTCACCTTTCCCTCACGGTACTGGTTCACTATCGGTCACTAGAGAGTATTTAGCCTTAGGAGATGGTCCTCCCAGATTCCGACGGAATTTCACGTGCTCCGTCGTACTCAGGATCCACTCAAGAGAGAACATATTTTCAACTACAGGATTATTACCTTCTTTGATTCATCTTTCCAGATGATTCGTCTAATATATTCCTTTGTAACTCCGTATAGAGTGTCCTACAACCCCAATAAGCAAGCTTATTGGTTTGGGCTTTTCCCGTTTCGCTCGCCGCTACTCAGGGAATCGATTTTTCTTTCTCTTCCTCCGGGTACTAAGATGTTTCAGTTCTCCGGGTCTGCCTTCTAACATGCTATGTATTCACATGTCGATAACACAACATAACTTGTGCTGGGTTTCCCCATTCGGAAATCTCTGGATCAATGCTTACTTACAGCTACCCAAAGCATATCGTCGTTAGTAACGTCCTTCATCGGCTTCTAGTGCCAAGGCATCCACCGTGCGCCCTTAATAACTTAATCTTCCACACTGCGCTTTAAGTCAATCGCATTCATATGGCTTCGTTTCACCATTTTAAAGCTCATTCATTTTGAGTCAAACGCGCGCATGCTTTGTTGTTTCATCATTTCTAATGCTCATTTACATTAGTAAACTGCGCTTAGAAATGCTTCAAAGCCTCGCCTGACAAACGTTTTCTTTCAAAATTATATAAGTGTGTATGTGTTATTAATCTTGTGAGTGTTCTTTCGAACACTAGCGATTATTTCTTATGAATTCAAGCTTATTTAAAACTCTAATTCACTCGGTTTTGCTTGGTAAAATCTAATTTACTTACTTATCTAGTTTTCAATGTACAACAATCAATTTTAAATGAAGCATTGGCAAATAGTATTATTTGTCAAACGCTCTCTTTTAAAACGATTTATTTGAATGTTAATAAACATTCAAAACTGAATACAATATGTCACGTTATTCCGCATCTTCGTAGAAGATGTTCCGAATATATCCTTAGAAAGGAGGTGATCCAGCCGCACCTTCCGATACGGCTACCTTGTTACGACTTCACCCCAATCATTTGTCCCACCTTCGACGGCTAGCTCCGAATGGTTACTCCACCGGCTTCGGGTGTTACAAACTCTCGTGGTGTGACGGGCGGTGTGTACAAGACCCGGGAACGTATTCACCGTAGCATGCTGATCTACGATTACTAGCGATTCCAGCTTCATGTAGTCGAGTTGCAGACTACAATCCGAACTGAGAACAACTTTATGGGATTTGCTTGACCTCGCGGTTTCGCTGCCCTTTGTATTGTCCATTGTAGCACGTGTGTAGCCCAAATCATAAGGGGCATGATGATTTGACGTCATCCCCACCTTCCTCCGGTTTGTCACCGGCAGTCAACTTAGAGTGCCCAACTAAATGATGGCAACTAAGCTTAAGGGTTGCGCTCGTTGCGGGACTTAACCCAACATCTCACGACACGAGCTGACGACAACCATGCACCACCTGTCACTTTGTCCCCCGAAGGGGAAGACTCTATCTCTAGAGCGGTCAAAGGATGTCAAGATTTGGTAAGGTTCTTCGCGTTGCTTCGAATTAAACCACATGCTCCACCGCTTGTGCGGGTCCCCGTCAATTCCTTTGAGTTTCAACCTTGCGGTCGTACTCCCCAGGCGGAGTGCTTAATGCGTTAGCTGCAGCACTAAGGGGCGGAAACCCCCTAACACTTAGCACTCATCGTTTACGGCGTGGACTACCAGGGTATCTAATCCTGTTTGATCCCCACGCTTTCGCACATCAGCGTCAGTTACAGACCAGAAAGTCGCCTTCGCCACTGGTGTTCCTCCATATCTCTGCGCATTTCACCGCTACACATGGAATTCCACTTTCCTCTTCTGCACTCAAGTTTTCCAGTTTCCAATGACCCTCCACGGTTGAGCCGTGGGCTTTCACATCAGACTTAAAAAACCGCCTACGCGCGCTTTACGCCCAATAATTCCGGATAACGCTTGCCACCTACGTATTACCGCGGCTGCTGGCACGTAGTTAGCCGTGGCTTTCTGATTAGGTACCGTCAAGACGTGCACAGTTACTTACACGTTTGTTCTTCCCTAATAACAGAGTTTTACGATCCTAAGACCTTCATCACTCACGCGGCGTTGCTCCGTCAGGCTTTCGCCCATTGCGGAAGATTCCCTACTGCTGCCTCCCGTAGGAGTCTGGACCGTGTCTCAGTTCCAGTGTGGCCGATCACCCTCTCAGGTCGGCTACGTATCGTTGCCTTGGTGAGCCGTTACCTCACCAACTAGCTAATACGGCGCAGGTCCATCTATAAGTGATAGCAAAACCATCTTTCACTATTGAACCATGCGGTTCAACATATTATCCGGTATTAGCTCCGGTTTCCCGAAGTTGTCCCAGTCTTATAGGTAGGTTACCCACGTGTTACTCACCCGTCCGCCGCTAACGTCAAAGGAGCAAGCTCCTTATCTGTTCGCTCGACTTGCATGTATTAGGCACGCCGCCAGCGTTCATCCTGAGCCAGGATCAAACTCTCCATAAAAAATTATGATGTTTGATTAGCTCATAAATACTAATTAAATCTTTTGTAACGTTTTGTTACATTATTGGAATTAACGTTGACATATTGTCATTCAGTTTTCAATGTTCATTTTAAAAGCAATCTCTTTCATTATACTTACAATAACTTCAAAAGTCAATTGCTTTATGTCGTTTACTTAAATTATTATATTTCAATTTTATAAGGTTTTCAATGGTAAGTTTTACACCATTTCAATCTTCTTTAAAATTGCTTTACAATTGTTTTTCGACGACTTTTATATCTTATCAAGACTGTTTGTATAAGTCAATCATTAAATCGATATAAATTAAAATAATTATGTGTGCATAAAGTTAGATGTATTATAGCTCACAAATGAATATTCTATCATCTTTTATAAATAATGCAATAGAAAAAGGTGCACTTATAAAAATAAATTAAAGTGCACCTTAATTGATACATAATCACCGTTATTTTATAGTACTTGCAATCACCTTTTGTGCGATAGACGTATAAATTTTTCCTAGTCTATCATTTGGTTGATATATGGATGGTGAAAAATCTTTAGGATTCCATGATGGCTGTTCAAGTGGCAATTCGCCTAATAATTGTGTATTAAGTTCATCAGCTAACTTCATGCCGCCGCCTTTACCAAAGACATACTCTTTATTTCCTGTTTCTTTACTTTCAAAGTAACTCATATTTTCAATAACACCGATTATTGAATGTTCCGTATGCTTTGCCATTGCCCCAGCTCGTGCAGCGACAAATGCAGCAGTTGGATGTGGTGTCGTTACTATAATTTCCTTACTTGAAGGTAACATCGTATGGACATCTAGTGCAACATCTCCGGTGCCAGGAGGTAAATCTAGAATCAAGTAATCTAATTCTCCCCATTTTACTTCAGTAAAGAAATTCGTTAGCATCTTTCCAAGCATCGGACCGCGCCAAATAACGGGTGCATTTTCTTCAACGAAAAATGCCATTGAGATAACTTTCACACCATATCTTTCGACTGGAATTACTGTCTTTCCTTCAATGCCCGGTTTCTCATCAATTCCCATCATATCGGGGACACTAAAACCATATATATCAGCATCAACAAGACCTACTTTTTTCCCTTCTCTTGCTAAAGCAACTGCGAGATTTACAGCTACGGTTGATTTTCCTACGCCACCTTTACCAGAAGCAATGGCAATAAATTCTACTGGATTATCTTTTGACAATAAGCCTTCAATTGTATTAGGCTGCTCTTTAGTAGTTCCACGATATTGTTCTACAATTTCGTCCGGTAATTGTTCAAATCTTATTCCTACTGTATTTGCCCCATTTTCTTTCAATGTGTTGACAATTTTCATCTGAAGATCTAATTGTGTTTTTCCACCAAGTTGAGCCATAGCAACCTTCACGCTGACATGTTCGATTTCTTCTTTTATTTTTATTTCTTTAATGCCGTTGATTTCACTCAAGGGCACATTAAGTATTGGATCTTTAATTGCACCAACGAGCGCGCTTACTTTTTCTTCTGATAACAACTTTAATCCCCCTTTTAGTTGTTTTAATACTATTCATTATGTATTATTTTAACATTCGAATTCAGTATAAACGTTTTATAATTATAAAAAAAGCAGTTAGCTCAAGCCTTTACACTGAGCAAACTGCTAAATTTTATAATTTACGGCTAATGGTAGTCTTCTTTTCTTGAATAAAAAATGAGCATATAAATGCAATGATAATGAAAGCAGTTACGACCATAAATGCTAAATCTACTCCTGCCGCCACAGCTTGTCTTTGAGCTACTACCTTACTCGTTTCTTGAGAAATAGAAGATTGTATCCATTTAGCACCAATACTCATCAATGTTACCATTAGTCCAGTCCCCAGGGATCCAGCCATGACGCGTGCAAAATTCATAATAGCTGTTCCGTGCGAAATATCTTTATTGTCGAGCACGTTAATCCCTGTGGTATTAATTGGCATCATTAGTAAAGAGATTGCTACTAATCTCAATGCATAGATTATAACTAGAAACATATAAGATGAATCATACTGCAAGAAACATAATGGTAACGTAGCTAGTATGAGTAGAATAAATCCAGTATAAACGAGTGGTTTAAGACCATATTTATCATAAAACTTTCCAGTAAATATAGATAATATACCATTTAATATTGCGCCAGGCATAATGACCATACCTGATAAAAACGCAGACAATCCTAAACTATTTTGCACATATAATGGAATAAGTAATGCAGGACCGACATTCGTCATCATTAAAATCATAGAAGTAATCGTACTAAATGTAAAAACTCTACTTTTAAATACGCGCAAGTTTAAAATAGGATTATCGATGTGTAGCTGTCTATAAATAAAGATACCTACAATCGTGAGACCAATTACAAATGAAACTACGACTAATAAATTAGTAAATCCTAAGTTGCCCGCACTACTAAATGCATATAATATCAATCCAAAACCAAGTGTTGAATATATCACAGAACGCTTATCCAACATCGTATATTTAATGTCATTATAACTCGTTAAAGCGCTACATCCGAAAATAAAAATAACAGCTGAAATAGCCACAACTATTATGAATGGCACACGCCAACTCGTATTATCGATGATTAATCCCGAAAATGCAGGCCCTATCGCAGGTGCCATTTGAATGACTAAGCCAGCTAAACCCATGGCAAAACCTCTTTTTTCTTTTGAAAATAAAGAAAATAAGGTGAATTGCATCAAAGGCATGATAACGCCGGCTCCCATAGCTTGAACTACTCGGGCGATCATAAGCACTGCAAAATTAGGTGCAATTGCTGCAATAATAGAACCTAATAAAAATGTTCCCATAGAGGCAATGAATAAAGTCTTACTTTTAACTCTATCCATCAAGTATGCAGTCAGTGGAATCATTGTCCCATTAACTAGCATAAACCCCGTTACAAGCCATTGTGCTATATTTTCACTGATATTTAACTCTCGCATAATGTGAGGAAGTGCAGTATTTAACAGTGTTTGGTTAAGAATCGCGATGAATGCACTAAGTAACATTACTGCTACAATGATATTTCGTTTATGTTTAGATATCGATTCAGCCACCATATTACTTCCTTTCATCAAAGTAAACTATTTAATTATTTTTCCAATTTCTGTCTTATTAAACAAGGGTTTTGCTCACATTATGAGTTACGTTGATTTCTATTTAAATTTTCACTATCAGGATAAAAGACAATTTTACACATATATAAAAAGCCAATAATGAGCATAATTACCCAAAAATCTATTTTAATATATGCGTAGTTAATATGAATGACAAAGTAAAAAAGAATGGTTGTTACTACATATGATATGAGATGAAAGGTACCACCATTAAAATAATCATTTTCTGGTAATTTTTTTCTAAAATAGTCCATTAAATGTTCTATAGCAAAAAAGATAAAATAACCAAAAACAATGTAGCTACCATAATATATTAAATTGTCTATGAAACTTTTATCATAATCAAAACTTCCTAGATGAAAGTATATGAGCAAACGACTTAAACCAAACAGCCCAAACCCTAAGAAAGTTAAAAATACTGCTCCGGAGACAACAAAGACAGCAAAAACTAATAATGTTACTAATATGTTGTTATTAAATCGTTTCATTCTTTCTGCCTCCTCCTAAAATTATACAATAGTATTTTAACACTATTTAGTAGCTATTGATATGGAAAGACCGCCTATCATAATAGATAAACGGTCAGATGAAAATTAATCATGCTGTTCTTTATACGTCCATGACCATGAAATCATTAAAATAATCATTAATATAACAATACTTCCTAAAATGTTCTGTAAATTTGCTCCAAACAATCCATGTGTCGTTGCATATAAGTACCCCATCAAAGAAGAACCTACTGAGGAGCCCAAGTTTTTAGTCAGAGCATAAAATGACATCATTTTTTTCATATATATAGGACTTGTTTCTTCTTGCACGATTACACTATCCTTTGTATAAACAAATCCAAAGCTTAAACCAGCAAAAATCACCGCAGTCGCAATGAGCAATGGTAAATCTAAATTTAAATAGATAATTATACTCGCAACAAGTAGCACTGTAAACGCTCCAATATACAGCATTTTTCTACTACATAAATTTTCAATTTTAGCCAAATTAAAATTCAAAATAATCCAAGCTACAGATAAAGGAAATATGATGAAACCACTTTGCAATGGAGATAATCCCAAATGATCTTGCAAATAGATTGGAATATATAAATTATAGCCCATGAGCGAAAGTGCAATAACAAAGTCTGTAATAAATACTAACGTTATTGATCGATTAAATTCAACAATAGGTAAAAAAGGTTGCTTTATTTGCGCTTCAAATTTAAACAAACCGAACAATACAATGACAGCTAATAGAATACTTATAATATTTATTACTATCATATGTTGATAAAGTAGTCCTATCATTAATAACAAAATAAATATATAAAATAATGTAATGCCTTTAACATCAAAGTTAGACGCTTTAACTTCCTGTTCATTAGGAAAGTGGTAAGTTATAAAGACAAGTATAATAGCAATGATAGCAATAGGTATATTAATAAAAAATAGCCAATGCCATGTTGCAAATTCTAAAATGCCTCCCCCAAGTACAGGGCCAATAATACTAGAGACACCCCAAACACTACCAACTATACCCATAATTTTATATCTTAGAGGAATTTCAAATGCTAATTTTGGCACAATTTGAGTTAACGACATCATTACCCCTGCACCAAGTCCTTGAATAGCTCTTGACGTAATTAAAAATGCAAATGTTGGACTAAGGCCAGACATTAAACTTCCAAGACCAAATAAAAATAATCCTGTTGCAGCTATGTATATAATTTTGTATCTAGTCAGCAATTCTCCAACAATAGGATTGGCTATTACAAGAGCAACAAAATATATTGTAAAAACTAATGATATATTGTTTCCAGCATGGAGGTCTTCTCTTATAGTAGGCATGGCTAAAGAAATAATCGAAGTTTCAATTGCAGCCATAAACATTGTTAAAATCAGGGCAACAACCACACCAATTGATTTTAATCTCATATTAGATACCTCCCTTTCTTTCAAAATATTGCCTATATATATTATCAATGTTTGTAATTAAAGTATATATCACTGCTTAATTATCTTCTTAAAAATATAAAAAATAAGACTGATGGCCTATATGCTAAGACCACCAATCTGTTAATTTATATTATTTATTACATAAAATAGAGGATAGCAATTAAATGGAAAAGTGACGCAAGTACAATAAATAGATGCCATATCATATGAAAATAATTTCTATTCTTTTGAGCATAAAACCAGGCGCCAATAGAATACGCAACTCCACCTAGAAATATAAATAAAATAAACCAAAGCGATGTTCTCATTAAAATGATAGGAAGAAAAATGACGCCTACCCATCCCATTACAAGATATACGATTAAGCTTAATTTAGGATTAACACGGGTCGCAATTGATTTGTATAGAATACCCCAGATGGTTGTTCCCCATAATAAAGTAAATACGGCCCAACCAATCCATCCTCCTACAACATGTAAAAGAACTGGCGTATACGTCCCTGATATTGCAACATAAATCATACTGTGGTCGATAATCCTCAACACATATTTATGAATACTATTATTTTTCATTGTGTGATAAATGGTTGATGATATAAACATTAAGAAAATGCTAATAACAAAAATTGAAACACTTAAAGACTGTAGTGCACCACCATCATTATAACTATGCACTGCTGCATAAGGTAAGATAAGCAACGTCAGAAATGCTGCAACTCCGTGCGAAACAGCATTACCTATTTCTTCTCCAAATGTTAGTGGGATGATGTCTTTAAAACTTTCTACTACTGAATCCTTTGACTTCTTAATTGATATGTGAGGCATCTCTATATCACCGTCCTATGAAATAATATTCATTCGTTCTAAATCAGCTGTCGCTGTAGCTACACTATCTTTACCTTCTTTATTCTTCAACGGTGAAAACTCTTCATCGCGTTCAACTTGTAACGTGATAAAGCTTGTTGCATAACGGAATATATCAAAATAAAATAATTCGAATTTAAGCGTTGGCTTTTCAACTATACCAAAATCTTCATCTAACTGTTTTAAATTTTTAATAGCTAAATGATAAGGTAAATCATAGTTAACAGCTTGATTAATAAAAGCAAGTTTAAATGCATGTATACCAATATTGGCATTATTAAGCTTATTTGCCAATTGCTCATCTAACTCTGAATATTCTAGCACGGTATCTTTACAATCTTTATTAACTAAACGTCCAACACTTTCGCCTTGCTTAGGCTGAATAGATTTAGTTGTTATGTCTAAATCGTGCACAACAGTGAAACCAGCAAATAGCGGATCAAGTACTTTCACTAATACATTATCTATATTATTTAAGAAAATATATTTAACGCCATTATCCATCATCTGATCTAAATACCCGGCTTTTTTCAGTGATTTAAACACCCCACCATTACCATTTGGTGTTTCCATGATATAGCCTTGTTTATTAAGAACCAGCTGACCTTGCTCACTCAACGCTACCATGTTGTCTTGTTTGAAGAAATGGACATTTTCAGCATTAAAACCAAAGAATTGATGATCTTCAAAATATGTAACTGTAGCCTCATGATTAATATCACTTGTCATGATATACCAGTGAATTAAATGTCCAGTTTGATGTTGTAATTTCAATAATTGACGTGCTTGCAATTCAAATAGACTTATTCCTTTAATTTCAAAAGAACCTTTAGGACCTTGATAACCTAACCTTGTGCCTTGTCCCCCAGCCATTAATAATACCGCAAACTCACCATTTCTTATTGCTTCTATACCTTTTTGCTCATATGCATGTTTATCTTTATCATTCATAGCTGCTTGATTTACATAATTAATCTCTGAAATATCATTAATATCATCTATTTGTCGTCGATTAACATATAGATCTTGATATAATGCTTGTATTTCAGCCAAATCTAATGAATCAACCTTCTCCTCTAATTGCTCTTTTTCATTATTACTCATTAATTTTTCATATTCACATAAATGTGCTTGATTATATTTTTCAAGTTTATTTTTATCCAAAATGCTAATACGCTCCTTATGTAAATTACATATCAAATGCTGCTATTGATTACAACATTGTCAATAATAATTTATATTCATTTCAAATCACATCATAATATAAAACGCTTTGGAAGCGGAACAGAATCCATTATGAATTTGTTGTGCTGCCCTGGCAAGGTTGACTTGCATTGAAAAAAGCTTAGTATTAGCGTATTTTCAATCTTAGTCAACTACTACCAAGATTTAGTTCATAACTTAAAACATAATGATGTCCCTAGCTCATGCAAAGTATTTTCCTATATAAAATAAAAAATCCTCAAATGCGGGTTGAAATAAAGTATATGCTGCACCGACTGTTAACGCAGTAGCCAGTGATAAATCCATCCATCCCCCTGTTTTCACGGTAATTGGAAAGTGAATATTCTGAGGAAGTGGATAAAATAATTGAACTCCTCTAGGTGTTAACATATCTAGTATAACATGAGATAGCAATCCCCCGATAATTGAAACTAAATAATACAATGGACTATGAATTAAGACAAGCGCAGATGCAATTAAAAAAACGAATATAAGCGAGTGTGTGAAAGTGCGATGACCAAAAAGTAATCTTATTATAAAACTTATTAATTTTAATCTTCTTCCAATTTTACTTCTCATATGGCATATATCTGGCAATAAACTTGCCATTGTAGCTAACCACATGACAGTAACAGTAGTAAATATATCTGTTTGATAATACTGTGTTGTCCATGCTCCTACTAAAAGACCACACGATGCATGTGTCTTTCCCGTCATAGTTCACACTCCCTTTTCTTTCAAATATAATAGCATAATTTGACCCTAAAAGCGAACATACTTTCGCTCAAATAATTAGTATGTCACAAATTTAAAAAAGTATCACATAAATACTTGAAAACGATTGCAATTTGCATTATTATTAAATTACAAATTGTTAAAAGGAAGTGTTCTATAATGGCAATGACAGTAAAAAAAGATAATAATGAAGTTAGAATTCAATGGCGTGTTGCAGATATTAAAATTCCAACACAAGATATTAAAAACATTTCACAAGACCAAGATATACATGCTGTTCCTGAATTAGATGAGAAAAATATTTCTCGCATTGGATCTACATTCGGTAAAACAAATCGCGTTATTATAGATACTAACGATCACGAATATATTATTTATACACATAACGATCAAAAAGTTTATAACGAACTTACAAAATAATATTTTATAAATTAGCATAGAAGCATTTAGAGCAGTCTGAGACATCATTATGTTTTAGACTATGAACTATATGGCAGCAGTTAGCGGGGCGGGGCTACGAATTCATAATGAATTCTGTTCCGCTCCCCTCATTTTACGTTAATTTAATAAATAACATCCATTCATAAAAAAAGCATACGTAGTTAAAGCCTTATCAGCTTTTTTACGTATGCTTTTACAATTTTTATAACTCATTTTATTACAAAAATAAATGTGCCATTAAAGAAATAATTGGTAACGTAATCAATGTTCTTATTAAGAAAATCATAAATAACTTCCCTACACTTACTGGTATTTTAGAACCTAAAATAACACCGCCAACCTCAGATAAATAGATAAGTTGAGAAATACTTAAAGCACCTACGACAAATCGAGTTATTTCACTATGAGCACCTTGAATTAATATTGAAGGTAAAAACATATCCGCGAAACCAATTATCAAGGTTTGTGATGCTGCAGCAGCTTCCGGAATTTGTAAAATATTTAATAATGGAATAAATGGTTTTCCAATAAATTCAAATACTGGTGTGTAATTAGCAATTATAGTCGCTATTGTTCCGATTGCCATAACTACCGGAAGTACAACAAACCACATATCAATAACCGTTTTAAAGCCAGATTTGAAAAAATTAATAAAACCAGGCGCGTTTAAACCTACTTTCGTCGCTTCTTCTAAGCCATAGCCTAAAGCACTTTTACCCTCTGGCAAATCTTCATCATGAATTGAACCGTTCGTATCTTTAGCATATTCATCTGGAATTGTGTTTAACGGCCAAATTCTTGGCATAATAACAGCTGCAATTAAACATGAAAGTATGACAGATGAATAAAATAATAAGAACCTAGATTCCATGCCAACCGTTCCAGCTATAACAATTGCAAATGTAATAGAAACAACACTAAACGTTGTTGAAATTACAGTTGCCTCTCTTTTTGAGTAAATACCTTTTTCATATTGTTTACTGGTAATGAGCACTCCCACAGTACCATCTCCAATAAATGAGGCCAAGTTATCTACTGTTGAACGACCAGGTAAAGTAAACAATGGTCTCATGACGGGTCTAAACACAGGCCCTAAAAATTCTAACAAGCCATAGTCCATTAAAAATGGTAAAAATAATGCTGCAAAGAAAAAAACTGCAACCAATGTAGGTAATAAATCTGAAAAAATTAATCCACCTGTTTCATTTGAATAAATCACATGAGAGCCAAATTTAAAATAAGTCATCCAGACAAAACATACTGCTAATACTCTTAATATAAGCCAGCCCCATTTAACATTAAAAGCGCTGTACATTAACCCTTCTGGATTCAATTTATTCTTATAGAATGTAGAACATAAAATAGATAATATCCCAGAAAGCGTAACAATAAACAAGATGATTAGTGGCATGGCCTCTCCTAATAGAGATTTAAGTGCGCCTGCTAAATAAGCAACCGGTAACGTTGTGGTTTTTTGACCATCTTGTACAACTGGTACTGGAATTAAAAATAAAATGATACCTATGATGGACATCACAATAAACTTTGCGCGACCTCTAATAATTTCTTTCTTCGAATAACCTTCCATTTAAACACCTTTTCTATTTATATATTGTGTCTACTATATACATTCATTTTGCATTCAGAGTCTAAAAAATCCCCTTAAAACAATTAATAATTTTTGTAAATGCATTTTTATGAATTTTTTCGTATTAATAAACTATATCTTATTTTACCTAAATCTTCAATACCTAAAAAAAGATTGAAATAATATGTCACAAATTGTTACATCCATAAATGTTAAACATTAGATATTACAAATTGCTAAATACTATTTCAATCTCTTAAGTGATTATAATTTTTTCAATAAAAATAGGAAATATGGCACGCCAATAATTGCTATTATGACACCTACTGGGATATCTAAAGGTGGATGTATGCCTCTGGCTAAAGCATCACTGAATAAAATAAGTGCTGCACCTATAAGACCAGACATCAAAACAATATGCAAATAGCGTTGTCCGACAATTGAACGCGCAATATGCGGTGCAATTAATCCTAGAAAACTAATACCACCCACTACTGAAATCGATGCACCTGCAAGAACTACAGATAATATCAGTAATGTCATTTTTAAACCTTTTACTTTGGCACCTAATGCGATTGCCAACTGATCTCCCAAATTTAAAATATCAAGTTGATAACTTAAAATTAAAATCAGTGGAATTGCAATGATAAACCATGGCAAAATCGCCAATACATTTTCAATCGTATGCCCATATAAGCTACCAGTTAGCCATAATAAAGCATTATTTGCATCCATAGGATTTCGTATTAGTAGAAACTGTACAATTGCTGTACAAATCGCACCAATTGCTAATCCAATAAGTGCTAAACTAGACCCTTTTACATTAAATCTAGATATGAGAATAGACAAAATCAAACTAATACATAGCGCACCGATAAATGAACCCACTGGTAATAAAAACAAGGGTGCTGATGGAAAAACCATTATAAGTATAACCGCAGCTAAACTTGCACCTTTAGAGATACCGATAACATCTGGAGATGCTAACGGATTTCTAACTACACCTTGAATTATCGCACCTGAAATCGCTAGACTGCAGCCAACGAGTAAACCTAATAATGTTCTTGGAATTCGATATTCATTTAAAATAAAGTCATCAAAAGTGAACATATGTTTTAACGCATAAATGGGTGAAAACATAGTAGAACCGACACATAAGCTACTGACAAATGCAATCAATAGCACAATCAGCACAATAGTATAACGTCGAATTAGTACTTTTTTAGTCAATTCTTTTCACCCCTTTTAACGTAAATAATAGGAAGTATATAGCGCCGACAAACGACGTCACAATACCTACTGGAGACTCAAATGGAAATGTAATAAGTCTACTTAGTACATCGGAAAGCAATAATAAATCGGCACCAATGATAAACGTTAAAGGAATTAATACTGAATAATTTTGTCCTACATAGTGTTTAACAATATGAGGTACAATTAATCCGATAAATCCGATTGGCCCAACAATAGACACAGACGTACCTGCAAGTACAACGATTAATAAACCAGCTATAATGCGAACTAACTGTGTTTTTTGACCCAATCCTTTGGCGATGTCATCTCCTAGCTCCATAATACTAAGCTGTCTACTAATCATCAATGTAACAACCACCGCAACAATAATCCATGGAACAACTGCCAATAATTGCGTCCATTTTAAACCATTTAATGAACCTACAAGCCAAAACATTACTGTATCGTTTGAATCTTCATTTAATAAAATGATACCTTGCGTTAAGCTGCTAAAAAAGAGATGAATTGCCATTCCAGCAAGCGCTAGTTTAACGGGTGTGATTTGACGTGTCGATCCGGATAAAACATATACCGTTAAACCACCTAAAAATGCGCCTAAAAATGCTAATGGTGTCGCAAAATTTCCTAATGAAGGCACTAATACTGTTACTAATACAACAACAAATGAAGCGCCTGCGTTCACGCCGAAAATTTGAGGTGAAGCTAGCGGATTTCTAGTCATTGCCTGCATTAGCAAACCTGCGAGTGCCAATGCACCACCTATAATTAAGCCCCCAATCATTCGAGGCATTCTTACATTATGAATTAAAAATGTAGCTCTTGATTCATGTGTCGTAAAAAAATAATCTATCACATCGTGAAAATGTATTTTGGATGATCCTACCGCTAAATTAAAGTAGATACAAATAAAAAGAAAGCACAAGCTCACCACATAGGTGAGCATAGTGCGTTTCTTGTTTTGTTTTTCGATAGCGGATTGACTAGATAGTTTTGTCATAGTCTTTCCTTACCACCTTACTTTTGCTCTTTCGTTGATAAATCTACAATTTCTTTCGCCATTTGTTCTGAAGAAATTAAACCACGTGCACGTGCCCATAAGTCTCTATCTACAACATCAACACGATTATGTTTAACTGCATCTAATTTTTTCCAGACTGGATCTTTTTGGAATTCTTTATATGATGGTTCTTCTGGACTTGCTTTATCTGTCATGATAAACATTCTTTGTGGATTAACATCTGCAAGTGTTTCTGAATTTAATTTCAAATATGGTCCTTGTAAATATTTACTTAAACCTTTCGTTACATCATCATTTAATGCTTCTTTGAAACCTAACTCACCTAAAAGTTGTCCAACATATGAGCTACTAGGGTGTGCTAGTAAACCTGATTTAGATGCAACAGCAGGTAATACTTTTTCATTTTTGTCAAATTTGATTTGCTTTTTATATTCTGCCATTAATTTATTATGTTTGTCTAAGCGTTTTTGACCTTGTTTTTCTTTATTCAATGCTTTGGTA
This sequence comes from Staphylococcus lugdunensis, assembly GCF_001558775.1. NCBI lineage: Bacteria > Bacillati > Bacillota > Bacilli > Caryophanales > Staphylococcaceae > Staphylococcus > Staphylococcus lugdunensis. Next base: position 2,299,407 of record NZ_CP014022.1, on the reverse strand, counting down.
ATCGTTTTATAAGCGTTTATGTTTTCTTTATAGTCCCCATCAAAGCTTTTCAACATCACTGTTGGTGCAATTTTATTTAATTCTTTATAAATGCCTTTATGACGCTGACTATCAGCAATAATCACATCGGGTTTTGTTTTACTAATTTCTTCTAAATTAGGCTGTTTACGTGTCCCTACTGATGTATAGCCTTTGATTTTATCACGTAATGGTTTGATTATGCGATTTGGTTTGTTATCATCTGCCACACCCACCGGTTTAACATCTAAAGCAGCAAGTGCGTCAATGAATGAGTATTCTAGGACTACTACACGTTTTGCATCTTTAGGGACCTTGACATTCCCTTGTTCTGTTTTAACTTCAATCGTATCTTTTGAAGACGATTTTTTATTAGAACTACTTGATCCATTATCACTGACATTGCCACAAGCAGCAGCAGTTACTAATAAAAACAGTAGCCCAATGATACTTATGTATTTCCAAGCCTTCATTCCATGTCACTCCTTAATTATAGTATTTACATTATATAGTGTATTGATAACGATTATCAATGTCAACCTAATTTTATTAAAATTTATATAGAGAAAATATGTTGTGTAAATACAAATGTTATTTATTTTATCTAAAATATTTCCTATTGATTAAAGATCGAAACAAGGATAAGTCAAGCATAGATTCTGGTAAAACAGTCTGGGACAGAATTCCTAGAAAAATACTGAGCGGGACAGAATTCATAATGAATTCGTAGTCCCGCCCCGGCTAGGTTGACTAGGATTGAAAAAATTTGGTATAAGCGTATTTTCAATCCAGTCAACAACTAACAATGGAAACTTCAACATTATTACGTTACATTTTTTACACAGACTATTTTTATATAAGTCTTAATATAATAGATTCTGTTACTGTTTATGTTCTTAAACATATGACAATCAAACTAATTATCACAATTTATACCAATCATATCCTTTATTGCTCTGCTTCTTAATTTTTTAGATGTTGATGGTGTTGATGACATTGTCGCATCGTATTTTTATCAAAATTTGCAATTAACGCATTTATAAGGTCATCATTTACATAATTCTTTTCTAAATGGCGCATATACATTGACTGGGTTAGTGCTTCATGACCTAAAGTAAAGGTTATGGTATCGCCTAATTGATAGCCATCTTGATTATTTAAGTCAATCATTAAATAGTCGCTTGATGCACCTTTAATTTTCAATTCTTTATCCATCGGTTGAATGTTGTTAGTCACTGTATCTATATAACCAATATTGACGATAGCTTGTAAATATGACTGCTTTGTCTCCATATTTACTCTTGGCTTAATTTCGATAATTTGCGCTTCTAACGTAATCGCATGTTGATATAAATTAGGCATAGGCTGACCTGACGTAGTATTTTCACCCCTAAATAATGTATCACCAATGCGTAGGTCATTAATTTTTCCTAAGTCATTATACATTAATTGTGGCAACATACTGGAATTGCCCCCAGAGATAAGTTTTAAACGATATCCAAGTTCTTTCTCTACCGCACAAATAAATTGATTCATCGTAAAAATATCATCATCACTAGGTGCCTCAGATTTAAAACTCATAAAATTAAATGCCAACCCAATAACTTTGATATGTTTTAAAGACATAATTTCATGTAAATATTGCAACACATCATAGGTTAAAACACCTTCACGTCCATCTTTCCAGTCCACCATCAACACAATTTGATGCGTAGTCCCTAAGGTCTGTGCAACCTCATTTAAACGATATATTGACGTTAGTTCTGTTTGAACACTTATCTTAACATGCTGAATAATCTCTTTATCACAGTCTTCTGCATGGGATTTCAACAGGATAAAATTTACATCTGGATCACCAAATCGCTGAATATTAGCTAACCTCGAATCTGCTATTTCAGTTAATCCTACTTGCTTCAAAACCTTCAAAATTTCACGATCACCTGCAATCGCTGTGACAACTGGTGTAAAGTTAATATCTTTTGAAGCTAAAAAAGACTGCAATACTTGAGCATTATATTTAATTTTAGCTAAATTAATATTCAATTTAGGCATGAGCTACACCTCACTTTCTAATGGATTATCAAATTCTATACATTTTTCACGTGCAAGTTCAGGATATAGGTATTGTTGAAATGAGGAATGATCTTTAACTTTCGCTCCAAAAAACACCTTTTTTAAAATATCTGCATGTGGTCTAGTGTCATCTATTGCCGTATAAATCACTTGCTGAACAATGCCGTATAAACCATGTTCTGTAATACCTTCATATTGTGTAAAATGATGAACTAATTCTGCAAGATGATACTGTATAACCGTTCGTTGTAAGTTAGCGACAACTTCTTCGATTGAAGCACTGTATATATCATGATGCGTCAGTCTTAAATCTGAGAATTGTTGACATAGTGTTGGCATATGAATACTTATTCCATTTATATCTCTAAAAATAAATTTCATTTGATAATCATTGCCTAAATGTACAATGATATTTTGCATGCTAGCATCTAATGCTACCCCATAATCTTGGATAGCATTAATTAATGGCGTCAATAAAGTATCACTATATGAAGAAATAAAATGTATCACACTTTCTTGTGTGACGGCGTTACCAAGCCATTCTAAATAGCTATCAATAACTGTATGTTGATCAACCGGATTAGTATTAACTAAACTTGAAGAAGCAATAGTAGATCCTGGTTCAAAGATAGCTGGCTTCTGATTGACACTACAAGCTAATTGGCTTGAATGTTCAACATCTGACTTTACATGTGATACAAAAGGCTTACATGTAACTTCTAAGTCAGAATCATCCTTAAAGATATGTTGCAAAATTTGAGTTATTTTTGGTGTATCTTCCATAGTTATAAAACAATCTCTACGAATTGAATGAATATCTTGAACATCAACTGATACTTCAACTTGATACGGTTGATGTATTAAATCTAATGTCTTAAATGATTCAGTAGCTTTAGCTTCAATTGTTAAAGGCGTTGGCAACAACCAGCTTTCACTAACCCATGATTCAAAATATTTTGCAATGACATGCTTATATTGCCATGGATGGACAATCATAACTCGATAGCGATCCAATTTAAGACCCAGCGGTTCAATATAGCGCTTAAGTTTACTTCGATATTGAGGAATAACTTGATTTAGAATAAACTGACTATCGTTATTTATTGTAGCTGTCTTGATTTTATCTTGATGCACGAGCATTATCGGTAAATGAATTGTTTTTTCAAATTCTGCCGTATATTTTTTTACTGCCTCTATGGACATAGGTAATTTCATTTTCTCAAGCGGATGAAGCGCTAGCCCTTCAGTCACTAAACTTTCAGAATACATCAAATCTTGCGTGACACCATTATCAGCTAAATGCTGTAACCAAGTAAAAAAATTTAATGCCTCTGGTAATCTAGCAAATGTCATACTTTGAGTAATTACATCGTGTCGATGTTCAAAATGTTTATAACTTTCAATTAAACAATCTCTGCTATGGATAAGTTCTTTAGAAAGTTTTGTAGATATTTTTATACTAAAAGAATCTCTTAATATATCAATAAGTTGTTCAACTGACATGATTGAATTCTTATGATTACCACATTGATAAATAATATCTTGTGTGAACTCAAACCGTTGAAATGAACTTTTTCTAATGACAGTCATATAAAGTACATGACAATGATATTGAATTTCTAGTTGCTGAGGGCTTTCTGTAATCTTAGTACCTTGTGCAAAAAGACGTTCTTTGATTAAAGTATTCATAAGTCGAAATTGGATATTTTTATCAGCACGCATCTTAATGTGATGTTTTATCATGCCCTGCCTCCATCCATTTACTTCATTATAGTTTTATCTATGTATATCAATTGTTCAATTGATAATAATTATCATTATCACTAACATGGATTATACAAATAAAATGCTTATTTGTAAAATTTTTTCATATCAAATATTGAAGTAATCACACCAAATTTTTTGTACACAAAAACGCGCTTCGACTTTGTCTATCGAAGCGCGTAATATTATTTATTTAATGATAACTTATTGTAAGCCTTGTCTCTCTTTATTATTGTTATCATTGTTTTTTTCATTTTTTTGTTGCCATTCTTTTTTAGTCATAACGTCATCAACTTGCATATTCACTTCAACAACGTCTAAACCAGTAATATATTTTACTTGTTCTTTAACTAAATCAGTGACTTTACGGAAAATTTTAGGTGCAGATTCACCATATTCTAGAATAACTTTTAAATCTACAGCTGCTTGTTTTTCTCCAACTTCAACTGATACACCAGTAGTGACATTGTTTCCACTTGAGAACGCATTAGAGAAACTATCAGCAATACCACCTTTCATATCTAGAATACCTTTAACTTCACGAGCTGCAATTCCGGCAATTTTTTCAACAACTTCATCGGAAAATGTTAATTTATTTTCAAATTGTGGTTCTTGATTTTGTTGTGCTTGTTTTTGTTGCTCTTGTCTTTCTTTTTCGTTAACACCCGTTTGATTATCATATGCTTGTTTAGCTTTGTTATTATCTACAGTCATAGTCATTCTCCTTTTAATTTTATTTGATTTAATAATTGATGAATTTTTTCACTTCGTTTATTTTGTTAACTCCATCTATTTAAAAAATTCATAAAATCTTGAGTACGGTCTTTAATATACCCAATGCCAATACCTATTAAACATAAGACAATGATTAAAATTGTCTTCCAGAATCCTAAAGTTAGGAATAAAATTGCTATGAGTAAAAAGGCAAAGAATCCAATGATACGCCATTTATATGCTTTAATCATATTAATAATGTGTTGGCTAGAATCTTGTCCATTATGATTATTATTGTCAGCCATATTATCCCTCCCTTACAATACGCGAGGACCAGATGTTTTTTGGTCTCTCACATTTACTTCTAATTTTCTTACTGGAATTTCGGCAAAATATTCAATGTTTTGCTTAATGTCTGAACGAATACCTTCAACTAAAGAAGTTGCCTGAACATCATTCGGTACTAAGAAATCCGTTTTAACATCGATATAAGATTTGTCTTTTTTGTTATATAGCTTTGTAATCACATTAGGTTGTCTAACTTGGTCATAATTTTTTAGAGTGTCATAAGCTGTGCGTTCAATTGCTTTTCTTGAGATGTATACATGACCATCATCAAAATCTTTATATAAGCCAGGTTTTCTATAGGTTGGTTTAAAAATGCTAAATACTAAAATTAAACCAATCAATATTAAAAACGCAGCTAATCCAATTAATAGTGGTTGGAACCAATTGAATTGTAAGAAATAGTCTTGATATTCTGAAATACGACTATCTTGTATATACATAAACAAGAGGAAGCCAACAATAACAACTATTAATAGGCCGAGGATGAAATTTTTCAATCTTTTCACCTCAAAGCACCTCCTTAGCTATTGTTGTATGAATTATTTATTATGGTTTACCCTTAATTAAATTTAAAAAACATTAATACATTCTATAAAAACATTTTTCTAAATTTATTATTAAGAGTAATTTATTTCCACCTTATGATTATTCCCAATTTTTTGATTTGAAAACCTTTTATTACTAAATATTAATGACAATATGATAAATATTTTGATTAGGCTTATATTGTCTGCCGTTTTAGAACACACAAATCATTTATATTTAGAGATTAAATGCTTGATAATGGTTATTAAAAAACATTCCTTTTTTTGTTCAAAAAAATACCATGAAGCATTAGGATTTGCGTCTAACACTTCATGGTTCCAAACAGCCCAAAACATATTTATTTTTTAAGCTATGAACTAAATATTGTAGTTGACTAGGATGGAAAATACGCTGATACCAAGCTTTTTTCAATCCTAGTCAATCTAGCCGAGGCGGGACTACAAATTCATAATGCATGCTGTCCTCGTCCCTCTTTTGTCATTTCAATGGATTAATATATATTCAAAGCCTCTTATAGCTTAATCACAAGTTTTCCTATCATTTGATTGCTTTCAATAATTTGATGCGCATCATATAAATGCTCAGCTGATAAGCCCTCAATAACTTTTGTTGTTGTAGGTTGATAGATACCCGCTTCTATTTTCTTTGCAACATCTTTCAGATACTCTTGATGCTTAATCATATCATCTGTATTAAATACTGGTCTCGCAAACATAAATTCATGTGTTAACGTAAGACTTTTGGGCTTTAATGCATTTAAATCTTGCTTTTCTTTAAATGCCACAATGGTTGCTATCTTTCCAAGCGGTTTTACAAGTTCAATCATCGTATTGTAATACATATCAGTATCGTATGTACAAAAAATAAAATCTACAAATTCACCATGTTCACTGTGCAATTGTTGCACTAAATCATCATGATGATTTAATACGATATCCGCACCCATCTTTAATGACCATTGAATAGATTCTGGTCGAGATGCCGTAGTTATAACTTTTAAACCATATGCTTTAGCAATTTGTGTTGCAATACTACCGACACCACCTGCACCGTTAATAATTAATATTGTCTTATGTTGATTAAGCTCAGGATCAGTAGCAATGTTAAATACATCAAAAAGTACTTCTGATGCTGTAATTGCCGTTAATGGCAAGCTTGCACTCGCTTGGGCAGAAATATTTTTTGGTGTTTTAGCTATTAGACGCTCATCTACAGCATGATATTCAGCATTTGCACCGGGTCTTGATGATGTGCCTGCATAGAATACGACATCTCCAATATCAAACATTGAAACCGACTGTCCTACAGCTTCAACTTTACCTACGGCATCATATCCTAAAATACGCTGTTGACCATTAATAGGTCTGATACGTGTTTTCCCATCTACTGGATTAACACTTATTGCTTCTACTTTTACTAAGACATCGTGTGCATTTAATACCGGCATATTAATGTCTGTTTCATAGAAAAAATTACCTTCACTTAATTCAAAGGGTCTATTTGCTATAATTGCCTTCATTTCATTCACCTCAAAGTTTTTCTAAGTTACTCAGAAACTTTTACGATTTGTTTACCAAAGTTATCTCCGGTAAATAAGTTTTTAAATGCTGTAGGTATTTCATGGAAACCATGCGCAATGGAAACTTCAGTTTTAATTTTACCTTCTTTAACCCATTGTGCTAATTGTTCACTTGCTTCTTTAAATGTATCCGAAAATTCTGCAACTAAAAAGCCTCTCATCATAGCTTGTTTTTTTATTAATGTTCCTTGAATACGTGGACCAATATCTCTTTCTGGATGATTATAAGATGATATAGCCCCACAAACTGGAATACGAGCAAAACGGTTTAAATGTTTAAATACTTCATCACTAATCGCACCACCTACATTTTCAAAATAAACGTCAACACCATCTGGAAGCGCTGATGCTAATGCCTCAGCAAAATCGTCTTTTTTATAATCAATGCCTGCATCAAAACCAAGTGTTTCTGTTAAATAATTAACCTTTTTAGTACCTCCTGCTATACCAACCACTCGAGCACCTTTAATCTTAGCAATTTGACCAACAACTGCTCCGACAGCACCAGATGCAGCAGATACTACAACGGTTTCTCCAGCTTTAGGTCGACCAATATCCAGTAATCCATGATAAGCTGTTTGACCAGTCATACCCAGTGTACTTAAATATAATTCTAATGGCACATCTGTTGATGGTACTTTATCCACTTGATTACTTGGTAGCGTATGAAATCTTTTCCAAGGTAACATCCCAATAACAATATCACCTTTTGTAAAGTCATCACTCTTGGACACGACAACTCTTGCCAAAACATGACCAATAATTGGTTGATTTAATTTAAAAGGTTGTACATAGGAATCTGAAGGTGTCATTCTGCCTCGCATATACGGGTCAACAGAAATATATAATGATTCAATTTGAAGCTCACCATTTTTAGGCGTTTGAACATCAATATTTTCATATTTGAATGTTTGATCATTAGGTATTCCTTCAGGATATTGATTTAATACAATTTGTTCATTTTTCATGACAAAGCACCCTTTCTCTCTTTCTTTCAAGTATAGTAGTCAAACGCCAATAGCTCAATTTCATTGCTTTTAAAGTTAGGTATATCCAGTAATTCTATGATTTCTTCCATAAAAATTGGATTATTTCATTAGCAACTTTGTTATTTTCGTGAAGTTGACTATGTTGTGCCGAAGCACCAGTGTATTGTGACTCTTTATAAGATTTGGGACTGTCAGCCAATAAATATTTTAATGACTTTGAAGAACTGTTAGAAACGCGACCATCAGAGTGCGTACCATCTTGGATATCACCGTAAATATTTAATACATCAATCTGTTTGTCTTTATAGTTATTTTTGAGACCAAGTAATTGTTGATAATTCTCTGTCATTTTACTCGGCTTTCCATTTTTATCAACACTAATTTCGTTTACCTTTTCATTAAGATTTAAAACACCATTAAATGTTCCCGCAATGTTTACTTCTTTATTAAGTTGAGGTAATTGGGTATCTTGACCATATAATTTCATAAAATAAGCAAAAGATAAGTTTCCCATAGAATGCGCGACAAAATTGTACTGTTTAATATGAAAGTCGTTTTTTAATTTAGTTAACACATTTTTGATATGACTTGCATTTTGCTTAACATTACCATTTTTATTATCTTCTAATTCTATTTTCACAATTGGATTAATTGCATTTTTAGCTAACTTTCCTTTAAACGTAATATCCCCATTCTTGTCTACAATTGCTGTTATGACTTGATTGGTCACACCATGATTTACAGCTTGTTGCACCATATATTTCTCTGAATTTGCACTGCCACCATAACCATGCAAAAATAATGTTGCTGTATGCGAATGATTATAACTTGAACTATTTTGTTTTGATTGTGAGGATGATTGACATCCATAAGTTAAAAATAACATCAACGTTAATATTGCTATGAGTAAACCTGTTTTTTGAAATTTCATTGATTATACCACATCCAATTATTTTGTATTCAGTATACCTAAGTTAGTAAAAATTGCCATGAAAAAAAACTCATATACTGATGTCTATGACTAGATGAATTACCTTTGACTTTAAAATATCTACTACTTCAATATATTGCCTTTTCTATAATAGCATTTTATGTTTTACAGAATAAAAAACACCCATCACAAATTAATTGGATGAGTATTCTTAATCATACTAGTTATTTTATTTCTTTTGATTCAGCTAATTCTTTATACCAATAAGCACTTTTTTTAGGATAACGTTCTTGCGTTTCGAAATCGACATAGAATAAACCATAGCGTTTTTCATAACCATTTGACCAAGAGAATACATCCATCAATGACCAAATGAAATAACCTTTAACATTAGCACCATCACGGATAGCGTCGGCTATTACTTCTAAGTGTTGTTTAACATAATCGATACGCGCATCATCATGCACAGTTTTTTCAGATTCTATAAATTCATCTTTATAACCTAAGCCATTTTCTGTGATATAGATTTTATGGTAATTCGGATATTCTTTAACTACACGCATAATTTGATCATATAAACCTTTAGGATAAATCATCCAATCCCAGTCCGTTCTTGGTACATCAATATCAAACTCACGTTGTCCTACGCCTTTAAGTTGATATTTAGATCCACCTTTATCACCTGTAGCATTGTGTGTAATTTCAGATTCTCCATCATAACCTCTCATCCAATCACTCATATAGTAATTGATACCTAAGAAGTCATTTAAATCTTTGGCAGCATCTAATGTACGTAAATCTTCATCAGATATATCAAGCTTTCCTCCGTTTACAGAGAGGATGTGTTGCACACCTTCTCTAGTTTCACGTGAGTAATGACCTAAATAAGTTGCATCTAAAATAAACTTGTTATGAATAATGTCTTCTAATTCAGCAGCCTTTACATCTTCAGGATTAGTAGGATCATATGGGTATTTTGTTGGTAATGCATGTACAACACCAATCTCTCCAGAATAGCCATTATCTTTGAATAATTTAACTGCTTTTGCATGAGCTACCATCATATTGTGATGTGATTGGAAGACCTTTGCAAAATCATATTTAATACCTGGAGGGAACTTACCAACTAAATATTGACCATCGCCGATAGGTCCAATTTCATTGAACGTTGTCCAAAAGTTAACTTCTGAAAATTCTTCAAAACAGAATTTGGCATAGTCAACAAAATAATCAATCGTCTTACGATTTAAGAAATCACCATCTTTATGCAATGTTTCTGGAGTATCAAAATGGTGTAATGTCACAAATGGTTCAACATGACGTTTATGACATTCTTTAAATAAATTATGATAGAATGCTACACCCTTTTGGTTTACTTCGCCATAGCCATCTGGAAAGATACGTGACCATGCTATTGAAATTCTTATCCCATTCACTCCGAATTTTTCACTTAATTCTAAATCTACAGGATTGCGATGATAAAAGTCACTAGCAGGTTCTGCCGTATACCAATAATTTTCTTCTAAATACGTATCCCAGGCAACACGACCTTTACCGTCTGCTTGCGTTGCACCTTCAGCTTGATATGCAGCAGTTGCGCCACCGAAAATAAAATCTTCTGGTAATTTCTTCATTATACATTCATCTCCTAATTATTTTTCAAATTGTTTCTGAACGAATTCTAAAGCTGCTTGCCCATCTCGTGTTAAATTGATATATTCTACCCCTTGCGTTTTCGCAAGTTTAATACCTAATCTATCAGTGTCTTGTTTAATATCTTCATAGTTTGAAGCTACTTGAGGTGCTAAAATAATTAACTGATAATCTTTCATAATATCCATATGTGCACCGTAACCACCTGCTGCTGCTTTTACTGGCACATTGTATTCTTCAGCTGCTTTATTTAAAGCATTAGCTAATAAACCACTTGTACCTCCACCAGCACATAACACTAACACATTGGTTTCTTCATTAATGTTATTCGTTTGTGCGACATCAGCTTGATGTGTTTCCTCACTTGCTGTTGCTTCACTTGCTCCAGCAGTTGCTAAAATTGCGTCTGCTTTTTTAGTATCAAAGTTAGCTGATACTTTTTCTTGTAATTCTGTATTTGCTTCTTTATTGCCTAGTTCTTCTTCTAAAATTTGCTCATCATATACTTTTACAAACGGATAATAAATAATGACGTCGACTACGATTAATACAATCGCTAAAACGAACGACCAAAAAGCAAAACCGGTACCCATCACGATACCTAAAGGACCAGGTGTTGTCCAAGGTAAAAATATACTAAAACTATTCATGCCAATGACATCAACAAAGAATTTGAAAATCCATACGTTAACAATTGGCGCAAATATAAACGGTATAAAGAATACTGGATTCAAGACTAATGGTGCACCAAATAAAATAGGTTCATTTACACCAAAGAAAGTAGGCACTACTGATGCTCGACCAATTGCTTTATTTCGTTTTGATTTTGTTAACCACATAAACATAAATGGTACAACTAATGTGGAACCTGTACCACCCATAGTTACCACGAACATTTGTGTCCCTGGTGTAATCACTTTGTCTGCATGCTCACCAGCTTGTAATAAATGCAAGTTGGCTTCAAGGTTTGCATACGTAATCGCTGCAATTGCCGGTTCAACTATAGAAGGACCGTGAATACCTACAAACCAGAAGAATGCAAATGCACCAAAGATAATTGTTACACCTACCCAACCGTCTGCAGCAGTGAACAATGGCTCAAACACTTTTAACACTGAATTGGCAACATTGGCATGAATTGTTGCTCTTGAGAGTAAATCTAAGCCATATAAAATTAAGATAACTGCAGATAAAGGGAAAATGTCTTTAAATACTTGCGAAATATTTGGTGGCACTTCTTTCGGCATTTTAATTGTGATGTTACGTTTAATAAAGAAATTATAAACAATAACTGTCACAAAGGCAGAAATAAAGGCTGTTAATAACCCTTTTGTTCCCATAAAACCACTTAAAAATCCACCATCTTTGGCAGGATCAGCCGCTAAAAATAAGAATCCACACATCGCTGCCATCATTGTTGAAATAAAGTTAATTTGATTCGTTTTCTCCAATTTACGGTTAAATGAATCCGTCAACGATTTCGCAGTCGTGCCGGCTACTAAGAAACCTACAATCCCCATCGTGTAGTTATAAGGTTTCATAAGCATACCTTCAACAGTCTTACTCCAAAAGAAACCAAAAACGTTAGGAACGTATGCAATTAAAATAAAAATACTAGAAAACAAAATTACAGGTATCGCCGCAATGAATCCATCACGAATGGCTCTTAAATAAATATTACGTGATATCTTTTCAAAAAAAGGCTTGCCCTTCTCGATTTGCTCAATTAGTTTATTCATCAAGGTCTTCACCCTCTTCTGTACAATTCAATTAGATGTTTCATTAAATCTTTTAATAATAATGTCGTCATTAAATGGTCTTGACCATGCATCATTGTGACACTATAGACAATATCATCTCCTTGCGCTTCTTTTGCAAGTAAGCTTGTTTGTGCTTTATGTGCATTAGCAATACACGTGTTTGCTTCCTCAACTAAGCTTTCAGCTTGGTCAAATTTCCCATTTTGTGCTGCAGTAAGTGCTTCTAACAATTTTGATCTAGCATCTCCTGCATAAGCTACGATTTCAAAGCCAAGTAATTGAACTTCTTCTCTATTCATTAATCTTCCACCTCACAAATTACTGTTTCCAAGATGTTGCAGTAGTTGCTAACACTTTATTTAAATCATCTATATTTTTAAATCCTGTTGTACGTAACCATTCACGAGCCGCTTCTTCACCTTGTTCAATATAAACTTTAACTGAACCAGCCCATGTTGCACGACCACATAGAACGCCATTAAAGTTTGCGCCTGCATCATGTGCGAATTTTAATGTTTCTTGGAATAATTCTGCAGAAACACCTGCACTTAAATAGATATATGGTAAGTTTGTTGCTGCATCTTGTTCTTTAAAGTATTGTGCTGCTTCTTCTTTGCTATAAACAACTTCTCCTTGAGCAAATCCCTCAACATAGTTCATGTTGACTGGAACTTCAACTTTCAACACATCTACATTAAAACGTTCTTGTGAGAATAATTTCATCGCTTCATTAACTTTATGTGGTTTTACTTTAGCGAATTCAGCACTTTTATTATCAGCAATCTTATCATCATAAGATAAAACTTCTAAGAAGAATGGAATATCTTCTGCAACACACTCTGAACCAATACGTTCGATATATGCTTGTTTTTGAACATTAATTGCTTCATCATCATCCACATCATAATAAAGCAAGAATTTCACAGCATCTGCACCTTGTTCTTTTAAGCGTTTTGCTGACCATTCAACCAAGCAATCTGGTAAACGTCCTTTTGCATTGACGTCATATCCTGTTTTTTCATAAGCTAACAATAAACCACAAGATTTGTTGCGCACTTCAGAAGCTGGAAGACCGTATTCTGGGTCTAAAAGTATTGATGATGCATATTGCGTTAATTCTTCTGATACAAGTGATTTTAAACGTTCAATTTGTTCTACTGATGGCGTTTCAGTTTGATGTTCTGCCATCATACGTTTTAATGCACCACGTTGGTCAAAAGCAAGCGCTGAAATAATACCTTGTTCATTGCTAAGTTTTTCAATTGAAGCTACTTTTTGTGTTGATTTAGTCATTTTTTACACCTCTACAACTTTAATTTGTTGATATAATTGATCGTAATGCGCGATATTGATATGTCCTGTTTGCTTTTCTTGTGCATTGAGCATGCCAAGTGTGTTCGCTTTTTTTAGCAAATCTTCATCAGATTCATGGTGCAGTAAAGCTGAAGCAATACCTGCTACTGTAGAGTCTCCAGAACCTACTGGATTTACTACCTCTATTGTTGGAATATTCACTCTATAATATTTATGATGATGTTTTGCAAAAGCACCTTTACTACCTAATGACACGATAATCCACTCTATTCCTTCAAAAATAGGTTGTTCTAGTGCAACTTTTAATTCATGAACATCTTCTGAAATATTTAAGTTAATTAATTGATTGAGTTCATCAATGTTAGGTTTAATTACTGTTGGTTTAACTTGAGCATTTAACACGCTTTCCAATGATGCACCGGAACTATCTACAATTGTAGGAATATCTCGTGCCGCTGCCAATGCTACTATGTCAGCATAATAACTCGTTTCAAGTCCTTTTGGTAAACTACCTGACATCGCAACGACTTGTGCTCGATTTAACAACTGTGTTTCTAAATATGTTTTAAACTCTGTTGCTTCATCTGTGCTTACTGTAGGTCCTTGTTCTAAAATTTCAGTCTGTTGTCCCTCATGTAATATGGCGATACAGTTTCTTGTTTGACCTTGAATGTGATAAAAGTTACGTTGAATTTGATTGGAATCAAGTTGACTTTCGATAAATGTACCTAATTCACCACCAAGCAAACCACTAGCTAAGACCTCATCACCAAGCTCACTTAAAACACGTGTAACGTTAAGTCCTTTTCCTCCAGCAGTTTTACCAATTTGACTCACACGATTTACTGTGTCTAATTTAAACTGGTCTAAGTGATATGAAATATCTACTGAAGGGTTTAAAGTTAATGTTAGTATCATTGTTAACCACCCTTAATCGTGATATACACCTTGTTTCCATTTTTCTAAAAATTCATCGAAGAAATGAGGATCCGATTGGTTATCATTATGAGCTTCTAAATGTTCAATTTTTGCAATAAGTTTTTTATTTTCTTCTGTTGGTTTATATTCCGCTTTGATAAAAGCATCTACAATATCAAACAATAATAATTTACCAATAATTGCGCCACCAAAGCTAACTACATTGGCATTTAATTCTTCTTTTGAATATAATGCAGATGTCATATCTCTTACTAAAGCAGTTCTAACGCCTGGAACTTTATTCGCAGCATTGCTAATACCAACACCCGTACCACAAATACACACGCCTAAGTCTGCTTCACCACTCGTAACTGCTTCGCCTACTTTTTTACCAAAGATAGGATAATGTGTACGTGTAAAATCATAAGTTCCTACATCTAATACTTCATAACCTTCTTCTTTTAAATGTTTAGAAAGTTCCATTTTTACATCAGTAACGATATGGTCACATCCGATTGCAATTTTCATTATTAATTCCTCCTATTAGCACATTTTATTTAACATATCTACACGGATTTGATGACGACCACCATCATAATGGCCATTAACAAATTCTTTAGCAACATTTTTAGCTAACGTATCACCAACGATTTCTGCTCCCATAGTAATCATACGCGCATTGTTATGGCCTCTAGTCATATACGCAGAACGTTCATCAGATACTTCCGCAGCAATCATACCTTTAACTTTAGTAGCTACCATAAAACTACCTGCTCCGAATTTGTCTATAGCGATACCTAGATTGTCGTCGTTTTTTTGAACTTCGTTTACAACAGCCAATGTTGCATCAACAAAATCTAAATCTTTACCTTCTGTTACATCTACCACATCGTGATTTTGTTCAATTAAAAATGCTTTGACTACATCTTTCAAACGTTTACCGTCTACATCTGAACCAATAATTACAGTCATAATGATTCTCCTCTTTTAATAAATTTCGCGAGTATTATCTATTTTTACAAAAGCGCTTTCAAACTCTCTATGTTTAAATTATAAACATAAATAAACATAAAATCAACATTTATTGTTTGAATTATGTTTGACAATTTCGATTTTGACTGTATTTCAAACATTCTTTTCGCTTCCAAAAAATAAAGACAAGATTGTCAAATTGAACAACCTTGTCTTGGTTAATTAGTTGGTTAATGAATTACTTCTGTGTATTTTTTTAGTTTTTCTATTTTTTCATCATCACTTTGATTGATAATTACTGCTGTTAGCTCAGTTAAATCACACATTTGGGTGAAATCCTCTTTATCTATCTTGGAATCATCTATAAGCAAGTACTTTTCTACAGAATGATTTAGTGCAATTTGCTGTGTATAAGCCTCATCAATAGTTGATGTTAAAACGTTTGAACCTTTTATCGCATTACAACTAAAAAACATTTTACTAAAACGTTTTGTCTTAAGTAGCGTATTTGCCATTTCACCAACAAAAGATTCTGTGAGCTCTCTCATTTCGCCTCCTAATAAATATACATTAAAGTGAAGCGATCGTTTTTCAAATAAAATTTTAAATACTGGCAAACAGTTTGTAATTACAGTTAGATATTCTTTTTCCATAATATTGGCCAATAACTCTATTGTTGTTCCTGGTCCTAAAAATATCGTATCACTTTCTTCAATTAGTGACACAGCCTTTTGGGCAACTTCTTTTTTTTGTTCTATATTTTGTGCATGCTTTTCTTGATGTGATTTTTCTTTAAACTGGAATACTGAGTTGCTGCGAGCACCACCATGTATCTTAGTCAATACCCCTTTTTCTTCCAGTTCAGCAAGATCTCGTCGAACGGTCATATCAGATACATTTAAATCTTCGACGATTTCATTTGTTCTAACTGTTCCTTTTTTATTAACTATCTTAGTAATTTCATCTAAGCGATCATATTTATTCATAGATATCCTTTCACATCCTGATATTAGTGAATTTTATAAATTTTGAATACATATTTTCAGATAATAACGAATTCTCCAGCAATCTAAGTATATCAGATGTATGGAATTAATAATAACAACACTTTTTAAACTTTAGTATATCTATAGTATAATTATAATATTGAAGATAAATGATCAATATGATTTATAGAGGTGTTTATATTGAAACAACAAATAGAACAATTGAAGGAAATTATTAATACATCGCAACGTATTGTCTTTTTTACAGGAGCCGGCGTATCAGTAGCAAGTGGCATACCTGATTTTCGATCTTCAGGGGGATTATATGACGATGTTTCAAAAGATGGATACGCTCCAGAGTATTTGCTAAGTATTAATTATTTTGAAGACGATCCTAAAGGTTTTATGAATTTCGTTCATCAGCGATTACTTTTTACAGATAAAACACCCAACCCAGTTCATTATTGGATTGCAGAGTTAGAAAATAAAGGTAAATCCCTCGGTGTGATTACTCAAAATATAGATGGCTTACACGAAGATGCAGGCAGTAAAAATATAGACGAAATACATGGCACACTCAATCGTTTTTATTGTTTGAATTGTGGAAAAAAATATACTAAATCATATGTCATAGAACACGATTTAATATACTGTGAAGATTGTGGTAAAGCCATTCGTCCTGACATCGTGCTATACGGTGAAATGTTAGATCAATCTGCTGTATTTAGTGCATTAAACAAAATCCAAGAAGCAGATACAGTAATCGTATTAGGTTCTTCTTTAGTAGTCCAACCTGCTGCTGGATTTATATCAAATTTTACAGGAGATTACTTAGTCATTATTAATAGAGACGCTACACCGTATGATCATCGTGCTGATTTAGTCATCCATGATGATATGACAAAGGTAGTAGAAGACGTACTAAAGATCAGCTAAAAGGGAGCGGGACAGAATTCATAATGAATTCTTAGTCCCGTCCCGGCAAGGTTGACTAGGATTGAAAAAGCTTGGTATAAGCGTATTTTTAATCCAGTCAACTACTGCCAATATAGAGTTCATAACTTAAAACATAATGATGTCCCAGTCTCGGTTTAAATTCTATTTGTTGGTGCCCCGATTTGCAACTTTCCTTGCTCGTAGTATATCTTTATTGGGGCACCATTTATGTTATATTTAACGCTATATTTTGACTAATTGCGTTTTTTCAGGGTATTGACGATTTACCTTTCAATCTATTGAAGATATGTTAAACTTCCCTTTGTGACCATAACATCATTTTGTAAGTCTACCAAAACTTTATTAGCTAACGCTCCTTCTGTTTCATTGATATACGTTTTAAAATGAGACGTATTACAGTGGATATTATATGCTTTTTCATCGTTGTAAACTTCATAAAAATAGAATCGTTGAGAATTATTACGATCCTGAAGTGCATACATAGCAAGTACATCGTCTTCTGCAATGATTGAAGCCTTCATATTTTTTAATACACTTTCTCTAAAATTTAATTCTTCATTTTCTTTTACTAAAATTTGTGCAAATTTTAAGCAGAAATGTTCTGCACCAATCCATTTCGATGATGCTAATTTCTCTTTTAAAAAGATTGGCTCTACCTCAAATGCTTTTTGTTGCGTCAACTTCGTTCCAACTTGATTAGTAAACTCTTGATATTGGGAAGAATTTAAATGTTGTTGATAAGCATATTCATCTTTATATACCTCAAAAACAATAAATTGATTAGGATTTTCTGTTATTTTACTAGCGTACATTGCCAGTGTACCATCCTCATTTTGATAAGAAGTTGATAAGTTATTCACACCTGCTTGATGAAATACCTCTATATCGTGATTACTGACTTCTAATTTAAATAGATGTGCTACTGGTTTTTCCATGGTTAAAACCCCTTCTCGATTCCATTAATCATAAATATAGTATTCAAATGATTTAAATTACTAATAGTTTAGACTACTAGTTAAAAAGTATCAATTGTATAGAGCATAATCCGACAAAGATGTTTAGGATTTGAGCAGATCCTAGCAATAAGCGAAAATGTTTTACCAAATTTTTGTAAATGGTGACAGCATGATTAACACGCGTTGTCCGTGAAAGCGTTCTTAATTGTGTGAAAATTATGTAACGATACCAAAAGACAAATGAGAGTTCTATGAGCTACTTTCAAAATACCATAATAGATAATTAGTTTAGACAAAGTGGAAATGATTGTTTGTGACATTGTCTTTAAAAGACTAGAAAGTTATACGAATATGAAATAAACTTTTATTTTTCACAACAAAAACCACTATTCAAAATTTTCATTTTTTCAATTCTATAATAAATCACTAGTCCGATTTTTAAATTTTGAATATAAAAATAACGCAATTATCTCTATAATTACTAAGTGATTAATATAAATAAAAGAGGTAATAAGCCTTTATTCATGTAACAGACATACCGCAACGTAGATGTGGCTGCTAATTATAAACTTAAATCATTAAAAGAACATTTCTATCGATATCCATTAATGATTAGACTAAAAGTTAGAGCTATAACAATTGATGTGTATGAACTTTATATATCTAAATTAGCAATTATTCAGACATACTAAGATAAATCTAGTTTGTTTTCATACAATCCAATTTATTACATAGAGATCTCAATATGTCGGTGATTTGTATTATAAATCGATTCAGAAAGACAGATAAAATCCTTTATAATCAATACAAAAATTATTGCAATCTTTTTCTTATACATTGAATTATAAAAAGTTTATGGATTAAGAAAGTTATTAAAAGAAAATCAAACAAATTAGTTACTTAAAATTTTATTTTCTATTAATTTATCAGCTATTTTGTACAAAGATCCTTCCAATAATTAGAACATTAAAACAGATAATAACCTTAATTGAAATATAATCAATTATTCAAGACTTTACAACGGTCTATAGAGATAATTAAACATAAAATTCAGATAATAAAAAGATTATCTTTTGACTATGGAATATATGATAATTTGTGTTTTAGAATGCTCATAGGTTCAAGACTATTCACATCTTAATTTAAAAAGAAGTTAAGCATCCGTCACTTAACTTCCATAACTTAAATGAATTGTCCTATTTAAAAAACAGCCTCTTAGTTCAAATTCTATTTAAAAACTAGAAAATGACTTTAAAAAATGAATTAGTTCCTCAAACTGAATGATTTTAATACTATATGTTTTTAAACCGTCAGCAGTAACCGAACAATAGTAATTATTCCATTCAAAAGTAATAAAATCATATTTTTTAGTTACATTTACTTTTTTTAAATTATCTGAAATACCAGTACCTTTTTTCTTTAAATATGCTTCTTTTTTTGTCCAAATATCATAAAATCGCCTCTTATATTCACGTTTTTTAGCTCTTTTCATTAATTTTTTTTCTTCTTCATGAAAGCAATATTCAATAATTTCATTAGGAACGTCATTTAATTCTTCAACGTCAATTCCTACTTCACCATGTTCATAAAATGCAACATAAACAACTTTACCAGAATGTGATATATTAAAGTAAATGTTATTATTCTCAATATACGGTTTACCGTATTTTTCTTTTAATATATTTACATCATTAGGAGAAATACCTCTAAGCTTATACATTCCATACAAAACCACTAATCTACTATATAGCAAATTTAGTTTATCTCTATCGTAATATAAAGCGGCGATTTTGTTCAAATCTTCTTCCTGTATAAAATTAAGTAACTTGGTCTCTATTGTAGAAAATACACTTTTCTTATTTTCATAAATATAAATCATCAGCATTATAGTTTCACCTTTCAGTTAATAGAGTTTCTAACTCTTTCACTGAGTTATTTTCATACAGTTCAATCATTTCTAATTCTCGCCCAATTTTATTTTCAATCCAAATCTTAATCCTCATCATTTGAATGGAATCAACTCCAAAATCTAACAAAGTATCTGTAGATTGAATATTTGTCACATCAAGTTCCAAAGATAACATCTTTCTTAGCTCAGTACTCACATCATCGGTACTATCTTTATTCTTACGTATAAAGTGACGCTGCTCCATGTAGATATCAAATAACTTATTATAATCAGTTTTTCCATTAATTGTGATAGGAAATCTTTCTACCTTAAATACATAATTGGGCATTTCGTAAGGTAATAAATAGTTAGATAATTTTTTTAATATTTCATTTTTATCTGACGAAATTTCACCTTCATATGCAATAATCATCTTTTTAGGAGTATCTTTTGTTAAAAGAATACGGCTTTCAGTATTGAAACACTTATTAAACTTATTGGAAATTTCGCTTAAACTCAATCGATAACCATTAACTTTAAAATCATCATTCTTCCTACCAAGTATTTTAATATAATTATGTTCCGTATAGATACCTAAGTCACCAGTTAGATAAATATATCCCAATCTAGGATGATGTATAAACGATTTACTAGTTTTAAACTGGTCATTTATATACCCATGGGCTACTCCCATTCCACCAATAGCAATTTCTCCAACTTCCCCTACATCACAAAAATCATGTTCATTATTTAATATATATATCGTTTGGTTGGTTAAAGGATACCCGTAGGGAATATATTTCAATTGATTTACCTCATTTTTCATAACATTATAAGTAATTGACCAAATAGTACCCTCAGTTGCTCCTCCTAAACTATGCAAATTCACATTGGGTAATTCTTTATAAAAAAGTTTAGCTAATCCTACTGAAATAAAATCTCCACTTAGTAAACAATGTTTTAATTTATTCTCTATAACTTTATTGGAGTTTAAATAAAGATACATTAAGTTAGGTACGGAATTCCAAATCGTTACTGGATATTTTGAAAGAATCATATTAATTTCATTAAAATCTCTAGGATCTTCAACTAAATGCAATGTCCCTCCAACAATTATTGAGGCAAATATATCAAAAATGCTTAAATCAAATGATAGGGATGATAGATTTAAAAAATAATCAGTATCATCTAAATCAAATCTTTCAATTAAATCGAAGATGGTGTTCACAACTTGATAATGAGATTCTATGACTCCTTTTGGCATTCCAGTAGTTCCCGAAGTAAAAATCACATAAGCAAGGGAATCATCCCCAACTAATGGTTTAATAGTATTGACGACATTTACTTTATCATGTAAAAAATAGGTGTTCTTGCAGTCAATGAACGCTTTCGCTTGTGTTTTATCTAAAATATAATTTATCCTTTCATCTGGCGAAGCTGGATTAATTGGTATAAAGAAATTGCCTGAATTCAAGACTCCTAAAATTTGTCCAACTACATCTATATTTTTATATCCCATTATTGCAATTGGCTGATTATTAAAATCAAATAAGTTAGTTACCTCAATCATTTTATTGTATAGCTGTTCATAAGTAATACTTTCTTTTTTGTTTCTAACTGCAATCTTATCTGGATGTTTCTTCACATTGTCCAATAAGAACTCATGAAGCTTTTTACTTGATTCTATCAGCTTTTGAGTATTGTTATATTTTTTATATAATTCATTTAAATGCAATTTAGACATATAAATTCTCTCCTTCTAGCTAAGCTTAAGATATAAATTAGCAACACAAGAGTTCGAAAGTTAACTTCGGATCTTGAAATATATTATTGATAAAAAAGTGATCTCCTTTAAACTTTTTAAAATTGCATGAATTTACAGCGTAATCCTTCCATTTCATAATATTTTCTTCTTTTACATGAATATCTTGATCACTATACCAAACTTCAACATTAGACTTTACCTTTTTAGAACTATTATTCATTTTATATTGATTGATAAACTGCATATCCTGATAAAATATTTCACCATAGAATTCCATTAGTTCTTTATTATTAATTATTTCTTGAGGAGTTCCATTAAACAATGATATATAAGTTTTCGTATTATCCAAAGATAGTTCATTATATTCTTCTAGGCTATCATTATTGTTGTCAACAGGGCATTGCCCACTAATAATGACTTTCCGAGGTTTATGGAGCTTATTAATCTCAATAAACCTACATAATTCATTTGCTAAATATCCCCCCATACTATGACCAAAAATGACATATGGAGAATTAAAATTAATCACATTACAAACCTCTATCATGACTGAATTTAATGAATCCAATTTCTCAGATATTCTAGAACGTCTACCTGGTAATTCATACTTTATTAAATCTATTCCATCAATATGGCATAATTTTGAATAACTATCTAGTGAGCCACACGCATAAGGAAATGCTAGAACTTGAATATTTGTCATAATAACCTCTCACTTTCTAAGGCATTATAGATATATTTATAAAGTGAATCATAACTTATACTGTAATTTATATTGTAGTTAATTTGATAACCTATATCTTCAGAACTTGAATTTTTAATTGCCTTTACTCCAGAATCATAAAAGATATTTTCTTTAAATAGTGGGATTAATATTTTTATATGATTATCCTTCGAATTTTCTGCTTCAAATATCCAATCTTCTAATGAAACTTTTCTAATTTTTTTATCGATAATCTCTTCAATAATACGAATACATTCACCAAATGAAATCATTGATTTCGTAAAATAATTTATAATTTGATTTTCATTATGAGAAGCATTCGAATCCATTAAGCATTTAGCTACCTCATCCACAGGTGTTAAATCTGTTTGCTGTTCTAAAAATTCTTGAGGACAACATCCAATCTGAGCAATGGATAAAATCAATCTCCAAAACAAATCTTTACTTGGGCTCATTTTATTACGAGAGTTACCATTTAAACGACCTACTCTTGAAATTTGTACACCATTCCTTATTGTACGGTATTTTCTCAATAATTTTTCTGCTTGTATTTTCGTTTTAATATAACTTATTGGCGCCTCATCCAAATTTTCAATTAAATAATAATCATGTCCAACTACAGACAATGTCGATATATGGTTGACCTTCTTAACTAATTTATTATTGGCAAATTTCATTATATTTTCAACGCCAATAACATTGGACTTATATGCTTCCTTATAGGGAGCCATAAAATTCACGTTGCTAGCACAATTATAAATAACTGAACAAGTTTTTGATAATTTATCATATTCTTCTTGTGACATTCCGAAAAATTCTTTTGAAATATCCCCAACAACCACATGTAAATTTTCTAAGGGTAGCTTCTCTATTTTTCCTGATATTTTTTTGAGCTGTTTTAACACTCTATTTCTTGCTGATTTTGAACATTCTGCTCTAATAACTGTATAAACACTAAATCCTTTTATAAGGTGTTGATATAACAATTCGCTCCCTAGCAATCCCGTTGTTCCTGTAATAAAAACATGATTATTACTATTTTCTACTTTTAAGATTTCAGTAGAGGGCAATTTAGGTAACTCTATATCATCACCCTTCATTAATTTTTTTGACTGCTTGCCTAAACTGTTTGCATTGTTTAAAATGTTTTGAATTGTTGGGTCTTGAAAGAAGCTAATAACATCCATTTTTAATCCCATTTTCTCATTTAATAAAAATACTAATTTAGAAAGCTTTAACGAATCGCCACCACTTTCAAAGAAATCATCATTAGTTGAAACGCTGTGTGTACCTAAAATTTCTTCCCACAGATTGATAATTTCTTCTTCACAAATCTTGTTATTTTTATTTGTATCTTTTTTTACTGAATTGATTTCGTCAACATTTTCATTTGAAAGTTTAATCTCAATATCAGGTACTAACAAATCATTGACTCTAAGTACATATTTTAGAGAGCATACTTGTTTTAGCAAAGCTTTAAATATACTACTTATTTTTTCTATAGCTTCTTCTGAAATAAGTGAACTGGAATATACTAATTTAAAAACAATATCACTTGATAACCCTACACTCATACTTAATGGCATATTCGATTGTTCACTAGCATAAAAGTCTTGAATACTGTCTGGTTGTTCTTCAACTTCTGGAAAATTTTCAATTACAAGAAGCGTATCATAAAGTAATTGCCAACTTGGAATGTTAAGTTTTTGTTTTAATTTACTTATGCTTATTACATTTGCAAAAATATTAGATTTAACCTCTTCTAGTTTTTTAATCTCATTGATTATTGTTTTATCTTCATCTCTGCTAAAAAGTATTGGCAATGTCTTAATAAATAGTCCAACTTTATTTTCTATATCTGGTACATTTATTTCACGGCCAGAGTCGACTAGACCAAAAGTTACTTTAGATTTTTTAGATAGATGGCTAATAATATATCCCCATAGATAGTTAAATATTTGAGCAACTTTTATATCATTATGTTTGGCATATTTGTAAATTTCATTAGTTAGCTCTTTTTCTAAAGTAATTCTAACTTCCCTATTTACTTCTCTAGAACTTTGTAATAAATCCCTGTTATTAAACAGATTGCTACAAACTCCATTGAATTCACTTAATAGTGATTGAAAATCAGTTGACTCAGAAATGGTTTCTTTATTTTGATTTAGCCAAAGTACATAGTCCCTGTTTGAAACTTCATTGATTCCAAGTATAGTCTTTTTATTCCACATTTCATTAATAAGAATCGATAAACTCCAACCATCGAATAAAATATGATTGAATAACCAAACAATTCTTTTATTATTATTTGGAGTAGTTATGATTAAAAGATAATGAGTTACACCATTTTTAAAGTCTCTTAATTTTCCAATGGTTCTTTCTTTAATTTCATTCATCTTCTCAATTATCTCATTCGAATCTACATATTTTAAATCTATAATTTTAATCGGTAACTCAACAAAAGAACTTTTAATTACCTGATACACTGAGCCATTATCTGAAATCCAAAACTTAGTTCTCAAAGCTTGATATTTTCGGTGAACTTTGGAAAAAGACTCTATAATATCAGACATATTAGTTTTAGTGGTCCAAGAAATTTCATTAATATAACTTTGTGAATAATCTCCAACAGATGAATACAGCATTTCTTCTTGTAATGGAAACAAAGGATATATTTCTTCAATTTCTTTTTGATTAATTAGTTCAGCATACTCTTTAAAAGGGATAATTGGGTTACCAATTACTTTTAAATCAGCAAAATACCTTAAATAATTTACATTTTGAATATAACAATTAAATTCATGAATCGCATTTAAAAGATGTTCTTCACAGTTTTTGATATTCATTACGCTTACCATCAAGTTCGAGCCCTGCTTAATAATATTTATTGTTGGCGGCATTGATTGTATATTTTCTTCAGCAATTGATTGAATTTCTTCAAAGATAAAAAATTCATTATATTCATGGGCTTCTTCAAGATTTACAACATTTAAAAATACTTGGCTATTAATCTTATGATGAAATTTATAATCACTTTCTTTTTGCAATATTAAGTATACTTCTTCCACTGAAATAGCTGGTTGTATATCTAAATTATATATTTCAGTGTACCACCCAACAGTATCGGATAGATTAAAATCTTTTAAAGATTCTGAAAGTCTTGAATCCTTTTCAACAGCAATGTCAAGTTTCAAAGACTCATCAGTCAAAATTTCTTTAATAATACTGCTTGCAAGTATTTTAGGAAAATTCACTTGTGAATATTTGCTATTTTCTATCGAAATATTCCTTGAAATTACTCCTGATTTTGAAGAATAAATTAAATTCTTCTGATTTGTTATGGTATTAATACTAGGTAGGTTTTGTATTTTTTTATTCAAAAGTTCAGTATTAGAAATATCTCCTGTTGCTCTCTTTGTATACAATAAAAAATCATTAATTTCATTTCTAATTATATTTATTGAAAATGTATCAACAAACATATGATGACAAACAAAATAAACACCTACACAATTCTTTTGATTATTAAAAAAATATAATATTTTTGATGTTGGTCCATTGTATATATCCAGTGAAAAGTCAGCTTGTTTAGCTTTATTATAGAATTCCTTTTCGTTCTTACATTCAATAAATATTTGCTCATATTTTAAATTTTCAATTTCCTGAATATAATTAAATAATTCTCCTCTCTCTTCTAGAATTACAGCACGCAACATTGCATGTGATGAATACAGAGATTTAAAAGCTTTTAATAATTCATCTTTAGTTACATCAATATTGATGTTTTCAAAAAATGATTGGTTAAAATGATGAAAATTCTTTTTATCTTTTTTCATGAACCATTGCTGCATTATATTCAATTTGAATTTTTGTAGATATTTATAATTAACCGCCATATTATTATTTTTTATGTTTTTCTGTAAATGCTTCGTTAAGAGGGAAACACTTGGATTATTTAATAAATCATTTGTAGATAAAACGTAATTTTTCTTCCTTAAGGCTGAGATAATCTGGATATTCTTGATTGAATCCCCACCTAATTTAAGAAATGAATCATCATTATTTATATTTTTAATCTTAAATACCTTTTTAAATGCTTCTTTAACATCACTCAGAATTAGCTCATTTAATTTAAAACTACTTTCATTTACATTATTTTTCTTCATATTACAATTTAAAAACGGAATTATATCTTTAAATGTTTGATCGTCATTATCTTTTATAAATATTGATTCTCCACTTTTAAATCCCTTTAGCCTTGTATTTAACATTGATTTATTTAAATCTCTTGAGTCTGAAAAACGACATTTATGAACTTTATTAATATTTTCAGTCATTTTTTGATTAGAACTTTCTACTTTTAATTTTATTAAAAATACATTAGCTATTTCATTTTCAGGTATTTCATTTGAATTTTCATCTAATATCTGTATATCGTAATTATTTTCATTTACTAAATATATTATTTGTTCAAACCTAAATTCTTCTTGATTTTCAGTAGGTAATGGTATTATTTCTTTTTTAGTTTCTCTAATAATTATATCTGATACACAAATGTCTGATTTAAGTAATACCTCTTTTGACCATATTAAGAATAAATCTATAAGAGATTTAATTTCTTGGCTAGCAAACAATTCAGTAGCATAATCAACTTGTAACTTCAAACAATTTGTAAATTCATAAATAGTTAATGATAATGGAAACTGTGAGTATTTGTGATTTTTTATAATTAGATCATCATAGAATTCATTGCTATGTTTTTCAGAAAAAGTTTGCATAGCAAAAGTTGTTTGTGTTATAGGTTCGTAATTATTTCTTGTTGCTTGTATGTTATTTATATCCTGAAATTCTATATCACTATGATCATATAAATCGAATAGTTCTAATTTAAAGTTTTGTACATCTTCTTTAAATGTATTGATGTTACTTTTTTTATCCAAGACAGGCAAAAATTCTATAAATAAACCAATCGTATTTTTATATTCTTCCGTCCTCTTATTTAATGGAGTTCCAACATATACAGCATCTTCATTAAAATAGTTTAATAAGAATTGACTATATAACTTCAAGCAAAGATTAAATTTTGATATATTATTTTTTTGTGAGAACAATTCTATAAGTACGCCTAATTCTTCTGGAATATCAAAATATTGCATTTCTCCTTGATGATTAAATTCCTTTTTATAAAAGCGCAAATAATTCTCTATATTAACTACTTTTTCCATCCAAAATTCTTTATCCTTTTTATACTTTTTTTCATCTTGTTTTGTACTCAAATATTGAAAGTAGTTATTAGTATTGTCTAAATGTTCATCGTCGAATATCATAGAGATAAATTTCTCCAGAGAGATACCATCAAATATAATATGGTGAACTACAAAAATTAAATAAATATAGCTTTTTTCTTCAATTAAAGTTACTTTTATTAAAGGTTCTAAGCCATCACTTAAATTGAATGAATGATTTAAATAAGTTATAATTTTATTCTTATCGAATTGTCCCGGCACAAAAATATGTTCTATCTCAAAATTTTTCTTTTGAGTTACCCATATTAAATCGCTATTTTTATCTTCAATAAGTGCTGAGTTAAATATATTGTGATCACCTATTACTTGTTTTACTTTATTATTTAAATCTGAAACTTTCATATCTGTTTTAAGGATTTTTCTAACATAAGGAATATTAAACATTGTATTTTCCGGATGCTCTAATTGGTAATAGTACATGGACTTTTGCATGTTTGTTGCAAAACCTAAATATTTGCCGTTTGATTGCTTGAATTCATTTTCAAAATCGTACATATAACACTCTTGAACATCATTAATTGTTTTAAACTGAACAAAGTCTTTTAATGATACTTCCAAATTAAAAATTTTGTTTAATTCTTTATTCAATCTGATTGTTTTCATGGAATCAATACCCAAATCATGAAAGCTAGCATCACTTTCTATATTTTTAGAATCTGTATATTTTAAAATAATATCACTCAATTTTGGAGCCACAACTTTTATTTCAGATAAATTTTCTTGGTCATTATCATTCTTTATAGTTAAAAGTTTATCTTTATCAATTTTTCCGTTAATAGTTAGAGGCATGGTCTTTATCTGATATACAAGTTTAGGATTCATATAACTAGGGAACTTGTTAGCTAAAGTACTCTTTAATTCTCTTTTTGAAATACCACCTGTATAAAAAAGAGTAATCAGTTTATCTTCTCCAATCATAACTTTTGCATTTTTGACTCCAATTATCTCTTTGATTCTATTTTCAATCTCTAATACTTCTACCCTATACCCATTAATTTTTACTTGGCTATCTTTTCTATCAATATAATGGAATCGCTGGCCATCAAAGCTTACAATGTCACCTGTTCTGTAATAAGTTTGCTCATTAATTTCTACTAAGAAGTTTTTATTATCATTAACTTTGTTTTCCACATAACCTTTTGATAACCCTTTCCCACGAACCAATAACTCTCCTTGAGAATATATCGGTACAATTCGATTAGAATCATCAACAACAACCGCTTCTGAATTAGCTAATAAGCTTCCAATTGAAATTGCTGATCTTTCACTATAATCTGTTGGTATCTTATATGTCGTAGTAAATGTTGTATTTTCTGTCGGTCCATAGCCATTAAAAAAATTAGTATTAGGGTTAACTGAAAGGGCTTTCAAAACATGCCCTCTTGAGAGTGCTTCACCACCAACAAATACATTACTTATTTTTGAAAATAAATACGGATCTAGATCAATAAATACATTAAATAAGCTCGAAGTAAACCAAGAGGCCGTAATATTATATTTATTCAGCACTTCTTTCCAGCTTAGTACATCAAAAACTGGATCCGGAATAAAAGCAATTGACCCATTATTTAAAAGGGGTAACCAAATTTCAAAAAAGCATGCATCAAATGCTAATGAAGAAGCTTGAGTAAAAATATCTCCTTCTTTAACATCGTAAAATCCATTATTGATTGACAAGGCAAAGATATTGTTCGTAGTTATTTTTATTCCTTTTGGGTTGCCCGTAGTACCAGATGTATATATTATTTGAAAATAATCTTCTCTTTTGTTTTTTGTCAAATACTCGTTAGACCCTTTAAAGTTGAATGAATTTTTACTGCTAATACTTATTCCCCGAATTTTAATATCACTTATATATTCCGGCTTTTTTTTATCATAGAAAAGATAAGATGCATTTGAATCATTAAGTATAAATCGATTTCTCTCACTAGTATTTTTGGAATCTAAATATACAAATGGAATGCCATGCTGTTCTAATGCAAGCATTAAACATATTGCATACGGAGCTCTATCACAATCAATAGCAACTGTTTCTCCATAGGAAAGCTCTAAATCGTTTAATAAGGATGAATATCTTTTTGTCTCATTAATTAAAGTATTATAGTTTATTTCATTATTGTTATAGTAAAATGCAATGTTATCATTTTTCCCTTGCACTCTCTCCTCAATATGAGTTATTAATGGAATATCTTTAGGGACAGGAAGTACCTCTCCGAAAGCCTTACTTAATCTAATTTTATTAATCACTTCACTGATAGTTTGTTTCTCATCTTTTAAAACTTCGCTTAACAAAACTGTATAGGATTCTATTAAGGCCGATGCTATATCTTTGTTTATTAATTCTAATGAAAACATCATTTTTACTAAAACTTGATCATTCATTACTCCAGCAGATAAAGTTAATTCGCTTGACTGCTTTTCAAATGTATTTAATATTTTATAAGATTTACTTTCATTTACGGGATAGTTTTCATATACAAAAGCACAATTTGTGTATTCATTAACCCCAATATCTGATAAATATTTTTTTGCTTGGTACATTGAAAATTCTTGCTTTTCTCTTGTTTCAATATCAGTAATATGATTATTTTCAATGAAATCTGTAAGAATCTCATCATCGTAAATTTTATATCGTGACGGGTAATTTTCAATAAGTAACCCAACAATTTGTTCTTTTTTTTTGCTATCCCGTCCAGAATGCGTTTTATTCAGTAAAATATCACTTTTACCTGTATAAGCTGAGACAACTAAAGACCAAACTGAGCTAAAAAGTGAAGATAGCGAAATTTTATATTTCTTGCAAAAATTCTTAATGACTTTCATATCTAGAGTGAGTATTTTATTTATTGTTTCAAAACCTTCTTTTTCTATTGGTGTAAGAGAAGGGAAACTAAATCCAGGAAAATCAGTAAGTAAATTTTGAAAATATTGATTCGATTTTTCATTGTTAGCAGTTAATTTATTTTGAATAAATTCACTGAATTCAGTATTATTATAAATATATGATTTTTCTTCATTAAATAATTGATAATAAAGTCTATTCACATCATTCAAGACTATAGACAAACTCCATCCATCTAAAATAATATGATGGAAAGTAATAATCAAATAGTTTTTCTGATTATTATTAATATGTTTAAAACGAATAAGTGTGGGTTTCTTTATATCTGATAATCTTTTTCTTTCTTTTTCTTCAATACTTTCTATACTACCATTGTAATCAGTTAACACTTCCCATTTGAAATCAATATGATTATTAACTACCTGAACATCATCTTTCATTTCTCCAAAATAAAATGCCGTTTTGAAGGTTTCATATTTGTCAATAATTTTTTCCCAAGCAGCTTTATAAATCTCTATATTTTCATAGTAAAGCTCTATTGTCATTTGACTAATATAAAATTCTCTGTCTTTATTTAAATAACATTCATACGCTATTCCTTTTTGCACTTCAGTCATAGGATATGCAGCTATAGCTTTCATATTAACACCCCATTCTTTTAAAATAAATCGCTTAAAACTTTCAAAGAATCTTCAGAGATACCGAATACATTCTGTCTCTCCATTTTAGTTAAAAGATTTATCAAGCTTGATAAATTCTCACTTATTTTTTCAAAATATTGAAACATGTCACTTTGATAAATAATAAACACTGAATATTCATTTTCTCTCTTTAATACATTAAAAGCTATTTTGTCCGGAAAATCATACTCACCTATATCATTGAATGATTGCATGGCATTTACATCTAACTCTTTTGATAATTCGCCTAAAAAGTTAAATGATATTTCCGGTCCACTAACAGGTTGTGAAAAAAAATATTCATTAAAAAAACTTGTTTGCTTTTCAATGTTAAAGATATTTGTAGATACAAAGCTTTTATAAGGTACAGTACAATCTACTTCAACAGGACAAGTTTTTGTAAACCAACCGACAGTTTGATCAAGAGAATATTTTTCTGGCAAATAATTTCTGCCACTTAATTCTTTATTAATCAAAATCTTTTCTCTTCCCATTTGTTCACTCAGTACCTTTGCAAAAAGTAATAATAGGAAATTTTCTTCAGACAAATTATGTTTTTGATAATATTTTTTAACTTTTTTATAATCATCTTCTACAATATTTATTTTTTTAGTTTCATATTTGTGTTTTGATGAATTTTTATTTGAATTTATATCATTTGAAAACCGAGGCTGTTTTATTATATATTTTCCCCAATCTTCTATACTCGAAGATTTGGGATATAAAGTTATTTTCTTATTATTGTTCAAGCAATTAATTGCACGTATGAAATCCCTTTTTAAAATTAACCAGCTAATGTTATCACATATTAAATGATGCATAACCCACAGCACCTTAAAATGCGTTTCATTTATTTTGATAATCTTTATTGCAGATAATGGTCCATCAAAAATATTTATTGTTTTGTGAAGGTTTCTTTTTAATTCATTTATGTTATTAATATTAAAATGACTGCTATCAACATATTGAATTTCTTTTTTTGAATCCTCTAAATTATTTTCTTTAACCAACCAGCAATATTCCATATTAATTCTTTGAAAATAACTCCTAATTGCATCGTGTTTCTCCCTAATTGCATAATAAATTGTTTGAAAATCTAATTCATCGAATTGACCAAATATTTCAAATTCATTTGATTGATTCCAATGATGAATATTATGAAATTCTTGAGAAAAAAACCATTTCTGCATTGGGAATAAATTGATTTTTCCAAAAACAGGATCTTGATTAAATTTTGAATTATGTTGTATATTTTTTTGAAATAATTCATTAAAATCATTTGACTTCATTATTTCTACTGAAGAAATATTAAATCCATTATCCTGTAATTCACTGGCAAGTTTAATACTCAAAATAGAATCCCCACCAACATCATAAAAGTTATCATTTTTACTTAGTTTTTTATTTTGAAACACTTTCATAACAATATTCATAAATCCTGTATCCCTACTATCGGTTGTTTCATAACTATTTAGACTACATTTTTCAGTGTTTATTTCTTTCAACTTTTTACTATCTATTTTCCCATTAATTGTCATAGGAAATGCATCTAGCTTATGAATAGTTGTTGGAACCATATAATTTGGAAGAATGTTTTTTATTTTTTTTCTTATTTCAATCGCATCTACATCTCCAATATAATAAGCTATGAGTTGTCCATTTAATACCAGTGTAACTGCATTATTAACTTCACGAAGATTTATTATTGCAGAAGTTACTTCATTAGGATTTATTCTATAACCTCTTATCTTCACAAAATTGGAACTCCTGCTAAAGAAGTGTATATCATAATTTTCATCATAATAAGCTAAATCTCCAGTACGGTATATTGTATAGTCCTCATTATTCAATGTTATTTTTTCTAGCTTATAATTTTTATTTTTGTCTAAATAACCAAGAAATACTGATTGTCCAGTAATACAAATTTCACCGACAACATGACGATTTATTATCTCTCCATTATTGTTTAATAAAATAACTCCTGAGTTTAATATTGGTTTACCTAAGTTTGAGGTTTTTACTTTTTTTGTCATTAACTTTATTAAACACATAACTGTTGATTCAGTTGGTCCATAGGCATTAAATATCTTAACATTTTCAGGTACAGTATCATTAAACTTAAATTCATCTCCACCAACAATTATATTTTTTAATGAATTACATTTACTAAAGTCTAGTAGAGCATAATAATCAGGTGTCATTAAAAAATGGGTAATACTATTATCTATAATAAACTGATTGAAGTTCTCATAACCTCCATTATTGTTAAAGATAATCAATACAGAAAATGTTGAAAAGGCTAATGTCATTTCAAATATACTAGCATCAAAGTTCAAACTGGCTATTTGAGCAACTCTATCTCCTTTTTGAATATCAAATAAACTTTTGTATTGAGTAATTAATCCAGACAAATTCTTATAAGTAATCATTACACCTTTCGGCTTATCAGTTGATCCAGAAGTAAATATAATATATGATGTACCAGGTGAATAGTTCTCATCAGTACCTCTAATTATTGTGTTTGGGCTCAAACAATGACATTTATTTAATTTACTCACTAATATTTTATCTGTTTCACTTCCATCTAAAATGTCTGAAAAAATAAGGAGCGGGTTTGATTCTTCAATTATAAGCTTAACTCTATTTAAAGGTGTGTCATTAGAAACCGGTATAAAACAACAATTGTTTTTCTGTAAGCAATAGAAAATTCTAACAGCTTCAAGAGTATCATTCATATAAACGAGGCATTTTGCCCCCACTTTCAAATTCCTATTCCTAATAAATCCAGAAAATTTGATTGAATCTTCTTCTAATTGTTTATAAGAAATTTTTTCGCTTCCACTTATTATCGCCGTATTATACATTAAGGTTTTTACGTCTAATTTCGATTTATTATAATTAATGTCTTTTTTAGAAGCTGCAAAGTTACTTATATTTAAAATTTTATTTAATTCTTTTATTGGCATACCAACATTTTTTTTCAAATAACTTCCAGATTCACTAATAATATTGTTAATAAAGAAGTTAAATCCTTCATGAAAATCCCTAATCTTCCAAAATGGGAAAAGTTCTTTTTTAAAATTGGAATTCAAAAACACTTGCTGATCTCTAATGATAACTTTAACTATCCATGGGTACTCTGATTGTAAATTCCACATTCTTACTTTATTATCTAAATAGGATTCTTCTTCGACAATATCAAATATACATTTATAATAGTCCTCAATATTCTTGGAAGCACTTTTGCTTAAATTAGATAATTCAATAATTGAAAGATCAGAATGCTCTAAAAGTTCGTAAAGCAATTGATTAGAATATTCTTGTAAATCTTCATAATTTTTCTGTTTCTCCACCTTCATTACATGGGGAAATACCTGCGTAATGTACCCTATAGTTTTATAATCTTGTTCCGAACGTCTAGAAGAGACAGGTATTGCGATAGACAATGTTTCTTTATTAAAATGTTTAGATGCATAGAGACGAAATAAACCTAAGAGTGTTGAAAATAAACTTTGTTTTAGTTGATGTGAATGCTCTTTTAAATTATTTAAACTTACACTTAGTTCATTCTCATATTCAATCCTTTCGTTTCCTTCTTTATTATTAATCATGAAATAATCATCAATCTCACTATTAAAAATCTTGTTCCAATATTTTTTATCTTCCTCCAAAACAATTTGATCACATGCTTTATTTAAATAGCTCTCATAAAAAGTGTTATTTTTTATACATATATTTTTTTTAAAAGACAGTTGCCTTTCTAATTCTTCTTTAAATATTTTTCCTGAATGACCATCGAAAATAATGTGATGGAATTTACAAACTAGAAAGTTTTTTTTCTTATGTTGAAATAATTTAAAATCGCATAATTTTTGGTATAGAGACATTGGTTCTTCGATATATTTTTTTATTTGATATTCAAAATCATTTTCATTATCTATTAAATTTATATTTCTTAATTCAATATTTACTTTTTCATGAATCAATTGTTTCGGGAATTTCCCCATCATTATTTCTACCCTTAAAGCAGAATTACTTTTAATAATTTCATTAAGTGCTGATTCAACATCTTCTTTTTTTATACCTTCATCAAGTTGAATGACTAAAGGAATTAGGTATTCATTATTTTCTCTATATTGTTGGATTCTTGACCAAATACCTTTCTGCTGTGGACTCAATTCATAAAGTTTATTTACCACTTTTATCCCTCCTTAATAGTAAATAAATTTCGCTAAAGTTACTGGCTTTAAACAATTCCTTTATTTTCATTTCAACTCCATATTCCCTATTTAATGCTCTAATCATCTTCATACCTTTAATTGAATCACCTCCAACACTGAAGAAATTATCATTTAAATCGATTTTCCCTATTTCCAATGTATCAGAGCATAGTGTTAAAAATTCTAAAATATCGTCATTATATTGATTGATATCGATATTAAAATTCAACTCTCTTTTTACTATACTTTCAATTTCTTTGAAATCTATTTTCCCATTAATTGTTATCGGAAAATCTTCGATATATTTGATGAAATTAGGAACGGCATAACTAGGTAAATTTCTCTTCAAAAATACGTGTATTTCTTCCTCATTGTAGTTCGCAGTATAAGCTAAAATTAAATCCTTATTATTACTAAAAATCAATTTATAGGAGTTACTAGGCATTATCTTATTTAACGCTGATTCTATATCTCCTAGCTCAATTCTATAACCCCTAAGTTTAATTTGATTATCTAACCGATTAATATAATGGGTTAGATAATTTGATTGAATATAAACAAGGTCTTTTGTATTAAAATGATTTTTCCTGTTATTTTCAATCAGAAAATTACTATTTAAATGTTTATCTGTATACCCTTGAGTAACTGTAGAACCTTTTAACACATATTCTCCTACAACTCCAAACGGCAGTATTTGTTTATCGGGTGATATTGTAAAGCCATTCAAACTACTTATAGGTTTGCCTATTGGATAATGGAGATAATCATTTATATTTTCGCTGTTTATTCGAAACATATTCGAAATAATAGTTGACTCCGTTGGACCATACATATTAATTATTTCTATTTTTTTTGGTAAATTTTCAATATCATTTTTAGTTAATTTTTCTCCACCTATAATCATTACCCTCAAACTGCTATTATTTTTCAGTTCTAAATTTTTAGCAAGCGAAGGAGTCATCGAAAAAATTGTAATTTTCTCTTTTTCGAGCAAATATTCAATTTCAGTAGCGTATAATCTTTTCTCAGGAATATACATAGAACATCCACTAATAATAGGCATTAGAAGATCGAATATGGATGGATCAAAATTCATCACTATATTTTGATACCAAATATCTGACTCGTTAGCTATATGTTCCCTAGCCAATGCTTTTAAGAGGTTAGTAAGATTATACTTTGAAACTTTTACTCCTTTTGGTACCCCAGACGATCCTGATGTATAAATGATATAAGCTATATCATCAAGTGAAGTTGTTGAAGTACCTTCCAATCGACTAAAGGAACCATCGCCATTAAACAAACAATTTACTCCGGCATTATTAATCATCATTTCAATTCTATTTTTATTAATTTCCTCTGTTATAGGTATATAAGTTGCTCCGGATATGAAACATGCAATTGCATATAAAGTCATTTTTGTTCTATCTTTTGTCATCACCGCAACTACATCACTATCTGATAGTTCAGTACGATTAATAATATTTCGAACAATATTGTATACATCATTATAGGTGTATTCTTTTTCTTTGCTTTTTATCAACAATTTATTATTATATTTTAAAAACTGTTGTATTAATACACTCGAAACAGTCTCATTAATTTCCGTAATAACCCTTACTTGCGGATAAAGTGAAGTATTGCTAAGTAATTTATTTGAAATTTCACTCACTTCATTAATCTGATTTTCTAAAAACAGATTAATTTGTTTAAGCAATATTTTACAGCTATGCAACATGTCTTTATTAACAAACTTCTCATCTAATTTTATATCTATTTTATAATTATGTTTCATATCAATCACAGATAATGCCAACAAAAAATTAACCTGTTCATGTCCTTTTGAAGTATCAAATGAAAAAATTCCATTTGTTTGTACTTTGGGATAGTTTTCAAATACATAACCAATCTGAATTTCATTATCTATATTTGATTCCATTATTATATCTTTCCATGTAATAAAATCATTTTCTAAAATAGAATTCATTTTATCTTTAATTATTGGAATTAAATCTTCTTTTATTGTTTGGCAATCTCTAAAATCAATTCTGAATGGTAGAGTGGTTACAAACATACCAACTCCATCTATCTCATTACTATGAAATTTACTTCTACCAGATGTTGTCACTCCAAACAAGATATCGTTCTTACCAAATAAATATTTCAATGTCAGAGACCAGAGTAATAGAAAATAATTATTTGGTGTTAAACTGTTACTTTCTAAAAAACTATAATGTTTATCACTTTTTTCTATATAGATTGTTTCTTCCTCTAAACCTTCATTAGAAATCTTAGGTAAGTTAATAGGTTCATATTTTTCAAAAATATCTTTAAACTCATCTAGATTTTTTGGCTTAGTATTACTAATTAATCTATCCTGAAGAATGTTAATATCTATGAGTTTTTTATCATTATCATATAATTTATTGAAATAATTAAAGATTGTTGACATACTCCAACCATCAATAATTAAATGATGATTTTCCATAATTATTTTATAACCATTTTCAAGTTTAACAATAAGAAACCTTATTAATGGTCCTCTCTGAATATCAAACGGTATGTGTCTTTGACTTATAAGCAGATTATTTATAAGATTATTTGAGTTGCTATTGTTACTAAAGTCAAAAATTTTTATAAGCTGATTTAATCCAAAATCATCAAGTTCATTAACCTTCTGATACCATTCTCCATCTATCTCAGAAAAAGACACCCTTAAAGGTTCTACTTTTCGAAGCAATTCTCTAATTGCACTTAAGATTTTTTCTACTTCCAAGTTTTTGGTTTCAGATTCCCATTGAATAATGTAATTTCCACTTTTGGGATTTTGATAATAATCCATTATCATTGCTTCTTGAGTTCGATTAATTGGATATATTTGACCATTTTGAGCATCTTTCAACAAATATAGTGAATCTTGAAATTCCATTTCCACTTTTTTAAAATCCGAACTATTATATAGTTTTTTATTATATTTAAATTTAATACTTAATTCTTGATTATTTAAAATAACATCTACATGCAGATTTGATAAAGCCTGACTGTTTGGAGAAAAGTCATTTTCTGAAAAAATATCTACTATCTTAAACTCAGGATAGTCATTAAATGTCATATCACCCAAAAAGTTAAAACTCCAATCATGACAAAAATTCAAATCAAAATATCTTTGATAGCCGATTCCTTTATTAGGGATTTTTATTTGATTAAAAAAGATCTTTTGAGCTGATATTTTAATATCATCATTTAGTTCTATCTTCATTGGATATATATTTGTGAACCAGCCCATTGTATTAATAAACTCATTCTTTTCTTTTGGTCTACCATGGCCTTCTAATAGTAAAATAGATTTTTGGGGTATGATATTATTTTTACTTAGAGTATGTGCAATAACTGCAATAAGAACAGCCTCCATGTTTCCATGGTTCTTCTGATTCGCGAATCGAATTATAACTTCAGTTTCCTCTTTACTCAATGCTATGTCATAATCTTTTAAATCTTTATATTTACACTTTTTGTTATTATTAATCTGATTCTTCCATTCCGAAAAATAATTTTCTGATAGCCCATCTTCATAATTTTTTATATATTTTACCCAACTATCAAAGTTACTCGATTCATAATTATACTTATTATTACCTTCTAATAATTCAGAGAAATCATTTAAAATAATTCTCCATGATACCCCGTCAATCACTAAATGATGTATAATAAAGTGAATATATACTTGATTTTGATAATATATTATTTTAAAATTGTATATACCTTTGTGAATATTTAGTGATGATTGCCCAATATTTAATAAGTTATTAAATTCACTTAAACTCTGTACTTTCTCTGAATTTATCTCATATTTTCTTTTATCTATGACTTGCCTATAGACACCGTTATCTAAAATAAATCGTGATTTCAATATAGGGTGTAATTCGATAAGTTGTTTTAAGCAATTAATAATATCCTTTTCTTCTTTTATGTTTTTTAATTCAATTAAAGCACTTTGATTCCAATGAGATATGTCTTCTTTCTGTGTTTCAAAAAACCATTTCTGAATTGGACTAAGTTCATTTGAATTCCAAATCTGATTATTTTGGCGTACCTCTTTATTATTTTCTTTTTTAAAAAATTCTCCTAAACTTTTAATATTTTGGCAGTCCATAAATTCGCTCATAGTAATGTTATAACCTTTATTTCTTAATTTAGAACAAATTTGCATCGATTTAATGGAGTCTATACCAATTTCATATAAATTAGTTTCCGTACTAACACTTTGACTATGCGTGGCATCTTTTATTACTTCCATAATCATTTTTTCTTCTTTAGTGGCCGGAATATCATCACTGTTTTCTATATAAAACTTTTCTATAATTGATTTATCTAATTTGCCATTTAACGTTAATGGAATCTTATCGGTATGAATAATTTGATTTGGCACCATATAATTTGGCAATACATTAGTTAAAAACTCTTTAGCCTTATTAGTCTTTAGTTGACCTTCATAAACTAATACTAATAAATTATTGATAACTTCAGTAACACAATTTGACACTAAATCATGCTTAAGTAGATTTTCTTCAATCTCAGATAACTCTATTCTGTATCCTCTCAGTTTAATTTGGCTATCTATTCTGCTAATATAATTAAGCGTTGAATCACTTGAAATATAACCAATATCACCACTTTTATATAACTTGTCAGTCACTTCATCAATCGTCACAAATTTTTCTTTTGTAATATTTTCATTTAAGTATCCTGAACTAAGATTTTCACCACCAATTACTATTTCGCCTTCGCAATTATGTGGTAGAAGCATATTTCTTTTATTTACAACGCCGATTTTCACATTGACTCCAGGTTTTCCAATAGGAACGTTAGAAAAGAATGAATTATTAAATTCCATTGTAGTCGTAAAAGTAGTATTTTCAGTTGGACCATAACCATTAACAATACTAACATTCTCTAAGTTTTTAATTGCTTTTTTAATATGTTTTGCTAAAGCTTTTTCTCCACCAATAAAAATTTTCCTATGATCTTTGAACAATTGTATTGACTCATTATCAATCATAGAATAAAACAACGATGTTGTTAAAAAAGAAATAGTAGGTTTTAATTGTAATTCCTCAAAATTCCAATTTTCAATATCAATTATTGGATCGGGAACCACTAATAAACTACATCCATTAAGTAAAGACATCCATATTTCAAATGTAGAAGCATCAAATGATAAAGAACTGCAGTGAGTAAAGACATCCTTATCATTTAAACCATATGCTTCAAAATTCCGGGTAAAATTGAAAACATTTTTATGAGTTATTTTAACACCTTTAGGAAAACCAGTTGTACCAGATGTATAAAATACCTCCAGACAGTTTTCATCTTCCCTAAAACAAGAGTTTTTATTGTAATTCAAATTATCATAAATGAATAAATTTCTATCTAAAACTTTTTGTTTCTCACTTATTTTTAAATGATTTGCATTATCTGTAATAACATATTTTGCATTAAAATCATCTAAGATATATTTAATTCTTTCTTCAGGATAGTTATTATTTAAATGTAAAAAAGGAATATTCATTTTAGCTAAAGCTATCATTAATGCAATATTCTTAATTCCTCTATCTAAAAAAATAGCTATCCTGTCATCCTGAGAAATTTTATAATTTAACATTGCATTTACTAGTTTATCGACCAATGTATTTAATTCGAAATAAGTAATTTGATATTGTTTTGACATAATTGCTATTTTGTGCTTATATTTTTCGTTAAATGCTATATTTCTAAATTCTTTATAAAGATTATTATTTTTTTCTAGACTAACTTTTTTACCTTGAATTAAGCTATCATTACTTCCTCTATTTTCAAAATCATTACCTTTTAAAGCTTTATCAATTATACTTTTATAAGTATCAATCAAAAATTTCGATTCTTCTTCATTAAATATTTCATCAGAGAACTCGATTTCCAAAAACGCTTCATTTCCTAAAACTTTAACGTTGCCAGTCAATTCAAACTTTGCTCCTGTTTGATTTGTATTAATCTCATAAAAAATGTCCGAAACATTCTTATCTGTTTCTTGGTAGCTAAAAACTACATCTTGCATTCTGTTTAATGGCGAATCAAAGAATGTAGTTAAATCCCGATAACGTGCATTCTTATATTCAAATGTTTTAAATATTTCTTTTTGAACAAGTTTAAACCTATCTAACCAGGTATAGCCTTTATCATAAATACTATCCTGAATATATAAAGGCAATATATTCACAAAATATCCCATTTTTTTAAAATCCTCACTATTATTTCGAGTAGAGAAAGGTATACCTAATCTGAAATAATCCTCACCGGTAATATGAAGTAAAGTGTAATAAAAAGTAGTTAGAAAAAAAGTGTATTTTGAAATTTTATTTATGTTACAATATGTTACTAATTCTTGGAACTTTTCATTATTTAGTTTTAAATTCTTAGTATAGCCAGTAAATTTAGTTTGTGAAATTCTATGAGGCTTAATACGACGAGGTATATCAAGTGCTTTTTGTATGTATTTATCTTGTTTGAGCTTTTTTAATGGCTTTAAGTGTTCTTGATAATTAGTAGATAATTCATGATGAATTTTTTCAGTAACCCTACTTGGATCTAGTATCTCTTTTAACCTTCGAAGTATTAAATTTTTTGTTTGAGCATCTGATACAATGTGGTGGTGGTTTATAATAAGATAAGTGCTATTCATTTCATTATCTATTAAAATATAAAACTGACATAGGACGTCATTATTTAAATCAAACTCTTCCGTTTTGTATTTATTTATAAACTGATATAAATTTGTCTCTTTCACTTTTTCAGTTATCACAACAGGATTTGTATGATTTACGTATTTATATACACGATTATTTTTAAATATGAAATTTGATTTTAGAATATCATTTTCTTTAAAAATTTGACAAAGTGCTTTCACAAGTTTATTTTTGTCACATTCAATTAGTAATTTAAAACACCATGTTTCCGTATATAACGATCTAGTCACAGATGATTTATTCCATATCAAATAAAGTTGTTCTTCTTCCATAGAAGCTTGTGTCATATAGGATGATTTAATTAATTCCATCTGATTGACCTCCTTTAACTAAAACTTATTCAAAAATCCTATCAACGGTTATGTCAATTAAAAACTCGATTGTTCCATTTTCATTATATATATCTAACTCTTCTTTTGATAAAGGAGTAAAGATATATCCTAAGGCAGAAATTCCTAAATTTTCATCAACTTTATATTTCAAATTTGATTTCCTAATTTCATTACGAAGATCATAGTGTACATTTTCCATTAATTTTTT
The DNA here is from genome assembly GCF_001558775.1 of Staphylococcus lugdunensis. NCBI lineage: Bacteria > Bacillati > Bacillota > Bacilli > Caryophanales > Staphylococcaceae > Staphylococcus > Staphylococcus lugdunensis. The sequence goes on along the minus strand of NZ_CP014022.1, from coordinate 2,256,182 downwards.
TTGTTTTTTTACATCTAGTTTATTTAAAAATTTGATAAAATCCTGTTGTGATGTCTCATTTAAAAAATCTAATTTTGTATATTCCTGATATAACAGTTTCAAAAAATTAGCAAAATCATATTTAGTCATACATTTTTTTAAACCGTCCTCTGTAATTTTCACTAACTTATTGTGTGCACTTATGATGACTTCATAAAATAATGCCTCCTTCGAATCAAAAAAATTATAAAAAGAACCTTTTGATATTCCAGAAATTTGGCACAAGTCATTAATATTTGTTTTTTTATAACCGTATTTTGACCAATGCTTTTCACAATTTTCTAATAAATTTTTCTTAATATTTTCTTTTTCAATCTTAGAGAATGCCATATTAATACCCCTATTCATTTATGACCAAATAAATTTTTCTAGTCACTTTTATCTTAATCTATTTAATTAATATGTCAACTATATTAAGCAAATATTTTTTAAAATATTGATTTTTTCTTTATTGTGTCTATTACATCTCTAAAGATAAAGAATAAAATATTTTGTCAACTAATCTTCTAATAATAAGAATATTCTATTGTGGATTTTATACTACATTTACATTGTATTTCTTATTACATTCTTTATTATTTTAAAATTAAACTATCTGCTGTAATTTTTTTAAACATAATTATAATCACTGCCATTTCTATAAAAATTATCAATAAAATCAGCAATGAGTTATTTATTAGAACAAATGCAATAACTATCGGAATAATTATCATACTTATTATTGCAGTTACAATAGTTCCTTTACTTTGTTTAACAACTTCCATTTCAGAACTCCAGTTATAGGATGGGAACCGTAAATTTACTAAAAACCCAATAATACTTATCAAAGTGAGGGTAGATACTAACAACGTACTGATTATAATTAAATAAAATACACCTGCATGAAATACTGTATAGAACACAATAGAAGTTAAAACAATACCTGGTAAAAATATAAGTATATTAACTAATATTTTTCCAATCGCTATTTTCTTAATATTAATAGGAGCCACTAACATAATCCAAATACTCTTTCCTTCAAAAGAAATGCTACAAGAAGTTGTAGTAGTAAGAATTACAAAAGTAAAGACAATAAGTACATATATTTGCTGAGAACTAATAGTAAATCCTAGTAAATCATAAGAAATTGAATCAATACTGGGTATTATTCCAATTAGAATACTTATATTTAATATAACAATAACTACTGGAGTTATGATTGTATTACTAACATAAGTTAAAGAGGAAAAATATAATTTAAATTCCTTTATTATTAAACTGAATACTGGTGAATTTATTTTAAATACCGTATTCCCATTTCTTTTTTTCTTTCGCTTATTTGTTTGATTTCTAAGGGAATCATGAAAATTAATCAGCATATAAATAACTATGAACGTTGTAATAAAGGTAATAACAATTAACAAAAACATATTAAATAAAAAAGGAGAGCTAGTCATCTTGTTAAGCGGGTACCGTAAAATAGATGTATTTATAAACCATTCTTTATAACCAACCATTTCAGAGTTAAAGATAAAATAAATTAACGGAGCTATAAATGCGAATAATGTAAAAATTGACTCTGTTATATTATTACGTAACTTGATAAATATTAGTATATTTCTTACTAATATGGAAATGATAAAAGGTATATTTGTAGCTAGAAGAGGAACAATAAAACTTAATAAAATAATCATAAGAATTACTGACAATAAATGAGATAACAAAGGGATTACGAAGACAACACTTAGAATAAAAATGGTAAAAGTCAAAGTAATATGAATCAAATATTTACTTAATAAATAAAACAGTTTTGCTTGCCAGTTTTTTATTGGCAGACTATAAATAAATTCACCATCCTTCCCTTCTATGACATTATCGAATCCGCTAAGTATATTCCATATACCAAATAGCCAAAATAAAATGGATGTTAATAATACAAAAAATTCATGGATATTATTATTTAAACTTAAATCTATTGCAATGAAAACTATATATCCTAAAAACATTATAAATGCTGTAATATATCCTGTGATAGTGTAAATAGAATGCTTTCTTACTTCTTTATTATTGCTTTTCAAATTAGATAATTGCGTTTGATTTTTTAATCGAAATAAAAATAACAATTTAAGATTATTCATCAGAAGTCACATCCTTAAATATTTCATTTAATGGTGCTTTTTTAAGAATACTTTCCATTGTATCATTTACTACAGCTTTACCATGATCTAAAATAACAAGTTTATTACATAATTTTTCAGCAACTTCAAGTACGTGTGTAGAGTATAAAATGATTGCTCCTTCACTGGCTCGTCTTCTAATTTCATTCACTAAAAAATCAATAGCATTTGGATCCAAGCCAACAAATGGTTCATCCAAAATAATTAATTTAGGATCATGCATTAATAATGAAATAAGCACTAACCTCTGCTTCATTCCATGAGAATAACTAGAAACCAAATCATAAATGGCACTTTCAAATTTTAATTCTTTTATTAGGTAACTTAATTTCTCTTCAAGTTCTATGTTCTCCATTTTATAAAGCGCCGCTATTAGTTCAATATATGCTTTCCCCGTCATATTATTGTACAAATCAGGCGTATCTGGTGAATAACCAATGAAAGATTTATAATACTCTGGATTATCTTTTAGATTTATATTGAACAATTTCACTTCTCCATGATCAAATGTATGTATTCCAACAATTGATTTAATCGTTGTCGTTTTCCCAGCACCATTTGCTCCAATAAAAGCACATATATCACCTTCATATAATTCTAATGATAAATTCTTAACACCTTTATCAGAACCTTTATACGTTTTACTTAAATTTTGAATGGATAACATTTCTATACCTCCTTAGAATTTCTTGATAATGACTTTAGATGCATATACTATGGCAACAATATAAATAACAGGTGCGATTATCAATAAGAGATTAGAATTTATATTTTGAAATTGGCTTTCAGCTAATGTAAGTGCACCACTTGGTAAAAATAAAGCAAATGTTTTATTAATATTGCCCAATAATATAAATACCATTGATATTACGATAGTTATCACACCTATAAAAATAGAGCTTTTTATAAAAGTACTTAATAATATCGTTACGCTGACAATAAAAAGAATCCACAAACTATAAAATAAGAGAAAAAATAAAAAATTAATAAATGGATAATAATCAAAAAGATAAATAGTATAACAATATGAAACACCAGCACCAATCAAGATACATATCATACTAATAATCCAGTTTCCAAAAAGCTTCGAAATAATATATTGCATACTAGATACTGGCCTTGTAAATATAAACCCCAGAACTCCACTCTTCTTTTCATCAGCTATCATACCCATAAAGCTGATGACCAATACAATCAAACCCATCTGATTAAATTGGCCAGTAAACGTTGCCAACAAAACTTCATTAGCCTGAGGCTTAGGTGCATTAGGGTCCATAATAATCCCATCAACCCCTCCAAAATTTTTAATAATCACTTCCATGTAATTATCAATTAAAGGTTGCGTCAATCCAAGAATAGAAAAGAATATTGCTAACCATATAAATTTAATGTTCCTTACTGCTTCTAATAATTCCACTTTTCCTAAAATTAATATATTTCTCATATATCAGACACCAACTCTAAAAATATTTTCTCTAAATCTTTCTTTTCATATGCAATTGAATTCACTTTAATATTAATTTTGTCCAGTTCTTCAATTAACTTAGATATTTCAATTGGCTTTCGACTGGTTACAATATATTCTCCTGCTTTTACTTTTTGTAAATCATATAAGTCGGTTAATTGAATATCCGGATCATAAGAATCTTTTAAAGAAATTTTTAAATATATACTTTTGTAATTCACAGTCTCATCTTCATTGGTTATATTTCCGATGATTTCTCCATCTTTTATAATAATATATCGATCACAAAATTCACTTGCATCATCAAGAATATGTGTGGATATAAGAACTGTTGTGTATTTTTTCAATTTTTTTATTAGGTTTTTGATTTCATTCCTGCCAACTGGATCAAGAGCTGATACTGGTTCATCTAAGACCAAAAACTTTGGACGATGTAAAATAGCCTGTGCTATGCCTAATCTCTGTTTCATCCCTCCTGATAATTCTTCTACCTTATATTTATTTTTATTCTGAAGACCTACATCTTTTAGTATTTCATTAATATTCTGAGCAATATACGTTTTATTTAAACCTGATAAACCACCAAAAAATCTTAACGACTCTTCACAAGTCATCCACTGCTTAAAATCTGTGTGCTGTGATAAGTAACCAATATCATTTTTAAAATTCAAAATATTTTTTCCATTAAATTTAATTTCCCCTTTTTCATAATTAATAATTCCAGTAATACATTTAATCAATGTTGTTTTCCCAGCACCATTAGGACCTAATAATCCAATACACTCTCCCTCTGAAATATTAAAAGAAATATTTTTCAGTATTTTTCTTCCTCTAAACATTTTATTCACATGCTTAATCTCGATCAATTTTTATTAGCCTCCTTCCAATAATCAAATAAAGAATAGGTCCAATAGTATTAAACAACAAAATTGCGATTGCCCAAGCAATAGGATAATTAACAATTTTTCTTCGTCTATATAAATCGATTAGGGCAATTATTAAAAGTACTACATGTAAAACCAATATTGGTATTAATATTGGCATAATAGTCCCCCAGTCTATTTCTTTTAAGACGTTAATATCAGTATTCATTTTCACCCTCCATTATCATTATTGATAATGATAATGTTACTGTACATTTATTTAAAAATCAATTATTATGTATAAAGTGAGGTGTTATGTATGGAATTCAGTTTATTTAAAAATCAAACACGTTTTAAAATCGCATTAACATTAATCGATAAACCAGAAGGACTTTCTATTATGCAACTCAATGAATTATTAGAAGATGTGCCTCAAGCAACACTGTATAGACATGTAAATGCTATGTTTGAAGAACAATTATTAAAAATTGTAAAGACCAAAAAATTACGTTCTAGTGAAGAAAACTATTATGCAATAAACTCTAAAGGCTATAAAATTGATGAAACAGAGTGGACTCAAGCGAATTACAGTAAAAAAATAGACTTTGTTACTTATTATTTTATGTATGTATTACAATCTTATCAAAATTATCATAAAACAATTAATAAGGATGATAAAGCTACCTTTTCTATTTCAAAACTAAATTTAGAAGACAGTGAATTTGAAAATTTCCAGTCCGATCTTAACTGTTTAATTAATAAATATTACAATGAAAAACAAAATACGAATAACAAAGAGCGAACCATTTCACTTGTTATTATTCCATAACCAATTTTGATTCACTTTACTAGCAAAAGTTAAAACTATTAATACTGTGGTTCATATGATTATTTCTTATGACTATATTGCCAAAATCAACATCGGCCACATTGACTGTAATAATATAATTTGATTTTCCTACTTTTGTAATAGGTATACGAACACATCATATATCTCTCTTTAAAAGACTGTTAGATGGAGTTTTAAAACGTCAAACAGTAGTTCCTCCAGAAATCTTTTTCGTAATAGTATAGTGTAATATGTTTTATATATACCTCTCAAGTTAATCCTAGAAAGATTGGTTAAATATCAAGACACAATATACTGAATTTTTCCACAAAAAACACCTCGACATAATATCGAGGTGTTTTGTATATTTCTTCCAACAATTAACGTTTTGAGAATTGTGGAGAACGACGTGCTTTTTTAAGACCTGGTTTTTTACGTTCTTTCATACGTGGATCACGTGTTAATAATCCAGCACGTTTTAAAGAACCTCTGTATTCAGGATCTGCTTCTAATAACGCACGTGCAATACCGTGACGAATTGCTTGAGCTTGTCCAGTGAAGCCACCACCATGTACATTAACTAAAACATCGTAGTTACCTTTAGTTTCTGTTACATCAAATGGTTGGTTTAAGTCTAAAATCAATGATTCGAATGGTAAGTAGTCACGCACATCACGATCGTTAACTTTAATGTTACCTTCGCCTGGTACTAAACGTACACGTGCTACTGAGTTTTTACGACGGCCTGTACCTCTATATTCAACTTGTGCCAATGTAATTTCCTCCTTCTAATTAACCACGTAACTCGTAGTTTTCTGGTTGTTGTGCAGCGTGTGGATGTTCAGCGCCACCATATACAAATAATTTTTTACCTTGTTTTTCGCCTAAACGTGAACTTGGTAACATACCTTTGATAGAATTTTCAAGTAAGCGTTCTGGATTATTACGTTTCAATTCTCCAGCAGTAACAGCTTTTAGTCCGCCTGGATGATTTGAGTGACGGTAATAAATTTTATCTTGTTCTTTGTTACCAGTTAATTCGATTTTTGAAGCGTTAATGATGATCACGAAATCACCAGTATCAACGTGTGGTGTGTAAGTTGGTTTATTTTTACCGCGTAAGATAGATGCAACTTCTGATGATAAACGACCTAATGTTTGGCCTTCAGCATCAATTACATACCATTTGCGCTCAATGTTTGATTCATTTGCCATAAATGTTTGACGCATAATAATTGTCCTCCTAAAAATAAATGCTGTGTCTAGATTGTAATCCTGTCTTCACATTCGAACCTATGAGATAAATCACAATCTGCTTTCGATACTTAAATACTGTTACGATTTAAAAGCGTTAGTTTCATTTATTTTGTTAACTGTTCTTCTGCTTTGCTTATATATCTTGTAACACAATAAGTTTCCGGGGCTTATCATGGGGTGGATATAAAACAATACCGTTAATAATCTTATAATTTTATAAGTGTTTTGTCAATCTAATTTAGTCGTTTTGTAAAGATTTTTTACGATAAATTTTGATGTTTTGTCCAAAGTCATTAATTAGATCTTCAGGTGCTAAGTAGATTTTTTCAAGATAAAGGCCTTCTGCTGGTGCGGTAAATGGAACATTATCTCGATTTTTTTGTTCCAATAATGCTGTGACTTCTTCCGGGAAACGGTTCCCCTTTCCTACTTCAATGAGAAAAGCCATTAATACGCGGACCATATTATATAGAAACCCTGATCCTGTAACAATATAATCAAAACCATATGTCGTCATTTCAATTTCACTTTGATATAACGTTCTAACTTTACTTTCTACTTCTGTTTTTTGCGAACAAAATCCTGTAAAATCATGTGTCCCAATAAATTTTTGAGCAGCTTCATTCATACGTTCAATATTTAATTGTTGTGGTACATAAGTCTTCAATCCACTTTCAAATGGATTCTTATGTTCAGCTTGATACACTTTATATCGATAGCGTTTGCCAACACAATCATATCTACAATGAAAATCCGAATCTACCTGTTTAACTTCTTTGACATAAATATCATCAGGCAAAGCACTGTTCATTGCATATTGCCATTGACTATCAGCAATCTTTAATTCGGTATCAAAATGGAAAAATTGTTCAAGCGCATGGACACCTCGATCGGTACGACTTGATGGATGTATACGAACATCATGTCGATGCATTCGTTTTAGTATCTTTTCAAATTGTTGCTGAACCGTACGACCTTGATTTTGAATTTGAAATCCTAAAAAATTGCTTCCTTGATAGCATATATTGACTAAAATACGCAACGCATTACACTCCTATCAATTTTAATACAAACATTAAACCTGCGATTGGAATCATTGCTAAAATTACAATTGTATCTTTTATCTGCCATTGTAACGTACGATAGCTAGTACGTTGAACATTTGCATCATATCCTCGCACTTCCATAGCTATAGCCAAGTCTTCTGCACGTTGAAATGCAGAAACAAATAATGGAACCATCAAAGGGACAAAGGCTTTTATACGTGCAAATATCCCTCCCGAGCTTATTTCAGATCCTCTTGATTTTTGTGCTAATATAATTTTATCTAATTCATCCATTAGTGTTGGAATAAAACGTAAAGCAATAGACATTATCATACTGAGTTGATGTACGGGTACCTTAATCCATTTCAGCGGAAACATCAATTTTTCAAAGGCATCTGTTAAATCAATCGGACTTGTAGATAAGGTCATAATTGTTGCTATCATTACAATAAGAATTAATCTTAGAGAAATAAAAATCCCTTCCAAAACACCCGCACTTTCAATAGTAAACGCACCTATTTGAATCAGTACAAAGCCACCTTTGGTAAACAGTATATGCATCACAAAAGTAAAAATCAGAAAGACAAATATGGGTGTCAGTCCTTTTAATAAAAACCAAAGTTTTATTTTTGCACATATCATAATAGCTAAAATAATAAGTAACAACCATGCAAACGTAGTAAACGAGTGAGCAAAGAATATCGTAATAATAAATAAAAAGACAAAGATTAATTTAGCTCGTGGATCTAATTCGTGTATCAATGATTGTGTAGGTAGATAGCGACCAATAATCAATTTATTTTTCATTTTTGCCGCCACTCCTTATACATTTGAACGAATTCCTCATTTGTAAGTGCCAAATGTGGAAACTTTATTTGATGTTTATGCTCAATATCTTTTTGTAGTTTAACAATATCGGGTAAGGCAATATGCCAATTTGTTATATACTTATCTTTAGCAAACAAATCACGCGGTGTACACACATCAACGATTTGTCCTTCTTTCATAATTACAGTTTGATCTGCATAGCACGCAACATCATTCATATCATGCGTCACCAAAATGATAGTCTTATTATCTTCAAGTTGAAACTTTTTAAGTAGTGTCATAATTTGAAATCTACTTTGAGGATCCAATCCTGCAGTAGGTTCATCTAAAATAATCACATCGGGATTCATTGCTAAAATAGATACGATGGCAATCTTACGCATTTGTCCTCCTGACATTTGGAAGGGGGATAAAGACATAATGTTTCTTGGAAAACCTAATTGCATTAATAAATCAAAGGCATCACTTTTAACTTGTTCTATATCCATACCAAAATTTTTCGGACCAAAGATAATTTCACGTTCCACTGTATCTTCAAATAATTGTGTTTCTGGAATTTGGAAAACCATACCGACTGTTTTACGAATAGTTCTTATATGTTTATCTTTGGTTTTATGATGAATCGTAATATCACCAACAGAAAGGCTTCCTGTTGTAGGTTTGATAAGACCATTTATATGTTGAATAAGTGTTGACTTACCGCTACCCGTTTGTCCTATGAGTGCATAATAGACACCTTGTTCTAAAGCCAAATGAATGTGACTCACTGCTTCTTTTTCATAGGGTGTCCCCTTTTGATAAATATATGTGACATCATTAAAGGTAATACTCATAGTTTGTCCACTAACCCTTCATAAGTAATATAACGATTACTAACTTCTAATTGTTGTGCAATTTTCATTACAAATGGTAAGTCTAAACCAATATCTAATAAACCGTGTTGTGACGAAAAAATGGTCTCAGGTATTCCAGCCTGGTAAACCGTTCCTTTATTCATCACAATCACATAGTCACTATCCATTGCTTCAGTCAAATCATGTGTAATAGAAATAATTGTAATATTTTTTTCTTGTTGGACACGTTTCACTAACTCAAATAAATCTTCTCGTGCTTTAGGATCTAACATAGAATCAGCCTCATCTAAAATAATCACTGAAGGCCCTAATGCTAGTACACCAGCGATAGCGACGCGTTGTTTTTGACCACCAGATAATGATTGTGGCTCACTATCTGCATAATCTAACATATTAACATCAGAAAGCACCTGTTTAACTATGCGATGCATATTATCATGAGGTACTGAATGATTTTCTAAGCCAAAAGCAACATCGTATTTGACAATTGACCCAACAAATTGGTTTTCTGGGTTTTGCAATACGATACCAATATGTTTACGAATATCTTGTAAATTTTGTGCATTGATAAGGTGATTATTATAAAAAATTTGTCCTTCATTTGCTTGCTCGATACCTACCATCAATTTTGCAAGCGTTGATTTCCCTGAACCATTATGACCGACAATTGTCGTCCATTTACCTTTTGGTATATTAAAAGAAACATGATCTAAAGTAAATGCAGTATCGCTTTGATATTGAAATGACACATCTTTAAATTTAATTATATTTTCTTCCATAGCCATTGTCAGTCATCCTTATCAAAATTTATGTATTCTATCATATTTTACATGAAATCATATCATCTGTATATTGTCCACATTTTATCAAATATACTGTCTATTTTCTATGCACGTTACTACACAACATCCACTTCAAATAGGATACAAATTAAAAAGCCATAGTCAATTAAACTACAGCTAAATGAAAAAAGCGCGCACCCCATCATGTTTATTGAGTTCACGCTTTAAATGATTATTAAGTTGATGGGGTACTCTGAGCTAGACAATATTTGTATGTGGCAAACATTATCGTTGCACTCATTTGCTTTATATATAAGTTCTAAGTGTATTTATTCAGTGATATATTGTGACATTTCACAATTATACTAATTCAATAATTACTGATTCAGCACCGTCTCCACGACGAGGGCCTACTTTAAGGATACGAGTGTAACCACCTTGACGTTCTGTATAACGGTCTGCGATTTCACCAAATAGTTTTTGAAGTGCAGTTTGTGTTGTCTCATCTTCATTTAAGATGTCAACATTACGTAATGTTTTAGCTGCATTACGACGAGAAGCTAAATCGCCTTTTTTTCCTAAAGTGATTAATTTCTCAACAATACTACGAACTTCTTTTGCACGTGCTTCTGTTGTTTCGATACGTTCACTTACAATAAGTGACGTTGCTAAATCACGTAACATTGCTTTACGTTGGTCAGAAGTACGACCTAATTTTCTGTAACCCATGAGTTAACCTCCTTTATCAATCTTCTTTTCTTAAACCTAAACCTAAATCTTCTAATTTGTATTTAACTTCTTCAAGAGATTTACGACCTAAATTACGCACTTTCATCATATCAGCTTCTGATTTATCAGCTAACTCTTGTACAGAATTGATTCCTGCGCGTTTTAAACAGTTATATGAACGTACAGATAAGTCTAATTCTTCAATAGACATTTCTAATACTTTTTCTTTTTGGTCTTCTTCTTTTTCGATCATAATTTCAGCATTTTGAGCTTCATCAGTAAGACCTACAAAGATATTTAAGTGCTCAGTCATTATTTTAGCAGCTAATGATACTGATTCTTGTGGCGTGATTGAACCATTTGTCCAAACATCCAATGTTAATTTATCAAAATCACTACTTTGACCTACACGTGTATTTTCAACTGTATAGTTTACACGTTCTACAGGTGAATAAAGTGAATCAACAGGAATTACTCCAATTGGTAAATCACTAGTGTTGTTTTGTTCTGCTAATGCGTAACCTCTACCCTTATTAGCAACAAGACGAATTTTAAGATGTCCACCTTTAGACACGGTTGCGATTTTAAGCTCTGGGTTTAAAATCTCAACATCACTATCATGTGTGATATCACTTGCAGTTACTTCGCCTTCATCTCGTACATCAATTTCTAACGTTTTATCCTCTTCAGAATAGATTTTTAATGCTAGTTTTTTGATGTTCATGATAATTGTAGATACATCTTCCACTACATTATCTATTGCTGAAAACTCGTGTAATACGCCTTCAATCTCGATGTATTTAACGGCTGCACCTGGTAATGAAGATAGTAGGATACGACGTAAGGAGTTTCCTAGTGTAGTACCGTAGCCACGTTCTAGTGGTTCAACAACGAACTTACCGAATTTAGCATCATCACTAATTTCAATTGTCTCAATTCTAGGTTTTTCGATTTCTATCATTTACAAATATCCTCCTTAAATACGTCGACTTTAATTTCAAACTGTTTTGCTAAGTGATCAGTGACCTGTAACAATAACAATCAAGAATTAGACGCGACGACGTTTTGGTGGACGACAACCATTATGTGGTACTGGAGTAACGTCTCTGATTGCTGTTACTTCTAAACCAGCAGATTGTAATGCACGGATAGCTGATTCACGACCTGGGCCAGGACCTTTAACTGTTACTTCTACAGTTTTTAAACCGTGTTCCATTGCAGATTTTGATGCAGTTTCTGAAGCCATTTGTGCTGCAAAAGGTGTAGATTTTTTAGAACCTTTAAAACCTAATGCACCAGCTGATGACCATGATAATGCATTACCAAATTCATCTGTGATAGTTACAATAGTATTGTTGAATGTTGAACGGATATGCGCAACACCGTTTTCAATATTCTTTTTAACTCTACGTTTACGAGATACTTGTTTACGTGCCATTTATTTTTGCCTCCTTTACCTATTATTTTTTCTTGTTAGCTACAGTTTTCACTGGGCCTTTACGCGTACGAGCGTTATTTTTAGTTTTTTGACCGCGAACTGGTAATCCACGACGGTGACGGATACCACGGTATGATGAAATTTCCATTAAACGTTTAATGTTTAAATTTTGTTCACGACGTAGGTCACCTTCAACTTTAAAGCTATCAACAACCTCACGGATACGACCTAATTCATCATCTGTTAAATCTTTTACACGTGTATCAGCTGAAACATTTGCTTGTTCAACAATTTTTTGAGCTGTTGATGTACCGATACCGTATATATAAGTTAAAGAAATTACAACGCGTTTTTCACGTGGAATATCTACTCCTGCAATACGTGCCATATAAATTTACACCTCTCTTTTAATTAACCTTGTCTTTGTTTGTGCTTAGGATTATCACAAATTACCATAACTTTACCTTTACGTTTAATGACTTTACATTTTTCGCAAATTGGTTTTACTGATGGTCTTACTTTCATTTTTATACCTCCCTATATTATGGAGTGACGATTATTTATAACGATACGTAATTCTACCGCGTGACAAATCATACGGAGACATTTCTACTGTTACTTTGTCGCCAGGAAGAATTCGAATATAATTCATTCTGATTTTACCACTTACATGTGCTAAAATCTCATGACCATTTTCTAATTCTACTTTAAACATAGCATTTGGTAAAGTATCAAGTACTGTACCTTCTAATTCAATTACATCTTGTTTCGCCATTGATTACTTCCCCCTTTTTGCAATAGTAAGGTAATCGTCAATAGACAACTTTAACGATACGAATCTATTTCAGTGACTAGTTAGAATAACTTCAACAAAAGTGCGGGAATTATATCGTCTTATGTCACTCAACTTATTAATCATAGATTAAACCTAAATAAAATCACCATTTAATAGACCGTATAAAGTTGATCTATTTTAAATGATTTAAGATATCAATGACATCGCTGGTTACTTCGTCAATGTTTTTTGAACCATCAATGTTTTTCAAGACACCTTTTTTATCATAGTATTCTAAAATAGGTTTTGATTGTTTAACATTAACGCTCAAACGGTTGGATACTGTTTCTGGATTATCATCTTCTCGCTGATACAACTTTCCACCATCGATATCGCAAATACCTTCTACCTTTGGAGGATTAAAAACAAGATGATAAGTCGTACCACATGTTTCACATATACGTCGACCTGTTAAGCGATTCATTAGTTCTTCTTCTGGAACTTCTATATTGATAACCGCATCAATATCTCTGTCAAGCTCAGACATAATTTCATTTAATGCCTCAGCTTGATCGATTGTTCTAGGAAAGCCATCCAATAAAAAGCCTTTTTTTGCATCGTCTTCAGAAATTCTTTCTTTAACGATACCTACAGTAACTTCATCAGGGACTAATTCCCCACGATCCATGTATGATTTAGCTTCTTTGCCTAAATCAGTCTCATCTTTAATCGCTTTTCTGAACATGTCACCAGTAGATATATGTGATATTGGGAATTTCTTAACAATTTCACTCGCTTGAGTTCCTTTACCTGCGCCAGGTAGACCCATTAAAATGATATTCATAAATGCCCTCCTACAAGTTATCTACCACCAAAGCCTTTATATTCTTTTTGGCTTACTTGAGCTTCTAAAGATTTCATAGTTTCAATTGCTACACCAATAACGATAAGCAAGCTTGTACCACCAATTTGAATGGATTGTGGTAAGCTCATAAACTTAGTCGCTAAAATCGGTAAAATAGCAATAACTGCTAAGAAAATAGAACCTACAAAAGTTAAGCGATATAGCACTTTAGTAATATACTTTTTCGTTTGGTCGCCAGGACGAATACCTGGTACATAACTACCTTGTTTCTTCAAATTATCGGCCATTTTTTCAGGATTAACTTGAACAAATGCGTAAAAGTAAGTAAACGCAATAATTAACACAACATAAACAATCATACCATAAGTATTGGATGGGTTCGCAGTTTGAGATATAGTTTGAGCCCAATCTGCTTTAGGGAAGAACAACGTTAATGTTCTTGGCAATAAGAAGAACGCCATCGCAAAGATTACTGGTATAACCCCTGCTGAGTTAACTTTCAAAGGTAGATAAGTTGCTTGTGAACCTAATCGTTGAGCTGATTGTTTTTTCGCATATTGAATAGGTATCTTACGCTTCGCTTCAAGTACATAAATTGCACCGATTGTTAGCAAGATTAAACCTACTACTAAACCTATCACTTTTAACCATGCTAAAGTCGTATCATCGTTACCAACAAATGCTTGTTGCGCAAATTGGATGATAGATGATGGTAAAGTGGATAAGATACCCGCGAAGATAATGATTGAAATACCATTACCTACACCAAACTGTGTGATTTGGTCTCCAAGCCAAATTAAAAATGCTGTTCCTGTTGTTAAGACAATCGCAATTAACAAATAACTCATCACGGATTGATTAATAACCAATTTACCGCCTAGATAATTGTTAAATTGGAATGCCATACCTATTGACTGAACAAAAGCCAATATAATTGCAAAGTAACGTGTGACGTTACTTAATTTTCTTTTACCTACTTCACCTTGTTTCGCCCATTCAGAAAACTTAGGTACGATATCCATCTGTAATAGTTGCATTACGATAGATGCAGTGATGTATGGCATAATACCCATTGCAAAAATTGAAAAGTTCTTTAAGGCTCCGCCACCAAACGTATTTAGCAAAGCAGCAACACCTTGATCCGAACCTTGATGTGCAAAGGGTTCAGGATTTACTCCTGGAGCTGGGATATACGTCCCAATCTTAAAAATAATTAACATTGCTAGAGTGAAGAAAATCTTGTTACGAACTTCTTTAGTTGTAAAAAAGCTCACAAGCGTTTGAAACATTAGATCACCTCGTGTGCTCCACCTTTTGCATCAATAGCATCTGCTGCTGAAGCTGAAAATTTATGAGCTTTCACTGTTAATTTTTTCTCAAGTGAACCATTACCTAGTACTTTAATACCAGATTTTTCATTCTTCACAACACCAGTTTCAACTAATAAAGCTGGAGTTACTTCAGTACCATCTTCAAATTTATTAAGTTGGTCTAAGTTAACAATAGCATATTCCTTACGGTTAATGTTAGTAAAACCACGTTTAGGTAAACGACGGAATAAAGGCAATTGTCCACCTTCAAAACCTGGTCTTACGCCACCACCTGAACGTGCTTTTTGACCTTTTTGACCGCGACCACTTGTTTTACCGTTACCAGTTGCAGCACCACGTCCAACACGATTGCGTTCTTTACGTGATCCTTCAGCTGCTTTTAACTCATGTAATTTCATTCTCTCGGCACCTCCTTATTTATTTTTCTTCTACTGATAATAAATGTTTTACTTTGTTGATTTGCCCACGAATTGCAGGGTTGTCTTCAACAACTACTGAACTGTTTGTCTTTTTAAGACCCAATGCTTCAACAGTTTTACGTTGTGTTTCAGGACGACCAATAACACTACGCGTGAGGGTAATTTGTAATTTAGCCATTATTTATTTTCCCTCCTTAATTGTATAATTCTTCTACTGTTTTGCCACGTAATTTCGCAACATCTTCAGCATTTTTAAGGTTTTGTAAACCATTGATTGTTGCACGAACCATATTGATTGGTGTGTTTGAACCTAATGATTTACTTAAGATATCAGTAATACCTGCTAATTCTAATACCGCACGAACTGGACCACCAGCGATAACACCAGTACCAGGTGCAGCAGGTTTCATGAATACGCTACCTGAGCCATAACGACCAGTGATAGTATGAGGAGTTGTTCCTTCTACACGTGGAACGACTACTAAATCTTTTTTAGCTGCTTCTACAGCTTTTTTGATAGCTTCAGGTACTTCTTGTGCTTTACCAGTACCGAAACCTACACGACCTTTTTTGTCTCCTACTACTACTAATGCAGTGAAACGGAAACGACGTCCACCTTTAACAACTTTCGCAACACGGTTGATTGTTACAACGCGTTCTTCAAATTCTTTCGCTTCTTCTTCTCTACGAGCCATGTAATTGTCCCTCCTTTAAATTAAAATTCTAATCCGCTTTCTCTTGCAGCATCTGCTAATGCTTTTACACGACCATGGTATAGGTAACCTCCGCGGTCAAATACAATAGCTTTAATGCCTTTGTCATTGGCTTTTTTAGCAATTGCTTCACCAACTTTTGTAGCTAAATCTACTTTAGAAGTTGAGTCACTAGCAATATCTTTATCTTTAGATGATGCTTGTACGATTGTTTCGCCTTTTACATCATCAATAATTTGTGCGTAAATATGTTTATTTGAACGATAAACATTCAAACGAGGTTTTTCAGCTGTACCAGATAAGCTAGTACGAACACGTGCATGTCTTTTTAAACGCACTTTATTTTTATCAATTTTACTGATCATTGTTATACTCCTTTCTTTCGAGAGTTATCTATTATTTACCAGTTTTACCTTCTTTACGGCGAACGTATTCACCTTGGTAACGAATTCCTTTACCTTTATAAGGTTCTGGAGGTCTTACTGCGCGAATGTTAGAAGCAATTGCTCCAACTTGCTCTTTAGATACGCCAGATACTTTGATTGTAGTATTCTTTTCAACAGCAAATGTGATACCATTTTCTGCTTTAATTTCTACAGGGTGAGAATATCCCACATTTAATACTAAATTAGTTCCTTGCATTTGAGCACGGTAACCAACACCAACAAGTTCAAGCGTTTTTTCATAACCTTGTGATACACCTTGCACCATGTTGTTTAATAAAGCACGAGTAGTACCATGAACTGTACGATCATCTTTAGAATCTGATGGTCTTACTACTTCGATAGTGTTTTCTTCTTGTTTAAAAGTCATTTTTTCATCAAAAGTTCTTGATAATTCCCCTTTTGGACCTTTAACAGTTGCAGTATGACCATCAAATGTAACTGTTACGTCTGTAGGAATATTAATAATTTTCTTACCAACACGACTCATGTTAGGGCACCTCCTTATTTATTATTACCAAACGTATGCGATAATTTCTCCACCAACATTACGTTTTCTTGCTTCTTTATCAGTGATAACACCTTCAGATGTAGAAACTAATGCGATACCTAAACCATTTAATACTTTAGGCACTTCGTTAGCTTTAGCATAAACACGTAAACCTGGTTTAGAAATACGTTTTAAACCTGTGATAACACGTTCGTTATTTTGACCATATTTTAGGAATAAGCGAAGAACACCTTGTTTATCATCTTCAACGAATTCTACGTTTTTAATGAAACCTTCATTTTTTAAGATTTCAGCAATTTGTTTTTTAATGTTTGATGCAGGTAACTCTAATTTATCGTGACGCACCATGTTAGCGTTTCTCACACGAGTTAGCATATCTGCAATTGGATCTGTCATTGTCATTGATTGTTGCCTCCTTTCAGACTCTTAATAATTACCAACTAGCTTTGCGTACGCCAGGAATTTGACCTTTATAAGCTAATTCACGGAAACAAATACGGCATAATTTAAATTTACGGTATACAGAATGTGGACGTCCACAACGTTCACAACGTGTGTATTCGCGTACTGCATATTTTTGTTTTTTTTGTTGCTTAGCAACCATTGAAGTTTTAGCCACTTAATTAGCCTCCTTTTTTAGAGATTATTTACGAAATGGCATACCGAAGTTTGATAACAATTCACGAGCTTCCTCGTCAGTGTTAGCAGTTGTTACGATAACAATATCCATTCCTCTTACTTTGCTTACTTTATCATAATCGATTTCAGGGAAAATTAATTGTTCTTTAATACCTAAAGTGTAGTTACCGCGACCATCAAATGCTTTTTTAGAAACACCATGGAAGTCACGTACACGTGGTAATGAAACTGCGATTAATTTATCTAAGAATTCATACATTCTTTCACCGCGAAGTGTTACTTTTGCACCGATTGGCATACCTTCACGTAAACGGAATGTTGCGATTGATTTTTTAGCTTTAGTTACTAATGGTTTTTGACCAGTGATTAATTCTAATTCTTCAACTGCACTATCTAAAACTTTAGAGTTTTGAACAGCATCACCGACACCCATGTTAACTACGATTTTTTCGATTTTTGGTACTTCCATTACTGAACTGTAGTTAAACTTTTTAACCAAGTTTTCAGTAACTTCTGTGTTGAATTTTTCTTTTAAACGGTTCAAAGTGGATCCTCCTTTCGATTATTTATTAATTATTAGATTTGATTTCTTCGCCTGACTTTTTAGCAATACGAACTTTTTTACCATCAACAAATTTATAACCAACACGTGTAGGTTCATTTGTTTTAGGGTCTAATAATTGTACGTTAGAAACATGGATAGCTGCCTCTGTTTCTAAGATTCCACCTTCAGGATTTAATTGAGTTGGTTTTTGGTGTTTTTTAATAACATTTACACCTTCCACAACGACACGGTCTTTTTTAGGTTCAGTAGCAATAACTTTTCCTTCTTTACCTTTGTCTTTACCTGCGATAACTTTTACGTTGTCACCTTTTTTGATATGCATGTGGGCACCTCCTTAAATATTATGGTTATTGTTTGTTTATAGTACTTCTGGTGCTAATGAAACGATTTTCATGAAGTTACCTTCACGTAATTCACGAGCAACAGGACCAAAGATACGAGTACCACGTGGGCCTTTGTCATCACGAATAATGACACATGCATTTTCATCAAATTTGATATATGAACCATCATCACGGCGAACACCTGACTTAGTTCTAACTATAACAGCTTTTACTACATCGCCTTTTTTAACAACGCCACCTGGTGTTGCATTTTTAACAGTACAAACAATTACATCACCAATGTTCGCAGTTTTGCGACCAGATCCACCTAACACTTTGATTGTAAGAACTTCACGAGCACCAGAGTTGTCTGCCACTTTTAATCGAGTTTCTTGTTGGATCATTCGTTAAACCTCCCTTATCTTTAATCTTGTATTAAATAATTACTGACTCTTCAACAATTTCTACTAAACGAAAACGTTTTGTTGCTGATAAAGGACGAGTTTCTTGGATTTTAACAATGTCTCCTAATTTAGCTGAATTGTTTTCATCATGAGTTTTGTATTTTTTAGAGTATTTTACACGTTTACCGTATAATTTGTGTGTTTTGTAAGTTTCTACTAATACAGTGATAGTTTTGTCCATTTTGTCAGAAACTACTCTGCCAGTGTAAACTTTGCGATCATTTCTTTCACTCACTTTTACAACCTCCTCTTTTATTGATTAGCCTTACTTTGTTCAATTTCTCTTTCACGAGCGACAGTTTTTAGACGTGCAATCGTTTTTCTTACTGTGCGAATACGTGCAGTTTCCTCTAATTGACCTGTAGCTAACTGAAAGCGTAGGTTAAAAAGTTCTTCTTTTGAAGATTTGATTTGTTCTTCGATTTCTGAAGTGGTTAAGTCTCTAATTTCCTTAGCTTTCATTTGTTTCACCACCCAATTCTTCACGTTTTACAAACTTAGTTTTAACTGGAAGTTTGTGACTAGCTAAACGCAATGCTTCACGAGCAACTTCTTCTTGTACACCAGCAATCTCGAATAAGATACGACCTGGTTTCACAACTGCGATCCAACCTTCAACAGCACCTTTACCGGCACCCATACGAACTTCTAAAGGTTTTTTAGTATATGGTGTATGTGGGAAGATTTTAATCCAAACTTTCCCGCCACGTTTCATGTAACGTGTCATAGCAATACGAGCAGATTCGATTTGACGAGATGTAATCCAAGACGTTGTAGTTGCTTGTAATCCATACTCACCAAATGTTACATAGTTACCGCCTTTTGAACGACCAGTTGTTTTTGGACGATGTTGACGACGATATTTAACACGTTTTGGTAGTAACATTATTATTTTCCTCCTTCACTAGTGTTCTTAGTAGGAAGAACTTCTCCACGATAAATCCATACTTTAACGCCTAATTTACCATAAGTAGTGTCGGCTTCAGCATGTGCGTAATCAATGTCAGCACGCAATGTATGAAGTGGAACAGTTCCTTCAGAATATTGTTCGGCACGAGCGATGTCTGCGCCACCTAAACGACCAGAAACTTGAGTTTTGATACCTTTAGCACCTAACTTCATAGCTCTTGAAATCGCTTGTTTTTGTACACGGCGGAATGATGCACGATTTTCTAATTGACGTGCAATGTTTTCAGCAACTAAACGTGCATCGATATCAATTTTTTTGATTTCAACAACGTTGATGTGTACTTTCTTATCAGTTAAATTGTTTAATTTGTTACGAAGTTTTTCAATTTCTGAACCGCCTTTACCAATTACCATACCAGGTTTACCAGTATGAATCGCAATGTTAATTCGGTTAGCTGCACGTTCAATGTCAACGTGTGAAACTGATGCTTCTTTTAATTCGTTATCAATAAATTTACGGATTTTTAAATCTTCGTGTAGTAATGATGCAAAGTCTTTTTCAGCATACCATTTTGCTTCCCAATCACGGATGATACCGACACGAAGTCCGATAGGATTAATTTTTTGACCCACAGTGTTCCCTCCTTAAATAATTATTAAGCTTCTTTAGCTTCTTCTTTTCCGTCACTTACGACGATAGTGATGTGGCTAGTACGTTTGTTAATTGCACTTGCACGGCCTTGTGCACGTGGACGGAAACGTTTTAATGTTGGTCCTTCATTAGCATATGCTTCTTTAACAACTAATTCATCAGTGTTCATATCATAGTTGTGTTCAGCATTTGCTAAAGCGGACATTAATACTTTTTCAATTACTGGTGATGAAGCTTTGTTTGTCAATTTTAAAATTGCAATTGCTTCAGCAGCATTTTTACCTCTGATTAAGTCAAGAACTAATCTAACTTTACGAGGTGCGATTCTTATAGTTCTAGCAACCGCTTTTGCTTCCATTAGGATTTCCTCCTCTACTTATATATGTTATCTTCTTGTTTTCTTGTCGTCTGCTGCATGTCCTTTGAATGTACGAGTTGGAGCAAATTCACCTAATTTGTGACCAACCATATCTTCAGTAACATAAACAGGTACATGCTTACGTCCATCGTATACTGCAAATGTATGTCCAATGAAATTAGGGAAAATTGTAGAACGACGAGACCATGTTTTAATTACTTGTTTTCTTTCACTTCCGTCTTGAGCTTCAACTTTTTTCATTAAATGATCATCGACGAAAGGTCCTTTTTTAATACTACGAGCCATTTGGGCGCCTCCCTTCTTATTGTGTGCGTGCAGCTTTACGCCGCACACCCAAATAAGTTGATTTTATTATTTTCTCTTACGTCCACGTACGATAAGTTTATCTGATGCTTTTTTACCACGACGTGTTTTCTTGCCAAGAGTTGGTTTACCCCATGGAGACATTGGAGATGGTCTACCGATTGGAGCACGACCTTCACCACCACCGTGTGGGTGATCGTTAGGGTTCATTACAGAACCACGAACTGTAGGACGGATACCTTTCCATCTTGAACGTCCTGCTTTACCTACGTTAACAAGTTCATGTTGTAAGTTACCAACTTGTCCAATTGTTGCTCGGCATGTTGATAGCACCATACGAACTTCACCAGAACGCAATCTGATTAATACGTATTTACCTTCTTTACCAAGTACTTGAGAGCTGGCACCTGCTGAACGCGCAAGTTGTCCACCTTTTCCTGGTTTTAATTCAATGTTATGGATGATAGTACCAACAGGTATGTTTTGTAATGGTAATGCGTTACCAACTTTGATGTCAGCGTCTTCACCACTTTCAACTACTTGTCCTACTTCTAATCCTTTAGGTGCGATAATATAGCGTTTTTCACCATCTGCATATACTAATAATGCAATATTTGCTGATCTGTTTGGATCATATTGAATAGAATCAACTTTAGCTGTGATTCCATCTTTATTACGTTTGAAATCGATAACACGGTATTGACGTTTGTGGCCGCCACCATGATGGCGTACTGTCAATTTACCTTGGTTGTTACGTCCCGCTCTTTTCGGTAGCGGTTGTAATAATGACTTTTCTGGAGTTGTTTTAGTAATCTCCGCGAAATCTAATGAAGTCATATTACGACGACCATTTGTTATTGGCTTATATTTTTTAAGAGCCATTGTCGCTTACCTCCTTATTGGTAATTTTATTTTAGTTAAATAAGTCGATTGATCCTTCTTTTAATGTAACAATCGCTTTTCTTCGTTTATTCGTATAACCTTGGTATCGGCCCATACGTTTTTTCTTAGGTTTATAGTTCATGATGTTGACATTTGCAACTTTAACGTCAAAGATTTCTTCAACAGCATCTTTAACTTGTGTTTTGTTTACACGAGTATCAACGTCAAATGTATATTTTTCTTCTGCCATAGCTTCTGAAGATTTTTCAGTGATTACGGGGCGCTTAAGAATGTCTCTAGCTTCCATTATCCGAGCACCTCCTCAACTTTTTTAGCAGCTGCTTCAGTGATGATTACACTGTCAGCACTTGAAATATCTAATACGTTTAAGCCAGTCGCTGTAGTAACTTGTACTCCAGGAATATTACGTGCAGATAATGCTACGTTTACGTCTTCATTTTCTGTCACTACTAAAACTTTTTTAGGTTGTTCTAATGTAGTTAACACGTTTTTGAATTCTTTCGTTTTAGGTGCTTCGAAACCAAAGCTATCTACAACTGTGAATCCATTTTCTTTAACTTTGAATGACAATGCTGAACGTAACGCTAAACGACGCATTTTCTTAGGCATTTTATAAGCATAGCTTCTTGGAGTTGGTCCAAATACGATACCACCACCACGCCATTGTGGCGCACGAATCGTACCTTGACGCGCACGTCCTGTACCTTTTTGTCTCCATGGTTTACGTCCACCGCCACGAACTGCTGAACGATTTTTAACAGCATGTGTTCCTTGGCGTAATGAAGCACGTTGTAATGTAATTGCTTCAAAAAGCACGCTGTTATTTGGTTCAATGCCGAATACTGCATCGCTAAGTTCTACTGAACCTGCTTTAGAACCGTCTACTTTTAATACATCATAATTAGCCATTATGCATTTTCCTCCTTTCGCTACTTAATTATTTATTACCTTTTTTAATTGAAGATTTAATTTCTACTAAGCCTTTTTTAGCTCCTGGAACATTACCTTTTACAAGGATAACGCCATTTTCAGTATCAACTTGTACTACTTCTAAGTTTTGTACAGTCACTGTGTTACCACCCATACGTCCAGGTGCTTTTTGACCTTTAAATACTCTTGAAGCATCAGAAGCCATACCTACTGAACCTGGTGCTCTGTGGAAATGAGAACCGTGAGCCATTGGTCCACGTGCTTGACCATGTCGTTTAATAGCACCTTGGAAACCTTTACCTTTAGATACGCCTGTTACATCAATGATGTCGCCAGCTTCAAATGTATCAACTGAGACTTCTTGACCTACTTCGTATTCATCAACATTGACGTTTCTGAATTCACGAATGAAGCGCTTAGGCGCTGTGCCTGCTTTTTTAGCATGACCTTCAGCTGGTTTCGTTGCATATTTGTTTGATTTTGCATCTTTTTTATATGCTTGTTTGTCTTCAAAACCTACTTGAATAGCATTGTATCCATCTACTTCTTCAGTTTTCTTTTGCAATACTACGTTTTGACTTGCTTCTACTACTGTAACTGGGATTAATTCACCATTTTCTCCAAATACTTGAGTCATCCCAATTTTTCTTCCTAAGATTCCTTTGGTCATCGAAAGTCCACCTCCTAAAATTTTCTATTATAATTTAATTTCGATGTCTACACCAGATGGTAAGTTTAAGCCCATTAAAGCATCAACTGTTTTTGGTGTTGGGTTCACAATATCGATTAAACGTTTGTGTGTACGTTGTTCGAATTGTTCACGAGAATCTTTATACTTATGCACCGCACGGATAATTGTATAAACTGATTTTTCAGTTGGTAACGGAATTGGTCCAGAAACATCTGCACCAGAACGTTTTGCAGTTTCAACAATTTTTTCTGCTGATTGATCAATCACACGGTGATCATAAGCTTTTAATCTGATTCTGATTTTTTGTTTTGCCATAATTTTCCCTCCTTATTCGTCTACATTTAAGTGATAGACTTCTCCACGAAAACTATCTGCCACAACGCCATGGCAAAGCGGCCGGGTGTGTCAGTAACCTTTCGCTTCATCGCTTCTTACAAGTCCAACATTAGATATGATACAGTAAAAACCAATCTAATTCAAGGGGTTTCTGTATTTTTTCTAACCTTGTCTAACACATACCTTTGTATTGTACTTGATAATTACAGTCAGTTCAACTGTTTTTCGCATTTTTAGTCATTAATTATTTAGGTAATATTAGTTTACAGCCTTTTTAATTTCTATATATCTTTTTTTTACATATAATATAGGTAAATGGAGGTGTCGTTACATGAAACATAGTATTAAAGTTACACTTTCACTTATTAGTGTATTTATATTAGTATGTGAATTCTTTTATGGAATCCCCTTTTTAGGTGGAATGATTATCTTTAGTTATTTTTGGCAACCGTTATTATTTAATGCATTTTTATATTTAGTATTGGTTATAATCTTGCTTTTCGATAAACAAAATGCCATTAAGCCTATGCTAGTTATACCTTTAATTGGAATTGTCGGATCACTTATTGCAATTCTTCCAATTATTGGGATGATTACGCATTGGATTTTATTCTTCTTGATGGTATTTTTCTTATTTATCGTCTTAAGCGCTCCAACTTATCTACCTAATAAAAATGCGCGTGTTGTTTATACACAGTATAAAGATGATAAACATGAGAATCGCTGATTTAATTAAAACGGAGCGGGACAACATTCATTTTGAATTCGTAGTCCCGCCCCGACAAAAGGTTGGCTAAGATTGAAAAACTTGGTATAAACGCATTTTCAATCAAGTCAACTATTGTCCATATGTAATTAAGATCCTAAAACATGATTCATATGTCTTAGGATCTTTTTAATTTTAACCGTGTACAAACACGAAATATAAAATGAAGAGCACCATTAATACATACATGATTGGATGCACTTCTTTATGTTTTTTAGTAATAAGCATTGTAATTGGGTAGAAAATAAAACCACACGCAATTCCAGTAGCAATAGAATACGATAAAGGCATCATGATAATTGTAATAAACGCTGGAACAGCTACTTCGAACTTTTTCCAATCAATTTCAGCAAAGTTTGCCGCCATCAATACTCCAACAACAACAAGGGCTGGTGTAGTAACAGCACTTGTTACAACTTGCATTAATGGGCTGAAGAATAATGCCAATAAGAAGCAACAACCTGTCACGATACTCGCAAATCCTGTTCTTGCTCCTACAGCAACACCAGAAGTAGATTCTATATATGATGTTGTCGTTGTCGTACCAAATATTGCACCGACGATCGTTGCTAGTGAGTCTGAAAATAATGCTCTACCTGCACGTGGGAGTTTATTATCTTTCATAATACCTGCTTGAGTTGCAACCGCAACTAATGTACCTGCAGTATCAAAGAAATCAATAAATAAAAACGTTAATATTACAATTAAAAATTGAATCGTAAACAGTTGTGATGGATCTTTAAATGCTTCGAAAGCTGCCCCAAATGTTGGTTTAATACTTGGAACATGTCCTACTATACCTGAAGGTGCATGAATAAGTCCCGTTACCATTCCAACAATTGCAGTAATCACCATTCCTATAAAAATTGAACCAGGTACTTTCTTAGCATATAAAATAACCGTTACAACAATACCTAATATCGCTAATAATACTGGTCCTTCTGTTAACTTTCCAAGCGTTACAAGTGTGGATTTGTTTTTCACAATGATTCCAGCGCTTTGTAAACCAACAAAGGTGATAAATAAACCAATACCAGCCGATACTGCCATTTTCATTTGATATGGGATGGCATTAATAATGACTTCGCGCCAACCAGAAATTGTCAAACAGGCAAACACAATTCCTGAGAAAAGCACACCTGTTAATCCGATTTGCCATGGAATACCCAAATTTAATACTACTGTAAATGCAAAGAAGGCATTTAATCCCATACCTGGTGCTAATGCAATAGGATATCTCGCTATCAATCCCATAAATAAAGAACCAACAAAAGCTGCTAAAGCAGTTGCTACAAAAATCGCTCCTTGATCCATCTTCATGTCTGGAGTTACACCCTTAACCCCTGCAAGACTTAAGACATGTGGATTGACAGCCAATATATAAGCCATGGATAAAAATGTCGTTATCCCACCAATAATTTCCTTCTTATAATTCGTGTTATTTTCGTCAAATTGGAAATATTTTCTCACCGTAAAATGCTCCTTTTAATAAAATACTTTAATAGTTTAATACCTATTAGTAGAAAAAACAATAGCAAATACGAACTTTATTATTATAAAGTCTCATTTTGTTCGAATTATTTATAGTTTTAAATTTTTTAACGCATCTTTAAACGGATTATTTTCCAACTTTTCATCAGATGACATATATTTCTTCATTTCCTTTTTAGATATCTTATTATTATTTTTATGCTTCATTCGCTCATCCATATGTCGTTGTGTTTCCGTATAGCCGCAAATACAACGATATGTCGCTTCTTTCCCTTTACCAAATAATGTCATTTTCTTCTTACAATTTGGACATCTTGCATTCGTTTTACGTTGCACATTCTTTTTCGTTTTACAAGAAGGATCTTGGCATACTAGCATCTGCCCATTCTTTGTTTTTACTTTAATCATAAATTTCCCACATGTAGGACATTCTGTTGTAGTTAAGTTATCATGTTTATATGTCTGCACACTATTTTTAATGTCATGCACTATTTTTGTCGTAAAATCTTGCATTTCCTGTATAAATTTCCGCTGATTATACTTACCTTTTTCAATTCGAGTTAATTTTTCTTCCCATTCTGCAGTTAATAACGGTGAAGTTAAGGCTTCTGGTGCTAAATCTAATATTTGTTGTCCTTTAGATGTGACCTTAATCTTTCCATCTGTTGATTCAATTGCATTAATATTGAAAAGTTTTTCAATAATATCTGCCCGAGTCGCTACGGTGCCAATACCTCCAGTTTGTTTAAGCATTTGTGCATATTTCTTATCTTGTATATGAATAACTTGTTGTGGTGATTCCATCGCTTTTAATAACGTTCCTTCATTAAAATAATCTGGTGGTGTTGTTTGATGTTTCTTTATATTTGTTTGTGAAATTGGATATTGTTGCCCTTGACGGAAAGGTTGTTTCTTTACTTCAGTTTGCGTTGTGTCAAATAAGGCTTTATATCCTAGTTGCAAAGGTATGTTTTCTTTCATTTTAAACTGATGCTGTGCTACTTCTAACTTAACCGTTGTCATTTCATATTGGTATGGTTCCATTAATGATGCAATAAAGCGCTCAGCCACAAGCATATATATTTTTTGTTCTCTTGCAGTAAGTTGATTTAAATCTGGTCTAATTTCAGTTGGAATGATCGCATGATGATCTGAAACTTTTTTATCATTAATGATATTTAGTTTTGTATTGAACGACTTTTTCATTAGATTTTTAACTGCAACTTTGTAATCAGTTGCAAGTAAAGCTTGCAGTCGTTCAGAGAACGTTTCTACCATATCACTAGTTAAAAAGTTAGAATCGGTTCTAGGATAAGTCACTAATTTATGTCGTTCATATAAATTTTGTAACGTATTCAGAGTTTCTTTAGGTCCCATTTTAAATCGGCGGTACGCCTCTTGTTGTAAATCAGTTAAGTTAAACAATGCTTGCGGATAGCTTTTTTTACGCTTTGTCTCAACGGTCGTCACTTGAATATTATTTTGTGCGATGGCTTTAACGATATGCTCTAAATCTTCTCTTTGTTTAAAGCGTTGCTGTGAGTCCAAATCAAACTCATAGCCAGCAACTTTAATATGCAATGTGTAGTAATCTTCAGGTTTGAATTGCTTGATTTCTTTCTGACGCTCATACACTAATTGAATGGTTGGCGTTTGCACACGCCCTAATGATAATTGAGCATCATATTTAGTCGTTAAAGCACGTGTTGCGTTAATCCCTACAATCCAATCTGCTTCACTGCGCGCTAACGCTGCTTGATACAGATGATTATATTTTCTCCCGTCTTGTAAGTTCTTAAAACCTTGTTGAATTGCTTTTTTAGTAACTGAACTAATCCACAAACGTTGAATTGGCTTTTTATTGCCTACTTTATCTAAGATAAGCCGCGCAACAAGTTCGCCTTCTCTACCCGCATCAGTAGCAATAATCACGTTATTTACCTGCTTATTTAACAATAATGATTTCACTGTTTTAAATTGCTTGCTTGTTTTTCCAATTACTATCGTTTTCATATGTTTGGGAATAATGGGCAAATCGTTTAAATTCCATGTCTGATATCTTTTGTCGTAATGCTCGGGTTGAGCATTGGTTACTAAATGTCCAAGTGCCCAGGTCACAATATATTTTTCGTTTTCTATATAACCGTTTTTCTTATGCGTTATGTGTAAAGCATCTGCTATATCTCTCGCAACAGAAGGTTTTTCAGCTAAAATTAAAGATTTCATAGTAAGTCCTTTCATTTCAAGTGTCACCATATTCGACACTATTTTGTCATTAATAGTCTTATTGTAACATGTGATTTCACATGCAAAGCTTTTAATTGTTGACGATTATTCTTATAATTAACTTAACTATAAGGTGCGGGAGGTAAATCAATGGAAATTCATAAACTCACAGAATTAGCAACGATTAAGTCATTTATAGAAGCTTCGAGTTACATTCAGACCTCATATTTATATAAATTGCCTCAAAATTATGATGATATAGATACTTTATTAACCAAGGCAATACATTTTCCAGGTGTATTTGCATGTGCAGATTATAACAATGATATAAAGGCCATTTTGTTTGCTTTCTCTTACGCAAAAGATTGTTATAAAGTCATTGGTCCATTTACTAAAGGAGAGCATGACTTAACTGTGGAGGATTTTCAAGCGTTATTTAATGCATTAAATTCAAATGTATCTGCTCATTCGATTTTTAATTTTTCTTTTGAAGAAGGACTCCAAACGTATTATCCATTGATGGATGCTATTCATGCGCATTATAATTTCACGGATTACTATCTAGAAGCCTATAAGCAAACACATGCGGAGACAATTAATCCTAATATTATTGAATATCATACAGCTTTTTACCGTCATTTTGCTAAGTTGCATCATGATACTTTTAAACACGGCGCACATACAGCAGAAGAACTTATCGCTACATTAGATGATTACCATCGTTTATTCCTTTTTGTTAGTGAAGGCATCTTAAAAGGTTATCTGTATCTACAAATTGATACTACTGGTTCCCATGCTGAAATTAAATACTTTAGCTCTCACTCAGATTATCGTTTCATGGGCATTGGCTTTGATTTATTAAGTTATGGATTGAATTATGCCTTTAAGCACTATGAAATTAAAAAAGTTCATTTTAAAATACGAAGTAAAAATACAAAACTTGTATCACGCTTTAATGAACTTGGTTTCAAAGTCAATTATGAATATAAAAAATTTAAACTTGAACAATTCACTAAGCCTACAAGTAGCAACTAAAAAGTGATTTGAACAAGTCTGGGACATCATTACATTTTAAGCTATGAACTAAATATTGACAGTAGTTGACTGGATTGAAAATACGCTGATACCAACCTTTTTCAATCCAGTCAACCTTGCCGGAGCGGGACTAAGAATTCATAATGAATGCTGTCCTGCTCCAGTTCTTGTTTGTATGATTACGGTTTTACCCAATCATAATATATCCTGTTATTTATGATACAAAGACTGCTTGATATACATATAGTATAACGATACTAATCATTATCGTTAAATTGGTCACCATGCCAATAAACGGTAGCGTTTTGTATTTAAATTGAATTGCGTAAGGAATAATAGCTACACCTACTGGTAATAGCCAAGTAACAAACAATGTCGTTTTAATCATTGAATCGGAGACCGGCAAGAAGAAATAGACTGCCAGACCTGCTGCCAAACCAACGCCGTAATGAATTGCTAAGTACTTTATTGCTACAGCAATATAATTCCGTTCAATTTGGAAGTTAAGCATCATTCCCAGTAGTATCATTGATAATGGCATATTAGCCTTTGATAAAATGCTAAAGAAGTCAATAGCAATATGTGGCAGATGAATGTTAAACATATTAAGTGAAAACATCGTGATATAAGTTACTAGAGGAACAGACTGAACTAACTTTTTAGCTAAAAATTTAAAATTAAATTGATCGGTACCTTCACTATAGTAACTCCCAACAAAGTATGTTACACCAAACATAATGATAGCTCCCCCAATATCAGCCATACCAAAATAAATCAACCCTTTTTGAGGCCATATCGCTTCTACTAATGGATAGGCAAATAATCCTATATTTAAAGCTGCCATCATCATTCCCACGGATCCACGCATATTATTTGAATACCTTTTAAACAGCCAAATTATAAAGACTTTAGATAATACACCGTAAACCAGCATCATAATAGGCAATATCACAAAAGACATATCTAAATCTGCTTGATTTAAATTTACAATCACCAGAGAAGGCAAAGTGACATTAATTACAAGTGTTGCTAGTACCTGGCTATCAGCCGCTTTAACAAAGTGAATGCGCTTAAGAAAATAACCAAGCCCTATTAGCAAAATAATCATAACAAATTGTTCAGTCACGATACGCCCTTCTTTCATTTAAAGTTTATATATACATTAAAGTACTCTATCATAGTTTTACTTCGGTTTAGAAGTCTTTATATTCATGATATAATTCTTTTAACCATTATTTTATGATGACAAAGGAGTTCATTTTATGGATTTAGAAGCTAAATTAGCTGAATTGAAATATGATTATGTTCGCTTGCAAAATGATTTAGAAAAAAAAGAATCGTTAAATCAAAATGTTGATCCATTGATTGGACAATTAGCTGAAATTGAACAGCAAATTGCAACATTACGGTCAAAAATGCGTCATAATTAATCATCTAGTCATATTAACATTAACATGCTATGATAGGCTCTGGCCTAGAAAGGAAGTCTAAAATGCAACTATATCTGATACTTTTACCTATTTTATATCTCATTGTGAGCTATATTAGCATTTATAAAATGCCAACAATTTTCACAAGAATATTGCGCATTATTATGGGGATATTACTACTCTTCGTAATTGCAATCACTACACTGCAATTCCCTACAGAAAATTGGTGGGTATTTATTGTATTACTTTTACTTGTTGGTAATGTTGAAGTAACTGGATTCAAAGCAATAAAACAAGATCGCAAAGGCTTGCTTATTTTGAATCTCTTAACTCTTTTGTTATACATTGTTTACTTAATTTTAGTATTCATCATGTATTAGTTTAAACTGTGAAATGAATACTATATATTGCAAAACACACATGACTATCATACTCGTTAGTCATGTGTGTTTTTTTAGATTATTTACGGGTTAGTTTTCCTTTTAAAGTAAATAAAATTTCGTATATTACTGGTACAACAATGAGCGTTAAGAGTGTAGAAGAAATAAGTCCACCAATGACTGTTGCTGCCATCCCTTTAGAAATTAAAATTGAGCTATCTTGTCCAAATAATAATGGTAATAATGCACCAATAGTAGCAATAGCTGTCATTAAAATTGGACGTATACGGATGCCTCCTGCCTCAATTAATGCTTCTTTCATCGACATGCCTGCATGCTCATTATTGATTACTCGATCAATTAATACAATTGCATTGGTCACTACAATACCTATTAACATCAACACACCAATTAAACTTGGGACCGAAATAGTTTCTCCAGTAATGAGCAGTGCTAATACAACTCCAATAACTGTATAAGGTAAAGAGAATAAAATTGTAAATGGTGCTAGTCCGCCTTTAAAAGTGATAACTAGAATGAGATAGACAATAATAATCGCAGCCAACATTGCAACTGCCAATTGTCCCATGGCTGTATTAATGTCATCCGTCGCGCCACCAACACTAATGCTGACATGATTAGGTTTATCTATTTTGTTCACCTTTTGCATGACTGTTTGTGACGTACCACCTACGTCTTTACTAATCACCTTACCAGAAATCGTAGTCGCATAATCACCTTCTTCTTGTACAAGTTTGCTAGGTGTTGATGTTTCATTAAGTGTTGCTATATCACTTAACTTAATTGAGCCTCCAGTTGGTTTTTTCAACTCAATATTTTCTAATTTCGTTTTAGACCAATCTGTACGTTTATTTTGTTTCACTTTAACATCAATAGATTTTCCATTTTCTTTAACTGTTGAAATCGTCTTTTCAGGTAAATTTTCATTTAAATTTAACGCAAGTTGACTTGCAGAAATGCCATTGTCAGTCGCTTTATTTTGATTAACTTTTATCTCATATTGATCATATGTCTCTGATAAATCTGATTTGACATTTGCCACTCCTGAAGTTTTCTTCATCGCTTGTTCAACTTTAGCGACGGTCCCTTTAATTGCTTCTGTAGACTTACCTTTTACCGTTACTTCTATTGAACTGTTGCCGACACCTGTTCCCATATCTAAATTCTTCCATGTTCCAGGGTGTTTATAACGATCCAAGTGTTTTAACACTTTATCTGGTTCCTCGTCAAAGTGAGGTGTATTTTTGGCATATTCAACCATAATTGCCATACTATTTGTACTACCAGTTGGGTCAGCCGGTGATGGTCCACCAACTGAATATTGTACCGTCTTAACTTTCTTCTTACTTTGCAAATATTTTTCAGCATCTTTCGCATGCTTTAATACTGCTTCTTCAGTTTCACCTGGTTTCGGTGTATAAGTAACTGCTAAAAACTTATCTTCGCCAGTAGAGATATAACTTGTTCCCAACTTAGTGCCACCTAAGACAACACTCGCTATTAATATAATTGTAGTTATAATAATAACTAACCATTTGTGATTCAATGACCATGATAAGACTTTTTGGTATCCACGACCAACTGTACCTAGACTTTCATTATTTTGTTTAACCTGTCGTTGTTGTTTGAGACCTCTCTTGAAAAATGTTGAGGCTAACGCCGGTACAACCGTGATTGACACAAGTAATGATGCCAATAAACTAAAGGCAATCGCCAAGGCAAATGGTCTAAACATTTCTCCTACAGAACCAGAAACAAATGCCAAAGGTAGAAAGACGACAATTGTAACTAATGTTGAAGACAAGATTGGTTTAAACACTTCTGTTGTTGCATTTATAATCAATGGATTCCCTTTGAGCTGTTCTTTTGGATCTGACAACCGTCGATAAATATTTTCTACAACTACAATGGAATCATCAATAACACGTCCAATTGCAATCGTCAAAGCGCCTAAAGTTAGTATGTTTAATGACACATCTGTTAGTTTCAAAGCTACCAATGCAATTAATATTGACAATGGAATTGATACTATAGAAATTGCTGTCGTTCTAATATTGCGCAAGAATAGTAATATAACAATAATAGCCACCATCGTACCTAATGCGGCTTTTTCAACCATCGTGTAAAGAGAGTCTTGGATAGGTTTTGCCGTATCCATCGTTTTCACGCCATCAATTTTAGCGTTATTTTGAGTAAACTTATCGATGGTTTGTTGAACATCTTTAGCAACTTGAACAGTATTGGCGTCTTGCGCTTTCATTACTTGAACATTAACAGCATCTTTACCATTTGTCTTCGAAATAGATTGACGTTCATCACCAATCTTTATATCAGCTAAATCCTGTAATTTAACAGATGGTATATTACCTGTTGAAGTTAATGAATCAGAAGATTGTGGCTTAGATGAAGCTAATGCACTAGTATCATTAGATTGGCTATTACTAGCAGATGTTTGCTTACTATTACTTGATTGATTTGAATTCTGACTTTGACCAGCCATACTTAACGGTATTTGTAGATTTTTAAAAGCATCTACAGAGGTGAACTGACCATCTACAACAATTGATTTATCTGTATTATTAAATTGGAACAAGCCCAGTGGTGTTTCTCTAGATGCCGCTTTAACATAATTTTCAACGTCCTCAGCTGTCATCCCTACTTTATCCAATTGATCTTGCTTAAATTTCATAGTAATTTCACGTGTTGTTTGCCCATTTAATTGGGCATTTTGTACACCATTAATGGTTTGTAGTTTCGGAATCAGTTGTTTCTGTATTGCATTGGTTGTTTCTTTTAAATTACCATCTTTATTCGTAAAGGAATATGCCACAATAGGAAAAGCATCCATAGAATTACGTGTTAATTCCGGCTGACTTACCCCTTCTTTAAATTCTATTTTATCTATTTCTTTTTTCAATACTTCTTCTGCTTTATCCATATCTGTATTGTTTTCATATTCTACAGTAACAATAGATGCATTTTGTATTGACTCAGTCTTCACATTTTTGACATAGGCTAACGATCGAATTTGACTATCGATTTTACTACTGATTTCATCTTGAGTTGTTTGCGGTGTTGCACCAGGCATTGTCGTTTGCACAGAAATCACTGGATTTTCAACATCTGGTAACAATTCTAATTTTAGTTTTGCACTCGCATATACACCACCTAAAATCACCAAGACGACCATTAAAAAGATTGCAAATTTATTACCAAGTGAAAATTTTAATAGCTTTTTTATCATTTATATTGTCCCCTACCTTTGAATGTCTAAAAAAATCTGAACGAATCTCCAATATAGACACGTCCAGATCAAATTGTCAC
Organism: Staphylococcus lugdunensis; assembly: GCF_001558775.1. NCBI lineage: Bacteria > Bacillati > Bacillota > Bacilli > Caryophanales > Staphylococcaceae > Staphylococcus > Staphylococcus lugdunensis. The sequence goes on along the minus strand of NZ_CP014022.1, from coordinate 2,221,072 downwards.
CTTATTACGTACACCGACATTACTTTCGTTTCAATTTTCGAGATAACTTTATCTTTGCTTTAGTTAAAGTGGGCTTAACCTTTTCAATAAGTTGATATAATGGTTTGTTAAGAGGATAATCAAATTCACCAATTTTTTCACTTAAGTATGTTCCCCATGTCTTTTTAAAAATCCACAAACCATAATGTTCACTATCTTTAGGTGGATTATTATCGGTACCACCGAAATCATATGATGTTGCACCTTTTTCTCTCGCATAGCGCATCATCGCAAATTGCATATGATGGTTTGGTAAGAAATCACGATAATCATTAGATGATGCACCGTATAAATAATAAGCTTTTTTGCCGCAAAACATTAGTAGCGCACCTGATAAATAAAGACCATCAGGATGTTTTTCCAAAAGTGATTCTAATTCTTGACGTCGTTCTACTTCATTATTCATCTTATTTTGTGCATCATTAATTTTATTTAAAGTTTTTTTATCTTGCTTTTTTTGTTGTAACTTTTCAATTTCATTATTTAATTTTTCAATTTCTTTTGTTGTTTCAGCTATAACCGGTTTAGGCTCTAGTTTCACTAAAAAGAGTTCAGCATCTCCATCTTCATGAAGTGCATCATAAATCGTTTCAAAGTAACTCACATCACGAGTTAAAAAGCCATCACGTTCACCAGTGATTTTCATTAACTGTGCAAACGTTCCTAAACCTTCACGCCCAGCATGTTCTACTTGAGTACCACGTTTTAGGGCAAGTCTTACTTTTGATCGATTGCGTTTATCAAAGCTCTTGATAAGTTCTTCATCTGATTTATCGATAGGTGTAATCATTGTCATTCGCGGTTGAATATAGTCTTTAGACAGCCCTTCTTTAAATCCTTTATGTTTAAAGCCTAATTTCTTAAGATTTTTAATGGCTTGAATTCCTTGGTCAACCTCGACATCTGGATCAATTTTAATCGTATAGGCTTTTTCTTCTTTAGCAAGTGCAGTTGTTTCTGCCAACAATAATTCTAATGCTGCTGTATCTTCATAATCCACAACAAACCCACGTGAGACATAACATAATGTAAATGGTAGTTTTGGGATTTTTTTAAATAATAATTGGGCTACCCCTTTAATTTCACCATTTTCACCTACAGCAACTCTTTTTGAATACCAACCAGTAAGTTGCTTCGTCTCTGCCCATTTAGTTAATTGTAATAAATCTCCATGAGGATGAGATTTAACAAACGCGTCATGTTCTTGATTTGTGATATTCATCTTTTCCATGCTCTAAACTAACTCCTTTATTATTGCAATAATTATCATTATACATCGTTCATAAGTGAGTGTCGACGAACAAGACATCATTTAAAAAGAATCACGATTTCGGCAACATTCCATTGATGAAACGATATGTTGCCCCTCTAATTGTCATATTGTACGGTGATGTTGCTTCATGATCTTGAATTACAATTGAGGCATATTCAGATTTCTTGCCATCTTGGATACGAAAGATTATATCATCATCTTTTAGCACCAAATCAGTGTACTTATCGTTATCAGCAATGATATCCATATCATACCATAGTTGCCATTTCTTAACTGTCACAGCACGCTTTTCACTTGCAATAACAAGTTTCTCAATAACAAATTGTGATTGCTGATGACGCGCAAACCTCTCTTTCCGCTCTGTTTCAGTTTCATTCCATTGGATAAAAAAGGGTGGCTTAACTAAATAATCAGGATCAGCGATATATAATAATTGCCAGTCAATTTGTTCACCTTTTTTATTCTCTCTATGCATGCGAATTGGACCAATAGTATCAACATTTTTATCACATAACCGTTGAGCAGTTTCTTCAATAGATGTTGTTCTTAAACATATCCCTTTGAAGCCTTCAGCAAAATAATCTTGAATAATTTTTGCAGCAAATGATACGCGCCCTTCCTCGGATTTCACTTCTTTAGCCAATTTATCCGGCTGTTCAACATCTAATAATTCAATATAGTTGTCATTTAGGTATGTTAAACGATTAAATGTACCATAGCGATGGTGTTTGCCACCTGGCTCAAGCTTGAGTAGCTGTCCTGGATAATGAAATTGATTTAAATGATCAACATAATGAATAAGATGATCAAAATTAAGTGTTGCCATCGTACATCCCTCTTTTTCTTTTAGTTACCCATAGTTTAACAAACTATAGCATATATTTCTGTGTCAAATTTGATATTGCCAAATGTATCAATTCAATTTATAATAAATCTTGTGCAAATTTAGTTAGTTAACCTAACCATTTTCCGAGGAGAGTGTTATGATTGTTGCAAAATAATTTTTTCAATAGCTTTATTGAATTGTATCGACCATATATAAAAGCGACTAAACCAATATTAGACCGTTTTGATTTGCATAGTGGTCAATGGCTAGTATTAAAAGATATTGCGAAACAACAACCTACAACGCTAGTCCAAATATCAAAACGTCGCTTCATTGAAAAGCCTACTACACGTCAGTTTATAAAAGCACTATCCGAAAAAGGCTTATTGACCATTACACCTGGACATGATAAACGAGAAAAGGTATTAAATTTGTCACCTGAGGGACACGTGCTATATCAACAAATAAATGATGAAGTATCTCGTATACAAATAGATTTATTAGCACATGCTTCAATAAACGAAAAACAAATGGAGCAAGTTATTAATATGATGGCCTCGCTGCATCAATTATTTATGGAGGAAGATAACCGTTGAATTCAACAGTATTACATAAAGAACCTATATTCACTAGAAGTTTTACACTAAACTTCGTAATTAATTTCTTTATCTATTTATGTATGTACTTATTAATAGTCATTATTGCAGATTATACTAAAACAGCTTTCCATGCACCTGATAGTTTGGCTGGACTTGTTGTTGGTATCTTTGTTGTAGGTTCATTAATAGGTCGCTTTATTACAGGTCGCTATGTCAATCATTTTGGTCCCAAGAAAATTTTAATCTTTGGATTACTTTTTCTAGTGATTACTCAATTATTATATTTTGTTCCAGGTCCGTTATGGTTTTTAATTTTTACACGCTTGATAAATGGCCTAGCTACAGCTGTTGCATCTACAGCGACAGGAACAATAGCAGCATATATTACCCCAAAAACACGTAAAAGTGAAGGGATTAGTTTATTTTCATTAAGTCTTGTTCTAGGTACCGCAATCGGTCCATTTTTCGGTTTATTGCTTGTTAAATCATTTTCAATCATGCTACTATTTACAATTTGTATTATTCTGGGCATTATTAGTCTCATACTTTCTTTGTTTGTTCACGTAGCATTTGATTTCACTGGAAAATATCAACATCCTCATCAACATAATAAAGGATTTAGCTTACAACGCTTTATTGCTCGAGAAGCTATTCCTGTCGCTATCATTATGCTATTAGTTGGATTGGGCTATGCCTCAATTCTTACTTTTTTACAGTTTTTTGCTGAGCAAAGACATTTAATTGAGGCTTCAAGTTATTTCTTTATCTGTTATGCTATTGCTTCGCTAATTACAAGACCTATTGCAGGCCGATTAATGGATGAGCATAACGAAAATATTGTGGTCTATCCCGCATTTATTGCTTTAATCATATCCTTTGTTTTACTTGTCTTTAGCTTTAACCCATTTACGTTGTTACTAGCTGGTATCACTTTAGGCATTGGTTATGGAAATCTTTCATCTTCAATGCAAGCCATTGCAATCAAAGTATCTCCACCAGCAAAATATGGTTTAGCAACTTCAACATACTTTATAGGTTTGGATATTGGTATTGGCTTTGGTCCTAGTGTTTTGGGTATGTTTACCAATACGATTTCTTATAGTAATATTTATTTGCTAATGGCCCTTGTTAGCACGATAACTATTGTAATTTATTTTGTCATTCATGGTCGTAAAGTTAAACACCTTACTCCAAATTAATATGCCCCTAAACATATATGTCTCTGAGAAGATGAATGTGTATGGCACATGTTTTAAGCTATGAACTAAATATTGGCAGTAGTTTAAACAAAAAAGCCAGTAAATGAATTTATAAAAAACTCATTTACTGGCTATTTTTCTAGAAATTTTGCCCCAGCTTTTTGCCTAGTTATTTAAAATACTAATTTGCTATACTAATTGACTCAATTTCTGATTTCATTTTATCAATCACTTTTAATTGTGCTTTATTAAAGAAATAAAAGACTTGTCTTTCATCAGTTTCTGAACGAACTTTTGAAATTAATTCTTTTTTATAAATTTTACGTATAATCACATCGATTTTACTTGTATCCCATAGCATTTCAAAGTGTAAAGTATCTCTCAATTCTTTACCACTTATTTTTTTGCCCTCATAAACTTTGAACAACACGACAAATTCTTCGATTGAGACTTTGTAAGTTGTCTTTAACCAATGTTTTAGTTGACTCAATTCTCTCTCGGCAGCAATAAAATGTTGTACTTTTTGACTCATATTAAAATCCTCCTATGTTGATTCTCTGTTGTAAGTGAATATGAAATTTTAATTGCTCATAAAAATTATATACCATAGTTTCAATTTAATCTATTAAAATTATTAAATTAATAGCAAAATATTGTTATCAATTATTGATTTTAAAATCGAGAGCAATTATAAGCAATACAATCGCTAAAGTAACAACACCAAAATTCGACAATTTTTCGAACGTAATAATAAAATGATGCTTCTAATCATGTCATCTTGTTAATGAAAGGATGAATGAATAATACGCATTATAGAGAAGTAACTACATATTCAAACTAATTATATAAAATAAAGCTTTATGATTGATCATGGTCTAATATATAAGCACTGTTCAAACATAGAAATCACCTCTATTTGAAGACTTAGGTGTTAAATGTTTTTCATCTACATATTTACTTTTTATCCGCCTATATAGTTCATATTTATCTTTTTTCGTTGTCTATTTTTAACTGTTTGTTCTGTCCGTTCATCAGAATAACGGTCGTCCCGTACTTGCCATAATTTAATGAGTTCTGCTTTTAATTCACTATTACTTATACCTGAGCGCAATAGCTTTTTAATATTAAATCCTTCTGCTGTACTAAAAAGGCAACCATAGAACTTACCATCTGATGATAGTCTAGCTCGAGTACAACTAGAACAAAACGAGGCTGATACGCTAGTAATTAAACCGAATTTTGCACCGTTATCGTTATGCTGATAATATGTTGCAACTTCGCCGTAATATTTAGGCGCCATCGGTTCTATATCAAATTCATCCTCTATCATTGTCAACATTTCATCTTTAGTAACAACTTTGCTGAAGTCCCAACCATTATCATTACCAACATCCATAAATTCAATAAATCTAACTTCGATATTTTTAGCTTTGAAATAATGCAGCATCGGAATGATTTGATCATCATTCACACCTTTTTGAATAACGACATTGACTTTGACATGAAAACCAATTGCAATTGCATAATTAATTTGATCTAAAATAGTTTCTGCTTTAATATTTCTATTGTTAATTGCTTGAAATACACTATTATCTATAGCATCAAGACTAACATTAATACGACGTAACCCTGCTTCAAATAATTTTAAGCCATGTTTTTTTAATAATAAGCCATTTGTCGTTAGACCTATATCTTCAATACCTTCAATTTTATTAAGCCTTGCAATGAGTTGATATAAATTTCGACGCAGTAGAGGTTCTCCTCCGGTAATACGTAATTTTTTTACACCTAATTCGGCATATATTTCAGCAATACGTTCAATTTCTTCAAATGTAAGTAATTCATCTTTAGGTAGAAAGACAAAATCGTCACCAAATATTTCTTTAGGCATACAATAATCACATCTGAAATTGCACCTATCTGTCACAGATATTCTTAAATCACGAATCGGCCGACCAAGTTTATCTTTTATTTGCATTACCATCGTCTGGACCTCCTTGCTTATTTTATCTGCTGCATTAAAGAGTCCAAATCTTGCTGATAATTGATATTCTTATACCAATAGTCTGGAGATTGTATCACAGTCACATCTAACCAAGCTGCAGATACTTGGTCATAAACGTGTTTCATACTATAGTCATTTGATGTTAAAGCTTGCTTAATGACAGGTAAAATTTTAGGATTATAAAATGCGATTGTAGGTATCATTCGTCCATTTTCAGAAAAAGCAGCAATATCTAAATGATTCTCAATCAGATGAGAAACCATAAAATGATATAATCCACTAATAGCTTTACCAGTAATCATAGGGGTATCCACCGATACGACAAAAAAGAGTTCTTCATCTTGATATGCTTTCATAACGGTATAAATACCTGCTAACGGACCTTTATCACTAACTTTGACCTCATCTATCATCACATTTGAATAGTCAAAAAAAGGTGCTAGTTTATCATTTGTACTAATAATAATGTCATTGAACATATTAGTATCTTGCAATACTTGAATTATTTTTTTATAAAAAGGCTCGTTATCAATGGTGGCAAAAGCTTTGGGCTGACCAAATCTCTCTGAATGGCCACCAGCTAGTATAATAGCTTTCATAATATATTTTATCCTCCGCTTACTGGTGGTATTAAAGCAATAATATCGTCAGGTTGAACTATACCGTCTTCTTTCGTAAATTCTTCATTGACTGCAATTTGGAATTTTTTATCCATTAGTTCTGGATGATATTGATTTAGCAGTTGTCTAATTTCCTTAACCGTTTTCGGTTCCAAAATATCTATATATTCTTTGCTCATATTAAGTATTTCTTTAACTTCAGCAAAATACAATACTTTCACTATCTTGACTCTCCCTTTTTGGCATCTTGGTAATACCCACGTTGATGACCTTGCCAAGCTGAACCATCTTGCCATATTTCTTTTTTCCAAATTGGCACGATTTCTTTTATGCGTTCAATCGCATATTCATTTGCACGATAAGCATCTTTACGATGTGGTGATGAAACAGCAATCAACACAGCGATATCAGAAATTGCGAGTGGCCCTATACGGTGAACAATGGAGGTAATCGTTCCTGGCCATTTTTTTGAGATTTCGTCACCTATTTGGGCAAGCTTTTTTTCAGCCATAGGCACATATGCTTCATATTCCAAATACTTAGTCTTAACGCCTTGCGTCCACTCTCGTACATGACCCGTAAATACAACTACTGCACCTTGGTATTCATTTACAGTGAAATTTCTATATTGTTCTGTATTTATTGGTTCAGTCACAATTTCATATTGTTTCATTACGTTCATCCTTTAATTTCTATCCAATCTAATAACCAACTATCAAATTTTGTTAATGCTTGCGCGTCGGAAAGATTAATACTGTAGCGTACATTGGATAATGCTTGAAGTTGAGTTAAATCTTTTTCGTTACGATAAACAATGATTTTGTCAAACTCAGCTAATTTATAACCTTCTACTAAAATGATGTCATAGTCAATTGTAACAGATTTGTCAATAACATCCTTAAGACTTTGATTACATTGCCGCGTAATCGTTTGCTGATACTGATGTCCTTGAACAATACTTTGATCTGCACCAGCGTGTAAATGTTTCATATGATCAACTTCTTGATGCTGTAACGTGATTTCTTCTCCATGATGCCCGTGATGCTTTATTGTTACAACAGTCAAATTGTGTTGTTTTAGTAACCGAATGGTGTGCGCCATCAGTGTCGTTTTTCCCGAGTCTTTATAGCCAACAATTTGAATAATCATAGCGACAACGTCTCTTCATAAGCATGCGATTCAGTGAGAATAACGTCAACGGTATGTCCCGCTTTGAAACCACGTGTACCTCCAGGAAGCATAATCATGGCGTTACTATGTGCAATAGCGACAACAGCCCCTGATTTATTAAAACCTGAAGGCACCACAGTAGCGCCATTAGCTGACAATGTTGCTTTAGCACGAATAAATCGACTGAATGGATTCGCTTTCGTAAAATCTTCCATAAGTGTAGCTTTAACAACTTGTGGATAAAAAGCATCTGCGCCCATCATATGATAAATTGCAGGTTTAACGAATAATTCAAAACCAGTATAGCAGGCTGATGGATTACCGGATAAGCCAAATAAATATTTATCAGTAGTAACTGCGACTGTAGTGACACTTCCAGGTCTCATAGCAACTTTATTAAATAATACTTTAGCATCAATAGCCTTGTATATCTCTGGTAAATAATCAAAATCCCCCACAGAAACACCACCTGTTGTAATCACAATTTGATGTGTCTCAAGTGCTTCACGAACTGCTGTAATACTACTATCTAAATCGTCTTGTTGAATTTTATATACATCAGCACCAATATCAACCTTGTTAGCAAGTGCTTGAATCATTGGTCCATTAGAGTTACGTATTTTACCTGGCTGTAGGTCTTCATTAATATCTAATAATTCACTACCAGTTGCAATAACAGCGATACTTGGTTTATCAAATACAGGAACTTCACTATAACCAAACGTAGCTAATACAGCAATGGCACCTGCATTAATAAGCTGCCCTCGTTGTAACACAATATCTCCAGTTGCAGTTTCTTCTCCTTTGAGACAAACATTTTCATATGGCTCAAAAGATTTTCGAATTGTAAATGTATCTTTATCTTCAACCGTTTGTTCAAACATAACCACAGCATCGGCACCTTCTGGCATTTGAGCACCAGTCATAATGCGCACCGCTTCACCTGCTTGTAATTGATGAGATGATACATCTCCAGCACCGATATGATCAACAACTTTAAATTTTTTTCTATTCTGATGATAAGCACCCGCACTATCCTCACTACGAATAGCGAATCCGTCGTATGGCGATTTATTAAATCTTGGAATATCACTTGTTGCAGCAATATTTTCGGCTAATACATAATTTAAGCTTTCATCAAGTGGAACGGTTATTACTGAGGTATAAATATCTTGATTTACGACTCTTGAAATTGCTTCTTTTACAGGAATCGGCGTTCTTTTCTCGATTGTCATTTTATCATCTCCAAGTTAACTAATATTTCATGATATACTGAATTTTAAGAGGAGGAATATCATGGCTGATTTCACACATATAAATCATCAAGGCAACGCCAAAATGGTTGATGTTTCAGCAAAAAACATCACTAAGCGCACTGCCGTTGCACATTCAAGTATTATAGTAAATCACACAATTTATGAACAAATTGTTAATCATACAGCTAAAAAAGGGAATGTCTTAAATACTGCACAGATTGCAGGAATTATGGCTGCTAAGAACACCTCTACAATGATTCCAATGTGTCATCCTTTACCGCTTACTGGTATTGATATTACATTTTCTTGGTCAGATTTAGACAAAGGTCAACATCAACTTAATATTGAAGCAACCGTTTCAACTACTGGCAAAACTGGCGTCGAAATGGAAGCATTAACTGCAGCTTCTATAACCGCCTTAACTATTTACGATATGACTAAAGCGGTTGACAAAGGCATGATTATTGGTGAAACATTTTTATTAAGTAAAACTGGCGGCAAATCCGGCGAATACTATAGACAATAACCATTTTTTTATTTATTTCAATTATTACACTTTTTTATTGAGCTCATAAACCATATGATTTAATTCTGGTTGTATGAGCTTTTTCATTGCTAAGTTAACAGCCCCTGTAGAACCTGGTAGCGTAAAAATAAGTTTATTATTTACTGTTCCTGCAATTGCACGCGATAAAAGTGCCCTTGTACCAACATCTTCAGCATAGCTTAAATACCTGAACAACTCCCCAAAACCATCTAATTTTTTTGTCAACAATGGTTCTACCGCTTCAATCGTTACATCTCTTGGTGCAATTCCTGTACCACCCGTTGTGATAATGACATCAATATCAGACTTCAACCATAACTGTAATTGATTTTGTATTGCTATTTTTTCATCTTTTACTATGGCGTAATCTTTAATAGCAAGTTCCGCATCTACATCATGCAGTAATGTTTGAACAAGTTGTCCTCCTTTATCACTCTTTTTATCTCGAGTATCTGAAACCGTTAATACAGCACAATTTATAGCTCTATCTATTTTCCTATGTGTATGCATATTTAGACCTCCTTTATCCAAATAAAGCATTTATGAGTTTTGTAGCTTGCGTAATATTAGTCATTCCATGTATTAAAAAGCGACCATCATGAAAGCAAACAATACGATATTTATTAAAGTGGAACATCACTAAATAACCGTTCGTTTGATAATCGATTTGACGCGCGTCCAAATATGACACCAACATCTCTTGAGAAATATCTGGATTGACATACTGTACAGTATCACGTCCACATAACATGGCATAGCGCTGAGGTTGTTGCTGTAAATAAGGGTAGTTTGCTGCCGTTCCACAAGTCGCACAGTTATCTTGTTGTATTTTACTAAAACCAATACTTATATGCTGTCCTTCCCATATATCTCCATAAGTTAGTTTTGCTGCAATATCTTGATGCGTTAATATTTTCAATGCATCTTTAAGCTGTAAACTCGTTGTCATAGTTACTGCTGGTTGTATCACACCCACCGTATCACAGGTTAGCGTCATCGATGGTAACTGTGGTATTAAACAATTAAAGCATGGTGTCTTACCAGGTATAAATGGAGCTTCTACATAAGTACTTTGAACAACTCCGCCATATATCCATGGAATATGTTGTTGATAACAGAAATCATTAATCAATTGACGCGTTACAAAATTATCTGTTGCATCGAGTATTAAATCAACATGCGTGCCATTCGAGCTTAAAAATGCACGATCGACTTGCGCTATAAAAGCATGTATTTGTACATCTTTATCAATACTTTCCAAATGCGCCTTTGCAGCAATTACCTTTGGCAAGCCCTCTGCTGCATCTTGCTCTGTAAATAATGTTTGGCGTTGTAAATTACTATATTCTATATAATCTCGATCAACTATCGTTAATTGCTTTACTCCTGCACGCACTAGCCCTTCTGCTAAGTGCGTACCTAACGCTCCCATTCCAACAATTAGTACTTGAGCTTGTCGTAAATCTTCTTGACCTTTTTCACCAATTTTATTAAATAAAATTTGCCTTGAGTATCGGTCTTGCGTCATGCTTAGCTCCCTCTTTCTGCATCATTATCATCATTATATAAGTATTTATAGCTACTCTCAAAAATTTGAATTATTATATAAAAATACTTTGTAGGATACTTTTTAGCGAATCAAAAAAGAGCGAAACCAAGGTTCATTTACCTTTGAGTACCGCTCTCATAAAAATGCGATTTAAATGATCAAAAATGGCCTGTTTAGCTCCAATTAAAATGATATTAACCAATAATAATCAGTTCATCTGCAAGCGTTTCAGCTTCATAGTTTGAATGCGTAACAAATATAATAGGAATTTGCCATTCTTGAAAAATACGTTTTATTAATTCTATACCTTCATCTCTCGTAGCATCGTCTAAACTAGAAAATGGTTCATCCAATAAAATTAAATCTGGTTTTGTGCTCAATGCACGTGCCAAAGCAACACGCTGAGCTTCGCCACCTGATAATGTCATTGGATATTGTTTTTTCAAATGACTTATATTCAAAGTCTTCATCAGCTGATTTAAATGTTCTGATGGTTCAGCCATAAATGTAATATTGTCATACACCGTCATATGCGGAAATAACTGGTAATCTTGGAAAAGGTAACCAATATGTCTTGATTGAATTTTAGTTTGTATATGTTGTTGTGTATCAGTAATGACACGTCCATTAACAGCAATATAGGCCTTATCTGCTTGTCTTAAACCGGCAATCATATTCAATACGGTCGTCTTTCCAATTCCTGATGGTCCTCTAAGTGCATATATCTTCGGTATATTATCATCAATGTCAATATGAATATGTGTTTGTTTTAATTGATAATGCAATTGTATTTTAAGCATTTAATCAACCTCCCGATACTTATCTCGATTAGCAAAATTTAAAGTACCGATGACTGCAATTGAAAATGCCACAAGAACTAGCACCCATAACCACGCTTCATTTTCACGACTCTGTTCTACTAAAAAGTATATTTCGAGTGGTAATGTATTCGTTTTATTAGGTATGTATCCAGCTAACATTAATGTTGCACCAAATTCACCAATTGCTCTGGCAAAGCTCATCATAATTCCTGCTAAAATAGCACGTTTTGATAACGGTAAAATCAACTTGAAAAAGATTTTATTTTCACTTGCTCCCATTGTTCTAGCTGTGTTAAGCATTTTAGGCTCAATGTTACGAAATCCTTGAACAGTATGTTGATACATAAGTGGAAAACTAACAATGACAGATGCTATAACTGCACCTGTCATTGTAAATACCACTGGAAGATGTAAGACATTTTGAAAAAATTGCCCCACAAAACCACGCGGTGAAAAAATAATTAATAGAATAAATCCCATGACCGTTGGCGGTAAGACAATCGGCAAGAGAATCAAACTTTCAAGGAGTTTCGTAAAATGCCCTGTGCCACGATATAGCAGTCTTGCAATTATTATGCTTAAAATCATTACGATAATCGTACTTATCACAGCAACCTTAAGCGAAATCCAAAATGGCGTAAAATCAGGCATTGACTAGACCTCCTTAATTCGAAAATTTATAATCTTTAAGAATGGCTTTGGCTTTATCTGATTTTAGGAAGTCCATCCATTCTTTTGCAAGTTTGCTATTTGAAGTTGCACCTGCTTTATATGTGATTGGTTTTTTCAATTCAACTTCTTTAATTTCATTCACTTTATCATTGCGTTGTTTGTTAGTATAGAGATCCGTTTTATAAACAAATCCCATCTGAGCATTACCTTTTTCAACATAATTTAAAACTTGTTTAACATCTTTCGCATATACAATTTTATCTTTCACAGCATTGTATAGATGTTGATCATCTAAATATTGTTTCGCATATTTTCCTGCTGGTACTGTTTTCACTTCACCCAAAGCTAATTTTTCATTGCCCTTTAAATCTTTGACTGAAGATTGTGTACTGTCTTTATCACCAATAAGTACAAGTTTATTATGAGCATAATTATATGTATCATGCACATTATCTTTTAATGCATCAACATCTTTCGTATTTGCAGACATAAATACATCAGCAGGAGCACCCTTTTCAATTTGTTGTCTTAATGCTCCAGAACCACCATAATTAAAAGTTACTTTGGCATCTTTATGATCTTTTTTAAATTCCTTCTCAAGTGCTTTTGAAACATCGGCTAAACTTGCTGCTGCAGAAATACGTAATTCTTGTTTACTATCTGAGCTAGATGACTTTTTATCGTCTTTTTTGTCGTTTCCACCACTAGAACAACCAGCTAAAATAAGTACTAATGTTGCAATTACAACTAATAAATGTTTAAATTTCATTGACAAAATTCCCCCTCTTCTAGGATTATTATACTACTTTTTTATATTCATAAAAGGTGTATTTTACAATTTCATATAACTTTAAATAATACGCCTTAAATGTGGTACTATCATTTATATTTTAATCTTAGTATTTTAGCATTATAATAAATATATTATCTTGTACGATGTGGGGAGCATGATTATGGAAAGAGATGTATTACAAGGACAATCTATTGTTCATTATGATGGAGAGCGACTTATAACTACAACGGATAGCTATGTTACTGAGTTTCCACTTACAATTATGGTAAATGGAGATGAGTTTGCTACTGTTATTTGCAGTCCAACTCATATGAAAGAATTAGTGATTGGCTTTTTAGCATCAGAAGGTGCAATATACAAGCGTGATGAAATTAAATCTTGCCAAATAGATGATAGTAAGGGGTTCGCCCATGTGGATTTGACACATGAACTCGGTGATCGATTTGAATATTCAACTAAACGCATGATTGCTTCTTGTTGTGGCAAAAGTCGTGAGTTTTATTTCCAAAACGATGCGGCGATAGCAAAAACGTCGATGTCTCATATAACGCTGCATCCACAACAAATTTTAAATATGATGACACGTCTACAAGGAGCTAGTACACTTTTCAAACAAACAGGCGGTCTGCATAACGCTGCAATTAGCGATGGCAACACATTCTTTGAACACCGCCAAGATATTGGTCGACATAATGCCTTAGATAAACTTTATGGTTTTTGTTTAAAACGCCGTATTCCCGTTCGAGATAAAATCCTCATTTTTAGTGGACGTATTTCCTCTGAAATTCTTATTAAAGCTGCAAAAATCGGTGTTGGCGTAATACTTTCAAAATCAGCTCCAACTACGCTTGCCATCACGCTAGCTAATGATTTAAATATTACAGCAATTGGCTTTATACGAGATGGTACATTTAATATTTACAGTCATCCAGAACGCGTTAAAGCATAAGATTTCAACCTTTTATAGAATTAAAAGCCCACGTCAATTATCTTCATGTCATAAAAGGAGCGAAATACAATTCATAATGAATTCTTTTTCGCTCCCTTTTTATATTTTATTTGATATTTTCTTTAACAACTTGATAACAAAAACCTTTGTAGATATATCCTTGCTTAAGATACATATCACGTGCCGTATCTTCACCATCAGCAACTAGAATAACCGGTCTTGTGTCAGCATATTGCCCTACATAGGCTTGTAACGTACTACCAATCCCTTGATGTTGGTAATTCTCTAAGACACCAAAACCATCAATTTCAACAATTTCGTCACTTACGATCATATCTAAAATACCCGCTGGTTGATTTTGATAATAAGCTAATAAGCGAACAACATTATCGTATTGTTGTTGAATATGGATACGTGTACGTTTGACACTTTCATCAGCAAATCTATGACCAAACGGTAATGCAAAATGCTTATAAATTGTTAAATAATCCTCTAAATTATCTTTGTCTACAATCTGAATTTGTACATCTGATTTCGTTTGCCAACGCGCCAGCTCAGCAGACTCAATCACATAGAGCTCAAGCACTCCAAGTTGGTACCCTTCTTTATTAAGTATCTGTTTCCAATCATTGTCTAAATGATGATTCGCTGGAAATGTAAAGGCAAGATGTGTACATTGATGCGCTTGATGAAATTGTTGTTGTCTTTGTACATCTCGTCGCCATTCTTCGATATTAGGTAGTTGTTTATATATCCATTGATTAGAATGATACGTATGCGGTTCTTCAGGAGTTAAATATATCTTTTTATTAGAATCTTCATAAAAGAGGTTTCCCATTATCGCTATATGCTCAAAACTCAATTCTTCCATACATATCACCTAATTTTTTTAAATTATATCAAATTTTTAAATCTACTATGATTTAACATGGTTGCACCAATCAGACAAGCAATGATTGCTTTAATGATATCTCCAGGCATAAATGAGAATGAAAATAAAAATGCTTTAGAAATAGGTATTTGTGTGATAAAGCCCATAACAATCGTGCCTACAATATCTAATAATAACACGCCAAAGAGGAGTGTTGGCACAATCAATACTAGAAAATTGATTTTATGCTTGTACGCATCTCTAACAGAACCTATCGCATAAGCAATAAAAGGATATAAAATTAGAAAGCCAGCAGATGGCCCCGCAAAGACACCTATACCACCTCTTCCTCCAGATAAAACTGGTAGGCCTGTAGCGACAAGCAATAAAAAGACAACAGCACTTAATGCACCTAATTTACGTCCTAAAATAATCCCTGCTAAAAATATGCCTATATTTTGTAAAACAATGGGTACTGGCATAAAAGGTAGAGGTATTCCAGGAACCAATCCTAAAATACATATAATGGCAGTCATGACTGCTGTATATACTAATTCTTTTGTACTCATATCGTGATCCTCCTTATATGAGAATGATTATAACACCTTTGTAAACTTTTATAAATGGAAAGTTTACATTTAGTCAACTTTCATTGCTAATGCGGTGATATAGTCGAAAAAGGCATCACGTTTCACATCATTGATAACATTAATTGGACGTCCTTGATCAGTTAAAAATGTTCGACCTTGGCTTGGTCCTTTTGCAATAACATCAGCCATTACTGTCTGATAATCCACTAACTGTGGATTACCAACGTAAGCAGTTGTTAGCACATCCCATAAAAAATAAGTGGAATTTGTAACAAAATGAGTCAAAGGCGGTACAGCAGCATAACTAACACCTAAAAAATCAACACCTGTATAACGTCTGTCATTCGCCCAACGTTGTCTTATTTCCCATGTGAGCGGCACTTGATTAGTACTTTCTAAAGCAACCATATCAATAGTCAAATCGGCGTCAAATACTGTTTTAACTGCAGAAGGATCCCAAAATGCATTCCATTCCGCTGTCCCATCATGTTCAGGTTCTTCTACATTACCTCGTGTTAAAAACGTTCCTCCCATCCATACTAACTTTTCAATTTTATGTATGATATTGGGTTTTCTTTTTAGTGCCTCAGCTAAGTCAGTAAGCGGTCCGGTGAATAGTAGGATTACTTTATCAGTGCTCTGTTCTAATCTAAAAATAATATCTTCATAGGCTTCCATCTGACTTATACTAGCAGAAGTATGTAAATGTGTTTCATTTAAAATAGGTAACGCATCCATAAAAAATGCATGCATTCGCCAATCTTTAGGAAACGGATTAGCACCACGCTCATATGAAGGTGCAACAGCAATATTTTTTGTTGAAAATCGATTAATTATTTTCATTGAAGCGCTTAATGAAGGTTCTAAATAACAATCAGCGCCAATAGTACTTACCCCGATTAAATTAATATTATCCATTTGTAATAATAAAAAAAGTGAAACTAAATCGTCAACGCCACCATCATGATTAAAATATACTTGTTGTGTCATGTTTTTTCTCCTTTAGTCGTCTTACATATCAATATTATAGTATAGTATATTAAAATGAAGATAGGACATAAATATTTCTGACAAGTTGAAAGAAACGGGGGGAGAATTCATAATGAATTCTCCCCCGCTCCCTATTGTTTAGGATTTATGTCCCAAACTGATAAATGAAGTTAAAAGATTATTTTGCTGCAGAAATTAATTTTTCTTTTAAATCTTTACGCATAAAGTCTAATGTGTATGGATCATTGTACCAGTATGTACCAGCAGTTACTTTTACTACATGACCATTTTTTACAGCTGGTAAGTTTTTCCAGATGTTTGTTGTTTCATATCCAGGTGTTGTTTTACCTTCACTCGTTGAAACAATGTAGTCTCCCGCAATATCTTGGATTTTTTCTTGATTGATTTCAGCCCAGCCGGCTTTTTCAACTAATTTCTTTTGACCTTCAGACATTTTCAAACCGAAAGCTTGATATAATACTTCGCCGCCACGGCCCCAATTGTCACCATATGTGTATAACTTTTTGTCAAACTCGTCAACAATTGATACTGTTTTATCTTGGCCAATTTTTTCTTTTATTTCTTTACCATCTTTAGCTGTTTGTGCTTTCCAATCTTTTTCCCATTTTTGCACTTCATCTTCTTTACCAATTAACTTCCCAAGCATTTCTTGTTGTTCTAAATATTTGTGTTTGTTGTAATCGATTACTACAGTAGGTGCAATTTTTTTGTATTTTTTGATATTTTTATCAGTAGAATATACTAAAATTAAGTCTGGCTTTTGCTTAGCAACTTTTTCTACATCGTTATCTCCAATTTTTTCCACATCTTTGAATTTATCTTTTAATACTTTACTTTGATCAACTTGGTTACTAACAGCAACAATATTAGCACCTAACTTCTTAAGTCCTCCAGCATATGTAGGTGCAACAACGGCAATACGTTTTGGATTTTTTGGAATATTCACTTTCTTGCCATCATCCATTGTGTAAGATTTTGTATCTTCTTTCTTATCTGCATCTTTACTTTGTCCACAAGCTGCTAGTACAAGTACCAAGGCAATTAGCGGTAATAATAATTTTTTCATAACATCCTCCTATTGATAATGATTATCATTATTGTGATATTATACTCAATTTTTAGATTTTTTACAACATAACATTTACTATTTTATGGGTATTTTTGCAAATTATTTTTTTGCCTTACTTTTCTCCAAAATAAAAATAAGTAAACAGCATCTAAAACATATTGCTTGGTCTATGATTAATAATGCCTACAGAACATAAAAAAACAATAGTTACACCCTTTAACTTTAATGGTTCATCATTAAAATAAATCTAAGACAGACTTGGCAATATTACTATAGGCCATATCTTCCATTGGTGGATTGTGTAAGCCGGCACGAATATCACGATAATATCGTTGTAATGGGCGTTCCATTTCCAAACTTTTTGCGCCAACGATTCTCATAGCTAAATCAACCACTTCAAGGCACTGATTCATCACCACAACTTTACTCGCTGAGGTTTCATTCCAAATTTGGCTTTCTCCGTCTAACATTTGATATCCTCTTGCCGTACTAAATAGAAAATGTCGCGCTGATAATAGTAATGACTCCATTTTACCGATATTTTGTTGAACTGTAGATAACTCAGCAATGGTACCTTGAATGCTATTAGGATGATATGACTTAGCAAAGTCGACTGCATAGTCTCTAGCTGCTTGAGCAATTCCCAAGTATGTACTAGGAATGTGAAGTATCCATCCATTTGGGCGTCGTTGTCCTCGTGTTTCAACAAAATGTTCAAGAGGAACTTTAACATCGTTTAGCACTAAATCATGACTTTCTGTAGCACGCATGCCCAATACATTCCAATTATCTGCAATTTCTACACCATCTGCATCTTTGGATACTAAGAAAAAGCCAACTTGATCAATAGCTTCAACATATGCACCAACAATAAAATGTGTTAATGCTTTACTCATAGAAGTATATGTTTTCACGCCATTAAGCACATATACATCACCTTCTTTAACCGCATGCGTAGCCGGTCGACCCCCACGAGTTGGACTACCTGTTTCTGCTTCACTTACTGCTCTATTGACAAGGGCGCCTTGTTTGATATCTTCAGCAAAGCGATTAAGCATACGTTGGTCCCATAAATCTTGTTCGTAAAGTTGACCCACAACACTAAGATGCCACCCGATTGACAATGCAGTTGCTCCATCGATAGAGCCTAAGTATGTTTGTAGCACAACCATATCCTCAATTGTAGCTCCTTCACCACCATAAGCTACTGGAAGTGTTAATAAACTATATCCTTCTTTAATAAGCCATTCTATATTCTCAAAGGGAAAATTAGCATGTAAATCATTAGAATTTGCCCTTGCTTTAAAGCTATCCTCTATAGTCTTGAATTTCTCAATCCACTTTTTCTGAATCTTGCTGTGTATTAAAAATGACTTTATCATTGACATCACCTATTCATTACAATTATTTATCCCTAGTTTACCACTCAACATTTATGAATTAAAGTTCATCCATTATGCGTACTAAGTCATATATTTAGAGTAAATTCACACATCTTTCATTAATTCATCGTTTAATAAAGTTTGATCACTATATAATAGTGTAAATATACATATGTAAAATAATTTTGATATTTGAGGTGAATTTTATGAATAATCAATTTTTTAGTAATGATTTTGATTCAATCCTTAGACGAATGATGCAAGATATGCAAGCAAATAACAATACTGGAAATAAAAAGTTTTATATTAATGGTAAAGAAGTTTCGCCTGAAGAATTAAATCAATTAAGACAGCAAGGTCAACATTCTGCAGAACAAAGTGCAAATGTATTTCAAAATGCTCAAAATAATCAACAACATACTGGTGGCAAAGATTACTTATCCCAAATTGGACGCAATTTAACACAAGAAGCACGTGATGGTTTACTTGATCCCGTGATAGGTCGCGATACTGAATTTCAAAAGACAGCAGAAGTATTATGTCGTCGTACTAAAAATAATCCTATACTTGTCGGCGAAGCAGGTGTAGGTAAAACTGCAATCGTTGAAGGTTTAGCCCAAGAAATCGTTAAAGGGAATGTCCCAACTTCGATTAAAGATAAAGATATTATTTCAGTCGATATTTCTAGTTTAGAAGCTGGCACACAATATCGCGGTGCTTATGAAGAAAACGTTCAAAAACTAGTTGATGCCTTAAAAGAAAATGAAAATGCCATCTTATTCTTTGATGAAATTCATCAAATGATAGGTTCTGGCTCAACAGGCGGTGAATCTGGTGGTAAAGGATTATCAGATATACTTAAACCAGCATTAAGTCGGGGTGAGATTTCTATTATAGGTGCTACCACACAAGATGAGTATCGTAATAATATTTTAAAGGATGCTGCACTAGCAAGACGCTTTAATGAAGTCGTTGTTAATGAACCAAGTGCACAAGACACAGTCGAAATTTTAAAAGGTATTAGAGAAAAATTCGAAGAACATCATCAAGTTAAGTTGCCAGATGAAGTATTGCAAGCATGTGTAGATTTATCAAATCAATATATTCCTCAACGGCTTTTACCTGACAAAGCGATTGATGTCTTAGATATTACATCCGCACATTTATCTGCTCAAAACCCTGCGCTGGATAAAGTAGAAACTGAAAAGAGAATCACTGAATTAGAAAATGATAAGAGACAAGCGGTAAGTAAAGAAGCTTACAAAGAAGCAGATAAAATTCAATCCCAAATTAAAGAATTACAAAATCAATTAGATAATGGTACGAAAGAACAACAATCCGTAGCTACTGTCCAAGATGTTTCTGATACGATTGAAAGGCTAACTGGAATACCTGTATCACAAATGGATGATAATGATATCGAACGTTTAAAAAATATTAATCGCCGTTTAAAAAATAAAATCATTGGACAAGATAAAGCGGTAGATATGGTTTCTAGAGCCATTCGCCGTAATCGAGCTGGATTTGATGAAGGTAACCGTCCAATTGGTAGTTTCTTATTTGTAGGACCTACTGGTGTAGGTAAAACTGAACTAGCAAAACAGTTGGCTATTGATTTATTTGGTAACAAAGAAGCATTGATTCGTTTAGACATGAGTGAGTATAGTGATCAAACAGCAGTGTCTAAAATGATAGGTACTACAGCAGGCTATATTGGCTATGATGACAACTCCAATACATTAACTGAAAAAGTAAGACGCAATCCTTATTCAGTTATTTTATTTGATGAAATTGAAAAAGCAAATCCTCAAATTCTCACATTGCTTTTACAGGTAATGGATGATGGTAATTTAACAGATGGGCAAGGCAATGTTATTAACTTTAAAAATACAATCGTCATATGCACTTCCAATGCTGGTTATGGAGACAACGAAGAATTTGATGACATTATGAATGAATTAAAAAGATTCTTCAGACCTGAATTTCTTAACAGATTTAATGGTATCGTTGAGTTTACGCATTTAGATAAACACGCTTTACAAGATATTATTAATTTACTCTTAGATGATGTTCAAGTGACTTTAGATAAAAAAGATATTACAATGAATGTTTCTCAAGAAGCAAAAGACTGGTTAATTGAACAAGGCTATGATAAACAAATGGGCGCACGTCCATTACGCAGGGTTGTTGAACAACAGGTACGAGATAAAATTACAGACTATTATTTAGATCATACTGATGTAAAACATGTTGACATAGATATTGATAATGATGAAATCATTGTAAAAGGTACAAATTAATATTTAATTAAAAGCGCACCTTTTTCTCCTACTGTGATGTGCACCCCATAAAGTTAGATTTTTAATCCAACTTTTGGGGTGCACATCACTCCTGAAAAAAGTGCGCTTTTTTGAATAAATGATGGCATCATTTGCTAATGAACAATGCTTATATGAGTTAAATATATTGTTCTAATTCATGAATAAGTTCTTGAATACGCTGACGTTGATCTTTAGAAACATAAACAATAACAGTTCTTTCATCATGAACGCTACGCTTTTTAGATAATAGCTTTAACTCTTTAAGTTTTTGTAGTGCTTTTGTTAAATAATAAGGCTTGAACTCTGAAGTCACTGCAATTTCTTTAGAAGTTATTTCATTGGACTCACTTTTTAAAATATAATTTAAAATAAAGATTTCTTCATAGCTTAAATTATATTTTTTCTTTGTCGCTTTGAAAAATTGTTTAACTTGAAATGTTGCACTGACTAGTTCATCAATATTTTTTATCTTACTCATAATTTCAACCACTCCTCTGATGCATATCTTGTTGCTTGGTTTGCTAAATGTTTTTTAAATTTTAACGCATCTCTTGTTATAAATAATATTTTATAACAATTAGATAATAAAATTCAATATTTTTATTAAGCTAAAGTGATTTAATTCATTAATTGCAATTATAGATTTTTCTATTCCGCCAAAATGAATTACATTCCTATTTATGTAATGATGGCAGTTTTCATAGAAAAAAGATGGTAAAAGTAAGACCAATGACCTTTACTATACCACCTCTAGTATACGTATGAAATTGATACATATAATGAAGTTCAATCATTAACTAAGATATTGAATAATCTTCAACAAATACTTAGATTTACATATCCTCTTTTTTATATTTTATTAGACACATAATCGACAAATCGTTGAATATCTCCATTCTTAATTTTCGTCATTGGAACTTTCCCAATATTAAAAGTAAAACTGATACCATCGTCAGTCATGTTAATTGACTCTATTTCATTATAAGGAATATTTCTGTAATAAAATTGGCCATTCATATCAACATTCATAATTAAACGTTCTGAGGTTGCTATAAATGCACCTTCAAATTCAGATTGTCCTTGAACATGATATTCAATTATCCCTAAGACAGATGGCCCTTTCGTTTCAGTTGGAAACAAATCATTTGGATTAATATTATCAAGTATCATTATTTATCATCCTATTCACTTTGAATTGACTATATATGGGTTAATTCTAAGTGGTTAACAATAGTATTGTAACATTCATTAAACAGTAATTTCACTTGGGACAGTTTATCTGTTTTAATACCTATTCGAATTTGCCGTTCATCCGTTCGACATCTTTCTTTATAAATGTACTTTTTATCCACTAAAGATTTGATCAATGGAGTAATATACATATTATGCTGTTCAATAACATATTTTAATTGTGCCATATTGTACGCATTAGGATATAGATAGATAAGCCCTAAAATAAATAATTCATCTAAATGTATACTGTCATGTAAACTTGTTAATTCAAAGTCATCGTGGAGTACTTTCACATCCATAAACTCTTTAAGTTTAAAATGACAGTGTAAATCCAACTTAGCATCTATATCATAATTTGCAATTATCTTTTTAATTTCTTGAAGCAGGTGCTCAATTTTTTTATGTTGTATTTTGGTCATATAAATAATAAGTCGCCGTTGATCATTAGGATTACGCTTTTTTGATATCCAGTGCATTGCGTATAACTGAGCTAGATATTTAAGCATCATTGCTTTATTGCAGTGTTCTTTTATCACTAAAGTTTGAATCGTCAAAGGGCGCTCATGCGCTGTTGAATAATCTTTAATAAATAGAAGTATTTTAAATTGTTGCATATTCATATGATAAGCATATCTCAAACTTTCATTGACGGTTTTTACTAGTGAATAGCATCCTAACACCAATCTAATTCGTGTGTTAATGTTCATCACTACACACCCTCCTTAGTCAGCAAATACCATGCATTAGCTTCTAAGTGAAAATTTAATATGCCCTATACTCATACTAGGCAATATATATTTACGGTTAATTATCGTTGGGTATGATAATTGGCCTTTCCAAAAATGTGGCTGAAACAAATTATCTTTGTTTTTCGTTTGATCTTGATGATGATTTAAGTTCGGTGCTTTTGTATAAGTAATTAAACTACTTTCAGCATGGCTCATCGGCTGAGTTGTTTTAAAATTTAATTGCAAGTCTTGTAACTGTTCTGCGGTTGAAATATTCATATTGAAAGCTAAACATTGATACTCAAATTTAAACTTGGTTAAAATAATTTGATTATCTTGATGGACAATATCCCCTCTAAGTTGATTCATCATATTGAAAAACGCTAAAAACATATTGTTATCCATATTACGTCCGTGAAATAAATACTGCAGCAAAAAATCAAGCGAAAAACTTATGCCTTTATGCATTAAATAGTACCGTGCCATCAAAGAAAAATTGATTATATTTTGTTGAGTGATCTCGCCATTTTGATTCATATTTAACATTGTTGTATCTAAAATCACTTTGTGATGATACTTTTTCCAAGTAGTTAATTGTTCAAAAGTTATAAAGTATGAGGTAATATACTCATCAATTTCATTAAATTCATATGGTCTAACATCTCGATGAGGTACTGATAAATACAATGTGCATCTGTTAAAAAATTGTCTAACCTCATTAACAACCTTCTGTATCACTTGTTTGTCAGTACTATCTAACATAATTGATACACCATCTACTTCATTTACAAAGCGTGAATAAAATAAAGTTATAAATAATTGATTCACATTATTAAATCCATGTTGCTCGAGGTATGTTAAATCTAAACCCTTAAAATAAAATATAGGCGTTAGTCCTAAATAGTTTAATTTAGTAAGGTAATATTCACACATTCTCTGCACCGCTGAGAAATCAGTCAAATCAAAGGGTATAATCACATAAACATGTTTATTTTTAGAAAATAAATGCTGTGTTACATAAAATATCTGATGCTCATTCAAGTACAACAATTGTTGGCTGGTAATAAATAAATCTTTAGGTTCTATATGACAAATTGGCAAAGTATTAGAAGAGAGGATGATATCTTTATTATTGGACACTGTTGTATAATGTTTTACCTTATGAAAATAAGATTGATAAGTTTGTTCGCTTAATGGTAAATATTGAATATTTTCATAATAACTTGTTGTTAAACTATGATACTGCTTTCTAATTTCTTTTGGGGTATATCCATATGAATCTTTGAATAAATTAATAAACCTAGAGTAATGATTAAACCCATGCTGATATGCAATATCTTCCACAGTTCGATGCTCTTTTAAAATATCGATAAGCGCACATTTTAAGCGAATATCATTTACATACTGATTAATACTTTGAAAAGGTGTTTGGTATTTTATAACATTTGACAATTCTTGATTTGTCATATTTAATGCATTAGCAATCTCTTGCTTTTTTAATTTTTTTGTATGGTGTGAAATTAAATAGTCATGGACTTCATCTAATACTGTCATATTTTGTGTTTTTGCTCTATATAAGTGCGACATTGAACCTAATTCAACACATAAATGTTTAATCATTTTTAAAGTTGTCTGTTCGTCTGCTTTATTAAAGCATTCTAACTCAATGATATTCATTAATATAGGTAATACTTGTTGCTTCTCAATATTTGATAGTTTATAGCCACTGATATCAATATATTCACTCGCATATTTCACATAGTCTTTAAAAGACAAATCAACAACTAACGTCACTGCATCATCATCGCTTTGAATTTGATATAAATCGTTCAGCATTAAAAGTACAATATCCCCTTCTGTCATGTGATATTGCTTCAAATTAATATCAATCGTACCTTGCCCTTTCACCCAATAAATCAACTTAACATTGACTGTCTTTTGCCCATAAGTATTTAACTTTTGTAATAATTTTACCGAAAACTGTCCGTTCATATGTCGTCCTCTCATCAATTAATTACAGAGATATACAACAATATACTTCAATCCCCACCTGAAGTATTCATACACCATTCCTTCAATGTATCTATCTCACATAGTTAATTGTAATTTTTATTTCGGTATAAGTAGTAACAAAATCATATTTTATTATAGCCAACTTTTTATTATTCGCATATTATTTCATATCAGTTAAAACTTTTTATCCTTTATCCATGTTTTTTATCATCAATTATCCTATGCACCATTTTCTACATAATTCAACTGTATTATTTTATTTTCTGTTTTTTTACAAAATGATGACATAAAAAAATTAACAAATCAAAAAAAATTGAATAAAGTCTGTTATATAAGCATTTCTTTTTATTACAAAATATCTCATTATGCAAAATACGTTTAAAATATATTAGAGGAAAATTACAAAATGTTAACAACCCACACAAACCAACTTTTTTCTGGTAAAGTATTGTTTGTCTTAAACAAGATGATTAATTGTTGATGTCCGATTCATCAACCACTATAAAAAATACAATTATATTAAATTATTTTTCGGGAGGATATTTTATAATGAAGAAAATCGCTACTGCTACAATCGCTACTGCAGGAATTGCTACATTTGCTTTGGCTGGTGGACACCATGCTCATGCTGCTGAACAAACAAATCATGACGGTTATAATCCAAATGACCCTTACTCATACAGCTACTCTTATACAATCGATGCACAAGGTAACTATCATTACACTTGGAAAGGTAACTGGTCACCAAATCAATTAAACCAAGGTTACACTTATTACAATAACTATAATAGCTATTACAATTACAACAACTATAATTACAGCAACACATATGCTTCATCAAATTCATACCGTACTGGTGGCTTGGGTGCAAGCTATTCAACTTCTAGCTCTAACATACATGTGACAACTACAAGTGCACCATCATCTCATGGTGTGTCAATCTCAAGTGCTTCACATTCAGGTAGCAACTTATATACTAGTGGTCAATGTACTTATTATGTATTCGATAGAGTTGGCGGTAAAATTGGTTCAACTTGGGGCAATGCTAGCAACTGGGCAAATGCTGCTGCAGCTGCTGGGTACACTGTAAATAACAGACCTTCAGTTGGCGCAATCATGCAAACATCTCAAGGTTACTATGGTCACGTTGCTTATGTTGAAAGTGTTGGAAGTAATGGTTCAGTAACTGTTTCAGAAATGAACTATGGTCATGGACCAGGTGTTGTAACAACACGTACAATCTCTGCATCTCAAGCAGCTTCATACAACTTCATTCATTAATATTTAAAGTTATCAAGGCTGGGATATAAATCCCAAAATAATAGCACAAAGATGGTTTAACATAAATCATCTTTGTGCTTCTTTTATATTTAATACTTTGTATGATTGGCTTGCTTAAGACCAACTTCAGCCAGTTTTTCTGTGCTTAGCCCCAACTTGCGTTGTCCGTTGTCTTTCGTTTCGAAATCCTCTTTGTTGGGGCCCACCCCAACTTGCGTTGTCCGTGGAAATGCTTGTTGCATTTCTTTTTGTTGGGGCCCCGCTCGCTAGATTGCGGTGTATTTATATGTGTTTTTGTACTGGAAATTTTAAAAAATAAGGTGTTTTCGTACTATGTATTAAATTTTACTTAACGAATTAATCAAAGTGCCTTATGACAGATGCAATCTAATAAAATGTTACATTTCTTTTCACAACGCATTAATAAGGTGAGTCATATTTATGGCTCACCTTACTTCACAAATTCAGTATCTCTTTTAATGGTTATGTCTATATATTAATGATGCACATTACGGAATTCATGTTAAGATTAATAGATTCAATCCTCGCTACAAAAATTGAACCATCATCCTATGTAGAGGATATTTTACTAATAATCATATCGCTACATTTATTCTCGCTACAAAAATAAACAGTGACTTCTAATAATTATTAGCATACTTTATATTAACCGGATATAGCTATAGTTAAACATGCTTTGAAATAATTTTTACGTAACTTTATTATTTTTTTTAATACCAATACCTGTAAACCCGTAAAAAACAGCTAATATAGCACATAAATAACATGGTACTGTCCAAATAAAGAATTGATCAACCGGCACATTTAATTGCTGTGCATAATATATTCCTGAAGTTCCCCATGGAATAAGAGGTAATACCATTGTACTTGCATCTTCCAGCGTCCTAGATAGATTTGATCGATTTAACCCCATGTCTTCAAACATATCTTTCATCACAACACCAACCATAATAATTACAATAGATGCTACGCCAGCAGCAAACACCATCATTAAACAACAAATAACAGTAATTAAAATAAGGCTTCCTGTTGATTTGACACCTTTTGAAATGGTCTCTAATAAAACATTTAAACAGCCTGATTTTTCTAAAATACCAGCAAATGCATAGCCACAAAAAATGGTAACAATAATTTGAGTCATACTCATCATGCCACCTTGTTCAATTAATGCTTTAGCATTATGAGAAATATGACTATGTCCAGTCATATTAGCTGTAAACCCATCAAATGTAGCTTTAAATCCATCTGCTAAATTAAAGTGATGATTAAACGCACCTACAAAAATTGCAGTAATACTAGATGCTAGCATCGACGGCACTGTCGATACTTTAAACATAAGGCAAATAATAATAACAATGAGCGGTATCCAAACAAAGAAATTAAACTGATATAACGTTGCAAGTTCAGATAATAGTGATTGAATTTGCTTTGTGTTTACATGACCATCGTTATGTAAGCCTAAGACAAACCAGACAATCATACCAATGAGTGAAGCAGGTATTGTCGTCCACATCATCGCACGAATATGTGAAAATATATTCACCTTCGTAACTAATGCTGCTAAATTAGTTGTATCAGATAGTGGCGACATTTTATCCCCAAAGACGGCACCTGCAATGATGGCACCTGCAGCCATACCTAAATTCATATTCAATTGGCTTGCAATGGAAATAAGCGCTATACCTGCAGTTGATGCGGATCCCCAAGCTGTACCTGTAGCTAAACTACAGATGGCAGAAATAATAAATGCAGACACTAAAAAATACTGAGGATTTAAAAATTTTAATCCATAATAGATTAAAGCAGGCACAGTACCAGCGTACATCCAACTCCCAACAATAATACCCACAGCCAATATGATAAATATAGCAGGCATCGCTGTAGTTAACCGATGCGTAATCCCTTCTTCTATGTCATTCCATTTCAACCCTACTCGAATACCAATCAATGCGGCATAAGCTGATGAAATAAGTAATAGTACTTGAATGGGAATGTTAAAAACAATAAATCCTATTGTCACTACACAGACCATAACAATGATGGTAGAAAGTGCCTCGAAAAACGTTGGTTTTCTTGTCATATAGTCAGCTCCTTATCTCACAACTAGTTATGATTTTATTTATCAGTAACTGAGATCTAACTTTTCAAGACCTAATTCTTCAACAGTAAGTCCATCTTCAAAAAAGTCTCTCTCTAGTATGGTTGAAGCGATAATTATAACTGCATCAATATTGGGCGTCGGCACATCAATAACACGACCTATGCTTGACCATAACACTAAACCATAAGCGATATCTTCAGTTAAATAACGATTTTCTACGTGATTAGGACCCGGTATTTGAGAAAAGACTGGACTTGTATTAAATAATCGATTTAAAGGTTCATCTTCGTCTGTACGTTCTAAATAGCCACGTTGAATTCTTGATTCTTTCGCCGATTCTAATTCGAATCCTAATCGACGGCCTAAATTAATACGCTCTAATTCTATCGCATGGAGTAATCTTACTGTATGTTGCGTAATTCCTTCTTTATAAAGTGAAAACTTTTGTGCATGATCAATACGGCCTACATTAAGTAACGTTGGCCCTGGGTGCACTTCTGGGTTCCCATTTTCTAAATTCGTTTTCAATAAACTTTCTTCTTTGACTAGTTGAGGATAAATTTGACTTACTTTATCATAACTATCATTTAATTCTTCACGATTAAATGTTGAAAAGTACACGCGTCGCACATTAAGAGATAAGTCAACACGCGCTTGTGAAAAATCTACCCTTGTGCCATATGTTAACGTGTTAGCTTCAGCAAATTTAGGGTGTACATCAATATTGCGATCTTCTAACACATTCATAAAACGAATTGAGCCCATTGACGCTGCAATATTAAAGAAGATTAAATGGTCATTGGTTACGTGATATGACATAACCTTTGCATAGTATTCTATAAAAGATGAAGGAATAATCACTTGAACGAGTTCGGCATCTTGTAATACATAAGCTATATCATCACTAATATTAGTGAATTCTATAAATTTTTCATTTCCTTCATTATTAAAATCAAAGCCGCCACGCTCAAATGCAGTATTAAATTTTTCCAGTGATTGATTTCGGCAATATAATCTTACCTCATGTCCTTGATCTACCATGTCTAATGCGGCAGTAACCGCACCATTACCTGAACCAATAATAGCTATTTTCATCTGAATACCTCACTTTTAAAATATTTCAATACAAAATAAATTCAATAAAAAATGATGCGTTTTAAACAAAGCGCACCATACATATTCATAAATATATAACCATTTATCATATATGTTAAACCTACAATTTGCATAAGTACTGCATGTTAATACGTTCTTAATACCCATGGGTTACTTATTCTGCTATAGTTAATGTGATTAGATTTTTTATTAAACTCAGGAGGAGTTATTATGACGCAACAATCACAAGGTTTTAATACACCACAACATAACGATAGTGACGATGTTCGTCTTATGGCTATGCTTATTTACTTATTAGGTTTCGTCTCAGGATTTATAGGCCCTCTAATTATATGGCTAGTTAAAAAAGATGATTCTAAATTAATTGATCAGTCAGGAAAAAGCTATTTAAATATGTTTATTTCTTATATGATTTGGTGTGCAGTACCTGTAGTAATCATGATATTTTCACTCATTTTTTATATGCCTTTTGATCCAACTTCAGGCTTGATTTCAATATTTATATTCTTGTTATTAAATTTGGTCATTTTGGGATTACTGATTACCTTTTCTGTTTTCAACATCATTGGCTGTGTTAAATATTATCAAGGTACCTATTACCAAGCTCCATTATCCATTCGATTTTTCAAATAAATTGTACAGTGTTTTTGTTACAAACATTTGTAATATTTAAAGGTTAGTTTTATTTAAATCAGCTACTTTTCATCTTTGCAGCGCACATTTAGCTCTGTATATCACTTGTAACCTTGCAGCTCTTTTATTACAGAGAGATGCAGGGTTTTATTATTTTATTTACGAAAAGATAACATCACACATTTCCATGTATATTTCTGTTAAAGTAAGTTTTGTCGTTAAACGACGATAACATTCACAATTAAGATGCGCTACCATCTTTGTGAATATTTCATACAATTGGGAGGATTTTATTATAATGAAAAAACTACTAACAATAACAACTTTAACTGCAGGATTAGGTGCCACATTAATCAGCACATCCCATCAAGCTGATGCAGCAGAATTTCAACCTTCACATCAATACAGCTATCAACAACAAAACTTTAGCCAACAAGCTTATCAATATCACACTACAGAAACAAATACAACATCAACTAGCACATCTACACAATCAATATCTACATCTTCTGGCAATTTATATACTGCCGGTCAATGTACTTGGTATGTATTTGACCGTGTCGACGGAAAAATTGGTTCTACATGCGGCAATGCCAATAACTGGGCAAGTGCAGCTCAAGCAGCGGGTTACACAGTAGATCATCAACCTGAAGAAGGCGCGATATTACAAACTTCTGAAGGTAGTTATGGACACGTTGCATACGTAGAAAGTGTCAATAGTGATGGATCAGTGACTATATCAGAAATGAACTACTCAAACGGTCCATTTTCAACAGACACACGCACAATTTCAGCCAGTCAAGCTAGCGCTTATAATTATATTCATTTGAACTAAGCATAATATTTAAATATCATAAATTACACGTTTGGGCCTGGGACATCATTCTTGTCCTGGGCTCACATCTATATTTTGACAATACTCAATTGGTTCTATTTAAAAATTAGTTATACTTATATATCGCATGTATCCATCATAACAGTTTTCAGCATATGCACGTTTACCAATAAATGACTCAGACATTCTAATGAATCAACCTTGTCTAAGCTCTATGCAAGGAAAAATGGCATATGCATTTCAAAAAATATACAAGCTGGTGCTCCAAGCATATACAAAGAAAGTAAATTAGTGTGAAACAGAACGCTTTAAATTTCTGTGCCACACTTTTTTAATGCCCAAATATTGCAGTTGTATAGCATATTTGAGAAAATACGACTGTTGCTATTTAAAGCTAGAGGAGGAATAACAAATGACCTGGTTAAAAGTCATCATAGCAGGTTTATTGGAAATAGTATGGGTCACAAGCTTGAATCAAGCGCATTCATTGACATCTTGGAGCTTTACATTATTAATGATTACGCTAAGTTTCTATCTTGTTATATCTGCAACAAAGTCTCTAGCCGTTGGAACAGTCTATGCATTATTTGTTGGTATTGGTGCGGCTGGAACAGTTATTGTTGACATGCTATTTTTCCATCAGCCCATCTCCATATTAAAACTAATACTTATCTTAATGTTGATTATAGGCATTTTAGGGCTCAAGTTAACTACTGATATAACAGAACATGGAGGTAGCAACTAATGTCTTGGTTTTATTTAATCATTGCTGGCTGTTTTGAAATTTTAGGTGTTGTGCTGTTAAATCAACTTGCACGCACATCTCGTTGGTACTACATAATTTTATTGGCACTTACCTTTGTGCTTAGTTTTACAACTTTAAAATTAGCTATGGTGTCCATTCCGATGGGTACTGCTTATGCAATATGGACGGGCATAGGAACTGCAGGAGGCACATTTATCGGTATGTTGTTCTACCAAGAATCTACACACCCATTACGCATAGGTTTTATTGCAGTAATTGTTGCAGCTGTAATTGGACTCCGGCTGCTCGGCTAATTAGTAAAGTATATAAATTGTATACGTTTTCTCAATTTACTATACTGGAGCTAAAGGAAGTGATAATGATGGAAAAAGTTTATATTGCCGGAAAAATTCCAGAAGTCGGTTTAAATTTATTAAAAGAGCATTTCGAAGTTGAAATGTATGAAGGTGAAGGTATTATTGATAAAGAAACGTTAAAACGTGGTGTCAAAGATGCTTCTGCACTTATTAGTATCTTATCGACAAATGTTGATAAAGAGGTAATTGATGCTGCTAATAATTTAAAAATCATTGCAAATTACGGTGCTGGTTTTAATAATGTTGATGTTGATTATGCTCGCGAAAAAAATATCGATGTAACAAATACGCCTAAAGCATCTACAAATGCAACAGCCGAACTTACCTTTGGATTAGTCTTAGCAGTTGCTCGACGCATCGTTGAAGGTGATAAATTATCACGCACACAAGGCTTTGATGGATGGGCTCCGCTTTTCTTTAGAGGACGTGAAGTATCAGGTAAAACGATTGGTATCATTGGATTAGGCGAAATTGGTGGCGCTGTTGCCAAACGTGCAAAAGCTTTCGATATGGATATTTTATATACAGGTCCACATCAAAAGGTTGAAAAAGAG
Source organism: Staphylococcus lugdunensis (assembly GCF_001558775.1). NCBI lineage: Bacteria > Bacillati > Bacillota > Bacilli > Caryophanales > Staphylococcaceae > Staphylococcus > Staphylococcus lugdunensis. The sequence continues at coordinate 2,187,873 of NZ_CP014022.1, read as the reverse complement.
CGCGAGATTGGTGCAAAATATGTTGATTTAGAAACGTTGCTTAAAAATTCCGATTTTATCACGATTAATGCAGCGTATTCTCCAAAGCTACATCATCTTATTGATACTGAGCAATTTAAATTGATGAAATCAACTGCTTATCTTGTAAATGCTGGACGTGGTCCTATTGTTAATGAAGAAGCACTTGTACAAGCATTGCATGATAAAGAGATTGAAGGCGCAGCATTAGATGTTTATGAATTCGAGCCTAAAATTACTGAAGGCTTGAAATCATTAGATAACGTTGTCATCACACCGCATATTGGGAATGCGACGTATGAAGCACGTGATATGATGTCTAAAATTGTTGCAAATGATACAATTAAAAAATTAACAGGTGAAACGCCGCAATTTATCGTCAATTAATGACCTCTAAACTATCAATTTTCTTTAATATAAATACAACAATAGTCTAGAACATAATGATATTTTAGACTCTGAACTCTATATTGACGGTAGTTGATTGAATTGAAAATACGCTTATACTAAGCTTTTTTCAATTCAAGTCAACCTTGTCAGGTTGGGACATAAATCCCAGAAAAATAACACTCAGATGAATTGAATTCAACGCATCTGAGTGTTTCTTTTTTATTCAATCCTTCGTATTGTTGGCTCGCTTTCCTAGGGTGCCGTCTCAGCCACCCCAACTTGCTTTGATCAACGAAATGCTTTTCGTATTTCTCTCTGTTGGGGCCCCTGTCTTCGACTGGCACTGCGCCCTCAGGAGTCTCGCCATAAATACTACGTATTATCATGTCATTTCACCTTTAAATGCTTAAAAAATAAGGCAGTTTCGTATCATTTAATAAATATCACTAAACTAAATGAACGAGGTGCCTTATGTATAATAACGATAACATAACGCAAGATACGTTATTAATAGAAGCTTCAATTTTAATCACTTCAAACTATATTGTAAAAATCATACCGAAGAAAAGATTTTAACATTACAATTTTAATACTTTGTATTTATGTCCCAAATTGACTTAATATGTAATAAATAGTATCAATGAAACACCCTATTTATTTTATATTAACGATAAAAGTCTCTCTGAATACGATCTTTCTTAATACCATATTGTTTATAAAAATGCGCCATATAATTAGCAATTTGTTCATCCCAATATATATCCGTGGCATATTGATGATGTGCTGGATTTGCCGGATTCCACCTCATTTGATACAAGGAAACTTGTCCTTGATCAAAATAGTGTGAGCGAATAAAAGATGCACCATCTATAATCGCTTTATTGGGAGAAGTCCAATGATGCGTTTTGGCATAACTTTTACCTGTTTGAATGGCATTGCTGTCAAATGCACCAATGCCAAAAAAATTATAATAGCGTTGCTGCCCATCTGTAATACCTTTGGCTAACGTGGATTGTCCTTCCCCGGTTTCAACCAGCGCATGGCTTACTAAATAAATAACATTAATTTTATATTGCTTTTGTGCTGCTAAAAATTGTTGCCCATGGCCATCGAGTATGCCTTTATTATGAAGCATTTGATTTACTTCTTTTTCAGACATCTTAATGGGATGCGTCAGTTCCATATACTTAAATTCTGTATCTCGAAAAGAAATCCGCATAGCACTTTCGACTTGATGACGATTAGCAGCAGTAAACTCACCGTTATTGTTAATGGTATTTATCATTTCTGAACTAGTTTGTAACCTCACTGCCTCGTCAAATGTTACCTGCTGATTGCTTATAAAAAATAACTGTCCTTTATATAACAATAAGATGCTAGTTATGGCGAATATAGTTATAATATAATGTTTTTTTAATTTTTTACGCTTCTTCCTCAATGATCTATACTCACAATCTTCACTTTGTCATAATAAAATATGCTACAACAATTACTAACACCACAAAAAGAAATGAACCATTGATTGCCCATTTTAAACCTTTGCGCTCTCTAAGTAAGACATTAAATAGTACTAAGCTCATCGTTAAAGAAATGGCAAACATACTTATTGCTAACATAAACTGCATGATAAACAAACAAATCAGCCCAGCAACTAAGCAAAGATTTGATGCAATCATAATACGCTTAATCATTTTTGATTCGATAAGTCTTCATCCTCTCAATTTTACCTATATAACACCATACCATATCCTTAACCTATTGTGCGCTTTATTACATAAAAAGAGGACAGTAAAACAAAGTCAAATATAACTTTGTTTTCTGTCCTATCGTTTATATCTAAATATGAATAATACGCTCTATGAACTAATTATGGCTAATGTTCTCTAGACATACCTTTTAGCATATTTAACATATAAGTTAAACTGCGATTCATATCATCATCTTTTAATACACCTAATAAATGTCTAATTGATGTTTTGGCATTAGGACTAGCTTGGTTCGCAACATGTAACCCTTTGTTCACTTTAGCTAAAAAGGCACTTAAATCTTTAACTTCCAAATCACCTAATAAAAATACAAGCGATGCCATATTAGATAACAAACCGGTATATATGTCCTTATTTAATTCAACTGCAAATTTGTTGATAATAACTTGTCTTCCTTTAATAGCACCATTTAATGCATCTAAGAGTTTCGCATCATCCAATACTTTTATTAACTTGATTGCCTTTAAAATACTATCTTTATTATCAGCAATCGCGTCTGTTACTTCAGTAAGGTTTTCTAACTTAATCTGCTCGTCTGATTTTTTTAGACGTTTGATATTTGTGATTCTTTCAGCCATTATTGATCACCTTTATTTCCTGGGAAAACGTAGTCCTGACGTTCCCATTTTTTCTGAACCTGCACACTATATTGCGGATGACGTTGTTTATCTACGCGGAAGTTCGTTGGATTCAATGGTGACTTGCCACGTCGAGAAAGGATTTCCATACGACAACTTGTACGTTTGTAGGATGGTGTATCTGTATATTGATCAACATCACTATTTGTCAATAAGTTAATCGCACCCATATCACCGTGTACCATCGCATCATTATTTAATGGTATATAAATTTCTTTCCCTTTTACTCGGTCAGTGACATGTACAATTAGTTTTGCTTCACCCGTTGTAGATATCAGTTTAACTTCAGCACCTTCGTGAATATTACGGTCTTTTGCTAATTCTGGTGATATTTCAACAAAGGTATTTGGCATTTTGTACTTAATCATTTCTGTTTGATAAGTCATATTACCTTCATGGAAATGTTCAAGTAAACGACCATTATTAACATGTAAGTCATATACTTCATCTTCTTTAAAGAAGTTATCAAATGATAAAGGATAGAATTTTGCTTTTTTATTCTCAAAATTAAAACCTTCTAAGTAGAGTAATGGTTCGTCTGTACCGTCTTCATGCACTGGCCATTGTAAGCTATCAAAGCCTTGTAATCGATCATAACTTACACCTGCATATAGAGGTGTTAATCGCGCAATTTCATCCATAATGTCACCAGGATAATTATAATTCCAGTCAAATCCAAATTCTTTAGCAATCATTTGGAAAATGACCCAGTCAGGTTTAGAATCTCCTAAAGGTGTTAACGCTTGATTAATGCGTTGAATACGACGTTCTGTATTCGTAAATGTTCCATCTTTTTCGAGTGATGGACTGGCTGGTAACACGACATCTGCATATGAAGCTGTGAAAGTTAGAAATTCATCTTGTACCACTAAAAAGTCTACTTTTTCTAGCGCAGATTGTACAAAATTAATGTTTGAATCTACAATACCTGTATCTTCACCGTATAAATAAAGTGAATGTATTTCATCATTATGGATACCCTCCATCATTTGATGATTATCTCGTCCAGGTGTTGGATTTAATGTTACACCATATTCTTTTTCAAATTTAGCACGCACATCATCGTCTACAACTCTTTGATAACCAGTAAATTGATCTGGCATGCTTCCCATATCACTTGCACCTTGAACATTATTATGTCCTCGTAATGGATAGGCACCTGAGCCAGGTTTACGATAATTGCCTGTGGCTAATAAGAAATTGGAAATTGCTGTACTAGAGTCACTACCAATATCTTGTTGCGTAATACCCATAGCCCAGCAAATGGCTACAGTTTCTGCTTTAGCTGCTTCTTCAGCAAACTTAATAAGTCTTTCTTTTGGTATACCAGTAGCTTCTTCAGCAAATTCCATTGTAAATGGTTCTAATGATGTATAATAATCATCAAAATTATCTACCCATTCATCAATGAATGCCTTATCATGTAAGTCGTAATCGATGATATATTTTGTTGCTGCACCTAACCATACGAGATCCGTTCCTGGTTTAGGTTGGTAAAATTCATCTGCACGTTCTGCCATTTCATGTTTGCGTATATCAAAGACATGTGAGCGTTGCCCGAATAACTTTTGAGCACGTTTCATACGTGATGCAATGACCGGATGAGCCTCTGCCGTATTTGTACCTATAAGCACAGTCATTGCTGCTTTTTCTAAATCTTCTATAGAACCAGAGTCACCACCATGTCCTACTGTTCTAAATAAACCTTTTGTTGCTGGTGCCTGACAATATCTTGAACAGTTATCAACGTTATTAGATCCAAAAACTTGTCGTGATAACTTTTGCATTAAATACGATTCTTCATTGGTTCCTTTAGATGACGCAATAAAGGCTAAAGCTTCGCCACCATATTGATTTTTAATCTGACTAAAGTTATCTACAACAACTTTCAAAGCTTCATCCCATTCAACTTCATGGAATTCACCATTTTTACGAACTAGAGGTTTCGTTAAACGCTGATCAGAATTGATATGTCCCCATGAGAATTTACCTTTAACACATGTTGCAACCTTGTTGGCTGGAGAATCATGTGAAGGTTGAACTTTTAATACTTCTCTATCTTTCGTCCATACTTCAAATGAACAACCTACACCACAATATGTGCATACGGTTTTCGTTTTGTTAATACGTTCTTTACGCATTTCTGCTTCTGAATCAGAAATCGCAAATAATGGACCATAACCTGGTTCAGCCTTTTTTGTTAAGTCAATCATAGCTGCTAGAGAACCTGGCTCTGTATCAGTCATATAACCTGCATTACCTTCCATATTAACTTCCATCATAGCGTTACACGGGCACACTGTAGCACATTGACCACACGATACACATGAAGATTCATTGATAGGTACATCATTGTCCCAAATGACACGTGGATGTTCTCTATCCCAGTCAATGCGAATGGTTTCATTTACTTCAATGTCTTGACATGCCTCTACACAACGCCCACACAAAATACATTGATTAGGGTCATATCGATAAAATGGACCATAATCTTTCTCGTATGGTTTTTCTTTATATTCATAAGTTTGATGTTGTAATCCCCACTCGTCCATCGTATTATGAATTTCACAATCACCGTTATTGTAATCACAAACAGTACAATACAGCATATGCTTTTCCAAAATTCTATCTAGCGCTTCTTTTTGGCTTGATTTAACCTCATTATTTTCAGTATTAACCGTCATTGGACGATCAATTGTCGTACTACACGCTCGCTCAATTTGCCCATCAATTTCAACCATACATGTATCACATGTCTGGATTGGTCCCATTGATTCGTTATAGCAAATTGAAGGTACGAACGTATTTCTTGACTTAATAAACTCAAGTAAGTTTGTTCCAGGTTCAACAAGATAATCTGTGCCATCTAATGTAACAATTAAATGTTCCTGCATACCTTCACCCCATTTATATTTATTTAATTCTTAAAAGACTTCTCTATATCCTACATCAATACCCCACATATAAATATATCGATAATAGAATCATCTTAATTGTATAACTTAATGACTAGAATGTTAAGACTTTAATAACATTTAAAAAATCAATTCTTTTTTCCTGCATACGTTTTCATTAAAAGTAATATGAGCATCTTATTGTTAATAATTAAAGAAACTGGCACATAAAAAAATTAACCAGTAAATACGTTTTTGTAACTTCATTTACTGGCTAATTTGTTTATAATACCTTTTATTATAGGCCTAAATTACTATTTATAATGTCTGTGCTGTCTTTTTTAGATGATTCGCTTGGAATAAAGTAATATAATCCATCATCTTGAATGCCACCTTGACCATCTAATTGATAGCGATTCACTGTTTTATTCGCACCTTTGTAATTACTGCGAATTTGATTCATTTCACTTAAACTCAAATCTGTTTTAACATTTTTTTGTATTTCAGACAATAAACTATTGAAATGCGTGATAGAAGATTTACTTACCATTTTATTGGCCATTGCTTGTAAAATGATTTGCTGTCGTTCTTGACGACCGAAATCGCCACCTGCGCCTTCTTCTTTACGACTTCTGATAAAGTTCATTGCTTTATCGCCATCTAAATGTGTTTTTTCACCATGAACGAAGTGTGTGCCATTAATGGTAAAGGTGTCATTACTTACAACATCAACGCCACCTAATGCATCAATCATATCATGTAAACCATCCATATCAATCGTAGCATAATGATCGATTGGAACATTCATCAATTTTTCTAATGATTTTACAGCCATGTTGGCACCACCATAAGCATATGCATGGTTGATTTTTTCAGTTGTTCCTCTACCAACAATATCTGCTTTTGTATCCCTTGGAATACTGACTATATCCGTTTTTTGTTTGCTAGGGTTTATTGATAGAATCATGATGGTATCACTTCTTTGTCCATCATTTGCTTGTTTTCTTTTGGCATCAGAATCAACACCAAATAACGCAATCGTAAAAGGTTCTCCTTTACTTAAATTGACATTTTTACTTCTTAATGCTGAATGACTGCGATCAAGAGGATTATGTATTTTATCCCCTGTAATAAAAATTTTCGCAGCGACATATATAACTGCTATAATTGCCAATAATACTAGTATTCCAAACATCCATAAAAAGATTTTTAACGGTAAATTCATTTTTTTCCGTTCTGACCGTCGCACACAAACCACTCCATTCACTATTAGTCACATCAATTATATCCATAAAACATTATTTTTGAATACATCTTTAGCCTTATTTATTAGAATTTTGCTAAAATGTTTCACTATTATTTAGAATTTAACTATAGCGCTGATAAATATTAATAATCTCGTCATAGCAACCTTCATTACTGATAATAAATGGACCTGCTTCAGCAATATTTAGAGCAGCACGAGTCAAACATGTCATCTTCAGTCCTAATTCCTTGGCAAATAAATGTTGTGCTGCAATATCCCAAGGCTTAGGATTCGTATTAATATATGCACCAAATTGTCCCTTTATTACTTTTATTGAATCTAAACCACATGAGCCAATGTTGCGATTAGCAAAACATGCTTCACGCAATGCTTTGGATACATCTACTGGTATATACTGCGCATCAAATGAAATCATCGCATCTTGTAAACTAAGTATGGGTGGTTTGGGTAAAGGATTATTGTTTTCAAAGGCCCCTCGATGTTCGATTGCTTTATAGAGCTTTTGATGAACATAATCGTATATGTATGATAACTTAGGCTTTCCATTAACAAAATAACCGATAATAATACAATAATCTTCTTGTTGTTTTACTAAATTTGCAGTACCGTCGATTGGATCTAACAACCACACATGTCCTTCATGTGCACTTATCGTGTCATTATTTTTCTCTTCAGCTACCAATTGATGTCCTGGAAGATGCTCATGTAACAATTCACTAAAATGCTGCTGTAAGGCTTTATCTACATTTGTTACCAAATCAAATCTATCTTGCTTTATATCTGTATCTAATTTAGCCAATAACTGAGGAATGATTACATCAAGCTGTTGTATCCATCTCTCAATAAGCTGATCAATTTCTTCTAATCGCTTATGCATTAAATGAGTCACCTCATTTCTTTTTTTACTTTATTTTAACGTATTCCTATATTAACGTATAGCTGATTTATAATTAAATTCAAACGAAAAAAACGGCTAGTCATATGCTAGCCGACAAATAGAAAGGAAAGTAAGTAATAAATATTGAAGATGTTTCGATGTAACGTGAACGATTATTTTAAGCTATCTGTTACATAGCTTTACCCCTTTGTTTGTAATCGCTCTCCCCTGTTACAATTATTATAATAGCACAATTATTAAGAAAATGTAAGCGTTTTCCAAATATTTTTTAATTTTTTTAGTTACAAAACACTTTACATATATACAAATGTCATCATTGTCACTTATATGTTATAATTAAAGTAATATGTAACATTAGGTGGTGTCTAATTTGAATAAAGCTGAAAGACAAAATCAACTCATCCATGTAATACAACAGAATCGTAAAATGACAGCCTCTGAATTAGCAACAGCATTAAATGTGTCTAAACGTACCATTTCGCGTGATATCGCCGAGTTAGAAGAACAAGGTGTAAGGATATTTGCGCAGCATGGTAAATTGGGCGGTTTTCAAATTCAACAGTCTCAATCAAAAATGGCACTTTCCATCTCAGAAGAGCAACTACTTGCACTTTTTCTTACACTAAATGAAAGTCAATCGTATTCTTCATTACCTTATAAACAAGAAATACAAGAAATTATTCAGCAATGTTTAAAGTTGCCAAATACACGCGTAAGAAAGCTGCTTAAACGTATGGACAAATATATTAAATTCGACACAATTGAAGCGACACCATTACCTAAGTTGTTTTCAGACATTCTCATATACAGTGCCGAACGCAACGTAATGTCTGTCGATTTTGTTAGCGATAATAAAATGGCTGCTCAAAATGTTATTTTTATCGGTATTTTATGTAAAAACGCTGAGTGGCTTGCGATTGTTTTTGATATTGGACACGGTTGTACACGAGAATTGCCTATATTAGCAATCCATGATATTTCATATTCTTTCGAAAAGACTTTAAACACGCATGATATAACAATTGATAATTATACACAATTTTTAAACCCGTCAGATTAACTGTATTCTGTCGGGTTTTTTAAGTTTAAAAACAGACAATTATCGTGCTGAAATCAATATCATTTTATTGTTTTCTAAATTAAATATAAAAATATTTTATAGGTAAATTGTAAACTGATTACGTAACGTTTATAATAAATATGATTATAGCATTAAAGGAGGTTTACCATGGTTGGATTTTCAGTATATCTAGGAACAACCTTAAACAAGACATACATACACAAGATGACTCAGCTTGGTTATGACATGATATTCACATCCTTGCAGTTATCTAAGTTATCGCTACGTCAACAACTTGCATATTTGGGAGAGTTATGTGAGCTTTTGCGTAACGTCAATATGACTTATGTAATAGATGTCCATCCTGACTTGCTTAATCATGACTTTTTTACATTTTTCAATAATATTTCGACAGGGAATTTTATTATTAGAATAGATAATCAGCTTCAAATTTCAATGATCGAAGAACTGCAAAATCATGGTTTAAAATGCTGTTTAAACGCAAGTACCATTGATGCTTCAATATTGCAGCAACTTCCTACTAAACAACCTATATACTACTGTCATAATTATTATCCACGGCCTGATACTGGTTTATCAACAGATTTTGTCAGCGCACAAAATCACTTAATTCGACAGTTTGATTCAAATAGCATTATTTTTGCTTTTATACCAGGATCAGAATTTCGTGGACCACTTTATTGCGGACTACCTACAATAGAGCAGCATAGAACAAACAATCCTTTATTAGCTGCAACTCAACTTATGAATAGTGGCATCAATAATATTATTATTAGCGATCCATACATGACTGCCAAACATGCTGAACAACTTATATTTATGTTACGAGATAGACATTTCAAGCTTAAGGTGACCAAACTGGAACATTCTTATCAACAATTATTATTACAACAACATACATCACGGCCTGATGCACCAGAACATGTGATTCGCTCATCGGAATCTCGCTCTAGATGCCAGCAACATATCACGTCACAGCCTTACCCATTCGATATTAGAAGTTGTGGCCATGTAACGATAGATAATCATTTAAATGGGCGTTATGAAGGTGAAATTCAAATTGTTAGAACTCCTTTACCGACACATTCACATGTTAATTATCTTGCTACAATTGTTGCAGAGGACCAAGTCTTACTACCACTCATCCAACCAAATGATACATTTGAATTTATTGAAGATAAAGGAGTAAATCAATGAAACATTTAATGACAGAGCGTAGAAACAAACGTACGATGCACCTGGATGACATGCCTATTTTAGAAGCGTTAAAAACAATTAACAGCGAAGATCAACAAGTAGCAATAGCAGTTCAGCAAATTTTACCGGAATTAAGTAAAGCCATTGAAACAATCATTCATCAATTTTCTAAAGGTGGCAGACTCATTTATATCGGTGCAGGCACAAGTGGACGTTTAGGTGTGCTCGATGCTGCAGAGTGTGTACCAACATTCAATACATCACCAGGTGAGGTTATTGGTCTAATTGCTGGAGGACAAGGTGCAATGACAACAGCCATTGAAGGAGCTGAAGACAGTGCATCATTAGGAGAACAAGATTTAAAAAATATCAATCTTAATAAACAAGATGTGGTTGTAGGAATTTCAGCCAGTGGTCGTACACCTTATGTCATAAGTGCACTCACTTATGCGAATCAATTAGAAGCTAAAACCGTTGCCTTATCTTGTAATGTCAACAGTGATATAAGTCAACTTGCAGATTATGCACTAGAAGTTAACGTTGGTCCCGAAGTATTAACTGGATCAACGCGTTTAAAAGCCGGTACTTCACAAAAGATAGTGCTTAATATGATATCGACAATGACTATGATTGGCATCGGTAAAGTATATGATAACTTGATGGTCGACTTGAAACCAACAAACACCAAATTACAACAACGTTCAATTCATATAATTGAAGATATATGTAGTATTGATCATGAAACAGCACAACATCTTTATCAACAAGCTAATAATGATATTAAAGTAGCAGTTGTCATGCATATGTGTGACACTTCTAGAAACGATGCCCAACTAAGATTAACAAAGCATAATGGAGTCATTAAAAAAGCGATTCAATCTTAAGGAGGCGTTTCTTATGAAAAATGAACAACAACTTGCTGAGCAAATATTACATGCTGTCGGTGGCATTGAAAATATAAACGATATTCTTCATTGCATGACACGTATTCGCCTAAAGTTGAATAATAAGCAACACGTCAATTACACTGAATTAAAATCAATTAAAGGTGTACTTGGGGTCATTGATGATGACCGTTTACAAATCGTGTTAGGCCCAGGTGTAGTGGACAAAGTGACAGAATATATAGAAAAACAACACAAAACCACATCCTCACCTGCGCAGCCAACTGAAAATAAACAGCATAAAAATTCTAATAAACGTTGGAATAAAGTACTTAGAACCATAGCAGATATTTTTATTCCTTTAATACCAGCCTTTGTTGGTGCAGGATTAATCGGTGGTATAGCAGCAGTTTTAAATAATTTTATCCAAGCCGGTGATTTAACTGCGGATTGGGTAAAACAAATGGTTGTTGTCTTAAATGTCATTAAAGATGGTATGTTCTTTTATTTAGCTATCTATACTGGAATAAATGCTGCCAAAGTCTTTGGAGCAACTCCAGGTTTAGGTGGCGTCATCGGTGGTACGACATTACTAACAGGTATAAGTGATAAAAATCCAATTGTAAATATTTTTACTGGGGAGCCACTTTTACCTAGTCAAGGTGGTATTATTGGTGTTATCATTGCTGTCTGGTTACTCAGTTTAATTGAAAAAAGATTGCATAAAATAGTACCAAATGCCATTGACATAATTATAACTCCTACTTTAACGCTATTAATAATAGGTTTGCTAACGATATTTGTAATCATGCCATTAGCAGGATTTATATCATCAGGTTTAGTGATTGTAGTCAACTGGGTAATTGATATTGGTGGTATCTTTAGTGGCTTTATTATTGGTGCATCATTCTTGCCTTTAGTCATGTTAGGTTTGCACCATATCTTCACACCTATCCATATCGAACTCATCAATCAAACCGGTGCTACTAATTTATTACCTATCGCCGCAATGGCAGGCGCAGGTCAAGTTGGTGCTGCCCTTGCCTTATGGATGCGCTGTAAACGTAATAAACAATTAGCTAATGTCATTAAAGGTGCTTTACCTGCAGGCTTTCTTGGAATAGGAGAACCATTAATTTATGGAGTAACCTTGCCATTGGGAAGACCATTCTTTACCGCTTGCTTAGGGGGAGGTATTGGCGGTGCCGTAATTGGAGGTATCGGGCATATTGGTGCTCGTGCAATTGGACCTAGTGGATTATCATTACTTCCACTAATATCAAATCATATGTATCTTGGATACCTTATAGGACTTATTTCAGCTTACATTGGTGGCTTTATACTTACCTATTTCTTTGGTACAACGAAATCAATGCGAAATTCAACGCAATTAGGTGGTTAAATTATGCCAAATATATTAAACGCGATCGATGATCAATATGAATATATGACAACGACAGAACAGTATATTGCTCAATTTATATTGAACCATCCGTACGACATCATTAACATGAGTGTGGAATCACTTTCGAAAACGCTTAATATTGATGTTACTAAGATTGATGCATTTAGTTATCAATTTAATGATGATGGGTTTGAAGGACTCAAAATAAATATTCAACAAATCTTCCCAAAACAATCATTACCCTATAATATCGAAATTTTAGCCAACGATAGTGTTGATAAAATTAAAAATAAATTGCATCAACGTGCTGCAAATGCTATTAATAAAAGTACCCAAGCAATTAAACCTTATGCGATTGATCAAATGTGTAAACAACTTAAGCGCGCAAAGACCATATATGTCTTTGGCTACGGTGCATCTTACGTATGTGCACTCGATATCTATCAAAAATTTTCACGCATAGGATTAAACGTGCAAGTCGTACAAGAAACGCATATGTTAACGACACAATTGTCTACACATAGTCAAAGTGATTGCATCTTATTTATCACAAACAATGGTGATCAAAGTGAATTACAAGCCTTGGTCAAAGTGATGAAAGATTATCATATTCCTATCATGACAGTAACAAGTCATAAGCACAATCCAGTAGCACAAGCATCAGAGGTTGTCTTAGTTTATGGTAACAGTGATGAAAACGAATTAAGAATGGGTGCTACAACCTCATTATTTGCACAAATGTATACGATTGATACATTATTCTACAGATATATTGCATTAAATTATCAAGATTCACTAGATTTCATCACGCAATCTAAAATGGCTCTAGACAACTATCGCAAGCATCTATCAAATATTGAGTTTAGACATTAATTACGAATAAAAGCGGACGAGATTAAAGTCATTATTGACATTAATCCCGTCCGCACTTTTTAATCGTAATTTGTTTTTCATAATCATAGATTAACTATTCATTATGTTACCGAACTTTAAATGTTTGAGTTATTAATGATTTAATTTTGACGTTCGGCTTTATGATGTCCGCGAATAAAATAGTAAATTGAAACAGCCACTAAAAAGACAATCCCAATCAGCACAGACACTACCGTTTCTTTATTGATTAACATACCAATTAATACAATAATTAAAAATGCAATAGTGATATAATTCGCGAATGAACCGCCTGGCATTTTGAATTGATGCCCTTCTAATTGTTCCGGATGTAATTTTCTAAAACGTAAATGACTAATTAATATCATGAACCACGGAATCATACCAGGTAAAATAGACGCACTATAAACATATACAAAAATACTATCTGCGCCTTTTATAAACACTGGTAATACAACATTTAACAATGCTCCTACTAATATGCCGATAGAAATTGCTAATACAGCATACAATGGCACACCATTTCTCATTACTTTAGTAAATACTTTAGGCATTTGACCTTTTTGTGCTAACGTATAAATCATTCGACTAGCACTAAAAATACCTGAATTACATCCTGATAATGCTGCTGTTAATACTACAAAGTTAATTAATCCTGCTGCAAATGTTATACCGATTTTTGCAAAAGTGGCTACAAATGGACTACCAATATCGCCCAATTGATCCCAAGGATAGATTGACACAATGACAAACACTGCACCAATATAGAAGATAAGAATACGCCAAATAACACCATTAATCGCACTCTTAATATTTTTCTTTGGATTTTTAGTTTCTCCAGCTGTTATACCGATAAGTTCTACGCCTTGATATGAACCAATAACGATGGATAAGGCAAAGAAGAAGCCCATCCAGCCATGAGGTAGAAAACCACCATGTGACCATAAATTAGATATACCAATAGGATGACCACCATTACCAATACCAAAGAAGATTAAACCTAATCCGGCAACAATCATTAATAATATTGTTATAACTTTGATTAACGCAAACCAGAACTCAAATTCTCCAAATGCTTTAACTGTTGCTAAGTTTGCAGTTAATAATAAGGCTACTGCAATCACTCCAGGAACCCATTGTGGTAAATTCGGAAACCAAAAATTCATATACTCTCCAACAGCAATCACTTCACTCATACCTACGACTATCCACTGAAATATATTACTCCAGGCAGTCATATAACCTGCAACAGGATGAATGTAGTCACTTGCAAAGGTTGCAAATGATCCTGTAGTAGGATTTAAATAAATCATTTCTCCCATTGCTCTCATAATTAAGAACAAAAAAATCCCTGCAATTAAATAAGCGAAAATCACAGATGGCCCAGTCCACTTAATTGTACTTGTAGCTCCCATAAATAAACCTACACCAATCGTGCCACCGAGTGCGATCATTCTCACTTGACGTGCACTCAGAGATCTGTGTAATTCATTGTTACTCATAACCAAACCCCATCTCTGTTTATTCTAAGTTTTCTGAAAAAACTTATGTAGGTTATTATACTATAATTTGAACAAAATGGTACAAAAATTTTACAGTTTTTTGAAATCGGTTACAACATTGATTTTACAAGCTTTTGCAAGCTATAAAATTTACTAAAATTAAGCTTTTTCACCTTTCAAAATAGTTATTTTTTATATTCATTATGATATAAAGCATACACGTATTTCTTTCGTTTTATGTTATACTTTCAATTAATAATAAAGGAGATTATTTATGATTAAAGAACTTAGTTTACGTGGGTTAAAATTTTCAATTATATTTGGCGTTTTATTTTTTATTCTTAATTATTTTAGTGGCACGCGTTCATCACTTAGTGCTTTAAGTATAAGAACGATTTTAGCTATACTATCTTTCTTTGTTCTCTATGTAGGCTTATTCGCTATCTTCAATTCTGAAATGCGCAAGGTTATATATAGTACGACACTCTCGATATCACTTGTTATTTTTATTTTATTAGGAGGGCACTTTTTCACGGTAAAAATTGGACTTATCATAGGTCTAATCGTCGGTATTCTTGCGGGAGCCATTTGGGAATTAATACATAATAAAAGAGGAGGTAGAGTGCGATGAGCACCATTATTATTGGTATTATTCTTATAATTTTACTTATTATTAGCCTTATACCAAATTATATTGCGATGAAACGACAACAAGCAGATAATCAAAGTGCAACACGCTTTATGTTTATGGTTGGTATTGATGCAATTTTGCTACTTTTAATAATTACAACATTAATTATTAAAAGTATGTCGTAAACATCACTATAATACGTGAAAGCAAGACATAATTCTAGCTTCATTTTTTAAGATTATACCTTTTCGTTTTATACTCACGTTTTAATAGATTTCTAATCAAAGGAAGCTGGAATCCCAAGCTTCCTTTGATTGTATGTTTTTATTTGGAGTTTCTTATTGTTGGGGCTCGAGTATTATTTTGTAGATGATAATAGCGATGATGAGATAGATGAAAGTATTGATAAAGAATCTTCGTGTATGTTTACGTCGAGGTAAGTGTTGGTTAAGCTTTGGCGCAATAATAAGATTGATAATGCCAATGATAATGGGCCCTGCTATAAAGAATAGAAGGATATTCCAATTCATGTGTTAGTGCTCCTTTCCTCGTTCGAAGCATGCTGTGACAATACTATCAAAATCCATATCTTTACCAATGTATGAAATAGCTGAAAAATCTTGTTGCTTAGTCATTTCATTTGTATTTACAATTACATCTAATCCTGCAGTTACTGCAGCAGTCGCACCATTAACTGAATCTTCAATAGCTAAACAATGTCCCGGTGCATAATTAAGTTTCTGTACTGCTACTAAATAAGGATCTGGATTCGGTTTAATATCATCGACATCTTCTCGACCGACTATGACATCGACATAAGCATCGAGCCCTAATTGGTGCACTGTTGGCATAATATCTTGTCGATAGCTACTCGTAGCGATGGCCATAGGTATATGATGCTGTTTCAAGTAGCGCATCAACTGCGCAATTGTTTCTTTTACTTCTAAATGCTTACTTGTGTCATTATGTTCTGTATAAATTGCTTGTTTATCATCAACGCCTAAAGCTTCTGTTAAATAGTCATGCAGAGGCTGTGCTTTCCCACCAACATTGCTACGATAAAATGACCTTGATATTGGAGATAATTTGTGACTAGTCAAATGTTTATTTATTAATGAAAATAAATGTTCCTCCGTATCAATAATTGTTCCATCAAAATCAAAAACAACTGCTTTATACATCAATATTCCCCTCTTTTTCTCTGTAATGCTTATATTTTAACATACTATTTATCGTCTATTTTGTAATCAAAATTTAATAGTTTGTCTATCATTATCATGATACTGCTACTTGAATCTTTAAAATAGATCATCACTTTTGTATAGTTAACGTAAAAATCATATGACAATTCAATTAAATTTAAGTTCATTCAAAAGTCTTAGTGATAATATTCTCAAAGAATGATACAATCAGTGTGAATAAGAGAACGTAGCTATTTTACTTATCCACGCAACACATCTTCACACAATTTGGTAAGACGCTGTCACATAAGCGTATATGATAATATATCGTTCAGTTTCGTTACATTATTTAAAAATATAATTTTAGAGGAGGACATCACATGTTGATAGATAAATTTGAAACCTACATTTTAAATATCGCAGGTTTGAAATCACGTTCAACGCGTAAACAACTAATTAAAATTTGTAAACAAATTCACTTTTGTGAATCAATTCAATACAGTATAACTAAGAAAAAAGGTATTTATGTCTTAGAGCTTAGCTTACCTAAACAACAACTACCTTATGTAATTAGTTTCTTAAGTTTTCACGAGTATTTAATTTATCAAATTTTACCTCCAAAGCATGTAGACGAACTTCTTAATTCTGAAAAATTATATCAATCCTCCAAACGTTTTGATTTAAAAATAGATGGTTTGCAAGATGCTTTCATTAAAGATAAAGTCATTGATATCATGACCTTATTCTCAAATCATTATGCTATAAATTATACCTTGAATCCAGATTGTGCCAGTGTTTGTTGTTCACCAGAAACATTCGCACACTTATTACGTACAATCGCAACACATAATATTGATGTCCTATCAGCATCTTATCGTTCAAGTGCTATGCATAAATCTCGTATTTCATAATCAAAAGCCATCAGTTCGTTACTCAAAATAAAAAGCACAAAGATGA
The DNA here is from genome assembly GCF_001558775.1 of Staphylococcus lugdunensis. Lineage (NCBI taxonomy): Bacteria > Bacillati > Bacillota > Bacilli > Caryophanales > Staphylococcaceae > Staphylococcus > Staphylococcus lugdunensis. The sequence goes on along the minus strand of NZ_CP014022.1, from coordinate 2,170,273 downwards.
TTTTTAACTTCAAATCATCTTTGTGCTTTTTTACGCCGTATTTTAAGGCTTTACGTTTCTATGGTACTGTCTCATCCTTGGTCTTCAACTAGCACTATTCCTTAAAGCATTTCACCAACATACTTTTTAAAAATGGTTCCTTTTGTAACTGAATATTACTTATCATCCATAGTTACTAAATTTTCAAACGCTTCTCTTACTTGAGGAACAGACATCCCTACAACAACTTGGACATTTTTACCGCTTTTAACTAAACCGTGTGCCATTTGATTATGTGTGAAATAAGCACTTTCTTCAACTTTTTCCGGATCATTCACAGTTAAGCGCAATCGCGTTGTACAATTAGTGACATCTTTAATATTTTCTTTGCCACCTAATCCATCCAGATAATAAATTGCTTTTTCTTCGTATTCGTTACCAGCTACTGTCTGTTTACTGTTTGTTGTATTATCCCCTTTTTTATCTTTGTAATCTTTTTTAGAGAATAATTTAACGTCTTCTTCGTCTCTACGCCCTGGTAAAGGAATATCAAATTTTAAAATTAAATATCTAAATAGTACAAAGTAGATACCTACGAATATTAATCCGATAACGACTTGAACTACATATGTCATCCAGTGTTTCTGTCCTAATGGAATCCAGTTTGTGGCTAAGAAATCTAATACACCACCGCCCATATTACCAACAACACCAAATAGATACATCAAAGTATCCATAGTTGCTGCTAATAATGCATGTAGTACAAATAAATATGGTGCGATAAATAAGAAAGTAAATTCTAATGGCTCTGTAATCCCAGCTACAACTGCTGTTAATGTTGCTGGAATAAGTAAAGCAGCTACTTTCTTACGGTTTTTCTTAGGTGTTGTAAAGTACATAGCTAATGCAATCCCCACACAACCGAAAACTTTACCGTTACCTTGAAGCATAAAGCCATAGTGAAATTGTTCTTTCAGTGGTTTACTGTTCTCTGCAAATTGATTTAAATGGTGGAACCATTCTGCCTTAAGTCCATCTTTAGCCACGACTGGTCCAACTTCAATTGGTGCATAAATAAAATGATGTAATCCTGTTGGTATTAACACCCGCTCTAAAAAATGATACAACCATACACCTACGTACCCTGATCCAATAATAAAATGTTGTACAGACTCAATACCACTTTGGATAGTTGGCCATACGATACATGTAATTGCAGCGACAGGCAACATAACAAAAAATGAGATAGTTACAACAAATGTTAGCCCTTGGAACACACCTAACATTTCTGGTAAGCGTTTACTATAGTATCTATTATGTATCCATGTGATTATAGCTGAAATAATAATACCACCAAGAATATTGGTATCTAACGTTTCGATTCCTGCAATAGCTTTTAATCCAGTAACATTTTCAACGCCTTTTTCTAAATTTGCACCAAAGGTATGGGGGCATTGTGTTAAAATCGCATTGATAAATGTATTGAACATAAGGTAGCCCATTAGTGCTGCCAATGCTGCATGGCCCGGTGCTTTTTTAGCGAGCGATAAAGGTAAGCCTACTACAAAGACGATTTCCATATGGTTAAAAATAACCCAACCGCCTGCTTCTATTATTGACCAAAATTTAAACCAAAAAGTATGACTATCCGCTAAACTCCCCATAATTGTTGGATTTTTAAATAATGTAGCAAATCCAAGTACAATCCCAAAAAATGCAAACATCAGCACAGGAACAATCATCGCACTACCAAAGCGTTTTATTGCGTTCATTTTGTACTTCCTCCCTTAACTATGTTCTTAATATCGATTAAAACGTTTTCAAATAGGTTATATGTTTAATATATAGTAAACGCTTTCATACAAACAATGCAGTTGACCTATTTTGAAAGTATTTTGTATAATCAGATTATGTTTTCATTATATGAAAATTTTTTCATAAGAATTGAGGATTATTTATGTTTTTAGACGAACGAGTAAATAAAAACTTTTCAAAATTAAATGAAAATGACCTGCAAATTGCCCATTATGTCAACGCACATATTGAGGACTGTAAAAATTTAAAAATACAAGAGCTGGCACAATATACGCATGCATCAAATGCTACGATTCACCGCTTCACTCGAAAGCTTGGTTTTGATGGTTATAGTGACTTTAAATCATTTTTGAAATTTGAAACAGAAATACAACAACAACACTCGAGTGATTCTATAGATGCGTTTAAACAAGAAATTGACAATACATTTTCTTATTTAGAACGTATAGACTATGATCTTATAACTGATAAATTAAATGCGGCGTCAACGATTTACTTGTATGGTACTGGTCGTGCTCAAAAAAACGTTGCTGAAGAAGCACAGCGTATCTTATTAACTATGCATCATAGTATTATCGTCTTACACGATGTACATGAACTAAAAATGGTGTTAAATCGCTCTGAAGATAATGATTTATTCTTTATTATTTCATTATCGGGAGAAACCACACAGCTACCTGAAATCACAAACTTACTGCAATTACGCCAAAAATACTTTATCTCAGTCACTACATTAAAAGATAATACGTTAGCACAGAAAGCCAATTACAATGTTTATGTATCAAGTAACACCTTCTATTTATATGATGGTACAGATTATTCTAGTTTTATAAGTTATCACATATTTTTTGAAACATTACTACGTAAATACAACGAGCGTAAAGAAGCACATGAACTAAAATAAGCGAAGTGTCAGTTTCATTGACACTCCGCTTATTTTATTAAGATGATGCTTCAATATAGTCCGCAAGCACTTGATTCATTTTATCAAACATGAGTTCAAAGCCATGAACCGTTGAGTCATGATATTCTTTTTTCTTCTGCTTATATTCGAGATTAGTTAAGCGTCGTTCACGTGCCACTAAAGATTGATAGTTAAACAAGAGTTGTGTACCGCCTGTTTCTCGTTCAACAAATTCAACTTCAATCATATCTTCAGCATCACTAAGCCCTGGCATTCCAATAGTCATTTTAATATATTGGTTCTCTATCAATACTTCAAAAGTTCCTTCTATAACATTTGCTTTGCCATTGCGTTTATCAACAATTCGATATTTCCCATTTTCTGCTACGTCGACATCAAATGTTTGATTGGTACGCTGAGACGTCATAAACCATTGTTTAAGTAAAGACGCTGTTGTCCATGCTTGATAAACTAAGGAAGGCGAATATTTTAATAATCGTTCAATATGAATTTGAACATACTCATCTTCTACATTATATTTAGCCACTTTTCCATACACCTACTTTCATACTCAATTCTATTTTAACGTATTTTTAACTCACACCAAAATAGTTGTATCACAAATATATTAATTTACCAAAGTAGATTTTAATACTTTCATATCTCCAAGCACTATTTTGCTTTTAGTTTTGGATATAAAAAGATAATGGACGCTAAGCCACACACACCTAATAATATTGGATAAATACTGTATGGTACAAGTAAAAATGGTGAAATCCCAGCTACTCCAGCTGCCGATATCACTTGTGGACTATAAGGTAATAATCCTTGAAAACAGCTGCCAAATATATCTAATATACTCGCCGACTTTCTAGGATCAACATCGTATTCATCAGCAATACTTTTTGCAAGTGGACCTGACATAATAATAGAAATTGTGTTGTTAGCAGTTGCGATATCAGCAACACTAACTAAACTCGCTATACCAAATTGTGCACCGCGTTTAGATTTCACTTTAGAACGAACAAAATTTAGCAGCCAACTTATGCCGCCATTATGTTCAATTAAACCTACTAGACCACCGATTAAAAGCGCAATCATCGCAATATCTTCCATGCCTATAATCCCTTCTGATATCGCTTTAAGCAAGCCTTTCCATCCAAACGAACCATCTATTAAACCAATGATACCTGATAATGCAGTCCCGCCAATTAAGACAATAATAACGTTAACACCTATCAATGCGAGCACTAGTACCAATACATAAGGGATAACTTTTACTAAATGATAATCGTAATTTTTTGTTGAATCTATCGCTACACCATGTGTTAATAAGAATAAAATTACAATCGTTAGCAATGCACCAGGTAATACAATTTTAAAATTAACTTTAAATTTATCTTTCATATGTGTTTTCTGGGTACGCACTGCAGCAATAGTTGTGTCTGAAATCATTGATAGATTATCACCAAACATAGCACCACCAACAACAGTAGCCATTGCAAGCGCGGTTGGCACATCTGTAGCTTGCGCAAATCCGTATCCTACTGGAGCTATCGCTGCCACTGTGCCAACTGACGTCCCCATTGAAATAGACACGAACATACAAATCACGAACAAGCCCACAATAATTAAGTTTTGCGGAATAAGTGATAAACCTAAATTGACGGTCGATGCAACACCGCCCATTTTTTCAGTGGTTGTCGAAAAAGCACCTGCCAAAATAAAAATAAGCATCATCAAAATAATATTAGAATGTCCGGCACTCTTAGTAAATACTTCAATTTTTTTTGCAAACCGTTCTTTACGGTTCATTAGCAGTGCCACAACGACGGTTACAGTTATAGCTACATTAAGCGGCATGGTAGTGAAATCTCCAGAAATAATCCCCACACCTAAAAATAATAAAACAAATAATAATAGTGGCAACAGTGCCCACGCATGACCATTTTGTTTCTCTTTAGTCATTACTTACCTTCCTTTCCCATATAAAAACACATCGTCATTTCATAGATATTATTCATATATCTATGACATTTAGCGGTATTGAGCAAATATTTTTTCTTCTTCGTCATCTTTATGGGGGCGGAAAATTCAAGCCAAATTTAGCTTGTACCCGCCCCCGCAGTTGTACCACTTATATCATTTCAATTAAAGAAACACAACATAACTTCTGTCAAACTTCTATATTATATACTTAGGTATCATTTACCGTACTAGAGAAATACCTCGTCGTCAATATAAATATCAAAATCATATGAAATCTTCATGTTCATAATGGTCATTAAAAATAATAAACACAATAACGCCAATAAATAACATGGTGAATGCTAATCCTAATATTACGGTCCAACGATAGAACCCTGAAATTAAAATCGTTACAACACTTACTACCATTACTGTAATAACCAAATATCGTATTTTTAAATATTGTGCTTTAGGTACATGCTTTTTGTGTTTCTGGCTATCCTGACTTAATATGTTACGATTCAAACCAAGTTTTGAATCTAAGAAAAGTGAAATTGCTATCGTAATAACAATTGAGATTAATTGAAAAGCAACGTTTGGATATGGTCCAATAAACACTAGCACAAACGCCAGACCATAACATATTATAGACACTACAGCCATGACTCTATCCCAAAATGGTGTTAACCATATCTGGTCTTGATTAATATGTTTATTCACTTCAAATAATTGCGCAAAAACCACTGTAAGTATTGCTGGTACCGCAAAGAATACTAACATCTTTCTATCCAATTCAAGTATATACATCATCGCACAACCAATCATAAAATAGGTGAATGCAAGTCCTCTAATTAAATTTTCTGCTGACATCTACTCATCCTTTGAATACATTTATAGCTTTATTAATAGCATATAGCTAAATATATTTCTAATTGCAATCAACATAAATAACTCCTTCCAAAGTCTACATTTCCTCCATGTTTACTTTGAAAGGAGCTTACTAAGCTGTTTTCATTTTCTATCTTAGAAAATGAACCAATGCTTAATAATATTAATTAATTTGAATACCACCCGTTACACCGAATACTTGACCTGTTATATAGCTCGCGTCTTCTGAAGCAAGTAACACGTATGTGCCAGCTAATTCAACGGGTTGACCAGCACGTTTTAAAGGCGTTTGTTGACCAAATTCTGGGATTTTTTCTTGCGGTTGTCCACCGGTAATTTGTAATGGTGACCAAAATGATCCTGGTGCTACACAATTCACTCGTATCCCTTTATCTGCCAATTCTTCAGAGAAACTTTTAGTAAGTGAAATAATTGCTGCTTTAGATGCCGCATAATCATGTAATATTGGACTCGGATTATAACCTTGTACAGAAGAAGTCGTTATAATTGTAGCTCCGGGTTGTAAATAATCTAGCGCTTTCTGTATCGTCCAAAAGACTGGATATATGTTTGTTTCAAATGTCTCTTTCACGTGTTCTGTTGTAAAACCATGAATATCGTCATGATATTGTTGATGTCCAGCAACGAGCGTAATATTATTTAAACTACCTAAAGATTGATACGCTTGTTCGACCAAATCATAATTAAATTGTTCATTTCTGAGGTCTCCCGGCAGAAGAACCGCACGTTGTCCAGCTTTTTCAATTACTTCCTTTACTTCTAACGCATCCTGTTCCTCACTAGGTAAATAGTTTAACGCAACGTTTGCACCTTCTTTAGCATAAGCAATTGCAGCAGCACGACCAATCGCAGAGTCCGCACCTGTTACAAGCATATTATATCCTTGTAAGCGACCATGCCCCACATATGAAGTTTCGCCACAATCTGGTTCAGGTGTCATCTCTGATTGCAATCCGGGTAACGGTTGTTCTTGTTTTTCGTAAAGACTGTATTTATATTTCGTTCTTGGATCTTTTTGTTCCATAACGGTCATCTCCTAATTAATGAGCTAGTAGTTTTATACCCAAGTTAGATAGCACGTTAATCATGAACAATAAAATTCCTTACTCTTCTGCATTAGCTAATAATTGTTGAATCAATGTTATAAAATAGTCAGGTGCTTTTTCTAAAATATGTTCATCTGGATCATATTTAGGATGATGTAAATCATAATCGCTATTAGAACCAATAAATGCAAATACACCAGGTCGTTCATCTAATAAACCGGAAAAATCTTCTCCAATCGTAACAGGTAGTTCCAGAGTTGTAACATCGTAGCCTACTTTTTGAGCTGCTTTTATTGCTTCTAGTGTCAAATGTTCATCATTATACACCGCACCAGGTAATCGTGTGTAATTCAATTCTATCTTAACGTGGAACAAGTTTTCTAAACCAGTCGCAATATCTTGCATTCGTTGCTCAATTTTACTTTGGATTGCTGTATCAAATGTTCTAACGGTACCTTGAACATAAGCATCATCAGGAATAACATTCCATGTGTTACCTGCCGATACTTCACCTATTGTCACAACAGCGCTGTCAAATGCAGAAATATTTCTACTAACTATTGATTGTAAGCTGGTAATCAATTGTCCAAGTACGATAACAGGATCGTTACCTTGCTCTGGCTTAGCTGCATGTGCACCTTTACCAAGTATTTTAAATTCAAAATGGTCTACATTAGATGTCATTGCACCAGATTTAATCGCAAATTGATTAATCCCCAGCGTAGGATAATTGTGAAAACCTAGCACAGCTGATACGTTATTTAAAGCTGAGGTTTGCGCTAAAACTTTAGCACCATAACCCAGTTCTTCAGCAGGTTGGAATAATATCCGTACGGTACCTTGCAAACTTGTTTCGAGTGCTTTTAATTGGACAGCCACTGCCAAAATGGATGCCATGTGAATATCATGTCCACAAGCATGCATCACCCCTTCATTTGTAGAGGTAAACGCATGGTTAACTTGCTCATCAATAGGTAATGCATCAATGTCTGTTCTAACTGCTATACAAGGCAATCCTTGCCCAATTTCAGCTACTAAACCGGTAGCCATTGGTATATCTAAGATGCGGATGGCGGATGTCATATTGCTGTAAAATGCGGCGAATCCGCTTTGTCGTCTCAAATTCATCATTAGAAAGTTCAGGATATTGATGAAACATCCGACGCCAATTAACAATATCATTATAATTAAGCATGTATATCTACGTCCTTTCTAAAAAAGTAAATCACGTCATGGATAATTGTTCCTCACACGACTCCGATAACTAAATTAAGTGTGATTAAAATTAATATTATAGAAACACCCATTACTATTAACCGAACCATGGGTGCAGCTTTAATATGTTTGATTGTTCTGCTATCAAATGTATTTAGAAATATTGTAATTCGTACAGAAGCTAACACTGCCATAATGTTTTGACCATATTGACCAGCTCATTGTGCAATATAAAATGAAAATCGAGATTGTGACATATCTATTGCCCTTATGTATAATAGATTAACACAATTGTCAAATTATTCTCACAAATGATGAGTATCTTACTTTTAAATGTGTAAAATAATGCAAGACTATTACAGTTTGATGATAAATTAATGGAATAATTTATTTCTATCGGCTTAATATGTATAATGTTAAAGAAAGAGATTTGGATGGTTACCCTATTGGAGGTTACATAAATGAAAAACAATAGAATTTCCGGGTTCCAGTGGGCTTTAACAATATTTGTATTCTTTATTGTTACGATGGCACTCACTTTAATCCTTCGAGATTATCAACCTATGTTTGGTGTTAAACCTTTTTTATTTGATGCATCTCGTTTAGCACCTTTTATTTCAGCAGTTATCTGTATTCTAATCTTTAAAAATAAGCGTGCCCAACTTTCCGGGTTAAAATTTACAATTAGTTTAACAGTTATTAATCGTCTGTTATTAGCACTTATTTTACCTTTAGTTATTTTTATCATCGGTATGGTGATATTTAATACAATGGCGGATAGCTTTATTTTATTACAAGCATCAAATTTATCTGTAACTGTATTAGCCGTATTAATTGGTCATCTAATGATGGCTTTCTTTGCAGAGTTCGGCTTCCGTTCATATTTACAAACAGTTGTAGAATCTAAAGTAAATACGTTTATTGCTTCTATCATTGTAGGTTTAATGTATGCAATTTGGACAATTAATACAACATATAATTTAGAGTATACAGGCTATAACTTTTTATATACCTTTGCCTTTTCAATGATTGTTGGTGAGCTGATTCATGATACAAATGGACGTACTATTTATATCGCAACAGCCTTTCACGGTTTGATGACGTTTATTCCTGTCTTTCTATTTAGTGAAGAAACGGGAGACCTTTTCTCAATGAAAGTAATTGCCTTAACAACAGCAGCCGTAGCAATCGTCTATATTATCTTCACTATGATTATCAGATATTTTATTTATCGTACAACAGATCAAAGTCTGGACGAAGTAGATCCCAATAATTATTTAGATCATATTGGAGACGATGATACTGAAGAAACAGCAACTGTTTCAACACCAAGTGAAGATTCTGAAAAAGGTACAACATCATCAGAAATGAAGAACGATATTGAACAGACCCCAACATCAACGCCAACAAGTGAAAATCAATCAGAAGCTAATTATCAACCTGAACAACACGAAGCTGATAATAACTTAGAAACAGCAACCGAAGTTCAGGAAACACCATCTGAACAAACAGCTGATTCTGATAATACTAAACCTGAACAACATAACAATGACACAGACTCTAAAAATAATCGACAATCTTCTGTCGTTGCTGATGCGCATCAAGAAATACAAGACGCGCAAAAAGCTTCACCCACAGCAACAGACAAAGAGCAAGACAAGTAACTAAAAACAGGAAGCCAAACACAAACGTTGGCTTCCCGTTTTTTTATTTATTTTTTATTTTAACACCTTGTTGCGTACCAACAATTACTTGATCCGCAATATCTAAAAAGAATCCTGTTTCTAAAACACCCGTAAGATGAATTAAATATTCATGCAATTGATAAGGATCCAATTCTGTTGTCAACTCACAATCAAGAATATAATTCCCATTATCTGTAATAAACGGTACATCGTCACGTATGCGTAATTCCGTACGAATATGACCATAATCTTCTATTTTTGCTTTTATTAATTGCCAATTAAATTTATCTACTTCCACTGGTAATCTAAATGTTTCACCCAAATAATTTACAACTTTCTGTTCGTCAACTAAAACGACAAAGCGTGCTGCTAGTTCATCTATCACCTTTTCTCTGAACAGTGCCCCTCCACCGCCTTTAATCAAATTCAACTGTGGATCTACTTCATCTGCGCCGTCGATTGCTAAATCAATATATGTAATATCATTAATATCGACAATATCAATCTGCTGCTCTTTTGCTAATATGGCCGTTTTATTGGAGGTACATACACCTTTAATTGTTAAATGATCACGTTTAATTTTGTCAGCGATTTTAGGAATGAGTAGTTCTATTGTACTACCTGTACCAATGCCTAAAATCATTTCATCCTTGATTTGAGCAACGGCGTCATCAGTTGTTAATAGTTTCAATTGTTTTGTGTCTAGCATCGTAATTGGAACCCCTTCTCTATTGTTGTATTCCCTTTCATTGTACATGACAACTTTTAAAAGATACAGTTGATATATACAAATTCACTAAAAGCATTGCTACTTTATGAACATTTATAGTAAGCTGTCAATAAAACTTAAAAAGGAGACAAACAATGATACCTGTTGTTGCTATTTCTACTGGTAAAATCCAACACTTGCCTTATAGTACCAAAAAGCCCATGATTTCAGCGTTAGATAAAATACCATTTACTGGTCGCATGTGGCTATCTATTGATGGATTTTCTGAAGATGAACAAGCATATAAAGACCACGGTGGTCCTCATAAAGCAGTTTGCTGTTTTAGTCAATCAAATTACGATATGTATAAAGAAGATTTAGCACAGTTACCTACCTACGCCATGTTCGGGGAAAATGTTACGGTAAAGCATTTAGATGAACGAGATGTTTATTTTGGAAATCAATATCGTTTAGGTGAAGCGATATTAGAAGTCTCAGAAATGCGTGAACCTTGCTGGAAAATTCAAGCTAAATATCAAATTCCTGACTTAGTCAAACGCATGACAGCTTCAGGAAAGACAGGATTTTATTTTAGAGTGATACAGGAAGGCTATGTTTCTCAAGAAGATAATCTAGAATTACTTACTCAAGCAAATAAAGCGTCAAGATTATCTGTTTATGAGTTAAATGATATTTATTACAACGATCGAAAAAATATTTCACGTATATCTTATGCTTTAAATAATCCTTATCTATCTCCTAGCAGACGGGAAAAGTTATCTCGCCTATATCATCGTGCCTGTAAATAATATAATTCTATTAAATGAATAAAGAGCATGATAAGTGTCAACTGTTGATGGTTGACACTTATCATGCTCTTTTTCTTATTGCTCACTAATTTGATAACTTGTTGTTGAAGAAAATTGTTGGCCAGCTCTTAAAATAGACGGTGCTTGTTGACCAAAATAATTTATATCATTGGGTAAAAATTGTGTTTCTAATGTAAAACCTGAATGCGGTTTATATATATTTAACTGGCTCTCCCAAGTTTCTGGATGATTCATCGTGTATATCACAACATAAGGCATATCTGTATCTATTTGTAATTTGAACTCTCCATTTTCTACAGACAATGTTTGTTCGCTTAGTTCAAATGGATGGTCTAACCCTTGATAACGTTCCATTTGTTGCTTAATATCATCTTGATGCGCCTGAAAAATTTCTTGAAATGTAATATGGTCTGAACCAAATTGAGATGTTAAGTTTATAGGTGTGTCATTCAATAAGAAATGTTGACGGTTTAATAAATACATCTTTAAGTCTTTCGCATGTATTTGATGATTATCAATAACATTGTTATCTCTATTCAAATTAAAGTAGACATGATTCGTTGGATTAAATATAGTTGTAGCCGTCGTTTCAGCTTCATAAGTAATCGTCCAACGATGTTCTATATCATAATGATGTATCACTTTAAGCGCTAATTCTCCTGGATAACCGTCATCACTAGCATTTAATTTTGCCTTGAAAATAACTTTTACATCGCTTATTCCTTCAACGATGTCATAGTCAAATAGGACTTGATCACATCCATTTGAACCACCATGGATATGGTTAAGCCCATCATTTTGTTCAAGTTGATAGCGATCTTGATTAAGCTTAAAAGCGCCTGCCTCAATTCGACCGCTATAACGACCTATTGTTGCACCAAATTTCAATGGATTATTTAGATAAAATTCATCAGCTTCTACACGATTACCTAAGACGATATTATTGTCATGAAATTTCCAAGCGACAATTCTTGCACCATAATTTGAAAAGACGATGCTTGTTTCATTATTGTCAATTTTAATAAGGTCGATACCATGTCTTTGCTTTTCTACTTCAACTATCATAATTACTTACGTCTCCCTCTTAACTATGTCCAACTAAGTGCTGTTAGGCAATGACATCACGCACAGAATACAAATTGTATTTTGTATTAAAATTAAAGCCCGTTAAACAAAGCGGATATATAAATATCTGGGCATCATCCATTTACCTAATGCTGAAAATGATTGATTGTAATACTTAAAACTAAAATTTACAATTATACTGCAACTAAAAAATCAGACTTCTTAAATCATACCCTTAAAATATAACCTAATGAATTAGCCCCATCTTTATCACATAATTCCGTGACTAAGAACATGAGCTATCGTTATCTACTTAGCTTATTATTCATAATTTTACGTTTTCTTTATGGTGAAAAGCCATTATACACTTATACATTGTTACACTTTTTTACTTAATATGCCACAAATTATCGCCAATATTCGCAATTCTTCCATGGTTTTTTAGTAAAAAAATTACAACTTCCTATTCCAAATTTCGATGTAATCACTTACAATTTTTCATAGCCTTTTAAATAAAATGAAATTTTCAGCTTATTAACTATATAACAATATCTCTAAGTATCATTTTCCCAAAATAATGTATCTAATGTTGTGCCCAAAGTTTTAGCTATATTTACACATAGTTTTAATGATGGATTGTATTTGCCATTTTCAATCATATTTATTGTTTGTCTTGACACACCAACAGCTCTAGCTAATTCCAGTTGAGATATTTTAGAATAACCACGATATACTTTTACTTTATTCAAGCGTGTCACCACTTCTTTCACATTAACTCTTAATTAAATCATACGTAAATGACGAACCAAAGTCAAATATATATGACATTTCCAAGGAATAATTCTATTTTTTATTGTGTTTCTATACCAATTCATTTGCTGGCATAAAGTGTCTCTTTTTAAGAACAAAAGATCAAATTCACTGCTAAACTTCGATTTCAATACAATTCTATGACTGACTTTGGTAAAGTTAAAGATATAATACAAATTCACTAAAAGGAGAATGTAATGGATTTCATCGTCCCTAGTACCATAGATACTGCTAAAGCATTATTAGGTGTCAAAGTGATTTATAATGATGATGGCCAAATTTATTCTGGATATATAGTAGAAACAGAAGCTTATTTAGGCTTTGATGATCGTGCAGCACATGGCTTTGGGGGTAAACAAACTCCTAAGGTTACATCCTTATACCAACGTGGTGGCACGATTTATGGACATATCATGCACACCCATTTATTAATTAATTTTGTCACACAACAAGCGGGTGTACCTGAAGGGGTGCTCATACGTGCAATTGAACCTGTCGATGGTATTGAAGCTATGAAAATAAATCGTGGTAAGCACGGCTATGAATTAACAAATGGACCTGGAAAATGGACAAAAGCATTTCATATTCCACGTGCCATTGATGGAACACTATTGAACGTCGGACGCCTATCCATAGACACAAAAAATCGTAAATATCCACGTGAAATTGAAGCAAGTGCACGAATTGGAATACCTAACAAAGGTATATGGACATCAAAACCTCTACGTTATACAGTTAAAGGTAATCCATATGTTTCGAGAATACCTAAAAAGAATATGCGTGCAGCGATAGATACTTGGAAATAGATTTTTTGACATAATAAAGCACCATAGCACACACATACAACATGTAACACACGCTGAAATGAGGTGCTATGGCGCTTTATTTTATATTTTATGATTAATATACATGGCCCCGTATTAATATGGTCTATAAGCCTCTATCTATATCAATATGACGCTGTTCCATCCAAGATAAAAGTTGTTGATCAAAAATAAGTTGTGATTGCTTTAATGCTTCAATGTCTGGCGCATTTAACATCGTCATTATTTGTTGCATTTGGGTTGTAAATTGTGCAACAAAAGTAATCGTTTGTTCCACACCTTCATTTTCAACATGATTTAGAAATGGGCGAGACATCCCTACTGCTTTAGCACCTAATGCCAAACTCTTGATGGCATCTAGTGGCGTTCTTATACCACCGCTAGCAAATATATTGAGTGAAGATTGATATGCTTGGCTTTCAAGCAATGATTCTACCGTGGATTGTCCCCAATTAGCTAAATAATTCATATCTTTATTACTGCGTCGTTCATTTTCTATTGAGACAAAGTTAGTGCCTCCCCTGCCACTTACATCAACGTAAGTCACACCGATGTCTTTTAATGCCTTAAATGTTTCTTTACTGAATCCAAAGCCTACCTCTTTAATGATAACCGGTACCGGAACATGGTTAATCATTTTAGCAATATTATCCATCCAACTTGCGAATGTCCGATTACCTTCTGGCATCACAAGTTCTTGTGGTGCATTGACATGGATTTGTAATGCTTGAGCTTCCATCAATTCAACCGCTTCGACTGCACGCTCAACAGGTACATCAGCCCCAACATTGCTGAAAATGACACCTTCAGGATTTACTTGCCGTGCAATTCGAAATGACTCTATCATATCAGGGTTTCGCAATGCAGCGTGTGTCGATCCCACAGCCATGGCAAGGCCAGTTTCCCGTGCCACAGTAGCCAATTTTTCATTAATTTGTTTCGTCCATTCACTGCCACCAGTCATCGCATTAATATATAGCGGATAATCCAGCTTAAAGTTGGAAGTGTGTGTCGATAAATTCACTTGTGCTACATCAATGTGTGGAATAGAATGATGAACAAAACGCACTCTATCGAAATCTGACGCCGGTGCATCCTGTTGTGCCATAGCAATTTCTACGTGCTCATTTTTTCTTTGTTCTCTTTGAAAATTACTCATTCATTTACCATCCTTTATTAAAGGTTTACCGTACAATATCTATTATTAAAACCAACGTTTTTTTCTAAAAAAGATAATTAATGCAATCGCGATAACTAGCATGACAACTAAACAAATATAATAGCTGTAATGCCATCTTAATTCAGGCATGTTATCAAAGTTCATTCCATAAACACCCGCAATAAAAGTTAATGGAGAAAAGATAACTGATACAAGGGTTAATATTTGCATGATGCTATTCATTCTAAATGATGAATATGATTCATAATTCTCCCTGATTTCATTTGTCATCTCTTGCGATGTACGAATAATATTACTTTGTTTAATCAAATGGTCATCGATATGTTGGATATACATCGAATGCTTGCTATCTACAATTAAATTACCTTCGCTCTTGATTGTTTCCACCAATTCTTGCATTGGAAACATGACTCGTTTAATTTTTATAAGGTCAGATCTTAATTTAAAGACGTTGTCCATAACCTTTTTACTTAAAGCATCATCCACATGCTTATCTTCAAAGTTATAAACCTTTTCTTCAATGTCATACACAAAATCAAAATATTTATCCACCATCATATCTAATATATGAATAACAATATCTGCGCAGTCTAGTTCACCATCATGATGATAAGCATTCCATTTTGCTACCTTCATCAATGATGAAAAATGCTTGTGATGATAGGTCACTAATACATTATTTTTTAAAAAGACATTGAGTGCACGTGGTGAATAATCATCACTATTGATACTATGAAACACGATATATTGATAGTCGTCGTATGCTTTATATTTCACGCGTGGGACGCCCGTAATTGTATCATCAATTTCTAAATAGTTAAAATCAAAATTTTCACGCAAAAAATCATTCTCTTTGGCAGTTGCATCTTCAAAATCATACCAAACAATCGTTGCATCTTTAGGTACATCTGCAATATCAGGTACTGTTGTCAATGATGTGTGTGGTGTTTGGTATCTAATCGTTATACTCATACATATTTCCTCCCACTTCAGCAACGTTCGTTGTTTATTTTACCATGAATTCAATCATGTGTATGTGCTAATTTTATTTAGTATGATAGAACTAACTTAGAAAGATGGAGGATAAGCGATGATATTTACAGTACAAGGCATGGTACAACAATCACAAATTGATCATAATGCACATATGCATGATGCCGATTACAATTATATTTTTAGCGATGCAATCAACCAATTCAATTATACTCACGGATTGCCTCTAGCAGAACGACAAGCGCTGCATTATACAATATTTACTGTCGAAGAACATACAACTTATTTAGCCGAAATGTCGCTAGGAGAACACTATACAATACAACTTTTCATATATAACTATGACGATAAGCGCATACACTTTTTCTTGAAATTAATAAAAGAGAACGGCACTTTGGCAGCGACTAATGAAGTTATGATGCTTGGTATTGATTCAACTACGCGCAAGGCAGCAGCATTCCCAGAACCTTATTTCACAGAAATGACATCATATTACAAGACACAAGACATATCTCAGTGGCCTAAACAATTAGGGCATCAAATCGGAATACCGAATAAAGGATGAACACAATGACAAAATCTAGCATAGAAAAAATAAAATCATATCTCTTAGATTTGCATGATGATTTAAAGCTCAACCTTATAGATATGAATCAAACTAAAGATATGTTTATGAATGGACCTAGTACAGAGTTATTACGTAGAGCACTAAATATGAGCTATTATCAAGGACAAAAGCAGGCACTAGATTGGCTACAGTACAATGTCGAATCTCAAGATTCACATACTTTGATGACGCTAATTGAAGACAAATTACATCTGTTGACTGAACAAGACTCAAAAGTAAAAAATTTGGCTATCATGGCTAAAGAATTGCCTGAACAATTGTCACAAGAAGCACATAGAGATGGTCAACGCTCTATTTTAAAGCATATTAAAACACGCATTGACGTTTTTTAAACTAACAATAAAAAAGATAAGCCTATATAGGCCTATCTCAAATCATTATCTATCGTTTGTGCAATTTGTTTCACTACTTTGTGTGATTCATGAATAGGAAATAACGAAAAGTCATGTATCATTTTGGGATATCTAAAGAACTCAATCGGTTGTCGGTGCTCACTTAAATAAAAATCCAAGCGTTCCATATCAGGATAGTAGATTTCCTTTCCTGCACCAAACATAACAATCGGTGGTAAGCCTTCAAGATTGCCATTAATTGGTGATATTTCAGCATTGTTCAAAGGCTTTCCAGCTGCCCACACTGATAAAATATCATGAACACCTTGTCGATTAACAAATTGATCTTGTTGTTGAAGTTTTTCTGTAATTTCTGGGTTACTTAATGTAGCATCCAATAATGGTGACAATAAATACAATTTACGTGGCATTGGCAACTGCTGTTTGATAAGAGATTGGACAAAGCTTAATGCGAGCGCGCCTCCAGTACCATCACCCATAACTACTATATTTTCAGCACCTACTTCATCCACTAATTGTTCATAAACTGCCTGTATCGCTTTAAAAGTATCATCAATATGAAATTCCGGTGCTTTAGGATAAATAGGTAACACGACCTCATATAACGTGGCTAATGTTAATTTATCCATCAAGCGCCAATGAAATGGCGAGGGTTGTAACGTATTGTAACCACCGTGAAGATAAAGGATTTTCTTACCTATTTCATGTCTAAAATTGAATCGAAATACTTGCATATCATCTAACATTAATTTATCTAAATTTGATTTAACATTTAATGTTGAAGGTTGTTTATGCTTTAAGCGATTAGCATTTCTTCTTTTCTCCATAAATTGATTAAATTGTCCCTCATCCTTAAATTGAATTGAACGATTATGCAGTAAATACTTATTTACCACACGATTCATCATATAAGTTCTCATGTATGTCAACCCCTAAAAATTGCCTGATTTTCTGCAGAATTTAATATTATCGTAATTTTTTTCGTGCTTTTTCAGCGATATAATGTATGATATATATTTGAAATAAGTATTTAAAAAGACCAACTTAGTTATATTTTATTATTATATCAAAGCTAGTATAAAATAATACAACATAGAAAACAATCAAATACTAAAAAGGAGTATCATAATGGAACAATCCCGTTCACAACACCCAACGTATCAACGTACACAATATCAACCAGATTATCAGTTACAAACGACTAAGAAACGTTCTTGGGTTAGTATCATTATTCATTTTATCGTCTTAGTGCTTACCGCCATAAGTGGCTATAGTATGTATAAACAACCTCTTTTTATTTTTGGCTTAAAAGATACAGAAGTAGGTTATACACAGCTCAAAAACTTTAAGCAATCATTATCAAATTTAACTGAATTGAGCATTAACTCGGATCAAGTTACCAAGTTAAATGGACTCGGTTTAAGTGATATAGCCAAACAATTAGAAGCCTTATCCATTAAACCTGAACATATAGAGCAATTAAAGTCAGTGATTGAACAAATAAACATGTTATTCAATATTTTCTTTGGCTTATGCATTTTAAGTTTAATATTAACAATATTAACTTTACTATTTAATCGTACATTGCTTAAATTACTTAACTTTTTGTCTATTGCAAGCATGTTGGCAATAGTCGTATATTTTATGATTGCTATTGATTATTTGGCACAACGTATAGCAAAGTTGTTAAATAATGCTTACGTACAAATCACGCCGGATCAAGTTATCATAGAAGCAGATGCTACACATAATGCCATTATTTTACTTATCTGTTGTTTAGCATTGATATTCTTAAGTTTATTCTTTAGAAGTAAACGTCAAATTAAGCGATTATAAACCTATGATATAGCTACTAAATATGAAAATGAGTGGGTCTGGGACATAAATCTAAGAAAAACAGCAGTAAGATTATTTTCAATTAGAAAATATCTTGCTGCTGTTCTCTATTTTCACAATACTTCGTATTGCATGGCTTCGCTTTCCTAGGGTGCCGTCTCAGCCACCCCAACTCGCGTTGTTCGTTGACTTTCTTTTGGAAAGGTCTTTTTGTTGGGGCCCCACCCCAACTTGCGTTGTTCGTGGAAATGCTTGTTGCATTTCTTTGTGTTGAGGGCCCCACCCCAACTTGCGTTGTTCGTGGAATTTCTGATCGAAATTCTCTCTGTTGGGGCCCCTATATATGTTCTTTGGACATCATTTTGTCGTGTTCTGCGTCTGCTTTTTTCTTGCTTTTTAGGAATAGGCTTAGGATGAATGCGAGTATGCTAAGTGCTGTTGCAATCCAGAATGCGTCGTTGATTCCATCTACGGATGATATTTTTTGGACGAACATAGATAGTACTTTCATTGCGCCTTGTTCTCCTCCGTATTGTGTTGCAAGTTCACGCATATGGTCTTGAACAACAGGATTTGTTTTGTCTAATTCTGTAGAAAATGCATTAAAATGTTGCGTTGTTTGGGTAGTCATAACAGTGACTAATATCGCTGTTCCGATTGATCCAGCCAATTGACGCATCGTATTTAAAAATGCATTCCCATGTGAAATGAGACGTGGTGGTAACGCATTAATTGCCGCAGTCATCAATGGCATCATTACAAATGCCATACCAAATGAGCGGATAATGTAAATGCTCATAATATGCATATAAGGTGTATCTAAATTAAGTTTTGTTAATTCATACGTACCATAAGTCATCACTGCAATACCAAATAAAGCTAACGGTTTAAGACCTACTGTATCAAGCAATTTACCAGCTACTGGACCTAAAGCACCCATCACAAGCGCACCAGGTAACATAAGTAATCCTGAATCTAAAGCTGAGAAACCACGTAAGTTTTGTAAATAAATCGGTAATAAAATCATACCACCAAATAAACTCATCATGACTACCATATTGATAATTGTAGTCAATGTATACGTTGATGATTTCAAAACTTCAAGATTTAACATCGGTGCTTTCATTGTTAATTCACGAATAACAAATAACGTAATAAATACTGCACCAAGAATAAACATCACGATGATTTCTGTTGAGCCCCAGCCTTTGTTACCAGCTTCACTGAAGCCATATAATAAGGCACCGAAACCAATTGTACTGTATACAACACCTTGATAATCGGCTTTAGGATTTGTTGTGCGTTGATATAATCTAAACCAAATAAACCCTATGATAATAGCAATTAATCCTAGAATGAACATACCGTAAAACATCACATTCCAGTGATAGTTTTGAACGATATAACCAGAAAGTGTTGGACCGATTGCAGGAGCTAAAATCATGGCAATCCCCATTGTACCCATGGCTACACCACGGCGTTCAGGTGGGAAAATTGTCACAATAACGTTAGATCCAAGTGGCATTAATATACCAGCACCAATGGCTTGCAATACACGTCCTGTCATCATAATTGGGAAGTTTGTAGAAATCGCACAAACTAATGATCCCAGTGTAAATAATGTAAGCGCGATAATAAACAATTTACGATAAGAATATTTATTGAATAAAAACGCACTGATAGGTATCAAGATACCATTTACTAACATAAATCCTGTCATCAACCATTGACCAGTTGATGCTGAAATGTTGAATTCAGTATTAATACGCGGTAATGCCACGTTTAATAATGTTTGGTTTAAGATAGCAATAAACATACCAAATAACATCGCTGCTATAATTTGAGCACGTGTAACATTTTTGCCAAAGACAAAATCTTCATTTTGATTCTTGATTTGTTCATTGACACGTCCTTCTACAGAGTTCGGATTAATAGCATCATGTGCATCATCTCCTTGATTGACACCATGTGATGTTTCATCAGCGTGTTGTAGCTTATGAGACGTATCTCCTGTTTCTGTCGTTGTAATGTGTTCTGTTGCATCATTGAATTGATGTTTACGTTTATCATCTTCAATGTCATTTGACTTACTTTGATTAAACCCATTTTTAGACATTTCTTCTTTGTCTAAATCACTTATTTTAAATTTAGATTGTTGACTCTTAGAATCTTGTAGATTGCGTTGTTCCTTGAATTGCCCTTTATTTTTATTCTTTTTGCGTGATTTAACCACGAAAAAGTTAATAAGGCCAATAAATATGAGCGCTACAACAATATAACCAATAATGAAGGTCGTAGTCATATTTTGACCCCCTTAGTTTTTATGAATTTTAACTTCAGCGTTCATACCAGGAACAACATCTTTTGATGGTGTAGAATCAAGAGAAATTTTTACAGGAACGACTTGAGATACTTTCGTGTAGTTACCGTCACTATTAGAAGATGGCATTAATGAGAAGCTATTTGCTGTTGCTTGACCAACATGTTCAACTTTACCACTCACTGTTGTACCTTGCGCATCAATTGTAACATCTACGTCGTTACCTTTCTCAATACTGCTGACGTCTTTTTCATCAACATTCGCAGTAATATATAATTTATCTAAATTGTATGCATAAGCGATTGGATTTCCAGCTTGTGCCATAGAACCTTCAGCACCATCTGTTTTTACGATTGTACCGTTTTGTGGCATTTTGATATCCATTGATTGTGTATCGCCACTTTCGCTTTTTCCAACGACTGTAGCTACTTTGTCACCTTTACTTAGCTTGTCCCCTTCTTTAGCATCAAATGATTTAATTTGACCTGATGTTGGACTTGCAATTTTAATTTGTTTACCGTCAACTTTAGCATTATCAGTCGTTACATAGCTTGTCGCATTGTTATAAAAATGGAAGCCAATGATACCAATAACCGCTAAAACAACGATTGTAATCACATTGATTAAAATCAATTTTTTCATCTAAACATTTCCTCCTATTTGCTTTTAAAATTCACTTTATCTATTATAGAGACATCAGCAGTAAAAAAACACCAACACATCTAACAAAATTGTTGGTTTTTCGTAACAAAACAAATACAGGTGACTTTACAAATGAAAAATCGTGCGAAATATAGAATTATTTTTAATTTTGTCCATCTACTTGAACAATATCCTTTTGAAGCTATTACTACAAAATTAATTTGTGCACATAGCAATGTAAACCGTTCAACATTTTACGCTAACTTTAAAGATAAATATAATTTATATGATATTATTCAAAATTACCATAAAAAGAAATACATCAATTTGTTAGACACATTGTACAATGACTTTGAAGATGTTAAATCAAACAATATGAAGATTCATAAATTCTTTGTGATTGTCTTAAAGTACATACAACGTAAAAAAGCTTTCTTTCATGCCGTATTCATTACCCATCCCAATCGTGAAATTGCCATCGAATACTTCCAGCTCACAAAAGTGAAGTATGAAAAGATTTTAACAGACTATAATACAACGATTGAGAATAAAAGTGCATTTGTTACTTATACGTTAGGTGGACAAACTGCTATTTTGTTAAGTTGGCTGAAAGACGGTTGTCAAGAAAGTCCACATAAAATTGCTGATATTCTACTTGCTAATACGATTAAATTACAACGCTAGTATACGCAAATATGGGTCAGAATCGTAATTATAAGAATACAGTCTGAGTTATAAGTTCTAAAATAAAAACCATCCGTATTTTGGATGGCTAAACAGTATTGGGACGCTGACTCGCAATGAAACAGTGCTCATAGAAGACGATAGGTTTAGGCGACATTTTGAAAAACATACGCATAAAAAATTCGTCCAAAAAGTCATAAATTTTGTTATATTTAACATTCGTCAGAGTCTGGGACATAATTATATTTTAGGCTCTGAGTTCTATATTGGCAGTAGTTGACTGGATTGAACATACGCTAATACCAAGCTTTTTCAATCCTAGTCAACCTTGCCGGGGCGGGACTAAGAATTCATTATGACTTTTGTCCCGCTCCCTTTTTATTTCAATTATTTTCTTTGTCAGCAACTATTTATATAAAAACGCTACGAAGTATCTACTATTATTTTGTGCTTTCTTTGAAAACAAAGTAGTTAACTATTTGTAACATCATCAAAGCAAGTGCAGCAATAGAAATAATAATAAGATATGGTGTGCTGTTATATTCACCTTTTAAATTAACTAGAGGTGTCACAAGTCCCCCTAGCAATGATTGTAGTAACCCTAGCAAACTTGATGCACTACCCGATCCTGTCGTACGCTCATCCATCGCAATCGCGAAACCTAGTGTTGCAACACCTGTAACTGGTGCAACAAGTACAATCAAACCTATGATTAAAAGCCAAAATGACCAATGATTAGTTAATACGAAACCTACAATAATCACGCCTACAATTTGGATTACTGTCAGTATTCTTAATAATTGCTGTCTATCAACATAATCTACTAATTTTCCTGTTAATTGACTTGAGATAATTAGCGTAACACCAATCGATGCAAAGATAAGACTAAAAGCAAATGGTGACTGACCATATATTTTTTGAATAAGAAACGGTGATGCTGAAATATAGCTAAATAGCATGATGAAGGTTACGCCTTGTATCAGCATTGGCAATACATATTTTGGTGTAGCTAATAGCTTTCCAAAGTTTTTAAAAATAACTTTAATGCCACTTGTCTCACGTTGCTCAATATGCAGTGATTCTGTAACTTTTAGGGCTGAACCTAACAGCATCAGTATGCCAAAAACAGTAAGTACAATAAAGACCGTTCGCCAAATAGACACACTTAAAATAATGCCACCAAGTGTTGGTGCGATAATCGGCGCGATGCCATTGACTAACATTAATAATGCTAGGAATTTGGTAAGTGCTTTACCACTATATAAATCACTCGCTATTGCTCGGGAAATGACAGCACTCGCTCCCCCTGTTAGCCCTTGAACAAAGCGTAGTACTATCATCACCCATATATTACTGACAAAAATAATACTAAAGCTGGCTAGTGTAAAGATAAACATCGATACTACTAGTGGCATCTTTCTACCTATTGCGTCCGAAATAGGACCTACAAATAAATTGCCGAGCGCTAAACCAATCATAAATAAGGATAAGGTTAATTGTGAAATTGCTGTCGATGTATTAAAATCATGCTTAATTTCTGGTAACCCAGGCAAGAACATATCAATCGATAATGGCCCAATTGCCGTAAGTGCACCTAAAATAATAATAAATATTAATGATTGCTTATCACGTTGTTGTGATGACACATAATCACACCTTTCTATAGTTAAGTTTCTCAATATAATTAAGATAAAACTAGGACAGAAACCTTTAATATTTAAAAGATTTCTGTCCTTTCACCGCGCTGTTAATCTACTTTAACTAATTTATAACCTAAGTCATCTTTGCTTTCTTCTAAAACATAATTTTTCACAACAGGTAATCCATTGAGTCCAAAACCTTGCACTTTAGCTTTAATCGTGTCGCCTGTTTGATCTACGCTTAAGATAATCGGTGACACGAGTCGTGCACTTGTGTTAGATGCAATATTTTTGCGTACTTTATCATAACTGCTAGACCCTTTTTTCAAAAATGAATGAACAAGTGAAAAATCACTTTGAGCTATGGCTTGATTTAATGATAATGAATAACTGCTGAAAAAGCTACCTAGTTTATTTTTCAACGAGTTATCTTCTTTTTCCTTTTTCTCTATATAATCTGAAATATCATCATCATCAAATGACACTGTCACATCGGTATTATCCGTTAATTTATCTGCTTTGATTGACTTTGTTTCTGTTTCAAATGTCTTACCTTTAACTTTACCAGTTGCTGACACTGTAATATCTTTATTCTTCGGATAAGGACCATATACTTTGGCGTTGCCATAATCCCAAGTTCTATCATTAATTTTTACTTTTAATGAACTGCGGCTTAATTGTTCTCCATTTTTAATCTTAACGTGAACTTTGGCTTCATTAAAATCTTCGTTCACATCTACCGTATTGCTATTTGCATATTTAAAATCAAACTTCAAGTAGCCAGTAAACACACCGTTGTCGGTAATTTTTTTAGCGTCAATGGCATAATTTCCTGGTATAAATTTACCGATAGTGGTTTCTTTATCCGCTTCTGCAACGACTTTCTTATTGCGACCATCATCTTTAAATTCATACTTCGTATCTTCTTTAGGTTTAACCGTAACTTCTTTTGTTGGCGGCGTAAAACTCATATTATTGAAAATCAAATAACGTCGACCATTTTTGCTGACACGTAACACATTTTCCCCAGCACGTGTTTGTAAATAAGCAGCTACACGTGTCTCACTTTTATTTAACTTTTCAACTGTTTCTCTTATATCAAAGATAAATTTTGTCATACCGACTTCCTTTTTAATGTATTTGATATAAGTTTGTGCTTCTGTTTCATCGACTTTATTATCTCGTGTAGTTAACATCGTAGCGACCTTTTGCGAATCATCATTATCAATCGCATTTATTAATATTTTCGCTTGTGCATCTGGAGAGTTAAAATTTTTTAACAATACAAAGACGATAATTAACAATATGATAATAAACCCACCGATTGCCCACGGTACAATTTTCTTAAGCCGAATTGTTGCCTCGTTTGAAGCTTGATTTGAGCTATTTTCGCCATTGTCGTTAATAGTTGCACCACAGTTTGGGCAATGATTGGTTTGTTCATTCTTTATTTCTTCATCACATTTAGGACACGTAGTCATATTGTCACCTCGTTTCTCTTTTCAGCATCATTTCACATACATGTTTTATTATGTAGTCAATCCATAGTATTGCACGTTTATAATCATAATCTTATATTTAATCAAATTGCTTGTTGAATTGTTTTATTCTTGAGTCAATGATGCACAACACGTTGAGTGCTTGTTCAATCTCGTTACTTGAAAAATCTTTGACCATGTCATTGGCAATTCGACTAAGTATATTTTTACTCTCATCAATATATTGCTGTCCTTTTGTTGATAATTTGATATATTTTAAGCGTTGATCAATATGACTATTGGGCTTTTCAAGACAAACCAGCTTAGCATCGATTAATTTTTTTATGCGTCGACTAACAGTAGCTTTATTTACGCCTTGTTTTTCTGTGATTTCAGTAATGGTCAATGCCTGATGATTGCTTAATAGTCTTAAAACATTAGACTGCTCCACTGAAATACCGTATTCATTTTGAATGTCTTTGAACAATTTAGCTGTAAGTGTGTTCACATCATCGATAAACTGTTTCATAAAATCAATATGACTTTTTGATATTGTACTCATGATACGCTCCTTGAATGTTCTATCTTTTGTCCGAATTAATAATGTATTCAAATAATTTTATCAATAATAGGGCTATAAAGAAACTTATTTATTTACAAAATTTCAACTTTATATTTGCGCAGTTATTTGAATTCCATTACATTAAATACATAATCTATATAATGAGGTTTACTTTATGTTAAGTATTAGTATAGCTTTTTTAACCTTTATATGTATCGTACCTACGCTCTTTAATAGTCAAACCTTTGTATCATTACGTCTCTATTTTATTTCTGTTATCTTAGCTTTTTCATTTGTACTAATAAATTTATGGCAACAAAGTTTTGTTTTATGTTATTTTTCTTTATTTATTGTACTGGTTACTGTGTTATTTGTTAAACATTTTTATCTTATAAAGCAGCAACAAGGTCGACAATTATTGCAAGAATTAATGAAATATATTTATCGCCTCTTATTATTTAGTTGCGCTTGTGCTTATATTAGCCTAATTCATGTACCCGTGTTCAACGGTTTATTTATATGGTTTAGTCTTATTGCTATCAGTACGCTAACAACATTTGCATTATATTTATGTTTCTCATCAGCTTTTGGCAGAATGACAAACCATTGTACTTTTGATGGCATTATTGTGTTAGGTGCAGGTATTTTTACTGAAGCTGTCACACCTTTGTTAGCTAGTCGTTTAAACCGAGCACTATCAATATACAATCAACAATCACACTGTACAATCATTGTCAGTGGCGGTCAAGGTAAAGATGAACCAATTTCTGAAGCATTAGCAATGAAACGCTATCTTCTTTCACACGGTGTACCGGAACAATCTATTATCATGGAAGCACATTCTACAAACACTGCTGAAAATTTTCTTTATAGTAAATCAATTATCGATGCAATGACACCTAAACCAAATAAGCTCCTTGTAGTAACAAGTCAATTTCATATACTTAGAGCTTTACGCTTTGCCCAGAAGTTTGGGCTACCGGTTCAAGGTATTGGAAGTTCAACACCCTGTCATTTATTAGCACGTTCGCTCATTCGAGATTTCCTTGGTTTGATGCATCAATATAAATTGTTGCTTACATTATACTTTGCATTATTGTTTATTAGCGCCATACTTTTGAACTTATAAAAATACAGAAGCAGATCATTTCTATGTAAATTTTAATAGAAATGATCTGCTTCAACATGTCAGAAACATTTATGCCCCAGCCTATTCAGACTAACCTGGTACAATTTGACCGTCATATAATTGAATTACTCTATCAGCATATGCAAATAAGCGTTCATCATGGGTAATCATTATTCCCATCATTTGGTTACCTTTAATTTGTGTTTTAATCATATCAACAACTTGTACTGCACGCTTAGCATCTAAACTTGCTGTGGGTTCATCTGCTAAAATAATTTTCGGTTGATTCATAAAAGCACGCATAATGGCCACACGCTGCTTTTCTCCACCAGATAGCATATGAGGATAAGCATCCAGCCGATGTGCTAAGCCTATATCACTTAATAACGTACGTGCACGTTGTTGGGCATCATTATGAGATTGTCCTGCCTCCTTACCTACTAATGTCAATTGCTCTATGACACTTAAATATGGGATTAAATAAGCTGCTTGAAAAATAAAGCCTATATCGGTTAACCTTAATGCACTATTATGACTTTGTGTCGAAAATAATGGTTTGTCATTCACTTCAATTGTCCCCTCGGTTGGTGTTAACAAACCACCCAGCATTGTTAGCAATGTAGTTTTACCTGAACCAGAGGCGCCGTTCAAAATAACGAACTCACCGTCAGCAATTTCAAAATCTATCCCTTTTAATACTTGTGTTTTTGCCTCACCTTGTCCAAATGTTTTACGAAGATTAGCTACCTTTAAAGTCATGATGCATTTCCTCCAATCGCTTCTATAGGATCCACTTTTAATACTTTTATCATTGATAATAACGCACCGATTAAAGCGACAAGGACAAAACCACCCAAAATCACTAAAATGTTAGTCAAATGAATATAAAACGGCATTGTTACTGGCATAACAAATGTTAAACTCCATATCAGACCAACCGCAATACTCACTCCAAATAAAGTAATCAACATAATTTGTCCTATGAGTGCTATAAGTAAATGACGTGTCTTAATACCAATGGCTTTTAATATACCAATTTGGGAAATCTTTTGAATCGTCATAACGTAAAAGAACGCACTTAGCACAATGGCAGTAATGACAAATAAACTCATGACCATTAAATTTAACGGTGCTTGTTCTGCCTGATAACTGGCTATATTTGCTTGCAATGTATCTGGTTTAACAAGCTCTAACTTAGAATCATCTGCAAGTTGTGAACGTTGTTTCTCATTTAAATCTTTCACTGGGAACACAGTCGCAGCTTGTTTATTCAGTTGTTCGAAACCTTCTTGAGTCATCCATAACATTGAGCTATGCGCATACATCGTATTCTCTAAAATACCTGTAACATGATAGTGGGTTGAATGACCTTTAAAATGGACCTTATCACCAATCTGTATGCCTTTAGCAGTCAATTTATTATTGATTGCTATATCGTGTGCTTTTTTAGGATAGGTCCCAGCTTGCAATTGTGGTTTAAATGTCTTATCAGTAGTAACCGTCATTACATCAAGTGAATCTTGATTAACAGTTAATACTTGTGGCTTTAAACGTGTCGGTTGTTGCTGTAATATTGTTCTTACTTTTGATGTGTCTTGAGCAGAAATATTAGATTTCTCCAACTGAGGCTGTGACATCTTTTGCATCACATAATGTTGTGCATGTTGTTGTTCAAAAAATGAAATATTTTCGCGTGCCAATCCTTGTGCCAGCCCTGTAATAAATAACACCATACTGGCCAACAAAATAATGATAAGCGTAATTAATATATAGCGAAATTTATAAAATGTAATTTCTCGCCAAGCAAGTTTCATCATCTGTCACTTCCATTTCAAATTGATGGTTTGAGTATAGCTATGGAATGTGAACTGAATATGAACTAGATGACATTTGTTCAAAATAACTTAACACCGTATAATAAAGAATAAAAAGGAGCGTGTAGCGTGGTTAATTGTCTTATTGTGGATGACGATCAAACGATTTTAGATTATGTAGCTTCCCATTTAAACAATGAGGGCTATCATACTTATACTAAACCGAGTGGTACAGCGGCCTTACAATTTTTAGAACAGCAAACTGTCGATATCGCGATTGTTGATATTATGATGGCTGGTATGGACGGGTTTGAATTATGCCAGCAAATAAAACTTGATTTTGATCTACCAGTCATTATGTTAACGGCACGTGATGCACTTACAGATAAAGAGCGCGCTTTTTTAAGTGGTACAGATGACTATGTCACAAAGCCATTTGAAATTAAGGAACTTATTTTTCGAATTAAAGCTGTGCTTCGCCGCTATCAAATCAATGCTGAACACATTATACAACTAGGCAACCTGACATTAAATGATAATTACATGGAAGTACAAGTAGATCATAAGACGATGACTTTACCCAAAAAGGAATTCCAATTATTATATATGCTCACGAGTCATCCTAAACAAGTGTTTTTACGAGATACGCTTATTGAAAAGGTGTGGGGATTTGATTATGAGGGAGATGAGCGAACTTTAGACGTCCATATCAAACGCTTGAGACAACGCTTATCAAAATTAGCAGCCAATGTGACAATCACAACCGTCCGTGGCCAAGGATACAAGGTGGAAGCCCATGTTTAAATCTTTATATTCAAGAATCGCCATCTATACCATTACCGTTATTTTACTAAGTGCCATCCTTAGCTTTTTCATATCAAATGTCTACTATCATTTCAATTTAAAGCCTAAAAATGACCAAAAAATTATGACAACGTTAAAGGATGCAAGACAATTTGATGCTGCACAACAACATCAAGTTTCAACATCATTTTTCAAGCATCTTGCTGATATGAATTATCAAATTATGACGGTGGACAATTACGGTCATAAACATTTTTATGGTGCCGATTTTCGCAAAGATACCCTCTCAGCAACCAATATTCAACGTGTACTACAAGGTCATGATTATCATGGTATTGCGAAACAGCCTTTTCAATTGTTAGTCACAGGCTTTTTTGACAATGAAACAGATAATACAGTCGGTGTAAGATTTAAAAGTTCAGAGGGATATGTTGCAGTATTTATGCGTCCTGACATTGGACAAACATTTAGTGAATTTAGAATCTTTTTAGCACTTCTGATCATTTTGTTGCTCATCATTTCAATTTCACTCATTATCGCTTCAACATACGCCATTATTAAACCTATACAGTCATTAAAATATGCCACAGAGCGACTGATGCATGGTGATTTTGATACACCTATTAAACAAACGCGAACAGATGAAATTGGCATTTTGCAATATCGTTTCGATACGATGCGACAATCACTAAAGCAAGTTGATGCGATGCGTCAACACTTCGTGCAAAATGTCTCTCATGAGATGAAGACACCTTTAACTCACATTCATCACGCATTAACACAACTACAAGCAAGCGACGATAAAGCGACACAACAAACAATTATCAATGATTTATTCACCATAACTTCACGCTTAAGTGACTTAACTAGAGAGTTGTTAATACTTTCAGAACTTGACAATGCAAGTCATATTCAATTGAATTCAACGATACAGTTAGATCTATTACTCCAAGACTTGATTCGCCATGAACAATATTTAATTGAACGTAAAAATATTATCGTATACGCTGAATTACTACCTTCAAGCCTGTTAGGTAATGAGCGATTAATGCATCAAGCCTTTGAAAATTTACTGCGCAATGCGATCAAATATACTAATAATGAAGGTGCAATTAATATCAAACTTCAACATCGAAACAATCACGTTCATTTTACGATACAAAATGATGGTCAGCCGATGACTAAAGAAGCACAGTTGCACATCTTCGACCGCTTCTATAAAGTAAATTCAAATGACACAAGTAATGGACTGGGATTATCAATTACTCAAGCAATTGTTCAGCTTCACCATGGTCACATTGAAGTAGAGAGTAACAATCTTATTGGAACACAATTTACAGTCATACTCCCTTTCAAACCGTAAGCAATGTTCTATGATCAATTGTTATATTTTAAAAATAAAATTGCTGCTAGCAACATATATTAGTTAAACAATAAAAATGGTACTTTCTAGTTTTATTTCCATAGAAAGTATCATTTTTATTTTTAAAGCATGATGTAATATATTTCAGATTCAAGTGATTTTATAGTGCCTAAATATATATCATCAGCCCTATTTTACCGCTTATCACTGAATCATAACCACATAGCGATAAGCTATTTCTTCAAATATGATTTCATGCTTAAATAGAGCTAAAGAAAGGAGTCGCCATGAAATTAAAATTATTTATTAGTCCAAAGGAAACTGAACAATATGTGGCTGTGCATTCGCCTATATTAGATAACGACACTCAAACTGTTATTGACACAGTGAACCAATTATCACAACCAAAATATCTCACTGCTCGTCATGATGAAGATATCTATCGTCTGGCTATCACAGATATCACCACATTTCGCACTCAGCATAAAACGGTAACAGCAGTTAAAGACCATACAACATATGTTGTGAAAGAACGATTATATCAGCTAGAAAACATGTTAACCTCAAACTTTATCAGAATTTCAAAATCAGAAATTGTGAATATCGATAAAATTATAAAACTACAATTAGAACCCAACGGCTTAATCCGCATGTATTTAGAAAGCTGTGATTATACCTATTCTTCACGGCGCTATTTAAAATCTATCAAGGAGCGATTATCAATATGACATCACTTTCTAAAAGCTTATTTATTAGTCTTATTATTGGCCTATCACTATCCATCATATTTAGCATGATATCAAATGGTGAACACTACTATCCGTTAGCACCAGATTCAACATTCGGACAGCTTTATTATCAACACTTCAATGGACCTACTGTCATGTTGTTATCTATTATTATTTGGCTGCTGATCGGCATGGTATTTTTTGCAACAAACTTTATTTTCACGCATACCGATTGGAGTATTACTACTGCCACAGCATCACATTTCGTCTGTAGCTATCTTGGGTTCCTCCCTTTAGCTACATTTGCAGGCTGGTTCAACCTAGATTTATCACACATTACTAAATTTACGATTATCTTTATCATCATCTATATGATCATCTGGGTCGTATCATTTTTGAAAAACAGACGTTACGTCAATGAAATCAATCAGCAGCTTCAACAACGTTTGAAATAATAAAAATAATGAAGCAGGCAATTTCTATTAAGTTTCAATGGAAATTGCCTGCTTCATCTTGTCAAAGATATTGATGTCCTAGCCTATTTGGTTATATTATTGCACATGCAGGTGTTTTTGTATTTCTTTATTTACTGCATGATAAACATCTTCATGCTCTGATAACTTTAAGCCAAATGATGGTACCATTTCTTTTATTTTAGGCATCCAATCTTCAAACTCATCTCTATAGCAACGTTGTAATACATCAAACATGATATCAACTGCAGTAGATGCCCCTGGAGATGCACCAAGTAATGCTGCTAACGTGCCATCATCACTTGTAATCACTTCTGTCCCAAACTGTAAATTTCCTTTACTTTGTTCAGTATCTTTAATCACTTGTACACGTTGCCCAGCCGTAATGACTTCCCAGTCTTCGTCTTGCGCATTCGGTACAAAGACACGTAAATCATTCATACGAGCTTCATTTGATAACATTAACTGCGAAACTAAATACTTTGTTAACCCTATTTCTTTAATACCAGCTGATAACATCGTGACTAAGTTATTAGGTTTAACTGATTTAATTAAATCCAAATTTGACCCTGTTTTTAAAAATTTAGGTGAAAATCCAGCAAATGGGCCAAATAATAGCGCGCGTTCTCCATTAACAAAACGCGTGTCTAAATGAGGTACTGACATAGGTGGCGCACCAATCTCTGCCTTACCATACACTTTGGCATGATGCTGTTGAATGACATCTGGATTGGTACATCTTAAGAAGAGACCACTTACTGGAAAGCCACCTATATGTTTAGAAGCCTTAATTCCAGTCTTTTGTAATAATGGCAAGCTGGCACCACCTGCGCCTATAAAGACAAAACGTGACTCATACGTTGTAATATGATTTGTTGCTAAATCTTTAATAGTCACCAGCCAAGCCCTATTATCTAATTGTGCTAAATCTTGAACTTCATGCTGATAATGAACATCCACATCTTTTGTTTTCAACTGTGCAATCAACTTCTTAGTTAATGTACCAAAATTCACATCCGTACCTGTTTCATCTCGTGTTAAGGCAATAGGCACATGAGATGTTCTTCCTGCCATCATTAACGGTACCCATTCGGTAATTTTTTCTTTGTCTTCTGTATAAACCATTTTTTCAAATAATACGTTCTTCTGTAGCGCTTTAACACGATTTTTCAAAAACCTCACATTATTCACGCCTTTGACAAAGCTCATATGTGGTACAGCTTGAATGAAGTCTCCTGGCTCTGTTAAATGGCCAGTACGCACAAGGTAAGCCCAAAACTGTTTAGATATTTGAAACTGTTCGTTAATCTTGATTGCTTTCGTACAATCAATGTCGCCGTTTTGTCCTTCTTTCGTATAATTCAGTTCACATAATGCTGAGTGCCCTGTGCCAGCATTATTCCATACATTTGAACTTTCTTCCCCCGGTTGTGCTAACTTCTCAAATAATTTAACGTCTTTATCTGGTGAGAGCTCGGTAATAAGCGTACCTAATGTCGCACTCATAATTCCTCCACCAATTAAGATAACATCTGTCTTGCTAGGTGCTTGATTCATAACAAACACTTCCCCCTTTATCGTTTCACAACTAAGACTGACAAACAAACGCTTGTTTTAAAGCGCTTTCTTAATTAATGTTAAAAAATTCACCTTATTTAGGTGCTTTTTCTTAATTATAATGACTAACTCAATTATATACATAAATGAACTATGAAAAAAGCTTAAACAAGTATATTTGTTCAAATATTTTCAATTATTCATAATATTTTGTGCATTGTGCTTGCTAAGTTATTTCCAGCATATGTTTAGACATGATATAATTTTTATAAACTATTTCACTAAAGAGGGCAATTTTTATGAAGTCTTTTACTTTTTTAATGCACAATATTTATGCCTTAGGTGGCACAGTTAAAGCAGTTTCTCAATTGGCAAATACTTTAGCAGAGCGCGGCCATGACGTTACGATTGTCTCAGTTCTGCGTGCAGCCGACACACCTTATTTTGCGTTGAACAATAACATTAAGGTGATAGACCTTGTCGATTATCGTCTCAAACCACAAAATATAAGTGGTATTATCGCAAATCGTATCCGTAAATTCACGCCATTACTAAAGCCTAAAAAAATATCTAAATATGAACCAGGACTTAATCAATTATCTAGTTTTATTGAAAAGAAAATCATTGCCTGCATTAAGCAAACCGCAACTGATGTATTAGTCGGAACACGTGCCAGTTATAACATACTCGTGGCACAATTCGCTCCTAAAAATGTCTTTACTATTGGAATGGAACATATGAACTTCGACGCACATCCAACACGTTATCAGCACCAAATAATACGTGCTTATCAAGGTTTAGATGCCGTAACAACATTAACTGATAGTGATCAATTCGCCTATCAACAACGCATCCAAACGCCAGTTTACATAGTTCCTAATATTATTAATCATCGTTTCATTGGAGCCCAAAAACAAAACATCATTATTAGCGCTGGTCGCTTAGACTATGAAAAAGGATATGACTTACTCATAGAAGCTGCACGTCGCATACAAGATGATTTGCGCCAAATTCGTTATCAAATCCACATCTACGGTGAAGGAAAAGAAAAGGCAGCATTAATCAATATGATAGAACAGTATAACCTAAATGATATTATAAAATTGTTTCCTGCCACAAAAGACTTAGATAAGAAACTATCACGTAGTAAAATAACTGTCGTCCCATCAAGAAATGAGGGCTTTGGCATGGTTATTCTTGAAGCCATGGCACAGCATAATATTGTGATTAGCTTTAAAGACACTTTAGGACCATCTTATATTATCAATGCCGGAACCAATGGTTATTTGGCAGACTACGGAGATGCCGGATCATTGGCTAAATACATTGATATTGCGACACAATATTACACAAAATTAACCCCAATGATTGAAGCAGGCCAACAAACGTTAAAGCAATATACTGCTGACCATGTGTATGCTGCGTTTATGGCTATTTTCAAAGGATAAGTTGTATTTGAAGGACAGCTTATGACAGCGTAAATATTCATATATAGATGCAATCATATTAACTAGCAAAATGGATTCTGTATATAATCAAAGAAAATGAGAGCGGGACAGCGAATTCACAATGAATTCGTTGTCCCGCTCCGTCATGGTTGCCGTACTTAATCGTTTACAGAAAAACGATTAAATAATGATTTATTAAATTCTTTTCTAGAATATTAATGAAAGTATGAATGTCCAAATACATACGAAGATTAATAATCCAATACTATATTTAAGTGTCATTTTTAATAAGTCAGATTCTTTACCAACTTGTTTAACAGCAGCTGTGGCAATAGCTATTGATTGAGGAGAAATCAATTTTGCAGCTACCCCACCAACTGTATTTGAAGCAACTAAGAGTGAACCGCTTGTGCCAATTTGTTGTGCTACAGATGCTTGAATTGGAGCAAATAGCGAGTTGTTGTTTACAACTGAACCAGTCATAAATACACCAATCCATCCTAGAATTGGAGACAATACTGGGAAGACATTACCTGCTTTTGCAATACCTTGACCCATGGCACTACTTAAACCACCGTATGTTGTGATTTTAGAAATGGCTAAGATGAAACATATAGTTAAAATAGGTAACCAAAGTTCTTTAAACGTTACACCAAATAATCGACCAGCATCACCAAAGCTAACTTTTTTAGCCATTAACACAGTAATCAGAATAGTGATTAAAATAGCGGTACCAGTTTGTCCAATGAAGTTAAATGATAACATGATTGGTTTGTGTGCAATATCACTAAACGTACCAGGTAAACTGAAGTTTAACACGAGTGATGAGAGTTTACCTTTTGGCAAGAATAATCCTTTGAATGAAGGTGAACTCCAAACCATCACAATCACAGTTAAGATAATGAAAGGACTCCAAGCATATAATACTTGTTTCGCTGTAAGATGTTTTGTTGGTTCAGGTTTAACATCTTTTTGAACTCTAAAGATATTTTTAGGTTGGAATTTTCTAGAGAATAAAGCTAATGCACCCATTGATGCTAATGGTGGTACAATGTCAGCTAATTCTGGACCGTTGAATACAGTAAGTAAACCTTGTAAGACTGTATACGTAATAGATACTACTAATATAGCTGGTAAAGTTTCTTTAATACCTTTGAAGCCATCGATAATCGCAATTAATAAGAATGGAATAAAGAAGTTAATGATGGCTAAAGTTAACGTAGATGTTTGAGATACACCCATAGCTGTAACATGTCCAGGCAAGTGTAATGTATCAACAATACCTACTGGAATTCCGATGGCACCAAATGCACCAGACGCTGCATTGGCTACCAAACACAACATCGCAGCTTGTAAAGGTCTGAAACCTAATTGAGTAAGTAATAAGGCACAAATTGCAATTGGTACACCAAAGCCTGCTGCCCCTTCTAAAAAGGCATTAAATGAAAAACCAATCAATAATAATTGAATACGTTGGTCTTGTGAAATGCTTGTAATGCTATCTTGAATTGTTTGGAATTGACCAGATTCTTGTGTAATTTTATAAAGTAACACGGCCATCATTACAATATAGCCAATTGGAATAATACCTTGGTAGAAACCTTCTACTACGGCACCAGTAGCAATGCCACCAGGAAGTTTAAAGAATGGAATGGCGATAAGCAAAGTGACAACTAAAGTAGTGATTGCAGCATAAATCCCTTTCATTTTAAAAACTGTAAGACATAATAAGAATAAGATAATTGGAATAGCTGCAACAATGCTTGATAACAATAAGTTATCAAAAGGATTAAAAGATTGAACTAACATACATGACTCCTCTTTCTGTAGTTTATTTACAATGAACACAACGTGTGCATTCATCAGTTAGCCTTTGTGAAGTTTTTCACAATAAAAATATAACACCTTTATACCTATAATACAATACTATTTCTAATGAATTCTATACAAAAATAAGCATTTAAAACCAAAAATTAGCATTGTATTTTTTACGAGAAATATGTAACTATCGTTTTATTGGATTGTAAGCCGCATATCAGTGAATTATCTAATCTGACATGGTAAAATAAATGAAAATCGCTAACAGATAGAAGGTTAAATCATGCTGAAACAAATTAACATTTCTCATATGGAACAATTAACGAGTCAACTAGAAAGTGCATTAGCTGACGGCTATACGCACTTTGCTCCTTATGCGAACGAAATTAAAATTCACCAAGACATGCTGAAGTCTGTCACTTTACACCCTCATCCAATCGTCGTTGATTATACAATCAACGGAGAATATTTAAATGATTGTCGATATTTTGGTCAAGCTCAAGTTGACTTTAAAACATGGTCACAAAATATTAATCATTATCCTAACCTTGTTTACCATATTCCAACCGCTTTGCATCATTTATCCACGGATGTCGTTCATAACATTTTTGACTTAGCGCTTATGACATTATTATTTGATGATGTCGTAGTCGATGGTCACGTGGCATATGATTTTACTCAACCAATGCAGGCAAGCGAGACATTTTGGACTTGGTTAGCTGATCAGCAAATGAACTCAACGAATTATTTTGAATTAAACAAATTAGCATATCAGCAATACCAAGCTATCCCGTTCCCACAACCGCAATATAAAGATGATAGTAGTAAAATGCGCTTTGCCGATAGCTGGTTAGTAACGACAAAATTCAAATTACCTAAATGGCTATATAACATGATGCACCAACATGCTGTCAATAATCACATAAAATTAAGCTATCTTTATCAAAAGGATACATTAAAGGTTAAAGATCACGTTGTTTTCTTAGGCTTTGATCATGGTTATCGTGGTAATTCAAAATACTTATTCAATCATTTTATAAAGCGCAATCCTATGGTGGATACGTATTTCATTACAGATGAACGTAAAGGTCCAAATTTTATTTCTACTTCTGCAGAAAACAAACAAGAACTGATTGAAAGTGCCAAAGTTGTGGTGATTGAAAGTTATATGCCAGATACATATCATCCAAATGGTACAATTATCCAACTCTGGCACGGTTCACCCATTAAACGCTTATTTTTAGATAGTGCTGAACCATATGAAAATAGCAATATCTATAATTATCGTGCACGTAAATATAATAAATGGCTTCAACAAGATTATCTTGTCGTTGATGCCACATCTGTAGTACCATATTTCAATTCAGCTTTTCCAAATCAAGAGACTAACGTCTTGCCTGTGGGTTATCCACGTGTAGACTATTTACTACAGCATCGTCATGACCGTGCCCAAGTCAAACACATCAGCAAGAAACTTCATATCACTGATGATAAGCCTGTACTTCTATATGCGCCAACATGGCATAAAGACACGGTACAACAACATTTGACAATTACAGATGATTTATTGCAACAGTACCATATTATATTCAAAGGTCATGTTGAAGCACAACAAGATTACAGTTTACCAGAGCGTGTGATTCGTGCGCCTAAAGATATTGAGACACAAGATTTAATATTAATCGCCGATATCATTGTTACAGATTATTCCTCTATCATCTTTGACGCATTAACCATAGATAAAAAGGTATGTCTATTTACACCACAACATGAAACGTACCAACAAGAACGTGGTATTTATGAACATGTCTTGTCCGCACTTCGACCCGTATGGTATAAAGACGAGGCATTGTTACATGAGGATTTAATTGAACAGCGCATTCCATCCATCAATCATCCTTTTGTCAATAAATCAAATCATGCATTAGCAGAGATTACGGACGTGATTTTAAAAGAACTCCATAAGAAACACGCTGATAACTAAAAAAGATTACAGCCGACGCTCTTATTAACGTCGGCTGTAATCTGTTATTTAGGTTGATATGCTGGTTCAATAATACTTGGTTGACCTTGTCCATTCACTGATACAATGGTATAAGTTCCTTGTTGTTTAGGATTTTTAAAACTAAACAGATACTCATAGCGTCCATTATGAGATTGAATGGCATAATCATTATATTGACATTGCATTTGGTGAATTTTATTTACTTCTTGATTCGCTTTAGTTAAAGCGTTTTTGAAGTTAGGCAATTGTTTTAAAGCTGTATTTTCATTACCGTTAAATATTGTTAGCTGTCTTGAGACATAAGCTGCATTGGGACTTTGATATGGCTTAACATAATGAGATTGTCCTTTGTTATTATTAGCTTGGTTGTTCTGATTTATTGCTTGACCTTGTTGAGCACCAGACTGCGATTGAGAAGCATTATTTTGCTTGTTGCTGTTTTTCTCTGAGCTGTTGTCTTTTGAGTCATTCGTTGCTTGCTCATCGTCATCTTTTTGAACATTTGATTTCTTATCTTTCTTATCTTTTTGTTTGTTTTTATCTGTTTTTTGGCTATCATGTTGTTCTGATTTGTTAGTATCTTCCTTATTACTGTTGCCATCATCATGCGAACAGGCCGCTAAAGATAAAGATAGAATCAATATACTTGCTAATAATCTTTTCATTATAACTCCTCCATTATCTTATCGTCTAAGCATTATGACATGCTTGATACTTATACTATACATTAAAAATACTAATTTTATGTTAATTTTTAAGTTTTTTATTTACAAATTTCGTACAAATTAAAGAAAGTGACAGAATTCATTATGAATTTGTAGTCCCGTTCCGGCACAATTGACTAGAATTGAAAAACAGCTTGGTATCAGCATATTTTCAATGCTGTCAACTACTGCCAATATTTAGTTCATAGCTTTAAATATGATGATGCACTAGACGCTACTAAACCTTTAAAAATTAATCCGCCACGCTGCGTTCCATAATTAAATCGATATCAATGACATCTCCCGTCTTAAATTCATGTTGTCCAGTTACTTTAAAACCACATGTCTTATAAAATGCTAAGGCTTGAGGATTATGTTCCCATACGCCTAGCCATACCTTTGTCTTTTGATATTCCAACGCCTTATTGAGAGCCAGTTGAATAAACTTTTTCCCTCTACCTCCACCTTGATATGCTTTATCAAAGTAAATGCGTTGTATTTCTAAATATGCTGGACCCTTAGCTTCCGTTTGGGCAGCATCGATATTTAATTTTAAATATCCCACAATTTGTCCTTTGACTTTATAAAAGTAATGAAATGATTCGGGGTTGTGAAATTCTGTCGTTAAAATATCTAAATTGTAATTCTCTGCAAAAAATTGTGAAAAATCAGCTTCTGAATAAGACCCTTCAAATGTAGCATGAAATGTGCGTTGCGCAATTGCTTGTAAATCTTCAATTTCTGAAGCTTGTACTGCAGTGATAGTTTCCTTTGTCATCATGATCAACTCCCTTTAAAATGGTTAGATTCTCCCACATAAGACCATTAAATTTAAGATAACACAAATTTATCATTGATAATCTTTATCAATGAGTATAAAGTTATAATTGAAATGAATAATCCATTTGGAGTGAGGTTTTAACTATGTTACCAAACATTTTTGCAGTAGGTATTACCGGTCCTACAAGTTTAGTTATTATTAGTATAATCGCATTAATTATTTTCGGTCCTAAGAAATTACCCCAGTTCGGTAAAGCTATTGGCAGTACATTACGAGAATTTAAGTCAGCAGCCGAACACTTAGATGAAGATCATTCACTTGATACTCCCAGTAAAGAGTCCAAATCACAACGAGAGCAACCTAAGTAATTATACCCTGCTGGAACACATTGATGAATTGCGCAGACGCTTCGTCAAGATAATCATTGCATTTTTGGTATCTACCATCATTGTATACGCATCATCACATTGGTGGATAAATCCATTTATCAACTATATCAAGCGCGCAAATGTAACGTTACACGCCTTCTCATTTACTGAAATGATACAAATTTATGTCATGATTATCTTCTTTGTGGCACTATGCTTAATAGTGCCATTCGTTTTTTATCAACTATGGGCATTTATTGCGCCAGGATTACATCAAAATGAACGTCTATTTATTTATCGCTATAGTATATGGTGTGCAGGGTTGTTTATTCTAGGCGTATTATTCGCATTCTATATCGGATTTCCTTTAGTTATTAATTTTTCACTGAATTTATCGGAAATGCTACATATTGACCCAACTATCGGCTTTAAGTCATATTTAGGCGAACTCATTCGTTGGTTGTTTGTCTTTGGTATCCTCTTTCAGTTACCGACGTTATTTATGGGACTGGCAC
Organism: Staphylococcus lugdunensis; assembly: GCF_001558775.1. NCBI lineage: Bacteria > Bacillati > Bacillota > Bacilli > Caryophanales > Staphylococcaceae > Staphylococcus > Staphylococcus lugdunensis. The sequence continues at coordinate 2,128,691 of NZ_CP014022.1, read as the reverse complement.
GTTTTGATTTAATTGATGTACATCAATTGGGCAAATACCGCAAATATATTTATTTCGGTTGTTTTGTTGCCGCAAGTATTATCGCACCTCCAGATATCACACTCAATTTATTATTGACATTACCTATCATTCTATTGTTTGAATTTAGTATGTTTATTGCTAAAATCACACATAGCAATTAAAATTAGGCCGGGACAACAATCCCAAAATATTAGCACAAAGATGATTTGAATTTTAAAAAATCGTCTTTGTGCTTCTTTTCGTATGATTATCTCTTTGGCTAAGGAAACAGCTTCAGCCTCTTCAGTTTTAATACCTTTAAATGATGTTTCTTACCATATCAATGAGATAGCGGAAACCCTACCAGTACTTTAAACTTTAATCTGTTATAACTATAGCCATGCCTTTCTATCTATAAAAATAGCTGTGAAGAAACCGATTGTTATAGATCTTCTTCACAGCTCATCTTAATATGTTTTATTTATGTCGTTTGCGTTTGCTGACGTTGTGTTCTCATAAACACAATGACTAAAATAATGTAAATGATTTGCGCGCCAATCGTTTCAAAGCTTGGATAGAATCCGATTACGCTTATAGTTGGTAAGCCCTCAATACTATGTTGCGGTAATGTACCAAGTAATTGAAGTTTTTGAATACTAACACCTAACATTTTGAACGCCATTAAGAAAATAAATATAGAAAGCACTCTGAAAATGTAATAAATTGGTATCAGTTTAACAATAAATCTAAATAACAATGCGAAGATAATAAGGATTACAATGGCTAAGGCAATGCCAATCACAAAGTCTATTGTCTGGATACTGCCTATCATACCCATATAGAAGATAATAACTTCTACACCTTCTCTAAGCACTGAAATTAAACCAATCGTACCTAACAATACTAGGTTGCCGTTGCTAATTGCATTTTGATACATGGACTGAATTAAGTCATTCCAACGTTTTGCACTTGAACGGCGATGCATCCAAATACCTACAATATACATCAAGACGACGGCAATAATGCCTAACGTCGCTTCCATACCTTCACGTAACAAACCATTATTACCTAAAGTTTGAATAAAGACAACGGCTAAGGCAAGACTTAGAATTAAACCAAGCATCGCACCACCTAGAACACTTGCTGTACCTTTCGTATCTTTCACATTACGTGTCATTGTTGTCAATGTCATAATGATAAGTAATACTTCAAGACCTTCACGCAAGAAAATAATCATGACATCAACAAAGGAATAACTATCTTTGCCGACCGTATCTTTGATGTCTGAATTAATATCTTGTAGACCTTCTTTAACACGGTCTTTATTACTATCATCTAATATACTTTGATAATAAGGAATCTTATCTTCTATCGTTGTATAGAGTGACGCATTTTTCGTTTGAATTTTACCTTCTACGTAAGGCCAAATTTGAATGAATTTACTTAAAGCATCGTCTGTTTGTTTCAATTGATTATTTTCAATACCTTTAATGGCTTTATCCAATTCATCATTTAATTGTGTCACATTATACTTATCTGAACTTTGATTTGATTGTTTTTGATCAACTTGGTCAATGCTTGTTTTAAAAGTTGTCCAAGCATTTTTAACTTTATTGATATCTAAAGGTTCTTTTTGAACTGCCACACGTAACTGCATCAAGTTCACTTCGATTTGACCATATTTTGAATCATCATAGTTACGGATAACCGTTTCATGACTTGTCCAAATCTGATTCAAACTATTATTTATAGATTGTAACTTTGTCTCATCTTTATCCTTAATTGCCTGTTGCATCTGACTGTCTTTGGCATCTACTTGTTGTTGTAATTCTTTAATTTTTTTCGATGCATCTCCAGAAGATTCAGCATTCTCATAAGCAATTAATGATTTTGTGACTTCAGATAATTTTGCTGCTTGTGACTCAGTTGATGATGTTTTCTTAACTGCTTGCCATTGCTGCTTAACATCTTTCCCCTGTTTCGTATTTTTAATTTTTAATGTATCTAGCTGTTTTTCAATATCTTTAATCGCTTGCTTTTTATCTTTATCACTTTTTGATTTGTCTTCTAAAATTGATTTAGCATCCGTAATAGAAACATAGACATCACTAATCGATGGCTTATCTGCAGCCGCTGAAGGCATAGGCGCAATCCGGAAAGCCATTGTGAGTATAGCTAAAAGAATAACAACCTTAATTAAATAACGTTTCACCAAGGTAGCCTCCTTTTTTCACACCAGGCAACACTAAAAATGTAGCCGATCCTCGATGTGTAATATACTCATTTAGCTTATCCTGATGACCTAGATGGTTTTGAATATCAATAAACTGTTGTGGTGATTTTTGGAAACATATAAACATTAAACCTGTTTCTAATGCACCTGTTTTTTCATTCGTACCGCCTAAATAATTATATGCACGACGTTTGATGGACGTCTTAGCTTCATGTGCCAAACGTGCATGTGCATCTTTAGGAATCACATACTCACCTGAACTATCTTTTGCGTCTAAATCAAGCTCATCAAATTCTTTTTTCCCAGTTAATGGTGCACCTGAACTACGTTTACGACCAAATGTCGCTTCTTGTTCTTCTAAAGCTGTACGGTCCCATGTTTCAATGTGAATTTGAATACGGCGAATAATGCAATAAGTTCCATGCTTTGCCCAACCATCATCAATAAAGACATAGTTTTTATATTCATCACTTTTACGTGGATTGACTGTACCATCTTTAAATGCCATTAAGTTTCTTGGTGTTTCATCTAATTTTCCGGAAACAAAACCAGTTTGTGACCATTTCACTTTAACTAAGTCTCTAAACGGACGAATTAGATTATGTACCGCATGGAATGTCACTTGTGAATCATTAGAGCAAGCTTGAATCATGATATCACCATCACTATACTCATCTTCCAATTGATCATTTGCAAAATGAGGTAAATCTTTAAAGTCTTTAGGTATCTTAGATGATAGACCTACTTTCTTTAAAAATGATTTACTAACACCGTACGTGATTGTTAACTTACTTGCACCTAAGCCAATCGATTCACCTGTATCTGCTGGAGGTAACAATGTATTATGACTTCTATCCTTTTCAACTGGTTCGCCTTCAGTTAGACTTACCGTCATATCCGTCCATTTTTGAAACATTTTCTTAATTTCTGCTTTATCACGAGATTTAAGTTCCAATGCTACAAAATTACATGTCTTTTGTGTTGGCGTTGTTATACCAGCTTGAACCTTGCCATAGAATTCAAAAGCATCTTTCTCTTTATCTTCTGGCGTATCAAACATTGACTTAAATGAAAATACACTACCTGCACCACTTGCGCCGATGACGACACCCGCGCCACCAATTCCTAACATTTTTAAGAAGGAACGTCTTGAGACTTGTCCTTTTTGTTGTTCGTCATGATTACTCATTCTGTAATCACGGCCATTTTACTCAACGGTTCCCCTAATGCATTCACTGCATCTGCTAACGCTTTTCTATCTGCTTTAGAAACATCACCATATGGTTTATAGCCGTCACCGTCTTTATATTTGTCTAACAGTTTGTTCACTTTATCAAAGTTCTTTTGAATATCTGCTGATAACTTTTTATCTTTTTTATTTAATTCTGGTTTAAATAGTGTATAAATTTTTTGTGCACCTTCAATGTTGGCTTTGAAGTCATATAAGTCAGTATGAGAATAAATTTCTTCTTCACCAGTGATTTTAGATGTTGATACTTCATTAAGTAAATCCACAGATCCTTGTAACATTAATTTAGGTGTGATTTTTAATGTGTCTGCTTTGGCATCTAACTCTTTGGCATCTTTCAACAATTGATCAGCATCTTTTTTCGTTGTTGCATCAATTTTATTATCTTGGTATAACGATCTTTCAATCTTATGATAACCCGTCCATTTATCTTCCTTTTTCTCTTCTTTCATATCAGCGAGACGTGCATCGATTTTCGGATCTAAATCACCAAAAGCTTCTGCTACAGGTTCTGAACGTTCATAATACATACGTACTTTAGGATATAGCGATTTTGCTTTTTCCATATCATCATTCTTCACCGCATTAACAAAATCTGTTGTCCCTTTTAAAAACTTATCTAATTGTTTGTCTGTATACTTTTCATATTCTTTAGTAGCTTTTTTCAACTCTGCTGTGTTATTGCTTTTGCTACTCTTATTTTTAGAATGTGAATCCTGTCCGCCATCTTGGCTACCACATGCTGCTAATAGTAATGACGAAGCTAATAATATTGTTGGTAGTTTTTTCAAAATAATCACCTCAAGTATGTTATGAACAATCATCAAACCATTGTACAACCGTTCTAAATGAGAATAACTAATGCTAAGATTTGCTTATTTAATAATTGTTATAGTAGTATTTCTCACTAGAAAATAAAATGTATGCACACAATTGATAATCATTATCAAATTAATTATAGGTTGCCCATGAATTCATGTCAATGCCCATAATAATAGTGATATATTGAAATATTTTTTTATTATTTTAATCATCAAAAATATTTGATGTATTGCTATTTGTATAAGAAAAATTGAATTAGGGTAAATAATGATAATGACGTTGTACAACAATCTAAGGAGGCAAACATACAGATGACGCAACAATTTAACGCTTTCCAAGTAACTCAAGATGATGATGGTAAGGTTCAAGGTGACTTTATACAGTTAACTAACGACGACCTACCAGAAGGTGACGTATTAGTCAAAGTGCAATACTCAAGCATTAATTACAAAGATGCCCTTGCCACACAAGACAATAACGGAGTAATTAAAAATTATCCAATGGTACCAGGGATCGATTTAGCTGGCACCATCGAACATAGCGATGACCCACGTTATTCAAAAGGTCAAGAAGTGATTGTCACAAGCTACGATTTAGGTGTTAGTCACTTTGGAGGATTTAGTGAATATGCTCGAGTGAATTCAGACTGGATTGTACCGCTACCCGAACATCTTACATTGGAAGAAACCATGATTTATGGTACTGCTGGTTATACTGCCGGATTAGCCATCGAACGCCTAGAAAATCAAGGCATGACTATTGAAGGCAAAGAGGTACTTGTAAGAGGTGCTTCAGGTGGCGTTGGCTCACTCGCTGTCATGATGCTTAGCACACTTGGCTATCAGGTCATTGCCAGTACAGGAAATCATGAATCTAAAGAACGATTAACGCAGTTAGGTGCCACAAAAATCATTGACCGTATAGAACAGGACGACCAAAAGCCACTTGCCAGTCGCACTTGGCAAGCAGCTGTGGATCCGATTGGTGGCGAAGGCCTATCTTACGTACTCAAACGCTTAGATTATGGAGGTAGTCTCGCCCTAATTGGCCTAACAGGTGGTAATCATTTTGACAGTACCGTTTTCCCATTTATTTTACGTGGTGCGAATATACTAGGTATTGATTCGGTCTTCACACCTATGAAAGTCAGAGAGCGCGTATGGCGTCGCTTAGCCACTGATTTAAGACCAGACCAATTGCATGATATTAAAACAAGCATTGCCTTTAAGGACCTACCGACATATTTAGACAAGATTATTAACCATCGACAAGCAGGACGTGTTGTAATCGACTTTAATAAATAAACAAAATACGACTAGGACATAGAGAAATTTTTGTTTTATTACTGTATCCAAATAAAGCAATTTGATACCCATTAAATCGTTTCTAAAATCATTTAAAAATAGTACCATTTGGAATATATTTGACATAACATTTGCTATTTCTTGCATTTCTTTAATAATATAATTTGTTCTATTTATCGCTTTAATTCTAGGAATTATGGTAGTCACTAAAAAAAGAGACTAGAAAAATTATCGAATACACGACAAAAGGAAACTCATCTTTGAGTTTCCTTTTGTTGGCATAGCAGCCTTTATAGATAATGCTTTTTTTAAAAAAAGATTTCTTAAAACAATAACATTCATCACATTACTTATTCTTATAAAGTTTAAATGCACCATAAATAGAAGTATTGACAACTACAGGTAATAAGCAATACAAAAAAATAATAAATAAATTCCCTTCGGCTTTCCAAATGAAAAAGAATAAAATCATCAAAAAAATACTAATAAACAACCCTAAAATTGGTAAGCTTTTTATATATTTTTCTAAATTTTCATTCATCGGAAACTCCTTATATCTTGCAACATTATATTAATAATATTATTCATGTACTTTTAATGAGCATATAACACTTTTATATAGTTTTCAAATATTAACTCAGACAAAAATAATATCTTAATTAAATTAAGTAAAAAGATAAACTGAAAAAAGTCTTAAAAAATAAATCTAGACAATAAAAATCAAAACTTAAATATACAACTACTTACTCAAATAGAAAAAGCACAAAGATGATTTAAAATAAAAAATCATCTTGGGGCTATTATTTTGACATTTATGCCATGGACTTTCTTAACTATTATATTGTCAGTAGTTGAGTAGTCTGGCATACGAACTTAAAAATGCATTCCGTTTGCCCTTGCTGTTGTATCAATAAACCTTATACATGCCACCAGACTTCGGTTCAGTTGAAGTAAAACCAAATTGCGCATACAATTGGTCTGCCGGATAATCAGCAATTAAACTAACATAAGTACCTTGTTCAGCAATACGATCTATATACGACATAATTTCTTGTAAAATACATTTACCAAAGCCTTGCCCTTGATATGAAGGTCGCACTGCAATATCAACTATTTGCAATGCAGTGCCACCATCACCAATTACACGTCCCATGCCGACAAGCGTCGCTTCATCATACAATGTTACATTAAAACAAGCATGAGGTAATCCTTTTTGAGCTGCAGCTTCAGATTTTGGGCTCATTCCCGCCTCGACACGTAGTGCGCAATAGTCTTGTACTGATGGAGATTCATAACTTACTCTAACCATGGTTCCACCCTTTTCCTAATTATAAATATTGTGCAAGAATAGACTGATTCGCTGCTTTAAAAATGTCATTATGACTAGACACATAACCTTCATCACTTGCTTCAGGTTCAATATATGTTTTAGCTAAATTCGCAGCATTACCCGCATCACTAAACGCACTGGCAATTAAATGCACTTTCGCATCATGATGAACAATATCGCCACACGCAAAAATACCTGGAATATTTGTCGTTGTATTACCAAATCCTTTAACACGATAATCGTCATACCGTTCTAGCTTTGAAGTACAATCTGTTAACAGTGGATTTTCATGGTCAAAACCATGACTAATAATGACATCATCAAAACGATGTGTTTCAGTATCCCCTGAATCCAAATGTTCCAAACACACTTTATGGATACGCTGATTCTTGTCATCACCAATCAATTGCTTAATTTGCGTCCGTGGCATCAGTGTTACACCACGCTCTGTTAAAACGGAATGCATCACTTCATAACCCGACGTTTCCATTTTACGATAAACCACCGTCACACGCTTCGCAATCGGTGCTAAATCACGTGCCCAATCTAATGCAGTATTACCGCCGCCAGAGATAAGAATCTCTTTGTCTTTAAATTTACTTAAAGATTGAACAACGTAATGCAAATTCGTTAATTGATAACGCTCTGCTCCACTAATTTCTAGTGGTTTAGGATTAATAATTCCGCCACCAATCGCAAAAATAACTGCCTTAGACTCAAATACATCCCCAGTCGCCGTTTCTACCTCAAAATGACGTTCAGCACGTTTGCGAATATCAACAACACGTGTTTGCAAATTAACAAGTGGATTAAAATATAAACCTTGCGCAATCATATCTTCAATAATTTGATAGCATGGCTTCGGCGCAATACCACCAATGTCCCAAATGATTTTTTCGGGGTAAAGCTGCATCTTACCACCCAGCTTATTTTGTACATCAATGATTCTGACCGACATGCCTCTTAATCCAGAATAAAAACTTGCAAATAAACCAGCAGGACCGCCCCCAATAACGATTACATCCTCCATACACGAATCCTCCTCATATATTTAAAACATGATATCCTTTAATTGATAAACATTATCATTATATGAGGACAATTATACTACAGTTAGAAAACATGTTGAAAAGAAAGCGCTTAAGTTTCTGGACAAATGTATTGGCGGCTATATAAGCGTAGCATCTGGGGCATCATTATGTTTTAAGCTCTGAACTCTATGTTGGCAGTAGCTGGCTGGATTGAAAATGCGCTTATACCAAGCTTTTTTCAATCCTAGTCAACCTTGCCAGGGCGGAACTACGAATTCATAATGAATGCTGTCCCGCGCCTTACAATGTCTTTAAATATGTCCTTGTTTATCAACAGTTTTAATAAATGCGATAATGCCTTCATATATTCCAATCACACCTGGTATTCCAGTCCAACAAAATAATAAATATAAAACCGCCTTACCATTTTGCTTTCTATAAAATCGATGTGCCCCAAAACTACCTAAGAAAAATGCTAGTGCTGCATAAACATATTTGTTCACAATCATCTCTTCTCCTTTAACCAAAAAGTTTAAAGAAACGTTGAAAAGTTTAGTCATTTCCACTAAAGAATGTATATCTGGTAAATTTACTTCTCTTTCCCAATTTGAAATAGAATGACGAGAAACATTAAGGTATTCTGCTAATTTCTCTTGAGACATCCTTTTAGACTTCCTTAATATTCTAATTCGTTCTCCTACATGACTAAATTTCAAATCAATCCGCTCCTTTACGCACTCATCATAGGGTTAAATTATATTTTACTCTAGCGAAAATTATGAACAAATCACATTTTTCTGCTTAAATATTTAAGAAATAGATAATTATCCACTTCAAGACTACCCGCATTAACAAGAATGACTAATATTTAATTGCTTTCTTTTTTAAAATCAAAAAGATTGCCATTAAAAATATCAACATTGAAATCACTGACGCACTATTACCATAGGCACCACCCGTTATCCAGATGTTTTTAGTTTCTACAATATATTGAACAATACCGTATTGCTCATTATTTGTTGAAATATGACACAAATCTGATAAGTTCCAGCAAATATGCAGACAGGCACTCGCCCAAATTGATTGATACTTATAAGCAATTAGGCCGTAAAGCATACCAGCAATCGTGCCACTTGTTAAAAGTAATATTAGACTTACCCCAGACATCCCGCCATTAAATAAATGTACCACTGCGAATAATACAGAGGAAATCATGATTGCAGTGGTAATATTTGTTTGCTTTTCAATATAGCCCATGAGTAAACCTCTAACTAATATTTCCTCGGCAATCGGACTGAAAATACCCCCAAGAAAGACAATTTCAAACAGCATATTACAATAGTCAATTGGATTAGCTATTCTTGTAACAACAAAACTTCCTGGGATAAATATGATGCATATAAGAATCACTATAACAGGGATACTTAAACCTATGACTATAACATCGAGTGATAACTTAAATCTGGTCAATCGATAATCCCTGAGTTCTTGTTTCAAACCTTTCTGAATGAACCATTTGATAAGTAAAAATGTGATAACAGCATATGTGAGTCCATGGAGTATTGTTTCAACCGACTTTAAGTCTAGCAAATGCCATAAAATTGCAACGTTTTGTGCCACAACTGTAATCACAAAAGTAAGTATAATAATTCCAAATATTTTTGCTGACTTTATTAAAATATTCATGTGTTTCCTCCTAAATTTGTGTAGGAAACCTAAATGATTAACCTGCGAATATTTGAGATAAAGTACCACAAACTATAACAACGATAGCTAAGACAAACCACCATTTCTGTGACAAGAAGTCCCAAAAATTTAAATGTTCCGTACCCGTTTCGTTTAACTCCTTAGTGAAATTACTCATATTTTCTCCAGTAAGTAATTCATCTGTCGTAATATCAAACATTTGTGCCAAATTAACAATCATTTGCGCATTAGGTTCAATTGAGCCCTGTTCCCATTTAGAAACCGTTTGTCTCGTTGTATGTAATTCAGCAGCAAGTTGATCTTGGGTTAAACCTTGCTCTTTTCGATACTTCTTAATTTGTTCCGCAAGTTTCATATGATTGGTCACCTCTCTTCAAACTTAGCAAGTTTATCTGTAATTATCTGTATTCAAATTGACGCATTCGCGCACCAATTTATTACATTCTGTCTCCAAAATTTAGCATACCATGTTATCAGTACATCTTTATGTTGTTTTGATTGAACTTATATAAGTGTTGCACTTTAATAAAAATAAATATTCTAATATAAATTAATACTCAAATCAATTTTATATTCCACTTTTCATGAAGTTAAAACTGATTATATTTCGAATTACTATTTTTACTTTTGTCTACTGGATATTTTTCTGCGTTTTTCTTTAATTTCTTTTGAATAATATCATTAATATCAAAATCCAAATTATCCGCAAGCATGTAGCTATAAATTAAAACGTCTGCCAGTTCTTCTGCTAGTCTTTCTTGTTTTGTAACTACGACTTCTTCAGATGTTTTCCACTGGAACAATTCTAGTAATTCAGCTGCTTCCAAACTTATTGAAAGAGATAAATCTTTTTCATTATGAAACTGTCTCCAATTACGCTCATCCCTAAACTTATTAATTTTCTTTAAAATTTCTTTTGTGTCGCTCATTATTATCACCTTTTTCTGCTTTTTTTAATACTTCTCTTAATTGTTTATCTACTGCATAAATATATAGTCCATTCACACCACGAGTTAATAATACATTAAGCTCATTTTTTAATAGCATTTCAGAAAAATATTGTTTTGAACCATCTGTCAAAGTTCTTTTCTGTGTAACTTTTTTATTTGCACTATTTTCTTTATCAAATACTATTTTACCATCTCTGTATTTAACAGATGGACCAATAATCACACCTGCAAAATTCAAATCAAGCCCTTGTATTGTAAAGGTTGAACCAATTTCATTAATAGTTTGAGTTTGTTCAACCCAAGGTAATTTAGATTGATTTCTAGTTGGTTTTATTTGATAATTCCATGGCATAGACCAGCCATCTATTTCTACTCTCCAGTAATCTTTATTTTCAGGAGGATTATTATTATATTTCCAATCAAATGTAGCAAGCATTCTTGAAATGCCACTTTCTGTTTTATTAGCCTTATTCCTTATTGCATTTTCTAATTCTATGGGTGTATCAAATATTTTAATTTCATATCCCTTGCTATCATATGGTATATTATTAACTGTTTGATTATCTACTATATTTCTAATCCAATTTACTGTTTCTTGGTCACTATTAATACGCATTTGATTTCTCAAAGTAATATGATTGTTTTTATCTTTAGCACGATTAAAGTAGTGATTTATCTTGTCTTCTTCCCATATTTGTTCAGTAGTAAGAACTTGTTTTAAGTCAAAAACTATAACGACAACTCTAGCTCTATCCAATAAATCATTTAAATGATTTTTACCTTGATAACTTTGTTTACCTTGTGTCAATAATAAATGCGCTTCATCAACGATAACAACATCTACTTTTTCTTCTGTAGTATGTCTATTGATAAACCTAGTTGGTTTTCCAATTATGCTATTATTTTTACTATTTATACCTAATTTAGTAGCTATTTGCTCATAAATAGTAACATGTTCGTTTTGGTTAACTAATAAATGTATATCTAACTTTTTATTTAAATCTAAATTATATTTTCCTAACTCATATAATAATGTACTCATTAATACTGTTTTTCCAGATCCCGCTTCTCCTTCAACGATGATTAATTGCCCATCTTCTTCTAATAAGATAGCTTCTTTTATTTTAGTGAGTATTTCTTCTTTTGCATTGGTCTGTTCTTGAGTCAACTTATGGAATGGAGATGCTTTGAATATTGCTGAGTCTTTTATAATACTTTCTAATGGAAATAACTCGTTGTTCTTTTTATTTAATGATTGCCAAATATCTGAAAAAATCTCATCTAACTTTTCAGAAGTATAGTACTCATTTTGTTGATTTGTTCGACTATTATGTACTTTAGAAATGTTATCCACACTTAACAAATATTGCATTAGTCTATTCTCAATATCCAAAGTTAACGATTTATTGAATAACTCGTGTCCAATGATATACATTGTTGATTTGTTTGATTCAGAAAATTTTTCCCAAAATGGTTTCACTTTAATATCGGTATTTAAATGCTGTCTTGTTCTATTTCTGATATCTGCTGTTTCACCAACATATACTTCAAATTCATTTCTTGTTTTTTTATCATTTATTATGTATACAGTTGGATATCTTAATAAAAATTTCCCATCTTTAGATGTTTCCCAATATCGAACTGAATTATTAAGCTTTTCCATTGAATATGGAATGTTCTCTATTTTTAACAAATTTCCCACAATATCACCTATCTCATTTATCAGTAATGTTATATTTTCTTATAAATTTAAAGAAATAACTCCCTCTTTTCTAAATTTTAATTATAAATTGAAAATATATCCAGTTATGTTATATAAAATAACTGTTTTTAATAAATCTGTAACCATCTTATAAAACCCACAACTATGATATATAGTTAGCTCAATTAAAGATTATATTTATTATAGTTATACTAACTTTCCACTTTATTACCTAAGTTTTGATAAATTCTACTGTGCCTAATCCAACATTCCAAATAATAAATATACTTTTAATTTATAAACACATTAAAATTGTAAAAAACCCAATCACTACCTCAAATAGTGATTGGGTTTTTTAGGTTATACTAAGATATTTAAATTACATATACAGTATTATCGGCTTTATAAATCATCAAAAATTTTATTTAATCTCACAAGCATAACCATCACTATCTCTATCTAGTTTACTTGAATATGCAGCATGCCCTTTAGGAACGCCTCCTGGATAGTCTTGTCTTAAAGCTGCACAATTAGAATAACTGTGTGGCACTTGTTGTGCAGCATTATTCTGATTAACTGAAGTAGATGCAGTATTTTGATTTGTATCAGAATTATTTAAATTTTTGTCAGAATGATCTACATTTTTATCATTAAAATTACTATGTTCTTTGTTTTCTTCTTTATTTGTAACTTCAGCTTTTTGAGTATTGTAATCATAATTGTCATTACTATTTTTCTTCGATACTTCATCATCCGTTTTTTTCTCGTTCACTGAACTTTTATTTGTTACATCGTTAGAATTGTCTTCTTTCTCTTCAGTTTTTTCTTCTTTTGATGATGATTTTTCATCAGTATTTTTATTTGATTTTTCAACAATAGCTGTCTTATTGGACTCATTTTTTTGATTAGATTCTTGATTGTTTCCCATATTTGCTATAACTATTATTGCAAAAAATACTGACACCACAACTTTTACCCAAGTCTTCCAATTCGTGAATTTCCACATTAAAAATAAGCCAATAGGAAAAACGAAGACTAAACATAAAAGTGTAAACCAATTCGACTTATACCATTTTTTTGTGTTTTCTCCCATTACACATATCTCCTTCTATTTTATATACAAATTATATATTTTATACAGTATACTATATATGATTTTCTGAATTTTTAGAAGTCGATTTTGGACAATAATAATAAAATACCAATTTGGCTTTAAAATTTTAGACTTCTCTAACTTATAAAATATAAGACTCTCTTCTTTCAAATATATAATACTGCCTATCACTTCGAATTCATTCTACCTAACTTACCGTCAATTTTAGTTTGAGCATATAAAAGTACGTTCTGAAAAAGGATAAACATTAAAGTCATTATAATTCCAACGACAAATATTATATTCGTATGTTTCAATGTTAATAACCCAGCTAAACTTATGATAAATAATAAGAGAAAAACAATGTAAAAAAAGATATTTTGAACGATATATTTTACACTTGGCAAAACATATGCATATGCTTGTATTTGAGTTGATCTTATCTTGAGTTTATTCTTTTTATTTTTATCAATCATGTATTTAAATGACAACATAGGTAATATAGTTAATATTATTAATAATACATTTATGTATATGCTCGTTGTGAAATCTAGATAATCAGTAATAGACTTAGTTGTAATAGCGATTAAAATACTCAGACCTGAGGTCAAAGTTGCTAGAGCGTCTCTTTTATCGTTTTCCTCTTTTGAAGTAGAAATAGTTAAAATTTGTTTAAGCTCTGCTTCTTTGACTTCTATCAATGGATTTCTTGTTACATAATTTAATAATGGAAAAATATAAGTTAATTTATTCCGATTTAAATCAATAATATAATACGAACCCTTATAGTGTATTAATTTATATTTACTATTCTTCTCAATAGTTTCTATTGTTATTGTATTGATGATTTCCCATTCCTTTAACTTAATTTTATAATTTTTTGGACTGTTTTTTATCCACCATTCAAAAACTTTAATGAACTTTTCACTATATTATAACATTATATTCAATATGAATTTCTCCACACTCTATTATTATAATTTACTTATCGAAAATAAGTGTTCACTTATACACTAATCCCCTCACTTATTACGTAGTGAGGGGATTTTTGGTATGGCTTTTGCGCCTATTACCTTTATTATTATTCTTTTGAATGATTTTATATCTAGGATTTTTATATATCGTATATACATTTTCCATTTATTTTTATCAACTCCATACACCTCTTTTGTCACTCAAAAAAAGCACTTGAATACTGAATTACTCCAGAAGCTTCATCTAAAGCATTTTTCTTTAATTCTATCGCCATCAATAATTTATCTGGTACGTCAAACGGTGCTTGAATGCCCCAATTAGAAGCTTGTTTAAATCCGAATTTAGGATAGTATTCTGCATGTCCCATTACTATAACTGACCCGAAATTAAGTTTCTTTGCTATTTCTAAAGATTTTTGTATTAAACTTCGTCCTACACCTTTGTTTTGATAATCGGGCAATACAGAAACTGGTGCTAAAGCTAATGATTCTGTATTTTTCTCATCATTAACAATAACAATCTTAGTTAATAATATATGACCAATCATTTTGTTTTTAACCACAGCAACTAATGATAAATCTGGAACAAACGCATCGGAATTTCTCAAATTCGCAACTAATCTATGTTCACTCTGATCACTATATGTTTCATTAGCAAATGCGTTTTTCACAACTTCCTCTGTAAACTTATAATCTTCTTTTTCCTCTGTTCTAATCGTAAAATCCATGTTCTCACCTTATCTTATTATATAAGTTAAATATGCCTTCTAACTATTTTTGATTTCTCTCTTCTTCTAAATTTTTTAATAAAAAATCATATATTTTTATTATCTTCCTTTGATCATACGAAGCGATGCCTATATCTCTTTTGTATCCGCTCAAAGCTTTTTGAAATAAATTCATGTTTGATATTCTTGATGTTAATGACACCGGCATTAATGTAATACCATTACCAGCTTTAATGTTGGCTATTACAGATTCAAAATGTTTATTATAGTGTAATTTTAATTTGTCTTCCATTGATCTATTTTTAATAAAATCATACGTATCGCAGGGTGGATTTTGTATATAAATTTTCTCACTTAATAATTCATTTATCTCAATTTTTGAACTCTCAGTAAATTTATTGTCATCATTATAAATAACCATAAAATCTTCACTATATAATCTTTTGCGATATAAATCACGATTATTTAGCTTTGATACATCCCCAATAAGTAAATCTATATTACCTTTAGACAATTCTTCTATTAAAATAGAAGTGCTATCTTCAATGATTAAGTTAGCTATCTCATCAAAACCTCTATTTTTATATTTATTCGTTAAAGAAAAACTAGGAATAACACCTATTTTCCATTTAGAATCAAAAGAAATATTCAACTGCTTCTTTAAATCAGCAATAGAATGTTGCATCTCTCTAAATGTATTAAATACCAGTTTCCCCTCTTCATTTAAGAAAATACCTTTTGAAGTTCTATAAAATAAATGACAGTTAAAATATGCTTCAACGCTTTTAATTCTCTTACTAAGCGCTGGCGTACTAATATTTAACTCTTGTGATGCTTTATTTATACTATTATATTCAGCTACTCTAATAAAATCTTGTATATATTCAAAGTTCATTAGCTTCTCCTTTTAGTATTAACTATTAGTTAATACCCCTTTAAATGATTACTTATTCACACATACTTCCAGTTGTTTTATCTTTATATCAGAAAACAATATTTCGTGTTATAAATATTAACTTTTATAGGGTGGAATGATGATGAAAAAAGTATGGGTTTTAACCATTGGTATGTTTGCTTTAGGCATGGATGCATATATTGTAGCAGGGTTAATACCTGCCATAGGCGATAATTTTAATAAAAATAGTGCTGAAATTGGACAAGGTGTTACAGTATTTACTTTATTCTTTTCTATTTCAGCACCCATTTTTTCTACTTTATTAGCAAAAAATGAAGTGAAAAATATATTAATATTAGCTATCAGTGTCTTCTCTTTAGCAAATTTAATTACTGCGTTAGCTCCTAACTATGCGATTTATATCATTTCAAGAGCAATAGCTGGATTGGGCGCAGGTATCTTTTCACCTATTGCGGTTAGCTCAAGTAGCCATCTAGTATCCAAAAAGCATAAAGGAAAAGCCATCGCATTTACAGTTGGTGGAATGAGTGTAGGAACAGTCGTGGGAGTGCCATTAGGTTTAGAAGTTTCAAAATATACGAATTGGCGCTTTTCCATATTAATAATAGTACTTATCGGTCTAATTGGCTTAATGAGTATATTAAAATACCTGCCAAGATTTAAAGTACAAGCACCACCTAATTTAAAATCACGCTTCAAATTATTTTTAGATAAACATGTATTAAGCGTTGTATTCGTAACATTATGCGCTGCCATTGCGAGTCTGGGATTGTATACTTATTTAGCTGATATAATCAAAGAAAGTGGTAATACAGAATATCTTACATGCTACTTAACTGCATGGGGTGTAGGTGGATTAATAGGAAGTTTTGGAATCGGATTTTTAATTGATAAATTTAAAAATCCTGCCGTCTTAATGCTTATTATTTTATTTGCGTTAGCCTTAAGCTTCGCATTACTTAACGTTACAATTCAAGTACCTTTTTTAAATTTTATACCTTTTATTTTATGGGGTGCTATGGGTTGGGCAACACAGGCGCCTCAACAACATATATTATTACAAAATCATGCTAATCATGGTGGTGCCGCCGTTGCACTAAATAGCTCCATCAACTATTTAGGTAGTGCATTGGGTTCAGCTCTAGGTGGGATAATTCTACTTAAATTTATTAATACAAATATGCTTATTTATAGCGCTATTATCATTACTGTTATTGGTATCATGTTACAGACAATGAATATTACAATGGATAGAAAAAATAATTAATTTGGTATTTTTTACTATCATGTTTTAAATAGTGTATGAACATGATAAAGACCGAGCCCGATAACTAGTGTGAATAGTTATCGGGCTCTTGCTGAGTAATCAAAAATATACTTTTGATTATCTATATCTACAATGGGAACTCGATTAATAATCATTAATTTTTGGGAACCTTCTCTTAGATATATGATACTTCCTATTGTTTTCACTTTATTTCACCTGTCTTTCTATATTTTTAATTTTGGCATGAACTTTTCTATCAGAAATTGAAGCCATATTCATAAATGAAAATACAAAAAAAATACCTAACCAACATATATAAATCCATATATTTTGTATATTCTCAATAACCATCATATAAAATAGCCCAACTATTAAATATATAGAAATCAAATAACAAAACACCACCAGTACCATATTTTTGAATGATGGAATCAACATTACTTTTTGTTTACTCTTTTTATTAAATGCTGGATGATTCAACTTCTTTCTTATAGATAAACGTAGTGCTATCACACCGACAAATCCAATTAAAAATAGCACAAACATCCATATTTGACTAATATTAATATTCATTAAGCCAATAAAACTTCTTAATAATACACTGATAGTAACACCAATTCCAGCAGCTATTAAACCTTGATTGCTCTGATTTTGGTTATTAAATATATTTAAATTATTAAACTCTTTGTAACTCAGTTCTGTATATTTAATAGGTATAAACCAATTCAACATAGGGCATAAATATGAATACCAATTTTGTTCTAAATCGATCATTAAATATCTATTATCTTTTTGAATGATTTTATATCTAGGATTTTTATATATCGTATATACATTTTCCATTTATTCTTAGCAACTCCATACACCTTTTTTGTTTATATCATACTACACATTCAACTTTGCAACAGAACCATCGACACCATGATCATTTGTGCAATAAAATAATTCTAAATTCAAGATAATTCACTCCAACATAAAAAAAGAGGGAGCGGAACAGCATTCATTATGAATTCGTTGTCCCGTCCCGGCAAGATGACTAGGATTGAATAAAGCTTGGTATAAGCGTATTTTCAATCCAGTCAACGACTGCCAATATTTAGTTCATAGCTTAAAACATAATTATGTCCTAGGCTCTTTCCGTTCGGACTTACCAACCTGATTGGGATTAGATTCTTTTTTATTATTTAAAAAAACATATAAAATTAAACCTACTAGGCCAGCGACTAGCATGCCACATATTCTTGGTATCCATATGCTTTGCATAATATTGTCTAAAATGCTTGTTGTCAAAGAACCTAAAACTGCACTAAGCATAAATAATATAAACTAATTAAACATATTCATTTAAATGTCCCCTTAACCGTATTATTTTAATAAGTTTTTCTTAAACACTTTGTCAATATCCATATTTTCACCTACGAGTGATTACAAGCTATAGATCCTCCAGCATAAAGTGTCCTAATACCTCATTCAATGGGACCACTAACACCTAGAGCTATCATCGATCTTATTGTAGTAACAGTATGCACAAAATTTCCACTTATTACTGCCGGATGTGACACCTAAAATACTCTCTATAACTGTAATTAGTCTTGAAGCATTTAACATTAAAATACCTTAAAAATATTAATAAATTTCAGTTTTAACATACCAAAATTATGAAATTGTTACAAAGTTGAAATAAATTAAAATCGTAAAAAATTGGCATAATTTTAATAAGTATAGTAATTTGAAAGTGATTATAATCAATAAATTTGGAGTTGATATTTTTCTCTGACACTTTTGTAAAATAAAATTATAGAAAAAGGAGGAGGAATCGCTCGTGTCTTCTAATTTTGTTGTTGTAATAATTACAGTACTAATGATTGTGTGTATTGATGCGATTTTTTACTATGTATCTAAAATAAAACATGCACCTAAAAAAATATTAATAACCATGGTCGCTTTTTTTGTCTCGATATTCTTAGTTTTCTTATTTATAATAGCGATACTTGAAATTGGAGCGATGGTTGATACTGGTCAATTATTTTTATAAGAAAAGGAGAGATAGCAATGAAAAAACGTATATTTTTATGTTTAATCTTTTTGCTCCCCATTGATTTCATCACTATTGCACTAGACTACCATTTCCAAGTAGGGTTGCTTTATGTTTACATACCTGCACTCATATTACCTGTTATTCTTACTTTCTGTTTTAAATGGGAAAAAGACTTTTGGCTCATATTATCAATGAAAGTATGCAGATTTATTATTTCATGGGGACTTGCTAAAATATTTATCGATTTCTTGAAGTCTGCAGATTATTATAAAATATTTGATGGTGCAGGTGCGATAATTAGCCTAGTAATTGGAGAAGAAATAATTTTTATTATCGCAATAACAGTGTTTTTGTTAAGTAAGGAAATTAAAAAGCTATTTATCACACAATAAATTTTTAATAAGAACTCAAAAACGCATCGTTTTATACTTATTAAGCCTCACTTAAACAGCATATAAAGTTGAAATCCGATTTAAGAAGATAAACAAAAGGAAATCGGCATTCCATAAATCCGATTTCCTTAAGCGTATTTACAATGGTCATTGTTGTATATTTTTTAATTTATTGACCAGCATTTCTCTATATCAATTATTTATAGCATCTTTTCTTTAATGTAATCATAGTTACCTTCAAATTTTTCTAATGTTTTATTTTTTAATAAGTAAGTTGTATTAAATAACTTATTAAGGAAATATCTATCATGTGAAACTGTAATGATGATTCCATTGAAGTCTAATAAAGCATCTTCTATGATTTCTTTGGCGTCTATATCCAAATGGTTTGTTGGTTCGTCTAAAACAAGTAAATTATAATCTGTGTTTACGAGTTGTGCCCATCTTAATCTTATTTTTTCTCCTCCGCTTAACTCATTAACTTTTTTAAATACATCTTTACCATAAAACATAAAATGAGCTAAAATATGTCTCGCTTGGTCTTCTGATACATTGACTTTTTTACGAAATGTGTGTAACAAAGTATCATTGCCATCCCTTTCAAATTCATGCTGTGAAAGATAACCAATTTTTAAATTACTTGCCGTTTTAATTGAACCTTTATCTATTGAAGTCAGCCCTAAAATTATTTTTAATAATGTTGTTTTTCCAGTACCATTATCTCCTATAATAGCAACATGTTCGCCTCTTCTGATTAACATATTTACGTTTCTAAATAATACATCATCATATGCTTTAGTAACATTTTCCATTTCAATCACTCTATTCGAAACGTTCATGCCTTCTTCTAGTGTTATATGCATCTTTTTTGAATCTAAAAGCGGTTTTTCTAAGCGTTGAATGCGATTTAAAGCTTTTTCCATACTTTTAGCTCGGCGAAACATTGCAGCATTAGGTGGCTTCGCTTGACTAGCCCATGTTCTTAATTGTTTGATTGATTCTTTCATTTTCTTTATTTTCTTTTGTTGCGTTTTATAGGCTTCGAATTCAATCAACAATCTTTTGTCTCTTTCTTCAACAAAATATGAATAATTTCCATTATAAAAATGAAGCTTTTTTTGATCTATTTCTATAATTTGATTAACTGTTTCATCTAAAAAGTAACGATCATGTGACACGATCACCGTAGTACCATCACTATTTTTTATATAGCTAGCCAACCATTCTATAGATTTAACATCGAGGTGATTTGTTGGCTCATCTAAAAGAAGCAAATCCGTAGGCTTAATTAACATCTGTGCTATACCTACTTTAGTACGTTCTCCCCCTGATAAATCTCCCCACTTTGCTTTAAGTAAATGCGCGATATTTAAACCGTGAGTAACTTTACGTATTTTAGCATGTATTTCATACCCGCCATTTTCTTCATAATATGTCTGCAATTCACCATAGCGCGCTACTAATGAATTTATATTTTCTCTTTCTTCAATCATTTTAGTTTCAATTGTTTCCAGCTATTTTGATATCGTATCTAATTCTTTAAATACAGATTTTATACATTGATAAACACTTTCACTTTTTTCATAGTCAGGTATTTGATTTAAGTAACCTATCTTAATATCCTTCTTCCAACTAATCACACCAGTCGAAGGTCTTTCCATGCCAGAAAGTAGTTTTAATAAAGTGGTCTTCCCTTCACCATTACGACCTACTAATCCTACAGTATCACCAGAATTAAGTGCTATTTTAATATGATCGAATAATATATCTTCCGTATATTTTTTAGAAATATTCGATGCATTTAGTATATTCATTTTTCTTCCTCCAATTTATCTATAAGGAAGAAATATATTGTGTCAGTTCCTTATAGATTGATCATTAACTTCAAAATAGACAGACTCCGCCAATTTTGTAATTAAGATCGAAAATTTGTTGCGTATGATTTGTAAATATCTGCAACAATGAACTATAAGAAACATTTAGACACCTCCTCAAATGTAATTTATAAACATTTTACAATAAAAAAGGATTCACTTAAAGCGTATGCAGAGCATGATTATTAATATGCTTATTTCGAAGATTTCTTTTCAATATTTTTTAAGGAAAATATCATTAATTAAATATTAATCAACTTTATTACCTTAGTTCATCAATTGATATATCCAATCTGCGACATAAGTTTCTGTAAATGCAGCAAGTATAATTAATGGTAAGGTGAAAATAAAATATATTTTAATAACTTTAAATAGACTCTTTTTAAAAGGATAATTGTCTTTCTTCTTTTTTCTAAACAGATTGGTTACTTTTCTTACAATGGCTTTGTTTAACATATATAAGCCACTTGCAAGAATACAATATGCCATGATTTCAAGCGTATAGTGTGGTATGTATGCAATGATTGCGGTAAATGCTTTGTGTAAATCAAAATTAAGAAAAATTCCAAACATGATTCCTGGTATAATAACTGAGATAACAATGTTTAACATATAAAGAAATGGTATCGGTATAAGTGCTAATATAAACATTTGAACTGGCACGAAACAACCATTATTTACTATAAAATGCCAAACTTTATTTAGCCCTTGGGGGTTACTACTTATATTCGTAGATGAATTCCCTAAATGTTTGACATCATTAATTGCAGGATGACAGAAATACGTAATGATTGTCGTTATCATCAATATAATTGTAGCTAAAGCGAATACTTTCAGTGCATGTTTATATACATTTTTATCTATTGATTTTATCAAAGTATCTCCTCCCATATTTATCATATTATCAAACACTCTAAAATTTCAAACTATTTAAAAACCAAAACAAAGTAAAATATTGTAACGTTGATTAATGTCATTATCCTGCTTTTTTAATTGCATGTGTTAAGCAAATTAAGTTTATCGATTATTGAACGAAATTAATCAACAACATATAACTTATTCTATAAAAGACCTTATTTTCAAAACATTACAACAAGCCAAGCAAATTGGAGTGGGGCCCCAACAAAAAGGCTTTCCAAAAGAAAACCAACGGACAAAGCAAGTTGGGGTGGGGCCCCAACAAAAAGGCTTTCAAAAAGAAAGCTAACGGACAACGCAAGTTGGGGTTGCTAAGACAGTATCATAGACACACGAAACCATATCATACGAAGTACTATAAACAAAAAAGCCAGTAAATGCATTTACAAAAACGCATCTACTGGCTCATTTTTCTAGGATTAATATCCCAGACTGTACTCATTTGATTTAAGCCTTTACTTTAATATGACTCATTTTACCGGAAGTTTCTGAATTACTATAGAGTAGTTGATCAAATGATAAAATAATAGCTAACATGATAATCAATACATTAGAATTGAGATGGGGCTCCCCCATTGAACCAAAAATTTTGAAGCTTAAGAATACGAAACTCACAACTGCAATAACATATAAAATAATACTTATCACCATTGTGAATATCTCTGGAAAGATATAAGCACGTTTCTCAGTTTCTATTTATTCAATATTTAATCTTTTTCTTTTTCGCTTATCTATTAGCTATTTTATAATAAATATTAAAACCATCAATGCAATGATAATAAGCGGAGGATAATGTTTTAGAAAAAAATTGTCGACCACATTGGCTCTATAGTAAATGAACAATATCACGATGCCAATTAATGTTATCATCATATTTTTGACTTTTCTTTCCACCGATTGTTGTACTGTTGTTAAACTAAAGTATGCGTCGTCACTGATTTCCATTAAACGATGCGGGAGAAGGTAATTTAATAATGGAAAAATGTAAGTTAATTTATTTCGATTAAGATCAATGACATAGTGCTTTTCTCCATCATGAATAATTTTATATTTGCTATTATTTTTAATTGAATCGATGGTTACATGCTTCATAACGAATCTTTCCCTTTCCATTGAATTACGTTTGTATCATCAGTCTTGCAAGTATTTTAAACTTTTCAATTCATAGTCATTTCATATTATATAATAATTTCCCTAATATTTATCATATAAATTGATTTTTTTGTAAAATTTTAAGCTTTTCATGCATAGCTCACATTAAAAAACCAAATGAACACCGTCTTATGTATACATAGACGATAGTCATTTGGCTTCTCCATATTTATTCTGGTCGAACGTTGCGCTTCATTTTCACGTATTGAGAAATACTGTATAATGCAATGCCAATCCAGATAAAGATAAATGTAATAAATTGATGAATATCAAATGGTTCTTTGAAGACAAAGATGCCCAGTAAGAAAATAATAGTTGGGCTAACATACTGAATAAATCCTGTTAACGATAATGGTATGCGACGCGCACCTGCTGAGAACAAGATTAATGGCACTGCTGTTACCGCACCTGAGAATAGCAACCAGAATGATGCCATATTGATACCTACTGAAGTATGGTGTATTTGCCATAAGTAAATGATATAAATGAGTCCTGCTGGTGCTGTCACAATACATTCAATGGCAATACCCGTCATAGCATCTACACGAACTAATTTTTTCAATAAGCCGTAAATGCCAAATGAGAAAGCCAACATGAGTGAAATCATTGGAAATTCCCCTACTCGAATGGTCATATAAAGCACACCAATTGCGGCAAATACAATGGCTAATGACTCAAATTTATTAAACCTTTCTTTTAGAAAAATAAATGCCAATAAAATACTTACGAGTGGGTTGATATAATAACCTAAACTGGTTTGTAGCACATGTCCATTTGACACAGCCCAAATAAATGTCCCCCAATTAAGCGTAATAACATAACCAGCGACAATAATGGCAATAAGCTGTATCGGTGTCGCAAATAAGTGTGTTAAATCACGTTTAAATGAAGTACTTTGTTTGAGTATGTAAATCATGATAATCATAAAGATCATTGATAAGATAATTCGATACGCTAGAATTTCAAAAGCGCTGATATTGCCAATGAGCCTCCAATAAATAGGTAAAATTCCCCATAATAAATGCGCACCTAACGCAAACAGTACGCCTTTTTTAAATTCAATATTGGAATTCATAACTAAACCTCCTAACACAATTCCCCTGGAAATAAGTCTCAATAATATTATGTTATCAATAGTTATGACATTTTAGTATACTTCCTGCTCAAAAAATTAAAATTTGTCATACTATGCAACTATGATTAGGTCATGTCATCTTTATACTGACATTAAAATCGCATGGTCAATCAATGACATATAAATATTCAATATTTTAGCAAGACACTAGATAGAACAAGCCCCGGGGCCCCAACAAAAAGGCTTTCCAAAAGAAAGCCAACGGACAACGCAATTTGGGGTGGCCTCAACAAAAAGAATTTCAATAAGAAATTCCACAAGCAAAGAAAAATTGGCTAAACCAGTTTTTTCTAGCAACGTAAACCGACCCTTAAGCAAGCGAACCAATCATCATAAGCATTGAATTATAAAGAAAGCACAAAGACGATTTTTAATGTCAAATCATCTTTGTGCTATTATTTTGATATTTATGTTCCAGCCTATAATAAATCATGTATCCTAATGATAAATTTTATTGCCGGCTGCTTGGAATTCTTTCGCTTTTTCTTTCATACCTGCTAGCTGTTCTTTGTATGAATCACGAATATCATGTGATAATTTCATTGAACAGAATTTAGGACCACACATACTACAGAAGTGTGCAATTTTCGCAGATTCTGATGGCAACGTTTCATCATGGAATTCTCTTGCGCGATCTGGATCTAATGACAAATTGAATTGGTCTATCCAACGAAATTCGAATCGCGCTTTACTAATTGCATCATCACGCACAGTAGCACCTGGTAACCCTTTTGCTAAATCTGCGGCATGGGCTGCTATTTTATAAGTAACTACGCCGTCTCTCACATCATCTTTATTTGGTAAGCCAAGATGCTCTTTCGGTGTAACGTAACATAACATTGCTGTGCCATGACTTGCGATTTGAGCCGCACCAATTGCCGATGTAATATGGTCATACGCTGGCGCGATATCTGTAACTAATGGTCCTAATGTGTAGAACGGTGCTTCCTTACAATAGAAATCTGCTAAGTCTTGGTTCTCTTTAATCTTATGCATTGGAATATGTCCGGGACCTTCAATCATAACTTGAACATCATGTTTCCATGCAATTTCAGTTAGCTCTCCTAATGTTTTTAACTCTGAAATTTGACTTTCATCATTGGCATCATAAATGGAACCTGGGCGCAAACCATCTCCGAGTGAAATTGCCACATCATATTTATTTAAAATTTTACAAATATCTTCAAAATGCGTGTATAAGAAGCTTTCTTCGTGATGTGCCAGACACCATTGTGCAATGATTGAACCGCCGCGTGAGACAATGCCGGTTAAGCGATCGACAGTTAACGGAATATAGTGTAATAGCAAGCCAGCATGAATGGTAAAGTAATCAACACCTTGCTCCGCTTGTTCAATAAGTGTATCGCGATATACTTCCCAAGTTAAATCTTCCGCCACGCCATTCACTTTTTCTAGAGCTTGATAAATGGGTACAGTCCCAACCGGAACTGGTGAATTACGAATCAAATATTCCCGTGTTGAGTGTATATTTTTACCGGTTGATAAATCCATCATCGTATCTGTCCCCCAATGAATTGCCCAAACGAGCTTTTCAATTTCTGCTTCTATCGATGATGACACGACCGAATTACCGATATTGGCATTGACTTTAACGGCAAAGTTTTTCCCGATAATCATCGGTTCTGATTCTGGATGATTAACATTATTAGGAATAATTGCACGTCCTCTAGCGATTTCATCTCTGACAAATTCGGGTTCTACCTGTTCACGAACCGCAACAAATTTCATTTCTTTCGTGATGATGCCTTGTTTCGCATAATGCATTTGTGTCACATTTCCACCTTGTTTGGCACGCTTCGGTTGATATTGAAAAGGATGTGCCACATAATTTTTATGGCCTTCCTTTTTAAAACCGTTATCGATGGATTGTATTTTTCGTCCTTCATAGCTTTCAACATCTTGTCGTGCATCAATCCATGACTTTCTAAGCTGAGGAATACCGCTGTCAATGTTCACATCATAGTTATCGTCATGATAAGGTCCAGCAGTGTCATAGACGGTAATAGGATCGTTGTGAAATGCATCGTTCTCTAATTGCGTATCCGATAATTCAATTTGACGAAATGGCACTGCAATATCGTCATCGCTTCCCTTTTTAAAAATACGTTTGCTTGCCGGAAAATTCTTTTTAAAACGAATCATTTCTTGTTTCATATAAACAGCCTCCTAGATGCTAGACGTGTTTAATATTACTTTGAGAGAAATCCACATAAAAAAGCATTCAGCCTAATACTGAATGCATAAGAAAATAAGCGAATTTATACAAAAAACATATATGTATCAGATAATAGCCAATATCTTTAAAATATTGGTATTTTAACTTGAGTTAACGATATGCCCTATATCTATAACTAACTCTCGTGTTTACTGTACAATCTGTTCTGGCAAAAAGTAAGCAACAGACTACGAGTGAAACACATGCTTAAATAAACTGATAAACATGATGATGTTCTAATTCTTTAGTATAAATGGCTCACTTGCTTCCCTACGCTAGTATTATCTAGATCAGGTTAAAAGGGTTGGAGAAATTCTCCTTTCAGCAAATCAAAGCACCCCTAGCAGATGATATTATGTTGCAGGTATAATTATACCAAACGTGTCATTTTCCTTCAAACCGCTATAAAATAGCACATTTATCTTAGATTATTATGTTGATAGTGATTCTATGGTCATCAATGTCGTCGTATCCCTCAGTCTATCAATGTGATGATTTTTATTATCTATTGTTTGAAAGCATTCGTATCATTGCCTTGATAACTATTTAGATAGACAATTTGTAATCATCAGAAATCAATTCATTCTAAATAAAAAGAAGCCCCACTTCTACTTTGCTAAGCGGGGGTTCTTTTTCAAAATGAAACATCTCTTGC
The DNA here is from genome assembly GCF_001558775.1 of Staphylococcus lugdunensis. NCBI lineage: Bacteria > Bacillati > Bacillota > Bacilli > Caryophanales > Staphylococcaceae > Staphylococcus > Staphylococcus lugdunensis. The sequence goes on along the minus strand of NZ_CP014022.1, from coordinate 2,100,985 downwards.
ACCTATAGCAACTTATGTTGTTTCAATAATTGCTCTATATACGTGCCTTTTATTTTTTTCAAGAAAGCATTAAGGGCAACTTGTTTTAGTTTCTTTTGCTCGACCAGTTCAACCAAGCCTTTACCATCATTGAGTTCGTACATCGCGTCCATTAAGACACGCAAATCAAATTCTGTCGCAACAACTTCTGGGACACCTCGATCTATGTTCAACAATTGATATACGGCTTCCATGGCAGTTCTTACTGAATATTCTGTAGTAAAGACCGTATCTCTCTCTGTTTCTGCAAAATTACCAATAAATGCTAAATTGCGTGATTGATGTGGCACAACAAGTGGTCTATCACCTATGGCTCTTGGCATAAAATATGAGCAAATATAAGGCATATAAACTGGTATGCTATTACATTGGTTTTGAGCAAGATCTTTAATTTGATTAGTAGGCACACCCATATGATATAACCATTCTTGGCAAATTTCGTTACCACTACATTCCACAATCGGCTTGTTGATATAATCCCCTTTGACATTAGAATAGAGTGCATAAATCCATACACTCACCTCATCTTTAGGTTGTGCTTTAAATTGTTGTTGGCGATTAACAGTAAAACTCATTTGCCATGCCGAATCATTAACCGTAATAATACCTCCAGTTACCGTCTTGCCGGCAAGGGGATCCCTCTTACATATGCTTTCGATAGTATCAATGATTATCTTATTATTTGTCGTTGCAGTTGCTGACACAAACCAACTTTTTTCAGGTAAATCTTGATAAAACTTTTCTGGGTGACCAAACTCAGGGCTTTGTTTAGCAAGATTACGCCATAAGTTCCAACTACCTCCTGTGACTTTCGTAGGAGGTGCTGGGATTTCATTATCTCCATAAGTTGAGCTTTCAGTAATACTACCATTTGTCACAAAGACGAGGTCATTCGGCGTTAATAGCATTGTCTCCTCTTTGCCTTGACGTTTAAGTTTCATTTCGCGAGCAACCTTCTCTGTCGTTGTAACATCTACTTTAATATCAAGTACTTGAACATCATATTCAAACTGTACACCATGGGATTCTAGATAGGCAATCATAGGCAGTACTAGTGATTCATATTGATTATATTTTGTAAACTTAAGGGCACTGAAATCTGCTAATCCACCAATGTGATGCACAAAACGCATCAAATAGCGGCGCATTTCCATCGCAGAATGCCATGGTTCAAAGGCGAACATCGTCTTCCAATAAATCCAAAAGTTCGAATTCATAAAATCTTTTGAAAAGACCTCAAAAATCATCACATCATTTAAATCTTTTTCTGTCATCAAGCATAAATCTATCATTTCTTTGATTGCTTGTTTCGTTAAAGTGAAGTCACCATCCGTTGGTAACTGATGACCTCTTTTTTCAATCACACGGCATCTTGAGTAATTGGGATCTTCTTTATTTAACCAATAAAATTCATCTAATACAGAAGCCCCCTCTACTTCAAGTGATGGAATAGATCTAAATAAATCCCATAGACATTCGAAATGATTCTCCATTTCTCTTCCGCCACGTACGACATAGCCTTTCATAGGAAGTTCATCTCCATCTAAACTTCCACCAGGTTTAGCTAATTCTTCTAACACATGGATTTTTGCCCCATCCATTTGCCCGTCTCTAACTAAGAAACATGCAGCTGCTAAAGATGCTAATCCTGATCCAATTAAATAAGCTGACTTTTGTTCTACGTTTTCAGGTTTTTTTGGTCGCGCAAACGCTTCATAATTTCCATTACTATAGTACATTGATATCACTTCCAAAATTTGTCATATTTTTTAATTTTAAAGATGAAAAGTAGTAAACTATAAGTAATTATTCAGAAAATAAATCTACCCTTCTCTTATATTATAAATAGATGAAGGTCTATTATTGTGAGGCATTTATATGTGTCTGTAACTTAAGCGACATTTACGAAAAATTGTCCTATATCGTATTGGGAGTGAATATAATGAATAAACAAGATTTACGTGTGCAAAAAACACATCAAGCACTCATGACAGCTTTTCATCAACTGCTAAAAACAAAGACTTTTGAACAAATCACGATTCAGGATTTATGTCATAAAGCAAATATTAGACGGTCAACCTTTTATCGCCACTTTAATGATAAATACCATTTACTTAATCATGTCGTCGGGATTTTGATTGACCATTTCAGAGAACTGTACTTACCTGAAATTAATCCAGATAACCCAAGACAATTTTTTGAAAAGCTAATGACTGATATTTTAACATTTATTCATCATCATAAAGATACGGTTCGTAGCGTTATTACTTTAAATTTTTACGGAGAAGTTTATAACATTTTTTATGATCAAATCTACGCAGCAGTAAAGAAGCAAATCGATTTTGATAAACAAAATGGTCAATTTTATGTAGACGTCACGATTTATAGTGAGTTTTTAACAGGTGGTATTTTAAGTATTATTACAAATTGGATTCAACATGGTCAACAACAACCTATCGATAAAGTAGTAAATGAAATTGTAACAATTATTTGTGGTGCTAGAGAAATCCATTTGAAGAAATTGAAATAACGTAAAAAAATTTTTAATCCCCAATAGAGACAGACTCAGTAGAATTTGTCTTTATTGGGGATACATTATAACCATTTCATTATGAATAACATGTTTTATTTTTAAAGGTTAATTTATGAATCATTTTTTGTCGGCTTCCATAGTCGGTTAATTCATTTCTGGTATAAGCGTGCGTTTTTTGAACATTCACTTTACGCTTCTTGCATGTTTTTGCATCACTTAATTTTCATTTGACATTTTTCCCGCAAACAACACGAGCCACGTGGCAAAAATAAATGGTGCCGTTAATATAGGTAATCCAACTGGCGTAAGCAACGTTGCTAGTGCACCATGCATCACTATCGTTAACAGCAATCCTGTGATAACTGCAATATACTTATTCAATTTAGTCATGAATGTTGCACCTAAAGCAATCCCTGTAAGGACAGCATTATAACCATATAAGCCATTTGCGATGGTTGGATAATCTCCACCTAATAATGCAATACATGCAACTGCAAATATACTTGAAATTAGCGCATATACTCCACCCTTAATTGAACCTAAAAAGATACCAATCAATATCAACACACTACCACCAATAGATGTCACTAAGAAAATTTCACTAAAATTCGTCGTTATGCCACTTAACCAACTTATATGATGGTGGCTAATCACTGGATGTTTAACATGTAGGGGTAAAATATCAACAGTAACACTTAATTTTGAAAACTGAGTCGTCATTGCTAGGATTAACCAAGTCATTAAGACAAATGGAAAAGTTAACATAGGAACGCCATAAGACTTTAAAAATTCACGTGTAGCAGCACCTACTGGCAACGTTAAAATAACACTAATAACTAAAACAATCCAAGCGATAGTGGTTGATTGTAAGAATAACGCCAGTCCAATCGCTGTTAGTACTGAGTTATAACCTGCTAATCCATTGTGAATTTCCTCGGCACTATAATTAAAATATGGTGCCAACAAAACTGACAATGCACTGCCTAATGCTGCAGCTAAACCCAATTCCCAATCCGCCACAAATAATCCAATCAAAATAAATAATCCAGTCCATTTACTATTAATCAAGACAACTTGAGCAATGTTCTTCAAAAACACATCTATTTTTTCCACAAACTCACCTTACTTATAAATTTTTGAGATAATACAAATTTTAGCATTTTAAAGCTGTGAAAAAAATATTTTTGTATTAGTTATAATTTTATAACAGCAATTTGATGTATAAAAATTTATTAAAAATAGTAAAATACTTGTTAAACTCCTTTAGTAGTTCTAATATGGTTTATGCACTTAAATTTAAATTTAGAAAGAAGGAATTGATTTGCACTTTACACAGCGTGAGCAAGATAAATTAATGATAGTTGTTGCCGCAGAAGTAGCAAGACGCCGTAAAGCACGAGGCTTGAAGCTTAATCACCCTGAAGCACTTGCCCTGATTAGTGATGAATTATTAGAAGGGGCTCGGGATGGCAAAACAGTAGCTGAGCTTATGAGTTATGGTAAAACAATTCTAAATGAAGAGGATGTTATGGATGGCGTAGCAAGTATGATAACTGAGCTTGAAATAGAAGCGACGTTCCCAGACGGCACGAAACTTATCACTGTCCATCACCCTATTGTATAAGGAGGCAAATTTATGATTCCTGGAGAAATTAAAGTCAAAAACACTGATATAGAAATTAATCAAGGTCATCCAGAAACTGTTCTTACAGTTAAAAATACTGGTGATCGTCCTATCCAAGTTGGTTCTCACTTTCACTTTTATGAAGCAAATAAAGCTTTAAAATTTGAACGTGAAAAAGCTTATGGCAAACATTTAGACATTCCAGCAGGTGCAGCCGTTCGGTTTGAACCAGGTGACGAAAAAAAAGTACAACTTGTTGAATATGCTGGTCATCGTAATATCTATGGTTTCAGAGGTATGGTCAATGGCAAAATTGATGAAACACGCGTCTATCGCCCTACTGGTGAGCATGATGGCTATGCTGGTGTCTTCAATGACCAAGGTGAAGAAAACCTTAATAAAAAAGGAGGACAAGATTAATGAGCTTTAAAATGACGCAATCTCAATATACAAGCTTGTACGGACCAACTGTAGGTGACTCAGTACGACTTGGTGATACTAATTTATTTGCACAAGTTGAAAAAGATTATGCCAATTATGGTGATGAAGCGACATTTGGTGGCGGTAAATCTATCCGTGATGGCATGGCACAAAACCCAAACGTCACTCGAGATGATCGCAAAGTGGCTGATTTAGTGCTAACGAATGCCCTTATCATTGATTACGATAAAGTTGTAAAAGCAGATATTGGCGTTAAAAATGGCTATATTATGGGTATTGGTAAAGCCGGCAACCCTGATATTATGGACAATGTAGACATTATTATTGGTGCAACCACAGATATCATCGCTGCTGAAGGTAAAATCGTAACTGCAGGTGGCATTGATACACACGTGCACTTTATTAATCCTGAGCAAGCTGAAGTAGCACTTGAAAGTGGTATTACAACACACATTGGTGGTGGCACAGGTGCTTCTGAAGGAACAAAAGCAACAACAGTGACACCAGGTCCTTGGCATATCCATCGCATGTTAGAAGTAGCTGAAGCGCTACCAATTAATGTCGGGTTCACTGGCAAAGGTCAAGCAGTCAATCATACAGCTTTAATTGAACAAATACATGCTGGTGCCATTGGCCTCAAAGTACATGAAGACTGGGGAGCAACACCTTCAGCATTGCGTCACGCATTAGATGTTGCAGATGAATTTGATGTACAAATTGCTTTACATGCTGACACCTTAAATGAAGCTGGCTTCATGGAAGATACAATGGCAGCCGTAAAAGATCGTGTACTTCATATGTACCATACTGAAGGCGCTGGCGGTGGACATGCACCCGACTTAATCAAATCCGCATCATATCCAAATATTTTACCGTCCTCTACGAATCCTACATTACCATATACACAAAATACAGTTGATGAACATTTAGACATGGTCATGATTACACATCATTTGAACGCTTCAATTCCAGAAGACATTGCATTTGCTGATTCCCGTATTAGAAAAGAAACCATTGCTGCCGAAGATGTCCTTCAAGACATGGGTGTCTTCAGTATGATTAGCTCTGATTCTCAAGCGATGGGACGTGTGGGCGAAGTGATTATACGAACTTGGCAAGTCGCACATCGTATGAAAGAACAACGCGGTGTTTTAGAAGGTGATACAGAATATAACGACAATCATCGTATTAAACGTTATATCGCAAAATACACAATAAACCCTGCCATTACACATGGTATTTCTGATTATGTGGGTTCAATCGAAAGTGGAAAATTAGCTGATTTAGTCATGTGGGATCCTATCTTCTTTGGCGTTAAACCTGAGCTTGTAGTTAAAGGAGGTTTAATCAATTCTGCTGTCAACGGTGATGCCAATGGTTCTATACCAACATCAGAACCTCAAAAATATCGTAAAATGTATGGCCAATATGGTACAAACATACAACATACAGCCATTACATTTGTTTCTACCACGGCTTATGAAAATGGTATTTATAATCTGCTTAACTTGAAACGTATGGTACGTCCAGTACATGGTATACGTAACTTATCCAAAAAAGATATGAAGCATAACCACGCAACACCAAAATTAGACGTAGATCCACAAACATACGAAGTATTTGTTGACGGTGAAAAAATTACAAGTGAAGCTGCGACTGAATTACCACTAACTCAAAGATACTTCTTATTCTAGGAGGATATGTTAATGATTATTGAAGAAATACAAGGCAATATTGCTAATCTTACTGCAGAAGAAAAAAGTAAACATATTGAAAAAGTGTACCTTGAAAATTCAGACTTGGTTAAACGTATTCAACGCGTGACAACAGATCATGGCACTGAACTTGGTATTCGTTTAAGACAGCCTATCGATCTACAATATGGCGATATTTTATATCAAGATGAGACGAATATGATTGTCGTAGATGTTAACTCGGAAGACTTACTTGTTATTCAACCACGCACATTACAAGAAATGGGAGACATTGCGCATCAACTCGGTAATCGTCACCTACCAGCACAATTTACTGAAACTGAAATGCTTGTCCAATATGACTATTTAGTAGAAGACTTACTTAAAACATTAGGTATCCCCTATAGTCATGAAGATCGAAAAGTAAATAAAGCATTTAGACATATAGGACATTCGCATGATTGATCATTCACATTTAAGACTATTCCAGTTTTGTGATTCACAGTTTCCAACAGGTGCGTTCAGTCATTCATTTGGGCTTGAAACTTATATTCAACGCGATGCAGTTAAAGATGCTGCAACATTTAAAGCATGGTTACAATTATTCTTAGATGAACAATTGACTTATTCAGATGGCTTAGCTATGCGCCTCGTTTATCAAGCTTTGGAAGATGGAGATACCGAGAAACTATTAAAAGTCGATCGTTTAATCTTTGTACAAAGTCTCCCTCGCGAAACACGCGTAGGCGCCAAACAAATGGGTACGCGCATGGCGAAATTAGCCAATGAGCTTTATGACAGTGAATGGATAGCATGGTATCTTAAGCAAATGGCTGAGAAGCAAGCTAAGTTGCATCCAGCTATCTGTTTCACCATATTAGGACATTATTTAGGTGTAAATATCGAAACAATTATTGATTATTATCTTTATCAAAATGTTTCCAGTTTGACTCAAAATGCAGTCCGTGCCATTCCACTTGGCCAAACAACGGGTCAACAAGTTGTGAAAGACTTGATTCCTTATATCGAACATACGCGACAACATATTTTCACATTAAATGAGGAAGATTTCGGTATTACAGCACCGGGTCTAGAGTTGAACCAAATGGAGCATGAAAATGTTAATGTGAGAATTTTTATTTCTTAGGAGGTTATAAGTTATGGCAAATCCAATTAAAATTGGTATTGGCGGTCCTGTTGGTGCAGGTAAAACACAATTAGTTGAAAAAATAGTGCGCCGCCTGTCTAAAGATTTAAGTATCGGGGTTATTACTAATGACATTTATACGAAAGAAGACCAAAAAATATTAGTGAATACTGGCGTATTAGCTGAAGATAGAATTATTGGTGTTGAAACAGGCGGTTGTCCACATACAGCCATCCGTGAAGATGCTTCAATGAACTTTGCAGCCATTGATGAGTTGTTAGAACGCAATGAGGATATCGAGCTAATCTTCATCGAATCTGGCGGCGATAATTTAGCAGCAACATTTAGTCCTGAACTCGTTGATTTTTCTATTTACATTATTGATGTGGCCCAAGGTGAAAAGATTCCACGTAAAGGTGGACAAGGTATGATTAAATCTGACTACTTTGTAATTAATAAAACAGATTTAGCTGAATTTGTTGGTGCGTCTTTAGATCAAATGGCCGAAGATACAAAAACATTTCGTGGTAATCGACCTTTTACCTTTACAAATCTTAAAACCGATGATGGTTTAGATGATGTGATTGAATGGATTGAACGTGATGTATTACTTAAAGGATTAGCTTGATGGCTGACAAAGCAAAGCAAGACATCGAACCATCTTGGACAGGTCAGCTTGATTTAACTGTCTTTCATAATGGCAAGCGTTCGGTTGCACGCAATATCTTCTTTGAAAAGGCATTAAAAGTGATGCGCCCTGTCTATTTAAATCAATCTAAAATTCCCACGTTCTATATTGTTAATGTGGGTGGCGGCTATCTAGATGGCGATCGCTATCGTATGAATATTAATATTGATAACGGGGCAGCAGTCACGCTTACATCACAAGGTGCCACGAAAATATATAAAACATTAAGCGATCGCGTTGAACAGTATCAAACGTTTAACATTGCGCAAGATGGCTACATGGAATACGTTGCAGATCCTATTATCGCTTATGAAAATGCGAAGTTTTTCCAACATAACGTATTTAACTTAAAAGATAATGCCTCTATGTTTTATACAGATATATTAACACCTGGTTATTCAACAACTGACAAGAACTTTACGTATCATTATATGCATTTAATTAATGAAATCTATATAGATGAAGCATTAGTCACTTATGATAATTTACTCATGGATCCAAACAAAACCAATATGAATTCAATTGGTTATATGGAGCACTATACACATATAGGGTCAGCCTATTGTATTCACCCGAATATAACACAAAAGCTTATCGATGAGGTTTATGCCCAGATTAAAGATTTTACACAAACGTATGATTGTCGACTTGGTATTACACAATTGCCAACACACGGTTTTACCGTTCGCGTGCTCTCAAACATGACTCAAGACATTGAGACAATTCTATATAACGTTCAAGCTTATATCGCAGATAAATTATATCATCGTAAGCTAGATTTCTTAAGAAAATATTAAACTCAAGAACAAGCACCTTATCGTTGATATTATTTCTAACAATAAGGTGCTTGATTTTATGAATGGCGATGATTTATAATTTTCAGCTTATGTTTGCGATATAAACTTTTTAACAATTTAAAATAAGCGTGAGTCTAGTACATCATTATATTTTAGACTCTGATATTGGCAGTAGTTGACTGGATTGAAAATACGCTGATACCAAGCTTTATCAAACCTAGTCAACCTTGGCGGGGCAGGACTACGAATTCATAATGAATTTTTCCCGTTCCCTGCTTATATCAACTCTATATCAATATAATCGAAAGAAGGTTAAATAATGAAAAAGCACATGTTGTTTTCACTTTCCATGTGTGCTGTACTCATCCTAAGTGGTTGTGGGTATCAACACCGTGATAATAAAGAAGTAACATTGTCACTACCACGAGAATTTAATCCTAATCAACTTGATGCACAAGGATTTGATGTACCTATGCCAGTGTATAGTGCAGTGTATCAATCGCTCGTAAAATATGGTGAAAATGGCAAAATAGAACCTGGACTAGCTAAATCATGGGACGTATCAAATGATGGTAAAGATTATACCTTTCATTTAAAACAGCATGTAAAATTTAATGACGGATCTAACTTTGATGCATCAGCAGTCAAATTTTCAATAGAAAGAGCCAAAGCAACTGATAAGACAGATCCTATGGAAACGTTGGATAAACTCAAATCCATTACTGTCAAAGATAAATATACTGTGGAGATTAAACTTAAAAAGCCTTCTAACCAAGTGTTACCAGAGCTTACCCAGATTAGACCACTGCGTGTAATGAGTCCGCATGCAGTTCAAGGCGGTAAAATAACTGGTAAATTTAAGAAAGCAATCGGCACTGGGCCTTTCAAAGTAGCCGGTTCGACAAATGAGACGGTGACGTTTAAACCCAATAAATATTATCGTAATGGCCATCCATTAGATTATCGTCTTACTTTTCAATCGATTGAAGATAGTGATTCACGACATCTAGCGATTGAAAGCCATTCCATTGACATTACTGGTGGCGCATTAGGTCAGATGACACCGCAACAAGTTAAGGAATCTTATCGTAACAAGCATTTAACCGTACATAAATATCCAAGCACTGAAACGCAATTTATGGGTTTCAATCCAACTAACAAAGTATTACAAAATAAAAAGATGCGCGAAGCAATAAGTAAGGCTATCAATGTCAATCATCTTTCTTCAAATAAAACGTTAAAAGGTTTATTCCAAAGTGGCGTGCAATTTGTAAATAAAGCTAATCAAAATGACCATACGTATGCCCCAGCTGAAGCGCAACGCTTGATTAAGCAATTAGGTTATACAAGAAATGGTGATGGTTACTTCGAAAAGGACGGTAAAGTACTTTCACTGAAACTCGCCCTTCAAACGGACGAATTTCCTGAATGGAAAATGAAAGCTGAAATCATGCAACAAGCATTGAAAAAAGCAGGCATTAAGTTGGATATTAATGTCTTAGATGCACAAACCTATTATGAAACATTGACGGTACGTAAAGACTTCGATCTTATCTATTATCGTAGTTATACGAATGGGTTGATGCCTTATAATTTCTTGAATGCACGTTTTAAACAAAATGGTAAACAGCCAGGGGCTTTTGCGGATAATCAGAAATTAACATCAATGATAGAACAATTTCCTACAATTATTAATACGCATCAACAGCAACAAGCCTTTAACCGATTGTCTAATTATATTGACAGCCAATATCTTGCTGTGCCTATCGCATACCCTAATGAAACATTTGTTACGAGTCCTAAGATTAAAGATTTCGACTTCTCTGGACAAACGGACGCACCTATAAACTTTGATAAATTGAAGGTGTCAAATCATGATTAATATCGTTAAACACATCATTAAACTAATGATTTATTTGCTCATTATTTCATTTATACTATTTATTCTGTTAGAAAACACAACCGGCAATCCGGCGATTCAATATTTACATGAACATGGTGTTGCTCAAATTACTCAAGAACGCATCAAGTTTGCGCAAGATAAACTTGGCTTGAGCCAAGCTTTGCCCGTTCGTTATGTTCAATGGGTTGGCAATGCCTGTACTGGTAATTTAGGAACAAGCTTTAGCAATGGTGAACCCGTTACTGAACGAATTATCAAAGCAACTGCGCCAACACTTAAATTAATTTTAGGGTCAGCGATGATTCTATTTCCACTTGGTTATATTATTGGATACATATGTGGGAATCATCCAAATCACCTATGGTCAAAAGTCACTACACGTATTGCTCAAATCATCACATCATTACCTGAATATTGGTTAGCGATTATCTTTATTTATTACTTTGGCGTAAAGTGGCACTTATTCCCTTTTGTAGGAAGTAATAGTTGGGCTTATTTTGTACTTCCGATTACGATTTTAGTACTCGTTGAAGGGAGCCATATGATTTTATTAAGCAGCCACCTTTTTGAACAAACATTATATAGTCAACCTTATCAATTAGCTCAATTACGTCACTTCAAATTAAAAGATCGTATTTATTTACAACTGAAAGAAATTTTAGCACCGTTGTTGACGATTACAATTAACAATTTCATTCACTTATTTAGTCGTATCATTATTTTAGAAGTAATTTTTAGTATTTCTGGTTTAGGAAAATTATTAATCAATGGTATAAATATGCGTGATTATCCTTTAATTCAAGGTATCTTAATGATGATTATATTCATTATTTTACTTCTCAATTTCTTTGGAGATATTTTACTTGAAAAAAGTGATCCTCGACTAAAAATGTCTAAAACGTTAGGAGGCCATATAACATATGAAAATTAAGTACTGGATATGGCCTGTCATTATTTTAATTCTAATCATGCTTACCTATCTATTATATGATCAAGCAAATATGATTCATCAAACAGCAGCACTCATGCCACCCACTTGGTCACATTGGCTAGGGACAGATCATTTAGGCCGAGACTTTTTAACTCGCCTCTTTGTAGGAAGTATGGTCACATTGGGATTAACCTCGTTTATCTTAATTGGCACGGTGATACTAGGCCTTATTCTAGGTTTATTGTCAGCAATGATTGGTCACTGGTTTGATTCCATCATGATGGCCCTGGCTGATATGTTAATTGCTTTACCAGCCATTATAATTGCCCTCGTTGTACTTGGATTTATGAATAATTCTATTTTAGGCTTATGCTTTGCCTTAATTATTGGCTGGTTAGGACGTTATTTACGTTATTTTAGAAATTTAGCACGCGATGCGCAAAAGCAACCTTTCGTCAAATATGCGCCATTGAGCGGTTTATCTAAGCTAGAAATAATTATCTATCATATTGTACCTCATTTATTAAGCAATGTGATGGCCTTAGTTACTGCAGATTTCGGTAAATTAATGCTTAGTATTCCTGGTTTAGCATTTATAGGTTTAGGCGTTAAGCCACCCCTACCTGAGTTAGGCGCCATCCTTTATGATGGTAAGAGTTATTTCTATTCTGCACCTTGGCTATTCTTTTTCCCAGGTGTCTTACTAGGAGGTTTCGCATTGATATGTCAGTATCTCAACCGTCGTTTCATTCATTAAAGTCGCTATTACATTTGCAAGATGTCTCTGTCTATCATCATAAAGTTGCTTTACTAAAACAGCTTAATTTAACAGTTAAAGAAGGTAGTTTTCATTGTTTAGTAGGTGAAAGTGGCAGTGGTAAATCATTATTGGCGCGCACCGCACTAAACATGCTACAACCTGAGCTTCACTACACTGGACAAGTGGACATTAACCTTGAAGATACGGATGCAATGTTCCAAGATACAAATAGTAATTTCTTTCAAAATGTGCGTATCCAAAAACATTTCGATGCCTTGTTTGACTCGGTACATTCTAAATTATCAAGACAAGAACAGCATCACTTTGTTGAACGCCAATTTAATCATCTTGGTCTCAAAAACAACTCGAAATTACTTGACTACTACCCTTTTCAACTTAGCGGTGGTATGGCACAGCGCATTGCATTAATTATGTCTATTGTACGAGAAGCCAAATTTCTCATTGCTGATGAACCAACAAGTGCATTAGACTATGATAATCGAAATCATTTAATGCTTTTATTACATCATGTGATACAACAACATGGTATGACAATTCTATTTATTACGCATGATTTAGAACTTGTCATAGATTATGCAACACATATCAGCGTGATGTACGAGGGACAAATCGTTGAAAGTGGTAGCTCTAAAGAGGTTTTAACGTCCCCTCAACATCCATATACTCAAAAGTTAATTGACTTAGCAAATAGGAGAACACAATATGTTACAGATTAAGCAATTAAAAAAATCGTATTCTGACAAACAAATATTCACGAACTTCGATTTAACTGTAGGTAATGGTGAGCATTTAATCATTAGCGGCGTAAGCGGGAGTGGTAAGTCTACATTAGCTCAAATCATAGCAGGTCTAGATAAAAACTTTCACGGTAGTGTCAGTTATGACAACTTAGTTCTAGGTAACGTCTCTGACATTGAATGGATGAAATACATTCAATATGTGCCTCAGTATAATGCAAGTACTTTAGACCCTTTAAAGTCAGTGGCATGGATACTTAAACAACCTTTGAAACACTTTGATATACCTGTTAGTGAACATTCAGAGCGACTGCATCAAGTAATACGACAATGTAAAATAGATGATCATTTACTAAACAAAAAAGTAAGCCACTTAAGTGGCGGCCAATTTCAACGTTTATGGATAGCTAAAGCATTGCTAGTTAATCCCGATATCTTAATATTGGATGAAGCGACAACAAATTTAGATGTCATTAATGAAGAATTGATATTACAAATGTTGCGGGAAATGAAAGACTTGCAACTCATTGTTATCACACACGATCCTTATTTATTAAACAGTCTTCCAGGTAAACATTTAGAAATTGCACATGCGTAAGCAATTGAATAGGGTATGAAAATGACTTTATAGATATCAAAGCAGTATATTGATAGTACTAAATCGTCGACTGTCATGACCTACCCAGTATTCTTGTCACAATACGAAATACATTTATTTTGAAAAATAAGCCGCTACGTATAATTAAATACACAACACTAATTAAAAAATGCATAACAAAAATGGCAGTTTCTATATTATTTCAATAGAAATTGCCATTTTTCTTTAACTCTGAAACGATTTATGTTCTAAATTATTGCATTTATCTTGATTAATGTTTGTCTGTTTTATGTCTTGTTCTAGATTCTGCTTTGGGCTCTGTTAAGGCAGCCTGACGCAATAAGAAAAAGAGTAATAATAAGCCGGCCAACATACCAGTGTGCCCCATTCCTGCAAAGCCTGAAAATGATTCCGGCACATGTTTACCCATGACTTGGAATGAACCTTTTGTAGCCATCATACCAATTGTAGTCAATACGCCAATATTATAAATTACAAAGAACCAATTAAATAAATAATAGCTACTTAATTGAAAGACTTTTTCTAGCCCAATAAGTATTAAAAACATGAACATACCTAAAATCAATGTATGTGTATGTACGACTGATAATTGTGTATCACCAGTAAAGTTATATGCTTTTGTCAATTCCCGATAGTAAAAGCCACTTAATAAACCTACAATCATATACGTTAAAAATGCATAAAGTATTCTGCGCATCTTCAATCCTCCCTCACATTCTTATTATAAAATAAAATGAATTTCTTTAAAGTGACAAAATAAAGAATGTTCCACTTTTATGTCCCAGACTGTTCTTTTTTTACAATAAAGAAGCCAGTAAATGAAGTTATAAAAATCATTTACTGGCTATTTTTCTAGGAATCATGCCCCAGATTCCACTTTACTACTCTGCTTCTATTAATGCACTTTTATCAACGGTAAGTTGATTGCGTGATAAGTAAACAATGAACATAGCTAACAATGAACAAATTGTTTCAGCCACAAGTAATGACCATACTACACCTGTTAAACCGAAGTATTTATCTAACACAAAGAGCACTGGAATAATAATAAGTCCTTGTGCTAACGCCATAATCATTGCACCACGCCCTTGACCTGTCGCTTGTAACATCCCAGTGAATAAGAAACCAATACCATTTAGTAATAATGATGTCATCGTTACTTTTAACATAAAGGTTGCTAATGCCACAATGTGTATATCGGTACTAAATAGTTGAACAATTGATGTACCAAACAACATCACGATAACCATGCTTACTGCGAAAATCACACCAATTGAAAGTACAACCGCTTCAATCGTATGTTTCATTCGTTCTTTATTTGACATAAAATTATAAGCAATAAGCGGTACAACACCTTCAGCTAAGCCCATAATAATAAGTTCAGGAAATTGTACTAATCTAAATGAAATACCATAACTTGCAATCGCTTCGTTACCATATTTAGCTAAAAACAAATTGAGTATAAGTCCTGTAATACCCATTAAAACAACCATTAAGAAAGCAGGAATACCGATTTTAAAGATATCAACCATAACTTCTTTGCTTGGCAACGCTTCTTTAATATTTGCTGAAATAATATCCTTTTTTACTACAAAATAAATAATAAAGAATAATGCAGCTACAACATTTGAAATTGCTGTTCCTAAAGCAGCTCCTACAACATCTAAATGAAAGCCAAAGATTAAAATAGGGTCTAGAATCATATTTAATACCACACTAGAAAGCATACCTGCCATAGATATCATTGGTTTACCAATTGCTCTAGCAAATTGTTCTAACACAAAGAATAATATGACAGCTGGCGAACTCAAAAACATCACTTTCAAAAAAGAACTCGTAAAGTGTACAGTCTCTCCACTTGCTCCCAATACTTGCGCGATTTGATCTGTAAATGGAAAGGCAAGTGCAGCTACAATAATACCTAATATAAGGCTACTATATATTGAAAAACTACTAATCACTTTACTTTTACTATAATCTTTCGCACCTAACATACGAGAAATAAACGTCCCCCCACCTACGCCAAATAAATTACCAAAAGCCATTAACAAAGCAAAAATCGGCATTGTTAAAGAAATTGCAGAAATCATATGACTGTTATCTAAAAATCCAATAAAGTAAATATTTAAAATACCATATATCACACTTAATAATGAACCAATCATCATAGGTAATGAAAAGTGCATCATAGATTTAAATATGGGTGCTTGTTCAAAATAATATATTTGTTCGTCTTTCATTTTCAAATTCTCCCTTAAATTAATTCGATATCTAATAATTAGATATCTAACGATATATTTAAAATTTAAAGTGACCATGATAGCCATGTATCACTTATTATTATGACTCTATTGCTAAATTGTTTAACATTCGTTTAAAGTAATTTTGTAATTGTAGCTTTTCAACATCAGAAAAATCTTCTAACATTTTTTGTTCAACTTCATCAAATATACCGATAAATGATTCTACAAAAGCTGTTCCTTCTGTCGTTAAGCGTAATATTTTACGTCTTGAATCTTGTGCATCAACCGTACGATAAATCAAATCCATCTTTTCCAAATTCTTTACTGTTGCACTAACAGTAGCGCCTTTACGATTAAAGGCTTTAGAAAGATCCTGTTGTGAAATCCCATCATGTTGATGACGATATAGATAGCCTAGTGTATGGCTTTGTTCTTGTGTAATGCCATACTCATCAAGCTTACGATCAGCATAACGTTTCATCTCATGTGCGAGTGTTCTGATTAAATATTGATACGTATAATTCATATTATGACCTCATTAGTTAGATATCTAACGATTATCATACGCTCTTTTTTAAAATAGTCAACCGATATATTAAAGTTTAAATTTTCAGTTTATAATCAGCTGTTGCCGAATGTCTAATCAGGGATATCATTATGTTTTAGGCTATGAACTAAATTTCGGCAGTAGTTGGCTGGACTGAAAATACGCTTATACCAAGCTTTTTCAATCCTAGTCAACCTTGCCGGGGGGACTATAAATTCATAATCCATTCTGTACCGCTCCCAAGAAACGCAAAATGCTAATCACTGCACTTTGCGTTTCAAATTTTATATTGTAAATGTATTAATATCTTATGATGGTACTTCGGTACGTTTTGTACTGTGTTTTCTCACTAAAGCTGCAACTAAACTTGAAATCGCTCCAAAAATCATAAAGCCAATCAACATCCATATCGTTGTTGAAAATTCGATTTGATGATTTAAATAAATCAATTCCTTCAAACTTGTGGCGTAATGCGTGAACGGATTCCAATCATAAGCATAATGTTGATAGCCTTTAGGTAACATTTGTTTTGGTAATGTGACCATTTGCATACTAAAGAACATTAGAATGAAGAATAATGGTATTGATTTCATTCCTAACCACACCATCACACCTAAAATCAATCCTACAAATCCAAGAATTGACAAACCTACAAACACTGCAATACGCACAGGATGATCAAAGTCAAAGCCGAGTACATCTTTCATAAAATAAATATAAGCAAAGCTACCAGCAAATGCTGATACCGCAGCCATAATCATTTGACCAAATGAAGCGATGACTCTATGCTGAATTGCAAAGTTATTACTCGTTCTAAAGGCAAAGAATAATAAGATAGAAATAACTAATGAGCCTATCCATACTGGCATAAACATTAAGAATGGTGCATTACCTCCACCTTGATGGTCTTTCACTTTATTTACTGTATGACTATCCACGTTTACTGGATTCGTTAATCCTTCGATATCACTTGCTTTAACATCAACATGCTGTTGTTCCAATGTATTAATGCTTTGTTTTGTAATTTGTTGGTTAATATTTTGCCCCATTTTCGTTAAAACGCTATTAGCCAATTGTGAACCTTGCAAACTTGAACCTTGGCTGACATACGTTTTAAATTGAGCTTGTTTCACGTCAACTTTTTGGTTACCCACCTTTTTCTGCATTTGTTGCACAGCTTGTGGTGGAATTTCACCAGATGCAACCTTTTCTTTCATTTCTGCTTTTTTACTATCCATCACAATCTTTTGCGTTTTGCTCATCGCATTTTTAGAAAAGTCTTTATTGAAGACAGCAGCACCGTAATATTTTTCATCCTTCATGCCTTGCTTTAAGTCTGCTTCATTTTTAACTTTAACCCATTTAATGGTGTCTGAGTCACTATTTAATAATTTATCTTCTAATTTATCTCCAATATTTACTTTTTTACCTTGTATATTAATACCTTCATCATGATTAACAATTGCGATAGGCATTTCTTTAGGTTTTGGATTATATGCTGGATAAAACGCTAATGAAAAGATGATTAATAGTAAAATCCCTGCAATAGGCGCAATCCATAATAATTTGCTTTTAAAAATATTCATCAAACTTACCTCCTTTATAAAACAACGTGTTGAATATTTATCACGTTGTTTATTATAATAGGTATGAACAAATAAACAATAAGCAATGTATGACAAAGTGTACGTTAATGAACACATTCGTTCAATTTGTCTTATAACTAGGAGGTTTCAGTAATCGTGAAAGAAGATCGTCGCATTAGACGGACTAAATCTGCCATTAAAGAGGCATTTATTGATTTGTTAAATGAAAAAGAAATCGAAAAAATTACGATACAAGATATTACCAAACGTGCCGATATTAATCGGGGGACATTTTATTTACACTTTGAAGATAAGTATCTACTATTAGATAAAATGGAAAATGAATGTATCGCTGAAATTTCCAATGTAACAGAATTTTACAATGTCTTAGGTAACGATGCTGAAGAAACGGGACGCTTATTTATTAAAAATGTACTAACTACTATTTTTCATCATATTGATCGTAACATCAACTTTTATCGCACAATTTTAAAATTAGACCGTACAAGTCGCTTGGAAGAAAAAATGAATTCATTATTCAAAGAAAACATGCAAAATTATATAAGTGTAGACCATGTTATCGCTGGCATACCCGAAATGTATTTCTATAGGTATGTGTCCGGTGCCACGATTTCGGTAATGAAGTATTGGGTTCAAGACCCCAAACGCTTGCCTGTGGATGAACTGATTTTATATATTTATAAAATTGTCTACAATGGCCCCTTACGTCTTTTATCAGAACATCGCCATCATATGCATCAACATGATTGAGCACAAAAAGTTAAAGTGTGGTAAAGTATTAACAACTTAGTAAGTAATATTGAAAGGAATCAGTAAGTATGATTGCAGCATACAAACATTTAACACAAAATGAAATAGTAGAAACAGATTTGGACCACGCACCTTCTTGGATTAACGTTGTAGAACCTGACCGTGATGAGGCAGATGCGCTAATTGAGCGTTATCAAATTCCCGAAGACTTTATACGTGACCCTTTAGACGCAGAAGAAAGTGCACGTATTGAGTATGACGAAGACTCTGGTTATTCACTAATTATTATTGACTTACCTATTGTCAATTCAACCAATCGACGTGTGCTGTCATTTGTCACGATTCCACTAGGTATTATTATTGGAAATGGCATCATTATGACTGTCTGTGATGCTGAAAATGAATTTTTAGAACATTTTGCGCGACAACAAGATATTAATCTGAAATTCCATAGTCGTTTTGCTTTAAATATATTATTAACCATTGCGAATCATTATAATCGCAACTTGCGTTTGTTGAACAAATCAAGAATTCGCATTGAGCGTGAATTGAAAAATAATATTACGAATCGTCAGCTATATAATTTGATGGAAGTTGAGAAAAGTTTAGTTTATTTCTTAGCTGCATTAAAAGGAAATGATACAATTATCAAAAAATTATTCCGTTTACCTGCGATTAAACGTTTTGAAGAAGATGAAGATTTATTAGAAGACTTAATGATTGAAAACAATCAAGCGATTGAAACAACAGAATTGTATACACGTATTTTAGAAAGTATTACCACGTCATATGCTTCATTGTTGTCTAATGAAATGAACAATATTATGAAAACTTTAACGTTGTTTACCGTATTACTGACCTTACCAACTTTAGTCTTTAGCTTCTTTGGTATGAACGTCCCGTTACCGATTGACGATCACAGTTACGCCTCTTGGATTATCGTTATAGTCGTATCATTAATTTTAGTCACAATTGTTGGCACCTTTTTATGGCGCAAACAAAAAATATAATAAACAGGTTAGGACATAAATCCGAAAAAAACGGCAGTAAGATGATTTTCAATTAGAAATTATCTTACTGCTGTTTTCTATTTACAATACGACACATGAAAACATTTTTGGCGTTGTAATTTTAAGACGTTATATTTATGTCTTAAACAATTTTCTATGATTTAACGTCTTGATAAGCTTTTCTACGTGATAATATAATAGTCAGCCCTGCTGCGATGATAAACGAAATCACCATTCCAATAAAGTAATGTAACCATCCACTATGAGATGCGCTGATTGAAATAAATCCAGGTAACCCCGCTGTACCAAGCGCAATGGCTTTAACTTTAAAGAATGAAATATAAGCTGCTCCAAAGGCTGAGCCAACAATTGCTCCAATAAATGGGTATCTTAATTTTAAATTAACCCCAAACATGGCTGGTTCAGTAATACCAAGTAACGCTGAAATTCCAGCAGCAGATGCTACACCTTTTAATTTTTTATTTTGTTTAATAATAAAGAAAGCTGCTAACGCTGCACCACCTTGTGCCACGTTTGACATCGTCGCAATTGGAAAGATAAATGAACCTCCTGTATTTTTCACATCTGCAATCAGTGTTGTTTCAACAGCAATAAAGCTATGATGCATGCCTGTAATAACGATTGGAGCATAGAATAAACCAAAGATAAAGCCACCAATCGCACCTCCAAATTCATATAACCATGTTAAACCATCAGATAACCAATAGCCTAACTGACGTGTAATCGGTCCAACAAATAAAAATGTTAAAAATGCTGTTGATAAAATAGCTAATAAAGGTGTTAATAGGTTATCTAATACCGTTGGAATGACTTTACGTAGTCCCTTTTCAATATTTGCTAAAATATAAGCTGCAAATAACATAGGTAATACTTGGCCTTGATAACCTACTTGATTAATATGTAATCCAAAGATATCCCAATGTGGTATCGCTTTACCCGCTTCCACTGCCTTTGGAAAATCATAGGCACTCATCAATGATGGATGTACTAAAATCATCCCTAACGCTGCCCCTAAAAATGGATTTCCACCAAAGCGTTTAGCTGCACTAAATCCAATTAAAATTGGTAATAACGTAAATGGTGCATTGGCAAAGATATCTATCATACTTGCTAAACCAGCAAATTGGTCATGCTTTTCAATAAGCGATTGACCTTTATAGAACAAATCTGGCGCGGTTAAAATATTATTAATCCCCATTAATAAACCGCCAGCAACAATCGCTGGAATAATCGGAACAAAAATATCAGACAACATTTTGACAAAACGTTGTAGTGGATTCAAATTTTTAGCAGATTTCTCTTTAACCTCTGAAGTTGTTGAAGCTTCTTTTCCTGTTATTTTTTCTAGTTCAGCAAACACATGGTTTACGGTGCCTGACCCAATAATAATTTGATATTGTCCGCCTGTTGAAAACGTCCCTTTCACTACATCCATTTGTCCCAATTTCGTTTCATCAACAATACTTTCATCCTTTAACACGAGTCTGAGTCTAGTTGCACAGTGTGCCATGGCTTCTAAATTCTCTTCACCACCTATAGCTTCAAGAATTTCTTGTGCCGCTTGTTTATAATTCATGCAAGATGCCTCCTTTAAAAATAGAACCGGTTCCAATAACTCACTTTCATTGTAAACGCATACAATTACAAAAGCAATAGTTGCCACAAAATTTTAACTAATTAAATCTTTTAAATATGGGTAAAAATGCTATAACTAATGTAAGGAGTCGATACGATGAAAACACGTGGTAAAATCGAACAATTATGGCGCCAAGAAAAATATCATGTGATGATGCATAGTCAACAACATTATAATCATATACGTGCAATGCTTAAATCAACACCAACTTATGCTGAGGTTGAATCAGCAATCAATGAAGCACTGTCACAATCCCCTACAATGGGAAGTATGATTAATTGCTACGATCATATGTGGGGCTATTTTAAATCCAAAGCAACTGACACAGAAAAACAACATGCACAATACTTAAAGCACGCTTTTCAACAACAGCAAGTGTCATTTGATGTGTTATTAACATTTATAAAATCATTAGCTGACCGTTATCATGTACACTATTTACAACAGAGTCATATATTACAACAGCGCCCTCATCAATAATATTTTGATAAGGGCGCTTTGGATATCCATGGGCTGTTATTTAACACAAAATTTCTATAATAAACAATATTGAATTAAGAAGAAGTAAACCATATAGAAAATTCGTTTATAAATATGAACCGCTGACGATACATTAACATCTATGTCTGGGGAGTATTGACAACTGTAATGATATCTTATTACTACTTATACTTAATGATTAGGTTGCGCTAGAAGCTATTCTCTGCTGCTGATTCTGTGTATGTGATGCATAAGTCATTCTACAATCATGACAACGTCTCATGATGTTATTCTATGATGTTTGTTCTATAAAATATGTGACGTCATTTAATTGAATAATAACTATAAACCTGCTTCTGTTGCCATATACATTACATGATGATTTGCGATGTCAATTGTCGTAACAGGTTCATGACATTGTTCATTGCTGTTGTTCATAGGTGTTATTGTGTTAAATCACATTACCAATTTGATTCAAATTGATATCTTTATTATGCACAAAAAAGCATGTTTGCAACCTATTAAAAATTTCCAAAATGTAAACACCATATTTCTAATTCGACTTTTAAGTTGTGCAAAACTGAAAATTTTAAGCTATTTTTCATGAAATTTGCTATATTTTTTTAAAGTTTACTATTACTATTTAGGTTTATTTCCGCTATAATAGCAAATATTATTCACAAAACATGACTTTTTCTTGTTGCGTGTACACGAATTTTATTTTAGGAGACCATATTAAATGACTTGCACTTTAGTAATACATGAACGTTTATCAAGCGCTCCCTCGCGCAACATTAATCAAATTATTTTACTTTTTTCATTAACTAATGAACTTCGCATGACAATAAATAGCTCGACCTTTGACTTGGACAATCATATCGCCATCATTAACCATGGGGATATATTTAATATTGAACAAGGTCAAAATATCGTAGAACTTCGCATTCCACTCGTGTATTTTTATATGAAAGATACTCAATTCTTTTATCACTATTTTGATCGACATCTGTTGCAATCAAACTTGTACATTAAATCACTATTATTTAACCGTATCCATCAGCATGTTAGTGATGAGATTGACGATGATGATACGATATCAAAGATTATCCAAACACTTTTTAAAGAAGCAGTAGTGAAGCATCCATCTTTATATACACCGCGTATGTCAGTCAATCATCCGAGTTTCACTAAGGCGTTGACATTTATCAATCAGCACGTGTTATCTTATATTACTTTAAGTGATGTCGCACAGCATTGTAATATTTCCGAATCTTATTGTTCAAATCTTTTCGGTCGTTATTTGCATATGAATTTCAAAGAATATTACACAACGTTAAAACTATGTCGCGCACTTCATTTGCTGTTAACAACTCGTTATTCTATTAGTGCAATAGCGACAGAAATTGGTTTTACAAGCCATACTAATTTTACAAATCAATTTAAAAAGTTTTTAAACTTTAGTCCAAAACAATTTCGTATCCGACTGCAAAACATTGTGGACAAACCACAATTACATTTTACTCAAGCTATTCCAGATCATCTTTTGTCCTATATTAATCAAAATACACGACTTGAACAATTAGCTATTGAAACGACTAATATTCATATTGATCATTTCAAACCACAACAACAGACACAAACTGCAACTGCTTTTATTCGCTTCAACACGTTTAATGAACTCTTTCATTATCTTTTCAATGAATATTACAATATTGACTTATCGTATTTACCGCATCCTACTGTGCTAATCAATGACTTGTCTAATGATTGGATGCAACATTTAAATCAAAATTTACTCAATCTAAGTATTGAAAAGTTGTTTGATAAGAACATCAGCTTAGCGTTAACCATTAAAAGTAAGCAACAATTTGATAGTGTGTATCAAATGATTTTAAATTTCTTAAACGACACACAAGATTATAAGAAACATCTGAAACAAGTTAAGTTTATGCTGATATTTGATAGTGCATCCATGACACCACACGATATCCATCTTGCACATTTAAAGCTTAAAAATAAACATAAAAATATTAAATATGGCCTTATCATAGATGGTTTACTGCGTCATTTTAAAACAGTTCAGGAGACGTATGACTTAATGCACAGAATGAACTTTCATTTTTACTTTATTGATATAGAGAATACCAACATCAAAAATTTACTTGTTGATAAAACGAAAGGTTTCACACATACAGCAACGCATTTTGAAAACTATTTGCGCTTTATACAAGAATCACAAATACCTTCTTATAAATTTGTGTATAGTCACCTCTCAAAGCGGTGCTTTAAATATACAAATAATGGAAGTCTTCCATTACAATTATCTGATTTAGTTTGTCACCTTACACAATTGATGAAATATGGTGGTGGTATTTGTTATCGTCTCTTTGAAGATGACTCCCTTGACATTGCTCTATTTAACAAATATGGTAGTTTGAAACCGATTATGCACTTATATCAATTTGTTGCTGCTTTTATGAATGAACCGATCGAAATTACAAATAATTATATGTTAAGTCGTAAAGATGGGGATTATCACTTTTTAATCTTTAATAAAATAAATGACCGTTATTTATCAGACAATAAACAAATTTTCAAATTAAATAACCGGTTAAATACGCAAACACAATTCATTATGCAGACATTAAATCACGAGCATGGCATGATAGCCAACTTATTACCTCAAGATAATAATCCACGATATATAGAAAAGCATATTTTGAAACATTTAGACCGCAGTAACTATCCTAAAACTGAATTATATATTCAGCAAATACAGCATGAAACGCGAGAAATTACATTAAAGCACGATGAAGTCAAATACTTGTGTATCAAGCCAACCTAAGTAAAGATCAACGTTTATTTCTAATTATTTTGGGCAATACCATTATTAAGGAGATGATTCATTTGGATAAAGCACAAGCAATACAAGAGATGACTGATGTCTTAAACACTTCTAAAGTAGGCGTACTTTCTACAGCCTATCATAATCAGCCAAACAGTAGATACATGGTATTTTACAATGATGGTCTTGAGCTATACACTAAGACTAATATTAATTCAATCAAAGTAGCTGAAATACAAAATAATCCTCGTGCCTATATCTTGTTAGGATATAACGATACGAAACAGCGTAGCTTCGTAGAAATTGATACCAACATCGAAGTTGTAACAGACCAACAAACGATTGATTGGCTATGGGAAACACAAGATAAAAGTTTCTTTTCTTCTAAAGATGATCCTGATTTATGTGTCTTAAAAGTGACGCCTAAAACAATTAAATTAATGAATGATCCTGATTTAGATACCCCAGCAACACTGGACTTATCCGAATAAGCGAATTAACAATTAAAGGAAAGCCTGTTATCTTGAAGTATAAGACAAACAAGCTTTCCTTTTATATTTGCTTATTAAAGCATAAACATGTTATCAAATTTTGACATTTTTAAATTTTAAGTCAGATTTAAAATAATTCAATATTGCATTCTTTGAGCAGGTCTTGTATAAATAAAATAACAATATATAAAGGAGATTCTAACATGAAAAGTAAAAAGGGATTAGGAATTACATTAATCGTAGTAATGCTTATTGCTTGCGTTGTTTTAGTTGTTCTCATGATGACTGGCGCTAAAAAAGATACGTATTACGGTATTATGAAAAATGATACAACAATTGAGAAAATGGTTAGTGAAAAAGACCAAAAGGTAGAAAAAAATGTCAAACTTCCAAAAGACACAGATGCAAACGTTCATAAAGGAGATTTTGTCTTGCTTGTTAAAAATGAAAATTCAGACGAATTCTCTCGTGTATCTAAAGTGAAACATGATGATATTCCACACGGTTTAATGATGAAAATTCACGACATGAAACATATGCATCATTAATTTTGCATAGAATACAATAAATCCCCAGCTTGATTGTATACTGAACCCAATAGTTGTATTGGTTCAGCACATGCTTAGCTGGAGCCCTTGACTGGATTGAAAATATGCTGATTCAATCCTAGTCAATCTAGCCGGGGTCTGGGACATTAAGTTCTTAAACAATGTAAAAAAGACAATTTCTATTAAAATTATTTGATAGAAATTGTCTTTTCTCTTATGTATTAGATAATATACAGCTCGTTATCATTTTAGGGTGATAAGATGTAGTCCCACGATGGTGTTTGAATTCATTATCTGGGATTGTTTCAACAATTTCATTTGCATATCGAGAAATATCATTTGTAGGAATAAGTATTGAAGTTTCCATTGTGTATAGTGTAAGTTGATTCATATTATAATCTTTATACATAAGGCACCTCGTTAATTTAGTTTAGTGAAGTTTATTAAATGATACGAAAGTGCCTTATTTTTTTAAAGTATGTTGATGTAAAATTACATATAAATGCGACGTATTTTGGCGAGACTCTTGAGGAAACAGGACGAGTTGAAGACTACAGGCTGAAGCTGTCCCCTAAGAAAGCGAGCCAACAATACGAAGTATTGAATAAAAAGAAGCGCTCAGATGAGTTGAATTCAATTCATCTGAGCGCTATTTTTCTGAGATTTATGTCCCAGACCCTTTCTGACATTTATATCCCAGACCCCTTTGTTAAAATTTGATTAATTTTACTTGTTACCATTAAAAAACCGAGCTCAATGGCTCGGTATAAAAATGTCAGATTTATTTTTTAAATTGATTCTAAGTATTTTTGTCCTTTTTCTTTGTCGTAAACATTTTCCCATTTTGCAATAACTACTGTTGATAATGCATTACCACAAACATTGACACATGTACGTACCATATCAAGAATACGGTCAACACCAATGATTAGTGCTAGTCCTGCTGCCGGTATGTTCATCGCACCTAACGTTGTTAATAGTACAACGATGGACGTACCAGGAACAGCCGCCATACCTTTAGATGTTACCATTAATGTCACCATCAACATAATTTGTTGGGACAATGTAAGATGATGGCCATACATTTGCGCCACAAATAATGCGGCAATTGATTGATACAATGCTGAACCATCTAAGTTAAAGGTATATCCAATAGGTATAACAAAAGATACAATATCTTTTGGTGAACCAAATTCTTCCATTTTCTTCATCATACTAGGCAATACTGCCTCAGAACTAGATGTTGAAAAGGCTAATAAAAGTTCACTTTTCAGTATTTTAATAATAGATAAAATACTAACTCCGCACATTTTAGCTACAATACCTAAAACAACAAGTATAAAGAATACCATTGCAAATACTACTAATAATACTAATTTCAATAAAGGTAAAAGTGCTGATGCACCAAATGTAATAATTGTTGTACAAATAAAGGCAAATACACCTAATGGTGCTAATTTTAAGATTTTATTAATCATCCAGAATACAGCATCTAGTGTCCCACTTAAGAATGCCTTAACAGGTTCACCCTTTTCTCCGATTGCTGCCAATGCTAAACCAAAAAATACAGCAAAGAAGATAATCGGTAATAATTCACCTTTTGTTAAAGCTTCGAAAAAGTTAGTAGGTACAATATTTACAATTGTATCAATGAAATGATTACCATATGTAGAATGTTCAGCTGCTTGTGCTGTTGTTTGATATTTTGAGATATCGCCAGAAGGTAATTTAGAACGATCTAATCCTTGACCTGGTTTAAACAAGTTTGCAAGGATAATACCTAATGCAATTGCGATTGTTGTTATAATTTCAAAATAAAGAATTGTCTTCCAACCATATCGTCCAACTGTTTTAGACTCACCTACACCAGAAATGGATAAAGCAAGTGAACAGAACACCACTGGAATTACAATCATTTTTATGAGATTAAGAAATACATCTCCAAATGGTTTAATGTAATTCGCAACTTGGTCTTGTCCATAAAGTAAAAGTCCGACGATAACCCCTAATACTAATGCAATTAATACTTGCATTGGTAAACTTATTTTTCTCTTGAATAGAGCCATACTGCAACCCCCTCATCTGACATCGCTTCATTATATCATTTATAAATAAAATTGGATATAAATTTTTAAAATATTACAGCGATAATGTTTAAATATTCTGTTATTTAACCGTATTAACATATCAGATACGCGTATATTGTAGCGCATCTGATAGTGTTTTTTAACTTATGGTTTATAGTTTTGGTCAAATGTATTATGTTTCGCACCCTTAATATTTTTCTTTGTTTCAGTATCGAAACCTTCTAAGAAAATACCTTTTCGTGTGCTAATTGGCTGAACAACATAAGTTAATTTTGGCTCATCTTTAAACACGATTTCTTTATAGTATACACCTTTTTTGGCACTATATTTTGTTTCCTCTTTTTTAATTAATCCTTTAAGATGCTTATCTTCTATGTAACTATCCACAAGCTGAATATTTTTATGACTTTGATACATTTTCATTCCAAAAAAGAAAGCAATTGCGACTACTAAAGAAATCACTAATATGATGATAATTCTGGTGATAACCTGCTTTTTGGTCATTGTAAATCTCCCTTTACTAAAATCTTTAACATGTCCGTTAAATTAAGGTACTATTCAAACTATTATGAATGAAACAGCACGATTTTTAAAGTATATCACTTCACTTGTAACAAATTTTTCTTAAAATATGTGAAATTGTTTACAAATATATTGTATATCAACTATAGATTTTATAATTATAAACTAATTGCATAAAACCTTGACATCCCTAACTATTCCTACTATTGTTATGGGATAAGGAGTGATTAAATGCAGCATAAAGAAAGCTATTTAGACAATCAGCTATGCTTTTTACTATATGTATCATCAAAGGAAATCATCAAAAAATACACCACGTATTTAAAAGAACATGACCTTACTTATACAGCTTACATCGTTATCATGGCTATAGAAGACAAAGAAAAACTGAATATTAAGACATTAGGTAATCGAGTTTATCTTGATTCAGGTACACTTACGCCTTTATTAAAAAAACTCGAAAAAAAAGGTATTGTCACACGCATACGTGAAACAAATGATGAACGCAACTTGCAAATTTCACTAACTGAGCAAGGTGTAGCATTAAAACCTGAATTAGCTTCTATTTCAAAAAATGTATTTTGTGATGCAGGCGTTAGCAAAGAGGAAGCACAAAAGCTCATCAAAATTATGCATCAATTTGTTGTCGATAATTTTTAACAATGATGATTACAAGCGATTAAAGTGACTATTCATTAACTCATTATTAGATGATACTTCTTGGCTGCTCATTTCAATCACTTGATGCAACATTTTATTGTTATATACTAATGATTATACTTATAAAAAGCCCTTGTTCATTGCGCACGTTTAACATCGCAAAGAATAAGGGCTTCTAAAACGTTGAGCAAGCAACTAGTCATAGGCTTATACTAACTTGATTTTATACATATTCCTTTTTATATAAGTGAAACATTGTAGCAAAAGCCACGACCCCAAATAATGCAAGTAAAATAAATGCTAAATGACTTGTGCCAGTTAGAGACTTTGCCAACGAAATAATCAAAGGTGGGAAAAAGCCCCCGAGGCCTCCCATCATAGAAACGATGCCATTCGCTGTACCTGATTCTTTAGAAAAGTATGATGGTACAAGTTTGAATACAAGACCATTTCCAATTCCTGCACATACACTTATCATTAAACAACCAATGGTAAAGAGTGCGATATGATCTGATACCCCCAAAATAATTGCACCAATAATTAAAAATATAAAGTCCATCATTAATCCTTTTACGGCATTAAATTTATCACCTATCATACCTCCAATTGGACGTAAAAATGTAGCTAAAGCAATAAATACACCCGACCGAATACCCGCATCTACTTTATCTATAGTGAAATGATGCACTAAATAATTCGGTAAAAACAAACCAAATGCCACAAAAGCACCAAATGTGATAAAGTACCATAAACTTAAATAATATGTTCTATAATTACCAAATAAATCCTTCATTTGTGCGATTAAAGGAATTTTAACCTTCGGCTCTTTTCCATCTCCACATAAAAACATAATCAATGCAAAGACAGCTATAAATATAAGATAAAAGCGTACAGTTGTTTGCCAGCCAATAATCCCTGCAATAGGTGGTGCTAAAAAGGAAGATACTGCTGTACCAATATTACCTACACCATAAATACCATTTGCTAAACCAACTTTATCTTTAGAAAAATACTTCGGTATTGACGTTACACCCACAGAAAAGATGGCACCACCAACACCTAGAAAGAAACCAGATGTCATAAGCATGCCAGGTGTTTGTGCAAGACTCAAGAAGTAAATTGGAAATAATAGCACAATAAAACTACTGAAAAACACCCATTTTGCGCCAACCACATTGGTTAAATAACCAAATGGAACACGCAATATTGAGCCTAAAATTACTGGAATTGCTACAATAATTGATATTTGCACATCACTTACTTTAATATCTTGCGACATGAATGGCATTAATGGAGATATAATACTCCACGCCATAAATCCAACAACTAGACTCAATGTTTGTAAACCAAGTTGAAAGGCACCTTTTGTCCTAAACATTTTTTCACCTTCATTATTTATGTAATTAGTGTTAGTACATGCATGAGGATAGCAATCAACTATATGACATCACACACCCTACTTGAGACATATTTCTATAACACATACCAACTATAATTAAAGTTTATAATCCTTGTGAAAAATTGAACATAAGGATAATCCCTGATGTTTATAGGCAATTTCCCTATTTGTTATCGGTCGCTATTTATGTCATTTTAGTTCTGATATAAAAAATGCACAAAGACAATTTTTAATTTCAAATCATCTTTGTGCTATTATTTTGAGATTGATGTCCAACCTGTGTATGTTATTTCACTTTTTATTTTCTTGTTATACACCATCAATTTAAATAAGATCAAAAATCTAATAACTTTTTCTTGAGTGCATATTCTACAAGTTCTGGCTTAGATTTTAAGCCTAATTTTGACATAATATGCGTCTTATGTGCTTCTACCGTTTTGACGGAAACAAAGAGCTTTTCTGCAATTTCTTTATTGCCATAACCTTTAGCAATTAATGGTAAGATTTCCAATTCTCGTTTCGATAATATTTTAAAAGGATCATTTGTAGTGCCAGTATCATATTGTGGCTGATTGACAAACTCATTAACGAGAGATGTTGTCAGCTTCATATCCACATACATCTCACCTTGATAAACAGTCCTTACTGCTAAGATTAGCTGTTCATCTGGTGCATTTTTTAGTATATAACCTTTAGCACCATTTCTTAGAACATGGAATAAATATTCTTCGTCATCATACATCGTTAATATTAAGATTTTTGTTTCTGGAAAACTGTCTGCAATTTTACTTGTAGCAATTAAGCCTGATTCGCCAGGAGGCATACTTAAATCCATAATTAACACGTCAGGCTTATGCTCCATAACCTTTTGATATGCCTCTACGCCATCAGCAGCAGTATCTACAACTTCCATATCGTCTTGAAAATTCAGAATCATTGAAAACCCTGTGCGCACTACTGCATGGTCGTCTGCTATAACTATTTTCAATTGAATTCCCCTAACCTACATTAAATTGGTATTTCTAATGTAATAATTGTTCCTTTGCCAATTTGAGTATCAATATTTACATTACCATTGACTAGCTCTGCACGTTCATTCATTCCATATAAACCTAGACCTGTTCCTTTAGGCTGTGACTGAGGGTTAAAGCCCACACCTTGATCAATCACTTCTGCAATGATGTGATCACCTGTATCTTGGATACTCACATCAATGTGATTCACGCTAGCGTATTTCAAGGCATTTAAAATACTTTCTTGCACAACTCGATACACAACGGTTTCAATGTCGCTATCATAGCGCTTACCCTGAATATTCGCCTGATAACTAATGGCTAATCCATAGGTTTGTTCAAAGTGTTTAAAATAAGATTTAAAAGCTGCTTCTAAGCCTAAATCATCTAAGGATGATGGCCGTAATTCGACAGAAATATTTCTAATATCGTCGATTAAATTGGCCATCAAGCTTTCAACTTGTTGGGCTTTATCGGTAATTAATACTTTATCTTGTTGATATTTTAATAATCTCAATTCAATATTAATATTTAATAATTCTTGTACAACACTGTCATGTAATTCTCGAGAAATACGTTTACGTTCGTTCTCTTGAGCGGCAATTACTTTTCGAATCATTTGACGTTGATACATTTTTTCTTGACGCTCAATTTGTGGAGAGATATTTTGCAAAGTAAACGCATAAATACCTTTTACGTCATCGATACATTGATATGTCGCAGTAAAAGGTTGTACCTGTTGATCTACAGTTTTCATAAACACTTGGAAGTTTGCATCTGTTGGTTGAGTCGTATCCATAAAACAATTCATACAGCTTTTTAATGCAAATTCGTTGGAATAGCCCTCACACTGACGACAAATTGCATTGGTCATGGTACTGTAATTGTTGTCTTCTGAAATAATTTCCTTTGCTGCATCATTCATTGCGATAACTTTACCGTATTTGTCTACAAAGACAATCTTTTCCTGTGTTGTTTTATAATATTGTTGTAATAACTGCTCTAATTGTTCTTCATTAATATTGAGCACTCCTATCACCTATCATCCTTCTGAAAATACGCTTAGTTTTCCTTGAATATTAACCTTATCAAAATTGTCTGGTAATGGCTTATTTTGACGTTGACCAAGCAATAATACGCCCCATAACTCATTTTCAAACCATAGTGGAATCGCAATCAAACTCGTTAAATTTTCACTTAGTAAAATGGGGTACTTTAAGCGCTCTTCAAAGCCAATCTCTTGATCAACCTGCTCAATGATCATTCTTTTACCAGTTTTCATTACCATACCAGCGAGGCCACGCCCTTTTTTTAAAACAATTAGCTTATATCTATCGTTGGTATTGCCAGAAACAAATTGCCATTTAATTGGTGCGCCTGAGCGAAAGCGTTCTGGTGTCGCTATCGCAGCAAAATCATAGCCTTCACATTGTCTTAAAGTTTCTAAATCTGCTTGCAAACTGTTCGTTTCAATATAAGATCGAGGAGACAATATATTAACCCTTTCTTTAATGTTATTTATGTTTACGATAAATGATATACCGACGATTCACATATGATAATGGTACGCTCCATACATGGACTAACCTTGTAAATGGCCAACATGCCAGAATTGTAAATCCTAATAAGATATGACACTTAAATGATAGTGGGACATGATTCATCAACATGGCATCCGGTGAGAATGTAAATAGATGTCTAAACCAAATTGATATCGTTTGACGATAATCAAAATCTGGCGTAACCGCATTTGTAACTAACGTCGAATAACATCCCATAAAGATAATAATGAGTAATAAGAGATTAACAAATATATCTGATGCTGAACTTAAGCGTCTAACATTCTTAAGTGTTAAGCGTCTACTTGTTAACAACAACATGCCAATCAACGTCATTATACCAAAGATACTACCAATATACACAGCGCCAAAGTGATACAAATGATTGCTAACACCTAAAAACTCTATCCAGTGTGCTGGAATGGCTAAACCAACAACATGCCCCAAAAACACAGGAATGATACCTAAATGAAATAATAAACTTCCCCATTTCAATTGTTTCTTCTCAATTAATTCGCTTGATTTAGCTGTCCATGAAAATTGATCATATTTATACCGCGCGATATGACCAATTACAAAAATAGCAACACAAAGATAGGGATAAATCACCCATAAAAATTGATTAAGCATGTGTTGTCACCCCTTTTGGTGCTTCAAGACATTCTTTTAATGTCTGACGCAAAGCACGGACCACATAGGCATACGGATTGTGATCCTCAGCCAACAAGTTTGCCATCGTATACGTGCCATCTTCAATAATCATAATGACTAACTGAATATTATCTTCCGCACGTGGATCATCATGCCATTGTGCCACATGTAAAAACTGCAACATTAGCGGTAAATAATCAGACAGTTCATTATCAACCATTTTCAAGCCAAACATCTCATATAAGACCTTTAATTTAGCCAACATCTGCCCGCGTTCTTTTTGTGTATCAAATTTATTATATGTCATATATAATGGTGCCTTCTTACTAAAATCAAAGGTATCCGTGTATATTGCCTTAATTTCTGATAAAGTGTACTGTTCCATCATTGTGCGATAAGCAACAAGGTCGGCATATGCAGGATGTGAAGGCGCTATGGTCTCTTGAAAGATATTTTGATTGAAAGTGATTTTTTCTGGAAAATTCAGTTGCTGTGCAATATAGCCAAAACTATCTTGATATTGTCTAAAATTTGCAAGATTAATCACGGAAAATACCTCCATAGAAATGATCATTATAAACTTCTTGTCCTGTCTTTCCAGAACCTACTGCTACGCCACAACCTTCACAATTTTCTCCAAAATATTCTCCACCATACCCTTGGCTACCTTGTGCACGATACGTATCTAAGTAAGTTTCTTTGTGTGATGTAGGCACTACAAATCGCTCTTCATATTTAGCTATACCTAACAAGCGATACATATCTTTTAACTGCTGCTCAGATAAGCCTAATCTTTCTAATTTATGCATCGCAAATGGTTGATTCGTTACTTGAGCACGCATATAACTTCGCATCATTGCCATGCGTTGCAAAGCTTCTTTCACTGGTTTCGTATCTCCAGCTGTAAACAAGTTTGCTAAATACTCAACAGGTAAACGCATTTCATCAATTGCTGGGAAGATCATATCTGGATCTTGCTTAGCACCTTTACCTTCAAAATAACTCATGATTGGACTAAGCGGCGGACAATACCATACCATAGGCATCGTTCTATATTCGGGATGTAGCGGAAAGGCCAACTTATACTCTATAGCCAACTTATATACCGGAGAATGTTGAGCTGCTTCGATCCACTCATGGTTAATGCCGTCCTTTTCAGCCTGTGCAATCACATCTTCATCAAATGGATTTAGAAAAATATCAAGTTGCTTTTCGTACAACGCTTGTTCATTTTCAGCAGATGCCGCTTCATGCACACGATCTGCATCATATAAAAGCACACCTAAATAACGCATACGACCCGTACATGTTTCAGAACAAACTGTAGGAAGCCCGGCTTCAATTCTTGGAAAGCAGAATGTACATTTTTCTGCTTTATTTGTCTTCCAGTTAAAATAAACTTTTTTATACGGACAGCCAGTCATGCAATAACGCCAACCACGGCAGGCTTCTTGGTCAACAAGTACAATACCATCTTCATCCCGTTTGTACATTGCACCAGATGGGCATGATGCCACACAACTTGGATTTAAACAATGTTCACACAAACGTGGCAAATACATCATAAATGTTTCATCAAATTGAAACTTGATATCTTCTTCAATTCGTTGAATATTAGGATCTTCTGGTCCAGTAACATGTGCACCTGCAAGATCATCTTCCCAGTTAGGACCCCATTGTAAATCCAACTTATCACCTGAAATAACTGAATGTGCTTTTGCTACAGGAGAATGTTGCCCTTGTTTAGCTGTTGTCAAATGTTCATAATTGTAAAACCATGGTTCATAGTAATCTTTAATTACTGGCATATCAGGATTATAGAAGATTTTTCCTAAAGCAATTTTTGACCAGCGACTCCCTGATTTAAGTTGAAGTTTGCCTTTATTGTTGCGCACCCAACCGCCTTTATATTGCTCTTGGTCTTCCCAACGTTTTGGATATCCAACACCTGGCTTTGTTTCTACATTATTAAACCACACATACTCCGCACCCGGTCTATTCGTCCATGTATTTTTACATGTCACACTGCACGTATGACAACCAATACATTTGTCTAAGTTCAATACCATTGCAATTTGTGCTTTAATCTTCAAGCCAATTGACCTCCTTCATTTTTCTCACGGCCACATAGATATCTCTTTGATTGCCAATCGGTCCATAGTAGTTAAAGTGATAGCTTATTTGTGCATATCCACCAACCAGCTGTGTCGGTTTTAAATGAATACGAGTTGGTGCATTATGAGAACCTCCTCGCGTATCTGTGATTTCTGAGCCAGGTGTTTCAATATGCTTATCCTGTGCGTGATACATAAACATTGTTCCTCTAGGCATTCGATGAGATGTGACGGCACGCGCAGTCACAACACCGTTTCTGTTATATACTTCGAGCCAATCATTATCACTAATGCCATGCGCCTCGGCATCTTCATTTGATAACCAAACAACAGGTCCACCTCTAAATAATGTCAGCATGTGCTGATTGTCTTGATAAGTCGAGTGGATATTCCATTTACCATGTGGTGTTAAGTATCGTAATACTAGGGCATCTTGTCCGCCTTTTACTTGTTTATCTCGTGTGCCAAAGACCATCGGCGGTAATGTCGGTTTGTATACTGGTAAACTTTCACCAAATTGCTGAAATATTTCATGATCAATATAGTAGCTTTGTCTTCCTGTTAATGTTCTGAAAGGAACAAGTCGTTCGATATTTGTTGTGAACGGTGAATAGCGACGGCCATTTTTATTTGATCCAGGAAAAACGGCAGTTGGAATCACTTCTCTAGGTTGTGCAGTAATATTTAAAAATGATAGCTTTTCGGCTTCACGTGCGCTAGAAATATCTTTCAATGGCATACCGGTTTGTTGTTCTAAATCGGTATATGATTTTTGAGATAACTTACCATTCGTCGCAGATGAAACATTTAAAATCGCATCAGCCACTTTCCTTGCTGTATCGATACGTGGACGTTGATTTCTGATTGATGTTATGTCGTCATCATTCCAAGTTCCTATCATACTTTTTAGTTCCTCATATTGTTCACCCGCATGATAACTCACACCATGCGCACCTATTTTCCCGTTTTCCAACAAAGGTCCTAACGTAACAAATTTGTTATATATTTGAGTGTAATCCCGTTCAACTACAGTAAAATTAGGCATTGTGCGTCCGGGAACTGCTTCTATTTCTCCTTTAGACCAATCTTTGACTTGACCGAATGGTGTTGAAATCTCTTGCTTAGAATCATGACCTAATGGTGTAGTCACAACATCCTTATAAGTACCTGGCAAATAATCTTTTGCCATTTCTGAAACTGCTTTACTTAATGTCTTATAGATATCCCAATCTGAGCGCGATTCCCATAGTGGATCTATTGCAGGATTGAATGGATGTACGAAAGGATGCATATCCGTTGATGAGATATCATGCTTTTCATACCAAGTTGCAGCTGGCAACACAATATCTGAATAGAGTGGTGTAGCTGTCATTCTAAAATCTAATGATACTAATAAATCAAGTTTGCCTATTGTATCGTCTCGCCAAGTAATTTCTTCAGGCTTATCATGCTCATTAGGTTCAGCCATCAAGCCAGATTTAGTACCTAATAAATGCTTCATAAAATATTCTTGCCCTTTTGCAGAGCTTGAAATTAAATTTGAACGCCAAACAAATAATGTTTTAGGATGATTCTTCTTCAAATCAGGATCTTCAATTGCAAACTGTGTTTCTTTATTTTTCACGGCATCAACTGCACGTTTAATAATTGCTTCGTTTGACGCATCGCCAGCTTCTTTCGCCTCTTCTCCAAAGAGTAAGCTGTTTTTATTAAACTGTGGATAAGATGGTAACCAGCCTAAGCGAGCAGCAGTCACATTGTAATCAGCAGGATGCTGGTGCTTAACATGTTGTGCAAGAGGTGAAGTTAAACTAGCTACATTGGATTCTTCATATTTCCATTGATCAGTCGCAAAATAAAACCAACTTGTACCATTTTGTAAGCGTGGTGGTGCTTGCCAATCTTTGGCAAAGGCAACCGTATTCCATCCTTCAATAGGACGACATTTTTCTTGTCCAACATAATGTGCCCAGCCTCCACCATTTACACCTTGACAGCCACATAACATGACCAAATTTAGAATTGAGCGATAAATGGTGTCAGAATTAAACCAATGATTAATACCTGCACCCATAATAATCATCGAGCGACCACCAGTTTCTATCGCATTTTGCGCAAACTCTCGTGCAATTTGAGTCACAGTCGATGCTTTAACACCAGTAATTGATTCCTGCCAAGCTGGTGTATACTTGGATTGCTGGTCATCATAGGATGTTGCCTCCATGGCATGATTGAAACGCTGTATACCATACTGACTAGCCATCAAATCATAAACTGTCGTCACTTGAACGTTTTGACCATTGGCTAACTGTAACGTGTATGTTGGAATTGGTCGCTTAAAGATTCCATCACCATCGCTATCAAAATATGGAAATTGAATGGTTTTGATGTCATATTCAGTATTCGCCATCGTCAGTGTTGGATTGATTGTTTGACCATCATCAGTTTCCAATTTAAGATTCCATTGTTTACCTTCTTCCCAACGTTGTCCCATCGTGCCATTAGGTACCACAAACTGTTGGCTCTCTAGATCATAAATCATTGGCTTCCATTCATTATTGTCACTGTCAATACCTAAGTCACTTGCACGTAAAAATCGCCCTGCTTTATAGCCTTGCTTATCTTGGTCTAACATAATAACAAACGGCATATCCGTATACTGTTTGGCATAATTAATAAACATTTCATTCGGCTCATTTTGGTAAAATTCTTGTAAAATCACGTGTGTCATCGCCTGAGCAATTGCAGCATCAGTACCTGGATGCGGTGCCAGCCAGTTGTCGGAAAACTTTACGTTTTCAGCATAATCCGGAGCGACCGAAATAACTTTAGTTCCTTTATAACGTACTTCGGTCATAAAATGCGCGTCCGGTGTACGTGTAAGAGGTACGTTTGATCCCCACATAATAATGTAAGCTGCATTGAACCAATCACTTGATTCTGGTACATCTGTTTGTTCACCCCATATTTGTGGTGATGCAGGTGGTAGGTCAGCATACCAATCATAAAAACTCAACATTTCTCCACCTAATAAACTAATAAATCTAGCTCCAGCAGCATAACTAATCATCGACATAGCTGGAATAGGTGTAAATCCAGCAATTCGGTCTGGTCCGTCTTTTTTTATCGTATATAAAAGCTGCGCCGCAATGATATCTGTGACATCTTTCCAACTAGCTCTGACGTGTCCACCCATACCTCTTGCTGATTTATATCGCTTAGCTTTTTCTTCATCTTCAACTATTGAGGCCCATGCTGCAATGCGATTACCGTTGTTTTCTTCAAGTGCTGTAGTCCATAAATCCAATAGTTTACCTCTAATATAAGGATATTTAACACGCAACGGACTATACTCATACCAAGAAAATGATGCACCACGAGGACAACCTCTTGGTTCAAATTCAGGCATATCCGGACCACAACTTGGATAGTCAGTTTGTTGATTTTCCCAAGTAATCACGCCATTCTTCACAAAAACTTTCCAGGAACATGATCCTGTACAATTGACCCCATGCGTAGTACGAACGACTTTGTCATGGCTCCAACGTTCACGATACATTTTCTCCCATTCTCTGCTTTTACTTTCTAAAATGGACCAATTACCGTTAAATTTTTCAGTTGGCTTAAAAAAGTTCAATCCAAATTTCCCCATCTATATGTCCTCCCGTAAAAGGTTTAACACGAGTGCTACATTCAACATTCATATCATTGTCTTAGTTACATTGTATATTTTTTCACAAAGTTCTAATATTAGGGAATTGCCTAATTGCCTTAGTTGAAACCCTAAATTTTCAAAAATAAAAAGAAGCGAGACAGAATTCATAATGACTTCTGTCCCGCCCCGGCGAGTTTAACTGCCAATATATAGTTTATAGCCTAAAACATAGTGATGTCCCAGACTCACACTTACTCCATATAGATATAATCACACTGATGTTGTGCGATGATATGTTGAAATAAATCGTGCTGACTTTGATGTGCTGTCTTACTTGGTTGTATCAGACATGGTGTTCCTATATCTGCTAAATGTTCAGCTTGTATTAGCGCCTGTTCTTTTTCACCTACGAGTATCTTTAATATGCTATCTCTGCTGTTAGCCTTAGGTATTTGTGACATATGTTCTACGATAGGACCAACCAAACAAATGCCAGGTTGTCCTTCTAAATTTATCTTAGTTAATTGCGCTTCGATGGTTGATAAACGCCCTATTACGGTTGTTTCGTTATACCAAGAAGCATTAAAAATCACTGCAATTGGATAATCTTCAGTTGATACCGCAGTAATTTGTTGAATAATATGCCCTAAACGCTTAACTCCCATATAAATGGCAAGTGTACCACCATTGTGTAAATTTCTAATATCTGTTTCATTGCTGACATCATCTTTGAAATGCCCTGTTGAAAAAGTGACACTTGGTGCAACTTGACGCATCGTTAGTCCGACATTCATAGTTGCTGCTGCAGCACTCGCAGACGTAATGCCTGGGACAATTTCTACTTCTATCGCTTGTTGTTTTAATGCCTCAAGCTCTTCATAAACACGACCAAATATCGCAGGATCACCACCTTTTAATCTAACAACATGTTTATATTGATGTGCCGCAGCAATCATTTTATGATTAATCTGTACTTGTTGAATGTGTTTATGGTATGGCTTTTTACCGACATTAACGAAGACTGCTTTCTCTGACGCATACTGTAAAATAAGTGGATTGACTAAACGGTCATACAATATAATATCCGCTTCTCTAATTAAACGTTCGGCTTGTTTCGTTAATAAATTAGGATTTCCTGGACCAGCGCCTACAAGATATAC
Organism: Staphylococcus lugdunensis; assembly: GCF_001558775.1. Lineage (NCBI taxonomy): Bacteria > Bacillati > Bacillota > Bacilli > Caryophanales > Staphylococcaceae > Staphylococcus > Staphylococcus lugdunensis. The sequence goes on along the minus strand of NZ_CP014022.1, from coordinate 2,060,053 downwards.
CTTGCCACCATTGGCTATAGACATACGTAGACATCTCCGTCAATGACTTCTACTGGATATACGGTTACACAACCTTCATCAGGTTCTTGAACTTCACCAGATGCTAAATCAATTTTTTGATCATGCAGGGGACAGTATACATATTCACCACTGACCGTTCCTTCTGACAAAGGACCTTGTTTGTGCGGACAAACATTATGAATAGCATGAATATGACCACTTTCAGTTAGAAATATACCTATTTCATTACCATCAACAATGACCTTTTTCCCTATTAAAGGTGTTAAATCATCGATTGTTAATACTTTTACTTTTTCTCCTGTTCTCATCGTTTACACCTTCTCAACTTCAAAGATTTTTTGTGCATGTTTATTGTGAACAATTGCTTGCCAAGGTTCTTCTGAAACTGCTTGTTTCGCATCCATGATACGTGTATATAATGCATCTTGTCTTTCAGGATCCAACAATACTGCTTTAACATTATCGAAACCTAAACGCTCTAACCAAGGAGCTGTACGCTCTGCATACACACCTGTTTCACGGTAATATTGCATCAATGCACCGCAAAGTTTAATCACTTCATCTTCTGTAGCTACAGTCGTTAAGAATTGACCTTTGGTTACTTCTGTACCACCGTTACCACCAATATAAATCTGGAAGCCATTTTCAACAGAAATAACACCAAAGTCTTTAACCCCTGATTCTACACAACTTCTTGGACAACCTGACACACCCATTTTAAATTTATGTGGTGTGTCGATATATTCAAATGTTTTTTCTAAACGAATTCCTAAGCGCGTCGTATATTGCGTCCCAAATCGACAAAACTCTTTACCAACACAGCTTTTAACAGAACGAGTTTTCTTTCCATAGGCAGATGCAGAACGCATGCCTAAATCTTGCCATACTTGTGGTAATTGTTCTTTTTTCAATCCATATAATCCGATACGTTGTGAACCAGTAACTTTAACTAGCGGTACATCATATTTTTTGGCTACTTGTCCAAGACGTATCAATTGATCTGCATCTGTGACGCCTCCACGCATTTGAGGTATGACTGAAAACGTACCATCATTTTGAATATTGGCATGATAGCGTTCATTAGCAAAACGTGACTCACGTTCATCTGCATGTTCATGAGGATAGACCATATTTAAATAGTAATTAATAGCTGGTCGACATTTAGGACAACCATTTTTATCTTTAAAGTTCAAGACATGTCTCACTTCTTTAGATGTCTTTAAGCCTTTAGCTCTAATTTGTGTGACGATTTGATCTCTAGTCAGTTCTGTACAGGCACAGATTCCTGTTGGCTTAGCAGTGTAAAAGCCATCACCAAGCGTATACTCTAGAATTTGGCTGATTTGCCCTTTGCATTTTCCGCATGAATTACCCGCTTTAGTCATTTTAGTCACTTCTGCCACAGACGTTAAACCTTTAGATTTAATTGCATTTACAATGGTGCCTTTATCTACACCATTACAACCACATATCGTTTCGTCATCGCTCATATCAGTAATTGATAAACCAGCATCGGCACCTTTTTTCTGTAATAGTGCCATTAACGTATAATCTTCAAGTGATTCATGCTTTTTCATCATGCTATAAAACCTAGAGCCATCGTCCGTATCACCGTATAGTACAGCTCCCACAACCGCTTGATCTTTTAAAAATACTTTTTTATAAACGTTATCTACGCTATTAAATGCTTCTATACCGTGTACGTCTTCATCTTCAACAATTTGTCCAGCACTGTATAAATCGCACCCAGATACTTTTAAGGATGTGAATGTTGTTGAGCCATGATAGCCCTCTGTTTTTCTACCAGTTAAATAATCGGCTAACACTTTGCCTTGTTCATATAAAGGTGCAACAAGTCCATATACGTGTCCTTGATGCTCAGCACACTCTCCAACAGCATAAATATGTGCATCACTCGTTTGTAAATAATCATTAACGACAATACCTCTGTTGACCTCTAGTCCAGCATCACGGGCAACTTGCACATAAGGTCTGATACCCACTGCCATCACAATAAGGTCTGTTTCTATCACACGACCATCTGCTAATTTAATAGCTTCAACATCATCTTGACCAATAATTTCTTGTGAGTTCGCTTGTAACTCAATCTTCATACCTTGTTGTTCCAAATCCGCTTTGAGTAATGCGCCCGCCTTTGCATCTAATTGCATTTCCATCAACCAATCTGCTAGATGTAAGACAGTAACTTCCATGCCTTGATCTAATAATCCACGCGCACATTCTAATCCAAGAAGACCGCCTCCAATAACGACGGCACGTTTTTTCGTTTGTGCAATTGTCATCATTTGTTCAGTATCTTTAATCGTTCTCCAACCGATTACACTTGGCAAATCAGCCCCTGGAATAGGTAATACAAAAGCTGATGAGCCTGTGGCAAAGATACAAATATCATAAGAAACCGTTAGCCCTTTTGATGTTACAACATATTGTCCTTCGCGATTAACGTGCTCAACTGGGTCATCGATAATTAAGTTAATATCATGCGCTTTGTACCAATCAAATGGATTCATAATTGTGTCGTCAATCGTCATTTTATTTTGTAAAATATTGGATAGCATGATGCGATTATAGTTAGGATAAGGTTCTTTACCAATCACTGTAATGTCAAAGGTTGAATCGGAACGCTCTAGCATTTCTTCTATCGTGCGTATACCTGCCATACCATTACCTATCAACACTAATTTTTGCTTAGCCATAATGTCGCCCCTTTTAATCTTTTAAAGATTGCTGGAAATACCTATGCCCTTAAAGGTTCATTAACTTGATTAATAATATTCCAGCTATCACTTTTCAATTTTATTGTAGACCAATACAGGCAATTTTTGTGAATAAAATCACAAAATTAGGGAATTCCCTAACATAAAAAAACAACCAATAAAGTGCGAAACTTTACTGATTGTTACTGATATCATCTTTAATTATTTTCTTTAAAATGATAATTCCTCAAGACGTGCGCTAATAATATCTTTCAAAAGCGGATCGAAATTCAGAGATGGTGTAATAAGCAATTCTGATTGTATGTCCATTTGCGCGATTAGTTTTTTTACTTTATTCACTAAGCGTCCATCATATAAAAACATTGGCACGATAATTAACTTGGAAAAGCGCTTAGCTAACTTATCCAAATCATTTTTAAAGCTTATATCGCCATACAATGTTCTGGAGAATACAGGATAATCTGTAGCTAGCTGATGATTAAAGGTTTCTAATTCATCATGTGCTTGTGTATAAGAGCGACTACCATGTGCGATTAAAACAACTGCTACTTTACCTTTGTCATCTTTGTCGATATGAACTTGTTCAATGCGTTGTTGAATAATTTCCTGCATTAATGCATGCGTTCCTAAAGGCTGACTTAAGCGATAGTTAATATTTGGATGTTGCTCCTTTATTTGTGCTAATATTTCTGGAATATCCACTAAATAATGCATGGCAGAAAAGATGAGTAGTGGCACAATTTTAAATTCTGTTTCTCCTTGATTCAAATAATGCGTCATGATGCGTGAAATACTTTTTTCTTCACTTTCAATAAACGCCAAATCATATGGATAGCTTTCATGCTCTAACAATTGAGCCACAAAGCCTGTTAATGCCTCATTTTGATCTCCTTGACGCATGCCATGCGCGACTAAAATATTCGCTACCATCGTATCCCCCCGATACATGATTAATAATGTTGATTAAAATAATAAGATTTAATGTATCATAAGTCAATATTTTTCTAAAAAAGGAGCGTAACGTCCTACATAAAAGTCTGTTACACTCCAAAGCTGTATTTAGAATTTCTAAAATATAATCTATATATTTCATTATAGCATCTATATCATTTTAATTATTTAACTAAACTATCTCGTGTACCATTCAGGTAAGCATATACGAAACCAATAAAGATACCGCCACCTATATAGTTACCAATAAATGCAAAAACAACATTTTTCAATACACCTAACCATGACAAAGCATCCAAATTAAAGAAAGCCATACCTGCATATAATCCTGTATTAAAGACAACGTGTTCATAACCCATAAAGACAAAGACAATCACGCCACACGCAATGAAGAATGCTTTTGCTAAACCTTCTTTAAACTTCATAGAGACAAAAATACCAATATTGATAAAGAAGTTACAAAAAATAGCTTTAACTAAAATATTGTACCATGTCGAATCAATCGTTTTCTTATGTACCAATGCCGTTAAGCTTTGAATCATTTCAGGTGTCATAATATGCACAAATTTCATCAAGAAAAATAAAAAAATCCCACCAATAATATTACCAATAAAACAAAAAGTAACCACTTTCATTATTTTAGACATAGAAATCACTTTATAATACCAACCCACAGTCAAGTACATAAAATTACTCGTCAATAGTTCTGAATTAGTTAATACGATCAATACTAAGGCTAAGCTAAATGCGATTGCACCAAGCAAATTAACCAGCCCGTCATTAGTTCCGGCAAACTGTGTCTTAACAGCAAACATAAATACTGTTACAATCGCCAATAAAAAGCCAGCCATAATCGCTTTTACCATATATCTCCCTGGCGTCTTATCAAGCATGACTTCCTTCATTTGCACTTGACCAGCTGCACTTTCAATTTGTGCACGTGTCGCATGTGTGTCATCAAGTGTCTTTGCATTTTTTAACATCTAAACTTCCTCCTATGTATGTCATCATTTAATATAGACCTATTATATCCATAAAGACATAATAAAACTATAAAGCTTTAAAAAAATACACATAATATATGAAAATTTTAAAAATTAAAATGTAACATACTATAATTTTTCGCTTTTGAAATAATACATGTATTTTCTATGAAAAGCAGCTTATGTATCACACAAATTCTAAATAAATCGACATTCTATATTTGAAACTAAAACATATAAAAAGCTTCCATTAAAGATTGAGCTCAACGCCCTCCCTAATGGAAGATCCTTATATTACTATATTAAATCTTTTAAATATTTACCATTGTAAGAATATACCATGCGATACTAGCCAACATAATTACAAGATGAAACCACCAATCCATTTTAATAATGGCAATCACTTCTCTAATAAAAGCATTGGTGAAAAAATAGCTTTTCGTTTTACTGCCAACGCTGTAAAAATTTTTAAAATGCAATTTTTTCGCTAAAAACATCACTCTTAGAATATGAAAATCATTTGTGCATATTAAAATATTAGGTTTATTTAATGGTAAATTTTCTATCATTTCCTTAGAAAAATATAAATTTTCATATGTCGTTTTCGATTGTTGTTCACAAATAATCTCATCCTCAACGATACCTTTATCTACTAGATATTCCTTCATAGCAACTGACTCAGGTCGCAGCTCATCATCACCCTGGCCACCACTCACTAAAAACAAATGCTGCTTATTATTTTGCTTTTGATAAATTTCTAAGCCTGCATTAATTCTACTAGCTAAAAGTGGTGTAACTTTATTATTTATTAAACCGGATCCTAGCACTAAAAAAATATCAATAGACTTATTGCTATTTAATGTTGAATAAAATATAGCTAAAAGCCAGCAGCTCAATATTAAGCCAAAAAAATACGTAAATATTAACGTAGTGAATAAATATGTTACAAATATATATTTTGACACATCATTGTTAACGATAAACGATACTGGAAATAAAGCAATCAAAATTACAATCCACATCGCTAACGATAAACTCAAAAAGTTTGTAAGGCGACTGCCTTCATTTTTCAATAATTTTTTACTATCCCAAAATAAATAGAGAATAAAGGCGATAATCACGAGCATTGACAATAATAAATAACTACTTAAAACCATTAAGTTAAAATCAAATAATCTATTCAAATAATAAGATACTAAAATATACATTAAAACAATGATAATAGACGTACAGTAAATATTAAGTCGACTATTTGCTTTAAACAGTAAATATGCTATACCTAAAAGAATGAAAACAACCAATAATAATATATACATTTTTTCTCCTTTAATTAAATTCACTATAACACAACAATGTTTAAATGATTACTTATTTTGTTACTTACAAAAGTGTAAGTAGTAATATTTTTTTCTCGTGCTACGATGAAATTAATCACAGAGGAGGTATCTTAATGAACACTTACAAAATAGAAACCAAAAATTTATCCAAAAAGTTCAAAAACAATGTAGTCTTAAATGATATTAATTTAAAAGTTGCTCCAAACGAAGTCTATGGCTTATTAGGTATTAATGGCGCTGGAAAATCAACATTACTTAAAATCATTTGTGGTATATTATCCAGCTCACATGGCGAAATATTTTTAGATGGCGCACAGATGGTCAGAAATGATTTATCAAATATTGGCTCGTTAATAGAGTCCCCGCCCACTTATAACCATCTAAATGCTTATGATAATCTAAAAATCGTAGCTTTAAATGAAAATATACCTTTTGACAATATTCCACAAGTATTAAAAAAGGTCAAACTGAAAGTAGATAAACAGAAAAAAGTTAAAGATTTTTCACTGGGAATGAAACAACGTTTAGGCATTGCAATGGCGCTAATAAAAAAACCAAAGTTATTAATACTCGATGAGCCATCAAATGGCCTTGACCCTTATGGTATACAAGATTTAAGAACATTATTGAAAGATTTAACTCAGCAAGGTACAAGCATCATCGTATCAAGTCATATACTTTCCGAAATACAAATATTAGCTGATCATATCGGTATTATTCACAACGGTAAATTAAAGTATCAAAAAGAAAATAATACTAATGAAAATCTAGAAAAAATATTTTTCGATATTACAAAGGAGTAAATTATGATGAAAAATTTAAAGACTGAATTACTTAAATTAAAAAGTTCCTCAGCTATGTATATGCTCATTTCATCGCCATTAATATTTTTAGCTTTTGCAATATTTACGGCGTTATTTGCTCAAGGTCAACCTGATAAGAATGAACTTTCTCCATATTTATCTTTGACGTTTAATTTATGGCCGTTTTTCGTGATACCTATACTTACATGTATCGTTGCTAACTCTCTCCTCAATATGGAAATAAAAAACAATCATTTTTCTTATTACAAAAGCAACAATTGGTCTATTAACAGCATGATTAAAAACAAAATCATTGTAACCATCATAGGCTTTATCATTCATGCTATCTTGATATTTATCGTTTCAATGATTGGTAACGCATTAACTTCTGGTGCTCCAATAAACCCATTACTAATATTCGTGACGATAACACTTATTTTAATTTCTAGTTTATCGTTGATACCTATAAACTTTATTTTAGTAAGAAATACAGGTGTTTTTCTTGCGATATTTCTAAATCTTTTTTTATCAATATTAAGCATAATTACTATAACTATGACAAAAATATTTTGGATTCTCCCTTGGTCTTATATCGGTAGAATTCCATTAATCACTTTATCATTACATCCAAATGGTACTTTATTATCTAAGTCGAGCCCATTTTTTAATGATTTACATGCTTTATTAATCGTTTTAATCGTAAGTACCATTTATTTCGTTGCATTTTTCTTCTTAAATAATAATAAATCTTGGAGGATAAAATGATAAATGAATTTAAAATCATAAAATTAAAATTTATATCAGACATTTTAACCTATATACCACTCATGTTTACACTTTTTTATATTTTATGTATTGATCTCTATTTAGGTCCCTCATGGCATAAAACAGCTATTCAAATATATACTGGTTGCTTTAATGCGATTACGCCATTAATATTGTCCATCACAGTGTTTCAGACAATTAAATTTGAAGAGGGCATAGGACATTTCAACCATATTTTAAGTAAGACTAGCCGTTTATCATGGGCTCTAGCCACACTCATGTATATTTATATAAACTACGTCCTATCGTTAATCATTTCTATTTTAAATTTAATCATCATGAGTGAAAACTTAAATATTAGCTTATTTTACTTATTGACTAGTCTGCTATTTAATATTTTAATAACAGTCATCATATTTATGATCGGTCTCTTTATCAAAAGCGTGCTTGCAATTGTTGGAGGTATATTTAGTGTAATATTTAACATCTATTTTGGTGTGGAAGTTTTAGGCGACCAGTCATGGTATTACATGCCAATCACATATGCTACACGCTATATTCCTATGTATATCCAAAATAGTGTACCTTATGTTTTAACGTTAATCCTATACGTTATGAGTTTAATCATTATTTGTGGCTTTTTAATGCTAACCATTAAGAAATGGTCAGGTAGAAAAATTAATGATTAATTTATGAGGTACATCGTATTGATTATGAGGCTCATATAAGCAATATTTATCAAAACTTACAGTATAAGGAAAAATGCTATTAACGAATTGAAATAGTTCATTCATTAATAGCATTTCCCAATATATTCTTATAATAATAGGTTAAGTTGTTCAACATACCTATTGACGTTTGAGTTGTGATAAAATTTTTAATCCTAAAGCAAAGTAGCCATAGCCAAGCGCTAGTCTTAAGAGATATTTTAATGTAGGACTTTTAATCCACTTAGAATTAAATATTAATGTCGGTACCAATGTACTATATGCATATAAGACTAAAACTTTTAAATATCTTGATTTCATTGTTATCAACCTCTTTTCAAGATTATTTTAACGTAATCGCATTAAATAAAGCGTGTCATTTTCATGACAATTCTTTTTTTAGTAGTTGTTCAAGCTGAGTTAAAGTCTTTCGCATACCAGTTTCAACACCCATGGATAACGCTTGTTCAGCAGCTGTCGCAGTTGGAAAAATAGTCGTAGAAGTCACTTCTGTTTGTTGCTTATTCAATTGTTTGAATTCTAATACCACTTTCATCCCTGGTAATCGTGTATCTTTATCACCGTCTTTTGTAGCAAAGAAATCAAAGTAAACAATCTGATACGGTGCTTGAACCATATGGTATTCGGTTAATGTATAACTAGTCGCTTCTGGTGTTGTAATAGCATAAAATGCTTTTCCACCAGTCACCGCTTCAAAATGATAGACCTTAATTTTAGCACCTGGTGGATGAAACCATTGTTCAAATAGTGATTGTATTGTATAAGCCTTGAACACTTCAATGATAGGAGCATGAAATGTTATATGCGCAATGATTTGATTTAATTGGCGTTCAATGTGCATATGACCTATCCTCCTTTATATGTTAGTTGATCAATATGTTTTTTACGAAGTGCTTATTTATCAAGTTGTTGTTCCCAGCTTTTTATATCATATGGGTCTTTTACTTTTTTACCATTAATAAATACAGTTGGTGCTTTGGATATATGATGCTTCTTATATAATTGTTTATCTTTATCAGCCGCTTTCCATGACTGACTATTTTCTTGTTTATAATCTGCTTTGATTTTGTGCTTTTGTTGTTGACTAATATTAAGTTGATCTATTTGTTTGTCGATTAATTTTGGTGTAATCCATTCTTTGTCATCATTTTTCTCTTGTGCAGCGTATATTTTTTGTTGAAAATCTAAATATGCTTGTGGGGCAATAGCATTAACTGCATGGCCTGCACGCGCACCAATAATGGAATCTTTGCCTAAAAAAGCCATGTTGATGAATTGATAGTCTGCTTTACCTGTATCAATATATTTCTTTTTAATTGTTGGCATGACTTGTGTTTCTACTTTTTTACAGTATGGGCACTTGTAATCGCCATACTCAACGATAAGGGGTTTATTATGTTTAGTAGCTTGTGGTGCACTCGGAGCGTCTTTCTTTTGTTGTGCACATGCACTTAAAATAACTAAAAAAGTCAATAATAGTATGATGGGTAATCGTTTTTTCATATGTGCTCCTTAACGTTTAGGTTAGTTCATATTTTCTTCTTTATAATCTGGATCGTGCTTTTGAATATATCCCTTTGCATCGAAATTTTCTTTAAAACTTATCGTTTTACCACTAAATTGATACGCATAATAGTGAATCTCATCATTATCACTAAGCGGTTTATATCCTAAAATGACATATTTGCCATGTTCAAAGACATAAATGTTAGCATCCTTTTTATCAAAATGCTTAACGACGTCGCCTTGATCATGTTTTGCTAAACGTTCTTGCTTATCATCTTGCATTTTAACCGCCTTATCTATCTTTTCGGTATATTTACCACTGCTGCAAGCTGTCAGCAGTAGAACGATTAATGTTAAGGCCATTGCTAACTTTTTCAAGTTATTCACTCCTAAGCTTTTAATTTATTTAATCTAGGATTCCCTATCATCCTTTAATACATGTCTAATCATACAACGATACGGGCAAACGTGCCAGTTGAAATAACAAGTTAATAAATGTTAAATAATATAATATTACTTTTATTCCATTTTCGAACTTATACAACTAAAGTATGATGGAATAATATGTGTATTTATAATGTAATTTTGTTACACTATACCTATTCAGTAAAATAGAGGAGTAGATTTAATATGAAGTTCATGACTATCACTGCAGAAGAATTCAATCAATTTACAAAAACACATTTTTCACATTATACCCAATCAAGTATGCATTACCTCACTCGCTCAGAAATGAAACATGATGTTCATTTGGTTGGCGTAAAAGATGACCAGAATGAAGTAATTGCTGCTTGTCTATTAACGGAAGCACCTGCCTTACGCTTCTTTAAATACTTTTACACCCATCGCGGTCCAGTCATGGATTACAGCAATATTGAATTAGTTCATTTTTTCTTTAAATCTCTCACAAACTTTTTAAAACAACGCAATTGTCTTTATGTCCTTGTTGATCCATATATTTTAGAGAACTTACATAACGCAGATGGTGAGATTTTAAAATCTTACGACAATCGTGCAGTAATAAAAACATTAGAAGATTTAGGTTATAAACATCAAGGCTGGTCAGTTGGCTACGATATGATGAGTCAAATTCGTTGGCTTTCTGTACTGGATTTAAAAGACAAGAACGAAGATCAATTGATGAAAGAAATGGATTATCAAACGCGTCGCAATATTAAAAAAACCTATGAAATGGGTGTCAAAGTTAAAACATTGCCGATTGAAGACACGCATACGTTTTTCGAGTTATTCCAAATGGCTGAAGAAAAGCATGGTTTTTCATTTAGAGATGAACCTTACTTTATAGAAATGCAAAAAATATACCAAGATCATGCAATGCTAAAATTGTCTTATATCGATTTAAATGATTACTTGGCTACGTTAAAGGCAGATCGTGATAAATTGAAGCAACAGCTTTCAGACATAGAAACTGCTTTACAAGAGAGTCCAAACTCTAAGAAAAATAAAAATAAACATACACAAGTAACGCAACAAGTTGCAAGTAATCAACGCAAAATTAAAGAAACTGAAACTCAAATGGATAAAGAAGGTCATATCTTAAATTTAGCGGCTGCATTATATATCTATAACGACCATGAAATGTATTATTTATCCAGTGGTTCAAATCCAAAATATAATGCTTACATGGGTGCATATCGTTTACAATGGGAAATGATTAAATTTGCGAAAGAACATCATCTCGACCGTTACAATTTCTACGGTGTTACTGGAGACTTTAGTGAAGATGCCGAAGATGCTGGCGTACAAAAATTTAAAGAAGGCTTTAACGCTCAAGTATATGAATACATTGGAGATTTTATTAAACCAATTAAACCGGTATTTTATAAACTACAACAATTTATCGCACATAGAAAATAATTAGTTGGGTCAGGTTACCTAAAAAATTAAGAAGCAGGACAAAATTCATATAAAAATATCCAGTAAATAACTTTTATAAATTCATTTACTGGCTTCTTTATTTACTCGTATTGTTGGCTCGCTTTCTTAGGGGACAGCTTCACCTTGTCTTGTACTCCAAAGTGTCTCACCAAAATACGGCGCATTTATATGTAATTTTATATCAACATACTTAAAAACAGTCTGGGACATCATTATGTTTTAAGTTATGAACTCTATATTGGCAGTAGTTGACTGGATTAAAAATACGCTTATACCAAGCTTTTTCAATCCTAGTCAACCTTGCCGGGGCGGGACTAAGAATTCATTATGAATTCAGTCCCGCTCCCTTTTTTATTTGTCCAAGAACTTTATGCCCCAGACTCCTAATCATTCTATGTTGTTATTCTTCATTAATGACATTCAAAAAGCGTCTTAGCTCATCTGTTTTTGGTTGATTAAATAGTTGTTCTGGTGGACCTTGTTCCCCGATAATGCCGTCATGAATAAACACGATACGGTTAGACACTTCTTTCGCAAAGCGCATTTCATGGGTCACAATAACCATCGTCATTCCCTCATCTGCAAGCTCTCTAATCACTTTCAATACATCTGTAACTAGCTCAGGATCTAGCGCAGATGTAGGTTCATCAAAGAGCATGACCTTAGGATTCATGGCTAATGCACGCGCAATAGCCACACGTTGTTGTTGTCCACCTGATAAAGCGTGGGGACGCTGGTCTTTGACACTTATTAAACCTACCTTTTCTAATAAAGCTAATGCTATACGTTCCGCTTCAGACTTTTTCATTTTCTTAACGGTAACTAATCCTTCCATCACATTCTCTAACGCTGTTTTATGAGGAAAAAGGTTATAGCTTTGAAATACCATACCTGATTGTTTACGCACATTAATTTGTGACTTCTTATCATCTGCCGTGTAAGTAACACCGTTAACTGAAACCGTTCCTTCAGTTGGAATTTCCAATGCATTCATCATTCTTAATAATGTTGTTTTACCAGAACCAGAGCGCCCAATAAATGTGATGACTTCTCCTTTTTCTACCGTCAAATTGACGCCTTTAATCACTTCTTTATCGTTGAAGGATTTATGAATATTGTTAAGTTCTATCATGAACGATACCCTCTTTCAATTTTAGATTCATATAATCCTTGGAGCACTGAAATAATAAAGCAGACAACCCAATACATGATGGCTACTAAAATATATATTGTAAAATATTCATACGTTGTTGAAGCCACCTCTTGTGCTTTACGGAACATTTCCGCTACTAAAATAAAGCCTAATAGCGATGTATCCTTTATCAAGCTTAAAAATGTGTTTCCTAAAGCAGGGATAGACACACGAATAGCCTGAGGTAAAATGATACGTTGCACCGTTTGACGATAAGTCATCCCAATGGAATATGCTGCTTCAGTTTGTCCTTTCGGAATGGAAATAATACCACCACGAATAATTTCGGATGCATACGCACCTACATTTAGAGATAAACCTATAATTGCAGCAATAACTGGTGCAAGTGTCCATTGATTATCTGCATCACCTGTGATTAATCTTCCTAATTCTGGTATACCATAGAAGATAATAAATAATTGTACAATCATTGGTGTGCCTCGAATAATTGAAACATATATACGTGCAATGGCTCTTAATATTCTACTGGTTGATATTCGCATTAAAGCAGTAAATAATGCAAGAATTAACCCAAGAATAAAAGTCACAATTGTAATCGGAATAGAATATTTAACTAATCCTTCTAACATAGGTCCGAAGGCTTGTCCAGCTGCGTCTAAAGCATGTTGCTGTTCATTATTGAGGTTTAGAAACATCTTCACCAAACCATTTCTTACCTATTTTAGCTAATTCGCCACTATCTTTTATTTTTTTCAAGCCTTCATTAAAGTCTTTAACGACTTTACTGTCAACCTTTTTAGAAAAAGCAAAGCCAGATTTACTTTGTTCTGCCTGACCTTTAATAGCTTTAATCTTAGCGTTCGGTTTTTGTTTTGTGTAGTCTAAATAAGATAAACTATCGTTAAAAGTACCATCAACACGATTAGATAATAATAAGTCCATAGATTGGTTAAATCCATCCACTTTAGTAATATCAGCGCCTTTATCTTTAGCTAATTTACCATAGTTAGATGTAAAGGTTTGCGCTAATTTTTTCCCTTTAACATCGTCAAATGATTTAATATCCTTTTCATTGTCACGCACAACTAACACAGCATTTGAATATGTGTAAGGCGTTGAAAATTGATATTTTTGTTCTCTTTCTTTATTGATGCCTACTTGGTTTGCAATGACGTCAAAACGGCCCGCATCTATACCAGCAAACATTGAATCCCAAGATGTTTCATTAAATTTAAGTTTATAACCTTCTGCTTTTGCGACTGCTTTAATCACATCTATATCGTAACCAGTTAATTTATCTTGTTTATCATGATACGTAAATGGTGCATAAGTTCCTTCTGTTCCAACCTTTAAGGTTTTATCACTACTCGCTTTATCATCTTTAGATGATCCACCATTTCCACATGCTGCTAATACAAAAACAAGCGCAATTACTGTAAATAAAAGTCTTTTCATCTGAATAGTCCCTCCATATTCCTATTATTTCTATCAGAATAGAATAATTTTAATCCTATCCTTACTATTAGTCAATAAGGAGTTACTCATTACAATCATTTTTCATGCCTTTACATAAGCCTATTGACGCTGATTTTTTAACATAAAAGTAAGCAATAAACTAATAACTGTAATGATAACAGCAAATAAAAATCCAGCATGATAGCCATGTAACACCGCATCAATTTTTATTTGAGCTGTCATCTCAGCTTTGGTCATTCCACTATATTGTTGTATATCTGGCGAAAATGCTTGACTTGCTTGGGAAAGAATAGTGATTAAAGCCGCCGTCCCAATTGATCCAGAGATTTGTTGCGCTGTATTCGTCATGGAAGAGCCATGTGCATTTAACGCTTGCGGTAATTGATTCATAGTATGTGTCATAATAGGCATTAAGCTCAGAGCGATACCAATCATTCGTATACCATAAATTGTTGTTAAAATAAGTGCCGACGTATGCTCATCCATAAAAATGAAATAACATGTTGTCACAATAACAATAATGACACCTATAAATGCTAACAATTTCACGCCAAAGCGCTCATATAATGCGCCAGATATCATTGACATTATTGCCATCACTATTGCACCAGGTAACAACATTAATCCAGAATCTAATGCTGAGCGGTGTAAGACATTTTGTACAAACATCGGAAGCACGGTTTCTGAACCTATCATTGAGATCATTGTTACTGACATAATCGCTAGTCCAACGGCAAATTGCTTATTTTTAAAAACTTCAAAATTCAATAATGGTACGTCAAGTTGATATTGTCGCCACACAAATAAAGCAATAAAAATCACACCAACAATTATAGTTGTCAGCACAATAGGATTATTCCATCCGTCTGTTGCAATAGAGCTCACTCCATA
Organism: Staphylococcus lugdunensis; assembly: GCF_001558775.1. Taxonomy (NCBI): domain Bacteria; kingdom Bacillati; phylum Bacillota; class Bacilli; order Caryophanales; family Staphylococcaceae; genus Staphylococcus; species Staphylococcus lugdunensis. The sequence goes on along the minus strand of NZ_CP014022.1, from coordinate 2,044,802 downwards.
AAGCAAGCCACCAAATCCTAATACTGACATTGTTATGGATAAAGTATCGATTGGAGCATACACTTTTGTGCCAACATTTTTAACCGTTTTTAAAGCAATTAAGAATGTGAATGCTGCAATAGGTGCTACTACGTGAAACAACGCTCTCCAATCTAAATATTCAACTAAATAGCCAGATAATGTCGGCCCAATCGCCGGTGCTAGTCCAATTACCAAGCCAAAGGTCCCCATATATTTGCCGCGTTCATGTGGCTCGAAAATATCTAAAATCGTTGTCATCATCAGTGGCATCATAATGCCAGATCCTAATGCTTGAATAATACGTGCGATTAATAAAACAGAAAAATGAGGACTAAATCCGCCAATTATCGTCCCAATAAAAAAGACAGCAATTCCGACTAGAAACACTTGTCGTGTCGTATAACGCTGAATTATAAAGGCAGACAAAGGAATAACAACACCGTTTGTTAATAAGAATGCTGTTGTTAACCACTGCACTTGTGAATACGCAATATGAAAATCTGCCATAATACTAGGTAACGCGGTTGTTAGCAGTGTTTCATTAAGCAATCCAAAGAATCCGCCAAATAACATCGTGATAATCATTGTAAGTTTTTGTTGTAGTGACATATGTTCCTCCCACTAAAATAACATCATACATTTCATAAATAATAGTTATTTTACTAATAAATTCAACACTCCCCTAATTTTTTGCTTAAAATAAAAATAAATCGTAATAATTCCTATTTACAAAATACTATTAATCCTTCATACTATATGAATAAGGGAGGCGATAATATGAAGCAAGATGTACAAACTGCACGTCGAAACTTAAAAAGCCCTAATATTAAAACTAGAAAACGTGCATTAAAAATTATCAAGCAACATAAACGCAAGTAACCCTATCACTCACTTAATAAATAGAAAACAAATTGTTGCATATTATTTTAATATTTCATTATTCATACTTATCTTTATTCACACTTATACTTTATATTTATCTTTATTTCTTAAGCACTTACATTAAATGACATAAAAGCCATTACGTCGCATTTCACGCAACGTAATGGCTTTGATTTATTAAAGATAATATTTATTTGTAACGTTTAAGTTATCATCTAATTCATAAACAAGTGGCGCACCTGTTTTAATTTCGTAACCGATAATGTCTTCATCTGAAACATCTTCTAAGTATTTGATTAAGGCGCGAATAGAGTTACCATGTGCAGAAACTAATACTGTTTGACCATCTAATAAATGTTGTGAAATATGGTCTGTCCAAATTGGTACAACACGATCTAATGTTGTTTTTAAACTTTCAGAGTATGGCATCATACGTTTATCTAAGTGACGATATTTTCTGCTTTGTAGATATTCTTCACGTTGTGCTTCTGTTTCAGCTGGTGGTTCAATATCATATGAACGACGCCATTTATGAACTTGTTCTTCACCAAATTCTTTTCGCGCATCATCTTTATTTAATCCTTGAAGCTTACCATAATGTCTTTCATTTAAACGCCAGCTTTTATGCACTGGAATCCATAACTGATCTGATTCTTTAAGGATATAATTTGTAGTTTCTAGCGCTCTTTTTAACAGTGATGTATAGGCTACATCAATTTCGATGTTGTTCTCTTTAACCTTACGTCCAGCTGTGACTGCTTCGTTAATACCTTGTTCAGATAAATCGACATCAGTCCATCCTGTAAATAAGTTTTTTGCGTTCCATTCACTTTGTCCATGTCTACATAAAATTAATTTAGGCATGTAAAACACCTTCCTATAACTGAGATTTTCTTGTTGCAGTGAACAATGTATTTTTTTGTTACTTATATTATAAAACGACTTGCACAAGATTACTATCATTGACATGCTATTTTTGTAATAAATTACCTGAAATTGTGATCTAGAAGTGATATTTGTCGCAAAATTGCAAAAGTTGTTATTAAATTATGAGCTGTTAGTAACCACCAATGACTTAATCTTTGCTATAATTAAGTTTCCGTAATTGATTTTGATAACGTAAATAAGGGAACCGTTTTTCTTCATATTATCCTGTTTATTAAAGGAGTTTTTATTATGAGAAAATCAATATTAGCATTTATCGCTACGGTATCAATTGGGGCAGCAAGTGCTGAAACTTATACACATACGGCACATGCAAATGACTTAACAAATGAACAACAAAAATCAACACCACCTACCACACAGTCTATACAAACAACAACCTCTTCTCCTGAAAGTGATAACGATGTAGATGCTGTATATGACCGCTTTATGGCTGCAGGTGGGACTGAAGAACTTTGGGAAAAAATTGTGTTACCTGAATCAGGAGGCAATCCGCATGCTAAAAATGGAGAATATTTTGGCTTAGCACAAACTAAGTTATCTTGGGGCTATGGAACCGTTGAACAACAAACACGTGGCATGATTGAATATGCTCAGTCGCGCTATGGTTCAATCAATGCAGCAGTTAGATTTCGGACAACGCATGGATGGTGGTAAGAAAGCACACTAGGAACAGACAGCCATACATTACGGTGTATTGAATATAACAGAAGCGGGACTGAATTCATAGTACCGCCCCGGCAAGGTTGACTAGGATGGAAAAAAGCTTGGTATAAGCGTATTTTAAATCCCTTCAACAACTGCCAATATATAGTAAATAGCCTAGAACATAATTACGTTCTAGGCTATTTACTCATAACTTAAAATTTTTTAATTCAAAATCTATTGGTAATATGGTTCCGGATGGACATAAACAGATGAAATTCCCTTACCATGCAGATGGCTTTCAACCCGATCACAAATATCATGTGCCTCTTTAAGCGATAGTTTAGCATCAACAGCAATTGTTACATCTAAAAATATACTGCTACCATGATAACGTCCTTTTAAACTATTCACTTTAATCACATCCGCTACTTCCAACACATCATCACGATATTGTTGTAACTCTTCCTCATTAAAGCCGTCACTTAAGGCAAATATCGATTCTTTAAAAATGCCAAACCCTGTATAGATAATTAAAAAACCTAAAATTGTAGCTAAAATAATATCGACAATTGGTAAACCAAATTGTGTAAACACTAGCCCTATCGCCGTTCCTATACTCACTAAACTATCCGATAAATTATCTTTCGCTGCTGAGTTTAGTGAGCTGCTATTTGTTTTCTTAGCGAGTTGACGATTAACTATATAAACAGCGAACATGATTATACCGCTAATTGCACTAATCACAATTGTTATCGCACTTGGTGTGTGGTGGTCTCTTGTAATTAATCTAGGTACATTTTCAATAACAACTTGAATACCTACGAACATGATTATAAATGATACTAATAATGTTGATATATTCTCTGATTTTAAGTGACCATAAGGATGATTTTTATCTGCAGGTTTAATCGATATTTTCAAGCCTACAATCACTGCCAATGACACTACAATATCTGTCATATTATTTAAGGCATCCGCTCTTACTGCCGCAGAATCATAAATAAAACCTGTAAGATATTTCGTAACAGATAAAATAATATAAACAATCAAACTGAGATACGCGCCACGCTGTGCCAGTTTTAAATTTTCACTTTGCGACATTCAACTAACCACCTTAACATCCTTTATTAAAGCTAGTATGAATGAATTTTAATTGTTTTACAATAATTATTAATTTCGATATTTTTTGTAATAATAACATAACTATTTTATTAGAAGCACCTAAAATTTTAGTTATAATCACATACACTTTATAGCTCGTTAAAATTTGTCTCTAAGTATCCATTTAGACATAACAAATGTAATCGGTATGGTTATGATTAAACCGGCAAATGGTGCTATTTCTGATGGGAAATGTAGCCAGCGAACAAATATATATAATAACGCCGTTTGCATTCCCATATTAACAACTTGTGTAAATGGAAAACTTAAAAATTTAACTAGCGTCGGTTTAACTTTATAAACAAAATAACAATTTAAATAGTATGAAATAACAAAACTAACTACAAAACCGGTAATGTGGCTTACCATATAGTTTATGTCGAAGACCTTTAACAGTAATAAATAAACAATATAATAGTTTAGCGTATTAATGCCACCAACTATAATAAATCTTAAAATTTCATAATGTGTTGCATTTAATTTCATGATTGATTCCTCATTACCCTTCATCTTCTTTATTAAGACAGCGCCTATATTATCGTTTCTCGTACAAATAATATGCTATTGGTGTATTATTTTTCAAGCTATTTCTACTATAATAATAGTATAGCAATAAATGTCATAGACAAGGAGTGGCTTTATGTCCATAAAACATATTGTTATCGCACCAGATTCATTTAAAGAAAGCATGTCTGCTAAACAAGCAAGCCTTGCCATCAAAGAAGGCTTTGAACGTGTTTTTAATAATACTGTTCATTATGAACTCATTCCTATGGCAGACGGTGGCGAAGGAACAACAGCAGCATTAGTGGAAGCATTAAATGCTGATTGGCGATATATTCGTGTACGAGATCCATTATCACGACCAATTATGGCTGGATATGCCATTACACCGAATAAAGATACAGCAATCATTGAAATGGCAGCAGCTTCTGGACTCCATCTTGTTCAAACTAGTGAACGTAATCCATTAATAACGTCCACGATTGGTACTGGCGATATCATTCTTGATGCATTGAATCAAGGTGTTAAACGTATCATTCTTGGTATTGGAGGTAGTGCAACAAATGATGATGGTGCAGGCATGTTAACTGCACTTGGGGTTCAATTTCTCGACAACAATCATCAAATCTTACCACAAGGTGGCGGTGCGCTTGCTCAATTATCGAAAATTGACAGCACAAACCTTGATAAACGTTTAGCAAAAGTAACGTTTAAAGTTGCCTGTGATGTAACTAATCCATTATTGGGATTACAAGGTGCCAGTGTTGTTTATGGTCCACAAAAAGGTGCAACCGAAAAAATGATACCAAAGTTGGATTCCGCCTTGGCAAACTATCATGATAAAATAAAAATAGCTTTAAACAAAGATGTAAAAGATATCCCAGGGGCTGGTGCAGCTGGTGGCTTAGGGACTGGTCTACTTGCCTTTTGCCAAGTCACAATGATGAAAGGCATCGAACTTGTATTAGAAGAAACTCAATTTAAATCTTATGCCGCGCAAGCAAATTTAGTCATTACTGGTGAAGGAAAGATAGATGGACAAACAATTTATGGAAAAACACCTATTGGAGTAGCTAAAGCAGCTAAACAATTTCATTGTCCAGTCATCGCTATTTGTGGCTCATTAGGTGACAACTATGAGGCAGTGTATCATCACGGCATCGATAGTGTCTTTAGCATCATTGAACAGCCTGAGACATTAGATCACTTATTAGAGCATGGATATGATAATATGGTAAAAACTGCTGAAAATATTGCACGCTTGATTAAACTCTCATCGTCTTTTCAGCTCTTAAACAAACAAAACAACTGATTAAGTATTTCCCAGAAAATATTAGAGGTGATGTTACATGAAACGAACAGAAAAATATAGAGACAGTTATGAACAAGATAAAGAATATCAAAATCAGCAACAACGTCAGCAGCACGCGCGTTATCAACAACAACGTTATACAAACCAACAGCAAGCACAATATCAAAATAACGGAGATAGATATCGTCAACAGCAAGCACGTTATGATGAAAATGGCAATCGTTATTACAATGATCGTGATTTTCGTAGAGAACAACAGTTAGAAGAAGATAATATAAGACAGAAAAAGTCTAAAAAATGGTTATATATTATCATCGCCCTGCTTTTAATTGTCGTTGCCGTGTTTGTGACACTTGCATTTATGGGTGGAGATAGCAATAGCGATAAAGTAAGTAACGATCCCAACGTATCACAGAACTACCAAAAACAAGTCAAAGATAAAGACGATAGTATTACAAGTCAAATTGAAGCGGCTAAAAATGATATCAAAGACAAAGTCAACACAGACAATACGATTCAAAAACTACAACAAGAAATCAATAGCTTAAAACAAAATGAACAAAATAATGCAGATTCAAAATTCACTAAATTTTATCAAGATCAGTTAGATAAATTAAAAAATGCCAACCAAGCACAACAAAACAATGCAGACCAAAGTAAAGTTGAAGGTATGCTTGATGATATCAATACTAAATTTGATAGTCTTAAAGACAAAATAGAAAATTTTATCAATAGTTTTAGTGGGAAATAAGTTACTTATTAAAGTTGAAGACCATTAGGTAACATTTTAATATATAAGCAGGACTGAAATCATTATAATGACGTTAGATTTCAGTCCTGCTCTTTTTCTTTTTTGCTTAATGCACTATCACAGCTATTTATATTATGGCAAAATGTTGGTATAATTAAAAAATTAAAATATTTAAAATAAAACATGAATTTAACATTCGAGGAGTCTTTTATGTCTCAGTCATTTCGTACGTTTCCTATTACTTTGTTAATCATATTAGGTGTTATTACTGCCTTTGGCCCTATGACCATTGATATGTATGTTCCTTCATTACCTAATGTACAACATCATTTCGGGTCATCCACATCAGAAGTTCAATTAACGCTATCCTTTACTATGATAGGCTTAGCCATTGGTCAATTTTTATTTGGTCCGTTATCAGATGCATTTGGTCGTAAAAAAGTTTTATTAATGATTTTAACGATATTTTTAATTGCTTCATTCGCGGCAACGCTAACGGACCACTTACCTCTATTTTTAATTTTACGTTTTGTTCAAGGCTTAACTGGTGGTGGTGCCATCGTTATAGCCAAAGCTTCAGCTGGTGATAAACTCCATGGCAATGCGTTGGCTAAGTTTTTGGCGGCGCTAATGGGTGTCAATGGAATAATTACAATTATCGCACCATTGATTGGTGGTTGGTCACTTAAACTAGGGTCATGGCATGTCATCTTTATTGTGCTAACAATTGTCACATTTATACTTATTATAGGTGTATTATCGCAAATGCCAGAAACAGCAAAAGATACACATTCCAAATTAAACTTTAGCCACATTTTTTCAGACTTTGGACAACTGTTGCGTAAACCCAAATTTGTCATTCCTATGCTATTACAAGGATTGACATATGTGATGTTATTTAGTTACTCATCTGCATCACCTTTTATTACACAAAAAATATATACACTTACCCCGCAACAATTTAGTCTGATGTTTGCAATTAATGGCATTGGGTTAATAGTTGTCAGTCAAATTGTGGCGACATTAGTTGAATATATCCATAGACACACCTTATTAGTTTATTTAAGTATCATACAAATTATTGGCGTAATTCTAATTGTTATAACTTTAACATATCATCTACCTATATCTGTATTGATGATTTCGTTCTTTATTAATATTTGTCCAGTTTCCTCTATTGGGCCTTTGGGTTTTTCAATGGCAATGGAAGAACGTACTGGTGGTAGTGGCAACGCATCAAGTTTACTAGGTTTGTTCCAATTTATTCTTGGCGGCATGATTTCACCACTTGTAGGCTTAGCAGGGCAATTTAATCCAATGCCCTACTTAATTATCATTAGTACTACAGCTGCCGTGTTCATTATTTTACAATTTACTTATTTTAAAATTAATAAGCCGTATATTAAATAAAATATATCAGTTTGGGACATCATTATATTTTAAGCTATGAACTAAATATTGGCAGTAGTTGACTGGAATGAAAATACACTTATATCAAGCTTGTTTCAATCCTAGTCAACCTTGTCGAAGCGGGACTATGAATTCATAATGAATGCTGTCCCGCTTCTATATTTTTATAACATTACCGTTTCGTTGTTAACTTGCTTACCTTATTCCGACTCTATCGGAAGCCATATTTCAGCTACATAATCATCACTTTCAATATCTCCTGGCAGGTAAAGTTCAAAGAAATTGGCATCTTTGATACGAAAACCTTCGCGCGGCAACAAGTTCACATGAATATGGCGCATTGTGCGTTGTATAGATTCTGGAAAAGGTCCACTTGTCGTCACAACTAAATAATCACCTTTGACTAATTGAACCTTTGAATATCCCTCATGTGGTATAGATTGATTTGTGACACCTATTAAATAATCCATTCGCCCGTCTTCGTGTGAAATACACACGCCTAATAAGCCATTTAGTGTGCCATCACTGTGGCGTGCTAATTCTTCATCGATATGTGCACTTATCACATCCTCCCAAAATGATGCAATATGTTTTTGAGCTTGTGTACCACTTCGATAACTTCGATGAAAACCAACAACTTGTATTTCTTCTAGCTGTTCTAATCTATATTGCATAAATCTATCCCCTTTTTATTTTTCTATAATTATTATAGCCACAAAATGAATCATTTAATCTAGTAGTCAAAACTTTTTAATATACGAATTTGGCATTGCGTTATATAATAAGTTGTATTATTTTTGGACAGTGTGTTTACACGTACCGAGGAGAACGATGTCATGAGTAAAACAATCTTAAACGTTAAACCAATCAGCCAACTTTTCCCTTTACCCTTAGTTATGGGATGCGAAGGCGTTTCTGCAGCAATGTTGCTGCAATATAATCATCATACTACGAAAGCCACAGATATTATGAAAAACTGGCCGACACATAAAAATAATCCGTATAAAGGTTATGTTGGTCATCAATTATTTATTAAGTTTGGACATCACCAAACGATTTTTCCTGAAGCGTTTGTCCCACATCTTCAACAATTTGATGCACGCGTCAGCAATGGTACAGGACATGCATTATCCGAACTTGAACAGATTATTGATCAAGGCCAACCTGTCATTATTTATCACACAAGTTTAGGACAAAAGCCATTACACAAAATCTATCATTTCGATCAAAAACCTACGCCGACCGTCGCAAATATTCATGTGACATTATTAATTGGCTACGACGATACCCATTATTACTACATAGATCCATTATGGAGTCACCTAGGTTGGAAAATTGTCTTTCCAGCTATATTACCAAATAAATTTCAAATCATTAAAATTAGTAAACAAAAAATGGCTACGAGTTATAATGCACCTGGTCAAAAATGCATTTATATCAATCCTAACAGTGAACAACCTAATAACCTCTCAAGTAATAGGTAACTTCGAAATGCATATTAAATACAAACAGAGCATGCTCTGTTTGTATTTGTCTATAAGTATTTCATTTATATTCGCTCTCTTATTTTAATTCGTTTTTAGAACCTCTTACCATGTAATTAATGTATGATACTTATCATTTTTAATCATTTAGCAACCTATGTTTCTTGTTAATCATTAATTGTAAAATCCATTAATGCATGATTGACTTCTGATATGATATCATCCGTTCGCCATTGCCGTTGATAGCCAAGACATGGGCAAAGATACGTTATGCCATTTTCTGTCAGTTCTTTTCTAAAATGCACATGCCCCATAATGCTATAACGTACAGGATAATCCTGATAGATACTGTCAATGTCTGTCGTCCCAATATAAGCATTAAAAAAATCAAATAGACGATGTGGTGTCGGAACCATAAATGCAGGGTGAGTCACAATATGCGTTACTATAATAAGTTTTCTTGGTGCTACTTGTGAAGCATGCGCTCGTAATTCATCAGCAAACTGTTTTGATAATTGCCGATCATCCACTGTCCAATCAATACGGACTTTGTCTTGCCAGGTCGCCCCATAATGCTTGCCGCTTTGTAACTGTTCTTCTGAAAAACGTTCATGTGCATAGCTATAATCATACCAAGCCGTTGAGCCTATAATTGCCCAATTGTCATTGATAATATAAGGCTGTGTCATGAGACACTCTGGTTGTTGACGAAAAGATGTGACAATATCAGTTGAGCTATGATCTAATTGATCTGACCAATAGTCATGATTGCCAGGTACAAATAGCACAGGAATATTTATTTGGGCTTTAACTTGAGAGATAAACGCACACGTCATTTGATAATTGTTAGAAATATCTCCGGCTATAATTAATAAATCCAATTGCCGCTTGATGGCACAGTCAACCAAAGCCTGCATGTAACCTTCACTATTTATATAAGTATGTCGATCGATATGTAAATCTGAAATAGTGCCTATTTTCATAAAACTTCCTACTTTGCTTGTTACTTATAATCATTATGTCACAAGCACTACACATTTTAAAATTTTGAAACTTACATATACCTAAAGATAATTGTAATTTCTATAATTAACTGTATAATAAAACCATATTTCATCATAATTACACATAAATATACATTATTATGACCTATAAAAAATATTTGACCTCAAAGTTTAAATAGCATATTTAGCTATGATTTCGACAAGCTTATCGTTTATATGGAGGATGACTTTATGGCACAGCAATTACAAAGAGAATTAAGCAATCGTCATATCCAATTAATAGCCATTGGTGGCGCTATTGGCACTGGTCTCTTTTTAGGTTCAGGCCAAACCATTTCGTTAACTGGCCCTTCCATATTATTGGCATATATGATTATTGGCATGGTGTTATTTGCTTTCATGCGTGCTTTAGGAGAGTTGTTGCTAAGTAATACGCAATACAATTCCTTTGTGGACATTGCCAATGACTTTCTCGGTCCTTTTGGCGGCTTTGTAATTGGATGGACGTATTGGATTAGTTGGATTATTTCCAGCATGTCAGACTTGACAGCTATGGGACAGTATTTTAGCTTTTGGTTTCCTAATTTTCCCCATTGGATTACGGTTTTATCTATCGTATTTATGCTAACTTTATTTAATTTATTAGGGGCGAAATTATTTGGGGAAATCGAGTTTTGGTTCGCGATTATTAAAATTATAACAATTGTCGCCATTATCCTTTTAGGTTTGGTGATTATTTTATTTGGAATACACACTTATTATGGACAAGCTTCTTTTACTAATTTGGCACAGTATCAAGGGCTGTTTCCTCATGGTTCATTTGGCTTTTTAATGTCATTTCAAATTGCACTATACTCATTTGTTGGTATCGAATTAATTGGTGTCACTGCTGGGGAAACGAAGCATCCAGAAAAAACGATTCCACAGGCTATCAATAATGTACCTGTTCGCATATTATTATTTTATATTGGTAGTTTACTGGTCATCATGTCTGTGATTCCATGGGATAAAATTGGTACAAACAGTAGTCCTTTCGTAACAATGTTTAAATTAATCGGTATTCCATTTGCGGCTGGTATTGTCAATTTCGTTGTGTTAACTGCTGCCGCTTCTGCAACAAATAGTGGCATCTATTCCAATAGTCGTATTTTATTTGGATTGGCTAAAAGAGGCTTAGGCCCTCAACCGTTAACAAAAACAAATCATCATGGTGTGCCTTTTATTGCCATGCTAATATCGTCAGTCATCTTATTAGTAGCCGTATTACTCAATTATATATTTCCTAACGCGATACAATTATTTATCTATGTAACAACGCTATCTACTGTGCTCTTTATAGTGGTATGGTCCATGATTGTTGTGTCTTATATCAAATATGTACGTCAGCATCCCCAACAACATAAACAAAATACATTTAAATTATTAGGCGGACAGTGGATGGCCTATGTTATTTTAGGTGTCTTTGCTTTGATTTTCATTTTATTATTCTTTAGTAAAGAAACAAGAATGGCTCTATTTATCTCACCAATTTGGTTTATCTTTTTATTTCTTTTCTATCGGCGTCGCCTTGCAACAAAGATTAAAGAATAAATATCAAAAATATTCATCCCTCAATCACTTTAATATCGTGACTGAGGGATACTTTTTAACACTTCTTTATTTCATTCTAGGTACTTCATGATAAAATAACTATATTATCTATACTAGAAGGAGTGCGTTATGGAATTACTTGAAGCTTTCTTATTATTTATTACTGCAGTGATTATCAGTTCGATTATTTATAATCGCTTTCCTAAAATTCCTGCTGCATTTATACAAATCGCCTTGGGTGTCTGTTTATTCATACTCCCCATTCCGATTCACTTTAAATTTGATTCTGAAGTCTTCATGTTTGCGGTCATTACACCGTTATTATTTGTTGAAGGCACTCACGTGTCGCGTACAAAGCTGATGGAGTACAAAAAGCCCATCGTCTTAATGGCCATGGCGTTAGTATTCGCAACAGTTATTGGTGTCGGCTATTTTATTCATTGGATTTGGCCTGATTTACCTATGCCAGCAGCTTTTGCTATTGCAGCGATTTTATGTCCGACTGACGCTGTAGCAGTATCCGCTATTACAAAAGGAAAAATGTTACCCAAAGGCTCAATGGCTATCTTAGAAGGCGAATCATTACTCAATGATGCTGCAGGTATCATTTCCTTTAAAATTGCAGTAACAGCCTTAGTTACAGGGTCATTTTCTGCCTTTCATGCCATAGGACAATTTATTGTGTCCACTATTTTAGGTATTTTAATTGGCATTATCATTGGCACTTTGGTAGTTCGTTTACGTATTTATCTTACAGCAAATAAAGGTTTAAAAGATAACAATACATTAACATTTATCCAACTTTTGACACCTTTTGTTGTTTATTTTATTGCCGAAGAACTACATGCATCTGGAATTATTGCCGTCGTCATTGCTGGTCTCATTCATGGCTTAGAGCGTGACCGTCTCATTCGTGCCCAAACGGAATTACAAATGAACTACAACCAGATTTGGACTACACTGAGTTATGCATTAAATGGCTTCGTTTTCGTAGTACTTGGCTTTATCGTTCCTGAAGTTGTGGATGAAATTATTCGCGTAGAGCCAGAAAATATTATGTTTTTAATTGGCATTACGCTTAGTATTGCCGTAGCCATTTATGTTTTTCGTTATATATGGGTGTATATTTGGTTTAAGGACTTTTATGCCCCTAAAAATGTGCAGTCTTATTTGGATGATGACAGTGGTTCTATTCCAACACGTAGTCGTTATGCATTTATCATGACGATGTGCGGTATTCACGGTACCATTTCATTATCAATGGCTTTAACACTTCCAGAATTAGTAGGTCAACAGCAACATTTTGAATATCGTAATGATTTATTATTTATCGCAGCCTTAATGGTGTTAATTAGCCTGATCTTAGCGCAAATTATACTGCCGCTCATCACACCATCAGCACATGAGACAGATTTCCAAGGAATGAGCTATCAATCGGCAAAGATTTTCATTGTACAGCAAGTCATTGACTCTTTTAAAGAAAAGTCAACCTCACAGCCAGACATTGACTATCGACCAATTTTAAACCAATACTTTAATGAATTATCTTTCTTATTAAATATAGAGCCTGATAATAAAAATACAAAGGAATTGCGCCGTTTAGAAGATATTGCAGAAAAAATAGAGACAGAAACGTTAGAACGTTTAATTGCTAAAGGAAGTATCACTAAGCAAGATATTTCGAATTATAGAGGTGTAATTGAATATTCTCAATTTTTTAGAGAAGCATCTTTCATCAAAAAGCTCTCACGCTTTATCAAATTATTCTATCTACGCCTTAAAGCACTTAAAAGCAGTGACAAATCTGAGCGTAATGATATACGTCAAAAATATCAAGATGGCTTTAAGCATGTGCAAAAAATTATGCGTATCGTCAACCATAATATCATCTTAAAAATGCGTGAAGAACAACATAGTGGTAACGTACTTGAAGTAAGCTTAGTCATTAATCGCTATACGAACCTTACTCAAACCTTACGTCAAAGTGCTTCAAAAATAAAAGCACGCCAAAAAAACGAATTAATTGTTAGCAATGAAACCCAACAATCATTAAAATTACAAGCACTATATACACAACGTGACGTACTCGATAAACTGATTGCCAACAATAAAATAACGAATGATATCGCGAAACAAATTCGTGAAAATATCAACTATAATGAAATTGTGTTAGCCAGTGAATCAACACATTAATTGTACAAATATAAAGGTACGACCTCCTTAACTATGGAAGTCGTACCTTTTTAATGAATTTAAGAATCATGTACACCTTGGTCTAATACTTCTTTTTGCTCTTTAATGAATTTCATCATAGATAGATAATTACTGTTACCAAAATCCCTAGAACCACTCATAAATTCAATACCACTTAAATAAGCAACTTGTGGTTCTTTATCACTATTATAATTAAACGGTGAGAAAGTATAGAAAGCAAGTACTGGCACTTGATCTTCTTTCTTTTTCGCTGGTGCTTTAGCGATGACTGATACATTGACTAATGGAATACCAGAATATTTCATTTGTCCTATACCGTAAGACACTGGTTTAGGAGCTACCAATTGATTTAATGTTTTAATGTCTTTCATTTTGTCACCATCTAAAGCTTTTTCAAAATCAGCTGTATAGAATCCTGGTTCGATTGACGCATAAACGAGTTTACCATCTTTATATTTAGTTAAAATCTCAGCATAAAACTCTGGGATATTGCTCTTTCCTATTTTCTTACCACTTGGATCAACATACCAATAGTCAATTTGTTTCAGACCACCTGGATTTTTTATTTCTTTACGTTTAACACCTTTTTTATCTTTAAAGAAGTCATCAACTTCTTTCATAGATGCCCCTTTTGATTCTTTAACATAGTTATAATCTGCAAGTTCAACCTTTTTCATAAGTTCTTTATAATCTTTCCAACCTTGCATACCTGTTTTATTTGTTAATGACTTTTCAGTAACAAGTGGATCCAACTTGCCCATGATGTCTACTTTTTCTTTTTTACTTGCTTTCTTTTCTAATTCTTTATATTCTTTTTCTTTGTCAGTCATCTTATCGTCATCTTTAATTTTAACTGTTTCAGTATCTGTTTTAGATGATTTATCCGATTTGGTTGATGACTCTTTGTTATCATTATCATGGTGTGAGCAACCAGCTAATGTAAGTCCTAATGCAAGTAAAATCATAACTATACCTTTACGCATATTTGTTCCTCTTCTCTATTCGTATTTAATACTAGCGTCATACAATTCAAAAACGATGTTATATTTAAATTTTACAATAGTTGACTTACTATTTAAATAACTTTTTTAATATTTTAAGCAAAATAAAAAAGAAATCCGTATAGCACATAAATTTCTATGACATGTTAAAAAAGGAGCGGAACAGAATTCATTATGAATTCGTAGTCCCGCCCCGGCAAGATTGACTCGGATTGAAAAAGCTTGGTATACGCATATTTTCAATCCAGTCAACGACTGCCAATATATGGCATTCATAGCCTAAAACATAATGATGTCCCAGACTTTTTATGCTTTTATTTTTGGATTTATATCCCCGTCTAACCTCTATCATCTGTACAACAGGGTTTAATTATTTTTTTAACTTATACGGAATCGTCGCAAGAATAACATTTTTTTGATAGAATAAATGCATTTTCAAGCGAATACTCGTTTGATTGTGTAAAAAGTTATGCCATGGCTTTTTAGTTACAAATTGAGGTACAACCACGGTGATGACATAGTTCTTATCATTAGCTTTTTTATTAATTTTATCAATAAAGCGTGATATTGGACGTATCACACTACGATATTCTGAACGTAAAATAACCAAACGTATATCTGGAAAATGAGCTTTCCATTTATTTTGCAAACATGTTTCATCTTTATCTCCAAATGACACATGCACAGCAATGACGTCATCTGCAATCATTTGCGCGTAATAAATAGATTTATCAACGGCAGATGTAATACTACTAATCGGTACTAATGCTAAATTTTTATCCACGATTGGCATGTCTTGAATCATCGCATTTGAACGTAATTGTTCGGCAATATCTCTATAATGCATTCGTATTTTTAAGAAGCCAATAACGACGATTGGCAAGAAAATGAGAATTGGCCAAACCTGATTAAATTTCGTAATTAAGAATATCATAAATACGACAAAAGTAATGGTACCACCAACTGCATTCGCAATCAGTTTGACAGCCCATCCTTTTTCTCGACCCTTTATCCATTTAATGACCATACCAAACTGGGCTAATGTAAATGGAATAAATACACCTGTGGCATATAATGGAATGAGATTTTCAGTCTTACCATCAAATAAGATAATTAAAATAATCGCAAGTACTCCTAAGACGATGATAGAGTTAGAATAACCTAATCTATCACCTCTCGCCGTAAACATGACTGGCATATATTTATCTTTAGCCATGCTTGCAGCTAGCATTGGAAAGGCCGTAAAACCTGTATTTGCAGCAAGAACTAGAATCATTACTGTCGTAGCCTGTACAAAATAATATGCCACATTCTGGCCTAATACATGTTTAGCTAATTGTGATAGTACCGTTGTTTCTTCTTGTGGTAAAATGCCATACCAATATGATAAGCCTACGATGCCCACTAATAAGAAGCCCAAAATACTACCCATAGCGATAAGTGTTTTAACTGCGTTATTAGGTCCTGGTTCTTTAAAGTTTGTTACAGCATTAGAAATCGCTTCTACCCCAGTTAATGACGATGCCCCAGAAGAAAATGCTTTTAATAGCAAGAATAAGCTTACTCCTGGCACAGCCGTTCCTACAGCTGATTGCATGTGTGGTTCTGCCTGACCTGTAGCTACTTTAAATGTTCCTATAATAATCATCACAATAAGACCCACAATAAATAAATACACCGGATAAGATAACACCGTAGCAGATTCTGTTAAACCACGTAAATTTAACAATAAAATAAACAATACTAATAAACATGCAATTAACACTTTATGTGAATAAAGTGTTGGAATTGCAGCAACAAGTGCATCTGCACCTGATGAAATACTTACCGCTACCGTCAATATATAATCGACAAGCAAAGAGCCACCTGCGAGTAAGCCCCATTTTTCTCCCAAATTAGATTTCGATACCATATAGGCACCGCCACCTTTAGGGTAAGCATAAATGATTTGTCTATATGATAGTGTCAATGCTGCTAACAAGATAAGCACTGCAACTGCAATTGGTAAGGTATACCATGCTGCTGCAGCACCTACAATAGACAAGGTAAGCAGAATTTGTTCTGGACCATAAGCCACGGATGACAAGGCATCCGAAGATAAAATCGCTAATGCTTTAAATTTACTAATCTTTTCATTCTTTAATTCTCTATTTCTTTTAGGTTTGCCAATAATTAGTCTTTTAAATTGATTGAACATAACTACTCTTCCTTATTTATTACATTTCGATGGATAAACTATACTCCCATCTCTAAGAAAAGTATACCGCTGTCATAGAAATTTAATAAATATTTTTGCCCAATTTGTTACAAATTGCCATAAATATTTAACTGCTTTACTATTGTTTTTATATTATAAAATAATTGCTAGCAATATATGAAGCCCTTTATTACGCGTTTTATAATTAAAATTGTTATAATGAGCATATATTTTAAAATGAGTTGAGTGCAATAATTTAGCATAATTAGGGGTAAATCACGTTGAAGAAGAAAATATTTGCCTTTTTAGGCGGAACCATCTTGGTGGTCACTATACTTACGATCGCCATGATAATCAATCACCATATTAATCAGAAGAAGACAGAAACGATGTTATCTAAGTCATCACAACATTATATAGATAAAATTATCACAAGTGAAATGGATAGTGGACATATTCCCGGACTATCTGTATTGATTATGAAAGATAATAAAGTCTATTTAAATAAAGGATATGGCTATGCAAATACCAGTACTAAGGTAAAAGCCACACCGAAAACACGTTATGAAATTGCTTCAAATACAAAAGCTTTTACAGGCTATGCAATTTTACAATTAGAAAATGAAGGCAAACTGCATCTCTCAGATAAAGTTTCTAAATATGTTCCTGGTTTTTATATGAAATACAAAGATAAGAGAATAGATGATATCACGATAAATCAGTTGATTGCACAAACGAGTGGCATTCCTGGAGATATTACAGATAATGACACCATTACCAGTAAAAATGATAGTCTAAGTGGTATCGTTGATAGCATAAAAGGACGTGAACTCAATAATAAACCAGGTGATCAATTTGAATATTCAAATATGAATTACGACATTTTGGGATTAATTGTGCAAAAGGTTTCAGGCCAATCTTATTCTAGTTACCTTGAAAACCAAATTTTCTCACCACTCAATATGCATCAAACCTATGTTAAAGGTGATACCGAGAAAAAAGGTTCAACAGCTCAAGGTTATGAAATCAAGCATGGCAAAGCCGTAAAAGATAATCCTAAATATAATGTTGGTGATGGCCCAGCCGCTTATATGGTATCTAGTACAAAAGATTTAGAATCATGGATGAGCCGTCAACTTAACCCAACACAAGCCACGCAATCTTTAGTTCAGTCTTCACATAAGCCGAAAGTTAAAACGGCAGACGATAATAAAGCGCCTAGTTATGCAACTGGCTGGTTCGTTGATGACTCAGAAGCAAATACAATTGTATATCATCCTGGTACCCTTGAGAACTTCTCATCGTATATCTTGCTAAATAAAAAGAAAAACTATGGCATTGTTGTGCTGGCCAATGCCTATTCAGATAAAACACCTGACATAGCTGAAGATTTGAACAGTCAAATTTTAAATAACAAAAATTACACAACAATTGAAAATGCAATTAATCAAAGTTCATTAGTTTCTTACGTCATTATCACTTTAAGTCTGTTCATCACAATTGCCATTGCTTTTTACATGTTACGTCGAATAATCAATATCTATCACGGTACATTTGTCATTCATGTTCAATGGAAACTTTTAGGTTACTTTTTAATTATTATGGCTGTCTTTATTAGTCTCATGACAGCTATCTATTTGCTACCAGATTTAGTTATGGGCAACACCAATTGGGACTTTATCATGGTATGGTTACCACTGCATGCCAAACTGGCATTGTGGTCTGTTATGCTCACTATCTTATGCGCTACTATCACATTAGTAACAATGCTATTCTCTAAGAAAAAAAGATAAATTTTATCGTTAAACCTAATTAATTTGAAATAAAAATTAATTAGGTTTAGTTATTTTTTTAATCTTTGTGTTATGCTATGTTTAACAATTATTTGTTGAAGGAGCTTAGCAATGAATAAACATACACGACTCTTATTCTTTAGCTGCATACTGCTACTAGCTGGCTGTAATTATTCAAAAAAACAACATCAAACGGGATTCTTTTTTTATGTATTTGTTAAACCTATTGATTGGCTGTTACACAGCATAGGTCAACTCTTTCACAGCTATGGTATTGCAATTATTCTCATTGTCATCATTATTCGTTCCATTCTGTTACCGTTAATGTTAAATCAAATGAAACAAATGCATACATTACGAGAAAAACGTGCCATCGTACAAGATGAAATAAGTGACATTCAAACACAAATGCGCCAAGCTTCAACGCCAGAGATTCGTAAAGAAGCGAATCAATTGTTGTTAGCTAAATATAAAGAATATGGTATTAGTCCATTTAAAAGTATTTTAGGATCTCTTCCAATCTTTATTCAAATTCCAATCATTTTAGGATTGTTAGCTTGCATTAAGCATCCAACCTCTGATGCATTGGCACAACATCCACATTTTTTATGGTTTAACCTCATGCATCCAGATATTTGGTTGGCATTGTTAGCTGGTTTACTTTACTTCATTCAACCACTGGTCAATGCAATCCATTATCCTAAAGGACAACGCAAAACTTATTATACTATGATGGTGCTTTCTCCTTTATTCATCGTTTATGCTTCGCTGCATTCAGCTGCAGCTATTAGTCTCTATTGGGTTGTTAGTGCTTCATTCTTAATTGTACAGACTCATTTTGGCCATCGTCGATATAAGAAACAAGCTCAAGCGGCAGCAATACAACTTGAAAACTACATCGCCCAACGTGATCAAACATCTTCACAACACTGACATATGTAAAAAGCACGCAAGTCCTCCACCGAAGACGCGCGTGCTTTCTATTATCTCGCTTAATTATTGAATTGGATTCATGCCATCTTTCCATGATTTATATTGTAGCGTGCCACCTTGTGACTTAAATTTCTCATTTGATACGCCACGTTCGAATGGCTCTGCAGGTGTAATATTCACTTTAGGATTAACCTTTAGTTGTTGTTTATACCATTGTGCAAAGTCAGAACCTTTGACCGGTTCATCATCTGCAACATTATAAATACCGTTAGCAAAGTTAATTGCTTGGATAGAAGTTTCTACAGCATCATCTAAATGAACAAATGACGTCACACCATCTGATAATGTTACCTCACCATCAATAAATTGATTATAAATCATGCCATCCTTGCCATACCATGTTCCTGGACCATATAACCAACCAAAGCGTAAAACTACATAATTATCCATACGTGCTGTTTGTTCCTCTAAACCTTCAACACCTTCAACCGTAATTTTACGATCACCAGTAGAATGATCATCTAATGGTGTCTCTTCTGTAGCTAAACCTTCTCCAGGTTCATAAGTAAATGCGATACTTTGGGCAATGACTTTTTTCACATGATGTTTTAATGCAGCATCAATTAAATTTTTAGAGCCATCAATACGTACTTTTGTATTTGCTGCCATATCAACCTTTTTCAAATCTGTAATTTGATTAATAATTATTTCGGGTTGAAAGTCAGCAATCGCTGCTTCAATCGTGTCAGCTTTTAATATATCTCCAATGTATGCTTTAACATTTGCAGCTTCTAATCTTTGCTTGCCTTGCTCAGAAGTCGTAAAGCCAGCTACATCGTACCCTTCTTCTAATAGACGTTGCGTTAATTTTGTACCAATTAGTCCTGTCGCACCTGTTACAAATATTTTTACCATATGACGTCACCTCGTCCTTATTTTATCATCGTAGCACTCAACAATATGTTGCAGCATTAAAGTTAACACTAGTTACATTTCACATGTGCACATTGTGTTTAAAAACATTTTTTAAAATTAATAATGTAATATGCATACATTAAAGTTGATTTTTAAATAGTAACATATCAAACAGCTGAACTCCATTATCACAAACTGGATAGTCATAATTGGTAATAAAAAACTTTCTTTGTTTCAACATACTTAAAACCAAGACTACGATAAAATGATTGTGTTACAGGACTATCACTTGTACCACCATACATTGTCGTACCACGATAGTCAGTAAAAATTTGTTCCATTAAACGTCTACCAAGCCCTTGGTGCTGATAATTGATGTCAACAGCAATATTTTTAATTTCATAGAAATGCGTATTTCGCATGTCAATCACTGCAATGGTGATAAACGTTTCTCCCTCTAAATAACCCACGACGTATGAATCATATGGATCATAAAGATAACGCAGTAAAACTTATCGTTCAGGATTCTTAGTTATCACTCGATATATCAGTTCTTCCATCGTCTATTCCTTTTGTAAAAAAGACTGAGCATACACATTATCAATTGGTAATTAATTATAATGCTTGGTCTCAGTCTTTCATTAGTGATTTTATTTCGCTTGTCGTTGGCTCTCTTTAGCATGGATTAAGTTCGTTACAAATTGGTTCACAGGTGCATCGATACCATGTTCCTGTCCTAATCGTGCAACCGCCCCATTGATGTAATCTATTTCTGTAAGACGTTGATTATTGATTAAATCTTGATACATCGAAGGAAAATGTGGTCCTACTTTATGGTTTAAATCCACTAAGTAGTCATAAATATCATCTACGTTTAAATGTACCCCGTCAATGGTTGCCACTGCTAATATTTCTTGCGTTAATTTATAAACTAAATTTAGTGCATATTCACTCGCATTTAATGTTGACAAACGACATTCTAAGACTGTACATAGTGCATTTGCTGTTCCATTTACGCAAATCTTTTTCCAAATCGATTGTTGTAAATTTTCGCTTTTCAATGGATTTAATCCTGAATGTTTCAAAATATCAAAAACAACATCAACATTTGCCTGTCCTTCAGGTATTAATGCGCCAATTTCAACTGGTCCAGCACCCATTAAATGTGTATGTCCTGGTGATTCAAGGCCTGCTGTCCACACCGTCACACCACGTACAATGCGTGCTTCATCTACATAATTAACGATGACATCTTCATGTTTTAATCCGTTCATCGTACAAACCATAATCGTGTGTTCATGAATATGTGGCTTAATCTGTTCTAACATGTCACTTAGTTGCATTGATTTAGTAAATAGAAAGATGACATCATACTGATCACCTTTAGGAATTTCTGTATCGTGATACATTGGGATATTTAAATGATTTGCTTCCCCATTAATATCGATATGTAAACCATCTTGTTTGACAGCTTGCGCTTGTGGTTCCCAGCCGTCAATAAATGTCACATCATAATTTTGTTTATACATCATAGCGCCAAAGCCACTACCTAAAGCACCAGATCCTGCAATTGCTATCTTCATGTTTGTATGCTCCTTCTTTCACCTTAATTAATTTTAAAATACTACTTAACTATGTTAGCGTCAACAACATTAACATAATATTCTTAATTTTTAGATAAAATGGACTAAAAATTTTGAGACAACACTTATTTTATAAGTCGTTGCCTCAATGATGTTCATAAAAATGCTCCATACTAATATTTTTACGGTGTCATATTGGTGCGTTTTGGTACAAGTAATAAGATCATAAAGAATGCTAATACTGCAATTCCAGCGTTAAAGAGCACACCTGCAGCACCGCCCCACTGTAAATTCATTGCTGATGCAAATAGGCCATAAATTGTGCTGGACATAGCAACACCAAAGGCATTCCCTAATGACGATGCCATTTTATAGACGCCAGAAGCGACTCCTACTTTCTCATCCGGCGCTTCGGCAACTGCCGTATCAGTTGATGGTGTCGCATACATTCCAAGTCCAGTACCAAAAAGCAGATACCCTACAACGCTAGAAATGATATACCATATATCTGGCAAGAACGTTAATGACAGTAATAATAAACCTATAAATGTAAACGCACTGCCAAATAACAATGGTCGTTTAGCACCTTGTGCTTGTAAAATCTTTTCTCCTACACGAATCATGATTAATACTGATATTAAATAAGTAATAGAAATCATACCAGCTTGTCCTGATGTAAAGCCTAATTTTTGTTGATAAAACGTATTAATAACTACAATCGTACCACCAGCAACGCCATTTAACATAAAGTTTGATACTGTAGCACCACTATATCCTTTATTTCTGAATAAATGAAAATCTACCAATGGATTATCAGCTTTATTTTCATAGATAAGAAAAGCAAAGCCCGCTATAAAGAACACAACAAATAATGTGAGAATCATTGGTGAGAATAGTCCTTTATCTGATGCTTGCGTCACTACAACATTGACACTTAACAATGTGATCACTAATAAAATTAGTCCAATAACGTCAAATTTTTTAACTTCTGAGCCAGTTGTTTCAGCTTTCGTTTCCGGTGTATGTTTAATTAAAAAGAATGCAACAAATGACAGCGCTATTGAAATAATAAATATCCAGTGCCATCCAATTGTAGATGCGACCCAACCGCCAAATAAAGAACAAATACCACTGCCTCCCCATGATCCAATAGACCAATAGCTTAATGCACGTTGGCGTTCTTTACCTAAAAAGTATGTGTTAACAATAGCCAGTGTTGCAGGCATGATACATGCTCCAGCAAGTCCTTGTAAAGCACGTCCTGTAATAAGTAGCCAAGGAAATGGTGCAATAATAATTAATAATGAACCCACGATATTTAATGCTAGCCCTAAATAGGTCATCTTGACACGGCCAAACTTATCAGCGATGTCTCCAGCACCTACGACAAACAAGCCAGCAAACAGGGAAGTTAAACTAACAGCAATGTTAATTGTCCCTATATTGGCATTAAATGAAGACTGCAGCGCTGGTATAACACTCACTACTGATTGCGCAAACAACCAAAACGTGAGGACCCCAATAATAATACCTGCTAGCAGTCGATTATCTCCCCTAAATTCTTGTGAAGTGTTCATAATAAAAAATTGCCTCCTAAAATTTCAAACTGAGATGAATGATTGTATATTGAAAACGTTATCATATCTAAAGCTTAAATGGAATTACATACTTAATTATATTATAAAAGCATGTTAACTATTATTTCTATAAATAGTCGGAATATATGTTTATAGATAAATATTTTACTCTATTCATTTTCAATTTTCCACAGTTAACAAAACAATGACTGTTTAACACATGAGCATAAAAACCTGTTAAAATACTGTTATATAACACTTTTCAGTTATTTAGAAGTGGAAAATATTTTTTTGGGAGTATGGCACAATGTTCAACCTTTTTATTTTATTATTAGAACGTGTAGGGCTTATTATTATCATTGCTTATTTATTGATGAACACAAGTCATTTTAAAACAATGATGGGAGAGCGAGAAAAATGGCGTTCACAGTGGCAATTGTTAATTATTTTTGGCCTATTTGCGATTACTTCAAATTTTACAGGCATTGAAATTAAAGATGGTCAAATTATTTCAAGCAATATTTATTATCATTTAAATTCTGAAGCTTCCATGGCAAATACACGCGTGTTAACGATAGGTGCATCCGGATTAATTGGGGGTCCATATGTTGCCCTTTTTGTAGGTATCATATCCGGTTTATCACGCATGTATATCGGAGGCGCGGATGCCTACACCTATTTAATTTCATCTATTATTATAGGTTTAACATCAGGGTTTATCGGACATTTAGCCATTAAAAATCATCGTTATCCAACGGTTCTGCAAGGGGCAGTTATCGGTATTATCAATGAAGCGATTCAAATGCTATGTATATTAATATTTTCAGAAGATACCACTGCTGCTATTGAACTCGTACAATTAATATCTTTACCCATGATTTTAATTAATAGTATTGGCACCGCAATTTTCTTAAGTATTATTTTATCCACATTGAAACAAGAAGAACAAGCACGTGCCGTTCAAACTCACGATGTATTACAAATAGCTAATGAAACACTGCCTTATTTTAGAGCAGGGCTTAATGAAGCTTCTGCTAAACGTGTGGCAGAGGTGATTTTACCGCTTATGAATGTCTCTGCCGTAGCAATCACTAATAAAAAAGATATCTTAACACATGTGGGCGCAGGACGTGATCATCATATTGCCAAAAAAGAAATCATTACAAATTTGTCCAAAGAAGTGATTAGAAGTGGACAATTAAAAGAAGCCGAATCTAAAGAAGGCATTGGTTGCAATCATGACAATTGTCCACTTGAAGCCGCAATTGTTATTCCACTTTATACCAATCATAATGTCGTTGGCACATTAAAATTCTACTTTAAAGACAAACACGATGTTACAAATTCGACAAAGCAGTTAGCACGAGGCTTAGCCGAGATTTTTTCAAGTCAGTTAGAACTGGGTAAAGCAGAAACACAAAGTAAATTATTACGTGATGCAGAAATTAAATCATTACAAGCGCAAGTTAATCCGCATTTCTTTTTCAATGCTATCAATACAATATCAGCATTAGTACGCATTGATAGTGAAAAAGCACGTAAATTACTGTTACAACTAAGCCAATTCTTTCGTTCAAATTTACAAGGTGCGCGCAATAATACCATCACATTAGAAAAGGAATTGCAACAAGTTGAAGCATATTTGTCACTCGAACAAGCGCGTTTTCCTAATCGATTTCATATCGATTATCACATCGATAAACAATACCACCACATTTTGATACCGCCATTTATTATTCAAATATTAGTGGAGAATGCGATTAAACATGCGTTTAAAAATAGAAAAGCAAATAATCATATTACCGTCACTGCTAGTCAACACGACGATGCGATTCAATTAACTGTAACTGACAATGGTCAAGGTATTCCAAAAGAACGCATACCATTGTTAGGTCAAATAAGCGTCAACTCTGAAACAGGCACTGGCAGTGGTTTAGAAAATTTAAATCGTCGATTAATCGGCTTATATGGCCCAACTTCACAACTCTCTATTACTTCTACAAATAAAGGAACTCGTGTCAGTTGTATGATTCCTTATCATGAACAAAAGGAGGATATTTAAGTGAACATATTAATCGTAGATGATGAACCTTTAGCACGTAATGAATTACATTATTTATTAGATAATATTCCAACAGTAAAACATGTGGAAGAAGCTGAAAATATATCAGAGACTTTAGAACATTTACTATATGCGTCTTTTGATGCTGTTTTTTTAGATATTAATCTCATGGACGAAAGTGGTATTGATCTTGCAGAAAAAATAAAAAAGATGCAACATGCACCTTACATTATTTTTGCAACGGCACATGACACCTTTGCAGTTAAAGCCTTTGAGTTAAATGCTACAGACTATATATTAAAACCATTCGAGCAACAACGCATTGAACAGACGATAGAAAAAATTGCCCGCACCAAACAGTATGTAAATTCAGCGGCAGATAAAAATAAATTAGAACCACAAAATCATCAAAATATAAACACGCATACGAAGCAAACCGTACTGCCGATTGAGGTGGATGAACGCATTCATGTGCTTAATGTAGAAGATATTGTAGCCGTAACCGTCAATAATGGCATTACAACCATTCATTCAGTAAACCAAGATTACCAAACTTCTGAAAAGCTCAATTATTATGAAAAGAAATTACCCACAACACAATTTCTTAAAATACATCGTTCAACCATTATTAATAAAGTGCATATTAAGACTGTAGAACATTGGTTTAATTATACTTATCAACTTACCATGACGTCTGATATCAAGCTACAAGTTAGCCGATCATATATGAAAACATTTAAACAAGAAATAGGTATAGATTAAAGCATAAATCTAACACACGAATCAAATGCAAGACGCTGATTCGTGTTTTTTCTTATTTACAGGATTAATTTAGTTAATATTTTTACATTGTTTTAGTGAAGATTTACAGTCTATGAACAGGATAAGACATAAATTCCAAAATAATTGCACAAAGATGATTAGAAATTAAAAATCCTCTTTGTGCTTCTTTTATATACAATACTTTTTTGATTGGCAGGTATACCAGTGGACTCTATCACGTTGAAATGCACTTCACTTTGTTGGGTCCACCCCAGCTTGCGTTATCCGTCGGCTTTCTTTTCGAAAGCCTTTTTGCTGGGGCCCCCTCCCCAGCTTGCGTTGTCCGTCGGCTTTCTTTTCGAAAGCCTTTTTGCTGGGGCCCCCTCCCCAGCTTGCGTTGTCCGTCGGCTTTCTTTTCGAAAGCCTTTTTGCTGGGGCCCCCTCCCCAGCTTGCGTTGTCCGTCGGCTTTCTTTTCGAAAGCCTTTTTGCTGGGGCCCCTGCATCTGGGGTGTGTTTTTTTGTATGTGGGGGTGTGTTTTTTGTATGTCGGGGATGTTTTTGTCACAGTGAAGCGTTTTCATATTAAAATGTGATCAAGATTAATAACCAGGGGGAAATTGATATTATGGCAAATGAAAATGTGAATAAAGCAAAGGCTCATGGTCAGTCTGTTGTGTCTAAAACGTATAACTTTTTCCAGCAAGCATTAACAATAGCAGTGATTTTACTTATTTCGAAAATCATTGAAAGTTTTATACCGTTTCCAATGCCAGCTTCAGTAATAGGGCTAGTATTACTGTTTATTGCATTGTGTACTGGTATTGTGAAGCTGGGACAAGTTGAAAGTGTTGGTACAGCGTTAACGAATAACATCAGTTTCTTATTCGTACCTGCAGGTGTTTCAGTTATTAATTCTTTACCAATTTTAAGCAAAAATCCAATTCTAATTATCTTATTAATTATTATTTCAACATTACTATTACTTGTATGCGTTGGTTTTGCATCGCAATTCTTGGTAACAAAATCATTGTTCCCAACGGCTGAACAAAATGAAAAATCTAGACATGTTGAGGGGGATAATCACTAATGATTGAACATTTAGGAATCAATACACCTTATTTTGGAATATTAGTTTCATTAATACCATTTGTAATCGCACAATACTTTTATAAAAAGACAAATGGTTTCTTCTTACTAGCACCGTTATTTGTAGCCATGGTTGCTGGCATAGCTTTCTTAAAGCTAACAGGCATAAGCTATGCTCAGTACAAAGTCGGTGGAGATATTATATACTTCTTCTTAGAACCAGCAACAATTAGCTTCGCCATTCCACTATACAAAAAACGTGATGTCTTAAAAAAATATTGGTTACAAATTTTTGGTGGAATCACTCTAGGTACACTTGCTGCATTGATTTTAATTTACTTAGTCTCTACATTATTCCAATTAGGAAATACTGTAAGTGCTTCTATGCTTCCACAAGCAGCTACAACAGCGATTGCATTGCCAGTATCAACAGGTATTGGTGGTGTCAAAGAACTTACATCATTAGCGGTTATTCTTAATGCAGTGGTTATCTCTGCCTTAGGTACTAAAATTGTCAAATGGTTTAAAATCTCCAATCCAATTGCACGTGGTTTAGCATTAGGCACAAGCGGACATACACTAGGTGTTGCAACAGCCAAAGATTTAGGTGAAACAGAAGAATCTATGGGCAGTATTGCAGTCGTTATCGTTGGGGTCATTATAGTAGCAATTGTTCCACCGCTAGCTTCTATTTTATTCTAAACAAAAACTCATAAACGGTTGATTCAATATAGAAGAAATGGGAGCGGTACTATGAATTCATAGTACCGCTCCAAAAGATTGACTAGGATTAAAAAAGCAATGTATCAGCGTATTTTCAATTTTTTCAACTACTGTCAATATAAAGTTCATAACCTAAAACGTAATGATATGCTCCTACCAAAGCAAATATTGAAAAAATGAAAACTTTGAATTGTGTTTTTTATAATCTTATTTATTAAGTGTTCCTAATTCCATGGCACTATTTTCGTGGTTCAACCATGGCAATTCATTTCTTTGTTTTTTAATATGATATGAACTTTTTTATCCATAATCGCAAACATATTGACAAAAAAGAAAGCCGCTATTATGCCTATCCATACAATAAACATAAATATATTATATAAGTGATCTATTGTAAGCATCTCCATAGTCACCCATGAAATTCCTCCAAATAAAAGATAAGAAAATAGTGTAAAACCAAAATTTTTTAATGTTGGTATGAGTATAATTTTTGATTTAGTTTTATTTCTCTTATATATATCTAGTGTTACTTTTTTATTGATGTATAAGAAAAAGATAAATATACCTAAAAATCCAATAACACAACTCAATATAGCCACACTTTCTTGTACTTGAACATTAAATACGTCGATATATTTTCTAAATAGTACGTTTAAAATTATAATTATCCCAACACCTATACTTGCCCCACTATTTTTAACAGGTTTCACGATATCTAAATTGTTATATTCTTCTTCACTCAATTTGGCATATTTTTTTGGGACAAACCAATTAATCATTGGAAATAGAAATGTAATCCAGTGACTGATGGTATCAACCATAAAATAGTCATTATTGTATTTTATAATTCGATATTTGGGATTCATATTTATAATTTTTGATTCACATAGCACGTTAATCACTTCCATTTTATTGAAACAATAGTGTCTAATAACCGACATCTTTATTTTTTTCTTTTGGTTAAAAATAGCTAATGAAAATTGATATGTTTCATCAGCTATTTTATAAAATTCACAACTATAGCTTTATTCTAAACCAAATTGTTTTTCTTCTACTTCTCCACGAGTTATATCATCGCTTAATTCATTTAGCATTTCTTGATACAACTCTTGAAATCTTATTTCATCATCATCTGAGTATCCTTCAAATATAACGCGATCGACATTTTCAGTATTAAAATAATATATTTGATTTTCCACTAAACCTAATGGATATTTACAAGCAGAATAGTCAAACATTACTTTTTTATCGTCTTGTTCTATAATTGGACCTCGATTCAATATCATCATTTTTTGTGATCCACCTTTTAAATAGACAATGCTACCTATTGTAATCATATCTTCACCTCTTTGTTTTTTAATATGACATGTACTTTTTTATCCATAATCGCAAACATATTGAAAAAAAGAAAAGTGCTATACTTCCTATCCATATAATAAATATAAATATATTATATAAGTTTTCTACTGTTAAACCATATAAAATCATCCATACAAATCCTCCCAAAAAAATATAAGAAAATAATGTAAAACCAATATTTTTTAATGTGGGTATGAGTATAATTTTTGAATGGGTTTTATTTATCTTATATATATCGAGCGTTACTTTTTTATTAATATATAAGAAAAAGATAAATACACATAAAAATCCAATGATACAACTTATAACAGCTATGCTTTGTTGCACCTGAACATCAAATATAAAGATATATTTTCTAAATAGTACGTTGATTAATATAGCAATACCCAGCCCTATACTTGTCCCACTATTTTTGACAGGTTTCACGATATCTAAATTGTTATATTCTTCTTCACTCAATTTGGCGTATCTTTTTGGGATAAACCAATTAATCATTGGAAATAGAAATGTAATCCAGTGACTGATGGTATCAACCATGAGATAGTCATCATTGTATTTTATAATTCGATATTTTGGATTCATATTTATAATTTTTGATTCACATAGCACGTTTACCACTTCCATTTCATTGGAATGATACTATCTCTCAGAAACTATTAACTATTTTGATGTGACTTTCTATACTTTATTTTTTAAAATGATATGTACTTTTTTATCCATAATCGCAAACATATTGAAAAAAAGAAACCCGATATTATGCCTATCCATGCAATAAAAATAAATATATTATATAAGTTTTCTATTACTAGACCATAGAAAGTCATCCATGAAAACCCACCGAATAAAATATAAAAAAATATTGTGAACCCAAAATTTTTAAATGTTGGTATGAGTATAATTTTTGAATGAGTTTTATTTCTCTTATATATATCTAGCGTTACTTTTTTATTGATGTATAAGAAAAAGATAAATACACCTAAAAATCCAATAACACAACTCAATACAGCAACACTTTTTTGTATTTGAATATTAAAAATATTGACGTAATTACGCAAAAGTGCACTAATCAAAATTGCTAGTCCAGCACCTATACTTGCCCCACTATTTTTAACAGGTTTCACGATATCTAAATTGTTATATTCTTCTTCACTCAATTTGGCATATCTTTTTGGGACAAACCAATTAATCATTGGAAATAAAAACGTGATCCAATGACTAATCGTATCAACCATGAAATAGTCATTATTGTATTTTATAATTCGATATTTTGGATTCATCCTTATAATTTTTGATTCACATAGCATAATTACCACTTCCATTTCATTGGAATGATACTATCTCTCAGAAACTATTAACTATTTAGATGTGACATTCTATACTTTATCTTTTTAATATGATATGTACTTTTTTATCTATAATCGCAAACATATTGAAAAAAAAGAACGCTGCAATCCATATCACCCATAAAATAAATATAAATACATTATATAAGTTTTCTACGGCTAACCCGTAAAAAATCACAAATGCAAAACCACCATATAAAATATAGGAAGCTAATGTATAACCAATACTTTTTAATGTGGGTATGAGTATAATTTTTGAATGAGTTTTATTTCTCTTATATATATCTAGCGTTACTTTTTTATTGATATATAAGAAAAAGATAAATACACCTAAAAATGCAATGACGCAACTTATAACAGCTATACTTTGTTGCACCTGAACATCAAATATAAAGACATACTTCCTTAATAGGACACTGATTAAAATTGCTAGTCCAACGCCTATACTTGCCCCGCTATTTTTAACTGGTTTCACGATATTTAAATTGTTATATTCTTCTTCACTCAATTTGGCATATCTTTTTGGGATAAACCAATTAATCATTGGAAATAGAAATGTAAACCAGTGACTAACTATATCAACCATGAGATAATCATCTTTGTATTTTATAATTCGATATTTGGGATTTTTATTTATAATTTTTGATTCACATAGCACGTTAATCACTTCCGTTTTATTGAAACAATAGTGTCTAATAACCGACATCTTTATTTTTATCTTTTGGTTAAAAATAGCTAATGAAAATTAATATGTTTTACTCATATCGCTTTTAATTTCACTCATTAATATTCCACCTTTCAACAATTAAAGTTATATTAATCATTGCTATGTCTTATTCTTAAGAGTTTCACTCTATTTGAATAAAAGTTCGTAAGATGACTAAACAATTGTTAAATTAGAATTATTATAGAATAATAGATTATTTACATATGTTTATTCTATCTAAATATTGTGAAAATGTATATATCAATATTTGTTTTTAAACCTTATTTTCCTTTTTTTAATTTTTGACTCCTTTGTAAAATTTATCAGTCACAGCTATACAAAAAACCAGCCAACAAATTGATATATTTGCTGGCTGGTGTATTTTTAATTAATTGTTTGAGGTTGTGGACCTTTTTTCTTTTGTGTTGGATCAAGCTTGCGTTCTAACATTCTCAGTCCAATATCGATTAAAATGGCAATGAGCGCAATTGGTATCGCTCCGGCAAGAATAAAGGCTGTACCGTCTGTTGAGTTTGTACCACGTATGATAATATCACCCAATGTTGGTGCTCCAATAAACGAACCAATAGCTACGATACCAACCGCAACAACAAGTGCAATCCGTATCCCACCGATAATCACGGATAAGGATAATGGTAGTTCAATCATACGTAATACTTGGTTACTTGTCATTCCCATTCCTTTACCTGCATCTTTAATATTGGCATCAACTTCGACAATTCCCGTATACGTATTTTTTATAATTGGTAATAGCCCATACAAAAATACGGTCACTACAACGGTGGTTGGTCCAAGACCTAATGCTAACATTAAAATGGCTAACATAGCGATAGCTGGAACCGTTTGAATCACGTTGGCAATCGTAATCACAGGCCAAGCTAATTTTTTAAATCTAGCAATAAAAATACCAATAGGGATACCCACAATACTTGCAAATAGCACGCCATACACAGACATTAGTAAATGTTTAAAGAATAATCCCATTAAATAGCCGAAATTGGTCGAATAGTAGTGTGCTAATTGTTGTAATAAATTACCATCCATTATTTACTACCTTCTTTCTTATCATCAAAGAAATGATGTTTTTCTAGAAATTCTTTGGCTATGACTGCTGGTTCTTTACCTTGACCATCCGCTTCGTAATTTAATTTCTGCATCTCTTTAGTAGTGACGGTACCTTCTAATTTTTTCAATGCTTTATCTATCTCTGGATGATCTTTAATTAATTTTTCGGTTGCTAATGGACTACCATCATACGGTGGGAAAAATTTGCGATCATCTTTTAAAACTTTTAAGTTATATGCGGCAATACGTCCATCTGTTGAATAACCTACGGCAACATCTAATTTTTTGTTCTTTAAAGCATCATATACTAAACCAATCTGCATTGGTCGTGCACTATCAAATTTGAAGCCGTAGTCTTTTTGGAATGCTGGATAACCATCACCTTGGCGATTCATCCATTGGGTATCCATCCCTAAACGCAGCTCATCTTTGTATTTCTTTAAGTCCGATACTTTCTTTAAATGGTATTTGTCGGCAACTTCTTTGGTCACCATAAATGCATAGGTATTTTCAAAGCCAAATGAATTATAATATTTCTGATTAAATTTCTTTTTAAATAAGCGTTGTGATTCAGACATTGCTTTGTCTGTATCTTTCGTTGGTGGTGCAGCAAGGACACTTGTTAATTCTGTCCCTGTATATCGCACGGCTGACATATTGACATCCCCACGTTGTAAGGCGTTATGTTGAATAATACTTGAACCAAGATTACCAATAATTGTTGGTTTGATTTTACCTTTGGTCTCATGTTCAATCATATATTTTTCAATGTAGCCCATAATTTTTGTTTCACTTGTTTCGGTTGTTGTAATTTTGACATCATCTTTTGAATTGCCATCACCAAGGCCTGGTAAACTACATCCAGATAACACGAGTAGAGATAGGACCATGATGATTAAGCTTGTTTTCACTTTATTCATTATAATGTTCTTCCTCCCTCTATTATCTAGATACTTTTAAGCCTTTTGGGACGACCCATTTTTCAACTAATGATAATAAGAAATCAACAATAAGTGCTATTGCTGTAACAAGTATCGCAGCAGTAATAATCATTGGTGGTTGGTATAAATTTAACCCATTAAATACTAAATCACCTAAACCACCAGCGCCGACATAACTTGCTAATGTTGCCCAACTAATTACATACACGCTTGATAAGCGTATGCCACTAATAATCATTGGCAATGCAAGCGGGAGTTGAACGTCTTTCATAAGTTGAAGTCTAGTCATTCCCATGCTTGTACCGGCTTGAATAACATTTTTATCAATATTTTTCACACCGAGAATGGTATTGTTTAATATAGGTAGTAATACATATACGAATAATGCCACAATGGCAGGCGTTTTACCCACACCAAAAATAGGAATCATTAACGCCAAAATCGCAAGTGTTGGAATGGTTTGAAGCACCCCTGCAATCGTTAATACGATATTTGCTGTTTTTTTAGTTTTAGATAATAAAATTCCAAGCGGAACTGCTATCACAATGGCTAATAGTAATGCAATAATTGATATTTGGAAGTGTTCAATTGTCTTTGATACGAGTTGACTTCCATATTCTTGGAGAAATTCACGCATTAACGATCATCTCCCATTTCGTTTGTTTTATGGTCTAAACCATTCATTACATCTTGTTCTCGAGGTGGTGCATCTTGTTGTGATGTTGACTGTTTATCTTTGTTATCACTGTCCAATGGGGCGGCATCATCATTTTCGTCTCCCCATAATGAATCATAAACAATGTCTACAAGGTTTGCGCGTGTGATAAGTCCTATTAAAGTATTATCATCATCGACAACTGGCACATTACGTACATTTCGCTTTAAAATGGTACGCACAGAATCTTGTAATTTCGTATCGATATGTACTTTATAAACATCACGCTGCATCATATCAATTAATTCTTCACCTCTACGTAAACCTTGATTAATATCTTCAATATCTAAAAAGCCCAATAGTCGATTTTGATTATTCACAACAAATATGGTATCAACACGACGTTCTCTCATAATATTAACTGCATCATTAAGCGAATCATCTGCGTGCACCGTCACAGGTGTAATCATTGCACCTTCTACAGTTTTCATATTTGGTCTATCTTGGATCAATCTATTTTGACCAATAAAATCAACAACAAAATCATTAGCAGGATGTCTTAAAATATTATCTGGCGTATCAAATTGAACAATCTTTCCTTTTGACATAATACAAATGCGGTCTGCTAATTTAATCGCTTCATCCATATCATGCGTTACAAAAATAAAGGTTTTACCTAATTTTTGTTGTAACGTTTTTACTAAATCTTGCAATGTATCACGTGTAATTGGATCTAGTGCACCAAATGGTTCATCCATTAAGATAACATCTTGATCTGCTGCTAATGCACGTACCACCCCAATACGTTGCTGTTGACCACCTGAGAGTTCTGCTGGATAACGATCTAAATAATCCTCTGGCAAGTCAACCAACTTAATCAATTCTTTCGCTCTAGCATCCTTTTTCTCTTTTGACCATTTTAATAGTTTAGGTACTAATACAATATTTTCTCGAATTGTCATATGTGGCATTAATCCAATTTGTTGGATGACATAACCAATACTTCGTCGCAATTCAACCGGATTCATATCCCCAATATTTTTACCATTAATAGTAATTTGTCCTTCTGTTGGTTCAATCATACGATTAATCATTCTTAACGCTGTCGTCTTACCACTTCCACTGGTACCAATAAATGCAATAAATTCCCCTGACTCTATATCCAAAGATATGCGATCTACTGCCTTTTTGTTACCTGAGTATATCTTTGTTAAATTTTTAATACTTAACATCTATGTACTCCCTTTCTTCAATACATATCAGAAAATGATTAACATTATAAAAACCGTCATTCCCTTGGTTTAACAAATATAGTAATAAGTTAACAAGCGCATGACGGCTTTTACTTTAAATCTCATTTAATTGTGATTGTTAATCCATTTTCTTCGCATATATTTTTATGGTTACTTCATACATATACCCTAATTATTAAAAATAAACATATTAAACTTGCGAAAAATTAATTTTTTATAGAGTTTGCCTATTTTGTGAAAAAATTCGCTCCAGCTTAGATAAAATATAAATTTATTATTATTCGCCAAAATAGTTTGAATATTTCATAAATTAGTATTACTCTATATGTATACTAAGGATTCAAAATTGAGGAGATGTCTAATTATGAAAGCAGCAGTATGGTATGGTCAAAAAGATGTTCGCGTGGAAGATCGTGAACCAAAAGTATTAAAAGATAATGAAGTGAAGGTTAAAGTATCATGGACGGGGATTTGTGGTACGGACTTACACGAGTATTTAGAAGGTCCTGTCTTTATTTCTACAGAACAACCTGACCCTTTATTAGGTCAAACTGCACCAGTGACGTTAGGCCATGAATTTTCAGGCGTAGTTGAAGAAGTAGGTAAAGACGTAACTAAATACAAAAAAGGGGATCGTGTTGTTGTGAACCCTACCGTGTCTCGACATGAAAAAGAAGAAAATATCGATCTTTATGATGGTTATTCATTTATTGGGTTGGGATCTGATGGTGGATTTGCTGAGTTTACAAATGCACCAGAAGAAAATGTTTACGCATTACCTGACAATGTTTCAGCTAGAGAAGGTGCTTTAGTTGAACCAACAGCCGTTGCAGTACAAGCTGTCAAAGAAGGCAACTTATTATTTGGTGATAAAGTAGCTGTCTTTGGTGCTGGTCCAATTGGATTATTAACAGTTGTCGCTGCTAAAGCAGCTGGCGCAAGTAAAATCTATGTCTTTGATTTATCTGAAGAACGCTTAGCTAAAGCTAAAGAAGTAGGTGCAACTCACGTCGTTAATTCTGGTAAAGTTAATCCTGTTGAATACATCAACGAACACACTGACAACGGTGTTGATGTCACTTTTGAAGTTGCTGGCGTCGGCGTTACGTTACAACAATCTGTTGAAGTCACTCGCCCACGTGGGACAGTAGTCATTGTCTCTATCTTTGCGCACCCGGTTGAATTTGATCCAATGTTATTAACAAACTCTGGAGTGAAATTAACTTCAACTATTGCTTATACACCAACGACATTCCAACAAACCGTTGACTTAATCGCTAACGGTAGCTTGGATGTTAAATCAGTCGTAACGGATGAAATAGAATTACAAGACATTGTTGAATCAGGTTTCGAACAACTTGTAAATGATAAATCACAAGCTAAAATATTAGTAAAATTAAATGGCGACCAAAAATAATAATGTATTTATTTTATAGGAAAAGACGGTTGAATGGCATATTCAACCGTCTTTTCCTATAAGCTTTTTTCAAATTAAGCTTGATTACTGCCCTCATAATTTGTTGTTCAACCAATTAGAAATCTCAACTTCACTGTCTATCTTCTTTCTATTATATTTACTAATCCATCATACCTTTACCATCTAATATATGATTCACATATTTTTCCACTCTATTATGACGAGTTTGACTACGTTTTGCTTGCCCAATATAGTACATATATTGGCGTTGACGACCTGGTGTTAAACTTTCAAATGCCGTCTTTAATTCGGGCATCTCATCAAATTTAGAGGCTAATTCTTCAGGCATCTCATAGTCTGCAGTCTCTTTCAACGTCACTGTTTTACCTTGTTGTTCAACCTGGATTGCTTGTTTAACATAGTATAGAATCTCATCACGACGTTGTTCTATTTCCTTTAAAGAAGTAAAGCGTAGCTGTCTCGCTGCTTGGACCTTTTCTGTTTGTTGTACCAATGTACCATATTGATCTTCGAGTAAAGCGCCTTTATGAAATAATAATGCTACATAGTGTTTAAACCCGTGAATGAGCACGACATTTTTATTATTTAATGTGTAACATGGGTGCATCCATTTATACTGTTCTTCTAATTCTGTTTCATTAAAAATAAGTGTTCTTAAATATTGATATGCCGATTGCCATTGGCTATCTTTGCGCAAAAACGCTTCAACTTGTGCGTTGGTCTGCTTTTTATCCATCACTTCGCCCCTTTCTTTATTTTTATCAATTTAAGTTCATATTAGCCTGACACCAGAGCAATTGCAACTATAGGATATGTTATAGTAACAGTAAGTATCATATTAGGAGCGTGTATAGTCATGGTCATCGTCAAAACAGCTGGCGGCGCTATTGAAGGTACAACAAGTGATGGGATAGATTGCTTTCTTGGTATTCCTTACGCGCATGCGCCAATCGGATCAATGCGTTTTAAGCATGCACAACTTAAGACATCATGGTCCTCCCCATATCAAGCAATGCGTGTTCAAGCCATCCCACCCCAACCACAAAATAAGCTTGAAACCTTTTTTTCTTCGACACCTAGATCTTTTGTTCAAGATGAAGATTGTTTATATTTAAACATTTGGCGTCAAGCTAATGACAATTACCTTAAGCCAGTAATTATTTACTTTTACGGTGGTGGATTTATCAACGGACATGGCACTGCTGAACTCTATACACCAGAACATATCGTAGAGCAAGAAGATGTCATCGTAGTGACCTTCAATTATCGCTTGGGCGCCTTAGGTTATTTAGATTGGTCCTATTTTAATGCAAATTATGATAAAAATAACGGTTTATCTGATCAACTCGCCGCATTAAAATGGGTGCATACATTTATTGACTCTTTTGGCGGAGACCCAAATAATGTGACTTTAATGGGACAATCTGCAGGCAGTATGTCTATTATGGCATTAATGCAAATGCCTCTCGCAGTTACCTACTTTAAACAAGTCATCTTATTAAGTGGTACGCTCAAATTAGACAGTGCTGATGTAGGAACAACGAAAGCAAGACATTTTAAACAATTAATGGAACAGCGCTATGGTCATCATGATATTACGTTATTACATTCTTCCCAGCTATTACAGCTTATGGATGACGATGAACAAGCGCGTGGTAAATCGAAAGGATTAGAACTAATTTACGCACCAATAGCTACAAGTGACATGTCTCTACCTCTCCAAAATAATCGTAAACCTATGCTCGTATGCACCACACATGATGAAGGAGATATTTATATTACTGGCGAAGAACATAAGCTCACGCCTAGACGCTTTACAGAAGTGATGGCCTTATATGATATATATGTTAAGCCACATGACGTGCAAAGTGCAGTACAACAGTCACAAATCATTACATATTCTTATTTTTTAGCACCTGCATTGCACTTTTTAAAGCATTTCAGCACAACTAACCAGGCATGGTTAGCACGTTTTGATTGGTGCATACCACTTCATCATGACTACGGAAGTGCGTATCATATTTTAGATGTTATCTTTTGGTTCGGTAAAATGGACATCTTAGCTGCACACCAAGTATCACAATTAACGCATGCCCGACGACTAAGCAGGCAAATGATACGTGATTTAGCGCAATTTGCTCGCACAGGAACATGTCATTGGCAACCTTATTCTGCAACACACCAGCAACCATATGTATATAAGTAAAGGAGCGGGACAGCATTCATTATGAATTCGCTGTCCCGCCCCGGCAAGGTTGACTAAGATTGAAAAAGCTTGGTATACGCGTATTTTCAATCCAGTCAACTACTGCCGATATAGATTCCATAGCCTAAAACATAATGATGTCTCAGACATTTACTGCTAATTATTAATATAATGATTGCGTAAAGCTAAAGTAATGATAAGTCCAGCAAGTCCTATCGCAGCACTGACATAGGGTAAAAATGAGACCTCCCATTGCGATACAACTAAGCCGCCAATCATTCCTCCTATACCAATACCTGCATTCAATGCTGACATATTCCAACTCATAACCTGGCTTGTATCCCCTTCAACTTGCTCAATCAAACCACTTTGAATGGCGGGATTAGTGCTCCATTGCATAATATTCCATACAAAAATACCGATTAATAATAAAGCTGCATAAGGTAATATTATATTCAATAGCACCATCATAACAACAAAGACTGCGATTGATATCGTAAGCCAGCGCTTACTTGTCCATTTATCAGCAAACACCCCACCAAGTGAAGTGCCTATAACACCAGCGACACCGTTCATTAGTAATGCAACAGAGACAAAGCGCAATGTATAATCATGTGATAATATCAAGGGATTAATATAAACAAATGTGGCTGAATTTGCCACAAGTATTAAAAAGGTAATTGTGATAAATTTGACGACTTCTTGCGGTCTAATAATTTTTGAAGGCACATCAGATGCTTCTGTACCATTTGACTGCTCTGTACCAGCCACCTGTTGAAGTTCTCTTTGATGTGGTAAGTAGTACAGCATCAATATACCTGCTAGCACACTAACGACAATAATAAATAGAAAGGTGTAACGCCAACCTACTATATCCCCAATCATGGTTCCAAGTGGCACACCGAAAACATTAGCCGCACTAAATCCAGAGTATACAACGCCAATCATTTTCCCGCGATTTTTAGGAAGGGTTAACATGGCGGTTAAGGCTAACACTTTTACAATAATAAGCGAAGCAGCAGCAGATGATAGGATGCGACCTATAACGAGTATAGTGAAATTAGGCGCCAAAGCAATCATAGCATTACCTATAATGAATATAAGCAACGTCCATAACAGTACCGATCTTGCACTAAAGCGATGAGTTAATTTAACTAATATAGGTCCACAAATAGCAAACGTCAATGCATATAGCGTGACCAATTGCCCGACAACCGCTTCAGACACATGCAAATCAGCACTCATTAGATTCATGATTCCCGCAACCATCATTTCTACCATTCCAACAATAAAAACACTAAGAATAAATGTTGCAACACGCATGACTGACACTTTGTTTCTCTCCTTTCTATCATTCATTTTGTATTGCATAATAAAAAAACAGCTACGTCTGAAACTGTTTATGTCGTAACTGTTTCATTATATAATAAATTATTCTTTTTTGTATATAACTCCCATTTATATACGATCAGACTCATCTAAATAGTCCTCCGTGATGGTCATGGTAATCATGGCAATCGCAAAACCGATTAACGCACCATAGATGACATATGAATTGTGTAATAACAAATCAATACCAAAGTTTAAATGAAAGCGTGCTTCAAACCATGCAAAGACAAAGCGTAAAATATTAAATAGAAATAACACCGTAGCAATAAAACCAGAAGTATAAGCTACTATTTTCATTTATATATCCCCTTTTCTAATAAGCTTAATAATAACTTTAGTATAATCAAGATACTTTAACTTCAATTTATTATCAGCTTAATTCTTCCTTAAATATGTAAAAAGCATATAGTTTAATTAGCTAAAGTTTAATATGATAGAGTGTGAGGTGTTATATATGACAATAGATGTCCTAATTGTTGAAGATGATAAAGATATTAATGAACTGATGAAACTGTCCCTTACGACTAAAGGAATTAAACAAATAAAAGTGGCTTATGACATTGACCATGCAAAGACCTTACTGCATGACTTTAACTTTCAAGTTGTATTACTAGATTTAAATTTACACGCTGAGGATGGCTACCAATTGCTCAAATATATTGATTTATCGGTGACTAATGTTATCGTAGTTACAGCCAAAGATACCAATTTGGATGTATATAAAGGCTTTGAAAAAGGAGCCGTAGATTACATTAAAAAACCCTTTGATCCAATGGAGCTGTATTATCGGGTTTCATTACATCTTCATTCAGATGCCTGCACAACTTACCACTATGATTATTTAGATATCGACTTTAACAGCATGGATGTCCAAGTAAATGGACATTCTGTACCATTAACTGCCCGCGAATATGATTTGCTTATTTATTTTATCCGTCATAAAAATCAAGTACTGACAAAACAGCAATTATATGAGCATGTCTGGGGCTATGATACCGGTGTAGATGATAATACTTTAATGGTTCACATTCGGACATTACGTAAAAAGATAGAACGCCAACCTAATCAACCTACCTTTATTCAAACCGTACGCGGTAAAGGTTATATTTATAAGGAAGATGCCTATGAATAAACGTTTTAATTTTAAATTTTCAAAATATATGACATTATTTATGCTTGCGAATATTATTTTAGGTGTCGTATTCGTAGTATATTTGTTAATTGAAACTTATGACCGCATATATAGTGATATCAATACTATTGATCCTGATTATTTAATTGCAAATGATATTGTCAAAGAACCTAATCAACATATAAAGGATTTGGCAGCCGAACACAACGTTTCGCTTTATTTTACGGATACTGCGGGAAATATACTATATCCTCATACAAAAAAAGGACAAAACTTGAAGTCTCGAATTCTTAAAAATTTGCGTTATGCACATGCTGTAT
This sequence comes from Staphylococcus lugdunensis, assembly GCF_001558775.1. NCBI lineage: Bacteria > Bacillati > Bacillota > Bacilli > Caryophanales > Staphylococcaceae > Staphylococcus > Staphylococcus lugdunensis. The sequence continues at coordinate 2,002,415 of NZ_CP014022.1, read as the reverse complement.
CAAATAAGAAAGGCACGTATATGGTCTATTTTTATCCAAATCAATCAACAACTCGTGTTAACAATGCACATCAAATTAAGACAGATCAACTATTAGAGAGCATTGTTTCTCAAGATTATAATAAATGGGACTATAAATTAAATCAGCATCATCTTAGCTTTATTAAGAATCCCAACCCTAAACCTATATTAGATGATGATGAATTGGGCAAAGGATTTGAAAATAGTGGAAAGTTCTATTTAACTGTTTTAATGATTTATGTGTTACTCAGTATTGTATTAATTGTTATTGCTACATTCTTTGTAACAAAGCGTGTAACAAAACCAATGTCTTATTATATTCATTGGATTAACCATCTAGCACATGGTAAATTGTACCAACCTACCACAAAAAGTAAGTTGAAGCGCTTTATTAATACTTATCCAGAATTACATCACAGTTTGTCACATCTAACACAACAATTATTAAATGATAAATTTTATCATAATCAAATGACTTATTATAAATCTAAATGGATTAGCCAAGTCTCCCATGATTTAAAATCACCTTTAACAACCATTTATGGTTATGCGAAATTAATACATGCCGATAGTGAAACACAACAATATGTAAATTTAATTACACAAAAAGCCTCATTTATGACTGAACTGTTAGAAAGTTTAAATCAAACATTTGATATTGAAACCAACCAGATACAGTATAGTAAAGAGCTTTTCCCCGTTGAATCAACGATGAATAAAGTAATTAATGTGATTGGCTATGACAATATAGACGTATACTTTCACACAGCATCACACAAGACATTTTATGGCAATAAGCTTTATTTTGAACGTCTAATGATTAATTTAATCAATAATAGTCTTGAACATAATAATGAGAATCCACATATTCAAATCCAGTTGAAGGTATACGGTTCACAGCTCATTATCGATTATTTAGATGATGGTATTGGACTGCCACATACTGATTTTAAATCATTAGTTCAGGAAACATATACAACTAAGAAAGATCGCGAAAGCCATGGCTTCGGTTTATCCATCATCAATGATGCCGTCAACTATCACCATGGAACAATACAATTACAACCAACAGCGCAAGGCGTTCACTTTCATATTATGTTACAAGACAAAAGCTAACATCATTGAAGTGACTAAATTATTCATCCTAGGATTATAGACCTATAACATCAACGCCAAAATTATAAAATCTGGGAAATCACAACTGAAGCATCATAGCCAGTAAATGTGTTGTCACAAATGCATTTCCTGGCTTCTTTTATGCTAATATAACGTTTTATTAACTCGCTTTCTTTGAGAATAGCTTCAGCCCACCTTAATCGACAGTATTTGTAATTTTGCGCTTTTTTCATCTTATACTGCTTTCGCAAGCACCCAACCAAAACACTTCGCTTACATATGTTTAAATATTTTTTTAAAAAATAAGGTCCTTTCATTTAATTTAGTATAGACATCTTAACTAAATTAAAGAGGTACCTTTTCTTCAAAAATGATTACATTGTTCAACTTACACTGATACAAGAATCTTCTGAATACATCCTAACTTATGATTTATTCAGATATGTGAAAACAATCATTAAAATGCTTCTAGATGCTATAGACGATGTCATTATGCTTCATCAACAATGTCATTATCACGTGCAACCAACTGATGACGCGCATTAAAGAATTGACCGTAGCTTAAATAAGTAGCAATTAACGCTGACATCACGGTAGACGTCGTATGAACAAAGACAACAAGCAATTGAAATTTGACCGCTTCTAATGGCGGTGTGCCACCTATAATTAAGCCTGTCATCATCCCAGGAATTGACACTAAACCATATGTTTTAACTGAATCAATGGTTGGAACAATCGCTAATCGAATGCTATCACGTACAGCATCTTTAGACGCAAGTTTTGGCGATGCAGCTAACGTTAACTTAGATTCAATATCATTTACATCTTTAACAAAGGCACGGTCTAAATGCTGATATGCCAAATTAATAGCTATAAGCCCATTGTTTGCCAACATACCACTGATTGGAATGACTTCATTTGGTTTAAAGTCTATCGCACCTGTCAAAATAATAGCCGTCAATGGAATAGCTGTCCCAATGATAATCGCAATGAGTGAAATCCAAAAGACGTGATGCATCACTTTTGAAGCCCTATGTAATGTATTCCATGAAGCGTTAATTATAATGATAAATACTGCAAGTAAGAGTAACCACGTGGCATCTATTTCAAAAATATAATGCAATAGAAAACCTAGGATAAGCAATTGGATGGTCGCACGTAGTGACGCTACAACTAAATCTTTAATAATATGTAAGCCTTCTTTATACGAAATGGCAATCGGTATGATTAACAATAATGCCGTTAAGCAAATGGCTGTATTACTCATTGTGCTTCAACTCCTCTTGCTTAGTAATTTGACCATCAACAATCGTAATTCGTCTGTCGAAATGACGCATGCTCTGATCATCACTATGTGTAATCCACATAACACCTACACCGGTCTTGGCTAAATCGAACACGAGCTGTTCTACAATTCGCTTATTGGCGGTATCCAAGGCACTAGTCGCTTCATCTAATAATAATAGTTCGGGTTGATACATCAACTGTCTAGCTATGGTAATACGTTGTCGCTCACCGCCTGATAAATGTTCGATGCGTGTATTTAAATTATAATGTCCTAAATTAAGATGTTGAAGTAATTGTAGCGCTTTAGTTTCATCAAACTCATCTGAATGGGCCATCGCTGGAAAACGCATATTATCACCAATATTTTGGCCAAAAAGTTCACTTTGTTGCATCAGATAACTTATTTTCGAGCGCAATACTTCTGGTTCATATGCATCGAACGGTTTATCGTTTAATAATAATTCGCCACTTGTCGGACTGATTAAGTTATCTATTTGTTTTAACAAAGTGCTCTTCCCACTTCCTGAAGGTCCTACAATGGCTACAGTTTCCCCTTTTTTCAATTGGAAATTGATATTGTCTAAAATTGTACGACGTGTTGCTTGATAACATAGATGTTTAATTTCTAATAACACGTAACATCGCTCCTTATTATGTCTTACTACTATCGTACCTTATTTTCAGGTATCATCAATGACGAATTAACAACAAAAAACTATGGTTAAGCATGCAATAATGATGTTTCTTAGCCTTTACAATAATTATAAAAATTGTAATAGTGTCAAAATAAATGAAAGTAAGTTATTAAAACTATGTAACGCTATTGTTACTGCTAAATTGCGACCACTCATGTTATATGCCACCACAAAACTGGTTGCCATAATTAAATAAGGTCCGATTTCAAATGGCGATGTTGCGTCAGTGACATGAATACCAGCAAATAGCAGGATTGAAATAATCGACATTACTGGATATGACAATTTCTTACCTAATTCATGAATTAATAAATGACGAAATAGCAGCTCTTCAACTATTGGTGTAATAATTACAATATTTAAAAATAATAACGGCCATACCTTGATATTACTAAATAGTTTTCTAATTTCTTGTTCATTCTGCGTATCATGAAATTGCCAATGTTCTGGTAAAAATTGCATTACGTTGGCATAGACGATATTCGCTACATACATGACCAACAAGACGATAATCATAAGATAAATATATCGTTGTAATTGCTTCACACGAGCGATTGCAGTGTTTAAAAGTGCACGATAATGTAAGGCCCAAAAAATCAAAACTACAGATAATTGTGCCAATAAAGCATAAAGTTGTGAAGTATAAGTTAAACCACTTGGCCGATGTAATAAAGTAAATGATAACCAATTGATTGCGTCAGCTAATATAAATGGCAAATACATATTACCTAATACGTATACAAGTATCAGTAAGAAATCACGTTTAACCATCTGGGGTTGTCGCCAAGGATTTTGATGATATGTCATTGATGAAATTCTGTTATTTTTTGTCATTCTATGATTCATAATAAACTCCTTTAATTTATGCTTAAAGATAACTTTGGTAGCTAAGCACTAGAAAGATGATACATTGCGTCATACTATGATATACATATGCTGCTAATAAATTTTGTTGTGACCATCTATATATGATAACAGCACCTATAGGAATAAGGCTGTAAATTCCAATTTCCAGAACAGAATGATAATGATAGGAATGAGCTACAACATCGGCAATGATGCTGAATATCATGGCAACTACCATGGGTATGCACTTCGCTAATTCGTGTATGAATAAATGGCGAAAAATCAGTTCTTCAACCAACGGCCTTAAGACAACCATCGATACCCAGACAAATGGTAATGCATGAGGATGCGTAAACATACCAGATAAGTACTGCTCAGATTGACTGTGTTGAAACCCCCAAGGTTGGTTAAGATGATGTGCTATACATTGACCGCCATAATAAGCCAATAATGTTAAACAACTTACAATGACGATTGGCCATAGCATAGGTTTGATATCACTACTTAAACGTTGATAAATTGTTCTTAATTTCTGCTGATACAAGAAGAAAAAGCATTTCAACGTCACAATTTCCGCAACAATGAAACTCAATGTTAATACAATGGGATAAATAACTTGTGTTGGTTTATCTTGTGTTAATACCGCCCAGATACCATAGACGCCAAATACTATGATGATAGGCATGAGAACCTTTAAGAAGACATAAACTGGAATTACCCAAAACAATCGTTTCTTTACGTGCGCATCAATGGGTTGTCGTGTATTATATGTATTTAATGTCTGCATAGGTCACCTCATTCATTTGAAGCTATCACATGGCTACCAACATCGTGCTGATACCATGCTCCGCGTATTGTTCACATTTCACTTTACCATGTTCCTTAAATTATGAAAATGTTAATTATTTTGACATTAAAAAATAAGTAAATCAACTTTAAAAAATAGACAGTCACTATATTTCTCATATGTCATATTTAAACGTTGTACTACTTTTATGCTTAATGATCATTAACTTGTATCCTTATATTAGTGGAACATTACATTGTTTTTCCATATAAATAATGTACAATAATCATTACAGAGATAACGGGGGGATAAAGAATGATATTAACAACAATGCAATTTATTGTAAATGTTATTATAGTAAGCTGTCTATTATTCGTTGTTTTATTAGGGCTGTGGTTACTCTTTAAAGACAAACATCAGAAACAACATAGCGTATTAAGGAACTTCCCTTTATTAGGAAGAATTCGTTATTTTTCAGAAAAAATTGGTCCCGAAATGCGTCAATACTTATATGCTAATGATACCGAAGGCAAGCCGTTCTCACGTGTCGACTATAAAAATATTGTTATTGCCGGAAAATATAACTCAAGAATGACCAGTTTTGGTACGTTGAAGCACTATGAACATGGGTTTTACATACAAAATGCAATGTTTCCATTACAGTCAACTGAACTAGTTATTGATAACCAACATATGATTTCTACATTTATTTATCAAGTTGATAATGAGCGGTTATTTAAACGAGACGAACATCGCAAACCAGCTGATATTAAACCATTTCAACTTGATGATCAGCATGCTGTCGTCATCGGCAATGATTTAGCACATCCGTTCATCGTTAAACGTTTAGTTGGACAATCTGGCATGAGTTATGGTGCATTAGGTCAACGTGCCATAACAGCACTATCTCAGGGGTTAGCACGTGCTGGCACATGGATGAACACAGGTGAAGGTGGCTTATCTGATTATCATTTGTCCGGTGGTGGGGATATTATTTTTCAAATAGGACCTGGCCTTTTTGGTGTCCGTGATCAAGAGGGAAATTTTAGTAAAGATGAATTTGTAAAATTAGTGAATCAATCGGCAATCAAAGCATTTGAGCTTAAACTTGCACAAGGTGCCAAGACCCGTGGCGGTCATATGGAAGGAAATAAAGTGACTGAAGAGATTGCACAAATACGCAATGTCAAACCGTTTCAAACAATTAATTCACCAAACCGTTTTAACTTTATTTCAAATGCAGCAGAATTAATCACTTTTGTTGATGAACTTAAACAGCTTGGACAAAAACCAGTTGGCTTTAAAATTGTAGTGAGTCATGTTGATGAAATTGAAACATTAGTGAAAGAAATGATACGTTTAGATAAGTATCCTAGTTTTATTACTGTTGATGGTGGCGAAGGTGGTACGGGCGCTACTTTTCAAGAATTACAAGATGGCGTTGGCCTACCATTATTTACAGCACTTCCTATTGTGTCTGGCATGCTTGAACGCTATGGTATACGGGATAAAATTAAGATTTTTGCTTCAGGCAAGCTAATCACACCCGACAAAATCGCCATTGCACTCGGATTAGGCGCTGATTTAGTTAATATTGCTCGAGGCATGATGATTAGTGTCGGCTGCATTATGAGTCAACAATGTCACCTCAACACATGTCCAGTAGGTGTTGCTACGACAGATCCTAAAAAGGAAAAAGCGCTCATTGTAGAAGAAAAAACATTTCGCGTAACCAATTACATCACAAGTCTACATGAAGGCTTATACAACATCGCAGCAGCAGTTGGTGTTAACAATCCAACAAATATCACAGCACAACACATCATACATCAACAACAAAATGGCAAGTTACAAAGCATAGACACATACAAACTTAAACTTCTGGAGCCATAAGTTAAGAAGCGTTAAACATTTCTTTTTACAACATGTAATAAGCATTAGTAAGTCTCACAATAAAATATAAACAAAGCCAAAAATAAAGGAGCGGGACAGAATTCATTATGAATTCGTAGTCCCGCCCCGGCAAGATTGACTAGGATTGAAAAAGCTTGGTATACGCATATTTTCAATCCAGTCAACGACTGCCAATATATGGCATTCATAGCCTAAAACATAATGATGTCCCAGGCTCATAGTTATTACTGAATTATATTTCTACTTTAAAATCCACAACTTGTGGCATGTTATTTAAATTGTGGTGCGTTAGATAATCGATTAATAGCTGTGCACCCTCCACTTGTATATCTTTAACCACCTTTGCTTCTGCAAACATGTTATAATCACCGCCACCTACAGCACGATAATTGTTTACACAAACGGTATAGATCTTATCTTCGACTAATGGCTGTCCTTCCACTTTAATATCATGCACGCGATGCCCCATAGGCTCGCTCACTTTAATATTATATGATACGCCTCCAAATATATCATAGTTATAATGTTGCGGTTTAGGATTTAAAAACGTGTCATTAATACCTACATCCCCGCTGTCCGTAAGATCAAAATAGCGTGCTGATTGTTCTAATGCTTCACGAATGCCCTTACCCGTCATCTCTAATACTTTAAACGTATTTGGAAACGGATAGTTATTGATAATATCACGCATTGTAATGGTCTTATCAAAGCCAGTCGCAGAATCAAATAATGCCGTACTTGCTATTTGAGCGCCACTTGTTTGTAATAATGCATGTAGTAACACATTAATAAAAGGGTGCGGTGCAATTCTTGCAGTAAATGGCTCGTCAACAATCATATTCTGCTGAATTTCAGCAATCGGCGTATCTAACCACGTGTCCACATCACTCATTAATTGACTATCTTTATCGGTTAATTTAAAAGCGCTGTCATCGTGCACTGGCAACAGTTCACTTGTACGCTGAACCAATTGTCTTCGATCATTGAATGTTAGCGTAACTTTACCAATTTGTGTCGCACGTGTTCCTGGTTGTAGAATAACTGTATCATGCTTGATAGCAGCAATTTCACGGTGTTGATGCCCCGTAATAAGCACGTCAATGTCCGACCCAAAGCGCTGCAATATCTCAGACGCTTCATTTTCTCCAGTTAATACTTCAGTTGGTTGATACGTGTCAATGTTACGTTCAAAGCCCCCATGATAACTAACAACTACGATATCAGCCTGTTCACGTACTTGAGGTAATATGTCCTCTAACGTTTGAACTGCACTATTAAATGTTAAGTGTTGAATATACTCTGGTCGTTCCCAATGTGGAATATATTGTGTCGTTAAACCAATAATACCAATATTGTATCCTTGCTTCTTAATATACATGATTCCTTGTTCTGTTAATGGTTTATTATCTTTTAAAATATTGGCACAAAGGATTGGATAATTTAAGCGATTGATACTTTGAGTTAAATAGTTGAGACCATAGTTAAATTCATGGTTTCCTAATGTACCAAAGTCAAAACCAATACGATTATAGATATCCGTCAATGGCTTGCTAGAATGTATATGTGTAGCAAGGTAATGACAAAAAGGTGAACCTTGTAAAAAATCACCATTATCTATTTTAAAGCTAGCATCATAGCGCTGACGATCTTGTTCAATTATGTGGTTCGCCAATAATAGCCCCATCGGTTTATAACCTTTTGTCTGTTTAAAATCTGTTGGGAAAATATAACCATGTATATCACTTAAAATGTAAAATGCAAGTTGTGTCATCGCATGTTGTCCTCCATTACTTCAATTTTTCAGTTTTAAGGGTTTTATCTCCTTGCTTTAACCGTATATTAGCCCCTTTTAAAGACTCCGTTACCTTTGCTGAAATCGTCACTGAAGCTGTGCCATCTTTATTGATTTTAATGGTTGGAAGTGAACCATAGCCGATATTACTATATGATTTACCATCCGTTGAAAATTGACCGATTTGTTTACCACCATCTTGATAAATTCCTAATTTCAAATTATCTAATGATTGGTTAGCCGGTAATTGTGACAAATTGATCGTGATGTTAAATGGCGTGTTAGCTTGCACATCTTTAGGAATAGCAAAGGCTACATTTTGCACAGCCGGTTGGTCTCCTGGTTGTTTATCACCATCAGCTTTAGTAGATTTTGTACTGCCATAACTACCAGGCGCAAACGTTGATCGATCGTACCAATGATAACCTTCAGGTGGTTGTGACCATGGTTCTTTTTGCGGTTCTGTTGAATTTTGTGGCTGTTCAAAATCATGTAACACAGTCGCTTTATCTAATTTTACACCACTTTTAGCTAAATTCGGTGTTGATTCTTTCTTACTTAACCAAGAAGTTAAATTATTCAACAATTGTGCGTTATCTTCTTCTTTAAAACCATCATACGTTTTCTTTGTTTTACCCGTGTCTTCACGTAAATATTTTGGAGAACTATCTTCTACCAATGAGGAGTCTCCAATAAAGGCAGCTTTTCCTTTACCTACCTTTGCAATAGCAATATAGGCACCTTCAGCTTTACCTCCACCATTATAAACACCTTGGTCAACTGCATGACTCCATTTCGCATTGTTACCTAAGTGATCAGGTGTGTATACAATTCCTTTTGCTTTTTTAGGATCTGTAATAGCAAGTGTTGAACCAGCATGCATAGACACAGATTTAACGCCTTTAGTAATGCCAAAACTTTCATCGCTTGAGACAAGATTAGATGTATTCAAATCCCCTAAAGCATTATAACGGAAACGCACACCAAAATTTTGGGCTAACCAGTCTGAGCTTGAAACACCTGCCATTGCTTTAGATTGTTTCTCTCCTTGATCCATATCCTTGGTCATATCCGCATAGGCACCACGACGATAGCCATTCATAGCTTCAGAAGAATCAATGCGGTTTAAATTTCTATCTGCATTGTAATGGTCTGAGATAAAAATGATACTTCCACCATGATTTACAAAATTCACAATGGCTTGTTGTTCATTCGTCTTAAATGGAATATTCGCTTCTGGTATGACTAAAATATCACTATTTTTTAATGACTCTTGACTAATATTTGCTTCCCCATCTAGTGATTTAACAGCAAAACCTTGTTTCTTCATTGAATCCGCATAATCAGAAAAACCACCATCAATAACCCAATCAGCCGCGCCAGCAGTTTGTCCATGAGAATTATCAAATAGAACTGTGCGTGAAGCTGTATTCGTTTCAGCTGCTTGTGTAGATGGAAACATGGATAATGCTAATGCTGAGGCAACTATAGTAGAGCTTACCACTTTTATCATTTTCATACTTGTCTAACTCCTTTTATTAACTTATTTTCACACACCAGCAGTATATTAAAAATCACACACAAACGGGTTACTATTAATGATATTTTATATATCTTTACCGATTTTAAATAATTTTTATTTAATTTTAACAAAAAGTTAACGAAATCTACACATAACATATAGTATAGTGTGCTACTCTATAATTGTCGATATTAAAGACATAGATACATATTGCAAAATAGTGAATGGGGGCAATGTTATTATATGAAACACGTTAAATATCTTCTACTACTCGTGTTATCGGTGGTTATCTTTGCAGCTGCTTGTGGAGGTAACAGTTCTTTAGATAACAATTCCAAAAGTTCCAACTCAGAATCAGGCAAAGGTAACTACAAACCAAAAGAATTAACGGTCCAATTTGTACCATCTCAAAATGCGGATAAATTAGAAGCAAAAGCAAAACCACTTGAAAAGCTACTATCCAAAGAATTAGACATTCCAGTAAAAGTATCCGTATCTACAAACTACAACACGATTGTTGAAGCGATGAAATCGAAAAAAGTCGATGTTGGTTTCTTACCACCAACCGCATACACATTAGCACATGATCAGAAAGCTGCTGACTTGTTATTACAAGCACAACGCTTTGGTGTGAACAAAGATGGATCACCTACGAAAAAGCTTGTTAAGGACTACAAATCAGAAATCTTAGTTAAAAAAGATTCAGGCATTAAAAGCTTAAAAGACTTAAAAGGGAAAAAAATTGCATTACAAGACGTCACATCTACAGCTGGTTATACTTTCCCAATTGCTACATTGAAAGAAAAAGCTGGTATTGACGCAACAAAAGATATGAAAATCGTCAATATGAAAGGTCATGACCAATCGATTATTTCATTATTAAATGGCGATGTGGATGCTGCAGCAGTATTCCAAGATGCACGTAATGTCGTTAAAAAAGACCAACCAAATGTATTCAAAGATACAAAGATTTTAGAATTAACAAAACCAATTCCAAACGATACAATTTCAGTTAGACCAGATATGGATAAAGATTTCCAAAAAAAATTGAAAAAAGCATTTAAAGATATCTCAAAAACTAAAGAAGGTCATAAAATCATCAGTGAAGTATATTCACATGAAGGATATACAGATGCGAAAGATTCTGACTTCGATATTGTTAGAGAATACGAGAAAAAAGTAAAAGATATGCAATAATTGGTTGTTATTTTCTACTGAATCATAGATAAAGAACGTCAATTGAAAAGCTAAGCCAAATTTTGGCATAGCTTTTCTTTATAACTTTATACAAAGTGAACCTTATTAGAGAAAGGTGTTATAACATGAGTCAAATAGAGTTTAAAGATGTGAGCAAAGTCTATCCGAATGGACATGTCGGCTTGAAAGATATTAATTTAAATATCGAAAAAGGAGATTTTGCAGTCATCGTTGGATTATCAGGCGCAGGTAAATCTACACTACTACGTTCTGTCAATCGCCTACATGATGTCACATCAGGGGATATTACAATTGAAGGAAAATCAATTACACAAGCAAAAGGAAAATCACTACTGTTGATGCGTCGTAATATCGGCATGATATTTCAACATTTTAACTTAGTAAAGCGCTCTACCGTATTGCGTAACGTCTTAAGTGGCCGAGTTGGTTATCATCCTACCTGGAAAATGATTTTAGGCCTATTTCCTAAAGAAGATAAAATAAAAGCAATGGATGCATTAGAACGCGTCAATATTTTGGATAAATTTGATCAACGCTCGGATGAACTATCAGGTGGTCAACAACAACGTATTTCGATTGCGCGCGCGCTCGCCCAAGAACCTTCTATCATTCTAGCGGATGAACCAGTTGCTTCACTTGACCCACTAACAACAAAGCAAGTAATGGATGATTTAAAGAAAATCAATGAAGAATTAGGTATTACAATTTTAATTAATCTTCACTTTGTCGATTTAGCGCTAGAATATGGTACGAGAATTATAGGGTTGCGCGATGGTGAACTCGTATATGATGGTCCCGCTGAAGAAGCCACTGAAGAAGTATTTAATGAAATCTATGGTCGTCAATTAAAAGCCGACGAAAAGCTAGGAGTGAATTAAAATGACATCTCCAGCTACATCTACAAATAAATATGATAAATATTTAAATAAAAAACTATCATTAAAGACAAGCTTTTCTATACTAATCGTTGCCATCTTAGTCATTTGGAGTTTCGTGTATACGGGCTTTAGCTTCTCGGATTTAATGGTGGGTGTGCCTCAAATCGGAGACTTTTTCAAACAAATGTTTCCTCCTGAATGGAGTTATTTAAAAGCAATTTGGCAACCAATGTTAGATACGATTCGCATGGCAATCGTTGGGACATTTTTAGGTGCTATCGTTTCTGTTCCTATCGCATTAATTTGTGCCAGTAATATTATCCGTACAAAATGGATTACCATTCCTGCACGATTTATTTTGAACATTGTTCGAACAATACCTGATTTATTATTAGCTGCTATCTTTGTTGCTGTATTTGGTATTGGTCAAATTCCAGGGGTACTTGCCCTATTCATCTTAACAATTTGTGTTATAGCCAAGTTATTATACGAAGCAATTGAAACCATTGAACCTGGCCCAATGGAAGCCATGACTGCAGTTGGCGCAAATAAAACTAAATGGATTGTTTTTGGCGTCGTGCCACAAATTATTTCTACATATTTTTCATATGTATTATTTGCATTTGAAATTAATATTCGTGCTTCTGCTGTATTAGGACTGGTTGGCGCAGGTGGTATTGGCTTGTTCTATGACTCAACACTCGGCTTATTCCAGTACCCTCGTACAGCTATGATTATTTTATTCACTTTAGTCATTGTTGTTATTATTGACTATGTGAGTTCGAAAGTGAGGGAACAACTCGCATGACACACGAGCCACAAACTTTTCAATCACCTAAATATAATTTAAGCACTAAGAGACAAAAGCAACGTGTGATTAAACGCTGGGTTATCGCCATCGTGGTTGCCCTCATTGTGATATGGGGATTTGCTGGTATGCCAGCCCTTGAATTGAAAAGCAAATCTGTAGAAATCTTAAAAGCAATTTTTTCAGGATTATTCCATCCAGATTTAGGATATATTTATATACCTGAAGGAGAAGATTTATTACGCGGTCTGCTAGAAACCTTTGCCATTGCTGTCATTGGTACTTTTATTGCAGCAATTATTTGTATTCCATTCGCATTTTTAGGAGCCAATAACTTAGTCAAACTACGACCAGTGACAGGCACAATGAAATTTATTTTAAGTGTTATTCGTGTCTTCCCTGAAATTGTCATGGCACTCATCTTTATTAAAGCTGTAGGGCCTGGCTCCTTCTCTGGGGTTCTTGCTTTAGGTATTCACTCAGTTGGAATGCTAGGAAAACTCTTTGTAGAAGACATTGAAAGCTTAGATTTCACTTCTGTGGAGTCATTAAAGGCAAGCGGTGCTAATAAGACAAAGACATTAGTATTTGCTGTTATACCACAAATATTACCGTCATTTTTATCATTAATTCTGTATCGTTTTGAGCTTAATTTGCGTTCAGCATCAATTTTAGGATTAATTGGTGCAGGCGGTATTGGTACACCATTAATCTTTGCTTTACAAACACGATCTTGGGATCGTGTTGGAATCATTTTAATTGGCTTAGTGATAATGGTTGCGATTGTTGATTTAATCTCCGGCGCAATCCGTAAACGAATTGTATAACTTAAAACATTGATCATATCAAGCTGGAACATAATTTCCAAGGTAATAGCACAAAGATGGTTTAAAATTAAAAATCATCTTTGTGCTTTCTTTATATTTAATACTCCTTATTTTTAGGCTCTACGTCAAAATTGTTGGCTCACCTTCTTAGGGGACAGCTTCAGCTTGTCCTGTTCCCACAGGAGTCTCGCCAAAATACGTCATATTTATATGTAATTTTATATCAACATACTTTTAAAAAATAAGGCATTTTCGTATAATTTAATAAATACCACTAAGCGAAATGAACGAAGACCCTTATGAATGATTCTAATAGGACGCAACATATACTATTAATAAAAACTCAATTTGAATACATTCAAATGATATATGTATTTTGATGTTTCTTTTTTGTCCGAAACATTTTTCTTTCTAATCTATACTTAAGTTTTAAATTCTTACAAAATAAGTTGGAATTAGTATAAGTGTGCGTTATAATAATGATGTTCTTAATTATCTGAATATTCTAATAATAAATGGAGGTCCTTCTATGACAAACCAAAATTGGCATTTTGAAACTCAAACGATACATGCCGGACAAGAGATTGACGATTTTTCAAAATCACGTGCAGTACCTATTTATCAAACATCTAGTTATGTCTTTGATAATACACAACATGCCCAAGATTTATTCGCATTAGCACAACCTGGCAATATTTACACACGTATTATGAACCCAACCCAAAATGTATTCGAAGAACGCGTTGCAGCGCTTGAGGGTGGTATTGGCGCACTGGCTACATCGTCAGGCCAAGCTGCAATTACATTGGCATTATTAAATATTGTCAATGCTGGTGATGAAATCGTTGCTTCATCTAACCTTTACGGTGGTTCATACAACTTATTAAATGTCACTTTTAAAAAGCTTGGCATTACGGTCCATTTTGTTGACCCTGACCACCCTGAAAACTTTGCAGCACAAATTAATGACAACACAAAAGCAATATATGCTGAAACGATGGGTAATCCTAAAATTGATGTATTAGATATTACAGCAGTCGCTGATGTCGCACACCAACATGGCATCCCACTAATTATTGATAATACATTCGCCTCACCATATTTATGCCGACCTTTTGAATTTGGTGCGGACATCGTGATACATTCAGCTACAAAATTTATTGGCGGTCATGGTACGTCTATTGGTGGTATTATTGTAGATAGTGGCAAATTTAATTGGGACAATGGTAAATTCCCTGGTTTAGTTGAACCAGATGAAAGTTATCACGGTGTTTCTTATACAAAAGATGTAGGTGAAGCTGCTTATATTACAAAAGCACGTGTCCAACTTTTACGTGATTTAGGCTCAGCCGTATCACCTTACAATGTGCATGAATTCTTAATTGGTTTAGAGACTTTGCATTTACGCATGGAACGTCACTCCGCAAATGCACTCAAAGTCGCACAATTTTTAGATCAACATCCTAAAGTAACTTGGGTAAATTATCCTGGTTTAGTTAATAACAAATATCATGCTTTGGCAGAAAAATATTTACCTAAAGGTCAAGGCGCCATCTTAACATTTGGTGTTGATGATAGCGTTGAAGATATTTCACGTTTTGTCGATGCATTAGATCTTTTCTCACTTTTAGCAAATGTGGGAGACTCTAAATCACTAGTTATTCATCCTGCAAGCACAACACATTTACAATTATCTGAGGAAGAACAACGCAAGTCAGGCGTATTACCTGAAATGGTTCGTTTATCAATTGGCACTGAAAATGCTGATGATATTATTAATGATTTAGCACAAGCATTAGAAACCGTTTAAGCATTAAAATATACTAAGGTTATCTATTATAAACGTTTTTGCCATAGATAATCTTAGTTTTTCTATTTATAATCTCTAAAAATATAATGTATAAGTTATATAAAAGACTCTCCAACACGTAAATTGCAAGAAATACACATGTTGGAGAGTCACTTTAAATTTGTTTTAATTTTATTTTAAATTGCCAAACGTCATTTAAGTACTTATCAAAAATAATATCTTTTTGAAATACTTGGTACATTTCTCTTTGTTGGGGCCCCACCCCAACTTGCTTTGCCTGGTGAATTTCTTCTCGAAATTCTCTTTGTTGGCCCCTATTTGGTCATTTTGCTTTTTTCTTCGAAGCCTAGTTTTTTGAGGTATTTGACGCTGTTTTCCATGTTGACTTTGTGGTTGTTTTTGTCGTATGAAAATAAGTCGAAGTTGCGTTTTATTTTTTGGATATCTGCTTTGTTATAATCGATATCTACTTTTTCGTCTATTTTATCCCGCTCACTCGTTAAACGGTAGTCGACGCCTTTAGCATTTTCTAAAGCTTTGTGTTTCTTAAATAATGCTTTTCCTTCTTTTTCTGATAAGCCCATGTCATCATATTTTAAAGTGCTTATTGTTGATTGTGATATCACTTTATTATTTTTATAGGTTAATGAAGTAATGACATGCTTACCATCAATGTCCCCTTCATATGTCTTTGTGCGCTCTTTATCACATGCTGATAAAGTCACTATTGTAATAACAACAATGGCTATCATTGCTATAAACTTCTTCATACCTTCACCTGCTCATTTTTAGTTTATTTTATTATACCACTATATAAAAAATTTAGAACTTGTATGTAATGATTATTATGCATTTTTTGAAAATTCTATATACTTTTATTTTCTAAAACAAAACATGTTACAATGTAGTTATTCCAAGCTTAGGGGGTTATACATATGAAAGCGTCGATAGAATTATTAAAGACATTAACCGATGTTAATGGTATCGCTGGTCAAGAAATGCAAGTTAAAGAAACAATGAGAGATTATCTAAACCCAATTAGTGATAGTATCATTGAAGATCATTTGGGTGGCATTTTTGGTAAAAGAGAAGCTACGTATGGAACTAAGTCGATTATGTTAGCAGGTCATTTAGATGAAATTGGCTTTATTGTTACGAAAATTGATAATGAAGGCTTTATTAAGTTTCAACCCATTGGTGGCTGGTGGAGCCAAGTCATGCTATCGCAAAAAGTGACAATTACAACGGATCAAGGACAAGAAATACGAGGCATTATTGGTTCTAAACCGCCCCATGTCCTTGAAGCTGAAGAGCGTAAAAAGGCTGTTGATATTAAAGACATGTTTATTGATATTGGTGCACGCAGCCGTGAAGATGTTGAGCAGCATGGTATCGAAGTAGGAAATATGATTACGCCATATAGTGAATTTGAAACATTAGCCAACAGTAAATATTTGACGGCTAAAGCATTTGATAATCGTTATGGCTGTGCTGTAGCAGTTGAAGTATTAAAAAACCTTAAAGATGAAAACCTTGGCATTAATCTGTACGCAGGTGCTACAGTCCAAGAAGAAGTAGGTTTACGTGGTGCTAAAGTGGCAGCTCAAACCATTAAACCCGATTTAGCTATCGCAGTTGATGTATGTGTACCTTATGATATTCCTGGTATGTCGGGTCAAACAAGTGAAACCGCACTAGGTAATGGTCCTGTAGTAATTATGATGGATGCCTCAAGCATAGCACATCAAGGCTTACGTCAACATATTAAAGAAGTTGCGAAAAAGCATTATATCAGTGTTCAATGGGATACTACACCAGGTGGTGGTACCGATGCCGGTAGTATTCACGTCGCAAATGAAGGCATTCCAACTATCACAATTGGTGTAGCCTTGCGTTACATGCATTCTAATGTCTCTGTTTTACATACAGATGATTATGAAAACTCAGTTCGACTTATTACTGAAATTGTTCGTTCTTTAAATGACGAGACCTATCAACAAATTGTGTGGTAAGTTACTTGGGTCAACACGTTTGACATCCTCATACGCTGTCAGACGTGTTTTTTCTAAAGTCATCTTCTTTTATATTGTTCCAAAGACCAATCATCTTTTAAAAGATTAAAATTAAATCATATTATTATGTGCTATTACACACTATAAGTAAAACAAATTATAAAATATCGGAATATTCGCTTATTTAGTTATTGAATTTGATATACTGGGTGTTATCTTAAAGGAGGATGATGACATGCCCTCAAGTGTGAAACGTAAAGAGAAAGCATCGTTTATCACAAGATTTTTAAATGGCGTGGAATGGGTTGGAAATAAACTTCCTGACCCTGCAGTGTTATTCTTTATGATGTGTGTACTATTAGCCGTAATGACTTGGGTCATTTCTTGGTTCAATGTATCAGTCAAACATCCTGGTAATGGCCATACGATTCATATAAAAAGCATCATCAGTACTGACGGTATTGCTATGATTATGAATGATGCCATTAAGAACTTTTCAGAATTTCCTGCGCTTGGACTCGTATTAGCTGTAATGATTGGTATTGGCGCAGCAGAAAAATCTGGCTACTTTGACAAGCTTTTAATATCAGTCGTTAATCATGCGTCTAAAAAGCTCATCCTGCCAACAATTATATTTATCGGTATTATGGGCAGTATTGCTGGTGATGCGACGACCGTCATTTTACCACCCTTAGCTGCAATGTTATTCATTAAAATTGGCTATCACCCTATTGCTGGTCTAGCCATGGCATATGCTTCTTCATTAGGTGGCTTTGGCGCAAACTTAATTATTGGCATGCAAGATGCATTAGTGTATGCATTTACAAATCCAGCCACTAAAATTGTGACAGATAAAGTGAACACCAATGTTGCTATGAATTGGTACTTTATTGCCGCAAGCGTCTTTATGCTCATACCTACGTTGTATTTTACAACAACAAAATTAGTAATACCGCACTTAGGTAAATACGATGATAGTCAGGCTGAGTTAGATGATACAGACCAACCTTCATCAACGGTTACACCGATTGAACAACGTGCATTACGCTGGGCAAATATCTCATTTATCGTTCTAGTTGTCGCATTAATTATTTGCGCTATTCCTGAAGGCAGCTGGTTGCGTAATCCAAAGACAGGTAGTCTCATCGATAATTCGCCATTGATTAATGGCGTAGGATTAGTGATACTCGTCATTTTCCTGATTCCTGGTGTAATATATGGCGTCCTTAGTAAACAAATCAAATCTACTAAAGATTTAGGAAAGATGATTTCTGATTCTTTAGCTACAATGAGTTCTTTTATTCTGATCGTGTTCTTTGCTGCACAATTGCTTGCTTTCTTAAAATGGAGTAATTTAGGTGTTATCGTGGCAGTTAAAGGCGCAAATTTATTACAAGGTCAACATGGTATCGTATTAATTATCGGTATTTTAATATTAAGCGGCTTGGTCAATATGGTGATTGGCAGTGCCTCTGCAAAATGGGGTATTCTGGCACCTATCTTTGTTCCGATGATGCTGTTAATTGGTTTTCATCCTGCGTTTACCCAGATGATTTATCGCGTTGGCGACTCTATTACCAATCCAATAACGCCAATGATGCCGTATATGCCTTTACTGCTAACATATGCGCAAAAATATGATAAAAATATGAAACTCGGCTCCTTATTATCTAGCCTAATGCCATACACAATCGTCCTTTCCATTGTATGGACGCTCTTTCTCATTATTTGGTATTTACTAGGCATTCCAGTAGGTCCTGGAGGTCCAATAAAAGCAAATTAGCAGTATAATCAGTTTGGGCATAAATATAGAAAAAATTCGACAAGCAAGTTGTCTCCTAAGCGAGCCCATAACACAAAGTATGGATTATCAAAAAAGCACAAAGACGATTTTTTATTTCAAATCATCTTTGTGCTTTTATTTGTTGCCCCACCTCATTTTCAATTTGAAAATAATTATTCCGAGAAAGATACAATGAAATTCAAGTAAAATTCCCACTAATGTATTATAAAAACAAGGATTTTAATGTAGAATAATAGTAAAGAGGGTAATCATAATTAATAGACTATCCAAAGGCAATAGGAGGATACAATGGAAGAACGCATCGGCTTAATTGACATAGGATCTAACACAATTAGATTAGTCATTTTTAAATTTAGCAAAACAGCTGGCTTGAATGAAATACTAAACATTAAAACACCGGCAAGACTAAGTCAGTACTTAACAACTAAAAAAGAAATGAGCAAAGATGGTATTAAAGTGCTCATTGAAGCGCTTAAAAGCTTTAAAAAAGTTGCACAAGAATTTAACGTTACCGAGTTACATCCGATTGCAACAGCAGCTATCCGTCAATCTAAAAATAAAAACGCCATCATCAAACAGGTCAAAAAAGAATTAAATATTGATATGAAAATCATTCCAGAACTAGATGAAGCCTATTATGGCTTTTATGCCATTACACATACAACAGAAATTGCTAACGGTGTATCCGTTGATATTGGTGGTGGTTCAACCGAAGTAACATTATTTAAAAATAAGGAATTAGTTGAATCACATAGTTTTCCTTTTGGTGTCGTTACACTTACACGTATGTTTTTTGAAAATAAAGCGCACAACAACAAATCAGCTATTAAAGATATGGAAAAATTCATCTCTTCACAATTTGATGAATTATCTTGGCTACAAGATAAAGAAGTAGCCCTTGTCGGTGTGGGTGGTTCTGCACGAAACGTGGCTCGTATTCATCAATCGGAACACTCATATCCAATTGGTGGCGTACATAATTACACAATGTCTAATAATGATATTGAGGAAGTGCTAGATATCATACGCAAAAGTGACCGCGATGACTTAACTAATCTAGATGGACTGAGTCGTGACAGAGTTGATATTATTTTACCAGCTGTCTGCGTATTTAAAGCATTGTATAAAAAAGTAAACGCGACTCAATTTACATTTTCAAGAAATGGGTTACGTGAAGGCTACATCATTAAACAAATTCGTGACCGTTATACAGATGTTTTTGATAAATATAACGTTCGTAAAGAAGCTATCCATTTTCTTGCGAATGAATATCAAATTGAAGAAAGTAGTTCTGCGAGTCGACTTAAATTAGCTAAATCCCTATTGTCACAGATCATGCAATATTCAGAGTTCAATTTAAGCGATAAAGAGCAACGATTGTTTGAAGAAGGCGCGTATATCTATTACTTAGGTAGCTTTATCGATTCAGATTCAAGCTCACCGCATAGCTATTATATTATTGCGAACTCAATGATTAATGGTTATACACATAAAGACCGTGTGAAACTAGCCCTACTTGCCAGCTTTAAAAATAAATCATTGCTAAAATTCTATTGTACTGAGACAAACTGGTTTGGAAATAAAGAAATCGATACCATTCAAATTCTTGGAGGCATTATTAAGTTTGTCAATGCACTCAATATTTCACACACAAGCTTTGTAGAAGATGTCTCATTGAAACCATTGAAAAAAGCTGAAGAAGATTTTGAACTCATCGTTTACCATAAAGGTGAACCTATTGCTGAAAAGTATCAGGCAATGCGCCAAAAAAAACATATAGAAAAAGTCTTAAAGGGTAAAGTTGCCATCACCTTTACAAAATATTAAAACTCTTATGCTATCTTTATGTTAGGTAAAACTGCCATAGCACGTACGTATATAACAAAAATTATGACTAAACGACAAGGTGTGTATAGACAATGCAAAATCAATTGGGAGAAAATAACATCAATTTACCGCAGTATTACAACAATCGAGAACTTAGCTGGTTAGATTTTAACTATCGTGTATTACAAGAAGCTTATGACGATAATAATCCTTTATTAGAAAAGTTAAATTTCATCTCTATCTTTAGCTCTAATTTAGATGAATTTTTTATGGTCCGGGTCGCTGGCTTAAAAGACCAAGTTAAAATGGGATATGATAAGCCTGAAAACAAAGCACAAATGACACCGCAAGAACAAGTTGATGCTATCCAAGAAAAGAATACCACATATGTTGATAAACAATATGAGCGCTATAATGAACTTATCGAAGAACTTCGACAATATGATATCGAAATGTCTCAACCTGAACAATTATCCAACCAACTATTAACTCGTCTTGAACAAGAGTTTAAGACAACCATATTGCCTACGCTTACACCTTTAGGTATTGATGCATATCATCCATTTCCAAAATTAAATAATAAAAGCTTAAATATCTTCGTTGATATTGATACGGAAGATGCGATAAATTCTGCTATTGTTCAAATTCCGTCATTAATACCTAGGTTCATTACACTCAATGAAGGTACAAAACAATATGTATTAATGGTTGAAGATGTGATTACTTATTTCATCAATTATCTATTCACGGGATACGAAGTTTTAAATACGTTTACATTCCGTATTACACGTAACGCCGATTTAACCATTCATGAGGATGGTGCTGAAGATTTACTTATCGAAATTGAACGTTTCTTGAAAGAACGTAAAAGTGGTTCAGCTGTGCGTTTAGAGGTTGACGGTCGCACCGCTAATTCAGACGATATTCCATGGCTCATTGATACGTTAGAAGTTGAGAACAATGACGTGTATTTTGTTAATGGACCACTCGATTTAACATTTTTATTTGGTTTGGTAGACCATTTATCACACAAATTAAAATTCTTAACTTATGAGCAATATACACCACAAGTACCGCGTTCTTTAGGTACTAATAATATTTATGAATTAGCTTTAAAACGCGATATTTTCTTCCATCATCCTTATGAATCATTTCAACCGATTGTCGACTTTATTCGCGAAGCTGCAGATGATCCTGATACAATTGCGATTAAACAAACTTTGTACCGCGTAAGTAAAGATTCACCAATTATTAAAAGTTTAAAAGAAGCTGCCGAAAAAGGTAAACAAGTGACTGTACTTGTAGAATTAAAAGCGCGGTTTGATGAAGAAAATAATGTGCATTGGGCACGTATGTTAGAAGATGCTGGTTGTCATGTCATTTATGGTATGACACACTTAAAAACACATAGTAAAATTGCACTTGTAGTAAAACGTACTCATGGAACATTAACTTCATTCGTACATTTAGGTACAGGTAACTATAACGATAAAACAGCTAAACTCTATACAGATATGGGTATTATTACCACAAATAAAGAAATTGCGGAAGACGCGATTAATTTCTTTAATTATTTAAGTGGCTATTCCGTTAAGCCCGTATATAACAAATTAATCGTGGCACCATTTGATATTCGTGATGTCTTTATCGACCGTATCGACAAAGAAATTAAAAGTCACCACGAACATGGCAATGGCCATATTATCATGAAGATGAATTCATTAACTGATAAAGCGATCATCAAGAAATTGTTCGAAGCTTCTCAAGCAGGCGTTAAAATTCAGTTGATTATTCGTGGCATATGTTGTTTAAAACCTGGAATTCCTGGTATAAGTGAGAATATTGAAGTCGTTAGTATTGTAGGACGATTATTAGAACATTCTCGTATTTATTATTTCTATAATAATGGTGACCAACGTATTTATCTTTCTTCCGCTGACGTCATGACTCGGAATATGATTAAACGTGTTGAAATTTTATTCCCAGTTGAAGATAACGACATTGCCAAACGATTACTAGACTATATGAACTTACAATTATCAGACAATCAAAAGGGACGTTATCAAGATCAATATGGTCAATATCACTATATTAAAAACGATATGTCACCTTTAAATTCACAAGCCTATTTAATGCAAAAAGCAATTAAATATGGTAAACAATTAAAAAAGCTCGCGTCCCAGCCTTCAGGAGTTCCCGTCGTTTCTAAGCGAGGCGCTGGTTGGGTTAAGAAACTCCGTGATACCTTTAAACGATAATACAAACAGCATGGCATATAAATCCCAAAATAATAGCACAAAGATGGTTTAACATAAATCATCTTTGTGCTTCTTTATTTACAACAATATTTCGTATTGTTGGCTCGCATTCTTAGAGGACAACTTCGACACCCCAGCTTGCGTTGTACGTAGAAATGCTTTTCGCATTCCTCTTTGCTGGGGCCCCCACCCCAGCTTGCGTTGTACGTAGAAATGCTTTTCGCATTCCTCTTTGCTGGGGCCCCCACCCCAGCTTGCGTTGTACGTAGAAGTGCTTATCGTATTCCTCTTTGCTTGGCCCTCATCCCAGCTTGCTTTGTTAGTAAAAACTGATTTTGCCAGTTTTTATGTCTGCAAATAAGATTGTAGAAATCATAATGGAAGAAAAGAATCAGGCGCTGGAACTCTAATCACTTACATGTATATCCCAACATGTTTTTCTAATTTTTTACTGGGTTCTGGTACCATTGTTTTAAATATTGATAGAGTACTTCACTATATGTTTGCAATTCTGTCGCAGTAATTTTTTCATCTACACTATGCGCTTCGGTCAAACTTCCGGGACCATATAAAATTGTTGGTATACCAAAGTGTGCTGTCCAACCACCGTCTGTAACTGTCGTACTCATACCATGTTCTAAAGGTTTATAATGTACAAGTTCATGTGCCTGTTGCAAAGCTTTAAATCCTGGATGGGTCGTTGGGATTTCAAAACTTGGAAAAATCTCTCCTTTATCTTCAATCATTGATGCACCACCCCATTCAAAGGACAATGGATGATCTTTCAACCAAATATCAGCTGCAGCTACTTGGTTTAAATATGTTTCAATTTCTGCAATAACATCTTCATAGCATTCATTAGGTAAATAGTGTACCGTAATCCATAAACGACATTCATCAGCAATAAAAGCAGGATGTCGGCCTCCTTCAATAACAGCAGGATTGATTGTATTTGCGCCAGGTGGCATTCCTGGACTCGATTTCATCACTGCCCAATGCCGTTCTAATTCATTTAATGCTTGAATGACTTTCATCATTTTTTCAATAGCGCTGGCACCAAATAAGCCACCACCTGCATGTATAGTTTGATGACGTGCGCCATCGTGTATTGTGTGCTTACTTTTAACTGTAATCCAGCCTGTAATCACGCCACCTTGACCTAACGCCATATTATCACTCGTATCTAAGACTAATGCTAAGTCGGCTTTAGGTCCGATTTCACAAGCACGCTTTGTCCCTGCTTCACCAACCTCTTCCCCAACTACAGAATGAACAATAATATCACCTTGAGGGAGACGTCCTTCTTGATGTAATCGCTCTAAGACATAAAATAAAGCAGCCATGCCACCTTTCATGTCACTAACACCACGACCATAGAGCCAGTCGTTAACATGCGTTAATTCAAATGGCGGATAGTTCCACTCACGATCATCATCGACAGAAGCCACATCCACATGTCCATTTAAAATTAACTTTGGTGCTGTTGGATCCTCACCTTTTAACGTGGCTACAATAATACTGTCATTAGGATAAAGTACCTCACGTTGAATTGTAAAACCTAAATCCTCAAGCAAGCGTTGAATATCATCTTGCAAAGAATCTGTATTACGTCCAGGAGGGCTTTCTGTATTATATTTCACCAATAATTCTAACAAGTCGAATAATCTTTGTTCCAATGTTGTCATCACCCTTCATTACTTAGAAATTAGCTTATTCTATAATATCAGTGTAACATTCCCCAAGACATGGTTAGCAACTGAATAAATTAAACTTAATTTGATGTCAAAGCTTTAATCATTACCATAAACTGCATCGATTATTTTTAAAATTCCGATAGTTCATTAAAACCTTGGCTTATATTTTACGAAAATATTTCTATACTGGTCGTATAGTAATTTGATTTACATTGACATGTGGCGGTTGCATTATGGCATAACGTATACTTTCAGCTATGTCATAGGTCTCTAGCTTTTTGCGGCCTCCAAAATCACTCTGTTCAGTCATTGGCGTATCAACCATACCTGGTAAAATACTAGTCACTTTAATGCCTGTACGTGCTAAATCTTTTTCTAACCCTCGACTAATCATCTGGACAGCAGCTTTTGTTGCACTATACACAGTACTATCTTTAGTTACCTCTTCAGCACTAATAGATGCTAAATTAATAATATGTCCCTCTTTGTATTGCTGAAAATGTGGTAAAACTGCATTAATAGCATACAAAGTACCCTTTAGATTCGTGTCAATCATTGCATCCCAATCCTCAACTTGATGACTTGTGATTTGTGAACTTAAACTTAAACCTGCACTGTTAACAAGAATATCCACTCGACCAAAGTACTCAATCGCTTTAGCAATTAGTGCTTCTACCTCCTGACGTTGAGTCATATCTATTTCTACTATTAAGCGTTCATATTTACGCATATGCATAGCCACTTGATTTAATCTTTTTCTATTGCGTCCTGCTAATACAACTCTGAATCCCATGCTATGCATAGCTTTAGCAATTTCTTTACCAATACCACTACTTGCCCCAGTTATTACAGCAACACGTCCTACGATATTATCCATTTATAACTACATCCTTTTCTTTTTGGCTTAGTATCTTTATAACCACTGTTGTTAAAACTAAAACAACTTACAAATTCCATTTGTAAAATATAATATTAAGGTATAAAGTGGAAGTATGTCTAATTAAAATGGGTTTATAGAAAGGGAGATAATGATGACTTATCATGATCGTGTCATGAAATTAAGAGCAGAAAAGAAACGCATGGGATTCAGTTTTCGTTTTGAAGACTTATTTAGTGAAGAAGAATTACTGAATATGACGGTAGCACAACGTAAAACAGCCGAAAAAAAGTTTATTCGTGAAATTGATAACATGCAGGATGTTCGCATGCCCTTTAGCAGTCAAGATGGCTTCAAAAATAAACTTTATAATTTAGAGTATCAATATAATGAGGTTAAAAAGAATTTTAAAGTTGTTTAATACTAAAAGCCCACAACCAGTACGCATTGGTTTGTGGGCTTTCCAGAGATTATTCAATGTTATTGGGGTATATATGATGCCCTTGATGTTCGCCAGGAAGGGCATACGATACTTGGGTCAAAAAAGTCGAGTTCTTTTTTAGGGGCTGTCTTGATTAACTAGGTACAACTTCCTTGTGTTCAAGACCATATTGATATAATCGTTCTGCATCGATATATGGCATAGAGTCGATAGTGATGTAACCATCTCTAATATCACCAATTAATCCTTGGTTTACGCCTGTATGCACATGAATTTTATAACTGCTTTCATTTGAAAAAATAACTTGTTCAATTACTTTTCGCATCAGTTATCACTCCAATTACTTATTCCTTACATCTACTATAATACGCTCTTTTTTTATTTTTTAAAGTAATATGTGATGTATTTCACAAATTAGTCATTTATCTTAAAATTCACTTTATTTGTATATTTCAACTAATTTGAAGCTGCTTAAATTTGAGGTAAACCGACTGCAATTGTGAACAATTTATTGATGTATAGCCTTATTAAAATACGCATTGGCAGTTTCACCAATTGTTTCTGATAGCGCTGGATGAGGTTGAATCATAGCAGCTAAGTCTTCAAGTTGACCATGTGCAGCTCGCATAGCTGACATTTGCCCGACCACATCCGTAGCATTAGGACCCGCAGCAAAAATACCTAAAATATGGTGCGTGGCTTTATCAATAACCATTTTTATTACACCATTTGTTTCCCCCTTTATTAAAGCTTTCGGCGCTTCTTTAAAGTTTGATTGTGTCACTTTTACGTCATAACCTTGAGCAATTGCTTGTGCTTCAGATAAACCTATTGACGCTGATTCAACTCGCGTATAAATACATCTTGGTATATCCTCTTGTTTCACAGGGTCGGGATTCAGTCCTGCAATTTTCTCAGCCACAACGGCACCATGTGCACTTGCTGTATGCGCCAGTTGATAACCGGCTACAAGATCTCCAATTGCATAGACATGTGGCACCGATGTTTCGTTAAACTCATTCACTTTAATTGTTTTATCTTCCATAGTTAAATTAAGAGATTCAAATGCTTGTAAATTAGGACGTCGCCCAGTTGCAAATAGTAGTGTACCATAGGGTAACTGTGAACCATTTTCTAAATAAACAGCATCAGTATCTACTTTATTGACACGCGCATGTGTAACAATCTTTACACCCTGATGATCTAATAACTTCCGTATCGACGCTTGAACATCTTTATCCTCAGAGCGCAATATATTGTCACCAGACTCTAAAATCGTTACATGAACACTTAAATCAGCCATGGCAGATGCGAGTTCTGTCGCAATGACACCACCACCGACAATCGTTATTTGTTCTGGTAAAGTGGAATGCTTAAAGAACGAATCCGTCGTTTCATAATCAATCTTATCAACACCCTCAATAGGTGGCACGAATGGTGAACTTCCAGTCGCTAATACAATATCATTGGCATGAAGTACGCGGCCATTGACTTCAACAGATAAATCACTATGAACTACCGCTTCTCCTTGTATGTAATTTACATGATTTTCATCAAAAAGATGGTGAACATTGCCAATAATCTCATCCACCACCTCATCCTTACGATGATTCATTTTGTTAATATCCAGCTCAATATGATTTGCAAAAATGCCCCAATCTTTCGCTTGATTCATTTCATAAACACGCTTGCCATGTTCAATCAACAGCTTAGATTGAATACATCCTACATTGAAACATGTGCCCCCCACACGGTCCTTTTCAATGACGGCAACCTTCATCCCTAATTGAGCAGCGCGAATACTCGCAACATAACCCCCGGGTCCAGCACCGACCACAATCAAATCAAACTGTTCAACCATCATCTAAACCCCTTTCACAATGTGTGTATTGTAAATTTATTGTAAACGCTTACTTCAATACTCATCATTATCATATCGTTAAGGATTGAGACGTGCAAATGAAAACAAGAATTAAATGATTAGTATAAATAAATGATGAAACTTACTTCACTTTTAGCCATTCACTAAGAATTTCTAAATTATAAAGAGAGCGGTTAGAATTCATTGTGAATTCGTATTCCCGCCCCTGCATGGTTGACTTGAATTGAAAAAGCTTGGGATAAGCATATTTTTAATCCCGTCAACTACTTCCAATATAGAGTTCAGAGCCTAAAAAATTATGCCCTATCCCCCATTCTTATGATTCAACTTTAATATTTTAATGTTTGGAATAGCTGTTTATAGTTAGCGATGGCTTGAGTTTCCCTTAGTTGGTTTTTGGTCTGAACTTGTGAAAGAGGTTCTTTAACAATATCTGCCATTCTTTGGGCGAAGGCATCAATGTTGTTTGGTTCTACAAGATAACCGTTTGCGCCATCGTCGATAATTTCTGCTGGACCATATCGGACATCATATGAAATCACTGGGCAGCCTACTTCAATACTCTCCATAACGGTAAGTCCAAATCCCTCATATGCACTTGTGAGTAATGACGCTTTTGATTTTCTAAATTCGTCTAATGGATTTGATGTAAAATCATGAATTGTCACTTTATCTTGTATACCAAAATCATTAATTAAATCAAGCATCAGTTGCTTTTGTTTGTCTTCATCTGCACCAAACACGTCAAGTCTCGTGCCATAACCATAACTTAAGAAACGGTGATAAGCCTTAATCAGATGGTCAACTTGCTTTTGTAAACTTAATCTACCTATAAAGATAAAACGATCTTGTTGCTGGATACTATCATGTTGAGGATAAGGTTGAATAAAATGCGGTAAAACTGTAATTTGTTGTTCACTAATGTCAAACGTACTTTGGATATCGCGCTTTTGCATCTCTGTTAACAAGACATACTGCGCAACATTTTCTGAATGCTCTAATGCAAACCGATATGACCGATTTATTTGCTGTCCTTCTAAATGACTATTATGAAATACTAAAACATTTTTCGTCTTATGTGTTTGTTTGAGTAATGGCATATCTAACAATCTTGCATCATTAAAGACAATATCACCGTCTTGGAAGCGCTGTTGAAAGTAATATTGGAATAGTTCTTTTTCTGACTTAAAAGCACGATAAAATAAATTATTTTTATAAATTTGAATAAAATCAATGCGTTTTGCAACTGTAGAATCAAAAAATTTACGGCAATACACGTTACCTGTTTGATCGATATATTCTTCCATTATTTTACGAAATGTTTGTCGTGAATAAAATGTTTTCCGATGCATCTGTCCATATTGATTAAACTCTCTGCGTTCAATTTTCTTTTTAGAAATTGGAGACATGACATCTTCAAATTGCACAATATCTGTGTTTTCATAATATTTTCGATATAAAACATACGTTTTTTCATTGTAATAACGCACCACATTGCCATCGTCAGATACTTTATAAGTTAGCCCTTCAATATCACGATTTGTTTCATGATATATGATCTTTTTCCTAAATTTTGTTGTAGGTATATTTAATAATTTAAAGCCAGATAAC
Organism: Staphylococcus lugdunensis; assembly: GCF_001558775.1. NCBI lineage: Bacteria > Bacillati > Bacillota > Bacilli > Caryophanales > Staphylococcaceae > Staphylococcus > Staphylococcus lugdunensis. Next base: position 1,972,488 of record NZ_CP014022.1, on the reverse strand, counting down.
CAATCATACATATTTTCAAAAGTTGTAGACGGCGTTACTGTACCTTCTTCTCTAAATTGATGATATACCTCTAAATAATTAGCATTATAATTGGTTGTATAAATTTTATTTTGAATTCCTAGGTGTTGATCTAATAGGCGTATTCGACTCAATAATGCCTTAGTTCTTCCACCGTGTACGGGTGGTAATATACTTGTTACCGTGTTAATCATATATACATCTTCACCTTTAACATCCCTTTATATTTAGTCAATATTAATCCATTATATACTTTTTGTTCTTCTAAATATACAGCAAACAACAAAATTGCCCTCATAAATAATGACTTAGAATATTTCAAAATTCTATTTTTCTGTTTATAATTAATGTGATTGAGTTTACATTTCAAATGAGGATGTATGTTTTTTAAATAGAAGAATGAACGTATAAATATAGAAAAGGATGTCGTCGAAATGAACAAAGACCAATGGATTGCTAAAGCCAAAGAAAGTTTAACGCATACTTTCTACGAACAGCAATCAGCTGAAGAACAAGATGAAGGATTTGATACTACGCTTGCCTTTGGTACTGCTGGTATTAGAGGGAAATTCGGTCTAGGGGAAGGCCGTTTGAATAAATTTACAGTAAATAAAGTGGCTATCGGACTATCACGTTTTCTGCTAAAACAGCACAAAACACCGTCTGCGGTCATACATTATGATACAAGACATTTATCACCAGAATTTGCTCAAATCATAGCAAATGTTCTCGCAAGTCATGATATCACTGTTTACTTATCAGACACCTATCGCACTACACCAGATTTATCATATGCTGTCAGATATTTAGAAGCAGATGCTGGCGTCATGATTACAGCAAGCCATAACCCTAAAGACTATAACGGTATTAAAGTTTATGGTGCTGATGGTGGGCAGTTATCTACCGAACCTTCTAATAAACTTAGTAACATCATAGCGCAACTGGGTGATCCACTCTCACTCAATACTTATGAAGACATTGGAAATAAAACAGAGAATATTTATGCTGTACCAACTGAGGTGCGTAACCATTACTTTAATGATGTTCAACGACTCGTAGGTAATATTCCATCATCAGATTTAAAGGTCGTCTTTACAAGTTTACACGGTACGAGTGTCCCTGTTGTCCCAAATATTTTGGATGAACTTCACTTTACGAATTACAAGTTAGTAGAAGCACAATGCCAACCAGATGCGGAGTTCAGCTCAGTGACAAGTGCAAACCCAGAGGATCATAAGGCCTTTGACCAAGCAGTGTCATTAGCTCAAGAAACGAACGCAGATTTACTGATTTGTACAGATCCAGATGCTGATCGCTTAGGAATTGCTGAACGTGACGAAGCTGGTCATATACATTATTATAATGGCAATCAAATTGGTGCTTTACTGTTAAATTATCGTATCAAGCAAACAGCAAAGATGACAAATCGTCTAATGATACAATCGATTGTCAGCAGCGAACTCAATGTGCGCCTAGCGCAGCATAACCATATCAACACTCGTCAAGTACTCACAGGCTTTAAATATATTGCCCAGGAAATCAGGCAGCTACCAGCTGATGAACACTTTATATTTGGATATGAAGAAAGTTATGGTTACCTAGCTGGTGACTTTGTACGCGATAAAGATGCAGTACAAATCGTCCCTTTGATTATTAAATATGCATCCCAATTGAAAAACGAAGGTAAAATGTTAAAAGATGTATTAAACCAAATTTATGAAACGGTTGGATATCACCATGATAAGTTGTTTTCTCATACCTTTGAAGGCACTGCTGGCAAACAAAAAATTCATGCACTTATGACAACCTTTAGACAACATACACCTCATCATATATCAGGTCTAAAAGTTACAGCCATTGAAGATTTTGAAAAAGGAGAAAAAATCAATCTCGTATCACAAACCATATCGCCTATAACATTACCGACAGCTAACGTCATTAAAATTTATTTTAACGAAGGCTTTATCGCATTACGCCCATCCGGCACAGAACCTAAAATCAAACTCTATGTATCTTTAAGTGTCGACCACTTTGAACAAACTGCACAAGCAATCAATCAAGCCGTTTTTAAATAATTTACTACAATCTCGCCTATGTAAAAGGTTGAATAACAACACCTACGTCTATATATTGGAACCAAGACGTAGGTGCTGTTATAATTCTTGTTTAAATTGGCATTCTATAACTTTAAATGACTAGAACAATGTGTTTACTAACTTTTTAATTATATGAGGTGCATTAGAATGAACAATTTTAGAGAGACATTAAAAGCAATAGGTTGGTGGGATTTAATCTTCCTTATACCAATGTTTCTCCTATTGAGCTACTTACCAATTTATAATGTTTTTAGCATAATATTAAACGTTATTATTGTATTCTTCTTTGCCATGGGACTGATTTTAACTACACATATCTTATGGGACTACTTTAAATCCAGACGTTAGTTCAAAACGTTTTAAATATATGACAAATGTAACCTATGGTCATCTCATTAAATATTATTTTAAGTCACTTTATATCCCCCAAAATAAATGGTGGTTGTGCTTCATATTTTTCCTTGTCTAAATGTTCTTTTTTAATGATTTCATCTGCTCCTATTTTGTTTTTAGCCTCTTCCTCTTTAAATAATTTTCCAAGTGTTTTGGGGTTATACCCTACTTCTTTAATGAATTGAAATTCATTAACTGAAGAAATCAGTATTTTAAAGTAATATTTTTGGTTATTATTAACATATCCATTTACAAAGTAACTACCCATTGGACTTTTTGTAAAACTCGTGACTTTCATTGAATGATATTCTTTAAGATTGTGTTTAAAGTACAAATCAATCCGCTTCTACTGTACTTCTATGTAATGATCTTTTTGACGTTTATGTAGTAAAAAGATTGAAAAGCTGATAACTAGCAGTATAAAAAGCAAAAACAAAGCCATTCTTTTTCTTGAATTCATTATGCCCCACCTTTCCAGTATTTCCGCTTATTTTAAATAGTATTTTATTAGTAGAATTTATCAATGATTTAAATTATTTATTTAATTTCATTTTAATATTTCATTCACTTTAAATTCCATTATATTACTGTATATATAATGCTAATATAATTAAAACTATGACCCAGGTGAACAACTATGACAATCAATTTAATACATAATAATAAAGAACACTTTACTTTTTTGTTAAGTTAAACAATAAGTGAAGTGTTCGTTTAGTGTTATCAATATTTTTGAATTATCGAGTTTATAAATTTAAATCTTTAATAAACTGTGTTAATTCTTCTTTCATTTCTTGATCTTTGAGAGCATATTCTATCGTTGTTTTAACAAACCCAAGTTTTTCTCCAACATCGTAGCGATCACCTTCAAAATCGTATGCATATACTTGATCATCTTTGTTTAGGCGTTCGATAGCATCTGTCAATTGTATTTCATTTCCAGCGCCTCTTTTTTGTGTTTTTAGATAATCAAATATATTGGCAGTTAAGACGTATCGTCCCATAATAGCTAAATTTGACGGTGCAGTACCTTGTGCTGGTTTTTCAACGAATTGTTTAACTTCATAACGACGACCATGTTTCTCTAAAGGATCTATGATGCCATAACGGTGTGTGTCTGATTCTGCTACTTCTTGCACACCAATAACGGACTTACCAGTCTCATCATACGCATCCATTAGTTGTTTGATTGCTGGTGTATCTGATTCTACTATGTCATCACCTAATAATACCGCAAATGGCTCATCACCTATAAATTGTCGCGCTGAATAAATCGCATGTCCTAAACCTTTTTGTTCTTTTTGTCTCACATAAAAAATATTAGCTAAATCCGTAGAATATTGGACTTTTTTTAGTAATTCTGTTTTCCCTTTTTCTTCTAATACCATTTCCAATTCTTTTTGATTGTCAAAATGGTCTTCGATGGCACGTTTATGTTTCCCAGTCACGATAATAATATCTTCAATTCCCGCACGTGACGCTTCTTCAACGATATATTGAATCGTTGGTTTATCTAAAATGGGTAACATCTCTTTAGGCATCGCTTTAGTTGCTGGCAAGAAACGTGTCCCTAATCCAGCAGCAGGTATGATGGCTTTTTTTATTTGTTTCATATCGTTTAGTAACCCCTTTCAATTTCAGTTTAAATTTTATCATTATTTGTAGTCTATTGATAGGGATTTTAACTGATATTTCATACTACACTATATTATTGCTATGATGATATATGTTTAGACAAACAGACTTATGAACAAGATGAAAATAATTCCTGACACAGAGATTATCGTTTCTAACATTGACCATGTTAAGAAGGTTTCTTTAACAGTTAAACCAAAGTATTCTTTAAACATCCAAAAGCCAGCGTCATTTACATGTGATAAGATGACACTTCCTGCACCAATCGCTAGCACAACAAGTGCTACATTTGCGTCTGAATGTTGCAGTAAGGGTAGCACAATACCCGTTGTGGATATTGCTGCAACCGTTGCTGAACCCAATGATATTCTTAATACTGCAGCTACAATCCATGCAAGTAAAATAGGTGACATCGTTGAACCTTCAAACATTTTAGAGATGGTATCACCGACACCGCCATCAATCAGTACTTGTTTAAATGTACCTCCACCGCCAATGATTAAAATCATCATGCCAATAGGATAAATTGCATTCGTTACAGATTCCATTATGTCATTTATTTTTCTGCCACGATGTAAGCCCATTGAGAAAATAGCAAAGATAACTGCAATCAACATTGCTGTTCCTGCTGTACCTATAAAGTAAACAACAGATTCAAAACCATTAGTCGCTTTACTGTGACCTGTAATCAATTGTACGATTGTAGAAAACAACATTAACAATACAGGTAATATTGCCGTAAATATACTCAAACCAAAACTTGGCATTTCTGCTTCTGTAAATGTTTTTTGTGTACCTAATGATGAAATATCGCCAACCTTAGTATATGCAGACGGCACCATTTTTTGTGCAAGCTTATTAAAGACAGGTCCTGCAATAATCGTTACTGGAATCGCAATAATAATACCAAATAATAAGACTTGACCAATATCTGCTTTCAATTCTTTAGCGATAACCACAGGCCCTGGATGCGGTGGTAAAAATCCGTGTGTCACTGATAAAGCAGTGACCATTGGCAATCCTAATTTAAGCGCAGATACGTTTGCGCGTTTAGCAATCGTGAATACTAGCGGGATTAATAAGACTAATCCTACTTCAAAGAACAGTGCAATACCGACAATAAATGCAGCTATTAACATTGCCCATTGTACGTACTTTTGACCGAATTTGTTAATCAAAGTATCGGCAATACGGTTTGCACCGCCACCATCTGCAAGTAATTTTCCAAGCATAGCTCCGAGCCCAAATATTAACGCAATATGTCCAAGCGTACTACCCATTCCGGCTTCGATTGTCGTCATAATTTTGCTTAATGGCATCCCTAATAACATCGCAGTTATTACTGATGTAATAATTAATGCAATAAATGTATTGAGTTTCAAACCTATAATTAATCCTAGTAGAATGATAATGCCTAGGACAACACTGATTAATGGCCAAATTTCTCCAAACATGGCAATCCCCTCTTCTTTAATCATTTTTAATTTATATTCTTACGTTGAAATGCAGCTATTTCTGTATAGTGATCTTCAAGTGAACGGCTTAAGTTGATAAAGATAGATACTAATTGTTGATAAATCTGTACCGTATCCGGATTTGGCTCATGATGATGTGTTGTTCCTACCATATCTTCGATTACAGAAAAATCTTCAATCTCACCTAATGCTAATAAGCCTAAGACACATGCACCTAGACACGAACTTTCATAACTTTCTGGCACAATTAACTTAGTATCAAAAATATCCGCCATCATTTGACGCCATACTTCACTTTTCGCAAAACCACCTGTCGCTTTAATCTTATTTGGCGTTTCATTCATGACTTCTATCAAAGCTAAATACACCGTATATAAGTTGAATAATACACCTTCTAATGCTGCACGTATCATATGTTCCTTTTGATGTGATAGCGTTAAACCAAAGAAGGAGCCACGTGCATCAGCATTCCACAGCGGTGCACGCTCTCCCGCTAAATACGGATGAAAAATCAATCCCTCCGCTCCTGGTGTTACTCTGCTAGCAATTTTCGTTAACACATCATAAGGATCGACGCCTAAACGCTTTGCAGTCTCTACTTCACTGGCTAAAAGTTCATCACGTAACCAGCGCAAGATGACACCACCATTATTTACTGGACCACCAATCACATAATGATTTTCTGTCAACACATAACAGAAAATACGTCCTTTGTAATCCGTGCGTGGTTTATCAATAACCGTCCGTATTGCACCTGAAGTCCCTATTGTTACTGCAACTTCACCTTTCCGATAGCTATTCACACCTAAATTAGAAAGTACACCATCACTTGCGCCAACAATCACAGGGGTATTTTCATCTATGCCCATCAATGTTGCATAACGCTTTTTCATGCCTTTTAAAATATGCGTTGTCGATACAAGCTGAGGTAATTGATCTCTTGAAATACCTAGTAAATCAAGCACCTCATCATCCCAATCTAGCTTTTCTAAATTAAATAAGCCTGTAGCTGATGCCATCGAATGGTCGATGACAAACGTATCAAAAAGTTGGTGTAATATGTAAGATTTGATATCTAAAAAGTACGCTGTATGCTGAAATATTTCTGGTTGTTCATGTTTCATCCAAAATATTTTTGCTAGCGGCGACATCGGATGAATAGGTGTACCCGTACGTTGATAAATATTCAAACCGTGATGTTGTTTATTTAATCGTTCTGCGTAGTGACTGGCTCTATTATCCGCCCAAGTGATACTTTCAGTTAAGCGTTGGTGCGCTGCATTGACGGCTACGAGACTATGCATCTGTGCGCTAAAGGATATTAATTTAATATCTTCTTTAGCAATATCTGTCTCACGCACGACATATTTAACTGTCATTAGTACTGCATCGAATAATTCATCAGGATTTTCTTCTGAAATATCAACGTTTGGTGTATGCAGTGGATAACCAATATGATGTTTCATAATAAATTGTCCATGTTCATCGTAAAGTACTGATTTTGTGCTTGTCGTTCCAATATCGACACCAATCATATATTTCATAACGAACCCCTCTTTCTTTGTTATTTAACGTAACCAAAAGCTATCAATGTCTTTACCAACATCATCAAAGTTTAAATGAAATGCTTCACGTAACTTTGCTGTATCATAAGACGCAATAGCATCTATAAAAACGCTATGATTATGATGAATGCGTTCAAAATCCTCTATATCTTGCTGCATACGTTGTCGCATAGAAAGTAGAATTAGTGCTTCCATTACCGGTTTTAAATGATGCCAAAACGTTTTTAAATATTGATGATTAGTAGCAAAAATAACTGTTTCATGAAATTTAAAATCATGTTCTGTAAATGCTTCGGCATCCTCAAATTGCACTGCAACTTTCATCATTTCAAGATGTTTGCGCATATTTTTCGCAATACTTTGAAGGTCTTTATCTTTAATTTTGGCAAAAGCAAATGATTCAAGCATAAGCCGCAAGTCATACATTTCCTTTTTCTCTAGTTCACCAAATGCTAATACTTTCGCGCCCATACGTTCTAATTGAATCAGTTGATCGGTTTGTAATAACTTAAAGGCATCACGCACTGGGGAACGACTTACGTTATACTGCTTTGCCACTTGATTTTCGGTTAACAATGTATCTGTTTGTATTGTACCTTTAACAATTTGTAAACGAATTTCGGCTGCCAGTGCTTCACCTTTCGTCATGCCTTCTTGCCAAGCAACTGGATAATGGTCAGTCATCTCATCACCTCACTTATTTTTATTACAATCTAACTTGTATACAAGTATATTAATATATCACCCTTACTTTTGCAAGCGCTTTCTTTTTGATTGCACAGCTGTATTGAACTAATCAATGATACATTTTAAGGTCATATTTTTACTTTTTAAGCATAAAAAAATCCCCCAACACTTTTTAATAAAAGTTTGGAGGATTGTATAACTGATGGACTATTTAACTTCAGCACAATAATGTGTTTCGTGACAATGTGGGCAAGAGAGCTTACGTGTATGCATCGTATGTCGCGCTTTAATAAATGACCACATTCCTGGTTTAAAGCGTGTGTGACAATTTGGGCATAAATAATAAATATAGTGTCGATAAAAATATACAATACCTATCCCATAAATCACCAACAATGGTAGAACTTTGACAAATGGTAGCGCGCTGCGGTGTATAATACTAATAACAATACTTGTGTATTAAATAACCCCTATCACACCCGCACTTAACCATAGACGTCGATAAAAAGATTTTAGTTGTTTTGATTTTGTCATCATTAGATGAATGTCTGTAAATTCTTCTATTGGAGAAGTAGAATGTTGTGCAATCATCCTTTGTAATTGATTAATTGTATCGACAGTGCGTTTTGCATCATGCATGTCTTGTTCTAAGTTCTCTTTCTTCAATTGTAATATCAGTTTCAAAGATTTTAGTTGTTGATCGTCATTTAATAATTTCTTAATGTCATCAAGCGACAGTTCTAACTCTTTCAACAATAAGATTAATTTCAAACGTTTTAAACTTTGTTCATTGTACATACGTCGTTGTCCATCCGTTGTACTTGCAGGTAGCAATAAACCTTTTTTGTGATAATACTGTAATGTACGCACTGTAATATTAAATTGCTGCGCTACTTCTCCGATACTATATTGAGACATTCAAGTCACCTCCTACCGTTAACGTACGCTATGACCTTACGTCACGTGCAAGCTTTTTTTAAAAATTTTTAAAAATTTTAGACATACGGCAGTCTTAAAACCCACTTATGAAGCTACCCATGCTTTTATTTGATCGACAATACCTTTCGTATCATCTTCTTGAGATTCTAGGACCGTAGGAAAATCTAAATGACCGATACCAGGGTAAACAACTTCAACTGCAGTACCACCAAACTCTTGATATTTTAGTAGCGTTTCATGCGAATCAGTATAAGGAATAATTTCGTCATCTTCTCCAGATATAAATAGCAGTTTAGGAAATTGCTCAATCTCTTCAATGTCTGGTAAATAGTCCGCTTTAATTGAATATTCAATATCCGTTAATATCGTTTTTACTGGTGCTAAAAAGGAAAATATATCTTTAGCACTTTCAGTTTTGGCATAAACTGTTTTATCTAATATATACTGTGGCAAGTTTTTTATTGCTGCCATTTCATCCTTTAAATGTTCACGCTTACTATCACTTGAAAATAATCGCGACAGCATACTGGTATTCGGGGTTATCCGAGCTGCACTATTTAAATAGACAAGATGTGTAATTGGTAATGTATTAAATTTAAGTAGTCGTGTCGCTATCATGCCACCCATTGAATAGCCTAGCAACATCATCTTTTTAATTCCATGCTGCTCAACCACTTGACTCAATACATCATATATCCTCTCAGAATAATCATCTAAAGTGTCTTTCGTTGTTGTTAATTCGGAACTTTCTCCTCTGCCTGGACAATTGACAAAAATCATTTGATATTCTCTGAAGTACGGCTCGAACATTGCCATAATACGGTAAGTCATCATCGCACCATGAATAAAGACAATGATGTCTGATGATGATCTATCTCCAGCAAATACGACTTCGCTTTGCTCATGATCATAATGTTTCAATGTATATTGTTCTGTCGAAAAATTCTGTTTGTTCATTCTTATAACACCTTAATTATTTTTATATTAATAGTCACTATTATAGTGAACTTCTATATAGTTAAGCATACACCAGAACATGAAATGCTTGGCGTCTTCTTTTCCATGGTCGTTTATCGTTTTGATATTTCGGAATGCATTTGTTGCATTTTTGCTTCGACGTTTGTAATTTCATTGGCACATTCTGTTAGGCGGTCTTTGTAGTCTTCCGTATTTGCGTTATTTTTATAGCGTATTTTATGTTCTAAGCTTGCCCACATATCCATGCCAATGGTTCTAATTTGAATCTCAACTGGTGTGATTTGGACACTATCTGATAAAAATACTGGAATTGTTACAACAAGATGTAAACTACGGTAACCATTTTCTTTAGGATGTTCAACATAATCTTTACGTTTTAATAATTCAACATCTTCTTGTTGTACAAGCATACGCTCAATCTCATAAATATCTTCTAAATAATTACAGACCACACGAATGCCGGCGATATCCATGATATGTTCTTTCGCATTTTGTGCATTGACAGGCAATCCTTTGCGCTTAAGCTTTTTCACTAAACTACTCATTTCCTTTATACGACGTTCCATATGGTGAATTGGATTATGCTTATAAACATAATTAAAGTTATCATCTAAAATATCTAGCTTAGTACAAATTTCTTTTAGTGCAGATGAATAAATATGATCTAATTCAACAAAGCCAATTAATGTATTAAAGGCTTCATCGCTATTTTTAAAATTGTTAATATTGCTATTAAATTCATGTCTTAAGTCTTCTATGTAAAGTGATGGCTTTCTTTCTACGTACATATTACTTCCTCCCGTCTTCGTTACATGTCTATTATAACGAATTTTGACTTAAACATAAGGAATTAACACTGTCATCACTCACATCATTATATAATTAAGGGAGCGGGACAGCATTCATTATGAATTCTTAGTCCCGCCCCGGCAAGGTTGACTAGGATTGAAAAAAGCTTGGTATTAGCGTATTTTCAATCCAGTCAACTAATGCCAATATAGAACTCAGAGCCTGAAATATAATTATATCCCAGACTCTTAGTAATATTATTGACTATTTTTCTTATGCGTGATTACGTGGGTATTTCGATTTTCTGCAATCTTTTGTGCACGTTCTACTGCTTGCTTTTTAGTATTATAAGTTGCTGTTGCCTGCTTTGCTCCTGATGTTTTAACTTTCCATTTTTCATCCTCAAAATATACATGAACGTTGTGATCATTTAGTTGTGGTTGCGCACTATTATCTTTCTCGTGTTGTGTAATATGTTTATACTTTAGTTGCTCTAATTCTGATTCGGTTGCATCTTGATACCATTTTTCTGCTTGCTGTGTAGCAATTGGAATCACATCATGCTCATCATAACCATCCTTGAGCATTGCATTTCCAATGTCTATCGCTTTTTTACGTTCAAGCTGCGCTAAATTCTTCCAAGAAGGCGGATAATCGCTCATTGTCCAAGGCATGATAACACTCCTTCAATAACACGTATTTAATTAATAACATACCCTATACGCCATGATATAAACCCATCAGCCTTGTTGCGTAGCACTGCCATCTTCGGCATCCGAAATGTCTTTACGCTCAGCCAAACAATTGTTTTGTAGTTTCATCAAAGCCGATTTAATGTAGTTATATTGTGGTAAATCTGAAAGTGTATTTAAGGTTAACTGACTTTGAATATCGAAATGTTTCGCGATATTTTCAAATGTTACTAAATATTCTCCTAACTGTGTATCTGAAATGGTATAGCGCTGGTGATCAGCCATTGCGCGCATTAGCATAAAGTTGATTTCTTCTAACGCATAAATACTAGGATAGTAATAATTAATTACTTCTCTATTGCTAAAAATTTCACCACTTGCTGATTGATATACTTGAATCATATTCGACATTTTAACCGATAAATCCACACTTTCTGTACGTGTATACGCATCGTTGTCATAATAGTTTGCTGAAAATAAATAATGAAATACGCTAGCTTCTTTACGTACAACTTCTGCAATTGCATGAGGCAACATAGATGATGCCGTTTTACGATTTAATATTAAAATTCCTACTATAGCAATAGTAATTCCGATAATAACATCCAATATGCGTGTATAGGCAATCTCCATCGATAAATTTCCTGAAGCTAAACCATTGAGTAAAATGACCTGCGTGGTAATAAAAATAACGGCAAAAGCATAATTTGCACCTACAAAAGCTTCGGTCATAGCTGCAGCTGCCCCCATTAAAATAACGGCAATCATCGTATGAGGATGGAAATAAAGAATACCGGATAATAACAAAGCCCCAAGAATTGTTCCAATGCCACGAGCGAATGCACGGTCAAACATTCGAACAGTTGTCATACCAAGCATGACTGTATGAGCTGAAATTACAATCCAATATGACTTTTGAATATTAAATGCTAATGCCACGAAGATAGCAACTGCCATAACAAGCGCATAAATACAAGTGTTTTTAAAAACAAATGAATCAAGTGTTAAATTCTGAATAATACGTTTACTGTATAGTGGTTGACGGACCTTGGCCTCATGTTCAAGTTGCGTGTCTTGAGCATGAACTAACGCATCTATTTTTAAAATATGCTGTTCTAAATTATCGAATGTATTATCAATATCGACAGTTTTTGACCATAATTGCTGCTTTTCTCCTTTGCTAGTAGCATTATGTACAATCATTTCAACCATTTGAATTAAGTCTTGTGGCAAAGGGCGCACTTGGTTCTCATGTAATTCAAGTAATTCTGAATAAATACCTTGTGCTGTAGTATGTAAGAGTAATAACTTTTGAAAACGCGCGCTATATTTATCATGACGATTAGCTGCTGATGTGATTAAAAGTTTATCTGAATTATTAAAAGTTGCTACCGCAGATTGTGTTGCTTGTTTAAACGCATCGGGATTATCATAGTGATGCATTAGGTGTTGAATCATTTGGAAGTCCGCTTTAATTGCTTGGTCTTCAGGCTTTTCTTTGGTAAGACATATCGTAATTAAGACAACAATTGTTGCTAGTAATCCCCCAACTAACATTGCTAAACCTCTCACCCAAAAACTAGCCGGATCGACAGGCAAGTTACTAGATAAGGCAAATGTTACGATAAAGAATGTTGATGATGGCCCAGCAATTTTTAAAGCATTAAACATATAATACGATATGACAGTAACAATAAGTAGTAAAAGCCCATACAATACAGGTTGTATAACAGTTAATGTGCCTAGCATCATACAGGTGGTAAAGGATAAAGAACAAACAATAACCGTTCTAATCATAGACTTTGCTGCACCTTTAAAAACATAAATATGAGATAATGTGCCTGTTGCCACCAGAATTCCAAGACTAAAGTAACCCATAAAGTAACCTATGAATGCTGGAATAATCATTAACAATCCTTGTCGTAAGCCTTTAAGATAATCTATTTTGTCTTTATTGATTTGGCTTAGCGATGTGAATAATGAAGTCACCTTTATCTCTCCTTTCTATCAATCATTTGAAACAATCCTCTATGTCACAATATTTTCTATTCTACCATTAACTATAGTGCTATGAGCAAGAGCTTTACACATCAAAAACCCCTCTTCCATGATTGGAAAAGAGGTTATTAAACGTGTAAACTTTACTGATGCTACTTATTGCACATGTGTTGTTAAAGCAATTTATTAAAACACACCACATTCATTTCAAATATACACTAGAATAATCCAAACATCATACTTACTAGCATATTATTCTCATTTGACTTCTGCAACATCAATCACAGGTTGCTCGCTCACGTACTTGCCAATATTATCACTAAATACTTTAAAATGTGCAGATTTATTATGTGCATCTACGGCTTGTTGATTGCGATAATTTTCAACAACTACAAATGAGTTAGGTTCTGTAACATCCTCATAGTGATGATAAAATAAATTACCAGGCTCTTGTTGTGTGGCATCTACCAAATCTTTCATTAGAGATAAATATGCCTCTCGATGTTCAGCTGCTACTTTTAATTTAGCGTTAATAATAATCATCACATTCACTCCTTTAAAGTTATACTTTTATTATAATCCTTCATGAATGAAATAAACAGCTGAAGACTTTTTATCTTCAACTGTTTATTTCAAATATAGTAGAGATTTCCTCTAGTAATAAGTTTATTTTAAAGTTTTACTTTCGTCTTTAAGCAATGGTTTGTCTGGTGCTACAAAGAACCAAAGTATTACTGCAATTACTGCTGGAATAATAAGCAATTGGAAAGTCATTGTCCATCCCAAAGAACTTACTAACGCACCTGCTAAGAATGGACTTACTAATGCACCGATATTGCCCCATAGGTTCATCCAACCTGATACAGTACCGGCAAAATTACGTCCAATATCATTAGCTGCTGCCCAACTCATTCCCATTGAAATACCCATACCACCAAGTCCTAATGATAACCAGAAAATAGTGACATATAGATTTTCCGTATGCACGGCAAAGAAAATGGCTACAGCAAAAACAATAAATCCTACAATCGCAATCACACCTCTAGATACAAAACGTGATTGACCTGTACTTAAAATTTTATCTGAGATTGCACCCGCTGATAAAATGAGGAAGAACATAATTAACCAAGGCAATGAACTAATTGCCATATCTTTAAAAGCAACATGATATTGTTCAGTTAAATATGTAGGCAACCAAATTAAGAATAATGTAATGATAAATTGCACTACAAAGTATTGTCCTGCAATGGCATAGAAACTAAAACGACGGAAGAATTGTCCCCAAGGTGCTACTGATTTTGATGTTTGCACAATATCACGATTTTCCATAATAAAACGTTTTTCTGCTTCATTTACCATTTTATGCTGTTCTGGTAAATCTTTAGCGATAATTCCCCAAAGAATCGCAATTAATATACCTGCAGCACCAAAAATATAGAACACTGCCTCCCAGTTAAATGCATTAACAATGGCTATCGTTACAATGGGTGCGAGCACAGGGCCAAAATAAGAACCTGCAAGCAATGCACTTGAAGCACGACCTTTTTCTGTTTTAGAGAACCATGTCGAGTTAAAAACTGCATTTGATGGATACATTGGTGCTTCCCCAACACCAAATAAAAATCTTACAAAGTAAAGCAAGCCATGGTGCTTAATCATACCTGTAAAAATAGTAAAAGCACTCCACCATAATAATGCTATCGTAATCATTTTTCTTGGCCCAAATTTTTCGGCTAACATTCCTGAAGGTACCTGCATTAATGCATAACCTAATGAGAAGAATGAAGCTAATAACCCAAATTGCTTTTTGTCCATTCCTAAATCTGCCATCATTTGTGGCGCGATATAAGAAATATTTGAACGGTCCATGTACGCAATGACACCAATAATAAAGAACGCGATTGCAAAGTACCAACGAACATTACTTCTTTTTTGAATCATAACTTTTGTTACTCCTTAAATTTTGTCGTTTCTTAAATTGCTGTTGAAGAAGTTTCAAAAAAGTCTGTCTAACGATGTTATATGACTCCCTTTTTAACACTGTCATCATAGGCTTTTTAAGTTATTTTTTTATCATATTAGCAGATTGCGGAAGCGGTTTCAATATTAAATTCACATTTTTGTCAATTTTTTTATATTTTTTGCATATTCTTAGCCGTCACATCGGAATAATTTGACTATTTTTATGTTAAATGCCCATAAAATCAGTACCTCAATGAATTTTAACTAATTATTTGAATTTAATTTCTATAAACTTTAATGCATAAAACCAACAAATATACATCGAATTATTTGCAATAATTTGAATTACCTATTAAAACAATTAATATTTGTTATTTTGCCTTTATTCATGCACATTTAAGCATATATCTTTTATCAAAAACGTATCTCTATAAATTAAAAACAGTATTAAAATTTGAATTCAGCCATATTCTTTTGTAGAATGTAGTTAAATTAAACGCTAATAATCATATAATCATCCACTGGAAGTGCCTTTTATCTTAAGGCTGAGAGTAAAGAAGAGACTTTATAATTCCTGGAACCTGATCCAGACAGTACTGGCGTAGGGAAGTGGCGAAGGATATAAAGTAACGATACTATACGCTATTCCCTACTTGGGTTTAGCGTTTTTTTAATTTAAATGAGGTGATGTTCATTTTCATTGCGATAACAGAATATAAATTTTTAGACAACAACGATTTGCAGCACTTTCTTACTATCGAGCAGGACATAGATTTTTTACTTTTTAGAACTTCTATGTCTCAGAAGGAATTACAGCACTTTATTCAACAGTTAATTTATCAGGGATTTCCAAAATCTAAGATGATGATACACAGTGATGTCAAGCTGTTAAATACATTGGGATTACAGAATATTCACTTCCGAGAAAATGATGCACAAGCATTTCAACTTAAGTCTAAATATCCTGACATACACGTATCTATGTCTACACATCATTTATCTTCGGTAATCCGGGCTTATGAAGCGGGACTTGACGCGGTCTTTTTTGGGCATATTTTTCCTACACCTTCAAAACCCAATTTACCGCCACGTTCTCAAGTTGAAATCGATTCGGTATTAGAAGTTCCCATCCCTGTATATGCAATTGGTGGTATAACAACGGATACTATCCGCAAACTATCCCCCAAATTTGCTGGAATATGTGCAATTTCTTTCTTTATGAAATCATCCGCTTCAGTTATTCATCAATTTCGAAAGGAGTGGCATCATCATGCATGATGTACTAATTATTGGTTCAGGTGTCATCGGCATGTCCATTGCACGTTCTTTAAGTGAAAGCCATTTGGATATTGCGATTGTTGATAGAGATGTTCCTGGCAAACATGCTTCTTATAAGGCAGGTGGAATGTTAGGCGCTCAAAATGAATTTACTTATGACAGCGCTCTATTTCGTCTCGCGCTTGAATCGCGAGCTATGTTTCCTGATTTAGCCGCAGACTTATTTCAAGAAACAGGTATCGACATTCAGTTTCAAAATTCTGGGTTAATTAAAGTAGCTAGCAGCAAAGATGATGTTAATCACTTAATGGCTCAGTATGAATTTTTAAATGCACATGATTCAAGTGTCACTAAATTAAGCGATAACGCTTTAAAGCAACTTTCACATGGCACAATCAATCCTAGTCCATTATCAATTTATATCCCAAAAGACGGACAAATTAATGCACATCATTACACACAAGCCTTATTAAAATCGATTTTAAAGCGTGATATTCATCGATACTATGAAACAGAAGTTACCAATATACGTAAAGATAATGGCTTTTATCAAGTTATGACAACAACCGGTACATTATATGCGCAAAAAGTGATTGTCGCAGGAGGTGCATGGTCATCAGAATTACTTGAACATTATCATTTGCCACGTAAAGTTATCGGGGTAAAAGGTGAAGTTATTTTAGTCGAACATAATGACTTGAAACTTACCGAAACCGTTTTTATGACAAATGGTTGCTATATTGTACCTAAGAAACCTAACCGTTTCTTAATTGGTGCAACCAGCGACTTTGATAATTATTCTGTCGGCAATACCGATGATGGAATACATTGGTTACTTGAAAAGTCAAGCGAACGCATTCCAGCATTAGCGCACAGTAAAATCATTAAACAATGGTCTGGTGTGCGACCATACACTGAACAAGAACTACCGATTATGGATCGCATTGATGATGGTCTATTTGCCATTACTGGTCACTACCGTAACGGTATTTTATTGTCACCTATTATTGGCAGAGATATTGCAAATTGGTTGTTATCTGGTACCAAACCAGATATTTATAACACATTTTCAGCGACTAGGAGGGAAACATATGAAGTGCATGATTAATGGTGACCCTTTCACATTTGACAAGGAACAATCCATTCAAGATGTGTTACTTGCATTAGAATTAGATCCGAAACGTGTCATCGTTGAATATAATGACACTTTAATTAAACAAGATGACTATCACAGTCACACGGTAAGACAAGACGATAAATTAGAATTACTAGAATTTGTTGGAGGCGGATAATATGTTTAAAATTGGCTCATTAGAATTAAAATCACGTTTATTATTAGGCACAGGTAAATTTGACAATGAAGACATTCAAACCAAAGCGATTGAAGCGTCAGAAACAAATGTCTTAACTTTTGCGGTAAGACGCATGAACTTATATGACAAAAATTTACCAAACCCACTTGCAAATATTAATCTCAAAAATTTTATTACATTCCCAAATACAGCTGGAGCAAAAACAGCGAAAGAAGCGATTCGTATTGCTGAAATTGCTAATCATGCCGGTGTATGTGACATGATTAAAGTTGAAGTGATTGGTGATGATGAAACACTCTTACCCGATCCATTTGAAACGTATGAAGCTTGTAAAGTATTGTTAGAAAAAGGCTATATCGTTTGCCCTTATATTTCTAATGATGTCGTCCTAGCAAAACGATTGGAAGAACTAGGCGTTCATGCGGTAATGCCGCTTGCTTCACCTATTGGTACAGGCCGAGGTATTAATAATCAGCTTAACTTAAGTTATATCATTAAAAATTCCAATGTTCCTGTAATTGTTGATGCCGGCATTGGATCACCAAAAGATGCATGTCATGCTATGGAATTAGGGGCTGATGGTATCTTACTCAATACAGCTGTGTCAGGGGCAAAAGACCCTGTAAAAATGGCAGAAGCAATGAAATTAGGTATCCAAGCAGGTCGCTTATCTTATGAGGCAGGACGTATTCCAGTTAAATATACTGCACAAGCATCTAGCCCAACTGAAGGACTCGGTTTCTTATAATGTCTCGTTATGAGCGACAAATACGTTTTGCCCCTTTTGGCGAACATGGACAAACTGCACTATCGCACGCGCAAATTTTAATTATGGGTGCTGGTGCGCTAGGCAGTCATGTTGCTGCACAACTAGCTCGTATGGGGGCGCGAAATTTATATATTGTTGACATGGATATCATTGAAACATCTAATTTGCATCGTCAATCACTCTATACTGAAGAAGACGCAGATAATATGCTACCTAAAGTAGAGGCTATCAAACAACATATTCAACACATTAATAGTGAGGTTAATGTAACGACCTTCTATCAAGAAGTCGAGTCCTCAACGATAGAAGCATTATTGACAAGCGTGCAACCAGACATTGTGATTGACGGTATGGATCATTTTAAAATTCGTTATTTAATAAATGAAGTATGCCATAAATATCAAATTCCTTGGGTTTATGGTGCTGCGGTTGGCAGTAAAGGAACGGTGTATGGCATAGATTTTAAAGGTCCTTGTTTAAAATGCTTGCTACAATATATTCCTGAGACGGGTGAAAGTTGTGCAATAAATGGTGTTCTTCCACCTATCATTTCACAAGTCGCAAGTTATGAAGTGATGGAAGCCGTTCGATACCTCATTGGTGTAGGCTTTTCAAAACAATTAATTACACTCGATGTATTCAACGTCTCATATAAGGCTATGAACGTCGATGTATTACAAGATGACAACTGTCAAGTATGTGTGCAAGGCTATTATGAGATATTGGAAACCAAACAACAAACACATATCGAAAATTTATGTGGAAAAACATATTTATTTCGTTTCCAAACACACGCCTTTGACTATGCACATCATTTCCCAGGACATATCATTAAAGAAACACCTTTCGCTAAGCTGATACACTATCAAAATTACCGCATGACACTGTTTGAAGATGGTCGTATGAACGTCTATGGCGTCACAAACAATGAAGAAGCGCAACAGTTATACCATCAGTTCTTAAAAGCATTAAAATGAGTTAATAACTTCAAAACTATAGCTAAATAAATGATAAAGCAAGCAATTCATAGTAAATTTGATTATAATGAATTTACTATGAATTTTTTGTTTGATATAACTAAAGTGGATTGTTAAATCTTAAAGGAGTTTACTGTCTTTATGGAACAAATCATTACTGATTTTATAAATCAATGGGGCTATACTGCCATTTTTATTTTAATTTTGTTAGAAAATGTCTTACCCGTCGTACCATCTGAAATTATTTTAACCTTTGCCGGTTTAATGTCTGTGAAATCCGGCCTATCTATTGCAATATTATTTACGATTTCAACAATCGCTTCTTTTATTGGTTTATTAATTTTATTCTATCTCTGCCGTCTTATTTCAGAAAACAGTCTATATCGATTTGTTGATAAATATGGCAAATGGGTTAAATTAAAAAGCAAAGATTTAAAACGTGCAAACGATTGGTTCAAGAAATATGGGGCTTGGGCGGTATTATTATGTCGCTTTATTCCTGTATTGCGTGTCTTGATTACCATTCCAGCAGGTATTAACCGCATGAATGTTGTTAAGTTCGTAACACTGTCGTTATTAGGTACTACGATTTGGAACTTTGCGCTCATTTTATTAGGTCGTGTACTTAGCGATAGCTTCGACGTACTGATGAATGCACTTCATACTTATTCTTATGTAATGTATATCATTCTAATTATTGCAATCCTTTATCTTGCTTATCGACTCTTTTTCAAAAAAGGTAAAAATATCAAATAATAAATAGAGAACTTAGAAGTGACGCAACATAACTTCTAAGTTTTTTTATTCTTAAGCGCTTATGTTGAAATGTTCTGTATTTTTGTTAATAATTTATGTAAGCGATTTAATCATTGATATAGAAGTATTATTTCGATTTAAACTATATACAGGAGTGACGCAATTATGACACCGAATACACTAAGTGAACTTAAGCAAAAGTATTTAGATTTACTTTCCCATCATTACGATAGCCCAGAAAAATTAGCAACTGAGATTATTAATTTAGAGTCTATTTTAGAATTACCAAAAGGCACGGAACACTTTGTCAGTGATTTACACGGTGAATATGATTCGTTCCAACATGTATTGCGCAATGGTTCAGGCAACGTACGCGCGAAAATAAATGATATCTTTAAAGATAAATTAACCACTAAAGAAATTAATGATTTAGCTGCCCTTGTTTATTATCCCGAAGAAAAGTTAAAGCTAATTAAAAATGAATTTAATTCTAGAGGACAACTCAATCTGTGGTATATCACTACGATTGAACGCCTAATTGAACTTATTACATACTGTTCTTCTAAATATACACGTTCAAAATTGCGGAAAGCTTTACCGACGCAATATGTCTATATTGTTGAAGAACTATTGTACAAAAGTAATGAATTTAATAACAAAAAATCTTATTATGAAACACTCGTGAACCAAATTATTGAACTTGAACAATCAGATGATTTAATTATCGGTTTATCTTATACAATTCAACGATTAGTCGTGAACCATCTCCATGTTGTTGGTGACATTTATGACCGTGGACCTCAACCAGATAAGATTATGGATACACTTATCGATTATCATTCTGTCGATATCCAATGGGGTAATCATGACGTATTATGGATTGGTGCCTATGCCGGTTCAAAGGTGTGTTTAGCCAACTTACTTCGCATTTGCGCGCGTTATGATAACTTAGATATTATCGAAGATGCATATGGCATTAATTTACGACCGTTACTCACTCTTGCGGAAACCTATTATGACGGGAACAATCCTGCTTTCAAGCCTAAAAAACGGCCGGATAAAAAAGCTGCTTTAACGAAACTAGAAGAAGATCAAATAACAAAAATACATCAAGCGATTGCCATAATCCAATTCAAATTAGAAATACCTATTATTAAACGACGTCCAAACTTTGAAATGGAAGAGCGTCTCGTGCTTGAAAAAACAGATTATGACAACAACAAGATTACTGTGTATGGTAAGACCTACCCATTAACAAATACGTGCTTTACTACTGTGGATCCACAAAATCCTGGTAAATTGTTACCTGAAGAAGAAGATGTTATTAATAAGCTGTTATTGTCATTCCAACAATCAGAAAAATTAAAACGTCATATGTCATTTTTAATGCAAAAAGGTACATTATATCTTCCTTATAACGGTAATTTACTCATCCATGGCTGTATTCCTGTTGATGAAAATGGAGAAATGGAAGCTTTTGAAATTGAAGGTGTGAAACATCAAGGACGTGATTTACTAGATGTATTTGAAACGCATGTACGTGAAGCATTTGACCATAAGGATATTACAGACGACTTATCTACTGACCTAGTGTGGTATTTATGGACTGGTAAATATAGTTCATTATTTGGTAAACGTGCCATGACAACATTTGAACGTTATTTTATTGAAGATAAGGTCTCACATAAAGAAGAAAAGAACCCTTATTATCACCTACGTGAAGATGTGGACATGATTCGTAAAATGTTAAAAGACTTTGGTCTGAATCCTGATGAAGGACGTATTATCAATGGGCATACACCTGTTAAAGAAATTGATGGAGAAGATCCGATTAAAGCTGATGGTAAAATGCTTGTAATTGATGGTGGTTTCTCAAAAGCCTATCAAAAAACTACAGGTATTGCTGGCTATACATTATTATACAATTCATTCGGTATGCAGCTTGTTGCTCACCAAGAATTTAATACGAAAGATAAAGTACTATCTGATGGGGCTGATGAACTATCTGTACGTCGAGTCGTAGATGAAGAGCTACAACGCAAAAAAATACGTGATACCAATGATGGTTACCATATTCAAGAACAAATCGATATTCTCAAGACATTAATGCATGATCGCTATCTTAATTAGCTGACACATTTTTTCAATAAAAACGCGCATCTTTTTCTATTGATGCGCGTTTGTTATTTTAAACATTATATACATTTTTAAGCACGCCATAAATACCGTCTTCATAATGTGGCATCTTTTTAGTACTATGATTAAACCTAACAACCTGATTGTCATCAATATGATAAATAATCATATCAGATGAATGATCATAATCAAATTGTGCAGCTGGAACATCGATAATATTTTGATTAACAATGCAGTTGTCAAACCATTTCGGACTATGATTTTCATCAAATAAAATATGATGTCGTAAAGGGCCATTTAAGTTATTTCGAGCTTGTTCATCAGTAAAGGATACAGGCATCATATCCACATTAGTTAAGCCAAATTCAGGTACCAATTCATTAAAAGCCAGACTATTAAAAATAAATGACTTAGTCATCAGTAAACATTTATTATAGCGAATTAAATCGGCATAGATGCGGTCATTGCTTGACAACAAGTTGCCTTCAAACACTTCAAAGCCTAATTGTTGAGCTTCTTCTGTCGTATTGGTAAATAAGTTGAAGACCATAACGGGAATATGATGTTCACGCAATTTTGATCCTAAATGAAACGAAAAAGCACTTTCCCCAACGATGATGACACCAGGTGGTTCTGTACTAGCTAATCCAAGTCCTTTACTAAGCGGTGTAAAGCTAAAGCCATAAATCACGACAGTTATAAAGACTAAACCAAACGTTACGGGCGTGATGTAAGATGCCATTTTTACACCATTATCCATAAATAAAGCCCCAAAAAATTGTGCCACGGTTAATACCACGATTCCTCTAGGTGCCATCATTGCGACTAAGGCACGCTCTTTTTTCGTTATCTCAGTGCCTATAGTTGAAAGCAGAACGGATATAGGACGAACAAGAACAATCATTACTAATGCAAACAGAACTAATTGCCAAGACAATATATTGACTAAAATATCTGATGTTAAAGATGATGTGATAAGTATAAATACAGTTGACACCAGAATAGATGATAAATTTTCAATAAAATGATCTGATTCTTTAAAAATTAAATCATGTCGTTTTTGACGCGCCATCATCAAACCAAAAATAGTAACAGCCAGCAAACCTGATTCAGGTAGTATTTGGTCACATATACTAAAAACTAATAAAATAAAGACTAGTTGAATTGATGGCATAAGGCCTTGTGAAATAAAGTCTAATTTAATTAGCCAATTGAACAAGAATGATGCACCAAATCCAATCGCAATCGTACCAATAATCTGACAGCCGAATATAAGTATCACATGCAAACCAAAACCTTCATCAATAATTTGATAAATATAAAAGGCACTTAACGCTAATATGGGGCCAATGGGATCAAGAATAATACTTTCCCAACGTAAAATAGAATCGACATTTTTTCGTACTTTCGCTTGCTTGAGCAGTGGTTGAATAACAGTTGGTCCCGTGATTAAAAACAATCCAGCAACAACGATAGCAACGGCTATAGGGAAATGTAAAATCATATGTAATGCTATAGCACCTAATACCCAAGCAATCGCAGCACCTACAGTGATGATACGTAATATAGCTTTAGAAATACCTTTCAATTCACGAAAGTCTAGGTTACTGCTCCCTTCAAACAAAATAATCGCAACCGCTAATGAAACAATAGGACTAAAAATGTCAGAACCAAGCGTTTCTTTAGGATTTGCTAAACCCAATATCGGACCAACTAATAAACCTACAATCGACATGACGACGATTGACGGCCATTTAATACGATTGGCAAGCCATTGACTAAATATTCCTAGTGTTAAAAACAACACGATGACTAACATAATTGGCAGATTAAACGACATAGTGCCCCCCCTTTTACGATATACTTTCTTATGAATCATGCTATATATTAGCAAATTTTAATGCTAAATGCATTAAGACTGTCTAACCCATTCTTGATTAAACTTAAGATGTATTTATACCATACACGTTATAGGGGAAATATCGCTATTTGTATATTCCAAAAATACAACTTTACTCTTGAGACAAACTTCCCATTTCTTTTTTTCTCAAAATAGTCTAATATATATAGATATTGCTTTATATAATAAATTTAATTTTAAATGTATATATATACTATTTGGTTAGAAAGGATGACATACATGAGTTCATTTAGAGAATCAATGATGGTCGCCTTTGCTTTTGTAGGTGTCGTTGTTGGTGCAGGGTTTGCCACTGGTCAAGAAATTTTTCAATTCTTTACGATTCATGGGAGTGGCAGTATTCCAGGTCTGATTATTACAGGAGCAATGATTACTGTTGGTGGTATCTTCGTTCTTAATACAGGATATCGTCTCAGAGCGTACAATCATTCACAAGCAATTCGTTACTATTTACACCCAACAATCGCCCAATTTTTTGATATTGTTTTAACATTATTTTTACTTTCTTTAGCTATTATTATGACGGCTGGCGGTGCCTCTACAATACATGAAAGCTTTAAATTACCATATTGGCTTAGCTCGCTCTTATTAGTGCTATTAATCTTAGCTACACTATTTTTAAAATTCGAACGTCTTATTACTGTTTTAGGCATGGTCACTCCTTTCCTAATCATTGTAGTAACAATTATTGCTGTTTATTACTTTATAACTGGACATCTCGATTTTTCAATTGTGGATTCAGACAATAACAAACTTCAAACACATTCGCCTGGTTGGTGGTTTGATGGCTTAAACTATGCAAGTTTACAAATTGCAGCTGCTTTTAGCTTTTTATCTGTGATGGGTGGTCGTCTCCAATATAAATCTTCGACACTTTGGGGCGGATTATGCGGAGGGCTAATTGTAACTTTTTTAATACTAATGATTAATCTTGGATTATTAACGAAATACACGGAAATCAAAGGTGTTGCCTTACCTTCACTTTTACTTGCTCAACATATATCTCCTATTTTGGGGACGATTATGTCTGTGATTATGGTGTTAGTGATTTATAACACTGTTGTCGGCTTAATGTATGCCTTTGCTGCACGTTTTAGTGAACCATTTACTACTAAATACTATGTCATGATTATCATCATGGCGATAGCAACGTACATTTGCACATTTATTGGCTTTATTTCTTTAATCGGAAAAGTCTTCCCTATTATGGGATTATTCGGCTTCATTCTACTTATTCCAATTATATTTAAAGGTTTTAAACGCTTAAAAACACTTAAAAGTTAAATTAAAAAGTTCCTAAAGCGTTTTGACTCCCTTTAGGAACTTTAATTTTTAAGTTATTTAGCTAAAAGTTCTTGCCCTTTTTCTAATCCTTCTTGAGTTATTTCATGACTATTTACCCAAACTTCTGTAATCGTAGCACCATTCTGTTTAAATAGATTAATCACTTTTTGACTTTGTTCTAATGGTACTATCGGATCATTTTGTCCCATAGATAATAGGACTTGAACGTTACTCATATCTCTAGTTAACGTCACATCAACTGGATATAGTGGTGCGTATAGCAATGCTTTTTTAAATGGCACTTCTGGACGTAACATTATATTAATAGCTATATTAGAACCATTTGAGAACCCTACTAATACCGCTTTATCTAAATCAAAATGATATTGCTTTGCCGCTTCATGAATAAAATCTAATAAACGCTGTCCACGATAATTAAGATCGGCTTCATCATAAACACCTTCAGCCAGACGTTTAAAATAACGATTCATTCCATTTTCATTCACTTCACCACGAATACCTAGCAAATTATAATCAGAATTCAAAGCCGTTCCGAATGGAATTAAATCGGCTTCATCACCACCTGTGCCATGTAATAATATTAACGTTGGTGCATCTTCTTGACCTTTTCTAAAAATATGTTCCATTTCTATCCCCACTTTCTCACTATGAATTTAATTTTAATGGTGTTAAGGCTGCTTCAATTTCATGACGACGCGCTTCATAGAACGGTGGCAATTGAAGTGCTGTACCTAATTCATCGATATCTTCATCAACCGTAAACCCTGGTCCTACAGTAGCAAATTCAAAGATTATATGCCCAGGTTCTTTAGAGTAAATTGCATGAAAGTAAAAACGTTCTTTCACATCTGTAACGTTCAACCCTTTATTCACCAGATATTTACGCCACTCTAGTTGCGATTCATTATTAGGCACGGCCCAAGCAATATGATGAAAGATACCTGTACCCCAGCGCACACGTTGTGGATTGACAAAATTTTTGACAATAACTTGATGATGAATGTCTCCTACAGTTTGAAATTGAACATTGTCGCTCGTAGTTTGAACATGTTCCAAACCTAAGTCATTGTGTAATAATTGTCGAGTGGCTTCTGGATTAGCAGAAAGCATAGTGACACCATGAAACCCAATAATGTCATTTGTTTTCATTTCTTCATCACTTTCAACCATTGCTAACGTTAAACCATGTATATCTTCAAATTCTAACGTAGGTTGATTAAATGATTGCGTTTGACGTGTTTTGACTCCGTGTGCATTTAAATGCATTTCCCAACTTGTCATACTATCTTTAGGAATTCTAAATGCTAAACGACCAATCTGTCCTGAACCAATACGTCCCCTATATTGATTTGGCCAGTTAAAGAAAGTTAACACCATGTCTGAATTTACTTTCTCGTTTGAAAAATATAAGTGATACGTATCGATATCTTCAAAATTAACTGTTTGCTTAATTAATTTTAAGTTTAAAATATTTGTGTAAAAATCATAAGTCTCTTGTGCATTTCCAACAATTGCAGAAATATGATGAATGCGTTGAATCGATTCCATCATGTTCGCCCTCCTTATTTATAGCTTTTACCCGTTGTGTCAAATGGTCTTACTTGTGTTTCAATATAATCTCTTTGTTCTTCTAAAAAAGGTGGTAATGATAATTTCTCGCCTAACGTTTCATATGGCTCATCACCCATAAATCCAGGTCCATCTGTTGAAATTTCAAGTAATATGTGGCCGAGACGTGCATAAAGTGCTTCGAAATAGAAGCGATCGACTAATCCAGAGTTTGGAATACGTGCTTCTGAGTATTTTTTAATCCATTGTTCAATCGCTTCATGATCTTTAACTCTAAATGATACGTGGTGAACTTCACCATATCCTTGAAAGGCATTCGGACTTTTAGAATCTCTTCTTAAAATGACTTGTCCCCCATTACCACCTTCACCAACTTCTAATAGTACTACATCATCTTCGCTAACAACGACTTTCATGCCATATATATCTTCTAATAACTTTTTAAAATCATCGAAGTAACTTACTGTAATTTCAATTGGGCCTAAGCCATAGATTGCTTTGTCTTCTGGCACTGGTCCATTTTTCCATGGTTTACCAGGTGCTACGCCAGTATTACCTTCATCAGATACTAATTGATAATCTTGACCATCTTCTTCTTGAAATGGTAATACCTTTTTACCAAATAATGTTTGGATTCCTTCATGTTCAACACCATATTCGTCAAAACGTTTTAAATAATACTCTAATGCATCATCATTAGGTACGCGAAATGATGGTTTTGTTATTGAATTTGTGCCTTTACGGCCTTTTGAAATACCAGGAAAATCAAAAAATGTCATATCCGTTCCTGCAGAACCAACATCGTCAGCAAAGAAAGTGTGATATGTTTGAATATCATCTTGGTTAACTGTCTTTTTAACGAGTCTCATACCTAGAATTTCAGTAAAAAATTTATAATTGCGTGCTGCATCATCTGTAATTGCAGTAACATGGTGAATACCTAATAATTGATTGTTTGTCATAAATAATGCCTCCTCTATTTTATTTCGATTTCGAGATAATTTTAAATTGAAAGAAAAGTGCACATTTTTACACGTCGGCATTTTGTGCACTTAGCTTTTTGAATGTTTGTTGTAATGTCACTAATTCTTCATCTGATAACACTGAAAATGCGTGTTCTAATGTTATCGCATGTTGCGGGAATATGTCCGCCATAAATTGTTGACCTTTTTCAGTTAACGTTGCATTGTATATGCGCTTATCTCTTAAATCCTTCTCTCGTAATAGCCACCCTTTCTCCTCAAGCTGACTCACTACATACGAAATACTGCTGCTAGCAATCAGTACTCTATCCCTAATACGTTGAATGGGTTGAGGACCTTTGTTATAAAGTAACTCTAGTACAGCAAATTCTGTAATATTAAGTCCATAATTTTTCACATCTCGTTGGACAATTTTTTCCAAAGTATCTAAAGTTCGATTTAGACCAACAAAAGCTTTTAATGATTGTTGCGTGCGATCCACATCCTCACCACCCTTCAATTTATTTCGATTTCGAGATAAATTATACACGCTAATATTTTTATAGTCAATACTTTTGTTTTATGCGATATAACTTCGATGCTAAATTTGGTTGCTTCTCTAATTTTCTAAGTCATGCATTGCTTATTAATTTGTAGCAACTGAAAGATTTTAAAAATTAAGCTATTCATCCGTATTCTCAATCATATCTTTGTTAATTCTTTTCTTTTTTATATTTATCCCAGTTGCCCCCATCCATAGATATATCACTCGTTTGTCTCTCCAGTTTTCCATCATCGCCTATTTCACTTGAAGACACACCATCTTTATAGAAGTACATCATCTTGGTTCCTGGTATTTTTTTCATTGTGTCATTCGTTGGTATTTGTAAATTCCATGAGTATCTATTAACATTATCCGCAGTTTTTTTATTATAGTACGCAATAAAATCATATTCCATTCCTTTTTTAATGTAGGGATATTTACCGATTAAATTCTGCATTTGCTGATTAAATTCTGCTCCTTTTAACTTCATAACTGGTTTGAATTCTTTTTTGAATTTATTTAAATCATCAATACTATCTGTATTAACATTTAAGTACTGTTTAGTAACACCATTAAATTCTTGTTTTTTTTCAAGTTTCTCGTTCATGGCATAGTAACCATTTTTTTCAACCTCACTCTTGAATTTTAACCGTGCTTGTTCAATGTCATATTCATAGCGTTTATACATTATTGCTACAACTGCGGCAGATGTTTCGTTTTCATGTCCGGGAGTAAACGTCGTAATAACTATCTTTCCATTGGATTCAGCAAAAATTAATCTTAGTTGAAATGGCACATCATATTTAACTGTACCAACTACTACTAAACCATCAGATTGATTTTTCTCTCCAAATCCATATGAATTTGTGTAAGCTTTAACTAAATTGATTTTACAGTCAAGACCAAATAATACTTCTTTCACATATTCTTTGTATTTTTTCTCGGCTTCTGCTTTATATTTTTTTAAAAAGATCTTATTACGTTCTTTATGTCCACCAATATATTTGCCATCATAATCTTTGACGCTTACTGTTTTCGGTATGTCTTTCATTTGTTCTTTGTTCATAGAAGCACAACCTCCTAAAATAAGCGAGGCACATAATACTATACTTGTTGTTCTTTTCATGTATTAGACATCTCCTATATTATGTAAGTATTGTTTGAATCGACGTATAAAACTAACGTAAGTTGAAATTTATATTTTATAAATATTTTATATAAAAAAATTAAAACTGGCAATTGGAATTTTATGCATGAAATAAAAATTGGACAGCATATAAAGTCAAAACTAACTTTATATACTGCCCTTAATGATTCAATAATGATAGTACTAAATTACCATGTACGTGATATTATGATAATTTGGCGCATATTTTATATATTCAAGTGATTTAAGCGTTGTTGAAGTGATGGATGTGTTGACATCAACTTTACCTTTGTATCCTCCATAATACCGAGCGCAATAAACTTTTCGAAAGCTTGGCGTTGTGCTGTCTTTGATGTAAATTGTGCAGCAAAGCGATCACATTTTAGCTCTTTAAGACGCGCATAATGGAAAAATAAGAAAAATCCAGAAATATAGAGTGATAACACAATAACTACAAATATTAACAACAATAAAACATTGTTAAAATGAATTGTACGACTAACTAATAATGCAATAATTGGTATAAGTGCGACAACAACTGAGCGCATTAATCTTAACTTTAAAATATCATGATCTTTAATATGACTATATTCATGTAGGATAAAAAACTTTAGTTCCTCTATTGACAATGCTTGTTCAATACGTCTATCTATTGCGATAACTTTACGATGTCCGCTTCCTGAAGCAAATAAATTAGGTTTAAATGGTAATTCTCCAATATATGTGGTTACTTGTTGTGTTTCCATCTCTGGTATATGTTGTTGCAACCACGTACGATCAACCTCTGTGCGGTTGCTTAAAAATAAATACATATACGGACTGATAAATGCATATCCAACTAATCCGAATGCAAAAATAAACAAATAGCGTATTTCCGTTTGTCCAAGAAGTGAAACTTGTATTACGTCAAATTTTATTAATATAACTAAGCTTAAAAATATAATTGCAATGAGCCTCATTTTAATCCTCTTTCTTAGGGAAGATAATATTTAATACAACCTTTTAAATTTACATATGTGATTTATTATATAGCGACAAAAGAATTTAAATGCTTATGTATGCATCCTGATGATAATGATACACACATACTACTTATTCATAATACAATCATATCGATTACACTTGTCATTTTAAATGTTTTCTTAGCGCAATTCAATGTCCTAAAATGGTTGAGCCATGTTTAATTTATACCAAAAGTGATACATATATAATATAAAAAATATTAAGGAGTGATTACAATGGACAATACGATTAAACAAGGTCATAATCAGTTCTATATTGGAGAATCTGAAGACAACGCTCAAGCTGTTATTACGTTTAAACAAGTAGATAATAATGAAATTGATATTGACCATACCGGTGTACCTGACGAATTAGGAGGTCAAGGTATTGGAAAAGAACTAGTAGCAGCAGTTGTGAACTATGCTAGAGACAATCAATTGAAAATTATCGCATCTTGCCCATTTGCCAAACATGTATTAGAAACTAATGATGATTACCAAGATGTCTATCTTGGCTAATACAAATCATTGCCTCAATAAAATATATTTCAAAATAGTGCATTAAGTTTCGTCTCAACTTAATGCACTATTTCGCTTTCATTGTAAATATTATAAAAATAATATGTCTTTATCGCTTGAAGCCCCATATTTTTCCTTTTTCTAACTACGTATTTCTTTATTGAAACAATACTAAGTTTCATTTACTTAAAAACCTGTATTATCAACCACTTGACTAAAAATGTATAAACTTTGAAACTTCTATCTTGTACTTTTTAAATCACAAGAGTATATTTAATATACCAGATATAAATTATAAATAAAATTATCACTATAGGAGGCAATACATGATGACTTCATTCCATACCATTGAAGCAACGCACGTAACAAATATCACATTAAATGTCGCTGATTTAGCTAAAATGACAACTTTTTACAGCACTATTCTTGGTTTTTCAATAAAAGCACGCAGCGAAGAACGTACTATCTTAAATGTAGGCGCAAACGGTCATACTTTAACTTTAAATTATTTAGCTGAAGGACGACATCCTAGTTTCCGAGAAGCTGGTTTATTCCATATTGCTTTTTTATTACCTAGCCGCGCTGATTTAGCCAATTTCTTGTATCATGTTAGCCGGTTAAATATCGCTGTTGGTGGTGGAGATCATCTCGTAAGTGAAGCACTCTACTTTAATGACCCTGAAGGTAATGGCATCGAAGTATACCAAGACCGACCAAGTGACCAATGGCAATGGAATGATGATTTCGTAAAAATGGATACGTTAGAAGTGAATGCTGATGATTTAATTGCACAACGTACTAATTTAGGTTGGCAAGGCTGGCCTGCAAATGGGAAAATCGGGCACTTACATTTAAAAACACATGATATAAAAGAGGCATATGATTTCTATGTTTCACAACTTGAATTAGCACATATTTCTAAATTCCCACAAGCATTGTTTATGTCAACACAATATTATCATCATCATATCGCTGTGAATATGTGGCAATCAAACCAGAAAAGAATAAGTAATACGGAAAGTTATGGCTTAGTCCATTTTGATATTTATAAACCCAATGCTGAAGAAACGCACGTAACATCACCTGAAGGCTTCGATATTACAATTCATAGTGATACAAGCACGGTTGCAGGATAGTATAAAAAAACAGAACGCATAAAGCGCTCTGTTTTTATGATGTCGTATTACAATCATAATAAATTATATTAATATAAACCTTTCGTTTGATTGCTTGTATCGATAAAGATGTTTTTAACTTGTTGATAGTTTTTAATCGCATCTTTATAAACTTCACGACCAATACCGGATTTTTTATATCCACCAAATGGCGCACCGGCTGGAATTTGGTTATACGTATTAATCCAAATACGTCCTGTTCTCATTGCTTTAGCGACATTTAAAGCACGGTTGAGGTTTGTCGTAAAGATACCACCAGCTAAACCGTATTCCGAGTCATTAGCGATTTGAATCGCTTCATTTTCATCTTCAAATTTTTCTACAACTAATACTGGTCCAAAAATTTCTTCTTGTGCCAATTTATGACTATTATCTTTTAACTCAATGATTGTAGGTTCAAAGAAATATCCTTTATCGCGACCATTATCAGTTAGACGATGGCCACCTGTTAAGATAGTTGCACTGCTATCTTCTTCTGCAATTTTAATATAGCTTTCAATTTTTTCTATTTGATCTGGCCCAGTTTGAGCACCCATTTTAATATCTTTATCGAAAGGATCGCCAACTTTGATATTTTCAAAAGCTTCTTTCAATTTAGGAATGACTTTATCATAAATTGAAGTCTGTACTAGTAAACGTGAGCCTGCACTACATACTTCACCTTGGTTAAATAAAATTCCAAGTTGTACACCTTCAACTACTTGATCTAAATTTGCGTCATCAAAGATAATATTTGCACTTTTACCACCAAGTTCTAAAGTAGTCGGAACAATACGTTCAGCGCCTGCTTTTGCTACGCCATAACCAACATCTGTTGAACCTGTAAATGATAATTTATCCACGCTTTCATGTTTAAAGATGGCATCGCCAGATTCAGAACCTTTACCAGTTACAACGTTAACTACACCTTTCGGTAATACGTCTTGGAACACTTTCGCAAGTTCTATGAGTGATAACGGTGTAGATGATGATGGTTGAATGACAACGGTATTACCTGCAGCTAATGCTGGCGCGAGTTTCCATGAAGATAATAGGAATGGGAAGTTCCATGCGACAACTGCTCCAACTACGCCGACGGGTTCATTTACAACTAAACTCATTGTATTGTCATCAATTTGATTAACACTACCTTCATCAGTTGTTAACACACTTGCAAAATATTTATACTGATTTGCTGTTTGAGGAATATCAATCGTAGACGTTTCACGGTACGGTTTACCGTTTTGTAACGACTCAACAGTCGCAAAATGTTCTTTTTTTTCAAGTATGCGACGACTAATTTCTAATAAATAGTCCGCTCGTTCTTCTTTAGAAATTTTACTCCAGCTGTCAAAAGCATCCTGAGCTGCTTTAACCGCTTTATCAACATCTGCTTGATTGGCTTTAGCTACTTGTGCTAATGTTTCTCCGTTAGCTGGATTAGTTACGTCTAATGTTTCTCCACTATCACTTGCTTGAAATTCTCCATTGATAAATAAATCATATTTTTCATCTATAAAATCTCTTATATTTACATTTGACATTGGTCATCATCCTTTACTTAGAATTTATAAAAGGCCATGTGCAATACGTTCGATGCGGTAAAGCCTGTAGAAAATAATGAAAGCGTTTTCTACGTATTTAGTATTTTACCTTTTCTGCGTAAAAAATAAAAACAACTTGCTTATAACGTATTACCAATTTAGCCGTACTTAAAACATGATGATATGCTAACTTTACATTAATATCTTATATTTTAATTATGCTTATAAATTTAAAAAGCTATTAAACTGCTAACTATACTATATTTTATTTCACTGTCTTATGGTAAAATGGTTATAATTATATAAAATATTTATATAGTGGCGTCCTTACATTCATTCCAACTAGAAAGTAGTAGCAAACATGTAAGGCATTATTAAATCATATTAAGGAGTGATCATGTGAAATTTTATCAACAACAGCGTTTTGGAATTCGTAAATTTGCAATAGGAATAGGATCAGTTGCCCTAGCAACAGTAGTATTTTTAGGAGCGAATCAAGATGCGTATGCTTCAGAAACTAGTCGTACAGCTACAGAACAAAATCAAAGTCACGCTCAGCATCAGGCAAATACTCAAAATCAACACACATCTGGTAAACATACATCAGAAGTCGATATTACAAGTCCATATGGTAAAACAACAGACATTATAGAAAAAAATAATTCAAATCAAAATAGTAGTTCACACAGCAAAACTGAAATTATTTTAGGCTCTACAGATGGTGAATGGCTCATCAATGACATAACGATTATCAATAGTGAAACGCATCACACAAGTCAAAATAATCACTCTAGTCACAATATTAAAACCGAAAAACAATCTACATCTAAAAAAATTCAACATACGGGCAGTAGTGTTAAAACTGTAAGTCAACAAAGAACAAGCCAATCTCGTTTAACTAAACAAGCTGTTCAACATCAAAGTCAAAAACAAAACGTCGAGAAACATAGTAAAATAGTTAATCCATCGACAGCAGCAGTGAATGTGGAACAACCTTTTAATCCTTCACAACATAATGAATTAAATCACACTCATCAAACATTAATCAATCAAACTAAAAAGCCAACAGTTACTCACGCTACTTCATCAAATATGACTGTCACAGCACCGATTAATCATAAAGCATTACCAAATACAGGTAAAGAAGAAACGCCCGAACATAGTATGGCATTAGCTTCAATACTCGCAGTACTTGGCTCAGCACTCTTTATGCGTCGTCGAAAACACATATAATACAAAACAGTCTGGGGCATCATTTTGTTTTAGGCTATGATATATATGTATTGGCAGTAGTTGACTAGATAGAAAATACGCTTATACTAAGCTTTTTTCAATCCTAGTCAACCTTGCTGGGGCGGGACTACGAATTCATTATGAATGCTGTCCCGCTCCCTTACTTAATCATTTAACATGCTATTACATCATTACTTATTTAACCCATTCAATGACATCTGTTGCTGGCTGACGTACTTTTCCTTTTGGCTCATCTTTTCTATAACCAAAGGCCACCATAACTGAAGGTGCAAAATGCACTGTATCAATAACGCCCTCATCTTGTAATATTTCCGTCACTTTATCCAAATCGAAACCTTCCATTGGACATGAATCAATTCCGAGTAATGCTGCTGAAGTCATCATGTTTGCTAAGGCTATATATGTTTGTTTGCTAGCCCAATCCAACAAAGTACGTTCGCTATCATTTATATGAAAATTTGTTTGGAAATCATTGAACTTTTGTTCAACTGCTGGGATGGTATGTGTATCATATTTCTTAATGTCTCTGAGGATATGTTGAACATAGTCCGACTGTGCCGTAACATTTTTACGAGCCAAAATAACAACGAAACGACTAGCTGTATCAAGTTGTTTTTGTGCACCCCAACTATAAGGTTTAAGTTTATCCTTTAGTTCTTGACTCTCAATGACAACAAATCGCCATGGTTCTAATCCAAGAGAACTCGGTGACAGCCGTCCTGACTCTAAAATCGTTTGCATATCTTTATCGCTAACTTGTTTTGATGAATCAAATATTTTCGTCGCATGGCGAAAATTTAATGCATTAATAATTGTTTCATTCATTTGTGACATGATAAAGCCTCCTGAAATAGTAGTGTGACTTAAATTATAAAATATATAATCAGTACAAAAAAGTATTGTGATTATCCAATTATTTAAAACCCACATACCACTATGGCAAAATACAAAGCAAGAATTATAAAATATGTGTAAATATTTTCATATTGTTGCTTTGGTACAATTTTATAACAAAAAATGTGATGCAAACTATTGATTTGTGAAATAATTCACAATATAATAATATTGTAGGTAAGAGACTTGTAGACACTATAACACAAGCCAATATTATTACAGCTTACTTATATATCGTATAACGTCTTATATTTATATAACTATATCATCTAGGAACAGGAGAGATTATTTCAATGACAAAAATTATGTTTTTCGGTACGCGTGATTATGAGAAAAAAGATGCTTTAAATTGGGGTAAAGCACACAATGTTGAAGTCGTTACTTCAGAAGAAATCTTAAGTGCTGATACTGTAGATCAATTAGAAGGATTTGACGGTGTTACAACAATGCAATTTGGGAAACTAGAAGATTCTGTTTATCCTAAATTAGAAGGATATGGAATTAAACAAATTGCACAACGTACTGCTGGTTTTGATATGTATGACTTAGATTTAGCTAAAAAACACGGCATTGTTATTTCAAATGTACCAAGTTATTCACCTGAAACAATCGCTGAATATTCTGTATCTATAGCTTTACAATTAGTACGTAAATTCCCATTAATTGAAAAACGCGTTCAAGCACACAACTTCAAATGGGCAGCACCTATTATGTCAACACCGGTTAAAAATATGACAGTTGCAATTATTGGTACAGGACGTATCGGTGCAGCAACAGGTAAAATTTATGCTGGCTTCGGTGCTAAAGTAGTAGGCTTTGATGCATATCCAAATCACTCTTTAGATTTCTTAGAATATAAAGACTCTGTGGAAGAAGCAATTAAAGATGCAGATATCATTTCATTACATGTACCTGCAAACAAAGAAAGCTTCCATTTATTCAATAAATCAATGTTTAGCAAAGTGAAAAAAGGCGCTATTTTAGTAAATGCCGCTCGTGGTGCTGTTATCGACACACCAGCTTTACTTGATGCAGTCAATGATGGTACTTTATCAGGTGCAGCAATTGACACTTATGAAAATGAAGCAGATTACTTCACTTATGACTGGACAGGTAAAGATGTTGACGATCCAACATTATTAGAATTAATTCGTCACGAAAATATTTTAGTAACACCACACATTGCTTTCTTCTCTGATGAGGCAGTAAGAAACCTTGTTGAAGGTGGATTAAATGCTGCGTTATCAGTCATTGAAACTGGTAAATGTGACACTCAATTAAACTAATATAGATTAAATTTAATATATACAAAGCGCTAAACAAGCGATATGACTTGTTTAGCGCTTTTTTCCTTAAGATAAGACCACATCATCTATAACCTGTAATACGCCTTGTTCATCATTGCTTGGCGCAACTGCATGCGCTATATCAAATAATTCAGAATCATTACTATTAGCCATCACATAACTATAATGGGCCAATGCCAGCATATCTTTATCATTATTAGCATCTCCAAAAGCCATGAGTTCACTAGGTTTGATATGCCACTTTGTTAACAAACCTTTAAGCGCTTCCCCTTTTGTCATATTAGGCATAATTACGTCAATACTATCATGCCCACTCGATACTAAACTTGCAATATACTTAAAGCGTATAGCCATATCTTCATCAAGCGTAGGATGCGTTGTCCGATTGATATTAAAAGCAATTTTTACATAATCATCGTCTGGTAATACGTTAAACGAATCAATTTCCTCCAATTGGTGATAATAAAAGTGCGCATTCTCTTTAAAAGGTTGTGACGTATCCTTTAAAATATAAGCACTTTTTAAGCCACATATAATAAACTCTCGAAGTCCTTGTTCTAACATTAAATATTGCACCAAAGATTGGTAGTCTTGTATATCAAAACTCTTATAATCATATAAGCTGTTGCCTTGATAAATCACAGCACCATTTTCTGCAATAAAATACATCTCTTTATCACCAAAAATAGATCTAAGCTTTGCATATTGATTTCCACTTGCTGCTATAAACTTAATATTTTTATCTTGAAGTTTCTGAAATTGTTGATTAAATCTTATTTCATCATAATGTTTTTGACTGTCTAAAAATGTCCCATCCATATCCACAGCAATCGCTTTAATCATAAATGATGCCTCCTATACCTTTCACAATTTTTCACTACCAATTATATAGCGTCTATACGTCATCATGAAGTAACGACTATCATTATGAAACTATGTTCAGATTATGAAATCACTTTCATAAGTGAAAAAAATAAAAGCTCCCCCTCTATAAAGAGAGGAAGAGCTTTTTTAAATGGTTATATGATACTTACTTATTTAACGTTTTTGCGACGAAAAGCACTAAGAAGTAAGATACTACCAACAAGAGTCATTAAATATGCTAATGATAATGATGTTGTTTCACCAGTTTCAGGTAGAGCATAGCGTTTTGTAACAACATCTCTATATTGAGCCATTGCTTCAGTCATTGTATAGCCATAACCATGATATGATACATGACGGTTATATGCTTGATGTTGTACTGCTTGATGAGCGTAGTTAGCATGTGCTTGTCCGTGATCATATTGACTATGAGTATAGTTTTCATAATGACTGTAATGTTGATGTCCAGCGTTACCTTGATGTCCTACAAAGTTATTAACACCATGATGTGAATGTTGTCCATTAAAGTCATGTTGTCCTTTGTAATGGTTGTGGTAGTTATTATAACCTCCATTAAAGTCTTGATGTTGATGGTTATATGATTGATGGTTTGTGTGTTGATGTGTTTTTGTGATTTCAATTGGTTTTCTTGGAATTACAATACTTGGGTGATTATTGAAATCAATATGCACATTACCTGCTTGATCAATATAATAATATTTGATTGTTGCACGTGTGCCTTGGATACATGGAACACAAACTTCTCGACCATCAGCTAAGATAATCACAGTATTTTTATCTTGGTCAATATAATAATGTTTAACTGCAGAAGGTGTTGGTTTAACATCTTGTTTTTGAAT
Source organism: Staphylococcus lugdunensis (assembly GCF_001558775.1). Taxonomy (NCBI): domain Bacteria; kingdom Bacillati; phylum Bacillota; class Bacilli; order Caryophanales; family Staphylococcaceae; genus Staphylococcus; species Staphylococcus lugdunensis. The sequence goes on along the minus strand of NZ_CP014022.1, from coordinate 1,933,187 downwards.
TTGTTTTGATGCTTCAATAACTACTTTTCTACCATCACTAAAGATAATAATTGTATTGCCTGATTGATCTTTTTGAATATCTTTTACTGTAACTGAATGTCCGTTTTGACCTCCAGGAATAGTAATTGTGTGTCCATCACTAAATTCAATGATAGTGTTTCCATCTTTAGTTAATTTTTGACTTACAATATGAATAGACTGACCATCTTTACCGTTATAGCCATTTTGGCCGTTATAACCATTTTGACCATTGTAGCCATTATTACCATTGTAACCATTTTGACCATTATTTCCGTCACGTCCGTCGCGGCCATCTCGACCATCTCGTCCATCACGGCCTTTTTCTATTGTAATTGTATTACCATCACTAAAGACTACAACCGTATTGCCTGATTGATCTTGATGGCTTTCTTTTACTGTAACTGAATGTCCATCTTTACCTCTAGGTATAGTGATTGAGTTTCCATCACTAAATTCGACAATTGTATTACCTTCTTTAGTTACTCTTTGACTCACAATTGTAATTGATTTGCCATCTTGACCGTCACGTCCATCGCGACCTTTTTCTATTGTAATTGTATTACCATCACTAAAGACTACAACCGTATTGCCTGATTGGTCTTTATGACTTTCTTTTACAGTGACTGAATGTCCATCTTGGCCTCTTGGCACAGTAATTGTATGTCCATCACTAAATTCAACAATTGTATTGCCTTCTTTAGTTACTCTTTGACTCACAATTGTAATTGATTGACCATCCTGACCTTTTTCACCACGATCACCTTTATCACCTTTTGGTATTGTGATTGAATGTCCATCTGTGAATTTAACAATTGTTCCACCTTGAGCATCTTTTGTTATTTCTTGAATGCTAACTGAGTGTCCATCTTGACCTTTAGGAACTGTAACTGTTTTGCCATCACTGAAGTGGATAACTGTGTTACCAGCGCCATCTGTCGTTGTGTTCGTTACGGTAATTGATACGCCATCATGACCATCTCGTCCATTTTGTCCGTCGCGACCTTTTGGTACGGTTACTGTTTTACCGTCGCTGAAGTGGATAACTGTATTGCCAGCACTATCTGTTGTTGTGTTCGTTACGGTAATTGATGTGCCGTCTTGGCCTTTATCACCTTTCGCGCCTTTCGGTACTGTTACTGTTTTTCCGTCACTAAAGTGGATAACTGTATTACCGTCTCCATCTGTTGTTGTGTTCGTTACTGTCACTGATGTACCATCATGTCCATTTTGGCCATCGTGACCTTTTGGCACAGTCACTGTTTTACCGTCACTGAAGTGGATAACTGTGTTGCCAGCTCCATCTGTTGTTGTGTCGGTTACTGTTACTGATGTACCATCTTGGCCTTTATCACCTTTCGCACCTTTTGGCACAGTCACTGTTTTACCGTCACTGAAGTGGATAACTGTGTTGCCAGCTCCATCTGTTGTTGTGTCGGTTACTGTTACTGATGTACCATCTTGACCTTTGTCGCCTTTCGCGCCTTTCGGTACTGTTACTGTTTTACCGTCACTGAAGTGGATAACTGTATTACCGTCTCCATCTGTTGTTGTGTTCGTTAATGTTACTGATGTGCCGTCTTGGCCTTTATCACCTTTCGCACCTTTTGGCACAGTTACTGTTTTACCGTCACTGAAGTGGATAACTGTATTACCGTCTCCATCTGTTGTTGTATTAGTTACTGTTACTGACGTTCCATCATGTCCATTTTCACCATGATCACCTTTATCACCTTTTGGCACAATAATTGAAGTGTTATCTGAGAAGATAACTTTACGGTCACCATTTGGTTCAATTGTATTACTAATAATAGTTATAGATTTGCCATCTTGGCCTTTGTCACCTTTTGGTATTGTAATTGATTTTCCATCTGTAAATGTTACAACTGTTTCTCCAGTAGGTTGTTTTGTAATGTTTTGAATACCAACTGATGTGCCGTCTTGACCTTTAGGAATTGTAACGGTTTTACCATCACTAAAGTGAATTACTGTATTACCCGCACTATCTGTTGTTGTACTTGTGATACTAATTGATGTACCATTTTGACCATCGTGACCATTTTCGCCTCGGTCACCTTTTTCGCCTTTTGGTATTGTTACTGTTTTACCATTTGTAAATGTGATTACTGTATCACCTTGTGGGTTTTTAGTAACACTTTGAATATCGATGGCATGTCCGTCTTGACCTTTAGGAATTGTAACATTTTTACCATCGCTGAAGTGAATCACTGTGTTACCTGCACTATCTGTTGTCGTACTTGTAATACTAATTGATGTGCCATTTTGGCCATCGTGACCATTTTCACCTCGATCACCTTTAGCGCCTTTCGGTATTGTTACTGTTTTGCCATCACTAAAGTGAACAACTGCGTTTCCGTCTTTATCTAATTCAGTATTAGTTACTGTAATTGATGTACCATTTTGACCGTCTTGACCTTTTGGTACAGTAACATTACGACCATCACTAAAGTGGATAACTGTGTTACCAGCGCCATCTGTTGTTGTACTTGTAATCGTAATAGATTGACCGTCTTGACCTTTTTGACCATTTTCGCCTCGATCACCTTTTGGTATTGTAATTGATTTTCCGTCTGTAAAGGTTACAACTTTATCACCAGTAGTTGACGTTGTAATTGTTTTAATACCAATTGATGTGCCGTCTTGGCCTTTTGGTACAGTTAATGTTTTGCCATCACTAAAGTGAACGACTTTATTTCCATCATTATCTGTATCAATTGTAGTAATACTAATTGATGTGCCATTTTCACCTTTGTCGCCTTTTGTACCTTTTGGTATCACAACTGTTGTGTTATCTGAGAATACAAGTTTGCGATCGCCATTTGGTTCTTCTGTATTACTTGTGATAGTAATTGAATGACCATCGGCACCTTTAACACCTGCGTCACCTTTTTCTCCTTTAGGTATCGTAATAGATTTTCCGTCTGAGAATGTTACAACAGTTTCACCATTTGGTTGTTTAGTGACATTTTGTATTGTTACTGATGTACCGTTTTGACCTTTTGGTACAGTTACATTTTTACCATCACTAAAGTGGATGACTGTATTGCCCGCACCATCTGTTGTAGTACTTGTAATTGTAATTGATACACCATCGCGTCCGTTTTGACCATCATGTCCATTTTCGCCTCGGTCGCCTTTTTCACCTTTTGGTATTGTTAATATTTGACCATCCGTGAAGGTTACAACTTTTTCACCAGTAGTTGATGTAGTAATTGATTTAATACCAATTGATGTGCCGTCTTGGCCTTTTGGCACGGTTACATTTTTACCATCACTGAAGTGGATGATTGTGTTACCAGCTGCATCTGTTTCTGTGCGGGTAATTGTGATTGATGCACCATTTTGGCCATTGTCACCTTTATCACCTTTCGCACCTTTTGGTATCACAACTGTTGTGTTATCTGAGAATACTAGTTTACGGTCGCCGTTAGGTTCTTCTGTATTACTTGTGATTGTAATTGAATGACCATCGGCACCTTTAATACCTGCGTCACCTTTTTCGCCTTTTGGTATTGTAATAGTTTTGCCATCTGAGAAGGTTACAACAGTGTCGCCATTTGGTTGTTTAGTGACATTTTGTATTGTCACTGATGTTCCGTTTTGACCTTTTGGTACAGTTACATTTTTACCATCACTAAAGTGGATGACTGTGTTGCCATTTCCATCTGTTTCTGTGCGAGTAATTGTAATTGATGTACCATCATGTCCGTTATCTCCACGGTCACCTTTTTCGCCTTTTGGTATTGTCAATGTTTTACCATCTGTAAAGGTTACAACTTTATCACCAGTACTTGACGTTGTAATTGTTGCAATACCTACTGATGTGCCATTTTGACCTTTTGGTATTGTGATTACTTTGCCATCTGTAAAATGAACAACTGTGTTACCTGATCCATCTACTTCTGTTCTTGAAATGCCAATAGATGTACCATTTTCACCTTTCGCACCTTTCGCACCTTTTGGTATCACAACTGTTGTGTTATCTGAGAACACAAGTTTACGATCTCCGTTTGGTTCTTCTGTATTACTTGTGATTGTAATTGAATGACCATCGGCACCTTTAACACCTGCGTCACCTTTTTCGCCTTTTGGTATCGTAATCGATTTGCCATCTGAGAAGGTTACTAATGTATCACCATTTGGTTGTTTAGCGATATTTTGTATTGTCACTGATGTTCCGTTTTGGCCTTTTGGTACGGTTACATTTTTACCATCACTGAAATGGATAACTGTGTTACCTGCAGCATCTGTTTCTGTGCGAGTAATTGTGATTGACGCACCATCACGTCCGTTTTGGCCATCATGACCATTGTCGCCTCGGTCACCTTTTTCACCTTTTGGTATTGTAAGCACTTGGTTATCTGTAAAGGTTACAACTTTATCACCATTAGCTGATGTTGTAATTGATTTAATACCAATTGATGTGCCGTCTTGACCTTTTGGTACAGTTAATGTTTTACCATCACTAAAATGAACGACTTTATTGCCAGTACTATCTGTATCGATTGTAGTGATACTAACTGATGTTCCATTTTGGCCATTGTCACCTTTATCGCCTTTGTCTCCTTTTGGTATCACAACTGTTGTGTTATCTGAGAATGTTAATTTGCGATCGCCATTTGCTTCTTGTGTATTACCTGTAATTGTAATTGAATGACCATCGGCACCTTTAACACCTGCATCACCTTTGTCGCCTTTTGGTATCGTAATCGATTTGCCATCTGAGAAGGTTACAACTGTGTCACCATTTGGTTGTTTAGCTATATTTTGAATTGTCACTGATGTGCCATTTTGACCTTTTGGTACGGTTACATTTTTACCATCACTGAAGTGGATGATTGTGTTACCAGCTGCATCCGTTTCTGTACGAGTAATTGTAATTGAATGACCATCTTGACCATTGTCACCTTTGTCACCTTTATCGCCTTTTGGTATTGTAAGCACTTGGTTATCTGTAAAGGTTACAACTTTATCACCATTAGCTGATGTTGTAATTGATTTAATACCAATTGATGTGCCGTCTTGACCTTTTGGTACAGTTAATGTTTTACCATCACTAAAATGAACAACTTTGTTTCCTGTTGTATCAGTGTCAATAGACGTAATGCTAATTGATGTGCCATTTTCGCCTTTATCACCTTTAACACCTTTTGGTATCACGACTGTTGTATTATCTGAGAATACAAGTTTACGATCTCCGTTTGGTTCTTCTGTATTACTTGTGATTGTGATTGAACGACCATCAGCACCTTTTGCACCTACGTCACCTTTATCACCTTTAGCGCCTTTTGGTATCGTCATTGTTTTACCATCTGTAAATGTTACGATTGTGTCACCATTTGCTTGTGGTGTAATTGTACGGATACCAATTGACGTACCATTTTGACCTTTTGGTATTGTAACTGATTTGCCGTCACTAAAATGAACTACTGTATTTCCAGCTGTATCTGTTCCTGTAGATGTGATACTGATAGATGTTCCGTTTTGACCATTTTCTCCACGATCACCTTTGTCTCCTTTTGGTATCACAACTGTTGTGTTATCTGAGAAGACAAGTTTACGATTTCCATTTGGTTCTACTGTATTACTAGTGATTGTGATTGAATGACCATCGGCACCTTTTGCACCTACATCACCTTTATCACCTTTCGCACCTTTTGGTATTGTCATTGTTTTACCATCTGTAAACGTTACAACTGTATCTCCATTTGCTTGCGGCGTAATTGTACGTATTCCTACTGAAGTACCATTACGTCCAGGCGTACCTGCTGGAATGATAATAGATGAATTATCACTAAATTGAACTGTTGTATTTCCTTGTGAATCTTTAGATATGTGTTTGACAGTAATAGATTTACCTGCTGGACCTTGGTCACCTTTATCACCTTTTGGTCCTTTAGGAATTTTAAGAGTTGTGTTATCACTAAATCTTACAATTGTATTACCATCTGCATCCACAGTTGTACTAGTAATTGTTATTGATCTACCTGCTGGACCTTGAGCACCTGTATCACCTTTGTCTCCTTTTGGTCCTTTAGGAAGACGAATTGTTCGTCCGTCACTAAATTGAACGACTCTTTCTCCAGTACTTGGATCTAAATATTCATTTGTAATAGTAATAGAACGACCATCATTACCAGGTAAACCATCTGGTACAAAGAATCGACTTACTTGTTGACCAGTTGTCGCATTCGTAATTGTTACCCAACTACCTGGTTTATTTTGATCTTGTCCACGTTGAACTGATGTAGTAAGGTTAGGTGTTCTACCATCTCGAGGAATAATAATTTTTCCAGGTTTACTTGTTTTACCTTCAACAGTTGCTACGGCTGAAATGTGGTCTCCTTCTTGCAATGTATAATTTGGCAATTGGAAATTAAATCGACCTGAATTATCAGATGTCGTTTGATAGTTTCTTCCTCCTACTGTTATTGTTACGGCAGCATTAGGGCTTGTTTCACCGCTAACAATATTTGTACCAGAAAGTTGTGGTTCAAGAATTGGAGGTAGTGGTCCACTGATATTAGAATCATTTACAGCCCCAATACCAATTTTAATAATTTTATTAACTGGTGGTATATTGTATGTTTCTTTAACAAATCGACCAATTGTTTGGTTATTAAATTTAACAATTGAATAAAGTGTACCGCGTTTACCTACTTGACCTTCTCTTTGAACTTCTTGTTGACCTACAGGTAAGTCTTTAGAAACCACGTATTCTATTTGGAAAGGAATATTTTCAACTTCTGACGTATCATCAGTAGTGATAATATGACGATCTGGATTATTATCTCCCTGGATGTTCATTTCGTCATAGAAGTAGTTATCATTTGAATTTGGGTTCATTACACCTTGACCAACAAGAGTAACGTTGTTGTCGAACATTAGAACCTTACCATTAAAGCTTAAATCACCATTCCAATCACGTACTGGAACACTAAAATGATATTCTACACGTCCACCACGTTGAACAAAATATCTCGTAATTGTTGGTCGGCTACTCAAACCATAACCAGCTGGATAACTAGGGTGTGGACTTTTAATCATATCTAAATTATTTGAGATTGTATTACCACCATATATATTAAAACGACCGTTAATACGTTCTGGCACATTATATCCTGAGCCAAAGTTAAAGCCACCTAAATCAGCGTCATGCCCAGATGCAGAAGCTGATGGATTAACTTTCCAAGTTACAGTAAAGTCCATTTTATTTGTTCTTTTATTAGGTTGAACATGTACTGTATAGTTTGCAGGAGATTGGCCTTGAGAAGTATATCCTTGACCGTTAACTGTTAAGCCTTTATTTGGATCTATATAAATACTACGCTTTAACTCTGCTACCGATCCAATTTCTGTGTTATTAACATTTACACCATCACCAGGTATAGTAGCATATGTTGTGTATAATGATGTTTGTTCTTTAGCATATTGAATACCAGCATACATTATCGCTTGAAATGCTTTTTTAGCATCTGTCTTATTAAAGTCTATATTTAAGCGATTAACAATTGCTCTAACGTCTGTTTCACTGTATGATTCAGCTAATAAATCATGCACTAATTGACTTCTATTTGTTGATTTATTGTATTTATCAATAAATTCTGCTGGTGGCTCTGCATTTTCAGCAGCACTAGCATCTGAGTCGAGACTACTAGCAAGTGGTACTGAAGTTGCAGCACGCGCACGTGTCGTATCATACACTGGGGTAGTGATATTAGAGTTTGTATCTACACTATCATCAGTTTTATTTTCATCTGTTTCTTTTGAAGTCGCTTTATCATCTGAATCTTCTGATGCTTTTTTGCTATCAGAAGCTGCTTTTTCTTCTGTTTTTGCTTGTGTTTGTGCAGTTTCTTTTTTAGATTCTGTTTGCGTAGCTGTTTGATTTTGCTCTTTCTGTGGTGCTACGTGCTTAGAATCTGTTTGATTATTGTTAGAGTTAACCTCTGTAGTAGGTGTTGCTTTATCTTGCTCAGGTGCAGTTTGAACGTTTTGAGCATTAGAAGCTGCAGTTTGTTGACTGCTATCTGCCTCTTGAGAAGTCGATGCTGACTGTTCAGTTGCTACCTTATCTGATACCTTTGCTGAACTATTGCTTTGGGCGTGTGCTTCATTACTCAAACCAAAAATCAATGTTGTCCCAACAAGAATAGAAGCAGTACCAATTGTAAATTTTCTAATCGAATAATTGTTATGTCGATTAAGAAATTGAGCTGGTTTTTTGTTTGATTTCACTTTTTGTCACGTCCTCGTTGTATAATCTTGATGTATTTATCTACACTAAGAATATCAGATAATTTAGCGTATAACAATACTATTATTTTTTTATATCATTTTTTGTGCTTTGAATTTTGCTTAAAATCATATTGTGAGAGAAAATAAAAAACACTTCAATCTATTAGTTAATAACTAACGGATCAAAGTGTTCTACAATTATTTAATCTGTTCTGCTATAAATATTTTACGCTTTTCCCAAACACCCGTCTTTTCATTATAATCATCACAAGTAATTAAAGTTAGGCGGTTTTTATCCCCTCTATGCTCATCTAGCACATCGATTTCGTCTGGATTCACATCTCGTATAGTTGTCATTTTATACTCTCTTGTTTCATTTCCCACTTTAAAATAAACCTTGCTACCTTTTTTAGCTGCTTTTAAATTTGTAAATTGATAATGTGGGCGGCCAATATATGTATGACCTGCAATTGCAATATTTTGATCATCTAAAGATTCCTGTTCTTCGGCAAAGCTAACTCCACGGTTTAATTGTTCAGGTGTCGCTGGTCCAGGGTAAACAGGTTCATTAATATCAGCATCTGGAATACGGAGATAACCAGCCATTTCTGCCTTGTCTTTAGGGATGGTTGGCTTATCATTTTTATTTGCTTTACTGACTATTTTATCATAGTTTTCTATTTTATCGCTATTATCTTTGTCATGTAAATAACTATCAATATGAGGTTTGGCAAATAGGTAAATGGCAACTAATATAAGTATAACTCCAATAATGGTCATCAATTGGTTTGTCCATTTTTTCATGCAGTATTTCTCCTTTAAACCGTAAAATTGTTTGATAATAGTATAGCATTGATTGCTTTTTTTACCTACGACAAGTTTGTCATATTTTATTACATAAATTTGAAATCAATAGTTGAACACTATACAATAAAAAATAAAAAGGTGAGACATATGATTAGACACGCAGAACGTCAAGATTTACCGGCCATTCTATCTATTTATAATGATGCTATTATCAATACGACAGCTGTTTATAGCTATGAGTCACAAACAATAGAGGAACGTGAAGAGTGGTTTGAGAGAAAAGTTATAGCCGGAGAGCCTATTCTCGTATTTGAACAACATCAACAAGTCGTTGGGTTTGCTACTTATGGTTCATTCCGAGATTGGCCTGCTTATCTCTATTCAATAGAACATTCAATTTATGTAGATTCAGCCTATCGCGGCCATGGTATTGCTTCACAATTACTTAGTCAACTAATGCAAATTGCTAAAGATGAAGGCTATCGTACAATGGTTGCAGGTATTGATGCTTCAAATGAAGTAAGCATTCATCTACACGAAAAAATTGGTTTTATTCATGCAGGTACAATTAATAATGTTGGTTACAAATTCAATCGTTGGTTGGATTTAGCATTTTATCAAATTGATTTATTAACTAAATAATTCAAATATTAACATTTAAGTCTAATAAATTTTGTCATCACTTTGATATTAATTTATAACCGTACATAGACTCGTTACTATAGCAATAAAAGCGCTCAAGTTTCATTTCCCGAGCGCTTTTATTATTCAACTATGTCATTTTTTTAGCTTTCTTAATAAATTGGAAATAGTAAAAGAAAAATACGATTATCATACTAAGCGACATGCATTGCAATAGAAGATTCTCCCATGTACCCTCCGTTGTCAAATAGTAGGTCATCGTTGTGTTAATCGTAAAGGCTAAAAAAATCCCAAATAACCTTCGCATAACATCAACCCCTTTTGGATATTTTATAATCAAAGTTGTAAATTTGCAATATAAGATTTTAAATTTTCGGAAAATTGACTCCACTTCTATGTAATCAATTGTGGTAAATATCCATGAAAAAGGGGAGCAGGACAGAATTCATTATGAATTCGTAGTCCCACTCCCTAAAATGTTATTATCTAGGTTTTCGTAGAATTTAATTATTGACTTTTTTTTCAGCGTCTCCGAAGATTTTACGTTTAATCGCTTCTCCTGTTGGTGTTCCAGCTAAGCCACCAAGTCCAGTTTCTCTTAGAGATGCTGGTAAGTTTCTACCAACTTTATCCATAGCTTCAATAACTTCATCAACAGGAATTCTACTTTCAACACCTGCTAATGCTAAATCTGCTGAAATTAATGCGTTACCAGATCCTATGGCATTTCTCATTACACATGGAATTTCAACTAAGCCTGCAACTGGGTCACAAACTAATCCTAATAAGTTACTAATTGCTAATGCCATAGCATGTCCAGATGCTTCTGGTTTACCTCCAAAAATGGCTACAGCTGCCGCAGCTGCCATTGCTGATGCTGATCCTACTTCGGCTTGGCAACCACCCGTAGCACCTGCAACACTGGCGTTATTTGCAACAACACGGCCAAACAGTGCTGAAGTAAACAAGAAATCAATCATTTGATCTTCAGTTAAATCGTGTGTTTTTTCTAATTTAAAAAGTACGCCCGGAATCGTTCCGGAGGAGCCAGCTGTTGGAGTTGCACAGATGATACCCATTGCTGCGTTCACTTCATTTGTCGCAACAGCTCCTTTAACCGCTTCAATCATCTCATGCCCAGATAAAGCGTGTTGTGATTCATTGTATTTATTTAATTTGATTGCATCTTGACCTGTGTAACCTGTAACACTTTTTACGCCTTCACCAGTTGTGCCCTTTTCAACTGCTGCGCGCATTACTTCAAGATTTTGTTTCATAATTGCTCGAACGTCTTCACGTGATTTGCCTTGAAGTTCCATTTCTTCATTGATCATGATGTCAGCAAATGACATATCATTTTCTACTGCATAATCAATTGTCTCTCTAATTGAATCAAACATTATAAATCCCCCTCTAATTTATATAGGATACGTTTAAGTCACTATATTTCTCTCTTATTTGTTCTAACGCTGATTCTGACAATGCTTTAGATAAAGGTAATACTACTAAACATTGGTTGTCTTTCATTTCAGTCATTTCTTTGTCAATTGCAGCACCGGCTTCACTGGCAAAGTTAATGAAATGATTGACTGTGGATTTATCAGTATAACCATCCATCACTAAAATAGGTAATCCATGATTGAAGTTAACTTCTAGCCCTTCAACGTTAATACGTTTTAGTTTAATTGTTCCGCCACCAATTGAGTTACCAATTACTTCAATATGGCGACCATTTGCTTCAGCTTTAATATACGCACAGTTTGGATGTTCTCCCAAGCTTTCGCCTCTGTCTTCAATGATATCTACTTTGATACCTTGACTTTCAGCAATATTTAAAGCATCTTTAATACGGCTATCAAACGTGCTATAGCCCATCGCACCACCTATAACTGCGACATCTGTGCCATGACCTTGATGAGTTTCAGCAAATGATTCGTAATAACGAATTTCAATTTTCTGAGGTGTAACACCAAGTACACTTCCTGCTGAGTTACCGATTTTAACGGCACCAGCAGTATGAGAACTTGATGGTCCCATCATAACTGGCCCAATAATGTCAAATGCGCTTTGATAATCATAGGATTTTTTAGCCATTATTAAACACTCTCCTTAACTTGGTTGTTTTGTCCAGGAATCGTGATGTCTGTTTTTGTAATATTTAATTTGCTAATCAATTTACCAAAGATATACGCTAAAATAATACTTACAACTGCAACCACAATAATTGTAATAACTGATGGTAAAGGTTTATTAAAGCCAAACAATACAATGGCACCAGCGATTGGTGTTGCCATACCAGTTACATTTATCACTAGCCCTGCAAATGTAACGATACATGCGTTGACCATACCGATAATCGCATTCGTACCATAAAGTTGTAATGGATACTGTGCGATTAAGTCAATTTGGGTAAGTGGTTCAATACATACCGCAAATGCTTTTGATGGTCCACCAATTTTCAATGTTCTAAATAAGACAAAGTTAACAAATGAGCTGCCCATACAAGTTAATGCACCGATTGCCATTGGCACACCAGTGAGTCCTAATAAACTAGTTAAAACCATAGAGCTTAAAGGTGTCATTCCTGTAACTGGAATAACAAGTCCTAATATAATTGCTAATGCGTATGGGTTGTTATCTCCAACTGAAGTAACAGCGCCACCAATTTGTCTTAATACTGCCATAACCCCTGGTGAAATAATATGTGCTAAACCAAACGTAATAGCAGGTGCAACTAGAATGACAACAATTAAATCTAAACCTTCTGGAACTTTTTTCTCAATAAGCTTAATTCCAAAAGCCATAATGTACGCAGCAATAAATGCAGGTAATAATTTGTAATCATGTAAGACTAGCCCTACAATCACCGCAAAAACAGGTGATATATTTAATTTCAAACACGTTAAAATACCTACAGCTACGCCGCTAAGACCGCCGACTAAATCACCGATCTCTTTTAAAAATTCAATGTGAAATACGCCGCCAATAGCGTAACTCAGGAATGCTTGTGGTAAAAATGTAGCACAAGCAGCTCCGGATAAAGCTTGTAGTCCTTGTTTACCGTACGGTGCATACTTTAAAAACAGTGTCATCACTGCTAACACCAATACGAGTGTACCTACGCCTAGAATAATGTTCATTTCCCAAAACCTCTTTTCAATTTTTTCTAGCCATAGTCATCGTACACCCCTAAGAAAACGATTTCAATATAAAACAAAATTTTATTTAGTCTAAAATGTGAATATATTCACAATGTGCAAATTTTCGCGTTTCTAAAATTGTGTTATTTAAATTATTGTAACGATTAAATTTATTTTTTAACATTTTACACCATGAAGAACTTGATTGCAACAAGTAAAATTTTATACATAATTCTTCATATATTTACACTAACTTTACACATCTTTATCGTAACGTATACTTAAATATTTTTGTTTTAAAATGCTCACGATTTAATCACAAAAAAGGAACGGGAGAGAATTCATTATGAATTCGTCGTCCCGCCCCGGCAAGGTCGACTAGAATTGAAAAAACTTAGTATAAGCGTATTTTCAATCCAGTCAACTGCTACCAATATAGAGTTTAGAACATAAATCATAATGATGCCCTAGACTCTTACTTAATTTTATATTTCTAAAGTCAATAGTTGTTGTGTAATCGTTCTTGTTTGTGCATATACCTGTTGATATATTTGATAAAATTGCTCGTATTGACGATGCCGTTCTGGATTAGGACGAAATTCTGCAACGATATCTATAAATGCATTAACACAGTCTTCAATACTCTCAAACCAATTTAGACCTACTGCTGCTATCATAGCAGCTCCCATGCTAGGACCTTCTTCGTGTTTTAACTTTCTTACAGTCGTATTAAAGACATCTGCTTGAAGTTGTAACCAGAACTCACTTTTAGCACCTCCGCCAATAGAAGTGACATGCGTTATTTCTTTACCCGCCGCTCTCATTAACTGTATTGAATCATATAAAGAATACGTCACACCTTCAATAACTGCTCGAGAAAAATCCGCCTTTGTATGGCTGCCACTTAAACCAATAAAACTTCCTCTAATAAAGGCATCTCCATGTGGTGTGCGTTCACCTGCTAAATAGGGAGTATAAAGTAGACGGTTCGCACCGATAGATGATGAGGCTGCTAACTTAATCACATCATCATAACTATCCGCTGCAAAAAACGTATGTTTCAACCAAGAAAGACTGTAACCTGCTGCTAATGTTACTCCCATTGCATAATAAGTATTTGGCACACTATGATTAAAGAAGTGAATGTTGTTTTGATATTGTGTATGTTCATCCTTTTCAACATTGACAATCACGCCAGACGTCCCAATGCTACATAAAGTGTCATTATCATTAACTACACCAGCACCAATTGCACCACACGCATTGTCTCCGCCTCCAGCAAATACTTTGACATTTGATGTTAATCCTAGTTCTATGGCTAATCCTGACTTAACATTACCGACGTAACCATGCGATGGTATTAATGGTGGATAAATCTCACCTAAACCAAAGGCATCTCCAATTTCTCTTGTCCACTCATGCGTTGTTGGATTAAGTAATAATGTACTTGCTGCATCAGAGTATTCCATATGTATCTGACCGGTTAAACCGTAACGAATATAGTCTTTAGGTAATACAAACGTATCCACATGTTTCCATAGCTCTGGCTCATGTTGTTGCATCCATAACATTTTAGGTAAAGTAAAGCCTTCAAGAATTGGATTACCATTTAAACGTTGCCCATAGCGCGCGATGATTTGTTCACATTGTGCTGAATTACGCGTGTCATTCCATAAGATTGCATGCCTCACAGGACAACCATTTTTATCCAAAGGAACCAAGCCATGCATTTGTCCAGAAAATGATATCCCTTGAATTGTATGATGCTTAAGACTGTCATGCTGTGTAACGCGCTTAATCCCTTGCTTTACGGCATCTAGCCATTCATCTGGATCTTGTTCATTATATCCCGGCTGTTGCTGAATCAATGTTAAAGGCTCGCTAACGGTTACTAATACCTGTCCTTCTTTATCTACTGCGATGATTTTCACTGCACTCGTACCTAAATCAATACCTAATACGACTTCTTGCATAAATGGCCACCTTCTCTCACAAAATTAATTGTCTATCATTCCGTGTCCTCACATAGTCATGACTGTTATCATTATATAACGACATAATAAAAATGATAATATATTTTTCGCGTAAAAGATAAAATAATAATACAACTATTTTTCATCCTGACATGTGCTCATTTCTGTTATTACTTTGTATACTAATAGAAATGTAACACATGACAAATAATACAGAAAAGCTGCCGTCATTGTTTACAACAATAAACGACAGCGAATAACGATGTTATCAACATTTTAACGGTTTCCTACATCAGATCCCACTTCTACTTTTTTACTATTTTTATTGTAAATAGCTCCTTGAACACTACCAAAGTTTGGATCATTTCGTTTTTCTTCCACATTAAAGCCTAATGATTTAAACGCCTGAATGTCATCGTCACTTGTTGCATTTTCATAATAGATTGTTGAACCATCATTATAGAATCTTGGTTTATTGATTGATTCTTGCAATGTACCATTACCTTTTAAATAATCTACGATGACCTCATTAAGCATCGTTGGAATTTTATTACCACCTGGCGTACCGATTCCCATATAAAAGTCTGGTCCTACGATGATTGAAGGTGAAGTATAAGAGCGTGGCGCCTTATGCTTTTCACCGTAGTTCGGACTATTGGGATCACTTGAGAAGTTTGTTAAAGAGTTATTCATATAGAAGCCTTCTTTAACGTATTTTCCTGATCCAAAGAAACTAGACAACGTATTTGTGGTACTGACAACCTTGCCATTTTTATCTATAACAACAAAATGTGTGGTGCTCGTATTGTCCACTTGATTCTTATTAAAATTACTTGAATCAATATTAATACCATTTAATTTTTCTAGTAAATAATCTTTAGATAAGTATTGTTCATTACTGGCTTCTTGACCATTAACAATATCTCTATTGCGATACATTAAGTCTCTAGATTTAAGAATACTGCTAATATAGTCTATACGATTGTCTTCATTTTGCTGACCAGGGTTGTTGCTCTCTTCAAGTACTAAGCCTTGTAACATCAGTGTTCCACCTAATGGGTTAGAGGCTGAATAAACTTTGTTATTCAAATAATTCGTACTTACAGGTTCTTTTTCTTCTGTTTTAAACGTTGAAAAGTCTTTTTCAGTCAATTTATCATCCACTTGCTTTGAAATGCTTTTACCAAGATCTTCATAAAAATAATCAGGTCCTTTGTCTTGGATACCTTTCAATGTTTTTGTCAAAGCTTCCTGTTTTACGACATCTCCTTCTCTCACCGTTTTGCTTCCTTTAAAGAATGGTGAGTCACGGTCGATATCGGAACCATAAATTTTCAAACTACGCTCTAACTCTGAATCTACTTCAAAGCCATCTTGGGCTAACGGAATGACATAATCTAATATTTTCTTTTCATCCATTTTCCCTTCTCTTTCATGCATATCATGCATGCCTCTTACAAATCCTGGTGTCCCTATCTGATCTCCTTTTTTATAATCATAAGAGGAAAGTGTTTTATATTCATACATTTTTGGAACTTCTCCATCTTTACCATTATATGTAAGCGACGCACCGCCACCGCCAAGTCCAGACGAATGTGGTTCGGTGATTGCCAAAGCATAAGATACGCCAATAGCCGCATCAACTGCATTTCCACCATCTTGCAAAATCTTTTCTCCAACCCGCTTCGCGATATAGTTGTTTGAAGCAACCCCATAGTCTTTTTTATCTTTAGGTGTTTTATGATCAGCTATTTTATTTTCATAGAGCGCATCTTTATTGGGGTTATCCTCTTTTTGAAAAAGATAAAATGTAAAGGATACTGCAATTGTTGCAATCAAAATGACAATCAAGGTCATTTTATTGTATATATTCATAGTTAGCTTGCTCCTTTTGAAAGATATTGCTCTGTACCATTCTCTAACTCTTGCTTTTCAAATTTATCTAAACCTTCATTCGCTCTTGAAAATGTAACCATGATTAAAATAAAAAGTACAATAAGGACAACTGTTATAGCAACATAATGTTCTTTTTTATTCAAATGAATAACCCCCATCTTTTTCGGCTTTTAAATTGACATGCTCGCCTTTAATGTTGTTATAAAATTTGCGTTGTTCCATTTTACTCATTAAATCTCTAGTTATCTTACCATCGGAAGATTTAATAGGCGTCAAATGGAAACGACTTGCTTTACCGGTCCAATCTTGCTGCACAATCATACCTTTATGATTTTTTGATAGAAATTCATCTGATGTTGTATTGCCTAAACTATAGAATATGGGTTTGTTTTTGTACTTATCTATTTCTTGGATGACCGAATTATGTCCGATAATAATGTCAGCTCCTGAATTTATTAAAGCTTTCGCATATTCACGTTGTCGTTCTGTAACGTTGCGTTCGTTTGGAATCCCCCAATCTACATTAACAACGACGTAGTCATTATTTTGTTTTAATTTTTTTAACAATGGCATAAAAATATTAGGATCCAAACTAATGGATGTTGTATTTTTCAATGGCCCTGTGTAATTTGACTCGACATCTGTAAACGATACATTGGCAATTTTTTTATTTTTAATTGTTTGTTGAACCGTTTTACTATTAATAGGATTAGAGCCATTACCAGTTAAAAAGTTATATTCTGTTTGGGCCTCCACTTTTTTACTTAAATCTTGAGCTTGTACATTATCAACTTCGTTATTTATAAGATTGACACTTTTAATATTCTGATCTTTTAGAAATAAAATATTTTCTAAATTCTTTTTCAAATTCTCATCACTTTTATCTGAAAAGTGATTTACATGCAGTGATGCCGTTGAAAAATCACTTTGCTTTAATGGTTGTTTTAAACTAGCGAACACATCATTGAGATTGATATTACGTATATGTGAGTTAAGGTTAATGTTGCCTAGATAAGTCATGCGAATATTATTTCCAGATTTAGGGATACTATCTACTGACTCAACCTTTTGGGAGCTAATTGCCACAACTAATAACACAAGCGTAATTACCAGCACAATTAATGTATATAAAAAGTTACGTCGTTTATGTCGTTTTGCTTGTTTTAACAACCACTCACTTGCTGTTAACTTCTTTTTCATGATTTTGCGCTCCTTGCTCGTAATTAATTAATAAAGCTATATAAGAACAAGATGACATAAGTGATACAAGTTAATAACATTGTCGTTGATAAGGTAATTACGACACCTTGTTTTTGAATTGTATTCGCAATTATTCCTGGTATAACAACACCTATGCCTGATACTTCTACGACTTCAAACGGGGTTATTGGATAAATTAAATCAAAGATAAATTTTAATACCATTCCCGTTAAAATCATCGCTGCAAATTTTCGTCTACCATATAAAATGACCCATTTGCTTATGCCAAATGTCACAATAAAATAAGTTAAGCAGCTAATGACGAGCACTGATAATAACATGATGGGCTCATCAAAGATAAGTGCTAGGTAGCCTGGTACAACAAGCCCTGCTGGATTAATTCCAAATTTTTCAGCAAAAATCAAACTAAGCACAATTCCTACAAATAAGGAAAAATATAATTCTGAACCTATCATTTTATTCTATCCCTTCTATAAATTCTGCTATTCTTCCACCTGGTCCATGAATGTTGCCGACACAAAATACAAGGGCATGTTGTGATTCTTTAAGAATCGTTCTTTCTATGTCTGCAAACGGGGCACCTTCTAAATTCAAATAGCGTTTATTAGGTTGTGATTGCATCTTATCTGTCACCATTTGCGTACTCTTTCCAGTGCAAATGAGTGTGTCATAATCTACTTCAGCAATAAAGTTTTCAACGAATTGTCTCGTTCTATCCACTCTGTCTGAGCGACAGTTTAAAATTACAATCTTCTTGCTGTATGGATAATCGTAACTTTCCACTTTATTTAAAATCGCTTTCGTAGATTGTGGTTCGTTAGCGGCAAATGCATTAACAAAGACGTTTGTTGTGCTATTTGCTTGGAAATATTTAATTTCTACCGCACCAGGATCAGGTGGTGCGTTAAGCATACCTTGCAGTGCTGTTTGTTGATCAATACCTAAAGCCTGGGCTACACCTAAAGTAATCGCCACATTATCTGGAAAGACAAGATAGTCAAATTTTCTCAAATAAGACTCTGGTACTTTTTCTTTATCAACAACAATTAACTCTGTTTTGCGCTTGCGTGCTTCTTTAGCAAAAAATTTAGTATACTTATCTTGCATTACGACTAATTTGCCGTTATATGGAATTGTTGCAGTGAAAGCTTGCGCCACATCTTGCAACGTTGGTCCTAAGACATCCATATGGTCTTCCATAACATTAACAATGACACCAATATTGGCCATAACTAAATCATTTTGAAACGTGATTTGATAATCTGGATTAACTGCCATACATTCATTAACAAGTGCCGTTGCACGTTGTTTTACCACTTTACGGATAATGTCTCTTTGTTCCCCAATATTAGCTCCTTGTGGCTTTCGAATGACTGGATATTCTTTATCTGTAAACCAATACAGCATTCTGGCATCCGTACCAGTTGTCTTACCTACAACTCTAATGTGATCTTCACGTAGAACACTGTAAACCATCCGTGTGATTGTTGATTTACCTCTTATACCGTTAATATTAATTCGCACTGGAATTTTATTAAGTCGGTTGGTATGACGCCGTTTTTCTTTAATTCCTAACCATAATATAAGCGAGACGCAAATTATAATGAGAATCAATATTATGTACCTCTTTCCTTGATTTTCTACTAGCTGTAATAAATAGGTAGATAAGTGAAAAGGCGGTCATAACTTCGACGATGTTTTTCACTTCGTACATTCCCGTTATGCCACCTATGCTGTTTTTAGTGTGTTGAACAAGTCACAACACTCTATCTCAATATGTATAGATCAACTTAATTTTCTTTTAAGATGAAAACATCTTGCATTAAGAACCCTCCCAATACGCCTAATATTATCAAACGGTTGTTGAGCGCGTTTTAAAAACTTTAATTTTTTGTTAAGTATAAATTAATATTTGTAAATTTTCAAATAAAATCGTTTCTATTTAAAGTGTTTTTAAGTAAAAACTACAAAGATAACTTTTTTAATATAGTAATTAATCAAATAAAAAATATTTACTTAACCTTTACATTATCTTAAAGATGATATGTTACGTTAAACATGAGTTAAATGGGATTAGAATGATGACTTAAATTTAAGGATGAAATCTTAGGAGGAACAAAATGGCTAAGTCTAGAAAAATAGTGATTAGCATTTATCTAGGGACCGTTTTTATCGCATGTACAACTTATCTTGCATTAATTCTCATTGGTAGTTTACAAGGAAATGATATGAGCAATTCTGTACTTGATACCGATCATCGCTATATTAATCATTACAAAGAGGCAGCAAAATCTGATACATCTAATGGCACTTCTAATCACTCTCTAAATCACAGTAATCAAAACAATTGGCTTTCTCACACTATGATATCCCAAATCAATGATGATAATACCTTCAAATTAATTACCCAACCTAAAAAAGCAACTTCTTCTTATCTTGATAACTGATAGGTTGAAGTTGCTTTATAATTACATGTCTATTTGATAATTGTTATCACTTGTGCAAAGAATTTTTCTCGTTCAGGAATTGGAAAAATCGGATAGATATGAAATAAATTGTAACCTGGATAGAAGTCGTGAAGAATGCCTTGTTGATTTAACAATTTAGATAAACGTAGTGCATCAGGATATAAAGTTTCTTTAGTACCGATAAAGATTGAAATTTTGCCAAGCCCTTGTAACGTGCCATTAATTGGAGATATTTTATAATCTTTAATAGCTGTTTTTCCTTCCCACAATTTAATAAAATATTTTGTTCCATCAATGGCAACCATTGGATCTACTTTTTCATATTTTTGAGTATCTGGATTGCTAAATGTGCCATCCAATACTGGTGATATCAAAATAATATGTCCTGGTTGCGCATACGTCGTCTCTTCTTTTAAATATTGTGCAAATGATAAGGCAATTTGTCCTCCTGCCGAATCTCCCATAAGAATGAGTTGTTCTGGATTCTTAACCGTAGTCAATAACTTACCATAAAGTCGATACAATAAACTAAATGTCGTACGATAATCACGGTGTGGCACTTTCGGATAAACGGGCATCACAACTTTAGCATTTAAACGGCCTGCTAAGGTATCGATAAAGTCAAAATGTTGTTCAAGTGGATCTTGAAACCATGCACCACCGTGAATATAAAGAATCGTTTGTTGTGTAATATCTTGATGATCATTAATGATATATACAATTGAGCCACTGTCATCTTTAATAGTAACTGAATGTTTAAATTCATACGTCGTTCCACTATATTTTCCTGCCGTTATATCTTTCATTTCTTCTATAGCTTCTTTGGCGTTTTCCACTGATTCAAAAGGTTTTCTCACTCTAGTTAAGCGCAAATATTGTTCAAATAAAAAGCTTCGATAACTTCTTTTTTCTCTAAATTTAGCAAAAACAAGTGTTCCAAGCACTGTGGAACATAATATGCTAATCAATTGTTTTTTCATTAAGAAGCTCCTTCCTATATGTTACATTTCTAGTTTAATACATTTTTGACGATTATTTTAATGAATTTCATTAGTACATGGTTTTAAGATGATAATGTGAAGTAAATAGTAGCATATTTGCGACCTTTAAAGAGATGATTCATTAATTTCAGATGTCTACCACCGTAACATGTAGTTATTGCACGATATAATAAACCAAAGTTAGTAGTGTCATATTTTATTTTTATAAAATTAATGATAAAATCGAACTAATTAACTTTATGTTATAACCATTTCAATAATGAGGAGGCTTAATTTGATGAAAAGAAATAAAATTGTCTTAATTGGTAGCGGACATGTAGGTTCTTCCTTCGCTTACGCCCTAGTATCACATGGATCAGCCGATGAACTTGCTATTATCGACATTGACACTGAAAAGGCTGAGGCTGACGTTTGGGATTTAAATCATACTACCCCTTTCAGTCACAAACCCGTCAACGTTTATATTGGTGATTATAGTGACTGTCAAGATGCAGATATTATCGTTATCTGTGCGAGCGCATCTTTACCAAAAGGGGAAACACGTCTCAAATTATTAGAGGATAATGTAGAAATCTTTGTGCCAATGGTACAAAAAATTGTAGATCAAGGGTTTGATGGCCATATTATATTACCGTCAAATCCTGTTGATATTATGAGCTATGTCGTGAAAAAAGTATCTGGATTTCCCAAATCAAAAGTTATTGGAACTGGAACATTGCTTGATTCGTCACGATTCCAATATTATATTGGTCAAGCACTAAATGTTGCACCTCAAAGTGTTTATGCGCCTGTTGTAGGTGAACATGGTGATTCTCAAATTGCTGTATGGTCTCATGCACGCGTTGCTGGAGAACCAGTTTTACCGATGTTACAACAATGCTACGGTAATAACGTTGATGCTGAAGTACAACGAATTACTGAAATCACTAAAAACGTTGGCTATGATATCTATGTACGTAAAGGCACAACTTGCTTTGGCGTAGCACTCGGCATTTTACGTGTTGTTGAAGCAATTTTAAATAATCAAAATATCATTTTAAACGTCTCTAGCTATGTTGAAGGAGAATATGGTCTCACTGATTTATATATAGGTACACCAACACGCATCAATGGTGCAGGTGCACAACAAGTTATTGAACTCAAACTCACAGAAGAAGAACAACATCAACTACAACAATCGGCAGCTGTTATTCATGACTATCAACAACGTGCAGATGCATTAATAGAAAAATTTAAGAAATAAGGAAAGCTAAATATACTGGAATATATCCCCAAATAATAGGGCGCGTGACAGCATTCATTATGAATTCGTAATACCGCCCCGGCAAGAATGGCTAGAATTGAAAAAAGCTTGCTATCATCCTATTTTCAATCCAGTCAACGACTGCCAATATAGTGTTTATATCCTAAAACATAATGATGTTACAGACTATATAACTATAAAAAATAGCTATGAATAAATCTATCGTCTCAGATTTATTCATAGCTCATCTTAGTATGTTTATAATCAATACGCCGTATGATATGGCGAAAGCCATACCTGATAAAAAGATTTTAGCGCTGCAATTTAGTCCATTACATTTATGTAACAAACTGTTTATTTATACTCTATATTATCATTTAATTCTACCAGTTGACGCTCAAATCTTTGCATGTCTATGAAACGTGCTTGTCTATGCACTTCCTTACCTTGGAAGAATATTAGATCTACCGGCACTGTGAATATAGATAACTGCCTAGTGATATCTTCAACTTTGTTCTGATTAATCACCCCTAATTTAACACGGGGGAATTGTTGTATTAAGTCATCTAATTGTGGCAGTACAGCATAACAGACGCTGCAACCTGACTTCATTACATGTAAGACACATAGTTGATTAGCATCAACAAATTTTCGGTATTCATAAATATTTGTTAAGTTTTCATACACGATGTTCACCCCATGTTTATGATGCACACAGTTAATTATTTTAATATTTTTTGAAAAACTGTGGGCATTTTAGTGATTCTCTGTTTATCTAAATCATAAAAACATCCAGTTTGGTATCCTACACAATGAACACAATCCGCAGACGCAATTTCAAATTTGAAAATCCATTTTGTGCGACCACTTTTCATAAACCAACATCGTCCTACTGGTTTATCATGAATAGTAATAGGCACTTTATATTCCACTTCTGTCTTCATTAATATTGGTGAAATACCCTGTTTCATCATTTCTGAATAATTCATGTATTGATTAATAAATATCGTACGTAAATCTTCAAACCATCTTATATAAACAATGTTACTTACGATACCCATCGCATCAATATCGTAACCATTAACTTCAATATCATTTTCAACTACTAATAAACCTTCTTCAGTCATTACACACACTCCTTAAATAATAATATATCTCTATTTTAAGTCGTCGGCACTTAAATTTCATCTACTTGAGTTTTAGTTCCAAAAAGCAGCTCACAACATATCGCAAAAGTATATATAATTTATTATATTTCAATACAAATAAATACATTTATAATGGAAAAGATGGTATAATAATTGTGAGAATTTTCACATTTTGATTGGAGGTTTTATTTATGAAAGCTTATAATTATGAAAAACCTGGTGTAGCTAAACTTATTGACAAAGAAAAGCCTGTAGTTACAGAAAGTACAGATGCGATTATTAGAATGGTCAAAACGACGATTTGTGGCACAGATTTGCATATCATAAAAGGCGATACACCTGAAGTTCCTAAAAATACAACATTAGGTCACGAAGGTATCGGTATTGTTGAATCTGTTGGCTCAAATGTTAACAACTTTAAAGTCGGCGACAAAGTTATTGTGTCTTGTATATCATCATGTGGTAAATGTTATTACTGTAAAAAAGGAATCTATGCCCATTGTGAAAATGACGGTGGTTGGATTTTAGGCCATTTAATTAATGGTACACAAGCAGAATATGTCAGAGTACCTTTCGCAGACAATTCGCTATATCATGCACCTGAGTCGTTACCAGATGAAGCATTGGTGATGCTTTCAGATATTTTACCAACTGGTTACGAAATTGGTGTATTAAAAGGTAAAGTTAAACCAGGCAACACCGTTGCTATTGTTGGAGCCGGACCTGTTGGTTTAGCAGCTTTACTAACCGCTCAGTTCTTCTCTCCTTCAAAAATCATCATGCTCGACTTAGATGACAACCGTTTAGCTACAGCTAAATCACTTGGTGCGACGCATACAATTAATTCAACGCATACTGAAGAAGCGATTAAAAAAGTGAAAGAATTAAATCATCGTGGTGTAGATGTTGCTATTGAAGCTGTAGGTATCCCTCAAACATTTGATTTATGTCAAAAATTGATTGGTGTGGATGGCACAATCGCCAACGTTGGTGTCCATGGCTTGCCAGTTCAATTTGATATCGATAAATTATGGATTAAAAATATAAACGTTACAACTGGTTTAGTATCAGCTAATACAACTGAAGAGTTATTAGAAGCATTAACAACTAAAGTCATCGAACCAGAAAAGCTTGTCACTCACTATAGTAAATTAAGTGAAATAGAAAATACTTATGATTTATTTAGAAATGCAACGGATCACAAAGCAATTAAATTACTGATTGAAAATGATATCACTCAACCATAAATAAAAAGGGCGTGTGACTGGGATTGAAAAAGCTTGCTATCAGCCTATTTTCAATCCAGTCAACTACTGCCTATATAATAAGAGCCTAGAACAAAATGATAACTTGCTGCCTTCAATATCTACTTTGAAAGCAACATATCAGTTCATAATGTCCTAGGCTTCTTTATCTTTACTTATTACAAGAATCGTTTCACAGCTACTGAAATAGGCGGAATTTGATCTAAATCAAGATGTTTATCTTCTGTAACTGAACGATATGCCCATTTACCATAACCAAGTGCTTCATCATTAACGATTTTACCTGGTAGTGGTGCAGCGTTAGGATCTACATGCACATCAACAATTGTTGGTTGATTTTCTGCTAACGCAGCTTGGACCACATCATCAATTTGGTTTGGATCTTTTAAGACATAACCTTTACCACCAGCAGCCTCAGCAAACTTAGCATGATTCATATCTGAGAAATCAATCGCATATTCTAATTCTCCTGCAGCTTGTTGTTCATATTTAATAAATGATAATTGTTTGTTGTTCATTACAAAAATAGTCATCGGCAAATCATATTGAACAGCTGTAGCAAAGTCTTGCATTACCATTTGGAATGCACCATCACCCACGATAGCTATCGCTTGACGTTTTGGATATGCAATTTTTGCAGCAATTGCACCTGGTAAACCACAACCCATTGTGCCGAGCCAACTTGAAATAATAAATTTATTATTTACAGAAAGATTTAAATAACGTGTTGACCATACTGTTGAAGTACCAACATCAATAGAAAAAATGGCATCGTCATTTTTATATTCACTAATCGAACGCATTAAACGTTCAGGACGGATAGGGCTGCTCTCATTACGCATATCTTGATCCATCCATTTATCCCATACGGCTTTACGTTCTAATGTTTTATCTAAAAATGCACGTTTTGGCACATGTTTAATTGTTTCAGTTAGTTGATGTAGCGCAACTTTACTGTCCCCAACAATACCTACATTGATGTCAAAACGATGTCCAATAATTTCAGGATTAGTATCAATTTGAATCGCTTTGATATTTTTCTTCGGTAAATAATCTACATATGGATAGTTTGTCCCTACCATAATCAATAGATCCGCATCTTGCATCGTTTGATATGATGTTTTCGTACCAATTTTACCTAAATTACCAATACTATATGGATGATCATCAGGAATAACTGTTTTCGCAGGTAGTGTGTGGATAACTGGTATTTTTGCTGCTTCCACAAACTCACGTAATTCTTCACGCGCATTTTGTGCACCTACACCAACAAGCATGACTGGTTTCTTACTTTTATTAATTAGTTTAGCTGCTTTTTTAACTGCGCGAGGTTTTGGAGATGGTGCTTTTGGACGCATTGTATCAACAGCTTTATGTGTCGTATCTTTGATTTTGTCATTTAATAAATCATTAGGACAAATAACAACCGCTACGCCTTTTTTCTCATATGCCGTACGAATTGCTTCATTAACAACTTCAAAGACATTGTCTCCTTTTTGGATTTGATGACTGTAAACAGATACATCTGATACCATGTCAGTAATATTTGTTTCTTGGAATGCTTTCGTGCCTAACAAACTACTGTTTGTTTGACCTGCTAAAATTAATTGCGGTACTCCATCTAATTTCGCATCATACATTCCGTTTAGTAAGTGAACAACACCTGGACCACCAATACTTAAGGCAACCCCAATTTTACCTGTCATTTTAGTGTAAGAAGCCGCCGCTAAACTTGCAACCTCTTCGTGACGGACATGATAGAATTTAAAAGCATCTCTCACTGTACGTAAATTATCTACAACAGCATCGATTGAATCACCTGGAATCCCATATAAATGGTCAATATCCCAAGCTTGTAATGCTCTCACTAATGCTTCATTTGCTTTAATTTTCGCCATTTTTCAAAATAGCCCCTTTCTTAACTAGTATGAATAAATGTTATATTCCCTTTAATAAAACAAAATAATCATTACTGGTATTAAAATCGAACTGATAACAGCCGTTAATATCATTCCAATGGAGCTAAAAGCGCCAGATTCATGGTCTAGCTCAAGGGCTTTGGCGGTACCAAAAGCATGTGATGCATTCCCATATGTTAAGCCTTTGGCAATAGAGGTTTGAAATCCGCCAAACTTAAGCAGCATAGAACCTAAAATACTACCAATTAACCCAGTAGTTATAATAAACATAACTGTAACTGTATCAACACCGCCTAATTCTTGTGAAACTTCGATGCCTACTGCTGCAGTGATAGATCTTGGTAGTAATGTCACTATAGCTTCTTTAGAAAAGCCCAGTAATTTCAACGAAACAAAGACTAACACAAAATTTAATATGACGCCAGCCATCACGCTTGAAAATATAATTGATAAATACTGTTTAATTTTATGTCTATTTTCATATAGGGGATATGCGAGACAAACAACTGTAGCATTTAATAGATGATTAATCCATTGACCACCGATCATGTAAGACTTATAATTCATTCCTAAAATTAATAAGATAGCAATAACTCCAATTGAGCCAATAAGTGCTGGATTTAAAAACGGATTATTATTAAACCGATGTTGTACCCATTTAGCTCCTAAGTACATAATAATTGTAATTAAAATCATTGCAGTTGCTTGAAAAAATGTTGTCATTTACTATTTCCTTTCCCGGTCATGGGCTTTTTGACCATGGTCTCTGCAATATAGCCTGAGATTAACGCAACCAAACTTGTTCCTATTATAATAACGAAGAAAAAGATGACATAATTAAAGTTAATATTAGACACGATATCCATAATACCGACTACAGAGGGTATAAAGAAAAAGACCATTGATTTAAGAAAGAAGTCTGACCCGTCTTTCACCCATTGTAATTTAATAATTTTGAACTGAAGTAAAAAATAAAATAAAATGAGGCCTACAATACTGCCTGCTAAAGGAATATGAAATAGTTGTTGAAGAACATTACCTAAATAACTGACTCCCATTATAATAGCTATTTGAAGCAATAACTTGGCCGTAAAATATGCATAATTCACTTTCATCATTCCTTTCTATAAATTTGTCTAAATTGTTACAGCAATTTTTGCTCATATAATTAATTTTAATTCAATTTTACCTATTATAAAAATATTGTTTTTATATGTTATGTATTACTTTTTTCTATGGAAGCGCTCTCTATATACTCTTTATTTAGTCACAATAAAAAACGCACAGAGCCCACTTTAGCTCCAATGCGTTTCGTAAGTTTTCATATTATTTTAAATGTGCTTGCATAAAATCTACCCAGCGTTTAGTTGCATGACTAAGTGTCTTATCTTTCATCCAAATTACACCCAATTCCCAAATCATGGTAGGATTTTTAATATTAACGCTGCTAATGCGATCACTCAACATATTTACAATACTTTTCGGTAAAATACTTACTCCCAGATGTGCAATTAATAAATCTTCAATAAACTTCCATTGCGAAATGTTAGATATTGCATGTGGAATAAAACCATTATTTTTAGCCGCTTCAATAATTTTATCATTCAAATAAAAATCCTCATTAAATAAGATAAAATCTTCATCCTTTAAATCACTCATCAAAACAGACTCCTGTTGTGCAAAGGGATGATCTTTACTAACAACTAAAACGAGTTCTTCTTTATACAGTGCCAATGAATTGAATCTATGTGCATCTACAGGGAGGGTGGTAATGCCGATATCCAAAGTACCTTTATCTAAATTTTCTTCAATGTATTTGCCACCATGTTCATTTAAATTGTATGTTACGTTCGGATAGAGTTGATGAAACTCTCCTAAAATACGAATAAAATGGTTAACGTTCATTACAGCAGACATGCCTATATTAATATGTCCAGAATCTAGTTGCGATAACCCTTTCATCTCCGCGGGAATTGTACTATATAAATTAAGAATTTCTTCACTTTTTTTATAGAAAATTTGCCCAGCATCAGTCAAAATAAGCTGCCTATTTTTACGATCAAACAATGGCATTTCTAATTCTGATTCAATATCTTTAATGGCCTTACTAATTGTTGGCTGTGCAATAAAAAGCGCTTTAGAGGCGTTAGTCATCCCACCTTGCTTCACTACTTCAACAAAATATTTCATATGCTTAATATCCACTATGCAACCTCCCACTATCATTTAAGCCTATTATACATGAAACAACATTCTAAAATAAATGCAACTTTATATAGTAGTCAGTCATAATTTTTCAATTTAAAATTGTTGTGTTTCAGTTTGATAAATCATGTTATACTCAAAAAGGCTCAATTTGAAAATCGAGGTGATGTATTGAGCTTTTACGAATTTATGCAAAATTTTGTTGGTGATGACACACCATTAGGTGAATTGGTTGCTTGGATGAATCAAGATACCGAATTTCCTAGAGACGTGAAGAGCCAATTAGTAATTATGTCATATTTTCGTGAAAATCCGTG
The DNA here is from genome assembly GCF_001558775.1 of Staphylococcus lugdunensis. Lineage (NCBI taxonomy): Bacteria > Bacillati > Bacillota > Bacilli > Caryophanales > Staphylococcaceae > Staphylococcus > Staphylococcus lugdunensis. Next base: position 1,903,665 of record NZ_CP014022.1, on the reverse strand, counting down.
TCCTGAAAACATACCTGTGACAAGTATAAAACGGGCATTATCTGTTTTTAACCAATTCACTAATGTATGATTTCTATATAAACATGGAAATATTCATCTCACCATGCAAAGCTGGGATCTCAATCCCAGAATAATAGCACAAAGATGATTTGACCTAAATCATCTTTGTGCTTATTTTATAAGCTAAGTACACACATTATTTGTAAATCTTAAATGAAGTATGAAGTTAATTTATTAATACGATTACAGGATGAAATATAATATTGCAGAGACATTACATTTAGTTATATAAATGGTTTCTTATATTGTCTTATACCTTTTAAAATAATATGATAATTACGGTTAATAAAAACTATTGTATATTAGGAGACGCAAATAAAAATGAATTTCAAAAAATTATTCACAAGTATTGTCTTATCTACAAGCATTTTATTTGTTGGTACTTTCACGTACCAAAGCGTTGAACAAACTCACGTTTCACATGCTGCATCATATAATTATTACAATAAACATCAATGTACATGGTGGGCTTTCAAACGTCGTGCGCAAGTTGGTAAACCGGTTTCTAATCGTTGGGGGAATGCGAAAACTTGGTACAAAAACGCAAAACGTTCTGGATATGCTACAGGTCATAAACCACGTCGATACGTAGTCATGCAATCAACTGCAGGCTATTATGGGCATGTTGCCATCGTAGAACGTGTTAATCGCAACGGAAGCATCGTTATTTCTGAATATAACTACAATCGTCCACTAGCATATGGCACTCGAACTATTAGTAAAGGGTCAGCACGTCATTATAACTACATCTATTAATACGTGAATACAAGCTTATTAAGGACACAACTACAGTTACAATAATAAGAACGGCAATTTCTATTGAAATCACTTAGAAATTGCCGTTCTTATTTTATCTATTATGATATTTTACAACATCATGTGCACATCTATTTCAATTCATCGTTACGACGTAATTGCTTTAATATTTGTGTTGCAACAGTTGTATTAGCACGATCTGTCTTTTTTAGTTCATTTGCAACTTGCTGAATTTCATCACCTTTAGCTCCTACAACAATAGCCAATGATTTATATTGCAAGCTCATGTGACCTTGTTGAATACCTTCTGATACTAATGCGCGACATGCCGAAAAGTTTTGCGCTAATCCTACTGCAGCAACCACATGTCCTAATTCTTGAGCCGAGCCAACATTCAATAATTCCAATGATGCCTTAGCAATAGGTAGTACTTTGGTGCCACCGCCTACCGTTGCCAATGTCATAGGTACTTCTATTGTTCCAATTAGCTTTTGACGTTGTCGATGATATTGCCAAGTCGCAACACCTCTATACTGTCCGGCACGACTTGCGTATGCGTGAACACTTGCCTCTGCGCCACGAGTATCATTACCAGTCGCTAATACAACAGCATGTATGCCATTCATGACGCCTTTATTATGTGTTGCAGCACGATGTATATCTACTTGTGCCAAGACTGAAGCACGTTCCATACGCTTAGCAACTTCTTCACCACGATAATCACCACGATTTAAATCTTCAACATCAATTTCACCCTGTACCTTTACAACAGATGCTGTCGCATGATTAGATAAAATGCTCATCAAGATATCATGTTCTGGAAATTCATGTTTTAAATAATTCGTGATACCTTCTAATATCGTATTCAACATATTAGCACCCATAGCATCCTTAGTATCGACAAATATTTTTAAAGACAAGAATCCATCTTGAGGGAAAGTATCAATATCAAGTCGGCGATAGCCACCCCCTCGAGCAATCATTGAAGGATAGGATTCATCTGCAATCGCTTTAATCTGAGATTCTAGCTGTTTAATCAAAGTGGCTAAAGAAGCGGTATCTTTAACGTTATCGAAGACAATTTGACCAATCATCAATCGTTCACTGATTATCGTTTTAAATCCTCCTGTTCGATTGATGAGTTTAGCGCCATAGCTTGCTGCTGCAACAACAGATGGTTCTTCTACCATCATAGGCACAACATATTCCTTATCATCCACAATAATCTTAGGCAAAAGACCTACAGGTAAAGTTCCCTGTCCTATCACATTTTCTATTAAACTATTTGCTATATCCTCATCGATAAGTGGATGATTAAGCAGAATATCATGTGTTTCTGATGTTATCCAACCATGTGTTTCTAACTGATTTAACTTCTGTGATCGCGTTAAATGTCGAAAATCTTTACTTAAGCTCGTCATGCTTATGATTCCCCTTTTTCAATCATTAGCGCAATACCTAGGCCGCCACCAATACAAGCAGTAGCTACACCCGTTTGCTTTTCTTCTTGCGCCAATGCGTTTACCAATGTTGTCACTAACCTTGCACCACTTGCGCCAATCGGATGACCAAGTGCAATTGCACCACCATATATATTTAATTTATCATCCGGAATATGCAAATTATCTTTAACTGGAATACTTTGTGCTGCAAACGCCTCTGTCATTTCTACAATATCTACTTGATCAATATGACGCTGAGTTTTTTCTAATAATTTTTCAACAGCATAGAATGGAGCATAGCCCATATATTGTGGATCGCAACCAACTTCAGCGTAGTCACCTATCAAGCCAAGTATCTCGAATCCATGTGCTTTAGCATAACTTTCTTCCATCAAGATAAGTGCAGACGATCCATCATTTATACTAGAAGCATTGCCACCTGTGACCGTACCTTGCTCTTTAAATATTGTTTTTAACGTAGCTAATTTCTCAACACTACTATTAGCACGAATACCTTCATCTGAAGTCATTTCATTACCTTCAGCATCGATTAGAGGCACTATTTCATTATTAAATTTTCCATTTATTGTAGCCTGATGCGCCTTTTGTTGTGATTGATTAGCGAACGCATCTTGCATTTCTCGACTAATATGATATTTTTCTGCAATGTTTTCAGCAGTCACACCCATTGGAACATAATGGAAAGCATCGGTTAAACCATCATGCATAAAACTTTCTACAGGGTCTTGTCCTTCTTTTAAAATCAACTGTGGTGCATTTGTCATACTTTCAACACCACCAACTGCCACAACTTTTGCTTCGCCTAATTGTATTAATTGCTTGCCTAAAATAATTGCTTTAAGGCCTGAACCACATACCTCGTTTATTGTCATTGCCGGTGTCGTGTTAGGTAAATCAGCTTTAATAGCAATTTGACGTGCTGGATTTTGACCAACCCCACTTTGAAGAACGTTACCAAAAATGACTTGTTGAATTGTACTTGGATCAATATCAATAGCTTCTACTGCTGCTTTTAAGGCTGCTGTTCCTAGTTCAACTGCTGAATAGTCTCGTAACTTACCTTTGTATCTTCCAATTGGTGTGCGTTTAGCACTAACGATTGCAATATTTCTCATGTTATTTTTCTCCTTATATGTAGATATATATCTTTGCCATTCAAATCGTCAATTTGGTATGATAATGATTAAATATGGCTACCATTTTAATTAAATTAATCGAAAGGATGTAATGCCCATATGAATATAGGTATCGATAAAATTAACTTTTATATTCCTAATTATTTTATAGACATGGTTAAGCTTGCACAAGCACGCCAAGTTGATCCTAATAAGTATTTAATTGGTATTGGACAAACACACATGGCGGTAAGTCCAGTTAACCAAGATATTGTATCAATGGGAGCTAATGCTGCTAAAGATATTATAACAGATGATGACAAAAATCATATTGGAATGGTCATTGTAGCAACAGAGTCCGCTATCGATTCAGCAAAAGCGGCTGCCGTTCAAATACACCATCTTCTTGGGATTCAACCCTATGCACGTTGCTTTGAAATGAAAGAAGCTTGTTATGCTGCCACACCAGCGATTCAACTTGCTAAAGATTACTTAGCAACACGTCCTAATGAAAAAGTATTGGTTATTGCTAGTGATACGGCACGATATGGTCTTAACACAGGCGGTGAGCCAACTCAAGGTGCTGGAGCTGTAGCAATGCTCATTTCACATAACCCACGTATTTTAACATTAAATGATGACGCTTTAGCATATACTGAAGACGTTTATGACTTCTGGAGACCAAGCGGTCATCATTACCCACTTGTCGATGGTGCTCTATCTAAAGATGCCTATATTCGTTCTTTCCAACAAGCATGGAAGACTTATGCATCTCGCCAACATAAATCATTAGCTGATTTTGCTACGTTATGTTTCCATGTTCCTTTTACTAAAATGGGTAAAAAAGCATTGGATTCTATTTTAACTGATACTGATGAAGCTACAGCTGAACGCTTAGAAACTGGTTATCAAGCAGCTACACATTATAATCGCTATGTAGGTAACATCTATACAGGTTCGTTATATTTAAGCTTAATTTCATTGCTAGAGCATCATGACTTACACGCTGGGCAAACAATTGGTTTATTCAGTTATGGTTCCGGTTCTGTTGGAGAATTTTTCAGTGCTACTTTAGTTGAAGGTTTTGAACAACATCTGAATCATAAAGCGCATCAAAATAGTCTTGATCAACGCATCGAACTTTCTGTAGAACAATATGAAGATTTCTTTAATCGCTTTGATCAATTACAGTTTGATCATTCAAAAGAAGCTGCGAGTCAACAAAATCAAATATTCTATCTTGAACGTATTTCTGATAATATTAGACATTATCACACGCCACAACAGTGACCTATAAAATGGGGAGCGGGACAGAACTCATAATGAATTCGTAGTCCCGCCCCGGCAAGGTTGACTAGGATTGAAAAAAGCTTGGTATCCAGCTTATTTTTCAATCCAGTCAACTACTGCCAATACATATAGTTTATAGCCCAAAACATACTTATGTCTCAAACTGTTTTTCCATATAAAATGTTAAAAATTTCTCCATGGCTAACTCAATCAAATACTGTAGTCAAAATATGATTCATAATCATAGCGACTTCTTTCGGCTTTTCTTTTCTTCCTCTCTGCACCCAATCTTGTAATACACCGAAAATAGCATTACTCATAAAAATAATTAAAAAATATTTTTCTTTATGTGTTAAGGTCTGTGTCTTTAAAAATGGAATTAAACGCACTTCAATATTCTGTTGCAAATTGCGTTTAATATCTTGATGAATCATATGCGCACCTTTATCCTCAATCAGTTTTTAAAAAATACTCCCCTCTTGTTCCCAAAAGTTTAAGACATTTTCAAAGAATTGTATTTTATTATCAAATTGAACCTTTAAAATACGCTTTTTAATGCTTTTGATAACCTCTTGCTGGTATGTCATAATAAAATCTTCTTTATCTTTATAATGCAAATAGAAAGTAGCACGACTTACACCACTTGCTTCACAAATATCTTTAACCGATATATCATTATAATGTTGTTCTTCTAGTAGCTGTAACATCGATTCACGTAAACGTTTTTGAGTACGCAATACGCGCTTATCCATCAACTGTTCTTGTTTCATATGGCACCGCCTCTTTAATTTTTTCTATACAAAACATAATAGTGTGTCTAGTAAATCAACAATTATTGTTCTACCTTATATCAATTGGTTTATATTTAATATATAGAAATTAGACACTGTGTCAATAAGGAGGAGAAATTATGACAAAAACACCTATTGCACAACTATCACGAGCTGAAAAATCATTCAATAAAGAGCCTGTACTTAATCAAATTAGTCTCACTATCAACCAAGGTGAACTATTAGGCTTAATCGGACCTAGTGGTTGTGGTAAAACTACAACAATTAAATGTTTACTTGGTATGGAAAAGCTTAACTCTGGTTCAGCAACTATCTTTAATCAAGCAATGCCTAATCGTAAAGTATTAAGTCGTATAGGTTATATGGGACAAACAGATGCACTATATGAAAGCTTAACAGCACGTGAAAATTTATTATTTTTTGGGCGTTTGGCTGGCTTAAAAGGCGAAAGCCTAACTGATAATATGTTGGAAGCCATGGACTTAGTAGATTTAATGCATGCCATTGATAAACCTGTTCATACTTTTTCTGGAGGAATGAAGCGACGATTATCATTGGCTATCACCCTACTTTCTAAACCTGAGTTGATTATTTTAGATGAACCTACAGTCGGTATTGACCCAAAATTGCGACAACATGTTTGGCAACAGCTTAAAGACTTAACTCGTAAAGGACAAAGTGTAGTAGTTACAACACATGTCATGGATGAAGCCGAACGTTGTGATAAGGTAGGACTAATTATTGACGGACAATTAGTTGCGCTCGATACGCCATCAGTATTAAAGCAACAATTTAACGCGCAATCTATTGAAGATGTTTTTATTAAAGCTGAAGAGGGGCAAGACATATGAAACTTATCGCAATCATCCAACGTGTAATTAAAGAGCTTTTACGTGATAAACGTACGCTCGCATTGATGTTTCTAGCACCACTGCTTATCCTAACACTTATGTATTTTATTTTTAATGGCAATGATGATGATACGTTAAAAATTGGCGTGGCAGATTCTGTGACGTCAAACATCACGAGCCAACTCGAAACCAAACATACTGACATTCAACGCTTTAGCACGAATAAAGATATAAAAAATAAGATTGAACACCATGATTTAGATGCTTTTGTTTATCAGACCCATCACAAACTTCAAGTTATCTATAAGAATGAAGATCCAAGTAAATCATCGGCAGTAAAGCAAATGATTGGCAAAGCTATTCAACATAATAAAATGTCAGAAGTAACTACAATGATGCATAAGCTGCCACAATCTCAATTGCAGAAAACGAGTAATACATTAACAGTTGATGCCCATTATTTATATGGTTCAGCAGATAGTACCTATTTTGATAAAATGTTTCCAATCCTCATGGGCTTCTTTGTTTTTTTATTTGTATTTTTGATTTCAGGCATTGCTTTGCTACGAGAACGTACAACAGGAACATTAGAACGCTTGTTGGCAACATCTATTCGACGCAGTGAAATCGTCTTTGGTTATCTTATTGGATATGGTGCATTTGCTATTATACAAACTTTAATTATTGTACTGTTCTCAATTTATTTATTACAAATAAATTTAGCTGGACATCTTGGGTATGTCTTGCTGATTAATATATTATTAGCTTTTACAGCTCTAGCTATGGGTATTTTCATTTCCACATTTGCAAATTCTGAATTTCAAATGATTCAATTTATTCCTATTGTCGCTGTACCACAAGTATTCTTTTCAGGTATTTTCCCACTAGAAAATATGCCTCAGTGGTTAAGTAGCCTTGGATACTTATTCCCACTGCGCTATGCTGGCAATGCATTAACCAATGTCATGATTAAAGGCTTGGGTTGGCAAGATATTTGGTTAGACTTGACTATTATAGTTATCTTTATGCTTGCCTTTATATTGCTAAATATAATTGGTTTAAAACGTTATCGCAAAGTTTAACAATGTGACATCTCGTTACACTAGGTTATAAATAAACATATGTAGCACAAAATTCATTATCTATATTTATTTTTAATTATAATTGCTTGCAACTCTTTTCGTCTTTGCACACACATTTCCAAAGTGTTGCATTTTTGTGCTTTTTCGTTATTTACACTAGATTTACAATCACGCTAAACCTTTGATATTGAGATAATTACAGCGATTTTCACTATATTCCTAACTGTTATAAGGTTGACACTTTTGTACTGATAAACATAACTTAGGCACAATTTCACTAAATCTACAAAATCTACTCTATAATTTTAGATAGTAAGAGGCACACAATAAAGGAGGTAACTACAATGATGATTGCAGATATTATTGGCGGTATCATTAAGTTGATCAAAACTTTAGTTGATACATTCCGCAAAAAATAGTTTTTAAATAAGGGAAATTAGGACTAATACTATATAAAGGAGTGGATTTACATGTCAGGTATCGTAGATGCAATTTCAAAAGCAGTTCAAGCTGGTTTAGATAAAGATTGGGCTACAATGGCTACAAGCATTGCTGATGCAATCGCTAAAGGTGTAGACTTTATCGCTGGTTTCTTTAACTAAAATATAAATTGAGACTTTAACAATAATCGTAAAAAGGAGCGTTTACAATATGTCAGGTATCATTGAAGCAATTACTAAAGCAGTACAAGCAGGTTTAGATAAAGATTGGGCTACAATGGGCACTAGCATTGCAGAAGCACTTGCTAAAGGCATTGACGCAATTTCAGGCTTATTTGGTTAATCTCAAATATAATAAATAATACTATTTAAAATAAAAATATTTTTAAAGGAGCGAACATATCATGGACGGAATTTTTGAAGCAATTTCTAAAGCAGTACAAGCAGGTTTAGACAAAGACTGGGCTACAATGGGTACTAGCATTGCAGAAGCACTTGCTAAAGGTGTAGACTTTATTATTGGATTATTCCACTAATATAATGTTCTAAATCTTTGAAAGACCATTCAACAAGCACTTTAACTTGTTGGATGGTCTTTTTATGCCTTTGAGATAGTTAAGGCTTTGTGCTGTACTTAGGTCGGTAAAGTGCCGACATGTTGACGCCTTCAAGTTGTAATAATTTTATTTTATTATCAATCGTGCCGCCAAAGCCAGTTAAGCTTCCATCTTTACCAACTACACGATGACATGGCACAATAATAGAAATGGGATTCCTTCCTACTGCACCACCGACTGCTTGTGCTGACATATGTGACTTCCCAAGCTGTTTCGCTATCTTTGTTGCCAGTTCTCCATAGGTTACAACGTGGCCATATGGAATTTCACTTAACAATTGCCAAACCTTTTGCTGAAATGGTGTCCCTTCTGGTTTTAATTTCAGTGAAGACTGTGGCTTTTCCCCTGAAAAATAACAATCTAACCATGCTTCAGCTTGTTGCAAGATAGGAACGTTGCCAGTCTGTATCATTTCATCAGAGCAAGCTTGATTAGCAAATAAAACTTGGGTTATTGATTCTCCGTCTGATAGAATTGTTAACGGCCCTACTGGTGCATCATATTTCATAGCGTATGTCATCAGCATACCTCCTTCTCACTAGCATCACTGCGTCATAGCCAATCTTTCTTTTTAAAAAATAAAATTAACGTTATAGTTACTATAAGCGAAATACCGATAAAAGCAAAGTAACTATAATGCCAGTTGAGTTCGGGCATATATTTAAAGTTCATCCCATACCAACCTGTTAAAAACGATAACGGGAAGAAAATCGAAGAAATGATAGTTAAGACGTTCATCACACGATTAATTCGATTAGAACGATAAGATTCATTATTATCTTTAATATCGTCCGTAATTTGTTCGCATGAAATTAACGTATCACGTTGATGTTGTAACCGACTGTGAATATGTTTAAATAACCAGCGCTGTTGTTGTGCAATCGTATACATATCCTCGTCAACAACTTGTGCTAATAGTTGTTCCATAGGAATTAGCACTCGTTTTAGCTTTATAATTTCAGAACGGATATCATAAACATCATCCATCAACTTCTTATTGTTAGTACGGTCAACATTTTGATTTTCAAATGAAAAAACGCGATCCTCTACTTCATCAATAAATCGAAAATAATTTTTAGTAATAATATCTATGAGCTGAAGCGCCAAATCATCTGTTGACTTAATATCCAACTGCTGTTGTTGCCATGCATTTTGTAACTGGTTAATCGCATCCAGCTCCGTACGATGAATGGTAATCATCCACTGTTTATTGACATGAATACTCATTGGATGCGCTGAAAAGTTATGATCATCAATCGCATGCAATAATACATATGTACTTTGCTGTTGCTCATTTAAAATAAATTTCGGCCTACTCATTAAATATACGGATTCTTCAATATGACGCTCAATTAATGCAAAACGCTCTGTGATTAGCTTTTTTTCTTCGGCTGTTGGATTTACTACATCCATCCATTTTAACAATGCTGCTGATGGGACATTTTCCCAATTCGTCGTGCTCACGCATTGCTGCTGATCATTTTTATAATGTATTGTTATAGTCATAATTTTGTTCCTCTGTATATTATTCTGTGCTAATCTAGATTAATATCATAATAATTGATTAAATGATAGCCTTTATTCTTGGCATACTCTATTGCTAAAAATTCTAAAATATTAATGAATGCGGGTTCATTTTTAACATTAATATATTGAAATTTAAGATTAAGCGCTTCGGCTGTAATTAGCGACGTGTCAGTAACATCTAATGTTTTAGTTGCAGCAAGCCCTTTTTTAAATTTAGCTGTACCAACACCAGATTTTAAGTTAAACTGTCCTAGTTTATAAGCTAAATCTCGTGTAATAGGTTGGTATCCTGTAGAATAGCCACCTGATTGTCCAACAAAGATTGGCGTTTTATTATCAAATATGACAAATACTCCATATTTATCCGCTACTTCCTCACGATCTTCCTTTGAAAATGTGAGTGCCTTCTTTTTATCATATTTGAATAACTTTGAAAGTTGTTTATCATTGTCTTGCAACATTTTGTCTATTTGTTTTGTGCCTTTCATCATGCGTCCCCCTATTATTTGACTACTTATATTCTGATACCCTTTATCATTACCATCAAACGCTCTGTGCTTCTCGCATAATAGAAACCCTTCAAATCTGCATATGATTTAAAGGGTTAAAATTGCTATTTTTTATTTTGTTTTAGTTGTTGTTCTATAAGTTCGTTTAATTGTTTTATATTATCACTTTGTGTCTGTAACAATTGTGTTATCTCTAATTCACTTTGATTATACCGACTGTCATCAAAATGATCTGTTTGCTGTTGTTGATAATTTTTTAGCGCACGATATAAGAAATGTGTATCATGTGTACGTTGCTGAATTGCGTGATACAACTCATACGTCGGCTGGTCTACTTGAATCGTACGCATGGATGATTGATTTAATTCTTGTGATGATGCATTTGGAGTAGACGCAATATTAAATGACTGTGTATAGTTTTCTGTATGGCGATGTCGTTGATAACTATCACCACTTGGTGTCTTCATACTTTCTAATGCATGACCTTCAATGTCTATGTGTGGAATAATGCGGCTTAACCAACCTGGTAAATACCATGATGCCTTACCAAATAATTGAGTTAGTGCTGGAATAATCATCATACGCACAACAAACGCATCAAAGAGCACACCAAATGATAGTGCCATACCCATTGATTTAATCATTACATCTTCTTGGAATACAAATGCAAAGAATACACTAAACATAATGAGTGCTGCTGCAATGATTACAGGTCCGCTTTCTTTTAATCCCACTTTAATGGAATAGGCATTATCACGTGTTTTACTATATTCTTCATGAATGCGAGACATTAAGAAGACCTCATAATCCATTGCTAGACCGAATAAAATACCTATTGTGATAACCGGTAAGAATGCTAACATTGGCCCCGTTGTTTCAACACCGAAAAGACCTTTCATAAAGCCGTCTTGCATAACGAGTGTCGTAAATCCTAAAGTGGCCATTAAGGATAGTACAAATCCAAGAACTGCTTTTAATGGGATAATGATAGATCTAAAGACAATCATTAACAGTACAAATGCTAGAATAACAATCACACCTGCAAAGAGTGGAATAGCTTCGTTTAATTTCTTAGACATGTCTATATTAATGACACTTTGTCCTGAAATTTCTGTTTTAAAACCATACTTATCTTTGGCGTCTTTATTATAATCGCGCAAATCTTGTACTAAATCATTCGTTGCTTCAGTATTTGGACCTTTTTTAGGAATCACTGCCATAAGTGCATAATCATTGTTTTTACTCATTTGAGGTTGTGATACAACATCAACGTTTTTCATGTCACTAACGTCTTTATACAATGATTTTAAGTCTTTCTGTAATTGCTGAGGATTATCTTTTTGATCTTTTACATTGATCAACATTGGTATTTGGCCATTGAAACCTTCACCAAATTTATCTGAAATAATATCATATGCTTTTTTCTGTGTCGTGTCACTTGGTTTCACACCATCATCAGGTATCGCTAACCGCATATGACTCACAGGTATCGCTGCTGCCACTAAAATAATTAAACCTAATAATACAGCAGCTAATGAATTGCCAACTACAAACTTAGACCATGGTGTGTCAACATGATTCTTAAATTCTGATTTGGTTGTTTTTGGCTTGATTTGATTATGAAAAATACTAATCAACGCTGGCAATAAAGTCAATGCGCTAAACACAGCAAACGCGACACTTATTGCAGACGCAAATCCCATGACAGATAAGAAATCAATGCCTACTAACGATAAGCCACAGACCGCAATTATAACTGTCACACCAGCAAAGATAACTGCACTACCCGCCGTGCCAACTGCTAAACCAACACCTTTGATATAATCTGTTTCCGTCTTCATCACTTGACGATATCGGAAAAGAATAAATAGCGCATAATCAATACCCACTGCTAATCCAATCATTACCGCCAGCGTCAACGTTACATTAGGTATATCAAATGCAAATGTTAATAAACTAATAATACCTACACCACTACCTAGACCAATTAATGCACTGACAATAGGTAGACCTGCTGCTATAAAAGAACCAAATGTGATTAATAAGACAACGAAAGCCACAATCACACCTACAAGTTCAGACGAACCGCCAACTTCATTTGTTTGCATGCCATTACCAGTGAGTTCTGTTTGTACATTATGGTCATCTCGTAAATCTTTTAAATGATCTTTCACGTTATCGCGTGATTTATCCGATAAAGATGTTGCTGATTTGTCATAAGTAATTTCGGCAATTGCCGTCGATTTATCTTTACTAATTTGTTTTGTTTGATATGGATCTGATATTTTATCCACATGTTTATCGTCATTCTTAATATCTTTCAGTGTTTTTTTTATATCTTTTGTCATACTTTTTGAGACGATACCATTATCACTTGAAGATTTTAAAACTACACGTATGGATGCCTTTTCACTATCTTGGTTAAAATGTTTTTCAATTTTATCATTAGTATCTAGTGATTTTAGACCACTCATTTTAATATCATTATCAAATTTAGGTGCGTTAAACGATAATGGAATCATAATTGCCGCCAAGATAACAACCCAAGCTATCAAACTTGACCACTTGTGCTTCGCTACAAATGTGCCTAATTTATATAAAAATTTTGCCAAAGTATTGCCCCCTTCTAAAATCAACGTTATAGTTTAACTATACATTGTAGATTATTTAACATGCCAATATGTTACATTCTTTTGCTCTGTATTTAAAGTCATAATTAATGATATATGTATAGATAAACTACGGTTTGGAGTGAATTGTATATGAACCATAATGATTTGAGAGTTATAAAAACGAAAAAAGCATTATCTCAGAGCTTATATGAATTATTAGAAAAGCATATGTTTGCAACGATTTCAGTCAACCAAATTTGTGATAACGCTATGGTACATCGCACAACGTTTTACAAGCATTTTTATGATAAATATGATTTACTAATCTACTTAATCAAATTATTAACTAAAGATTATCTTGCAACGGATATTAAAGAACGGCTCAACAATCCTTTTAAAACCATTTACACAACTTTTCAAAATAAAGCCGAATTGCAACGCATTCAACAAAAGCAACAAGATGATAAAGAATTTGAAAAAGTTGTGTCGAAATTTATCATTGATACTTTAAAAAATGATATTAAAGAAAATCAACATCGCATTATCGTCGATCGTGCTGTTCCAGAAAGTTTAATTTTTTATATTTATGGCTCGACGTTAGCAGGTTTTGTAGAATGGGCTAGATGTGAAAATCCCAATATGGATGCGGATAAGATGGACAAAATATTTCATAAAGTCGTCAATTTAAAAATCCGTGATTAAAATTGAAGCTTCTATTAATAACGTATGTTGCATCATGTTATCATTATTATACATAAGGCACCTCGTTCATTTAGTTTAGTGATATTTATTAAATGATACGAAACTGCCTTATTTTTTAAACATTTAAAGGTGAAATTACATGTTAATACGTAGTATTGAATAAAAAAGAAGCGCTCAGATGAGTTGAATTCAATTCATTTGAGCGCTATTTTTCTGGGATTTATATCCCAGCCTGTTTAAGTTTTAAAACATTTCTGAAACAACTTTTTGTTCTAAGAAGTTTAATAAGTAATCTGGACTACCAGTTTTAGCATCCGTACCTGACATTTTGAAACCACCAAATGGATGATAGCCTACTACCGCTGCAGTACAACCTCTGTTGAGATATAAATTACCTACGTCAAATTCATTAACTGCTTTCATCCAATGTTCACGGTTATTCGTAATCACAGCACCTGTTAAACCGTAATCTGTATCATTGGCAATGTCTATCGCTTCATCAAAGGTATCAAACTTTGTAAAGCCAACAACTGGACCAAAGATCTCTTCTTGCATAATTTGATCTGAAGATTTCAACCCTGAAATAATGGTAGGTTTAATGAAGTAACCTGTTGAATCATCTGTGTCGCCACCGATTTCAATTTTTCCTTCTTTACTACCTATTTCGATATAATTTTTAATTTTATCGAATTGCTTTTTATTAATCACAGGACCCATAAATGTGTTATCTACAGTATTACCGACTGTTAACTCTTTTGTTAATTCAATCGCTTTCTCTAATACTTCATCGTAAACAGAACTGTGTACGATGGCACGTGAGCATGCGGAACATTTTTGACCAGAAAAGCCGAATGCTGAAGTGACAATTGCTTCTGCAGCCAAGTCAGTATCAATATTCTCATCTACTACAATGGCGTCTTTACCGCCCATCTCTGCAATCACACGTTTCAAGAATGATTGGCCTTCATGAACGACTGCACTGCGTTCGTAAATTCGTGTACCTGTTGCACGTGAACCTGTAAATGTGATGAAATGCGTGTGAACAGAGTCTACTAAATCATCACCAATTTCTTTCGGATCACCAGGTACAAAGTTTACGACGCCTTTAGGTAAACCTGCTTCTTCTAAAATTTCGATTAATTTATAAGCCGTTAGGACAGTGTCTTCCGCTGGTTTTAACAGTACTGTGTTACCGGCAATCACTGGCGCTAATGTCGTACCTGCCATAATTGCAAATGGGAAATTCCAAGGTGGGATTGTAACGCCTGTACCGATTGGTTTATAGAAGTATCTATTATGTTCACCTTCACGGTCTAATACTGGTTTACCGTCAGCTAAATCCATCATTGAACGCGCATAATATTCGATAAAATCGATACCTTCAGCAGCATCACCTACCGCTTCGTCCCATGGTTTACCTGCTTCATAGACCATTACTGCTGAGATTTCTTCCTTACGTAGACGAATGATTGCAGCTACACGTAATAATAATTCAGCACGATCTCTATGTGACCACTTGCTCCATGATTTATAAGCTTTATTTGAAGATTCGAATGCTTTTTCTACATCATCTTTAGTTGCTTTGGATACTTTTGCAATTAATTCTGATGTATTAGCAGGATTGATTGAATCAAATGTATCATCTTTAGTGATATGCTTCCCATCAATAACGATTGGAAGTGTTTGACCAAGTTCACGCTTTACCTTTTCTAATGTTTTTTGAAATCTTTCAACATTTTCTTGCACTGAAAAGTCAATTCCAGGTTCATTTTTGAAAGGTACTACCATTCTTAATTACCCCCTAAGTTTATAAAAGCTTTAAATTAAATCGTATTTTGTCTTACATAAAATGATATTTCATATCATTAAGTTCATTTTACTATTACATCCCCCATTTTTGCAATCGCTTACACAATGTTATCTGAAAAGTCTCACCTTTCTTTAGGTAACCCACATTTAATCATTCTAAACAGCACGACACAAATGTTATATAGAGGATTAATTTTATAATAGAAATAAAGTATAATATAATTATCATATTTTTAACGACATCATGAGTAAGGACGTGGTACTATGAAAGCACTTATTACGGGTGGAGCTGGATTTATCGGTTCTCACGTAGCAGAAAAATTTTCAAAAGAAGGTATCGAAGTATTTGTAATAGATAATTTAAGTTCAGGATTTCTCGACAATATCCCTTTTATTGATAAAGAACATATTTTTATTAAAGATGTCACTGATTTTAACTTTGTAACTGAATTAATAAAAGTATATCAATTTGATTATGTTATTCATTTAGCAGCTATGGTTAGCGTAGTTGAAACCGTTGAAAAACCAATAGAATCTAACCAAGTGAACATAGATTCTACGATTAATTTATTAGAGGCTTGTCGAAAATGGAATTCCAATTTGAAGAAATTTATCTTTGCTTCATCGGCTGCCGTTTATGGTGATTTACCTGAATTACCAAAATCAGTTTCGCAGTCTTATATTTGTCCATTGTCTCCATATGCTATTCAAAAATTTTCTGGTGAACAATATGTCAAAATTTATAATAGCCTCTATAATGTGCCAACGTCTTGTTTAAGATTTTTTAATATATATGGCCCTAAACAAAATCCAACTTCAGATTATTCTGGTGTATTGTCTATTTTAAATAATAAATTTTCACATAATCAAACTTTTACATTCTATGGTGATGGTAAACAGACCCGCGATTTTGTCTATATTGATGATTTAGTGGCAGCGTTATGGATGGTATTAAATCATTCATGTACGAATGGTTTAATCTATAATGTAGGAACTGGCCATCAAACAACTTTAAAGGATGTATTTAAAGCTTTTGAGAATAGTTATGGCTATAGCATTCCTGTTCGATATGAACCACCGAGAGTTGGCGATATTAAACATTCATTAGCTGACATAAAGCCGCTTCAGCAACTTGGTTACACACCCCAATATACTATTTCAACAGGTATCGCAGCTTATTTAGATTATAATAAACAACATTAAATAGAGAGATCTGAGACATTTATTTTCATCTCAGATCTCTCTTCAACTATTTAAGTAGCTTATAAAATTCATTAATTGCTTGCTTATTATATGAAAGATAATCAAATGTTTCATATACGTCATTTTCTTTTTTGATAAAATGTTCAATCGCCTTAGCTATATCTTTAATATCGTGACTAACAAGTTTACCAAACTTGCCATCATTTAAGACATATCGATTTGCCTCAATATCAGACGCTAAAATGTTCATACCTAATGTTAAAGCTTCTAATAATACCATTGATTGACCTTCATAGTAAGAAGTCAAAGCTAATAAATCAGAATGTTTCATGATATAAAATGGATTGCTACGTTGTCCTAATAAAAATACATTGTCTTCTAATTTTAATTGCTTAATTTGCTTTTGTAATTGATTTCTAAGTGCGCCTTCTCCTATAATATAAAGCTTTACTTTAGGATAGTGTCCCACTAATTCAGATACTGCTTCAATCAATAAATCAAAGCCTTTTTCAGGTGACAATCTACCTACTGTAACTATTTTAAAATCTTCATCACTAAATCGAACAGAGTGAACTTTATTATCTCTCACATTAACTAATACAGATTCACCATGCTTTTCATATTTATCAGAATCATCATTTTTCAGCTGATTAATTTTAGTAATATTAATTGTATTTCTAGCAGTAGCAAATTTCTTATTTAAGTTCTTTTGATTAATCTTCTCTTTATTTAATCGTTTCGTCGCATCGGATACACTGATTAGTTTATCAAAATACTGATATGTCGAAATAGCACCTTTCACATTTAAATAATGCGGTCTTTTACCATTAATTGTGCGCTTCATATCTGCTTTCATATCACTATGTAAAAAGATGAATTTGCGTTTCGCATGACTTGCTAAAATAAGATTAGCCCAAAACATAGAATACCCGCTAAAATCGATAGCGTAGTCAAATTGGCTATTACCAAATACTTTACGGAAATCACGTTCGTAAACTTTTTTAGGGTAAAGCCATTTTTCAAACGTTTTATTCAAACCTCTTTGCCTAATAAAATTGACAATATACATTTCTTTTAATGATGCAAATAAAGGTCCTCTTCTCAAGATAATTCTGACATTTTCATTTACATTATTTAAATTATTTAAAACTTCTGCATTATTAGTACGATTAAGAAATATCGTTACATCAAAACGGCTATAATCAAGATTCTCTAATAAGTTGATGGCCGAAGAAGTAATCCCGTTATTCTTCATGCCACCCGGATAAATGAGGATTTTCTTTTTATTTACAACATTTGTTACTGGATCTATCACTTTTTTACCTTTAAATACATAATCAATGAGCGTTTGGGTAACGCTACCATTATCTAAATTGACATAGGTTTGTTTGAAATGTTGATAATTCTTTAGATATTTATCTGAAAAGTAGCTTTGTTGTTGAATAGCATCGATAACTTCTTCGATGTGGTGACAAACTGGTCCGGGTAAATCATCTATTCCTATATACATGCCTCTTGATGTTTCATATTCTTCATAATCTGGTGTATAAAATATGATGGGTTTATCTGTAACTAAAAAGTCAAAAAAGATACTTGAATAGTCCGTGATCATTAAATCTATCGCTGATAATAGCTCATTTGTATCAAAATAATCTGGTATTAAATACGGGAGTAATGCTTCATTTTCTAATGCTTCTTGATATGCATATGGATGAACTTTAACTAATACTTGATAGTTAATATGCTTTTCCAACTGTTTAATTTCATCTAGAATGTTGTTCAGACTTTCAGTTGGATTGTTAACATCCGATCCTCTCCATGTTGGACAATACAATGCTATTTCTCTGCCATCTAAATTAATATGTGTACTGATTTTACTTAATATGGATGGTTTACTTGTATTAAGTGTTAAATCGATTCGAGGATATCCTATTTCAAGTATTTGTCCTCCATATATCGTTTCAAGTGCAAAAGCCCTCTTGAATATTTCTGTAGTGTGCTGATTGGGACTAATTAAATAATCACTTTGTAAAAAGTTTTTAATAATGTTTTGGGAACCTCGAAGACTATCTTCAATATCTAAGCCCATACATTTGAGAGGTGTACCATGCCAGATATTCACGTAGATTTGATCAACTTTTTTAGTATAATAAGCTGGAAAAGTTGAGTTATTAAATAAATATTTGCATTCTGCTAAAGCTTTTAAATAATCATCAGATTCTTTAATAATAAATTCAATATTCTTAAATTTAGAGAATTTTTGTTTATAGAAATTGAGCGTAGCTTCATTGTCTACTACCCATTTATGAGTATACTTTCTATATTTTTTATTGTTTAATAAACTTTTAAAAATAGCATAGGGGCTATCTGTAATACTTTTTCCATCTCTCACTTGATATAAAATCAAGTTATTCTTTACTTTCAATCTATCGTAATATTTAGCATATGTCATAACTTTACTAGTATATGCCGATTTTTTCTTATTCTTAAGAGGAGTTGATATAAATTTGAACTTCCTTTGAATTTGATTAATTATAAATTTCTTTAATGCCATATTAATTTTTCCTTTCTAAGTTGTACTATTTAATATTATTTCTAGTTGCTTAAAAATTAATTCTATTACTACCACTATAGCTAAAAGGTTCAATTGGCAATAAAACAGAAAGTAATATAAGATCACTTCATTATATCATTTTTTTATTATATCGTGTATATTATGCGTGATAAAGTTACGTAGCTCATTGAAATGTTTCTCAACAAAAAACCTTTAATGACTTTTCTTATTTAAAGCCATTAAAGATTTGTTATTTCTGTTAACAGTATTTATATATTCGGTGAATCACTATCATCAATGACTCTTACTACCTTGGCAGGAATACCTGCCACTAAACTATTGGGTGGAACATCTTTCGTAACTACAGCTCCAGCTGCTATAACTGAACCGTCTCCAATTGTTACCCCTGGTGTTACTACTACATTACCACCTATCCATATATTATTTCCAATTGTAATTGGAAGTGCTAATTCTAATCCTATATTACGTTCTTGATGCGTCAATGGATGGTGCGCTGTATAAAATCCACACGATGGACCTATAAAGACATTATTACCTATAGTTATACCTCCACCATCCATAAAGTAACAATTACTATTCACAAAAATATTTTTCCCCAATTTAACGTTCCAACCATAATCCATATCGAGAGGACTATTAATAACTACATTTTCAGTTTCATAACCTAACAACTCACTTAGAATCTGAATACGTTTTTTTAAATCACTTGGTCGCGTTTGATTGTAGTCATAACATAAATCCTTTGCACGTAATAAATCTTGATGTAATTGTGTATCATAATTAGCATCATACCATTGATGAGCAAGCATTTTTTCTTTTTCTGTCATTACAATCTCCTCCACAACATCATTATTAGTTTCATTTTAATGACTAATATTCACTTTAACAACCGTTATTGTTGTCGGCTATATTCCACCCTTAATATCTCTATTATTTTTTCATTCATTACTACTTTAGAACCAGATAAAATCACTGCTCAAGTCTCATGAAATTGCTATTCATTTTTACTATACTTATACCATGACATAGCAAAGGAGATTACAATTATGAAAGGAATTTTAAAAGGTGTCTTTATTATATTAGTCATATTGGGCCTTGTTCGAACGTTTGAAAACTATGCAATTATAGATGACGTATCTAATTATTATCACGAAAACTTTGCTGAAAAGGTTAATCAATTTCAACATCATTCTAAGCAAACTGAATCGTTGTCCCCTTCTGATTTCTTCTAAACCTATGTTAACTTTTGACACTTCTTTTAACTGAACCTATAAAAGTTGCGAAAATGAACTACACATATGCTATATCGTACTTTATAAGTCCGTTAAAACATTAAAGGATTGAAATTTCTACCACTACGGTTGATTTCAGTCTTTTTTTATATGCAAACAGAATGATTGACCTATATACCTAGTAGGGGTATATTAGTAAGTAATATAAGGGAGGTTTGCATATGTCCCATACCAAATCTACTACATTAACTGTTACAGGTATGACTTGTGCTGCGTGTTCAAATCGCATTGAAAAAAAGCTTAATCGCTTAGATCATGTCACTGCCCAAGTCAATTTAACAACTGAACAAGCACATATTGAATACGATCCAAACCAATATTCGCTGCAAGCTTTCATCACTCAAATTCAACAATTGGGTTACGATGTTGCCACAGATAACTTGGAACTCGATATTACAGGAATGGCTTGTGCTGCGTGCTCAAATCGCATTGAAAAGGTTCTAAGTAAACAACCTGGTGTTAATCAAGCCAACGTTAATTTAACGACTGAACAAGCATCAGTTGATTATTATCCAGGACAAACCGACGCAGATACACTTATCCAACGAATTAAACAATTAGGGTATGGTGCCCAGCTAAAGCAAAATGATGAAACACAGCACAAGCGCAAAGCGCAAGCACTCGCACATAAAAGAAATAAACTCATCGTATCAGCTATACTGTCTGTTCCTTTAGTATTAACCATGTTGATTCATCTGTTTCATATGAACTTGCCTCATATTTTAATGAATCCATGGTTCCAATTTCTGCTCGCCACGCCTATCCAATTTATGATTGGTTGGCAATTTTATGTAGGTGCTTATAAAAATTTACGCCATGGCGGTGCCAATATGGATGTACTCGTTGCTCTAGGTACTAGTGCTGCATATTTTTATAGTCTTTACGAAATGATAAAGTGGTTGTCTAAGAATACGTATCAACCACATCTTTACTTCGAAACGAGCGCGGTTCTTATCACGTTAATTCTATTTGGAAAATATTTAGAGGCACGCGCCAAATCACAAACCACATCCGCTTTAAGTGAATTGTTAAATCTGCAAGCTAAGTCTGCACGTCTCGTTCAACAAGATGGCACTGAAACGATGATCCCTCTTGCTAAAGTACAAGTCGGTCAACATTTCGTTGTTAAACCCGGAGAAAAGATTCCTGTTGATGGCGTCATCACTTCAGGGCAAACCGCAATTGATGAATCCATGCTAACTGGTGAATCATTACCTATAGATAAAACAATTGATGATGAAGTCATCGGTTCAACAATGAATCAGCAAGGTGTTATTACAATGAAAGCAACAAAAGTTGGTGAAGATACTGCCTTAGCTAATATCATTAAAGTTGTAGAAGATGCACAAGGTTCTAAAGCCCCTATTCAACGACTTGCTGACATCATTTCAGGTTATTTTGTACCTACTGTCATTGCTATAGCAATTCTAACATTCAGTATTTGGTTACTATGGATCCATCCTGGCTCCTTTGAAGATGCTTTAGTTGCAGCCATTTCCGTCTTAGTTATTGCATGTCCATGTGCACTCGGATTAGCCACACCAACTTCTATCATGGTAGGTACAGGTAAAGCAGCAGAAAACGGCATTTTATTTAAAGGCGGTGCGTTTGTTGAAACTACCCATAATATTGATACGATTGTCTTTGATAAAACAGGAACTATCACACATGGCAAACCACAAGTTACAGACTATATCGGCGATTCACGCACCTTGCAATTAGCCATGAGTGCTGAGCATAGTTCAGAACATCCACTTGCTACTGCCATCGTGACATATGGTCAAGGGCAAAAACAGACATTAACAACTGTACAATCATTCACTAATCTGCCCGGCCATGGTATTCAAGCTACCGTAGATCATGAGCACGTGCTCATCGGTAATCGTAAATTGTTATCTGACCATAATATAGCTATAGATAAATTTGATGCGCAATGTCGTCAATTAGAGTCTGAAGGTAAAACCATTATGTTTATCGCAGTGAAAAATCAACTAACTGGCATGATCGCAGTTGCAGACACAGTGAAAGCTACTGCAAAGCAAGCGATTCACCAGCTGCATGATATGAATATTCAAACTGTTATGCTTACCGGTGACAATGAACACACTGCGAAAGCCATTGCTCAACAAGTTGGTATCGATAAAGTCATCGCACATGTTTTACCTGAAGACAAAGCGTCACATGTTGCAGATTTACAACGAGAACAGCATCAAGTTGCAATGGTGGGTGATGGTATCAATGACGCACCAGCACTAGTACAAGCAGATGTTGGCATTGCCATGGGCACAGGTACAGAAGTTGCCATTGAATCAAGTGACATCACTATTTTAGGTGGCGATCTTTCTTTATTACCAAAAGCGATTATCGCCAGCGAAAAAACAATTCATAATATTAAACAAAACCTATTCTGGGCTTTTGGTTATAATATTGCTGGTATTCCAATTGCCGCATGCGGTTTACTTGCGCCATGGGTGGCAGGTGCAGCAATGGCATTGAGTTCAGTTAGTGTTGTTACCAATGCGTTACGTTTAAAACGTATGAAACTATAAAAACTTCTCTTTATATGGTAAAAAATATTATAATACGGGTAAATACTAAATATAAAAAATGTGGAGGTTTAAATATGAAAATAGATACTTTAAATGTAGAAGGTATGAGTTGTGAACATTGTCGTAATGCAGTAGAATCTGCTCTTGCAAAACTAAATGGTGTTTCATCTGCTGAAGTTGACTTAGATAAAGGTCAAGTAAGAGTAGGTTATAGTGAAGATAAAGTTACAATAGCTCAAATGAAAGATGCTATTGAAGACCAAGGTTACGATGTAAAATAAATCGTTGTGTTAAGAATCTGAGATATAAATCCCAACATAATGCAGTTTGGGACATAATTCCTAGAAAAATAGGGAGCGGGACAGCATTCATTATGAATTCGTAGTCCCGCTCCCTTCTTTATTTACAATGCTACGTATTGTTGATTCACTTGCTAATAGAACC
Source organism: Staphylococcus lugdunensis (assembly GCF_001558775.1). NCBI lineage: Bacteria > Bacillati > Bacillota > Bacilli > Caryophanales > Staphylococcaceae > Staphylococcus > Staphylococcus lugdunensis. Next base: position 1,879,978 of record NZ_CP014022.1, on the reverse strand, counting down.
GTTTTAGCCACCCAACTTCCTGTGCTTGTTGAAATGCGTCTCGCATTTCTCACTGTTGGGGCCTCACCCCAACTCGCGTTGTCCGTTGGCTTTCTTTTTGAAATCGTCTTTGTTGAGGCCCCTTTCAGCTTGTTCTGTTTGCTCGAGAGTCTCTTTTTAAAATAAGGCATTTTTGTTTTATTTAATAAACGTTTTAATTGTATTATTATTAATTTACGCGTAAATGAGTAGTTCCGGTATTTAAGACATCTAATGTTGCATCTAACGCATCAACAATAAGGTTTTTAACTGCTGCATCAGTGTAAAATGCGATATGAGGCGTTAAAATAATATCTTCACGTTCAATTAGTTCATCCAGTAATGCATCATTGAGTTCTTGACCTTGATGGTTAATTGGGAAGACACCTCGTTCGTATTCATAAGTATCTAAAGCAGCACCTTTAATGTGCTGTGAATCAATATTTGATAATAAGGCTTTTGTATCAACGAGTGATCCACGAGCCGCATTAATAAATACTGCACCTTGTTTAAATTGTTTAAATAAATCGTCATTAAATAAATGATGATTATATTTTGTAGCTGGCACATGGATTGTTACAATATCTGCTTGACCAACAGCTTCTTCCAATGTTTCGGTATATGTAACATACTCAGCAACATGTTCATTTGGAAATGGATCATAAGCTACCACCTTGCTACCGTATCCCTTAGCAAATATTTCTGCCGCACGACCACCAATTCGCCCTGTACCAATAACCGCTACTGTTAAATCACGAATAGAACGTGATAAAATACTTGGTTGCCATCGAAAATCATATTGACGTATATTGTTTTGAATTTGGTTGGCATTTCTAATAAGATTAATCGCTTGTGTCACTGCAAATTCAGCAATTGACGTAGGTGAATATGATGGCACATTAGATACAATTAAATCGTACTTAGTAGCTAATTCTAAATCAAAGCCATCATATCCTGCACTTCGTTGTGCAATTTGTTTAATCCCAAATTCATGGAGCTTAGCATATATGTTTTCCGATAAAGGTAGCATTTGTGATAACGATAAACCATCAAAACCTTTTACGGTATCTACATTTTCTTCGGTGAGCTGTGCAGTATTTAAATCTACTTCAACATCATTATTTCGTGCCCAATCTTCAATAAAAGGGATATCTTCTTCACGTACTGTCATGATTTTAATTTTCGTCATTCGAATTCCTCACATTCTAATTATTATTGGTATATAAATGCGTCAACGTGGCTAAACGTTGTGCTGCCTCTTCAAGTAATTGATCATCTAATGCTAAAGATATACGTACATAGTGCTTACCATTTTGACCAAATGGAATACCAGGTGCCACCAAAATAGACAATTCTTGTAATAAAAATTGTTCAAATGTCTCACTATCATATCCTGGGGGCGTATGCAACCATTCATAAATACCACCTTTTGATGATACAAATGGCAAGTGTGCTTCAAGTAATTGTTGTTCAAAATAATTTCTACGACGCTTAAATGTTTCATTTTGTTGATCTAAAAAGTCATCATAGTTATTTAGTGCATAGGTAGCAGCATCTTGTAATGCGCCAAACATCCCTGCATTCGTATGCGTTTGATACTTTTTAAGCGCTTGAATCATCTCTTTATTTCCTACTGCAAAACCAACACGGAAACCAGACATATTATAGCCTTTAGATAGAGAGAATATTTCAATTGCAACATCCTTACCATGTTCAGATGCTAATATACTTGGGTTTTTAGCGTCAAAACCAAAGGCACTATATGCAAAGTCATGAACAATTTTCGTCTTAGTATCCTTAAATTGATTTATCGCTGCATCAAATACAGCTTTTGTTGCAGTTGAACCAGTGGGATTATTTGGATAAGTTAAATAGACAAGTGCTGTATTTTCTAAAATATGTGGTTCTACTTTATCCCATTCAGGTAGATAATGTGGTGGTTCTAAATTTAATGGAACGGGGTTTGCATCTGCAAGCATAACGCCCGCCAAGTAATCCGTATAACCAGGGTCAGGAAGCAAAACATGCTCTCCAGGATTTACAACACATGTAGGTAAGGCCACTAAGCCGTTTTTAGTGCCATACAAGATACACACTTCATCTTCTGGATCTAATAACACATCATAATGTCTATGATAAAAATCAACGATAGCTTGTCTAAATGAGGCTTTACCATGAAAAGCACCATATTTTTGATTTTCTGGGATACTTACGGCTTGCGCAAAACAATCCACAATCCCTTTAGGTGTTTCCCCGTCAGGGATACCTACTGCCATATTAATCAATGGTAACGGGCCATGTTCTACTTTACGTCCCATCGTTTTCCCAAAATAGCTATCTGGTATGCTATCAAGTCTTTGAGAAATAATCATAAGTAAACCTCCTTAAAAAACTCTATCTTACTTAATTTAGTCATATATCACATCTTTGTCTAATCTCTACATTTCAATGTTTCACTTAATATATACATTCTATTGCAATTGAGCGAATAATGTCAATATTCTAACAATTTATGGAGTTATGTGCTTTATTAGCAAAACATAACACATTATGGGACATAAATATAACGTAAATTAAAACGGCAAAGCCCTTTCTTTGAGTATAGTTAATACAATATTATTTGAAAGTATTAAAACTGGCATTTCTATTTGTAGCGTATATGAGTGCGTCACGTTATCTTTTTTTCATAAGGCAATTTGTTTAATGACGTTTATTCATTGATGCGAAAGTATCTTAATTTTTTCAAAACATAATGTACAATCATATTTAAATAGGCCATATCTGGGCGAAAATAAAACAATATGACGAGACCCCAACAAAGAGAAATGCGAAAAGCATTTCAACAAACAAAGCAAGCTGTCCTTAAGCAAATGAGCCAATAATACAAAGCATTGTAAATAAAGAAGCCAGCAAATGAATTTGCAAGAAACGCATTTACTGGCTAAATTTTTAGAATTTATGTTCAGTGGTTATATGACTTAGTTGATATTTATCTCTACCGAAATAAATTATTATTTATTTTTCTCTTTTTCTGTTTGTTCAATGGTTTTTATAATTTCATTTGATAAGGCTTTACATCCACTATACTCTAAATGAATGCCGTCATAAGCAAAGTACTCTTGATGTCCTGCTGAAGCGCTATACCAGTCAACTAAATGTACATTCTTTTTATTTTTAGTTATATCTTTCATTAACTTATTATTATTTTGTTGATAATCTCTTGGCACACGTGTATTAACTAAATAAATATCAGCCTGACCAAATGCATCAACCAATTCTTTAAGTTGATCTTTAGTAAACTCACCATTCGTACCTAATTCCAATACCACAATTTGTCCTTTTTTATTATATTGTTGGTATTTTCCTTTAGCTAAAGGCGCAGCTTCAATTAACTGACGTCCAACTTTACCATCTATATTAGCGTTTGGTACTTTATCGGCGAATACTTCTCCGATGTCAACCATCACTGAATCTCCTAATAACAATGGTGAAGATTTTTTAATATTAAACTTAGTCTGTCCTTTATTTTGATCCGGCTGTGGTTTCGGCTGCTTTTTATGATTAGTATTAAAAGAAGTCTTTTTCGAATGTTGTTTTGCTTCGTGTTCTTTACCTAAACTATCAAATACACCAGTAAACGCTATTAACGTTGGAATTAAAAATACTAAAATGAGTACTGTTCTGACGATACGTTTGACATGTTTTGGGTTGAATGTAAATGCTTTGAACCCCTTTTTTCTGATTGGATTTTCTATAAATTGATATGAAAATTCAGCCATGACAAACATTAATATAACTTCAATGATGTAGACATATGCAGGAATTTGACCTTGTACATAATAACTATTCATTAAAACAATAATTGGAAAATGCCATAAGTATAAACTATATGATCGCTTTCCAATATAAGTAAATAATTTAAAGCTGAGCAGTTTCGCTAATATAGATGATGGGTGCACTGCACTGGCAATAATAAATAATGTCATGGCAGAAATTAAATAGAACCCGCCTTGATAAATCCATTTATCTTGGTCACTAATAATGAAGAAAAAGCTGACTAATAAAATAAAGGCAATAATTCCGGATAAATTTATACCTAAGTAGGACATTTTATATTTTGTCTTTTTAAGTCCAAATGGGTTCCACACAAACGCAAGAATACAGCCTAGCAATAGCGTTTGTAACCGTGTATCTGTACCAAAGTACACGCGAGAACTATCCCCTGTCACACCAAAAATAATTGCCATCGTTACCAAAGATAATAGAGAGACAATCCATAATATAAGTGTGATTTTTTGCGGTTTAAAACGTTTAAACAAGAAGAAAACCACAATTGGATAAAAGACATAAAATTGTTCTTCTATAGCTAATGACCACAAATGTTTCAATGGAGCTATCGCAAATTGATTAAAGTAATCAACATTTTGTGATATATACCACCAATTGGAAACATACAAAAATGCTGCTATAGCATCTTTTTTGATTTCAATGATTAAATCCGGTTTAAAGAGCAATATAAAGACAAGTACGGCAGACACCATAAAATACACTGCTGGAATAAGCCTTTTTATTCGTCTAATCCAAAATGCCCTTAAATCAATTGTACCTGTTCGATAATATTCAATGATTAATAAGCTTGTAATTAAATAGCCTGAAATAACAAAGAATGTGTCAACACCTAAGAATCCACCACTAAGCCATTGGGGATTAAGATGATAGATAATGATACCTAACACTGCAATGGCTCTAAGGCCGTCTAGTCCAGGCATATATCTTAACTTGTAGTTCCGATCAATACGTCTTAAATCTTTTTTCAACAATAGCCACTCCCACAACTTAAATGTTCACAATTTTCACAATACACCATGTTAATTTTTTTGGATATTGTTTGTAGATATTATATTCCCAGTAGAAAAATACTATTAACATTCATATTTATATTTGATTATGTAGTGCATCTACTAATATGAACGAACACTGTACCATTATAGCAAAGTTTTATTAAATTGATGACATTTTTATTGTGACAATGTTGTAAGAATATTTAAGTACGTAAAAAAACACCCCAAAGCATAAGCTTTGAAGTGTTTTTTTAAGTTTATATTGTAGTAATGTTTATCTTACATTCCCCAAGCAGATAAACCTTGAGCTTTGTATGCTCTAACTGCAGCATTGATTTGATCGTTTACTGTAGCAGTTGAACCCCAACCTGGCATAGTTTGGAATAAACCTGAAGCACCAGAAGCATTACGTGCATTTGCTTGACCATTAGATTCACGTGCAATGATTGCAGACCATGTTGATGCTGGAACGCCAGTACGTTGAGCCATAATTGCTGCTGCTGAAGAACCAGTAGCACCTGCAGTGTTTCCGTTAGATAATCTTACTGAACTGCTGTAGCTTGAAGTAGCTGGAGCTGAGTAAGAAGTTGTTGATGTTTGGTAGCTTGATCTTGGTGCAGAAACTGCTTGTACATTTGTGTTGCTAGCTTGTGCATTTGAACTAACTGCTTGTGTAGAACCTTCAGTGTAACCTTGAGTTGAAGGTTGGCTGTCTGCTTCACCTGTGTAGATATATTTCCAAGTAAAGTTTTGACCATTTGAAGTGAATGTATATCTAAAACCATCTTTCACGAAAGAAAAATCATATGCGCCAGCTTTTACTGGGTGTGCATTTAATTCTGATGGATTATGTTGTGCTAAGTTAGCTAATTGATCATAGTTAGTAGTTTCAGCTGCGTGAGCTTCATGACCTGAAGTTAATGCATAACCTGTTACTCCTAAAGTTACTGCTAATGATGATGCTAATACTGTCTTTTTCATAATAATAAATTCCTCCAAAAAATTGTTGTATATTTTCGTTTACTGTTCTCTAATGTTCTAAAAAACGTATTGAGTTGTTACCTCAAATTCATGTTTAACTTTTGACACTAGAAACTATAACATAAAATTTGGCGATTTATATTACACCTATCTTACAAAAAATTACAATAATAGACATCATTTGTAATGTTGAAACATAATTGTCTTTCAATGTAACACACAATTTCGTATCTATAAGTAAAAAATTTCATCTTAAACCTTTGATTTACAATAGAATATTAAAAAATTTACACATGGATGACACCACCTGAATTATTACAAATTGCAGCTCTGTTACAAATATGTAATACATTACACATATTTATCTATTTATAAAAATAGGGAGCGGGACAGAATTCATTATGAATTCTTAGTCCCGCCCCGGCAAGGTTGACTAGGATTGAAAAAGCTTGGTATAAGCGTATTTTTAGTCCAGTCAACTGCTGCCAATATAGAGTTCACAACTTAAAACATAATGATGCCCCAGTCTCCTATAACTTTATATCAATGTTTAACTCCCCAAAGTGCGTGTTCACATTGTTGAATAATATATTGCATTACTTTCAATCTAGATGTTTTCTTATGATCTGCTGGAATAACATACCATGGTGCATGGTCTGTATCCGTGCGTTTAATCATGTCCACACTCGCTTCTAAGTACAGATCCCATTTGTCACGGTTACGCCAATCTTCACTGGTAATTTTCCACTGTTTGTTCACGTTATTCTCTCTATCTTTGAATCGTTTAAGTTGTTCTTTTTTATCCAAAGTCAAGAAAAATTTAAGTACAATAGCACCCTCATCCGTCCACATCTTTTCAAAAGCATTGATTTCATCATAAGCGCGTTGCCATTCCTTCGTTGTTGCAAAGCCTTCTACACGTTCAACAAGTACCCTACCATACCAACTGCGGTCAAACATTTCAATATGCCCTGTACGAGGCATTTCTTTAGCAAAACGCCATAAATAATGATGTTGTAGCTCTACGTCTGTAGGTGCACTTATACCATTAACCTCATATCCTGTAGGATCTAACTTTTCTCTAATTCTTTTGATATTTCCCCCTTTTCCTGCAGCATCCATACCTTCAAATACTAATATCAAAGGAATTTTTCTATCATATAAAGCAAATTGTAGTTCACGTAATCGTTTTTGTAAGTCAACAACTTGCGATTTATATTCTTTTTTAGACACTTTGTCAAGTGTTTGATTAAAAAAGTCTGTCGTATAATCTGATGTAAATAACCCGTCATAATTGTGCGATTGTCGTTGATGTTTCTTAATTGCCTTTTCTAAACGTTTAATAATATGCTCATACATCTTCTCTATAGCATGTTGACGCTCTGTATAATCAATCACTTTCCAATCTTTATCTCGTTCAATAAAACCATGCATATCTCTTAAATAAATATCACTATCTAGAACTTTCTCATATTCTTGTACTTTCCATTGCATTAATGGATTATTATTCGTTTGTCGAATATGTTCTTGGCGTTTCTCTTCATTTATTTCAATAAAAAACTTAATGATTTCATAATGATCTTGTATAAGCATCTTTTCAAAAGAATGAATTTGAGATTCTAACACTTCATAGTTAGGGTATTGTAATGATTTAATAGCATTTTCTCTATAATCTAAATAATGTGAATACCAGCTACGGAAGTAAACATTAATACCCCCTTTTTTCGGTAAGCTATTCCAATATTTTTGTAGAAATTGATATCTCAAGTCATTTTCTTTTGGAGATTGTGTTGTAATAAAGCGTGTATATTTAGCGTCAAAATTTAATAATAGTTCATTTGATAAACGTGTCTTTCCTGATGCTGGAACACCTTCAAATAATATCATCACTGGAATACCTAATTCATGAGTTTGTCGCGTTAATTTCGCAGCTTTCAGTGCAAGTGTTTCGATATTTTTGACCATGTGTGTCATCCTTTACTTATTAAATATTAATGCACAGGCATGCATTATTTGTTACTTATTACTATACGCTATCTGTCAGCGTTTTTACATATGCTTTATAACATCTATTTCAGGGAACATATGTAATATGGAGGAGATTTACTATGACTGTTAAAATTGCACGTATTTATGATGATTCTATCCCAGAGGGTAAAAGAATTCTTGTCGATAGAGTGTGGCCTCGAGGCATCTCCAAAGCACACGCACAACTTGATGAATGGTTGAAAGACATTGCTCCTAGTACAGAATTACGACAATGGTTTAATCATCAAGATGACTTATTTAAGCAATTTAAAGAAAAATATAAAAAAGAGTTACAAGATAATGATGAACAAGCACAGGCGTTTAATAAGCTTAAACATATAATAGAAGAAAGTCATCAAGATGTCATCCTGCTCTATGCCGCAAAAAATACCAAATATAATCAAGCCATAGTACTACAAGAACTATGTACAAAATAAAAGTCACAGAACTCTCGGAGCCTGTGACTTTAACTTTATCCTAGGAATTTAAAGATATTTGAATCATATAACTTCAATACTCTTCTAAATAGAATATCTAAAGCATATGCAACTGCTAATGGAACAATAAAGAAAGCTAAAACAATCAAACCTAAACTAATCCATGCAGAATCAACATGTAAGAATTTGAAAGCACTGATAGGTCCTATCATACCGATAAAACCAAATCCTGCAGATTCTTTTGTTCCGGCAATACCAATCAAACTTCCTACAACACCTGATATTGCAGCATTCACTAATATAGGAAGCATGATAATTGGATAACGAACCATATTTGGCATCATCATTTTGACACCACCAAAGAAGATTGAAATCGGTACAGCAACACGATTCACTCTACTTGTGCCTATAAGTAATACTGCTTCTGTCGCAGAGATACCTATTGATGCCGAACCTGCTGCAAGTCCTGTGATACCAATCGCTATCGCAATGGCTACCGTTGATAATGGCGAAATGATAATGAAACTAAATACCATCGAAATCAACATACACATTAATATAGGTTGTAATTCGGTAAAGCTGTTTACCATATCACCAATAGCTGTAGTAATTAAATGTACATAAGGTAATATTAATACCCCAACAAATGCTGATAAACCACCAACAACTGTTGGATAAACGATTAATGCCATACTGCCAACACGTTTTTCTATTAATAAAATAAATAAAACTGTAATTGCAGCCGTAATCATTGTATTGATTAAATCACCAATGCCGGCAATAACCCAAACGCCATGTTTAAATTGTGCGGCACCGCTACCAACGTATGAGGCACTTGCTACAACAGCAATTGCTAAAGGTGTCATATTAAATTTCAATGCGATTAACGCACCTATTAAAGCTGGTACAGTAAACTGAAGTGCTTGCACCACATGTAATAATATGGCAAATATTGGCGAATACTGCATTAAATATTTTAAAATCTCACCTAAAATGGCATTGGGCACTAAACCAACGACAATCCCAATGGCTACCCCGGATAGTACTCTAAAGGTGAAATCTTTTACTCCTATCTTTCTAATTGTTGTCATAAAATTACCTCCTGCTGTGTCTCTGACACATCTCTATATGTTGTATTGTCATTCATGCTGATGAATTCTATATATTTAGCAGTTCACCAATGTTTTAAATGATAAAATTATAATAACACATGTTCTGAATTTTCAGAATATTAAATTTAAAAATTTTCAAAATAGACATAAACAGTGCCAAATTTATGCATTTATATACCAGAATTTTTATCAAGATAACGAAATCATCAATTATTAAGAGGGACGTCGTCTTATTATGAAATACATGGCATATTATTGCTAAAAATAGGGAACGTGACAGAATTCATTATGAATTCGTAGTCCCGCTCCCTTCTTTATTTACAATGCTACGTATTGTTGGTTCGCTTGCTAATAGAACAGTTTTAGCCACCCAACTTACTGTGCTTGTGGAATTTCTTGTCGAAATTCTCTTTGTTGGGGCCACCCCAACTCGCGTTGTTTGTTGGCTTTCTTTTTGAAAGCCTCTTTGTTGGGGCCCCACCCCAACTTGCGTTGTCCGTTGGCTTTCTTGTCGAAAGTCTCTTTGTTGGGGCCCCGGTATTCTAATCTTTCAAGTGTCTTGCTAAAGTATGTTTTATTAATATTTGACTTTATTAGGATTGTATTCCTGATTTTTTTGTCTCTTTGCGATAGCGTAGATACATTAAGCATAGGATACCCAACCAAACTGGGGATAATAAAACTGCCCAACGTGTTGTGTTGCTAATAAGTAGAACGATAAAAATAAATGCGAAAAATATGAGTATTCCAGTAGCCATAAATTTTCCGCCTGGCATTTTATAATTACTTTGCTTATGCAACTCTGGGTTATGCTTTAAGAAACCTAAATAAGACATCACTATAATCGCCCATATAATAATATTTAAAATCGTAGAGAATGTCGTGATTGACACAAACACTTTGGTCGCATCTTTATAAATATAATTTAAAATAACAGAGATGCTAAGCAAGCCACATGTAATGAGGATGGCATAATATGGCACACCATTACGATTCGTCTTATGTAAAAATGGTGGTGCCTGTTTGCGTCCAGATAAGCCAAACATCGTTCTACTATTTGCAAATATTCCGCTATTACAAGATGATGCAGCGGCTGTTAATACAACAAAATTTATGATTCCTGCAGCAAAAGGTATACCAACCAAACCAAATACCTTAACATAAGGGCTATCTGCCGGGTTAAGTTTATCCCAAGGAACAACCGCCATAATCACTGCTAAAGAGCCAATATAAAATAATAATATTCTAAGTGGCACATTATTAATCGCTTGTGGAATCGTTTTATGTGGATTTTGTGTTTCTCCCGCAGTAATACCAATCAATTCAATACCAATGAATGAAAAGATTGCCATTTGGAATGACATAAAGAAACCAGAGGCACCATTAGGAAAGAAACCACCATGACTCCAAATATGTGTCACGTTAGCTGTACCATATGGCGTTTTAAAAGCGAAAATCACCATTACAATTCCAACAGTAATCAAGGCAACAATGGTTACCACTTTAATAATAGCTAACCAAAATTCCAGCTCACCAAACAACTTAGCGCTGAATAAATTTAATGTTACAAGTATTAAAATCGTAAAAGCAGCAGTAATCCAGTTTGGAATTTGTGGATACCAGAATTGTACATACTTTGCTACTGCAGTTACTTCGGCCATTCCCGAGATGATCCACGTAAACCAATACGTCCACCCCACCATAAAGCCAGCTAGTGGACCAAGATGATGATGTGCAATATCAGCAAACGATTTAAAACCTAAATTCGACAGTAGCATTTCTCCCATTGCTCTCATAAACATAAATAATACAAAACCTACAACAGTGTATGTTAATAATATTGATGGTCCTGCTAGGTGAACCGATTCGCCTGATCCCAAGAATAAACCTGTTCCAATTGCCCCACCAATTGCAATTAATTGAATATGCCTATTACTTAACTCTCTCTGAAGCTTATCAGCCATGATTTCCCTCTTCTCCATCCCCTAAATTATGAACTATGTAATTAGTGTCATAATAATTGTTGGTATCATAGCATAGCTCTAATTTTCACTCTTTTTAATTTTTATTTGAGCACTTTTTAATTCCTTTACATTTATATTCAATGCATTGATTAAACCTTGATGATAAACTGCTGTAATCATTTGAGCAATTTCTTCTTCACTTACTTTATCTTTATATTGTGCCCAATATTCAAAAGTTTGAATAATTATAGCTATCAGATACTCCTTTCCTAACTCTAACCTAACATTCGAACTTTGAAACATTTTATTTAAGAAATCGAGTCGCTGTGACACAATTTTTCTAATCTTCATTTTAAAACTCAAAACCCCTACATTTGTTAAAAGTACTCTTAATACTTCACTATAGCGATCTAAAGCGTTGAATAATTTAATTATATTATCAGTGTCGAAAATTTCAGTTTTGTCGTCCATCAAGAACTCGACCTCCCTTTCATTTCTAATAAATTGAAGGATTTGATCTTCGATTTCAGAGAGTAATTCATATTTATCATCGTAATATCTATAGAAAGTACTTCTAGTAACATATGCCTCTGAGACAATGTCATTAACTGTAATTTCCTCAAAATTTTGCTGTCCCAATAACTTTATCAGTGCCTCTTTAAGTAAACGTTGCGTTTGTTCTATTTTTCTATTATATGCCATAGTCTCATCCTTTCTTTATATTCAATATAATACATTTTAAGACGCAGTGTGTCATTTTATACAATATAGTTTATTTTGTTCTCCTTTTTCTCTAAAAAAGTTGTTACATTAATCCAGTAACTTTAAAGGAGGAATATTATGTCAGAGAATATTAATACTCAATTTGATTTAGATGAACACGGTAAATCTTATAGTAAATTTATGGTAATGTTTGTTATATTACTTGCGACGTTTGCGGGAGCTTTAATGCAAACGTCACTAGGGACAGCATTACCAACATTAATGAAGGATTTTGATATAGATTTTAGTACGGCACAACAAGCTACTACATGGTTCCTATTAGCTAACGGTATCATGGTCCCTTTGTCAGCCTACTTAGCTACGCGTTTTTCAACTAAGTGGTTACATGTCATTGCATATGCCATTCTCTTAGTAGGCTTAATTCTAACTGCGATTGCACCTTCCAACAGTGATTCATGGAACATATTTTTAACTGGTCGCATTGTTACTGCCATTGCCGTTGGTTTGATGTTACCTTTAATGCAAATCATTATTATTAATATGTTCCCACCTAATAAACGTGGTGGTGCTATGGGTCTTAGTGGTTTAGCAGTTGGTTTAGCTCCAGCACTTGGTCCCACATTTGCAGGTTGGATTTTAAATAAAGACCACGTTATTTTAGGTCTAACAATTAGTGACTCTTGGCGTAATATCTTTGTTTTTCCAATCATCATTGTCACCATTGCCTTTATATTAAGTTTCTTTTTTATGAAAGATGTAATCCCAAATAGAAAGATTAAATTAGACATATTATCACTGATTTTATCTTGTATAGGATTTGGGCTATTTTTATGGGGATTTTCCAATGTTTCGACAGAGGGATGGCGTAGTTTCAATTATGTAATTTTACCGCTCATTTTAAGCTTGATTATCATCGCTTGGTTTGGTTTCAGACAGTTTAAATTGGATGACCCATTTTTAGATTTACGTGTTTTTAAATCTTCAGGTTTTGTAATTGCAACAATTGGCCTTATTGTAGTCACAATGGCAATGTATGGCGTGGAAATGATGTTGCCTACGTACCTACAAAATATTCATGGTTTTTCACCATTTGAATCTGGTTTGACCTTACTTGCTGGTGCCTTAATGTTAGGTTTTATCTCACCAATTTCAGGCTCACTTTATAATAAAATAGGTATCAAGCGTCTGACATTTGTAGGATTTTTAATTTTAACATTAGCATCTTTACCGTTTGGCTTCTTATCAGATACCACTTCACCTTCACTTATATTAGTGCTCTACTCTATTAGAATGTTTGGCGTGGCATTAATGATGATGCCTTTAACAACAAATGCTATGGATGCTTTACCGACAAAAATGGGCACACATGGTACTGCTGCAAATAACACCGCGAGACAAGTGGCATCTTCAATTGCCGTTGCATTACTTACATCTATAACACAAAACATAATCAACAATAATATGCCAACAAAAAGTTTAAAAGATGCTAATCCACTTCAATATGCTGCACATGCTCAACAAGCCTCTATTGATGGTTTTAATACATCATTTTTAATCGGTGTTGCGTTTGCAGTGATTGGTTTAATCATCGTACCTTTCTTAAAAATGTATCATTCAGAAAGTGAGGAAAAATAAATGATTACATTAATTATCTTAACAATAGCTCTATTCGCATCATGGTTACTCATTCCTCAAAAGTTAAGTCGCTATATCATTGGTTCAATAGTTACTTTCCTATTTGTTGTTCAAATCATAGGTATTGTAGCGAATATGACACAACATTTTGGTATGCAAAAAGAAACGATTCACGAATCGGAAAAACGTATTTATTCAGCTGCGAATTCAAAATCACCAGCACAGATGCTTATAGCAAATGAAATTGGAAACAATTCTAACAATTATGTCATGGTATATAAAGATAACAAAGATGATACTAAAGCTACGGCTCATTTTAAACCAAAGACTACAAAAGAAGATATATCTGAATCTACTAAAAAACAGGCTTATTATGAAACATCTAATGACGATAATGCTACGTTAAAAAATACAAAAGAATATTGGGTATGGAAAAATAAATACTATCGCTATTTATTTGATTTTGGTAAAGAAGATAAAGAACTTATTAAAGAAACATCAGTTGTGACTGTTCCAGATGATACGTGGGTAGTACTTAATGCACAAGAAGCTAAAAAATTACAAAAACAACAATCAAAACTAACTAAGAATTCTCAAAAAAAGGCTAAAGAAGCTATTCAAAATAAAATAATCACATATAAAAAAGAACATCCTAAAGCATCCGATAAAACAATAAAAGCTATTGCAGAGAAGGAACAAAAACGGTATATTACACAACAAATTAAAGATATGATGAAATAAAATCGATAAGCTTGAATTTTGACAACGCTCCACTTTCAGATGATAATTTAGTATAAAGTTATTTTTGACAAGGGAGGTGCTAAATGTGCCTACAACCAAAGTTGATCCACGTATTTTACGTACTAAAAAGTTGCTAGTAGAATCTTTTCAACAAGTGTCTCGCGAGAAAAAGATGTCTCAAATCACTGTAAAAGATATTACCGAACGTGCAACGGTAAATCGTGCCACATTTTATGCTCATTTTACCGATAAATATGACATTTTAGATTACACTTTATCTGTCACGATTCTAAAAGATTTAAATGATGCTTTAACGATTTCTGAAATTGTTAATGCGTCGGTTATCTCCAATTTGTTTATCACTATCGCACAATACATGATTGAAGTACAGGACTCATGCAAGATGAACAGTGAAACATTTTGTAATCAAGCGCATAAACGCATTCATAATGAATTGGAAGATATTTTTACGATTATGCTGCGTAACAGTTATCCACAGCAAGACATTGATGTTCTTGCTAGTAGCGCAAGCTTTTTAACTGCTGGCTTATGTGGACTTGTTAGACATTGGCTTGATACAAGCCAACTTTCTGCCGACGACTTTATTGACAAGAATCTTCCTTTTCTACTCCATCACATCACACATCTTTAATTAAGTAAAAGCGTCAAGAACATAAACGTTTCTAAAAGACTGAAGCTATCCTTTAGCAAGACAAGCGTGCGAATTATTGAAAATAGAAGAAGCGCAAAGAGTTTTTTAATTAAAAAACCTCTTTGTGCTTTTATTTTGAGATTTTTATCCCAACCTGTTCTTTTATATTTTATTTACGAATGCTATACAACACCTTTAGGTATATGTCGTTTAAGCTACAAATGATATAAGCATGAAAGTTGCACATTGTTTCCTTCACATGTATAGTATATCTAAACAACATATGTCGTTTAGATTATAAGTGTTGTTTTTTAGTAAAAGTATATGAGGCACGAACACAAATCATATTTTTTAAGATTCACAAATAATGAGCAAGATTTAATAAATCTTATTGAAGAAATAAGCATTCTTATTGTGCCACATTTTACAACACATACAAATTAGGAGGACAAATAATGAACAATTTATTAGAAAGAATTAATCAATTAGCAAACAAAGAAAAAATACAAACACTTAGTATAGAAGAAAAACAAGAGCAACAAGCTTTAAGACAAGATTATTTAGCCATGATTAGAGGACAAGTCCTTCATACATTTTCTACTATGAAAGTTCTAGACCCTCTTGGCCAAGATGTTACACCTGATAAAGTATATGATCTCAGAGAACAATACGGTAATATTCAAGAAAATGAATCATAGGGAATGAATAATCTATAGCAAACCTAATATAATAAAATACAAACTGAGACATAACTCTTAAGATGATGGGAGCGTGACAGAATTTATTATGAATTCGTAGTACCGCTCCCATTTTTATATTCAACACTACATATTTTACTTTCATGTTCCTAGGGATGGCGTCTCAGATGTATCACTATAAATACGTCGCATTTATATGTAATTTCACATCAACATACTTTTAAAAAATAAGGCCCTTTCGTATCATTTAATAAATATCACTAAACTAAATGAACGAGGTGCCTTATGTATAAAAGCTATCATATGATTCAATTTAAACTACCAAAACTACTAATAGAAGCTTTAATTTTAATCCGTTACATCAACAATCTATACTGTTTTTATTTTATCGCATATATACATCATCACTTTAATGATTTATAAATTACTATTTAAACTTTACTCTATACATTCTTTTTGTTAACAAACTAAGAAATTATATTTATGACCATCTGGATCTGCAAACATTGCACCATAATAACCTTGATAGAAACCTGGTTTATCAATGATAGTCCCACCTGCTTGTTCAACCTTTTGTACTAATACATCTACTTCACTATTTGTCTTGACACCAAGAGAAATAATAACTTCATTAGGTTGCGCTAAAGTTTTATCATGAGTGATATTTTCGAAATGATTATTTTCAATCAGAATAACAATCGTTTCACCAATTGAAATACCTACCATCTTATCTAACATATCTGGATTTTTATTAATTTTAAATCCTAAATTTTCATAAAATTGCTCACTACGTTTTAAGTCTTTTACATGTAAATTAAACCACATTGATTGCATCATATACTTCACCTCATTTTTAAAATTTTAAAATCCAGCTTTATCTATCCACTGTTGTAATGATAATTGTTGTGGATTTATATTCTCCATTTGATTGAAATCAATTTCGTACCCTTTGTCTTCTAACCATTCTCGTTCAGCTGTACCACTTGAATATGAACCCTTAATTTGTGCTGGCTTCCCAGTCACTGTTGCAAATGTTTTAACAACTTCTTCTAATGTTCGTTCATCTGAAGCAATCTCGATAGCACGGTGATTAAACTGTTTTGTATTTTTAAAAATATGTGCTGCAATTTTTGCAATATCAATAGAAGAAATCATCGCAAATTTAACAGCTTTATTTATAAATTCTGGAATGTAAATGACTCCATCTTCTACAGTGATAATTCTCAAGAAATTATCCATAAAGAAAGCTGGCTTAATAATTGTATAATTTAATGGACTGTTTTGAAGTTCATTTTCAATCTGTGCTAATGCTTCAAAATGAGGGCCCGTACGATTACGATTCACACCGCCAGCTGTACTATAAATAATATGTTCAATACCTTGTTGATAAGCTGTATTAATTATCATTTTACCTTGGCGTATTTCTTCAGTCACATTATCGAGTATAATTGGCTGCACACTATAGACACCAAATTGATCTTCCATCGCTTGTTTTAAGCTATCTAGGTTCCCCAAATCCCCTTCAAAAATTTCTAAGTTTTTATGTTTAATTGTAGTAAGTTTGTCATTTTGTTTATTGCGTGTATAAGCACGGACTTGCCAGCCCTCATGTAATAATTGTTTGACTACAGCATTCCCTTGTTTACCTGTAGCTCCAATAACTAAAATACTTTTCTTCATCACTTATCTCCCTACTGTAAGAACCAGTAATCTTCTTTTTCACCTTTTAAATATGAATATGCTTTTGGCTCGTTACCATTTTGTCTTATATTTTCATTTATTAAATCACGCACATCCCAAACTAAGTGAATAAATGTATGTAATTTATTTCCAAAAATACCATTAGGTGCATGCATATCTAATACATTTCTTACTTCAGCTGTAGAAATATTTAATGTCTGTGCAAGTGCTTCAATAGTTAGTGTTGATTGATGAAAATGTGCTTTAAGTTCTGCGCTCGTCACGCGTCTTTGTTCTTTATTTAATGACAATACTCATCACCCTTTTCTAAAATTCAATGCGTTTAAACCTAAATTATTGAACTTCTAATTAATACGCTTTATAATAAACGGAGCGTTATCCGTTTGTCAATAATAAAAATTTTTAATGAGGTGACATGATTGCGTAAAGATGCACTTAAAAATCGACAGCGTATAGAATCCAAGGCACTTGAATTATTTAATGCAGAAGGTGTTGAACATATCAGTATGAATCGCATTGCTAAAGAATTAAATATCGGTATGGGCACACTCTATCGCCATTTCAAAGATAAAGGTGATTTATGTTATCACATCATTGAACATGATTTTGATGATATTATGCAAGATATGTTAACCATTAAACAACAATACACGTCAGCACGTGATATTATGCAATATTCACTTGATATATTTTTAGCTTTTAAAACGGATAAAAGTGATTTACTCAATTGTATTGAAGGCAACGACAACACTAAATTATTCCGTGATAGTAACTTTTTCAAAAATTTGAATCAATTTTACTTTGAATTATTTTATGATTACAACGATACATCATGGGCTATATTCAAAACAGACATGTTTTTAAAATCATTAACAACCACAACGTTTGAATTTCAAAAATCTGAACGACAATTATCGAACGAAACATTTCGCGATAACTTAATTAAATTATATTTACCTAACGAGGTGACAAAATAATGGAA
Organism: Staphylococcus lugdunensis; assembly: GCF_001558775.1. Lineage (NCBI taxonomy): Bacteria > Bacillati > Bacillota > Bacilli > Caryophanales > Staphylococcaceae > Staphylococcus > Staphylococcus lugdunensis. Next base: position 1,861,465 of record NZ_CP014022.1, on the reverse strand, counting down.
AGAATTGTATTAATCACTGGCGGCAATAAAGGATTAGGTTTTGAAACAGCGAAAGTTTTACAACAAAAAGGCTACAACGTGTATATAGGTTCACGCGATGCTGAACGTGGACGACAAGCTGCAGATGAACTCGGTGTCAAGTACGTCCAACTTGATGTTACAGATGATATTTCCATTCAACAAGCATATCTTCAAATTCAAGATAGAGAAGGACACCTAGATATTTTAATCAACAATGCTGGAATTTCAGGTGGCTTCAAAAAACCTGCAGATTTGACTGTTAATGACGTGCAACAAGTCTACAATACAAATGTCTTTGGCATTGTACGTATGATGCATACTTTTATCCCACTCCTTGAAAAGTCAGAACAACCTGTCGTAGTCAATGTTAGCAGCGGTTTAGGTTCATTTGGTATGGTAACCAATCCAAACACACAAGAATCAAAAGTGAACTCCTTAGCATACTGTTCATCTAAATCTGCGGTGACAATGATAACATTGCAATATGCAAAAGGCCTTCCACATATACAAATTAACGCAGCAGATCCTGGCTCAACGAATACTGATTTGGTGGGAGACTTTAGTAACAATGCAAAACCTGCTTCAGAAGGGATTATTCCTATCGTAAAACTTGCAACAATTGATAAAGATGGTCCAACTGGTACATTTATCGATAGCAACGGCTCAATGCCCTGGTAGTAGTAATCATTTTTTATGGGAGGCTTTTAAATTGAAAAGCATTAATTTTGAAGAACATTATGTTATTGAGGATATTCAACAAGAAACAATGAAATATATGTCACCAGATTCAAATGGTGTACCGCTAAAAACGATGCTTGAAGGACTTGCACTAAAATCGGGTTTCACAGATGCCGATAAACTGTCTTATCACGATAAACGCATTGGTTTTATGGATAAACATGATGTTCAAATGCAAGTTTTATCGTATGGCAATGGTTCACCTTCAAATTTACAAGGAGAACGTGCTATTGAGTTATGTCAACAAGCAAATGATACCCTAGCAGATTATATTAAACAATATCCTGAGCGTTTTGTTGGCTTTGCAACATTACCGATTAATGAACCTGAAGCAGCAATTGAAGAACTTAAACGTTGTATAACAGAACTTGGCTTTAAAGGTGCGCTTATAATGGGACACCCTAATGGCGGATTCTTAGATCAAGATGCGTACGAAGGTCTGTTCGCTGCAGCAGAAGAATTAAATGCACCGATATACCTACACCCTTCACCTGTACAAAGTGATGTTTATCAAGCTTACTACAAAGGAAACTATCCAGAGGTCACTGCAGCAACATTTGCATGTTTCGGATATGGCTGGCATGTAGATGTAGGTATTCATGCCATTCATCTTGTACTATCTGGCATATTTGACCGATATCCTAATTTAAATATCATTATCGGGCATTGGGGAGAGTTTATTCCTTTCTTTTTAGAACGCATGGATACCATACTAGTTGCTGAGCATTTGGCACATCCGATTAGCTATTATTTTAAAAACAATTTCTATATTACACCAAGCGGTATGCTAACTAAACCACAATTTGATTTAGTCAAAGCTGAACTAGGTATAGACAGAATACTCTATTCAGCGGACTATCCATATGTTGAACCTGAAGAATTAGGTACTTTTTTAAGTGATTTAGGTTTAACTAAAGAAGAACAAGAGAAAATTAGTTATACAAATGGTGCTAAATTATTAGGCATAGAATAATTTATATTAGATATAAAACTATAGATTAATTTGGAGGGTTTATATATGGAAACATTAAAATTACAAGGTGCTAAATTACGCTATCATAAAGTGGGCAACGGTCCTTTACTTATTTTGATAACTGGTGCAAATGGTACAGGTGATATCTTTATGCCACTCGCGCAACAGTTAAAAGATACTTTCACAATAGTGGCTGTTGATCGTCGTGGTTATGGAGAAAGTGAATTGACAGAACCTCTACCTGATGAAGCAATTAATCCTAATAGTCGCTACCGTATTAAACGCGACGCACAAGATATTTCCGAATTAGCAAAATCACTTAGTAATGAACCCGTCTACATTTTAGGTTCAAGTTCCGGTTCAATTGTTGCCATGCATGTGTTAAAAGATTACCCTGACATCGTTAAACGTATTGCATTTCACGAGCCTCCTATTAACACCTTCTTACCAGATGCTAAATATTGGCAAGATAAAAATGCTGAAATCGTTGATGTTGCAATAAATGAAGGCATGCCTCAAGCGATGAAATTATTTGGTGAAACGCTGCATATTAGCCAATTAGATGCTGAATATATGTCTAAACCTGCACAATCATCAGATGATGCTGAAAGCAAAAAAGTATTCGAACAAATGATGAATTGGTTTAAATATGAAATACGACAATATACAGAATCCGATATTTCTATTGAAGATTTCAGCAAACATAAAGAACTCATTACATTATTAAATGGCACTGATTCAAAAGGTTCATTCCCTCAAGACGTAAACTTCTATATTTCTAAACATACCGGAATCGACATCATTGATATTCCAGGTGGTCATTTAGGTTACGCACAAAAAACTGAAGGCTTTGCGAATGTCTTACGTGAAATGTGGGGCTAAGCACGGCAATAATAGTCCAGTGTTTAAATTATGAAACAGACTAAGTTTTCATTCTTGAAAATATACTAAGATAAAAATCTGAGACAAAAATATCTCTGATAAGCTAAAGAAAGGGACGGGACAGAATTCATTATGAATTCTTAGTCTCGCCCCGGCAAGGTTGACTAGGATTGAAAAAGCTTGCTAAAAGCGTATATTTAATCCAGTCAACTACTGCCAATATAGAGTTCATAACTTAAAACATAATTATGTCCGAGTCTCTTTTTCATTATCCGCTATGAATTTAACAATATCATTTACATATCAACAATATCATTAATTAGAAATTAAAATAGATATTGCCATTGATTGTTGAAGTTGTCTACTTTAATATTTCAGCCATTGAGCGATTCACACTATTCGCATACATTCCACCAAATTTTAATAAATGAACCATAAATAAATATAATCTGTAAAATTCCAACCGTTTTTCTGCACCTTTTGCCATAGGATAGTGTTTGGCATATTCATCATAAAATTCATCCGTAAAACCCCCGAAAACTGTTGTGATGCCTAAATCGAACTCTCTATCTCCATATAACGGTGCTGGATCAAAGAGCGCAGGACGTCCATCAGTTAAAAACATATAATTGCCACCCCATAAATCTCCATGTAAGAGTGATGGCTTACTTTGATGTGCTTCTAACTCATTAATCATCACCATGCGTACTTGTTGATACACCTTATCGTCTTCTTCATTCCATAATCCTTTGTGCATGAGCTCGTCACGTAAATGATCCATACGACGTGCCACAAAAAGTTCTATCCACGAATCCGTCCAAGAATTGTCAAATGAAATATCGCCACCTTCATGAGGTAAATCAAACCCAAATTGGCCATTAGATTGTTGTTCACTATGCATTTTAGCCACTAATTGACCTAATTCACGCTGACTCCCTGTATGCCCTTCATCTAAATAACTCAAAATTAAAAAAGCATCTCCATTAATGCTGCCATTATCTATTACACGTGGCGCTGTAATGTCTGCAGCTTCGAAAGCATTGAGTCCTGCTATTTCAGCTGCATAAAATGATTGATCGCGATTGCGTTGTACAAGTAAGAAATACGTACTATCTTTTGTCGTCACTTTAAATGCCTCATTCACATCCCCACCACTTACAGGTGCCACATCTCGAATATTATCTAAAGGTAATTGATCTATCCATTGTTGATTCATATACATACTCCTTTCGTTTATATCCTATTTCCTTTTTTGTGCCTTCTCAATCACCGTACTACTATATAAAGTCATACCCTTTCGATTTAACTTTACCTCATTTGAAAGTTTTTATTGTAAAAAACATATTTTTTATTCTCTTTTTAATAATGTATCAAACATTTGAAAAAATCATGGCAAAGTATTGAACTTCTATATTTTGGCTTTGAAAAACAAACATAAAGTGCTAGTCTATTATAGAAAATGTTATTTTCAATGCTATTAATTGAGGATAGAAAGCCTCAAATACAATGAAAAAGGAGCATTACTATGTACAAATTAATCAAACCCCTGTTATTTAAAATTGAGCCGGAGAAAGCCCATGGTTTAACTATTGACGCGCTCAAACTTTTACAAAAAGCACCATTTATCTTTCCTATTGTCAAAAAACTTTTCGTGTACGAAGATCCCTCATTGAAACAAACGATCCAAGGTAATACTTACGACAATCCTGTAGGTCTAGCACCTGGCTTCGACAAATCATGTGAAGTGCCTAAAGCTTTAGAATACCTTGGTTTTGGAGCCTTAGAACTTGGTGGCATCACACCGAAACCTCAAGATGGTAACCCGAAACCACGAATGTATCGTTTACTCGAAGATGATGCCTTAATCAACCGCATGGGTTTTAATAATATCGGGATGAATTGTGCTTTATTTAATATACGCCGTTATGCTTATTCTATTCCTGTAGGTTTAAATGTAGGTGTTAATAAGACAACTCCTTATGAAGAACGTGATCAGGACTATATCAAAGTCATGGATACATTTAAGGCAGATGTTGACTTTTTTACTGTGAATATCAGCTCACCTAACACAGAAAATTTACAAAGTTTTCACGATAAAGATGAATTTACAATGCTCTGCAACGCATTAAAGGAATTTAAAGCTCAAACAGATATTCAAGTTCCTATCTATTTAAAATTAACTTCAGATTTAAATTTAGATGATTTTAAAAATATATTACCTTCAATTACAGAAACATTTGATGGAATGATTTTAGCGAATACAACACGACGTCGAGAAGGCTTATCTTCTGATAATAAAAACGAAGAAGGCGGCTTGAGTGGTAGACCATTATTCAAACGTAATTTAGAGCTTGTCAAATGGGCATATCAACAAACAAAAGGTCAATTTCTAATCATTGGTACAGGTGGTATCTTTAGCACAGATGATGCCATTCAAATGATGCGCAATGGTGCTTCCCTAATACAAATTTATTCATCATTAGTGATCGAAGGCCCCGGCTTAACTAAAAAAATCAATAAAGGCATCGCTCAATATTTAACTAAAAATAATTATACAAATGTTAAAGATATCATTGGCTTAGATGCCTAAAATTTAAAATCAGCAATATTTATCGGTAATCGAGATAAATACTGCTGATTTTTCTTTATTTTGATTAAAACTCAACTTGGTATCAATTCACTCTAAGATTGATACTGTTCTAAAAAAGCTTTAGCCTCTTTATTAACTTCTTTAAAATCAATGCCTTGACGCATTGCAGCAAAGACACAACCACAATAACATTGTCGATAAACGTTATAATCTCTACACATTTCCAATGACCGTTCATATCCTTTATTCTTTTTAAAGTCACTTGGTAAATAGTACACATCATAGGCTTCTTGTACTTTCATGCCTAATTCATTAATTAATTGCGCGTTTTTCTTAGGTGACAGCGTTAATGCACTACCAAAATAATTATAGCCAAACCGCTGTGCTGCATCGGCAACAAGGTCTAAACGCATTTCAAAACATGCTGAGCATCTCAATCCGCCTTCTGGTTCATCCATTAAGCCACGTGATTTAGCCATTTTCATAAACGTTTGTGGTTCATATGGCGCTTCAATATATTGAACATGATTGCCAGTCCGTTCATTAAAATCTGCAATAAATTGTTCTTGTACTTTCGCACGTCTTAAATATTCATTTTTAGGATGAATATTGGGATTAGCAAAATAAACACCAATATCTGCAAATTGCGTTAAATATTCTAACGTATACGTGCTACATGGCGCACAACAGCTATGTAACAAAATTTTCGGTTTTTGCTCCGCACGCTTCCATTGCTGTATTAACTTTTTCAAGACACGGTCATAGTTAATTTTTTGATTTTTCATTTTTAATACAATTGGTTCAGCATCTATCATAAAAAGCCTCTCTCGTTCTTTAAAATATAGTTTAATTATATAATATCGAACACGAGAAAGGCATACAATATTTAATATTCTTTTTTTATTTTGACGACTCTCATAATATATATCAAGATACCCATCACAATACCACCAACAATATAATTAATTGGGTTTCCACCATAGGTCTTTATCCCACCTACGGCATCAAATAATAAATCTAGTCCAAAAAGAGCTAAACCAAAATAAATAGCAAATCCTATACAAATTACAGCATATTTCTTAATTAAGTGACGATATTCAGCCTTAGAATTAACTCGCGAATGGTCTAAACCACCTTTTCCCATTATGACTAAAGAAATTATGTTTAAACCAAAAAATAAAATAAATACAGCAACATGTGTCATCATTATTTGTTTTGTGTGTATTATATCTATCACACTTAATAAAAGTAGCAATGCTATTAATATTGTAGTAATCATGTACATATTAGCTAAACGCTCATTCAATTGAATTTTTTCGCGTTCATCTTTGTCAGTTGAGCTATTCGTAAACCACTTAATTAAAAAGTCATTTAAACGTGACAACGTCCTTCACCTCTATATTAATAATCCTTACGAACTTTAGATTTAGCAAAGAAATATGCAAGTACACCAAATACTAGTCCCGGCAAGATATTCTTACTTACAGCAAACCATACCGTTACATCCGTATCGTTAAAAAAGCGAAATACCATGTCAAATAACGTTGTTAAAGCTCCAAAAAAGAACCCTCCAACTACACTTTGTCGTTTTAATTTTTTAATGAGCTGGACATATTCTTTATCAGAATAAACGGTTAAATCGTCTAATTTTTCTTTTCGCATTAATACGAGAGTTTGAATATTGATAATTAAAAATACAATCGTGATTGCCATAGTTAGCACTGAAATGGTGTCATGCATCGCATCTAAAATGACACCTAATAGCAATAAACAAAATAATAAAACATATGCCGTTAGAAATACAGTCGTAAATTTAGCATTGATTATGGCAATTTCACGTTCATCTTTGTCACCTATCGTACCAAGAAGACTATTAATCATTTTATTTTTGAATTTGTTCATATGCTTACTCACCCTTATTTAATATCCTATGTGTCAAATATAACCGACATCATTAAGTATGTCAAATATAAATGACACTATTATTAAATAATAATTTGCATTTTCTTCTTTTATTACATGTTATTAACTTGAATAAGCTAAAAAACAGCTATCTGATCTACATCGTGTCAGATAGCTGTTACTATATTTTAAACAAATAGGCTCAACATAAATGTCCAAATACAAGCAAAGATAAGTAAACCTATACTAAAACGCATAGCCATTTTCATCAATTCAGACTCTTTACCGACTTTATTAACAGCCGCTGTGGCTATAGCAATTGATTGAGGAGATACTATTTTAGCTGTAACTCCACCAGCGACGTTAGCCGCAACTAAGAGCGAGCCTTTTGTACCTATTTGTGTTGCTACAGAAGCTTGAATAGGTGCAAATAATGAGTTGTTATTCACCACTGAACCAGTCATAAACACACCAATCCATCCTAGGACTGGAGATAGCAATGGGAATATTGCACCTGTTTTAGCAATACCTTGACCCATAGCGTTACTCAAACCGCCATATGTCGTAATTTTAGAGACAGCCAAGATAAAGCAAATTGTTAATACAGAAACCCACAATTCTTTAACTGTCACTCCTAAAAGTTTGCCTGCAGTTTTAAACGACATGTGCTTAGCAATTAAGATGGTAATGATCGCCGTAACTAATATTGCAGTACCAGTTTGTGCAATAAAGTTGAACGTCAAAACATTGGGATGATGTGTCACATTATTCATCGTACCTGGAGCATTGAAGTTAACAACAAGGGCACTTAGTGCACCACCTTTTTCAAATAGAGCTTTAAATGCTGGTAAGCTCCATACCATAACAATAACGGTCAATATAATGAAAGGACTCCATCCATAGACAATTTGCTTAATTGAATGTTTCTCAACCTTGCCGACCGCTTCATTATCTTCAAGTCTAAAGATATTTTTAGGTTGAAATTTACGTGAGAATAATGCAAGTGCAACCATAGCACCTAAGCCTGGGATGATATCAGCTAACTCAGGGCCAGCAAATGCTGCAATCAATACTTGTAAACCGGTAAATACAGATGCGGCTATTAATGTAGCTGGAAACGTTTCTTTAACACCTTTGAGACCATCAATAATAAACATTAATAAAAACGGTACAAAGAAACTAATCAAACCTAATGTTAAATTACCAATTAATGCAACTTGTGATGCTTTAACACCACCTGCTAAATTTAGTGTATCTGTAATCGCAATAGGAATACCAACAGCACCATAAGCACCAGCTGCTGCATTAGCAACTAGACAATACATAGCTGCTGGCAATGCTTTGAAACCTAGTTGCATTAACAATACGGCACAAATGGCAATCGGTACGCCGAATCCAGCTGCACCTTCTAAAAACCCATTAAATAAGTAACCAATAAGCAGTAATTGAATACGTTGGTCTTGTGAAATACTTGCAATACTATCTTGGACAATATTAAATTGTCCACTTTCAGTTGCAATTTTATAAAGCCATACCGCCATAATAACAATAAAGCCAATTGGTATAATACCTTGATAAAATCCTTCAAATGTTGCGCCTCCCGCAATACGTGCAGGTAATTTGAAGCATATCATTGCTACCAATGCAGTGACAATCAGTGTTGTCAATGCCGCATAAACGCCTTTCATTTTAAATACTGTTAAACACAGCAGGAATAAAATAATAGGCACTGCCGCTACAATTGCTGAAATCAGCATATTATTAAACGGATTGAAACTTTCAACTAACATCTTAAATCGCGACTCCTTTATTCTGCTTCTCTAATTTCGTCGGCGACATCACCATAGTCTATTTCTGTTTCAGTGAACGTCTTGTTGTTAATTGGAAAGTGTTGTTCAAACGTTTCAAAGTTTTGAATTTCTACAGTAACATCATCCACGATAAAGTCTAATACATGTCCACCCAAATTGCGGTCATCATTTGCAAAATGGATATGGAAACCTGCAGAACCAATACCATGGAATAATTCTGGCGTATAGAATCCAATTATTGTACCTTTAATATTTTCTGCTGTTTCTTCTGGTTGTCTACGTGCAGAATCAATTAACCGTGTATAAGGTGGTTCCTGTTTAGGCATCATTCGAACATGCATTTTTTTAAATGTACCACTAATTTTCACTGCTGAAAACATGTTTTTACTTAACATATGTGATTCAACTTCATTTAATACTTCTTCAGAAGATTTATCGCTTGTTTGATATGTTTCATCCGCTTCAAAATGTGTAATCGTTGCGTAAGGTGTTTTTTCATCACCTTTAAGTTTGGTAAATTCTTTGTATTCATTGGCATGGAAAGCCTCTCCATTTAAGAAGATAACTTCTCCATTTGAACCAGTTAAAGTGGCTAGTCCTGAATCTCCGTGTTTTAATAGTTCATCAATTGTTGCAGTTCCTTCTAATAAACCTGCCATTAATGTGCCTAATGTGCCGTGCTGATATAATACATGACTCATTACTGTATTCACTCCTATTTATATGTTTAAATTTAGTTTAATGAATCTGGTAATACATTTGTTGAAAGTTTAATATTATCTTGATAGTTTACAGGAATATCAATTAATACAGGTCCTTCAGTTTTATAACCTTCTTTAATTGCTGCTTCTAATTCTTCTTGAGTTGTAACGCGCATACCTTTTGCTCCCATTGATTCTGCATATTTAACATAATCAACAGGTCCAAATTCTACACCTGCAGAACGTTTATATTTCATTTCTTCTTGGAATTCTACCATGTTATATTTACCATCATTCCAAATTAGTTGGATAATGTTTAATTTTTTACGTACAGCTGTTTCAAGATCTTGTCCTGAGAATAAGAAACCACCATCGCCAGCAACTGAAACTACTTGCGTATTAGGTCGTACTAATGCAGCAGCAATTGCCCATGGTAAAGCAACACCAAGTGTTTGCATACCATTACTAAACAACAAATGTCTTGGGTTATAGCTTCTAAATTTACGTGCCATCCAAATATAGTGACTACCTACGTCTACAGTAACTGTAGTATCATCTGAAAGTGATTTTTGCATCGTTTCGATAATTTCTAATGGATGTAACACTCCATCAACATGTGTACATTTAATACCTGATGTTTCAATAACTTCTGCTCTTAATTTTTCCAAGTCATTTAAATGTTTGTCATCAATAATTGGTGCATCAATATTTTCAGATATAAGCTCAATTGTACCTGCAATATTACCTATTAATTCTTTTTCAGGACGTAAATGGTTCGTTATTTCAGCAGCAACTTCATCAATATTGATAATTTCAGTATCTAATTCGTGATTCCAGTTACTCGCTTCATATTCAATTGGATCATAACCAATAGTGACAACTAAGTCTGCTTTTTTCAATAATTGGTCACCAACTTGGTTGCGGAACAATCCTACTCTACCGAAGAAGTGATTTTCTAAATCTCTACTAATGACTCCGGCACCTTGGAATGTTTCAACGACTGGAAGATTGGATTTTTCTACTAAGTGACGGATTGCTTCTGTTTCTGCTTCACTTGAACTTCTCATACCAGCTAGTAACACTGGAAACTTAGCATTGCTGATTTTAGTGATAACATCTTTAATATCTTGAAGACTTGGAACACCTAGAGTTGGTTTTTGGCATAATGCTATCGCTTTATTATTAACTGGTGATTGAATGACATCTTGAGGAATACTAATAAAAGTCGCGCCATTTTTACCTGAAGTTGCTGTTCGGATTGCATTTGTCATAACTTCAGATAATGACTCAGGATCTTGAACCTCAGCGCTATATTTTGTAGATGATTTTAAAAGATCTACATTATCTACTGCTTGATGAGTGAGACGTAATAAATCATTACGTTTAACTTGACCGCCAATAGCTAAGACAGGATCACCTTCAGATGTTGCTGTTAAAAGTCCTGTTGTTAAGTTACTTACCCCTGGTCCACTTGTTACAAGAGCGACACCAGGTTTTCCTGTAATACGTCCAATACCTTGCGCCATCATAGCTGCATTTTGTTCGTGTCTTGTAACAATTAATTCTGGTCCATCATCTTCTAATGCATTAAATAAGTAGTCAATTTTAGCACCTGGAATACCAAACACATAATCTACATTATTATTTTTCAACGTATCAATAACCATATCTGCTGCTGAGTAATTTTTTTTAGTCATTTTATATCCATATCCTTTCGATAATTAACAAATTTTCACACTGCTGCACACTTAGATAAAAAGAAGTCAATTGCATGTTCAATTTTTTTAGGAAAAGAGGGAAAGACAGTGAACAGTGCATGACTTCTTTAATATCAAAATGCCTTGTCATTCATTGTTGTGTGAAATCCGCTCAAGCGTTCAAAATTGGACTATTTGGGATAATACTCCGAGTTGGGCTAGAACTCTTTCATATAATCAGTACACTTAAAGCATAACTGCCTTAAATAACTTACTACTGGACAATCATTTCTTTACTATATGAAAAATATTTTGAATCACTTGCAACTTCATTACGTTATTCATTATATTACGGTTGAACGTATTAATAAAATACATATTTTCGATTGCAAGTATTCCAAAAAGGAATACATCTATAAAACATCGTATTCCAAGTTATCTCTAAAATTTATTACTTTGGACTTAAATGGCCTATGGTTTGAATCCATTCTCGAGTGACATGCGATAAGTAAGTATCTTTGCGCCAAATAACACCTAAGTGCCAAGATAATCGTGCGTTTTCTAATTTTAAAGCTGTAACCTCATCTCCCATCATATTGTATAAACTTTGAGGAACAACACTGATGCCTAATCCCTGACTAATCATATTTTCAATAAAGTTAATCTGTGAAATATTAGCAACTGTTTTAGGATAAAAGCCAATGCGTTTACAATTTTCAATAATTTGATCTTTCAAATAGAAATCATCATGAAAAAGTATAAATTCTTCATCTTCCAACTCGGCAAAATCTACTTTCGTGCGCTGCGACAAGGGGTGCGCTTTACTGACGACTAGCAATAATTCTTCGTCATAAAGTGAATATGAATGATAAACACTTGAATCTACAGGTAGTGTGGTAATACCGATGTCAATTTCATCGTTGTCAATATTATGTTCTACCACTTTACCACCTCCTTCAATCACTTCGTATGTTACTTTAGGATATTGTTGATGAAATTGGTTAAGACTATCGGTGAACATTTGAACATTCATCATCGGTGATAGTCCAATACGAATATGACCTTTCTGTAGATTGACAACGTCATTCATTTCTAATGATAACTTTTCGAAAAGTGCTAAAAACTCTAAACTATTATCATAAAATGTTTGACCAATATCTGTTAGTTTAATTTGCTTTTGTGAGCGATCAAACAAAGTGATATTATATTCATTTTCAATACTTTTAATTGCCTTGCTTATCGTTGATTGTGCAATATAAAGGTGTTCAGAAGCTTGCGTCATTCCGCCTTGTCGAACCACCTCGACAAAATACTTTATCTGTTTAATTTCCATATTCTTCCACGACCTATATTAGTTTATTTGCTTTTATTGTAGAAATTAGATTTAGGAATATCAATCCTAACTAGGCTTTTCAATAATATTGTAACAATTAATGTTGTTATAATCCTAAATCTTTCATCTTCCATTCCTATGCAATTCTTATTATTATTTTTAAAAAATTTATAATAATGGCATTTTTTCTCTTAAAAGATAGATGTACCAAAATAGCCACTTACATTATTCTTTAAGTCTGCTATAATCTATTTTATCGTATAAATTTGTCGTATATCCGCTTTAAAAAGTAAGAAAAATGAAATTTTTCAGAATTTTTAGACTATGGTCGGTGATTTTATGATATGATGTTAATTATTAAAATATCACATTTAAATATAGATTATTATTAACTGTGGAGGTTAATTGCTATGTCAAGTTTTTTCAAAACTATTACTCGTAAAGAGAATCCTACGATTTATCAAAATAAAGATGGTCATTTAAAACGTACCTTACGTGTTAGAGATTTCCTAGCGCTTGGTGTAGGTACAATTGTTTCGACTTCTATCTTTACATTACCGGGAATTGTTGCGGCCGAACATGCTGGTCCTGCTGTTGCCTTATCATTTTTAATCGCTGCAATAGTAGCTGGACTTGTCGCATTTACATATGCCGAAATGTCTTCTGCCATGCCATTTGCTGGCTCAGCTTATTCATGGGTTAACGTATTATTTGGTGAGTTCTTTGGTTGGGTTGCAGGTTGGGCACTATTAGCAGAATACTTTATCGCTGTTGCCTTTGTGGCTTCTGGTTTCTCTGCTAACTTACGTGGACTGATTTCACCATTAGGTATTAAATTACCTACATCATTATCAGCTCCATTTGGTGCAAATGGTGGTATTATTGATATCATCGCTGCGGTCGTTATTATTTTAACAGCATTGCTCTTATCAAGAGGTATGACAGAAGCAGCACGCATTGAAAACATTCTAGTAGTTCTTAAAATTTTTGCAATATTGTTATTTGTTGTTGTAGGCTTAACAGCATTACATGTACAGAACTACATTCCATTTATTCCAGAACATAAAGTAACAGATACAGGTGACTTTGGAGGTTGGCAAGGTGTTTATGCTGGTGTATCTATGATTTTCTTAGCTTATATTGGCTTTGACTCAATCGCAGCGAACTCAGCAGAAGCAATTAACCCATCAAAAACAATGCCAAGAGGTATTTTAGGTTCATTAGTAGTCGCTATTATTCTTTTCGTTGCTGTAGCACTTGTGCTCGTAGGTATGTTCCATTATTCACAATATGCTAATAATGCTGAACCTGTTGGCTGGGCATTACGACAAAGTGGTCATGGCGTTGTTGCAGCAATTGTACAAGGTATTTCTGTTATCGGTATGTTTACTGCATTGATTGGTATGATGTTGGCTGGATCACGTTTACTATACTCATTTGGACGCGATGGTTTATTGCCATCTTGGTTAGCGAAATTAAATCATAAACATTTGCCTAATCGTTCTTTAATTATCTTGACTATCATTGTAGTCATTATCGGTTCAATGTTCCCATTCGCATTCTTGGCACAATTGATTTCAGCTGGATCACTTGTTGCATTTATGTTTGTATCTATCGCAATGTATCGTTTACGTAAACGCGAAGGTAATGACTTACCCGTACCAGGTTTTAAAGTACCTTTATATCCTGTTTTACCGGCAATTACTTTTGTTTTAGTATTTTTAGTATTTTGGGGATTAAGCTATGAAGCTAAACTATATACATTAATTTGGTTTGTAGTCGGTATTGTTATTTATCTTTTCTATGGCGTGCGTCATTCTAAGAAAAATGAAGAACCAGAATATATCGTGCCAAAGCAAAAATAACATAACCATTATAAAAAAAGCTGGATATAAATTCTAAAATAATAGGGAGCGGAACAGAATTCATTATGAATTCGTAGTCCCGCCCCGGCAAGATTGACTAGGATTGAAAAAGCTTGATATAAGCGTATTTTCAATCCAGTCAACTACTGCCAATATTTCGTTCATAGCCTAAAACATAATGATGTTCTAAGCTCTTATTTTATATTCAATACTCTGAAATGTATGACTTTGCGTTCCTAGGGTGCTATCTCAGGTATCTGGCCATGTGTACTATGCTTTAGCATGTGATTTTATATGCTTATACGTCATCAGTGTTTCTAGCCGAGAAATAATGCAACTTTTCATGCGCCTTTTGCGCTTATAATCTACATTATTACAACGCTTTAATTAACAATACTTGTTTAACAAGTTCACTAAAATAGTCTTTGTAATATTGTGATTCGTAATGTGAATAGGAGAAACCAAAAGGATGATTTTTATCTGCGTGATACTGCTTTCCTGTTAAATCAATTACTTTGACTTGTGGATAATGTTGAAGCAATAAATTGTCTAAATTCTCCCATATTTCATTCGCTTTTTTAATTTGTTGTATCGTAGAAAATGTCTTGAGCTGTCCTTCTTCACTATACTTTTCCGCTAATCGACCTCTATTTAAAATAATATGACTTTCAGGAATGATGTTAGTTATATGATGCATAAATTTATGTAACTCAGCTAACCACTCATTATAATAGTCTGTATCATTGTCAAATTCATGCGCATTCCATTCACTGACATAGTCCCCTAAATTGGGATTATCTTTAATCAAATAATTATAAGTAATCTTGCTACCATTGTTTAACTTTAATGATGTTAATAAAGCATCAGCATATAAATCAATAACGAGTATTTCAGCACCTGATTGGCGTAGCTCATCATAAAAGGTTTTAGCCATATCACGTGCAATATGCTCAAATTCATGATGTTGCTTATATTGCTGCATTAATGATGCTGGTGCTGGCACTGCATTTAAAGCATCCAAACGACTATGGAATTGAGTGAATACACAGTTCATATATTTTTTATAATCTGGATTAAAATAAGGTAATGTATTTAAACCATTGCGCGAAAAACAAGTTCCTAAAACAGCAATTTTCGGCACTTCATAGGCTTGTGATTGTGTCTTTTCTAAGACATAAAGACTTAAACCTCCTCGCCCATTAATGTAAAACTTAGCATTCATCGTGTTACTCAGTGTTACATAGCGCGTATCTATCTGTTTATGATTTGTAGGAATAACGAATCGTGCTGTCTCAAAATTTTTACCAATGAGCACATCAAAGTTATCACCGTCTTTAGTATAAATTTTGTGCAATTGACCTAGATCAATGATGGCACTCTGCTTAATTGTAGGAAATTCAACATACTCGCGATAATGAAATGGATTGCCTTGTCGCGAACGTAAAGCTAGATAAATAGTGTCATGAGCCAATTCCCTATCACAAGTCAGACTATATAATCGTTGGTTGACTGCTTGTATGGATATAGGTAATGATGTCACTTGTTGCTGCACATTTCCATATAATAAAAAGTTATCTTTTTGATGATAATCAACAGAATATTGTGCTAACAACGCCTTATTTTGATGAATCCAATCCGTTAATTGCACTTTCTCTACATACTGATTTCCACAATCATCTTTTAGTTGTACATAAACACTCCAGCGTTGTTGTCTAATAGCTAGATGTTGCATCATTGTTAGCATATCTTCCATGATTATGTGCTTATCTTTAGTTACAAAGTATTTAGCAGTTGGCAACATCGTTCCAGCGACTAATTGCCCTAAATATGTCGTACATTTGTAATCACTGATTAATTGAAGTTGATTGCCTTGACAGTGAATTGTTACGAGATTGTCTTTAGCCGTTAAAGTAATATACAACGCTTCTTTATCAACGTGTATAGTTACAATATAAAGTGGATTAATATCGTCCAAAATAATAGGTTCTCTGGCCTCTACATCAAGTGCCATTTTAATTTTCAAACCACTGATGATACCTGAACTAAAATGATGCTTCAAATCTAAAGTCACCATGTGATTATTTATTTCAAATGTTAATGGAAATTTTTGTAAAAAAATACCAATGCGATCTTCAAATTGATACATAATATCGGTTGGTTGTTGTATGTGATGAAAACAGAGCTTTCCCTGTTCTACTGATATAGTCGTCTTCATTGCTTTTTCCTCACTTCAACTGCTTAATAGTGTCAACTAATGTTTGATTAATATGGTGCTTAACTTCAAACAATTTATCGTAAGCTATTTGATATTGTGGTAATAGTTTAAAGTCATTGGCAGCCAATTTCTGAAGTGCTTCTGTAACTTGTTCAATTGTAGTCACAACTTGACCGATATCTCGATATTGAATCTGTTTAGACGGCACATGATGTGACAGATATTTATTATATTGATAAAATATGACATTTTTTTGCTGGAATAAAAAGTCCACCGCTACCGATGAAAAATCAGTAATTAAAAATTTTGATTGTGCGATAGCCGTTGGAATTTCGACATCACTCATTGAACAAAATTCAATTTCAGCATGTTCACTCATCAAGTACTTACTATATTTATCAAATTGTGGATGTAATAATACCCTTAGCGTTAAGTTATAGCGTTGCAAAAAGTCTAAAACCGTAGAGTTATTTAGCAATTCTACCATTTTATGATAGTACTCACTGCTTAAAAATTGTGCCGTTGTCAAATATTGTAATCCACGTTGCCATGTTGGCATAAATAATACTTTTTGACTTTCACTAATTTCCACAGATGTTTCCAATAAATTATCATGTCTTGCCATACCTGTAATCAATACTTCATGTTCATCGTAACCTAATGTTTCAGTAATAATTTGTTTTTCAAATTGATTATTTGCTGTTATATAGTTCACTAAATAATTATTCTTACTTAAATATGGCGATATATTGTGAATAATCATTCCATGCTGAATAGAGATAATTTTCTTTTGTGCAAGTTCTTGTTGATAAATATGTTTATACAACTGATTATTGTATGGTAACAGCGTTTCTTCGGCTGTAAATGACGTAATATAATTATCCGCAGCAAGCATTAATAACTTATGTTTAATCGAACCAAAGTTGATTACTTTTCCTAGGTTTTTCACTTTTGCATGTGCATGCCTAGCATGTTTGTCCAAAATATAATATGCTTTAATTTCACTACATTGTTGCGTTAAATATTTAAACAAGAAATAAGAATTATCTGATGCGCTGTCTTTACGTTCTGAAATCAGCCATATTGGCTTGTGTATGATCATTTTAAATAAATGTGCAAAGCATTTTAAACTATATTTTTCTAGATATTTTAGTATTAGCTGTAATTTTATACGTGCATCGCGATATTTTTGTGTCTTTATCCAAGCATCTGAAGTTCTGAGTTGTTCAAATTCATTATCCCTATTCTGTTCCAGATTTTGATTAACTTGGTACCAATAACGACGACTGCGATATAATGTCAATGCACTCAATGCTTCATCAAAGTATCGTTTAAATACTAAACCATAAAATAAATACAACCTTGTTTGTTTACGTTCCCTCAGTTCTTTCAAACCACTAAATTTTTGTGCAATTATCTTCATTAATTTAAGTTGCTTTTCTTTATCCACGTCTCTTTCAAATACTTGATTATCAATAACAAAGTCTAAAAAGTGAATTAAATCTTTTTTTGAAGCGAAACCACCTAAGATTTGAGCGGTTGATAAAGATTCCAATAAGTCAATCGTTAAATCGATAATATCATGCTTATATTCCTTGTTTTGCGTATTTCTTCCAATATAATTTGCCGAAATATACGCTTTTGATGTTATCGTAGCCGTAGCTTGAAAATAGGTCATTAAATCACAATGCTCTTGTGTTTCATCTCTCCGTATTAAAATAGTAGCAAACCATTCTCTATAATTGTTATATGTATAAGGCATTTGTTTGAGATATTTTACATCTCTAAGTGTCCACTGTACTGCAGTAGCATCAGATGATTGTAATGTTTGAATTGCTTGTTCAAGCTCTACATGATTAAAAGTAAAGTTAGGGTTGGCAAACAAGATATAGTCATAACCTTTAATATCTATATTGATACTTTTTTCATCTGCTATATAAATCGTTTCAACATGTTTAAAAGCCTCACAATGCTTAAGTGCTTTATATTGTTGGACATTCATGTTCCTTGTTTTAAAGAGTACTAATAATATGTTCATCGTTGTTTCAATCCTATAGTTCGTTTTATTGTTGTCACTAAACGGTGTAATTTGTAACTTTTACTGCTCTTAAATCGTTTAATTTCTGCAGCTTTCGCTTGTAATGCGGTTGCACTATAAAAATATCTTCGTCGCGCTTCCAATAATGCTGCATAAGAAATTGCAAGTTCATATTCGCGCTGTTGTATCAAATGAATAATAGGTAATTCATGACGTAAATATAAATTAAAAATACGTGGTTCATAATGATTTACAATGTCAAAAAGCTCAGTAAATATTTTTAACTTTTGACTATTATCAATAAGATAAAATTCTTGATCTAAGACTTTCCAAAAGATTGAACGTAGCGCATTAATTTTAAAAAATTGTAATTGTTCTTTATTATAAAAAGGTTTACAAATATGATATGCGGCAATATCGTTTTCAATGGAGCGCATCACATCTTGATGTGTGATTGATTTATTATCACCTGTATCACGATTACGATAGTAATAAATAATTTGTGGCGTGTATGAAAATGATTGTGCCTGGGTATACAGCAATGTATCCACCAATTTATCTTCTCCATTACGAAGCCCCTCTACAAACGAAATATGATGTGCATCATAAAATGATTTTCGAATTAATTTCAGTACAACGCCAACTTTCACTTGCGAGAAAAATGGAACATCGTCGAGCTTTACATGCTCATACGTCTTATTTAATTTATATTCTTTAAATGTCACATGCTGGAATGTCGATCCATCTTCATTAAAAGACACCATTTTTCCCATAGCAAAATCATCTTGATCTCCCATTGATGCCAACAATTGTTCATACGCATCCGATGCTAAAATATCATCCGGATCCATAAAGTGAAGAAAATCGCCAGTTGCTTGAGCCACACCAATATTACGTGGTTTTCCTGGTGCACCATAATTAACAGGACATTGATATAATTTAAAATGGCTAAATTGTTGTTCATAGTTACGCATTTTAGCAACACTATCATCAGTGGAACAATCATCTATAAGAATGACTTCTATCTTTTCTTGCCCAATACTTTGATGAAGCAACGAGTCTAAACATGCTTCAATGTAATCCGACACATTGTATACAGGCAAAATGACTGAAATTAACATTAAGATACCTCCTTATTTCTACGACTTGAAACGCTATAATATTTGATTGAATACATTAACTTTTTTAACATGCGCATCCCTAAAGATGGATTATAAATATTCATTTTGACACCACGCTCATTATCAATAATTCTGAAGTAACCACCTATTAGCAAACGATAGCGTGGCAGTCGAATTTGAAAAGTTTTACGACTAAAATTTTTCACCTTAACACCTAAAATGATTAATGGCTTATCGTGTATTAACATTGCTCGAGCTTTTAACTTGCCATGTGAATCAATATAAATTTGCGTACTATCACTCATATCAAACGCCTCTTGAGACAATGAAAAGTGTAATTCACGACTGCCCCAATGATAATGATGCACAATGATATTTATTTTTTTATAATCCTTTTCAGCTGGAAATACCATCCCTTTATGCTGATAAAGGATGTGTTTATAGCAATTATCAATTGGTAATGCATCTATCATCTCTATGCTTATGTATTGTAGTAATACTTTTGTTTCTATGTTAAAACGAGTATTGTCTTGAATGTATTTTAAATTTAAATAACCCTGGTTATGTTCTAATATATAGTTCAAATAATGTAACACGACCAAATATTGAATATAAGGTAAAACCCTGCCGTATAAATCGGTAGAGCGTTGAATTAATTCAAGATAATTTTTAACGATATGAGGCGCATACCTATTTTGATCCTTCCATGAGTTAATACTTAATGACCGGTAATCATCTCTGTTATAGAAATAATTAACATGTTTAATTAAGCCATAAGACTTGACGTCTAATAGAATCATATTAATAAACTTTGCATCTTCCCAAAAATCAATCGTCTCATCGAATGTATACTTATGATGGGTAAACAACGATTTTCGAAAGACCATTCCTCCAATATGATATTGAATATCTTGGTACTGCTGTGTAATATCTACTACATGCCTACGTTGTTGAAAACGATAATTTAAATTTTGAGCTGATAATGTATGGCCTTTACGTATTAATATAGGCGCACTTGCTAATTTTATGTACGGATGTTTAAGAAAAAATCGACTGGCTTCTTTGAAAAAATTTGTGCTCACATAATCAGAGTCATCAATAAATGTCACTAATTTTGTCTCAGGACTCATAAGTGACATGCCTAAATTTCTAGCTGCACTGACACCTTTATTCGTTTGATTAATAATTTTAATCTGTGCATGATTTTGATAGCCTTTTAAAATTTGTGCCGTCGAATCAGTGCTACCATCATTGATAACAATAATTTCATCCTCTTCAAAATACAGACAGCTTAATAGCTTATCTAGTGTATGTGCAATATATTTTTCACTATTGTATGTAGGAATGATGATTGAAAACACTCGTAAGCTCCTTCCGATGCAACAAGGCTATCTATTTATTAACGCGTTTTAAACAAGCTACTAATTAACTACTGTATATTAACAAAATACATTATGATTATACACCATTTATTAACTAAAATATAACCTATATTTTTTATTTAATAAACACTTGTCTATAATCGTTGTAACTGCCAAGCGAATACACTTTTCAAATATTAAAATTTTAAATCACTGACAAAAAAAGAACCTCCTGAGAGGTCCTAGATTTAAATATATTCATCCTATTTAGCAATATACTTTCGAAGTTAATTAATGCGCGTACACCTTTATTACCAGCCTTGACCATCGATATCTAATGTATCTAATTGCCCATCTTGTAAACCTTGTAACGCCTGTTCTAACGTTGCTAGTGCTTCATCTAATTGCTCATAGGTAATGACTAATGGTGGTTGAAATCTCAATACATTACCTGCAACGGCAATAATGACAACACCATGTTCAAAACAATAATTACATATTTTTAAAGCTGCTTCTGGATCTCTTGTCTTATTTTGCTTATTTGACACAATATCAATGCCTATAGAAAGCCCGATGCCTCGAACATCACCAACATACTCATAACGTGAAGTCCATTGTTCCATACGTTGGCGTACATAGCGCCCTTTATTGACACTTGCTGATAATAAGTCGTCTTCTTCAAGCATTTCAATTGTTGCGAGTGCTGCCTCACAACTTACCGGATTAGCCCCAGTAGTAAATAAATGGGCTGGTGCTTCCAAGCTATCAATAATTTCTTTACGTGCCACTAACGCAGACATTGGTAGGCCTCCAGCTAATGACTTTCCAAATGTAATCATATCTGGTATAAAATTAAAGTGTTCCACCGAACTCCAAGTGCCTGTTCGACCTAATCCTTGCTGAATGTCATCAACAGCAATTAAAATTCCGTGTTCTCGACATAAAGCTGCTAATGCCTCAAAATAGCCTGCGACTGGCTCAAGTAATCCACCATCACCTTGTATCGTTTCAACAACAATACATGCCACTTCGTCTGCGGGTACGTATTTCGCAAACATTTCCTTTAGAGGTGCTAAATATTCAGCAACTGTATTTGCAGTTGGCTGTTCAAACATTCCTCTATAGTTATCAGGAAAAGGTATGTGATAAAAGCCATTTAGTAATGGTCCATAATGTTTGCGCATATTTAAACTAATCGCGGACATAGATAATGAGCCAAATGTTGATCCATGATAAGCGTTAGTAAAGCTAATAATATAAGGACGTCCCGTGTAAGCACGTGCAAATTTAATGACACCATCATTAGCATCAGATCCACTTAAACCAAAGGTTACCCTTTTTTCAAAGTTGCCAGGCGCAATCTCGCACAACTTTTTAGATAATTTAACCGCCGATTCATGATACATATATGCGGGTGTATAGTGAATGAACTTATCTACCTGCGCTTTTATAGCATCGGATACTTTTTTAGGTGCATGACCAACATTTTGCGAACTGGCACTCGATAATAAATCAATATATGATTTACCGTCAACATCGACAAGCATTGCACCATAACCATGATCTATCACGAGCGGATAGTATTTGATACGTCCTGATTTTGCAAAATATTTCCCATCTTCTTCAATAAGTTGCGCTGCTTTACTCATAGTCAATTCATCCTCCAAATACTGCTGACTTATTCGCACAGCAATGTAATACAACCCAATATACAATTAATTATCAGATTTGTAAATATTTTCTGAATAATTAAATTATTAAGTTGTTTGTTCACGCTTACTGTGGATATTTAAAATGATTAAAACAACAAGTACTAAAATTAACATATGTTGTATCGCAGCACGCTATTATGTCACTTTAATTTTCATATGGAATCACGTCGTCACCATATTGTTTTTTAATATATGCTTTAATTTCTTTTGATTGTAAAACTTTTAATAATTCTTGGAATTTTTTATCTTTTTTATGTCCTTCTTGTACTGCAATAATATTAGCAAAAGGTGATGATTTTCCTTCAAATGCAATCGCATCTTTAGATGGTTTTAAACCATTATCAATTGCGTAATTTGAGTTCATGATAACTGCTGCACCTTCACTGTTATTATATGTTTTAGGTAAAAATTCAGCGCCTTGTTGATTATTGAATTTCAAATGCTTTTTATTTTCAGCAATATCTTCAAACTTCGCATCTTCAATTTTCACTCCTTTTTTCAACTTAATTAAGCCTTCGTTAACAAAAAATGATAAAAAGCGTCCTTCTTCTGCTGGATTATTTGAAACATAAATGGTTGAACCATCTGGTATGTCTTTAATATGCTTATATTTTTTACTATATACGCCCATTGGAGTTGTAAAGACTTTGCCTACTTCTTCAATCTTATAGCCATGACTTTTTCGTTCTGCCTTTAAATAAGGTACATGTTGGAAGAAATTGGCATCTACATCACCTTTATCTAATAATTTGTTTGGTACTTTATAGTCATTAACAATCTTAACTTTTAAATCATAGCCTTTTTTCTTCATTGCTTCTTGTGCATGTTTTAACACATCTCCATGTGGTGCTGGTGTTGCTGCAACGGTAATAGTCTTGCTCGCTTCTTTATTGTCTTTGCCACACGCTGATAAAGCTAGAGTAATAATTAACACACTAATCATGATGACCCATTTTTTCAATTGTATCCTCACCTTTCTAATTGCTACTTCAATAAAGATGAAAACAGTCGAATTCAAGACATAAAAAATACTTTCTCAAATTAAGAGAAAGTACGCACACTTTCTCTCATCTCTTAAAGTACTTTAAACTTTATGTGACTTGGCACCATGTCATTCACTGACGGTTGCCGGGCTTCATAGGGCACATCCCTCCACCACTCTTGATAAGAGTCTTCTTACTTTTATTGAATTAAATTTATCCTATCACTATGCAAAGAGAACGTCAATTAGATTTTTGAATTTTCTGACTAATAATTGTTTTTTACACTTAGGGGAAAAGATAACTAAATCGTTTTAAGGAGGAATGCCTAATGTATTATTTAAAATATCATTTAACGAGCGCCTGTCTAATTAGTATGTTGCTATTATTCATATTGTTTATCATAGATTTGTTAACTGACACAACCCAGTTAGCTCAATTACTTATCAATATAGACTTTATTATTCCTAAACAATTCACCCCGTTATGGCTTGAAATCCTTATTCATTTAATCATTGGTATTGTTGTTTATATGATGTTATTACTGCTCTATCGAGTTAGAAAGCAATGGTATGCCATTGGTTATGTGGCATCTATGTTATCTTTTATAGTGCTGTATCCATTTCTCATTCATATCGCTGTTCGACCTATCTTTCATTTTAGCTGGTCAGAATATAGTCTATGGCTTTTAGCACATATTATTTTTATCGTTTGTGTGGCTAGAAGTATTCCATTTATTGATAAAAGATAAATAAGTATATCACTGTATAATTAAGCTTTGATAACATTTAAAAAAGCAAATGCTATATTTGTATAAAGTTAATTTTAGCGCATACGTAAATACAATATTAAGATTACCTTAGGATTTGTTAAAAACGCCCGCACATTAAGCTGATGATGATACACTTACACTGTAAAGTTATTTACTATGTGAATGGGGGTTTCATAATGAAACAAATGGTTCAAATTATTTTATCTGTTTTTGCGCTATTCTTGGTATTAACTGCAACAAGCGTATGTGTTACTCAAGCAGATACCATGTCCCAACAAGATGCAATCACAACTGCAAAGCAAGCTATAGCACGTAGTGGTGGCAATCCAGATTTGCAAAATTTTAATACAGTTATAGACAAAGGTAACTACTTTAAAATCAAAATCACACTTAAAACTAATGACAGTGTCGGTACTTATAAAGTTTATAAAAACGGCCAAGTTGAATATAAAAATGGTAAATTTGGTGTATATAACCTATTAAACCCTAACCAAACATATGCAGCTAGCGAAATAGCTAATACCTCAACTCATATGGCACAACAAGAACAGCAAAATAACCCCGTAGATTGTAAAAAGGAACTTAATCGCTATTATGTGGGTAATATCAAATCTACGGAATTACCTCAGCAGAATGCCTCACTCCCTGAAACGGGTCACACTTCAAATAATATAATAACATTAGCATTTGGTATTTTAGCACTTATGAGTGGTTTGGCATTGACGTTCATGCGCAATTCAAAACACTAAAGTATTCATAAGTACATTTAGGACAAATCAAATGTATTGTTCTCTTTCGATGATCATTATGATCATCGTGTATACCAATTATAATGAATGGTACTGTTTACTTTTACATGTAAACCAAGTAACTTGATGCTCAGTTCCCGCTTAAAGCTGTCTTAATAAATCACGTTGTTGCTTCGGTAAATTCCAAATATATTGAATAAATTCTCAATCAAGCCTTTGCGGATTGCCGTAAAGGTTCTTTGTTTGTGGCTTACGTCATTATTTTAAATAACAGATTATGACTCTAATTATGCATTTCAACCGCGTTTCTTTTAGTCAATTGACTTATCTACACACATGCCCCTTAGCGCTAGAGTGGCTACTTTACTATCGATCATCCATTTATCCTGTTACATAATACACATCAATGCTTCAGTTAACTGCGATTCACTTATGGTCTGATTATCATCAATCATTGAATACGATCAATATAATAGTATGGAAAGCTTAAAATATTTTGTAATTGACATGCTAATGAAGATTTACCCCTGTCTGGTACTCCCAACGGTTAATAGTCGTCATGCCGTGTTTGACTCCCCTACGATAAAAATACGTCTATTTTTTGAAACTCTACAAATTTTATTAAGAATATTCAATAAATATGAGTAAAAAAGCTTGAGAATATATTCATTTTTTATCATACTATTAGTGAAACTTATTAGAAGGAGTGGAAAGTAATGAATAAAGAACAATTAGAAAAGGTAAAAAATGGTAAAGGCTTTATCGCCGCTTTAGACCAAAGTGGTGGTAGTACACCTAAAGCTTTAAAAGAATACGGTGTTGGCGAAGACCAATATAACAACGAAGACGAAATGTTCCAACTTGTTCACGACATGCGTACGCGTGTTGTCACTTCACCATCATTCACTTCAGATAAAATTTTAGGTGCGATTCTATTCGAACAAACAATGGATCGTGAAGTTGAAGGCAAATATACTGGTGACTACTTAGCAGACAAAGGTGTTGTTCCTTTCCTAAAAGTAGACAAAGGCTTAGCTGAACAACAAAATGGTGTTCAATTAATGAAACCTATCGATAACCTAGATGAAACATTAGATCGTGCAGTTGAACGTCACATCTTTGGTACTAAAATGCGTTCTAACATTTTAGAATTAAATGAACAAGGTATTAGAGACGTTGTTGAACAACAATTTGAAATTGGTAAACAAATTATTGCCAAAGGTTTAGTTCCAATTATCGAACCTGAAGTGAACATCAATGCTAAAGATAAAGCCGAAATCGAAGAAGTATTAAAAGCTGAACTTAAAAAAGGCTTAGACGCTTTAAATGATGACCAATTAGTGATGTTAAAATTAACAATTCCTACTAAAGCAAACTTATACAAAGAATTAGCTGATCATCCAAATGTTGTACGTGTAGTTGTATTGTCAGGCGGATATAGCAGAGATGAAGCAAATAAATTATTGAAAGACAACGATGAATTAATCGCAAGTTTCTCTCGTGCATTAGCAAGTGACTTAAGATATAGCCAATCTAAAGAAGAATTTGATAAAGCTTTAGGTGAAGCTGTTGACTCAATCTATGATGCATCAGTGAATAAAAACTAAGATATATGTTTAAAGCTTAAGCGATAACAGCTTTGAGCGAAAATCATTGAAATTAAAAAAAGTGCCGACTGTTTCACCTTAAACAGTCGGTACTTTATTATTTTTTATGCTTGATGTACGTCAAACAAATTTCCTACTTGCTTAAAGAAATCTCCAAATTTTTTGGCAGGTTCACCTTCGCCAAACATCTCTTCTAAGTTTGCCTGTGATTCACGAGCACTTTGCTCAGAAGTTTGGTACATGTCTGTTTCGTATGCTTTTAGTGCATCTTGTAACGTTACATGACTTTTAATTGCTTCAGCCAAAAGATATGCATCGTAAAGTGCCATATTGACACCCTGTCCTGCAAAAGGGCTCATTAAGTGCGCTGCATCACCAATTAACGTCAAGTTCGCTTGATTATCCCATTTGAAACCAATAGGCAGTTTATAAATGCGTCGTAATAATAAATCATCACTCGCATAATCAATGTATTTTTTCGAATTGACGTCCCAATCTCTAAAGTCATGTAATAACTGTTCTTTAATTTCTTGTCTATTCATGGCTTTAAATTGGTCAAATTCATCATAATCCATTTTATACGACATATAGACTTTAATTCGTCCATCTCCATTAACTTGACCTAATATCGCTTTGTGATCGCCAAATGCCATCATTTTCCCATTTTTGTTAAATTCAGCTAAATCAGGATACTGATGAAAGACATCTTCAACATTTAATTCTACCATCGATATCCCATTATACTCTACGTCCGTATTTGCTAAATAAGGTCTTACTTTTGAAAAAGCACCATCTGAACCAATTACAAAGTCAAATATTCGTGTACTGTAATCATCAAATGTCACTTCAATTTGCTCATTATCTATATGCGTTAAAGATTTAAATGCTTTATCATAAACTACGATTTCAGGTTTTAATTGTTCAAAAATAATATCACATAATTCACCACGATCAATTTCTGGTCGTCCACCTTCTATTTGTGGATCAACTAACGCTTCATAGTATACGTTGCCATTTTTATCTAGTACGCGCGTATCTTCGCCGTCAAAGCGTGCTTGTGCTTTAAATTTATCGATAATGCCTGCTTGTTGCAATGGCAATTGACCACTATCATCATGGATATCTAAAGAACCTCCACGATCAGTGTTAACATTTAAACCAGCTTTTTCAAAAATATTAACTTCAAAGCCTTGGTGCTGTAACAATAGGCCTAACATTAAGCCTCCAGGTCCCCCACCAATAATGCCAACTCGTCTAATATCTTTTATATTCATAACCCTATTTCTCCAACCTTTTATTTATAGAATTGTTGTAATCGTTCTTTTGTTTCTTGTATAAAGACGTCGAATTCTACTTTCTTTTTATCATCTTGTAATGTCTGCTGACTTGCTTTCATAAACTCATGGAATAATGTTTGCATTTGTTCACGCACTGCTTTTAGTTCTTCAAAATCAACGTTTTTAAATTGTTCTAAGCGTTTTGTAAACGCATCTTGATCTACATTGTCCTCTAAAAACTTTTTACCTTCATCCGTAATGGTATACACTTTTTTATTTCCATCTTTAGAAATAGATACAAAGTCTCTATCTTCTAACATTTGTAAAATTGGATAAACAGAACCAGGACTTGGTGAATAAAAACCTTTAAATCTTTCTTCTAAGTCTTTAATTATTTGATAGCCATGACGTGATTCTTCTTCTAACATTTTAAGAATAACGAATTGTAAATTCCCTTTTTTGAAAAATCTATCACGCCCACCGTGACGGCCACCGAAACCACCGAAATTTCCAAAACCTCGAGGGCCTCTCCCTGCATCAAATTGTTCAAAATGTGCCATACCTTGTCTCATACCTTCTAAATGTCTTCTAAACATAATTTTCATCACCTTTACTTATTTTTAATCAATTTCGATATATCGATATAATAAACGATATATCGTTAAATGTAAAGCGATATATCGAAATTATTTTTAGGAAATTAAATACTACACTAACAAACCCGTCAGCATAGCGTTAAATAAGTATTTGATTGATTAAATTTTCGTGCTTGAAATTACTTAAATTACGTTTCCAATCTTCAATCATTTGATGGTAAATGCACGCTTCATAATCAAACACATCTTCCTCAAGTAAAGTTATTATGAATATTCAAACTGCAATGTTCTTTCAATTGAATATACCAATGATAATCAAGTATGATTTAAATAATTATACTTATCGAAAGTTGTTGATTGACATGGAAATTTCTTACTTAAATGAATTTATTGTCTTAGCTAAATACCAAAATTACTTTAAAGCTTCTCAAGAACTCTACATAGCGCAATCTACACTGTCTAAGCACATTGTTTCTTTGGAAAATGAGTGCGGTTATCGTCTTATAGATCGCGCAAATAAACAATTTGAACTAACAGAATCAGGTAAACTATTTCTGCATTATGCCAAAATCATTTGCCAAAATTATAAAGATTTATCAAAACAGCTTGAGCAACAGGAAAATGATAATTTAATCACCATTAACCTTGGCGCTTCTCGATTAATGATTGAATATGGTATTACAAACTTAATCTCAAAATGTGTTCAAAAATTTTCTAATATTAGATTTCGTATTCATGAAGGGTCAGAACAAGAATTAGCTCAATTGATTAATGAAGGTAAGATTGACATTAGCTTTTTAAGATCACCACATCCACCTCATGATAATCATTCTTTTACTTATATTGAAGAAAGCTTATGTGCTATTGTGCATGAATCTCATCCATTAGCCTATGTCTCACAAATCGATCTATCGATGCTTGAAAATGAACAACTCTATTTACCACCTGAGTTCGCATTGGAGCATCAAGCTTTTTTAAATTATTGTGAAGAACAACAATTTTATCCATTAATTTCATTTACAGCACCTCGTATTGAAAATTTACTTGAAATGGTAAATACAAATAATGGCGTCGCATTGATTATGGAACAACAGGCTAATTATTACGTAACGTCTCCTTTAAAAATCGTTCAGCTGAATTCACCTATAAAACTCTATATTAACGTTAATGTTCATAATCATTTAATTGCTTCTAAAGAGGTGGCATATTTGCTAGAGTTAGCCAAAAAGCACAGAAACTAATTTCAAGCAAATACTGTCAAGAGACCTAAGGTGTACATCATCTTTCTAATTTAGAATGGTTCATGCGCTCAATCCGAATTGATATGCTCCTTATTTGCGACTAATAATAGAACTACGACAAATTAAGGAGGCTAATTAGATGAAAAAGACTTTCATATCACTCTTATCCGCAACAGTTATACTTTCAGGTTGTGGCGTTGGCGAACATCAAAATAATAATTCTAATCATGATGCTAAAGGTGTGAACACTTCAAATGTTAAAATCAAAAATTATAACCAAGCATCATCTGCGCTGCAAATAGATAATTCAAAATGGAAATATGATAGTAAAAATAACGTTTATTATCAACTAAATATAAGTTATGTCTCCAATCCCCAAGCTAAAAATGTAGAAAAATTAGGTATCTATGTACCAGCTGCTTATTTCAAAGGTAAAAAGAATCATAATGGGACATATACCGTTACTGTAAACGATGCTAAGAAAGTTAACGGCTATTCTGCTAGAACAGCACCTATCGTTTATCCAGTCAATACACCTGGTTATGCCGAACAAAGTGCACCTACGTCATATCGTTATAGTAATATTTCTAAGTATATGAAAGCTGGATTCATATATGTTGAAGCAGGATTACGAGGACGTAGTATGAGCATGGGCAATAACAGCAGTAATGCATCAACTAAATCATATGAAACCGGTTCTCCTTGGGGTGTAACCGATCTTAAAGCAGCAATCAGATATTACCGTTTCAACGATAGTAGTCTACCAGGTAACAGTAGTAAGATTTATACTTTTGGTCATAGTGGCGGTGGTGCTCAAAGTGCTATTGCCGGTGCATCAGGTGATAGCAAGCTCTACTATAAATATTTAGAACAAATTGGCGCAGCCATGACAGATAAAAATGGAAAATATATCAGTGATAAAATTGACGGTGCTATGGCGTGGTGCCCTATTACAAGTCTAGATCAAGCCGATGCTGCTTATGAATGGCAAATGGGACAATATGGTAATGAAGGTAATCGCAAGAAAAATTCATTCCAAAAACAATTATCAACCGATTTAGCATCATCTTATGCAAGCTACTTAAATAAACTAAATCTGAAAAATGGAAATACTACATTATCATTAACTAAATCTAAAAATGGTCAATATACTGAAGGCTCATATGCTAAATATCTAAAAAAAGAAATTGAAGATTCAGCTACAGAATTCTTAAATAATACAACATTCCCTTACAAACAAAATAGCACTGAGCAAGCAGGCATGGGTAATGGTGGACCTAGCGGTGGAAAACCTTCTGGCAAAATGGGATCTATGCCTCAAATGAGAAAACAATCTTCAAATAAAACATACAAAACAATGGATGCTTACTTAAAAGATCTAAATAAAAAAGGCACATGGATCACGTATGATAAGAAAACAAAACGCGCACATATTACAAGTCTTAAAGACTTTGCGAAATATTATAAACAACCTTCTAAATCAGTTTCAGCCTTTGATGATTTAAAACGTAGCCAAGCTGAAAATGAAGTGTTTGGAACATCAGGTAGTGACAGTAAATTACATTTTGATCAATCACTAGCTAAACTTTTAACAGAAAATAAATCTAACTATAGCAAACTAAATGGTTGGAATAGTAACTATGTTTCATCATATAAAAATGACTTAACAAAAACAGATAAATTAGGCACAAGCATGTCAACAAGAATGAATATGTACAATCCAATGTATTACTTATCTGATTACTATAGCGGGTATGGTAAATCTAATGTGGCAAATCATTGGAGAATTAGAACAGGTATTCAACAAGGAGATACGGCCTTAAATACTGAAACTAATCTTTCGCTAGCTTTAAAAGAACGCGTTGGTTCTAAAAACGTTGACTTCAAAACAGTTTGGGATCAAGGTCATACAATGGCAGAAACATCAGGTAATAGTGATAGTAACTTCATCAAATGGGTAGAAAGTATTAATAAAAAATAGCTAAATGTATTAAACAGCCTAAAACATCATCATGTTTTAGGCTGTGAACTAATGATTGGCAGTAGTTGACTCAATTGAAAATATGCTTATAGCATGCTTTTTCAATCTTAGTCAACCTTGCCAGAGCTGGACTAAGAATTCATAATGAATTCTGTTCAGCTCTCTTTTTAATTTACAAAACTTCCCCATTTGACTCAATAACTTTGCGATACCAGTCAAATGAATCTTTCTTGGTACGTTCTAATGAACCGTTTCCTTCATTATCACGATCAACATGAATTAAACCATAACGTTTTTTCATTTCACCTGTCGTAAAGGATACAATATCAATAATACCCCAAGGTGTATAGCCCATTAATTCTACGCCATCTTGATCTACTGCATCAATAGCCGCTTCAATATGTTCACGTAAATACTCGATACGATATTCGTCATGGATTTTACCTTTATCATCAAACTCATCTACGGCACCAAATCCATTTTCAACTATAAATAAAGGAATTTGATAACGATTATA
Organism: Staphylococcus lugdunensis; assembly: GCF_001558775.1. NCBI lineage: Bacteria > Bacillati > Bacillota > Bacilli > Caryophanales > Staphylococcaceae > Staphylococcus > Staphylococcus lugdunensis. The sequence goes on along the minus strand of NZ_CP014022.1, from coordinate 1,828,785 downwards.
TAATGCATTTAATGTATAACGTAAGCCAACCGGATCAATGGCCCAGCCCCAATCACTTTTCTTAATATAAGGATTATCAACCGAATTGGGTAAGCCACCATTTACTATATTATCTTCTACACTAGCCTCATTATCAGATTTAACGACCGTAGACATATAATAACTAAATCCAATATAATCGACTTTACCTTCACGTAGAATCACATCGTCTCCTTCTTGCCAACCAATGTCGAAGCCTTCACGTTCAAACATTTTTGTCGCATAACCTGGGTAATAACCTCGTGCTTGTACATCTGGAAAGAAGAAACGCATACGACTCGCGATTTCTGCCTCCATTATATCTTGCGGATTACAGCTATATGGGTAGATTGGAACATGGGAAATCATAGCACCAATTTCAAAATCTGGATTTATCTCCTTACCAATTTTTACTGCTTTCGCACTTGCAATCAATTCATTATGTGCCACCTGATATAATACTTCTAATTTATTATCATCATCTGTCAACGATACACCAGAGTTTGTCCATAAGAAAATAGGATTATTGATGTCCATTTGGTTATTAATTTCATTAAATGTCATCCAGTATTTAACTTTGTCTTTATAACGCTTAAATACAGTTTCAGCAAAATATGCAAAATAATCTGCTACTTTACGGTTTCTAAAACCGCCATATTCACGTGCTAGATGTAGTGGCATCTCAAAATGCGATAATGTAATCACTGGTTGAATGTCATATTTCAATAATTCATCAAATAAATCATCATAGAATTGCAGTCCTGCTTCGTTCGGTTCTGTTTCATTACCATTAGGGAAAATACGTGTCCATGCAATCGATGTACGCAAACATTTCAATCCCATTTCAGCAAACAATGCGACATCTTCTTTATAGCGATGGTAAAAATCAATACCCATATGATTAGGATAATATTTATCAGGTTCTATATCTTGTGTAATTTCACGTGCTTGACCATGTGCGCCTGCTGTCATTACATCAATTACACTTAAGCCTTTGCCACCTTGGTCATAGCCACCTTCAAATTGATTGGCAGCAAGTGCGCCGCCCCATAAGAAATCTTGTGGTAATTTAGCCATGTTTAAATCTCCTTTACACTCTATTTTTTAATTACTGTCATTATTTTTTCTCTAGATGTGATATTTTGACTGTCAGCTATGATAATGTCTTCAAATTCATCACTGTTAGTAATAATTACAGGTGTAATAAGTTCGTAGCCCTGTTCTTTAATATAATTTGCATCAAATCTCAGCAAAGGCTGCCCTTCTTCGACCTGATCATTTTCAGCAACAAGTAATTCAAAGCCTTGTCCATTTAATTGCACAGTATCTAAACCAACGTGAACTAAAAGTTCGATCCCCTCTGGCGATGTAATACCTATCGCGTGTTTACTTACTGCAACCATACTAATCACCCCTTTGAGAGGTGCTGTCACTTCATAACTTTCTGGCTGAATGGCTAATCCTTTACCCATCATACCTTCCGCAAATATTGGATCATCTACTTCAGATAATGCTACTACTAAACCTTTTAGTGGAGCATGTATCTCTGTTTCAAGTTGATCAGATGTAGTAGTCAAACGTGTTTGTTCATTTATCTCATGTCCTTCTTCGACGTCAACACGTTCTACCTGTTCTGTCACATCTTCACCATAGCCAAGTACTTGGATTAAAATGATAGGTAAAATAATTGCAACGGCTGAACCAAGTAAAATTCCCCATATTGATGAGATGTTATCAGGACTATAACCATTGACAATTGTTATCGGTCCAGGAAGACCAGCATATGCATAATATTTTGGATTAAAGAAACTTGCAACTAAAGCCCCAATACCACCACTAATACAAGCGATAATGAATGGCTTTTTAAAGCGCAAATTCACACCATACATAGACGGTTCAGTAATTCCAAAGATGCCTGTAATCCCTGCTGATAACGATACACGCTTTAAATCCTTATTTCTCGTTTTGAAGAATACACCCATAACTGCACCAAATTGAGCAATAACAGCAATTGTTTGAAAGGCTTGGAAAGCATCACTTTTATACTGTTCAAAGTTTGCCAATACCATTGGCGTAATGCCCCAATGAACACCAAAGATAACAAATACCTGCCAAAATGCACCAATTAATAATCCTGCTAACCATGGTGCTACAGCTACGAGCCAGTTAAAGCCTTGTGCAATACCATGTGCAGCCCCAGATGCTAATGGACCAATAATTAATAATGTTAATGGCACCATAATTACAATACTGAAGAACGGTACAAATAACGGGCGTATAACTTCATGAATATATTTATTTAAATATTTTTCAACATATGACAACACCCATACTAATAATAGTGGTGGTAACACTGATGATGTATAGCTTGTTTCACTTAATGGAATACCAATAAATGTAAACGTATGTCCACTCCCAATGCGTTCTACAATTCCTGCTAAATCCGGGCTAACGAGTGCAGCACAACAAGCTACTGCGATATAAGTATTCACTTTGAAATGTTTTGCTGCAGTAATCGCAATAAATATTGGTAAAAATGTAAATGGTGCCCATGAAATAAAGTTAAATACTTCATATGTGCCAGTCTTCTCAAATGATGAAAACAACATTTTCGCAATAATTAATATACCTTTTAATATACCGGCAGCCGCTAAGACATAAATAAATGGTGCAAAGACGGCAGACATCGTTGCAATAATACGATTAATAATCGTACCTTTTTCACTGTCTTCATCGCTAGATTGTTGATTTTCTTCTCCCAATAATCCCTCAAATTCTTGATAAACACTTGCGACCGCATTGCCAATAACCACTTGAAATTGTCCATTATTTTCAACTACCGTTACTACGCCATCCATACTTGCTACTTTCTTTTTAGCATCCGGAATAGAACGTTTTAAGACGATACGTAATCGCGTTGCGCAATGCGTGTAATTAACGATATTTTCCTTTCCACCAACGGCTTCAAGGATATGTATCGCTAATTTTCTATCTCTTTCACTCATAACACAACCTCCCAATCTATTTAATTTTTATTTATCCCAAATATGGAAACCCTTACACAACTCATTATAATTATACCGGTACAATTTGTAAATCGTTTTTATACAATTATACCGGTACAATTTAATTTCAGCTTATTTTTGGTATACTATATTGTAAATACAGCATTAAGGAGATTAATCATGTTAAAGTACGAACATGTTGCACATGAAATTACCGCAGCTATTGCAAATGGGAAATATAAAGTTGGTGACAAACTTCCAAGCCTAGCAGAACTAAAAATAGCGTATCAAGTGAGTAAAAGTACGATTGTTAAAGCATTAGAGTTACTTGAAAAAGATGGTATTATCTATCAAACTCGGGGCAGTGGTATATATGTTAGAAATAGCAAAAAATCTGGATATATTAATCTGTTAAAAACAAAGGGCTTTTCAGATAATTTACAAGGACATCGTGTAACAAGTAAAGTGCTTAACATCGACATCATACCGCCTAACGAGGAAACACAAAAACACTTACAGATAAAAGATAAAGATACACAAGTCTATTTAGTAGAGCGCATTCGTTATTTAGACGATAAGCCGCTTTGCATTGAAACTTCTTATTTCAATAAAGCATTAGTTACCACATTGGACAAAGAAGTTGCTCAAGCTTCAATATTTGATTATTTACAGACGCGTCTCAAGATAAATATTGGTTTTTCTGATATTTATTTCTATATCGACTTTTTAAACGATAATGAAGCAAATTATTTAGATTTAAACGCTCAAGACCCTTGTATGCGTCATGAACTTACATTCTATACAAGTAAAGGTGAACCTTTTGATTACTCCAATATTGTATACCACTACAAGCATGCTAACTTTTTTATACCTATAGAAAGTTAGTGTCATCATAGCTTCAGTTAGCTAAATATGGGAACGAGACAGCATTCATTATGAATTTATAATCCCACCCCAGCAAGGTTGACTAGGATTGAACACAGCAAACGTATTTTTAATCCAGTCAACTACTGCCAATATATCGTTCATAGCCTAAAACATAATGATGTCCTAGTCTCACTTAATTGTAAAAAAAGAAGGCAATTTCTATTGAAATTAATAGAATTACCTTCTTCTGCTTATCAGAGACATTGATGTCACTGACTTCTGTTATCGCATTATTTATTATTTTTCATCATCATAATAACCTAATTCAAGGTCTTTAGATGTTTGACGACGTGTTTTTCTCATTAAATCAACATCTGTAATTAATGATTCACCATAAGAAGGAATCATTTCTTTTACTTTTGGTTTCCAGTCATCAGCATATTCTGGGAAGTTTCTTTCAAGAACTTCTAGTGCAACTGATACTGATGTTGATGCCCCTGGTGATTCACCAAGTAAAGCAATAACTGTATGGTCTTGTGAATTAACCACTTCTGTACCGAATTGAATAAATCCTTTGCCGTGTTCTTTAGTATCTTTGATAACTTGAACACGTTTACCAGCAGTGTATAATTCCCAATCTTCATCACGTGCTTCTGGATAGAATGTACGTAAGTGATTCATACAACCTTCTTTAGTCATAATAATTTGATCGAATGAATATTTAAGTAATGGTAAGTTTTTAACGGCAGCCGCTAACATTGTTGTAATGTTATGTGGCTTGATAGATTTGAATAAATCTAAATTAGAACCATTTTTCAAGAATTTAGGTCCAACGTTAGCGAATGGTCCAAATAACAATGTTCTTTGACCATCGATATAACGCGCATCTAAATGCGGCACAGTCATTGGTGGTGTGCCTGGTGGCTCTTTACCATAAACTTTGGCATCATGTTGCTCGATAACTTGTGGATTTGTACAAGCTAAGAATTGACCTGTAATTGGGAATCCACCTAAGTGTTTGCTTTCAGGAATACCTGTTTTTTGTAATAATGGAATCGCTGCACCACCTGCACCAATAAATACATAGTCAGTCACTTGTGTTTGCACTTGGCCAGTAGCACGGTTGCGAATTTTCACTTCCCATTTACCGTCTTTAAGACGATTGAAATCAAGCACTTCATGGTTAAAGTGAACTTCAGCATTTGGATGTGCTTCGATATTTTTAGTCATTTTACGTGTTAACTCACCAAAGTTAACGTCAGTACCTTCGTCGATTTTACTTGCAGCCATTTTACCGTCATCGACACGGCCTTCCATCATTAATGGAACCCATTTTCTCAATGTTTCTATATCTTCTGTATACTCGATATTATCAAACATTGGGAATTCTTTCATAGCTTCGTAACGTTTTTTCAAGAATTTTTGGTTATTAACGCCTCTAACAAAACTAATATGTGGTAGTGGGTTAATAAATTCTCTTGGGTTATCAATGCTACCTGATTTAACTAAATGACCCCAAAACTGTTTAGAAATCTCGAATTCCTCATTAATTTCTTTCGCTTTTTCAATGTCAATTGAACCATCAGGTTGTTCAACAGTATAGTTCAATTCACATAGTGCTGCATGACCTGTACCAGCATTATGTCGTTCGTTAGAACTTTCAAGTGCAGGACGGTCCATACGTTCATAAAGCTTGATATTCCAGTTAGGTTCAAGCTCTTTTAACATAGAACCAAATGTAGTGCTTAAGACACCAGCGCCAATTAAAATGACGTCTTTTGGTTGTGAGTTTGCCATATGTTACACCTCTCTATTGATTACATTTAATTTATATATACAATAAATAGTGCTCTTTCCTAAAACACCCATTTATTGCTTTAATTTAGCAAATCGCTAAACTTCTAAATTAAATAAGTACTTCGTGTATAATTTTAAAGCAATATTATGAAATTGTAAATCAGTTAATCTACATCTCAAAGAAAAAAGTTATCGTACAATATAATTTAACTTCAATAAAAATTTTGTTATAACATTTTTTACTAAAAATCCAACGTCAGCACTTAACAAGTTGTGTGACGTTGAATTTTTCATATACCTCATATTTAGTATTTTGGCTGTAAAAATTTTTCAATATAAAATGCTGATTCTTCAATGGATTTATACTCTGTATTAATCACTGTGGCATTTAACTTTTTAAATACTTCCTCAGCATATGATAACTCCTTTTTGATACGTTCTAAGCTATTATACTGAGATTCTTGCGTTAAACCCAGAGTTTCAACACGATTTTTACGTATGTTAGCTATATATTGTGGACTCGCTGTTAATCCAAAGACCTTTAATCCCTTTTGTTTAAAAACACTCTCTGGAATTGCTACTTCTGGCACCAATGGAATGTTGGCTATTTTATAACCTTTATTAGCCAAATACATGCTTAATGGCGTTTTTGATGTTCTGGAAACACCCACGATAAGTGCATCCGCCTCTCCGATATCTGAAAAATGCTTGCCATCATCATACTTCACTGAATATTCAATAGCCTTAATACGTTTAAAATATTCATCATTTAGTTTTCTAAGTGCGCCACTTTCTAGTAACGGTTCAGTTTGTGTCTGTTCCTGAACGATTGAAATCAATTCTGACATATAATCGACATAAGGCAGTGCTTTTTCTTCGGCAAAGCGATGCCCTAGTGAATTAAATGACGGATTCACTAGTGTGGTCGCAACGATCGCCCCTTGTTCATGTGCTAAATTCAACACATTTAAAAATTCTTCTTCATTTTTAATATAGGGAAATTTTTTAATTTCAACCTGTGTTAAATCCGGAAATTGTGTCAATGTGGCTTGGATCATCCGCTGTGCAGTTTCACCAATAGAATCAGAAACGATAAATAACTTTAATACATGTTGCTTCACTATACTACTCACTTTCCTCCACTTGACTTTGTGCTGTAGCAATAATTGCGCCAGGCACTCTGAATGGTGAACAAGAAACATAATCGATGCTTAATTTATTGAATTGATGGATTGATTTCGCATCGCCACCTAATTCACCACAAACACCAATTTTAATATTCGAATTGACACGTTTGGCCTGTTCAACAGCTATTTGTATTAATCGTCCTACACCGTCTTTATCTAAAGTTTGGAACGGGTCAAGCTTCAATATATTTCTTTCAGTATACACATTTATGAATTTTCCTGCATCATCACGTGAAAAACCATATGCTAATTGCGTTAAATCATTAGTTCCAAAACTAAAGAAATCACAATGTTCAGCTAACTCACCAGCAATAAGACATGCGCGTGGTGTTTCAATCATTGTACCTACAAGATAATCGACTTTTTCGCCAGCTTGTTGTTCTAATTTATGAATTGTTTCCACTAAATCTTCTTTTAAAACCGTAAATTCTTCAACTGTAGATACTAACGGTATCATAATTTCTGGTTTACAATTAATACCTTCTTTTTTCAATCTTATGACACTACTAATGATGGCTTCGACTTGCATTTCATATAATTCAGGATAAGTAACGGCTAAACGACAACCACGATGACCGAGCATTGGATTTACTTCATGCAAATCAACAATACGTTTTTTCAATATGTCCTCGGAAATATTTAATTGTTGAGCAACATGTTGTATGTCTTCAGCTGAATTAGGTAAAAATTCATGTAATGGTGGATCTAATAATCGAACAATCGTTGGACGTTCTCCTGATAATCTAAAGATGGCTTCGAAATCTTCAACCTGATATTTTTCAATTGCATTTAAAGCGTCAACACGCTCATCATATGATGACGCTAAAATAAAACGTCTCATCTCAACTAAACGTTCTGCACCAAAGAACATATGCTCTGTTCGAACTAAACCGATACCTTTAGCACCAAATTGATAACCAGCTTCAATATCTTGTGGCGTTTCAGCATTCATTCGTACACTTAAACGTGCCGTATCTTCAGCCCATGTCATAAATTGGTCAAAGTCTTCACTATGCTCTGCATTAACCGTTTTAATTTCACCAAGATAAATATCACCTTTGGAACCATCTACAGAAATTGTATCTCCTTCATGTAATTCACCATCTGGATAATAAACAGTCTTAGCTGATGTATTGATTTCTAAATCTGAACATCCTGTTACACAACATTTACCCATACCACGTGCTACTACTGCTGCATGCGATGTCATACCACCATGTGTCGTAATGATTGCTTCACTTGCAACCATACCTTCTATATCTTCTGGAGATGTCTCTGGACGCATTAATATTACTTTTTTGCCTGAAACAGCTTGTACTTTAGCATCTTCAGCAGAAAAGACGATTTGACCTGTCGCAGCCCCTGGACTTGCTGGTAACCCGAGTGTTGATATTGTAGTTGCTTCTGCTAAAGCTTTGTCATCAAAGTTAGGATGCAGTAATTGGTCAATTGCTTTAACGTCAACCTTTCGCATCGCTTCTTGTTGTGTAATTAATCCCTCATTAGCTAAATCAACCGCAATTTTAACAGCTGCTTTTGCCGTGCGTTTACCATTACGTGTTTGCAATAAGTAAAGCTTACCGTTTTCTATCGTAAATTCAATATCCTGCATATCTTTATAATGTGCTTCTAATTGTTTTGTTACTTTGACAAAGGCTTGATGAACGTCTGGCATTTGGTCGTATAACGTTTGAATATCTTGTGGCGTACGAATACCAGCTACAACGTCTTCACCTTGTGCATTCAATAAATATTCGCCAAACAATCGATTCTCTCCTGTTACTGGATTACGTGTGAAAGCAACACCTGTACCGCTTTTATCACCACTATTACCAAAGACCATTTCTTGAATATTTACTGCTGTACCTATATCATGTGGAATTTCATTTAAATCGCGATAGACACGTGCACGATCATTGTCCCATGACTTAAATACAGCCTCGATGGCTTCTTCTAACTGCTTCAATGGTTCTTGAGGGAATGGTTTACGTGCTTCCTCTAAATAAATCGTTTTAAAGCGTTCGCATATATCTTTTAAGCCATCTGCACTAATTGCAGCATCATTTTCAAAATCATGTCGTTGCTTATAGTCTTCAAAATATGTATCAAACGCAACCATTGGAATATTGTAAACAACTTCGCCAAACATTTGAAGTAAGCGACGGTAACAATCATAAGCAAATCTTACATCACCCGTTTTGCTAGCAAGTGTTTCCACATTATCATCATTAAGCCCTAAGTTTAAAATTGTATCCATCATGCCCGGCATCGAAATTTTTGCGCCACTTCTAACGGAAACTAGTAATAAGTTGGTATCTGAAGAAAAGGCTTTTCCAGTACGCTTAGTGAATGCAGCTAAATGATCAACTAACTGTGTCTTAACTTCTGTCGGTAGTTGCGCATGTTGTCTTAAATATTCGATACACGCTTCAGTAGTAATCGTAAAGCCATCGGGCACTGGCAGTCCAAGGCGTTTCATTTCTGATAAATTTGCGCCTTTACCACCAAGTAAATCTTTCATTGTGCGTTGTCCTTCATCAAATGCATAAATATATTTTGTCAATGTGTTCACCTCATATTATTATGTCATACTAATTATTTTAAAGTATGTCATAAATGTGTGAGTTTTACAACAATAACATATATAAAATGAAATATTATATACTTTTAAAGTCACATTTCAGTAACATTATTAGTCTTTTTGAATGTGTATGCAGTAATTAAATTATTGTGTCGTACTATTTTGAATAGTACATAAAAAAACCGTAAAGCATGCTTCAACATCCTTTACGGTTAAGTTAATATAACAGTTTATTGTTTAAATTGTTGGTTGTACTTTTGACGTTCTGCATCACGCAATTCTACACGACGAATTTTTCCGGAATTGGTCTTTGGTAAATCTTCTACAAATTCAATCGCTCTAGGATATTTATATGGTGCAACGGTCTTTTTAGTAAAGTCTTGCAATGTTTTAACTAAGTCATCACTTGCTTTATAACCCTCATTTAAAATAACAAATGCTTTGACTATATTTCCACGTATTTCATGGGGACTGGCCACCACTGCACATTCTTTTACGGCTGGATGATGAGTTAATGCATCTTCTACTTCAAAAGGTCCAATCGTGTAACCAGAACTGATGATGATATCATCACTGCGTCCTTCAAACCAGAAATAACCATCTTCATCAATATGTGCTAAATCACCAGTGATATAATACTTCCCAGCATGTGCGGCTTTAGTTCGCGCTTCATCTTTATAATAACCTTTAAATAATGCTGGTAAATCTAGTGGTACAGCAATATTTCCTTTCACACCAGGAGCAACTTGGCGTCCTTCATCATCAACTACTGTTGTGTCACTACCTGGAATTGCTTTACCCATAGAACCTGGGCGTGGTTTTGTATCTTTTAAAAATCCAATCAATAATGTGCTCTCTGTTTGACCATAGCCATCACGAACAGTAAGCCCAAAGTGCGCTTCAAACTGATTAACAACCTCTTTATTTAAAGGCTCACCAGCTGATACTGCACTATGTAAATGATGAATATCATACTTATCTAAATTGGATAATTTAGCCATCATTCGATACTCTGTTGGCGTACAGCATAAGACATTAATCTTAAAATTTTGTAATAGCTCTAAGTACCGAGTAGGATTAAACTTGCCATTGTAAACAAATGCTGTAGCTCCTGACCCCATAATAGAAAGGAAAGGTGTCCATACCCATTTTTGCCAACCTGGTGCAGCGGTTGCCCACACCAGATCATCTTCTTTAATACTTAACCAATGCTTAGGTGCCATTTTCATATGAGCAAAACCCCAACCATGTGTATGTGTAACTGCTTTTGGATTCCCTGTTGTACCGGACGTATAAGATAGTATCGCAATATCATCTCGACTGGTTGGTGCCATATCTAATTCTTCACTTTGATTCAAGCGCTCGTCATCAATAGAAATCCATGCTTCATGGTGTCCTGCGACAACAAATTTAGTTAATGATATATACTCCTCTATATTCAAAAACTCTTTAATAAATTCCGGCATAGTAATAACCGCATCTATTTCTCCGTGCGAAATACGATATTGCAAATCTTTAGTACGCAGCATTTCAGAACTTGGAATAATTGCAATACCGAGCTTTAATGCAGCGATATAAATTCTATATGTAGAGATTGACCGCGGCATCATGATTAAAATTTTATCTCCCTTTTTGAGACCATGATTTAACAGCACATGCCCGACTTGATTAGCTTGTTTCATTAAGTCTGCATAAGTTACCGCGATTGGGTCATTATGTCCATTTTCATAAATAATTGCATTTTTATCTTGGTCAGAAACATGTTTTTCAATTTCACTGACAATATTATATGTTTCTGGCGCTAATAAACTTGATTGTTTCATATCGTAACTTCCTTTCGCCTTCCAATGATATTATCTTATCAAACCCTATAATGCATTGAAAAAGTAAACACTTATGAAAGTGGTTTCATTATAAAAAAGTATAAAGTTGTTAAAATTAATTATAAAAATTCTGTGATGATCGATTTCTTTATAACAATGAATAGTTAAAAATTGTTCAGACTTCTATTTTCAATTCATAAAATAATTAGCTCTTCCCTTTTGAAATTTGAGAGCGAGACAACATTTATTACAAATTCGTAGTCCCGCCCCTGCAAAGTTGATAAGGATTGAAAACAGCTTGGTACCATCCCATTTTCAATCCAGTCAACTACCGCCAATATAGAGTTCATAGCTTAAAACATAATGATGTCCCAGACTCCGTGTATATGAAAATTAATTAAGAAAGATTATGAATCATGCTAACTTCTCAAACTTATCAACTCGTATTGTTTCACTACTTAGATATTGATATAAGAGATTATCTAATGCAGTAGCTCATAACTTTAATTACACTTTTTAAAAGAAATTTAATATTCTAAACAACAAAAATGACAATTTCTACTTTATTTTAATAGAAATTGCCATTTTTCGACTTACAGTGATTGATGTCCCACCTACTCAAGTCTGGTGACACTTTTATGAAGTATATCGTTCACATATAATCCCAATATGATAAGACAATTTGCGATTGACTAACCGTACGTCCGCACCTTGTGACGTGCCACGTTTTTGATGTGTCTGTGAATAGGCCGAAGATTGTTGCCAATTTTTAAACGATTGATGGTTCAACCATTGCGTAATGATGACATAATGCTGACCTTGTTCATTTGGGCGTAAAAAGCGTAGCGCTCTAAAACCAGGTACAGATGCTAAATGTTGTTGACGCTGTAAAAATTTTTGCTCAAATGCTCCTTCTTGTCCTTTATTCACATATAAATGATTTAACATACAATAGCCATTATCGATTAATTCATTTATAGACTCTAAAATCATATAATCAAAGTGCTGATGATTTTTATAAATGCGCATTGTTTGCGGCGAAGTGGCTTCTAAAGCATAATACGGTGCTTTTTCATTAATCTTCATTAACATTTTCCTTTGGTTCTGTCTTTATGTGATCTACTAAACTAAAGTGCACTGTTTGCTGTTCATATAAAGATAATGAACGCTTTACTGTTTCTAAATGTTCATCATCTAACTCAATCTCATCGATAAAATAGCTCAATATATTATCAGTTGTCTTCTCATGTTTAGGAAACTGACAATCCTTGTTTAAATAATGAGCTAATTCTCCTAGAGGCGTCTGGTCTCCGACAAAGTTCTGCATGTAATCATAAAAAGTCACACTTTCACCTCTTCATTAGTATGTATCCCCATACTAACACGTAAACAATAATAAAACATCATATATTTAACTATTTCCAATAAAAAGTTATAAATTTTTAAATTTAATTTAACAAATAGTTAATTTAAATTAAGATATCTATCCTTGTAAATAATCTAAAACAATTGTACCTACAGCTTCTGCAGCAACTAACATGGAAGATTCGTCGATATTAAATTTCGGATGATGATGCGGATATGCATGTCCTTGCTGTGGTGCGGCTCCTGAATATAAAAATGTACTTGGTAACACTTGAGCATAATATGCGAAATCTTCTGATGGTGGTTGTGGTTCACATTCTTCTACGCCTATTACATCTGGTAATTGCGCTTGTCTTAATGTTTCAACAATATAAGATGTAAACTGAGGATCATTGTATAACGCGGGATAATCTGGGTGAAATTCAAAGTCATATTGAACATCAAATGATGTAGCTATACCTTGAACAATACGTTCAAGTTCATATTTAATCGTGTCTCGTGTGGCATCTGTTAAAGCACGAACATCTCCTTCGATTTCAACGGTATCTTTTATTACATTAAACTGACCTTTACCATCAAAGGATCCTATCGTCACAACGCCTGTTTCAAAAGGACTCAATCGTCTTGAAACTACATTTTGCGCTGTAGTGACGAAGTTAGCACCAGCGACAATCGCATCCTTAGCAGTATGAGGTGATGAGCCATGTCCACCTTCTCCGTGTATAGTTAATTTAAAATAAGCGCGTCCTGTTTGGGTATTACCTTCATGGTAATAAATTTTACCTGATGTCATATTCGTCATAACATGAATGCCTAAAACGTGATCAACACCTTCTAAAACACCGTCCTCAATCATACCTTTCGCACCACCTGGTGGCATTTCTTCTGCTGGCTGATGAATGACAACGACTTTACCACTAAATTGATCTTTCATTTCAATTAATGTTTCCGCTAGAACAAGCATATATGCCGTATGCGCATCATGACCACAAGCATGCATGACTCCTTCATTTTGGGAAGCATATGATAATCCAGTATCTTCTTGAATTGGTAACGCATCGAAGTCCGCACGAATGGCAATCGTTTTACCTGGTTTGCCACTATCAATGGTCACTTTTACACCATTAGGACCAACATTCGTTTGGACATCACACGCTTTGTCCTTATAGAATTCAGCAATATACTTAGGTGTTTCTGTTTCATGGAATGATAATTCTGGATGTTCATGTAAATATCGACGTATATCAATCATACGTTGCTCTTTTGCTTTTAAACGTTCAACTAATGTTTCCCCCATATTCACCACTCCTTTTATTATTTATAAGTCCATTATAAATCTTTCACAATAAGATTTGTTGTGACACACACTCAAGTAATTTTATAAGTATAAAAAAAGCAGGACTGAAATCTAATTTTAAAGATTTCATTATCCTGCATCATCTGCTTTGCTTGTGGAAATGCTTGTAGCATCTCTCTATGCTGGGGGCCACCCCAATTTGCTCTACTTGTCAAATTTCTTGTCGAAATTCTCTCTGCTGGCCTCATTAGTATGGGTAGTATGGATTGTGTTCCATTGCACCATCGTTGGGGTCGTGTTTGCCATGGATGTAATAATCTACGTATTGTGGTTCTAATGGTTTTTTGCCGCGAATGATATCTGCTGCTTTTTCGGCAAGCATAAGTACCGGTGCGTGAATGTTTCCATTTGTAGTTCTTGGCATTGCTGAAGCATCCACGACGCGCAAATTCTCCATGCCATGGACTTTCATTGTTAGTGGATCTACAACTGCCATTGGATCTGTTGCCGGCCCCATTTTTGCACTGCATGATGGGTGTAATGCTGTTTCACCATCTTTGCGCACCCAGTCCAATATTTCTTCATCTGTTTGTACAGATGGTCCCGGAGAAATTTCACCACCATTAAATGAATCCATCGCTTTTTGAGATAAAATATTACGCGCTACACGAATCGCTTCTACCCATTCTTGTTCATCTTCTTTTGTTGAAAGATAGTTAAACACGATACTTGGCTTTTCAAATGGATCTTTAGATTTAATCTTTAAGCTGCCACGTGAGTTTGAATACATTGGTCCTACATGTACTTGATAACCATGAGCAACTGGTGCTTTTTGTCCATCATATCTTACAGCAATTGGTAAGAAATGGAACATTAAGTTAGGATAGGCAACTTGATCATTTGATCTAACAAAGGCACCACCCTCAAAGTGATTGGAAGCTGCTGCACCTTTTCGTGCAAAAATCCATTGCAAACCAATCCATGGCATGCGTTTAACATCTAAACTAGGTTGTAAAGAGACTGGTTCTTTACATTCATGTTGAATATAAACTTCTAAATGGTCTTCAAAGTTTTCTCCAACACCCGGTAAATGCATGCGTGGCTCAATGCCTTTTGATTTTAAGAAGTCCGCATCTCCTATACCAGATAATTGTAATAACTGTGGTGTGTTAAAAGCACCACCTGATAAAATCACTTCTCCTGCATTTACAGTATGATTTTTTCCATTACGTTTGAACGTTACACCGGTAGCTTTATTACCTTCAAAGTGCAATTCAGTGACGAAAGCACGTGTCTTAACCGTTAAATTCTTACGCTTCATTGCTGGTCTTAAGTATGCTCTTGATGCAGACATACGTCGACCATGATGGACTTGACTATCGAATGGACCGAATCCTTCTTGTCTAAAACCATTGACGTCCTCTGTCTTGTGATAACCCGCTTCAACACCTGCGTTAAAAAATGATTTGAAAAGAGGATTTGTTGCTGGTCCTCGCTTTAATTTTATTGGTCCTTGATGTCCTCTAAATTGATCATGTGGTGCTGCTCCAAAGGTTTTTTCTAATTTTTTAAAATAAGGTAAACAGTGCGCAAAATCCCAAGATTCCATACCTTCTGGCTCTGCCCAACCTTCGTAATCTAATGGATTGCCTCGTTGATAAATCATTCCATTGATAGAGCTTGAGCCGCCTAAGACTTTACCACGCGCATGGTCTACTTTACGTCCCATATGTGGTTCTTCTTCTGTTTGATATCTCCAATCATAGAATGGATTACCTGAAGGAAACATTAATGCTGCTGGCATTTGTATAAATAAATCCCAGGGATAGTCACTACGGCCTGCTTCTAATACAAGTACATTTTTATCTTTATCCTCAGATAAACGCGCACCTAATACAGAACCTGCACTTCCACCACCAATAATGACATAATCATATGACTTGTTTTCACTCATGTTGATTTCGTCCTCCCTTATAAAATAAAATGATGTGTCTCTCGCATATATAAGTTTGTTTTAACTTTATTTACAATGTATGAAAGCGCTTTTATTTACTAAAGAAATTGATTGGTTCTGGCTTCGTATTCGTTAAAATATGTTTACTGATTAAATATTCTTCTAATCCTTCTTTACCTAATTCTCGACCAATACCGGATTGTTTAAAACCACCCCATGGTGCTTGAGCAAAGTAAGGATGGAAATCATTTATCCACACTGTACCTAATTTAAGTTTATTAGCCACACGCTGTGCTTTACCTAAATCTTTTGTGAATACGGCACCAGCTAAGCCATAAATTGAGTCATTAGCTAATTCTATTACTTCTTCTTCGCTATCAAATCCCTCAATAGTCACAACAGGTCCAAAGACTTCTTCTTGAACAATACGCATTGATGTATCGCAATTTGTGATAACTGTTGGTTCAAAGAATAGCCCATTTTGTAGGTCTTCTCTATCAGGACGTTTGCCGCCAATAGCAATTGTAGCGCCCTCTTTTTTAGCAATTTCCATATAGCTTTCAATTTTGTCACGATGTTCTGTAGAGATAACTGGCCCCATTTCAGTATCATCATCGAAGCCGTTCCCTAATTTAATTTTGCCTACACGATCAATAAGTGCTTTTTCAAAATCACCTTTGATATCGTTATGAACTAAAATACGTGATCCAGCTGAACAAACTTGGCCTGCATGGAAGTAACCACCATTTAATGCTTGATCTACCGCTAAGTCGAAGTCAGCATCAGCAAAAATAATATTAGGGTTCTTACCACCCAGTTCTAATGCTATGTTCGTTACATTATTCGCAGCATTTTTCATAATGTGTTTTCCGGTCTCAATTCCGCCTGTAAATGAAACTAGATCCACTTCTTTATGACCCGATAATGTGTCCCCTACTTCTTCACCACTACTTAGTATCAAATTAATCACGCCTTTAGGGAAACCAACTTCTTCCATTAATTCAAATACTCTAATTGTAGTCAATGGTGTAATTTCACTTGGTTTCATTACAAGCGAACAACCAGTTGCTAATGCTGGCGCAATCTTCCATGACGCTTGTAATAAAGGATAATTCCAAGGTGTAATTTGAGTGACAACACCAACAGGTTCTTTAACAACTTTACTTTCAGTGTTTGGAATTGGCGTATTGATAATCTCTCCACCGTCTTTATCAGCTAATCCAGCAAAATAGTTAAAGACATTAGCAATATCATCCATATCTGCATATGACTCTCCTAGTGTTTTACCTGTATCTAGTGTTTCTAATTGAGCTAACTCATCACGATGTTCCGTAATTTTGTCAGCAATAGCTCTAACTTTTTTCCCTCTGACTTCACTTGTTTCTAATGACCATTCGCCATCTTCAAATGCACGGCGCGCTGCTAAAATAGCTTGTTCGGCATCTTCAGATGTACCTTCTGTTACGGTAAAAACAACCTCTTGATTATAAGGATTGATAATTTCTCTTGTATTTTTATTTGAGCTTTCAACCCATTCACCATCGATATATTGACGCTGCGACAATTTTTCTACAAGTTTCATCAAACGACCTCCGTTAAGTTTGTTAAATTTATATTTAACGAATTTTATAAATCATATGCTAGCATATGTGAAAATTTAATGTCAAATTTCATGATATTGTCATAATTTTCATCTAGAGTTTAGGACATAATTATGTTTTAGACTATGAACGATATATTGGCAGTAGTTGACTGGATTAAAAATACGCTGATACCAAGCTTTTTTCAATCCTAGTCAACCTTGCCGGAGCAGAACTACGAATTCATAATGAATGCTGTCCTGCTACTATCTTTTTAAAGTGATTGAAAAATTTTCTATAATGTGCAAGTATGAATTGGTAATATCTAACAGTGAATGCAGCTAATGAACTGGATAATGGAGGTGAGCGTATGGTACATTCACAGTCAAATGAAGAAAAATTAGAAGCTGCTAAAGATTTAGTCATTAATTCTATTGGGCAAACTATGGACTTGTATGGCACAAATCGCAGCGTCGGAAATTTGTTTGGGACAATGGTCTTCGAAGGTAGCATGACATTAGATGAAATGCGTGAACATCTTCAGATGAGCAAACCAAGTATGAGTGCAGGTGTCAAGAAGCTTCAAGAATTCGATTTAGTGAAACAACAGTTTACGCGAGGCAGTCGAAAACAACATTTTATCGCAGAAAAAGACTTTTTTACCTTTTTCCGCAATTTCTTCACTAAAAAATGGGAGCGTGAAGTCGACACTAATATGGCAGCAATTATTGAAGCCGAAAAAATCATTACTTCAGTGCTAAATGATGAGGCAATTGATGATGAAATTAAGCAAGATGCGCTTAATATTGAGCAGCAATTGAAACATACAAAAATATATTGTCAGTGGTTGTCAAATTTAACTACAGCATTAGAAACTGGCGAAATATTTGACTACTTTCCTATTCCAAACAGCCAAGAAAACAATAATTAAACAAAAAACGTCTATGATCTTTATCAGCTGATCATAGACGTTTTTGCATATATTATAAATTATCGTCTTCGTCATTATTCTCTCTTACTTGAACGATACGCAATGAACGACGTTCTACTTCTTTCAATTTATCCGCACGAGTTTCCAGTTTAATTCTATCTTTACTCAAGGTAATAATAAACGATACCATCATGCAAATAAAGATGACAATCAGTGGCACACTGGCTAATATTGACGCAGTTTTTAGCACCTCTAACGCACGTTCGCCACCCACTAACATGAGTGAAAATGGTAATAAGCATAATGCAAAAGCCCAGAATAAACGATTCGCTTTTAATGGTTCACCTAATACTTTCTTCTGTGTTGCTGCCGCTAAAATGTACGACCCAGAATCAAATGTCGTTGCTAAGAATAAAAACGCAGAAAGCAAGAATAGGACAATGACTGTTGTTGGAAAAGGTAATTGATGCATTACTTCGATAATCGTCGCTTCAGTACCATGACTATTTAAATATTGAATAACGTTGAATTGTTCAGAAATTTGTAGGTATACTGCGTAGTTTCCAAATATACCAAAGAACAACACACATCCTAATGTTCCATAAACAATCGTACCTAATATGACTTCTTTTAGTCTTCTACCTTTAGAAATCCGCGCAATAAACAGTCCAATAAATGGTGCGTAAACAAGCCACCATGACCAATAAAAAATCGTCCAATCTTGAGGGAAATTCGTTTCTTTACGTCCTTTAATTCCACCAAATGGTTCCATCCACGTTGCCATGTGGAAAAAGTCACGTAACATATTACCAAATCCTGTAATTGTTGTTTCCATAATAAAGATGGTTGGCCCAACGATAAACACAAATCCTAATAATAAAAATGATAACCATACATTGACATCACTTAATTTTTGAATACCCTTTTTTAAACCTGTATATGAACTAATAGCAAAGATCACTGTAATTGTGAAAAGGATAATTGATCGTAGCACCATATTTTGTCCATCAAGTCCAGTTAATTTTTCAACGCCAGCTGAGATCATTGGTACACCAAGCGCTAATGATGTTGCAGCTCCTCCTAACAAACCGAAGATAAAGAGTACATCTACAAGCTTACCTAAAAACTTGTCTGTCTGACCTTTGAGCACAGGACGACACGCTTGGCTAATTTTATAAATTGGTTGCTTTTTTACAAAGACCAAGTATCCAATCGGAAGTGCTGGCAAGACATAAATTGCCCAAGCAATTGGTCCCCAATGGAACATACCATACTGTGTCGCAAACGTTAATGCTTGATCTGACATTGGTTTCGCTCCATTTGGAGGCACTTGATAATAATATGCCCATTCAATAACACCCCAGTATAAAATATCAGAACCTATACCTGCACAAAACAGCATAGATGCCCAACTGAAATTGCTGAACTCCGGCTTATCACTTGCTTTACCCAAAGTGACATTCCCATATTTACCAAATGCTATGTAAAGTACGAAACATAAAATTGCAAGTCCAATAAATAAATATAAGGAACCTATAGAATTAGAAATAGCACTATTAATATCTGTAATGACCTTTTCACTTGCAGACGGAAAAGCCATCATTGGAATGACTGCTAACAATAAAATGACTACCGTACCTATAAAGGTAGGCCAATCCATTATTTTCTCTTTTTTCAATGTTGATCCTCCTTTAGTATCGATAAAGATTGAAACTTTGAAAATATGGTTATCAAACAAATTGTTATTAATTCACAAAATTGACAATATCTAAAAAAACATAATAATGCAAATTCAATACAAAATTATAGTTAGTAATAAGTGAATAATTATATATTATGTCATTTTACAAGCAGAGAGAACATTGCCAAAATAACAGTGTTAAGTTTGGATTTAACAAACTAAACGCTCAATGCCTATGCTTTTATTTGAATTAATATACATATTTAGTGAATATATATTTATTTTCAAATCGTACTTTATTGATAAAAAAAGAGACTGAAACATCGATTTCTCTGACAAGATAAGGAACAATCTGGAGTATAAATGAAATGGGTTAAAATTAAAACGCAAAAATTTTCTTCAAATATGGTTTCCACAATATCATTAATATAGTAAGAGGTATTAAAACTGAAGATTTTTATTGGTAACGTACATATTGAGTTATGTTATTTTTTCAAAAATATTTTAAATATTAATAAGTCATATTTATGGCAAGACTCCGAGAATACATCCACCCAACAGAAAAAATGCAAAGCACATTTCGCTAAGCAAAGCAAGTTGGGGTCGGGGCCCCAACAAAGAGAATTTCAAGCAGAAATTCACCAAGCAAAGCAAGTTGGGGTTGGGGCCCCAACAAAGAGAATTTCGAGCAGAAATTCACCAAACAAAGCAAGTTGGGGTCGGGGCCCCAACAAAGAGAATTTCGAGCAGAATTTCGCCAAGCAAAGCAAGTTGGGGTTGGGGCCCCAACAAAGAGAATTTCGAGCAGAATTTCGCCAAGCAAAGCAAGTTGGGGTTGGGGCCCCAACAAAGAGAATTTCGAGCAGAATTTCGCCAAGCAAAGCAAGTTGGGGTTGGGGCCCCAACAAAGAGAATTTCGAGCAGAATTTCGCCAAGCAAAGCAAGTTGGGGTTGGGGCCCCAACAAAGAGAATTTCGAGCAGAATTTCGCCAAGCAAAGCAAGTTGGGGTTAAGAAGCTTTCTCCTAAGTTAGCAAGCCCATAATTCAAAGTACTGTAAAAAATAACTGTATAGGACATCATTATATTTTAGACTATGAGCGATATATATTGGCAGTAGTTGACTGGATTGAAAATACCCTTATACCAAGCTTTTTTCAATCCCAGTCAACCTTGCAAGGGCGAAACTAGGAATTCATTATGAATTCTGTCTCGCTCACTATTTTTCCTAGGCATAATGTTCTAGATTCGTAAATAATTTACTACTATTAATAACCTAATATTGCTTTAATTGAAAAACCAATAAGCACTGACACCGTAATCATAAAGAATCCAGGAATAATAAAGCTGGTCACTTTAGTGCGCTTCGTTTCATCTAAGTCAACTGCAAAGAGTAAAGTCGGTTGCGCTGGGATGACAAAGTTCACATTTATCGTTTGCACCATAGCGACAAAAAACATTGGTGGGATACCTATACTAAGAACAATAGGAAACATAATCGAAGCTGTTGCAGTCTGTGATATAACAACTATCGCTACAATAGAGACTAAAAGAATAACTAACCATGGTGCTACTTGAATCACAGCACCTACATCTTCCTTTAAAATTTTTAAATTTTGAGGTGCATTAAATACCGTGGCTCCTAACCATCCAGGTCCAAGAACCGCAAATAAAGCACCTATAGCTGATTGTGTAATGTGTGATGATAAGATATCCGTCGTATCAATTTTATTTAATAATAGATTAATCGCAGCAGCTAAATACATAAAGAATTGAACAATTTCAGTCATCGTTAGTTCTACTGACTTACCATCTATATTAAAGCTTGGCATCAATTGCGGAAAAATTCCAAATGTTAATATCCCGACTACACATAATAAGAAACTAGCCACACCAATTTTTACTTTTGATGGAAACGTGGTTGGTACTTTGACTTCTAAATCTTTCAATTCAAAACGTTGTGCTTGTTCTTTTTTGCGTCCAGCCAAAGTACAAAATACACTTAATAGCAACATTGTCAAAATTGCTGTAGGAAAAACAACACTTAAATATTTGCCCATACTAATGTCATAACCTGCTAACACCGAGATGATATAAGCTGTAGCTGCAGCTGCAGGACTACATAGTAATGCTAAGTTTGCTGTCAATACAGAGGCAATCAAAGGGCGTCTAGGTTGAATACCTGCTTTCATTGCTGTTTTCGCAATAATCGGTTCTAATGATAAAGCAATATTCGCAGTACCAATACCAAAAACAAAGATAAAGACAATAATCGGTGAAATAAAAATAATAGATTTTGGATATTTTTCAATCACTTTAGAAGCTAAATATACTAAATAATCTATACCGCCTGTTGACTGGAGTGTACCCCCAGCAATACCAATAGAAAGAATAATTAAGACTGCTGTAACTGGAGCAGATCCAGGGGGTAATTGAAAAACAAATATCATAATGAGTTGCGCCACAATTGCGAAAATACCACAACCTAAAGCGCCTGCAGTTCGTAATCCTAATAAAATAGCTGCAATCATAATTCCTATTTCTATGGCAAAAAGAATCATAATCTTAACTCCTAACACAATTTCTTTGTGATATTTTTAACATTAAATATTTTATCACTATAGAATGCAAAAAGTATACAAAAATGTATATATATTTGTCTTATAATAACTTAAATTGTGACAAAAATAAAAGAGATGCGTCACTTCGACGCTATCCCTCTTAAATATTTATTTATTTTGTGATGATTGTTTTTTCTGGCGCTGTTTGCGATAGTGACGTTCTTCTAATATTGAACCAACAATCAAACCAATAGCTATGAGCCATTGCCCGATGATGATGATTAACTTCATATACATCACTCCTATGCACCTTAAGTCATGCACTTATACTATTTATCTTCCCTATTACTTTATGTTTAATCTTCTACATAAATGACTGGGGTTCCTTTTTTTAAGGATGCTGGAACATTAATGACACGTTGATTTAATGAACCTTTATAAGCTAAATTAGGCTGAAATAGCGCTTGTATAAATGGACCGTCTACTAAGACATCAATCAAAGATAATAGTTGATATCTTATTCCTGCATCATGACTTAAATATTCATACAAAAATCCTGTCCATACCCACAATGATTTGCGGTGTCCAAACTTTTGACGAAAGGCACGAGCAACTTTCAAGGTAATATCAACATTACAAAATGGTTCACCACCGAGTATACTCAATCCAGCAATATAGTCCGGTTCACAGTAGTGCAAAATTGCTTCAAGCGTTTCATCATTAAAGGGTTCGCCGTAAGTAAAACGTTGAGCAGCTACATTGTAACATCCTTCGCATAGAAAGGGACAACCTGATACATACATGCTGACGCGAACGCCTTCACCATCAACAAAACTATGTTGTTCAATTTTGGCAATATAACCACGACCTTCTGTAACGTCAAGTACACTCATTTTATTTTGGTTCCTTCATATGTTTAACTCTTGCGCAAATTTCTTTTTGACGTCCTTCAATCACAGGTCGTTGTACTGGATTTCCTAAATAACCACATGTTCGTTTGACCACATCTACTGTTTTAGGATCATGATTACCACAATGTGGACATGTATATCCTTGAGCAGTTGTTTCAAAATCTCCTTCATAGCCACATTCATAACAACGATCAATTGGTATATTTGTTCCTAAATAACCAACTTTATCGTAGGCATAGTCCCAAACCGCTTCAAGCGCCTTTAAATTATGATTTAATTTTGGATATTCGCAATAGTGAATAAATCCACCGCTTGCGTAGTATGGATAATCCTTTTCGAAATCTATTTTTTCAAAAGGTGTAACATCTTTTCGCACATCATAATGAAATGAATTTTGATAGTACCCTTTATCCGTAATATCTGGTATAGAGCCAAATCGTTCATAATCTAAGCGGCAAAAACGGTCTGTCAATGATTCGCTCGGTGTACTATAAATACTGAACCAAACGTCCGTCTCTTCCGTCCATTCTAATTGATAATCCTTCATTTCTTTTAATATATCTAATGTAAAGGCCTTGGCATCTGGATTTGTTTCCCAGTTTGGACCATAAAATACAGTAGCTGCTTCGTATAACCCAATATAACCCATAGAAATCGTAGCACGGCGATGTTTAAATAAATCCGTAACATCTTCACCTTCTTGTAATTTATATTTAAAGGCGCCACTTTTATACAAAATCGGAGCATTTTCAGGAACCGCTTGTGCAACACGCTCAATACGATAAAGTAAGGCTTCATGTAAAATATCCATACGCTCATGGAAAAGTCGCCAAAACGTTAACTTATCGCCTTGAGACTCAATCGCAATACGCGGAATATTTAATGTTACGACACCTAAATTACATCGACCACTATTCTCAAATTGCCCTTGAGCATCACGCCAAGCTGGTAAAAATGAACGACAACCCATAGGTGCTTTAAAATCACCTAAAATATCAACCAGTGTATCGTAGTTTAAAACATCTGGGTACATGCGTTTCGTTGAGCATTTTAAAGCGAGTTGCTTAACGTCATAATTAGGGTCTTCTTCGCTAAAATTAACGCCTTTTTTTATCGTAAAGACTAATTTTGGAAAGATTGCAGTAATTCTATTTTTACCTAGTCCTTTGATACGTGTGTTCAAAATTGCCTGTTGAATTTTTCGACTTAGTTTATCTGTTCCTAAACCAAATCCAAGTGTTACAAATGGCGTTTGACCGTTTGATGTGTACAATGTGTTTATTTCATACTCTAAACTTTCTATAGCATCATTAACATCTTTAGTTACTTGTTGATCTACATAATCTTCTATAGCATCTGCTCTAACAAATGTTTCAGCAACTTTGCGGTGATGTGCTTCATTATGTCGTGCATATGTACTAAGTAATTCATCAACGCGGTCGACCGTGCAGCCACCATATTGGCTACTAGAAACATTGGCAATAATTTGTACAAGTTGTGCGGACGCCGTTTGAATTGATTTCGGTGTAGTGACATTGGCGTTCCCAATCTCAAACCCATGCTGTAACATTGATGTTGCATCAATTAAGCAGCAGTTTGTTAAAGGTTGGAATGGGTGATAATCTAAATCATGAAAATGTATATCTCCATTCTTATGTGCTTGTGCGACTCTTTTAGGTAATAAATGTTGTAATGCATATGACTTTGAAACGACACCTGCTGTTAAATCACGCATCGTTGAAAATGTATTGCTATCTTTATTGGCATTCTCATTTACAATTGCTGGATCTTTGGTAATGAGACCTTGTAATTCAGCTTCAAGTTGTTTCATAAAAATCATTCCATTTCTATATATAGTACTTATATTAAACTTATAACACTATATATAGTATTTCAAATAAAAACCCACATGTTAACATAACTGTCAAAGAGTTGTTAATAATCCTTGAACTTTGAGCAGCAGACAATAAAAAAATCCTACAATATTGTTGAAGCACAATATTGTAGGATGAACCGTTCAAATAGTTGATTATGAGATGTAATTGTAAGAGCTTGCTTGACTTGCTGAAATTGTACGTGTAGAGACAACGCCAGGTCCGCCATTGTAATTCATTTCTGATACTTTAACTGAACCATCACTATTGACTTTTTCAACGTAAGCGACATGACCATATGCACCTTGTGATGTTTGCATTACCGCACCTTGTTTTGGTGAATTGCTAACATTATAGCCTTCTGATGCAGCTGCGCTAGCCCAGTTACTTGCGTTGCCCCATGTAGAGCCAATTTTTCCGCCTACTTTATCAAAAACGTAATACGTACATTGACCTGCTGTGTATAGGTTTGAGCTTGATCCTGATTTACCTGAAAACGCTGAACCACCACTAGTATTTGAAGCATGACTTGATGGTGCTTGTGTAGTTGTTACTTTAACATTTCTATCAGAAGTTGAATAGCTAGCACCTAATCCGCCACCATTGTTTGCGTGATATGCTTGAGTTTGTGGCTGATAGTTTTGACTATATTGCGTATTGTAGTTGTAGTTTTGAGTGCCTGCTGTGTTTGTATAATTATATGAATAATATTGACCTTGTTGTGCTTGGTTTGGACTCCAATTACCTTGCCAAGTGTAGTGATAATTACCTTGTTGGTCAATTGTATATGAATAGCTATAAGAATATGGATCATTTGGATTATAACCATTATTGTTTTGTTCAGCAGCGTGTGCGTCATGACCTCCTGCGAGTGCAATTGTTGCAAATCCTGCTGTTGCGATTGTAGCTGTAGCGATCTTTTTCATAATCAAATATCCTCCTAAATTCATTTAAATAATGATTTCTTTATCTCGTGGCTACCTTCAAGTTACAAAACATGATTAATTTTTTCTCGTTGTTTCAACGACAAATCACACTCTATCAGAAAAATAAGCTGCTGTGTGCGTTGTTAATATTTTGTAAAAGAATCATAATAAACAGTCGTTCGATGTAAAACTCATAGCTATTTTGTAACAATCTCTAACAACGATGATGTTGGGGATGATAGACATCATAATCAACAGATTATTACATTTGTTGTAATAAAACCGATAATTGCTTTCACGTTAATGACATCAAAAACAATTAAATTTATTCATAAAAAACTATGAAGACATTTATTATCAAATGTTTCTTCATAGTTAAGTTTCTTTTAATTACTCTTTTTGTTTAAATAATCAACAACGACATGTTGATACAAATCAATAAAATCTAAATAATGCTGTTTATCTATATATTCATTCGCTCGATGTGCTTGTCGCATAAAACCAGGACCGATAATGGTTAAGTCTACATTATCTATACCTTTTAATAATTCTGATGCATCTGTCGCACCGACAAGCGCTGTAACTGTTAAATCATCTTTATATTCAGTAAATGACTTCACTAACAAATTATCCTTGTTGCTATAAACAGGGGCATGATTCGTAGTGATTTCCATTGATAATTGTGCCTGATCCACTTCATACAAAGTTTCTTCAAACAATTGTATGATTGCTTCATTATCATATTCTGGAATTGTACGTATATTAAATTCTGCATATGCACTTTCAGGTACTGTATTAAACTGTTCCCCACCATAAATAATTGAGTTAACTATAACTAAACCCTCAGCAACATTTTCTAATTTTCTAAGCTCCTTATCATTAAACTTATCACCAAAGTAATCTTTAATTAGCGGTGATACGTCTAATGAATGTTTATTATCATTATTTTTAATATCTTCATATTTTTCTTTGATTTTTTGTATATATCTAATTATGTCATCTATTGCATTATGTCCTAAATTAGGTAACGAACTATGCGCGGCAACACCCTTAGCTTTAATTTTAATACCCATTGAACCTTTGTTAGCATAGTTTATATAATGATCACTTGGTTCACCAATAATCAATCCATCCAAATCATCAACGTAACCTTTATCACGAAATAACATTGACCCTGACATTTCTTTTTCTTCAGCTGCTGTTGCTAAAAGACGGATGGTACCTTGTTGTAACAAATTAGAAGCTTTTATTTCTATCATAGCAATGACTAACGCAGCAAGGCCACCCTTCATATCAGATGTACCACGCCCATATAATTTCCCATCTTGCTCATGTAATTCAAACGGGGGGTACATCCATTGCGCTTCATCACCTGCGTCTACAACATCCATATGTCCAGATATACCAATGACAGGTCTACCTGACCCAATTTCAGCTACTAAATTTGAACGTTTACCTTCAATTTCAATTATTTTTGATTCAATGTCATAACGTTGTAGTAATTCTTTCAAATAATAGCAAACTTCGATTTCATTATTATTCTCTGTATTGATATTAACGATGTCTGCTAAAATATCTATTCTTTCCTGTTCAGACAAAACAGTCATTCATATCGCCTCTTCTAACTTTAATTTAACGTTTCTTAAATTATTCACACTATACTTTTTTTCTAAACATTTTTCATGTGTGCCTAACTTATATGACAACACGTTTTGCAACAATCTTATTTCTATAATTCATTATCTTTGTAATTGACAGATTTTCAATTTCATCACATGTTCAGCAATAATGCATTTTTAAACACGTTAGTACAAATGAATCCATCAGTAAATGATAATACTTTATGATGTTATTTCTCATTCCATAAACAAAGCATAGAAAGTAAACTGGCTTACTCTCTATGCTTCACTTATTAAAGATATTTATTATCTGTCAAATAATTAAGAATGTGTGCTACAGCTTGTTCTACACTTTGCTGTTCAGTATTAATTGTAATTTCTGGATGATTCGGTGCTTCATAAGGCGCGCTAATACCGGTAAATTCTTTGATTTCCCCTGAACGTGCTTTTGCATATAAACCTTTAGGATCTCGCTTTTCACATTCTTCAACACTACATTGGGTATAAACTTCAATAAATTCCCCGTCTTCTAATATATTCCTTACGTCATCACGGTCGACACGATATGGAGAAATAAAGGCTGTGATTGCAATCGTCCCTGCATCAACAAGCAGCTTACTGACTTCACCAATGCGTCGAATATTCTCTTTACGATCCTCTGGACTGAAGCCTAAATTCTTGTTTAGACCGTGTCGCACATTGTCTCCATCTAAACGATAAGCATGTTTTCCTAATTCAAACAAAGCTTGCTCTAATGCGACAGACACTGTTGACTTTCCAGAACCAGATAGTCCGGTAAACCAAATGACTGCACTTTTATGACCATTTTGCTTTTGCCTATCTGCTTTTGTTACTTCTGAATCGTGCCATGTTATATGACTTGATTGACTCATGTTACTTCCCCCCACCTTAATGTTGTTGTAACCCTTTGATTAATACTTCAGCAACTTCTGGTCGTGAAAATTTGGTTGGTAATGCTTCTCCATTGCGTAATTTTTCTCTGACTTTTGTACCACTTAAATGAACATGTTGTGTCGCATCATGTGGACATGTTTTAGCCGTAGCCATATTGCCACATGCTTCGCAATAAAACGCATGCTCGAATTTTAAAATTTGAATATCTAATTCATCTTCAAATTGAGAAATAAATTGTTGGGCTTCATATGTACCATAATAATCGCCAACACCAGCATGATCACGTCCAACAATAAAATGTGTACATCCATAATTTTTGCGTACAATAGCATGTAAAACTGCTTCTTTTGGCCCTGCATAACGCATTGCTGCTGGATAAATAACTAATCGAGCACGGTTTTTAGGATAATAATGTTTTAGTATCGTTTCGTAACTTTCCATACGTACATCTGCTGGAATATCATCTGCTTTTGTTTCACCTACCAATGGATTTAATAATAAGCCATCTACAATTTCTAAAGCAGATTTTTGAATATATTCATGTGCGCGGTGCACTGGATTTCTTGTTTGGAAACCGACAACCGTCTTCCAACCTAAATCATGAAAAAGCTGACGTGTTTCGTGCGGATCTAAATGGTAATCCGCAAATTTATCATGCTGTGGACGCTTTAATAATTGAATTGGTCCCGCTAGATATACGTTTCCTTTGTCATAAACTTTCTTCACACCAGGATGTTTTACATCGGTCGTACCATAAACAAGCTGAGCCTCTCTTTTCTTATCATACCTGTACTTTTCGGTAAGCTTTAAAGTGCCATATAGTGCTCCATCTTCACCATATAAAGCAATATGATCACCAATTTCAAGCTTTGATGCAACATCTTCTGTAACTGGTAATGTAATAGGAATACTCCATACTGAACCATCTGTTAAATGCGTCTTTTCAATAACTTGATTATAATCTTCTTGCCCCATAAAACCAGTTAAGGGGCTAAATCCGCCAATAGCAATTAATTCTAAGTCTGAAATTGCCCATGGATTTAATGTAATTGCTTTATACGATTGTGCTGCTTGACTCAACTGTGTTCGTTCTATACCTTCAACGACTCGATTAATAAGTACGCCACCATGTGGTTTGATTGTATAATGAAGTATATCTTTTGAGACTGACATAAAACAAAACTCCTTTATCCAATTAATTATATTTGTTTACTCGGTTTTTCTTGTAAGAAAAAGATAACAATCTGTTGCGAATGGCAACAAAAATGATAAGTACTAAAATACTACAAATAATTGCGAATCTTATGACATTTATGATTGTGCTATTGTCGACAAAATAACTTAATAAAGCATTACTATTGGTAAAAATAATCAAACCACCTACGCATATCGCTAATATATTAATGGGCAATATTTTTGTTAAGTATGCTGAAATAGGTGCAGCAGCCATGCCACCAATACTTAATGCAACAACAAGCCACCAATTAATTTGTGTTATTCCTAAAAATAAAATAAATGATAGCGATGTGGCTAATGTTACGAAAAATTCACTGGCTGATACGGTACCAATCGCATAACGAGGTTGTATCTTTTTACTAGATAATAATATGGGTGTGTTGACTGGTCCCCAGCCACCGCCACCAATCGCATCTAATAAACCAGCAATCGCACCTTGTGGAATTAATTTCCAGCCACTTAATTGACCAACATGTTCATGTGTTTCATGCTGACGACGAAATAAAAATTGATATAAAATATAAAATCCCATTGCTAATAAAAATATTGCAATATATGGCTTAATAACACTACTGTGAATATGTGTTAAAAATGCCGCGCCTAAAAATCCAAAGATTGCACCTGGAATTGCTAACTTTAACATGGTCGATCGATGGACATTATCAAACTTCCAATGCGATGTTCCTGACGCTGCTGTTGTTGTTATTTCAGAAAAGTGAACCGTTGCTGACACAATCGCTGGTGTAATACCATATGTTAATAAAATGGAGGACGATGACGCACCGAACCCCATGCCTAATGATCCATCTACAAGTTGGGCCAAAAATCCAGCTAATGCAAAAATCAACAATTTTTTCATAAATTAAGTGCCCCCTATTATTCAGCTTGTGCTTGGAGCCATCGTAAAAATGCTTGTTGCTTATCAAGATCTAAATAGTCGTCAGAGACGATCTTTGCCAATAATGCTTGTCGATAAGATGGCTCAATATTTATTCGTTTGAGCGTCTGTCTACATTGATATAAAAATTCAACGTATTGCTCATAGCGTTCATCATACGTGTGGCTAAGTTGTTCAATTATTTGTATCCCTAACTTTGGACTTGCGCCTTGCGTGGCTACGCTTAGTGTTAATTTACCTCTTTTTAATATATTAGGAATAGTGACATTGCCAGACGTTGCATCTTCAGCATTATTGAATAAACAGCCTGGAGGTACCAGCGCTTTAACTTGTTGATTAACAGCCTTATTATTTGTCGCAGCAACGACTAAAAATGCACCTGCTATATCAGCGGCGTCAAATTCTTTTTGATGCCAGGTGATTTGTCCAGCATTTATTAAATCTTTTAATGACGAATGAACTTGAGGACTAATGATATGAATATCTTGGCAGTAGTCGATAAAATTGGAAGCTCGTCTGGCAGCAACTTGCCCACCTCCGACAATTACAATGCGTTGTCCTGCTAAATCAACCATAAGTGGCATATTCATATCTTTATCCTCCTGTTAATTTATTTAGAATTCACTTGTGAATAGTCCATTCTCATCTGTTCAGTTTGTTCCGTAAACCATTGAATTTTATCATGCATCTGTACGACTTGACCAATTACAATCATAGCTGGATTTTTAATATTTTTAGCTACTTCTGTTATTGTACTCAATGTGCCAGTGACCGTTTGTTGATATGCTGTTGTACCTAAGTGGATTAATGCAACAGGGGTATCAATAGGTTTACCGTATTTAATTAATAAACCACAAATTTCAGACAAACGTTTAACACCCATATATATACATAACGTTTCCGGTCCATGTGCGAGATGTTCCCAATAAGCAGCTTTAGTCATTCCTGGCTTATTCACTGCAGTCACAAAAGCGACAGATGAACTAAAATCTCTATGCGTCACTGGAATCCCCGCATAGGCTGGCGCAGCAATTCCTGCTGTAATACCAGGTATAATTTCAAATGCTATATGATGTTGCGCTAATATTTCCGCTTCCTCACCACCACGGCCAAAAACAAAGGGATCTCCACCTTTCAAACGTGTTACTGTATGACCTTTTTTAGCTAAGCTCACAAGCATTTTGTTCGTTTCTGACTGTGGCAACGACTGTCTATTAGGATCCTTTCCGCAATAAAACAATTTTGTACCTGCTGTTGCGTAATCCAAGAGTTCCCTATTGACTAAACGGTCGTATAAAATAACATCCGCTTGTTTAATTGCCTTTAAACCTTTTACTGTAATCAGCTCCGGGTCACCTGGACCCGCACCAACTAAGTAGACTTTCCCCATATTAACACCCTCTTTTTAGCTGATTAGCTATGAAAATCTTGACCAGAATGCACTTCAGCAATAACGCCTGAACGAATGACGAAATCACCGAAATGTTCGCCCTCTAAACGTGACTTACCGTAATCCATTAATATTGGTCGCAAACTTGCTAAAATTTGTTGTTCATCAATATTTTCTTTATACAGTTTATTCAAACGTTCTCCTTTGAAACCACCACCTAAATACATATTGTATTTTCCTGGTGCTTTCCCAATAAATGCTATTTCTGCCAATGCCGGACGTGCACAACCATTTGGGCAACCTGTCATACGAATTGTAATGTCTTCTTCACTAACACCTGCTTCATCTAGTAAATCTTCTATTTTACCAATCAATGAAGGTAGGTAGCGTTCTGACTCAGCCATAGCTAAACCACATGTTGGAAATGCAACACAAGCCATAGAGTTACGTCGTAAACCTGAATAGTGTCTACCATCTGTTAATTGATAACGTTCAATAATATCTTGTATATCCTTTTTATGTTCTGGAGACACATTAGCAATAATTAGATTTTGATTGGGTGATAATCTAAATTCTCCTTGATGTACTTCAGCAATTTCTCGCAAAGCAGTTTTCAATTTATAATCTTCTAAATCTTTAATACGACCATTTTGAATAAACAGCGTAAAATTCCAATTGTGTTCTCCTTGAATCCAACCAAGACGATCACCGTTATGCTCAAATTTAAAGGCTTTTGGTTCTTGAATTTCCCATCCAAGACGTTGATTTAATTCTGTTTTGACTCTCTCAAGCCCTAAACGATCAACGGTATATTTAAAGCGTGCATTTTTTCGGTCTACACGATTACCATAATCACGCTGAATCGTTAAAATCTTTTCACAAACATCGACCACTTCTTCTTTAGGTATATAACCCAGTAAACGCCCGATTTGTGGATAGGTATTTTTATTGCCATGTGTCATACCCATACCACCACCAACTAAGACATTAAATCCTATCAACTCATCATGGTCAACAATAGCTATTAAACCAATATCTTGTGAGTAAACATCAATATCATTGCTTGGCGGTAAAGCAATGCCTATTTTAAACTTACGTGGCAAATATGTTTTACCATACATCGGTTCAACTTCTTCACTTGAATCCAACACCTTTTCACCATCTAACCATATTTCATGATATGCATTGGTTTGCGGTAATAAATGATTACTGATTGCTGCTGCATAATCATTCATTTCTTGATGAAAACGTGATTGATACGGATTAGGATTACACATTGTATTACGATTGACGTCCCCACATGCAGCAATCGTGTCTAGTAATGCATCATTTATATGGCGCATAGATGCTTTTAAATTACGCTTTAAAATGCCATGAAATTGGAATGTTTGGCGTGTTGTTAATTTCATTGTGTGATTACCATATTGATTTGATATGTCATCCATGGCTATCCATTGTTCTGGTGTAGCTGTCCCTCCAGGAAGACGTACACGGATCATAAAGCTATACGCTGGCTCAAGCTTCTGTTTTCGCCGTTCGTCACGCAAATCCCTATCATCTTGTTGATAGCTACCATGAAATTTCAGCAACTTAGTGTCATCATCGGAAATAGCACCAGTTAACGGGTCTGCTAAACCTTGTTCAATCGTGCCACGTAGATAATTACTATCATCTTTGATGTATTCTAATTGATCGAGTTTTTGATTTAATTCTTGCTCAAGTTGCTCATTCGATTTTGCCATTGAATCCCCCTGCCTTTCTTTTAATATACGTCCCGTTGATAACGCTTATCTTTCTTAAGTTGTTTTAAATATGCTTCTGCTTCATCTTGACTAAGTCCCTGTTCTTTTACTAACACATCTTTGATGGCTTGATGCACATCTTTTGCCATGTGTTTTTCATCACCGCAAATATAGATAGATGCTCCTTTTTCTAACCACGCATTAAACTGTGCACTGCGTTCCATAATACGGTGTTGGACATATATTTTGTGGTCTGTATCTCTAGAAAAAGCCACATCCATTTTTTCTAAGTATCCCTCTTTTAACCATGCTTGCCATTCAGTTTGATATAAGAAGTCTGTTGTAAAATGCTGATCTCCAAAGAATAGCCATGTATTACCTTTAAATCCAAGCTCTTCACGTTCTTGCATACAAGCTCTAAAAGGTGCGACTCCTGTTCCTGGACCAATCATAATAATAGGCGTATCCGCTTCTGTTGGAAACTTAAAATTTGGATTACGTTTTAAGTAAATTGGTACCGTATCTCCTGGCTGAAGACGCTCTGCAAATTGAACTGAACAAACACCTGAGCGATCTCGTCCGTGAGCTTGGTATCTCACTGCACCTACCGTAATATGTACTTCATCCGGCGTTGCTTTATAGCTACTTGAGATGGAATATTCTCTTGGTGGCAACTTACGTAAAAGCTGTGACAAGTTTACAGGTAGCAACTCATCCGTTCCAAAATCATTAAGCAAATCAATAAAATCTCTACCATTGATATACTGTTGAACCCATTCATTATCTTGAACTTTGTCGCTCAAGTCATCATTGTCAAATATGGCTGCTGCTTGTTGTAGCAATGGCTTCGTTAACTTAGTAATTTCAAAATGACGTGTTAATGCATCGGATAACGTTAATGTATCACCATCTTCAGATACAGGAATCTGTTCTTCTGGATCCCATCCTAATGTTGCGATAAGCAAATCAACGACTTGCGGATCATTTTGTGGTAATACTACAATGCAATCGCCAGGTTCATATTCTTCTCCAAAATTATCTAGCAACAATTCAACATGTCGTGTTTCTTTATTTGAACCTTTGCCATTTAAATTAATATTGTCCAAAATTTCTGCTTCATATGGATTACTCTTAGAATACTTTCGTTCTTTAGCTGCTTTAATTGATTCACTTATAACTTGTTCACTTTCTGTACCACTTGACTCAGTATCAATGGCTTTAATGACGTTAGCCATCCATTTTTCCGCATCTTCGTCATAATCAATGTCACAATCAATACGTTCATATAAACGTTCTGCGCCTAATTCAGCTAGTTTTTTATCAAAATCTTTACCTGTTTGACAGAAAAATTCATAAGTTTGATCTCCTAAAGCTAGGACTGAAAATCTAACACCTTCTAACTTAGGTGCCTTTCTACTATGCAAGAATTCATGAAATTCTAGCGCATTATCTGGCGGGTCACCTTCTCCATGTGTCGATGTGACAATAAATAAATCTTCTACTTTCTTAAGTTCTTTTGTTTTGAATGTGTCCATACTACTTATTACAACGTTATGACCAAGATTCGTTAGACGTTCGCTAAAAATTTCAGCTACACCTTGCGCATTCCCTGTTTCTGAACCATAAAGTACCGTAATACTGAGCTGTGTTGGTTCTATCTCCGGTTCATTGCTTTGAATAACTGCTTCAGCTTTTGTTGAGAGTTGTTCACTTTGAACCGATGAATTGGTTTGTATTGTCTGTTGATTGGCAATTAAATAGCCACTAAGCCATACCTTTTGTTCAGGTGTTAACGTAGCAATAACTTCACTAAGTTGTTTGGCTTGTTCTGCAGTAAATGGACTGTTTGTTACACTTAAACTCAATCGTTCCACCTCTTATCAATAATTACTATTTTATTTATCTACCCTTCTATTATGAAATAACCGTGTATAACTTTCCAATGTTAATTTTATTTAAAATTCATATCAGAATAATAAGAATAAGTAGTAAAATTTTTATGGCTTATCTGCTACGTGTAAGCCACATTCTGTTTTGGAAAAGCTCGACCATCTTCCTGCACGGGAATCATCTGAATCAAACACTGGAGAAGTACAAGGAATACATCCAATACTTGGGTAATGCTGATCATGTAAAGCATTGTAAGGTAAATGATTATCATTGATATAGTCCCAAACTTCTTCTTCCGTCCAATAAATCAAAGGACAAATTTTTATTGATTTAAAACGTTCATCTTTATTAATGAAATTCGTGTGTGCTCTTGTTGGGGATTGAGCTCGTCTTAATCCAGAAATCCAAGCTACTGCGCCAGATAAAACTTCTTCTAGTGGTTTAATTTTTCGTATATAACAACATTGGTTGGGATTTGCTTTCCATAGTGCGGGTTGATATTTTTCTGCTTGTTCTTCAAGTGTGAGGTCTGGTTTCTTCATTTCGATACGTAATTGAGGAAAACGTTGTTTTACATCTTCTATTAAATCGTATGTTTCTTGAAAATGTAAATCTGTGTCTAAAAATACGATTTGGGCATCAGGTTTAATCTGACTAATAATATGAATGAGCACCATGCTTTCCGCACCAAAACTACATGCATACACGATTGACTCACCATATGATACGCCCACTTTAAAATGTCATATGCGCCTTTTGTTCCTTCATCTAGTGTTAGCTTTTCTATAAAAGGGTCCTCAGAAAATACATCGTAAGTTATTTTAGGTACTGACATCGTATTGTGATCCCCCCTCCATTTTTGCAACAATACAGTTAATACCTATCTGAATTGTCAGAATTATATGCTAATACTTTAACGATATTTATAACTAAAGTCAAGCTTATCTCTAATATTTATTTGTAATTATTTAAAATATTTCTATATCTAAATAGATATGACTTCTCTCTTAAAAACGAACTGAACTCATTTTATAAAAAAACAGGCATGGGATAAAAGATTTTCAACCTTTAGTTTCCCATACCTGTTTGATTACTTCAGAAACTTCTATACTATAACGAATCTCATATAATTAACGCTATTTAATGATTGTTATTGATGATGATGTTTACGATGTCTTGCTAAGAACAATATTGTTCCTGAAATTGCAAATAATGATCCAAAGAATGGAGCTTGATAGCCATTGTCATCAACAGCACCTGTTGCTGGCAATTCTTGCTGTTTTTTATCATTGTTTGATTGTGTCGTATCATGAACTTGCTGTATATGACTCGTTGTTTTATAGTTCACATGTTTCGTTGTACTAGTATGAACTGATTTGTTCGGTTTGCCTGGTTCACTTGGTTTGCTTGGTTCGCTTGGCTTGCCTGGTTCGCTCGGTTTGTTTGGCTCGCTTGGCTTGCTTGGCTCATTTGGTTTGCCTGGTTCGCTTGGTTTGTTTGGCTCGCTTGGCTTGCTTGGCTCACTTGGCTTGCCTGGCTCACTTGGTTTGTTTGGTTCATTTGGTTTGCCTGGTTCGCTTGGCTTGCCTGGTTCACTTGGTTTGCCTGGTTCGCTTGGCTTGCCTGGTTCACTTGGTTTGTTTGGTTCATTTGGTTTGCCTGGTTCGCTTGGCTTGCCTGGCTCATTCGGTTTGTTTGGCTCACATTTACAAATACAAGTTGTTCCATCTTTGAAGACAAAGACAATGTTGCCTTCAACGTTAACATAAATATTTGTGATATTAGATGTATTGTATATGTTTTGACGACTTACTTCTTTGCCATTACCATCTTTAACAATAATCGTGATGCCAATTTGCTTACCATTTTCGTCTTTAATTGGCTGTTGTTCAATGCTTGGTGTTTTACCATCTTGGCCGTCTTTGCCATTTACAATAACTTGGCGACTGATTTCTTTACCATCACCGTCTTTAACAATGATAACAACACCAACTTGATTTCCTTTTTCATCTTTAACTGGTTGTTGTTCAATGCTTGGTGTTTTACCGTCTTTGCCATCTTCAACAAAGGTTTGACTAATTAATTTGCCACGGCTACCATCTGAATTCATTTCATATATATAGATGTAAGAACCAGATTTACCATCTTTTGTACCACGTTCTGTTATGGCAGTAATTGATTTACCATCTACACCATCTTTACCGTCCTTGCCATCTTTACCTTTTTCACCGTTATAAATATTTTGACGACTGATTTCTTTACCATCGCCATCTTTAATAATCACAGTAATACCAATTTGTTTGCCGTCTTTATTTAAAATTGGTTGCTGCTCCACATGTGGAGCCTTACCGTCTCCGCCATCACGTCCATCTTGACCATTTAAAATTGTTTGACGACTGATTTCTTTGCCATCACCATCTTTAATGATCACAATGATACCGTTTTGTTTGCCTTCTTTGTCTAAAGAAGGTACCTGCTCTATCGTTGGGGTCTTACCGTCTTGACCATTGTGAATATCTTGACGACTGATTTCTTTGCCATTTCCATCTTTAATGATCACAGTAGTGCCGATTTGTTTACCATTTTTATCTAAAATTGGCTGTTGTTCAATAGATGGTGTTTTGCCATCTTTACCGTCTTGGCCATCACGTCCATTATAGATATCTTGACGACTAATTTCTTTGCCATTTCCATCTTTGACAATTACTGTCACACCAACTTGTTTTCCGTTTTTATCCAAAATCGGAAGTTGCTCAATTGTTGGGGTCTTACCATCTTGGCCATTTTTACCTTTTTGACCATCAGCAATAAAGGTTTCACTGATTAATTTGCCACGTGTACCATCTGGATTGGTTAGATAAATTCGGACGTACGCTCCAGTTTGACCATCTTTATCTCCACGTGTAGTTTCGGCAGTTACTGACTTACCATCTTGACCATCAACACCATCTCGACCTTTTTCGCCATCAGCGATAAATGTTTCACTAATCAATTTACCACGTGTACCATCTAGGTTCATTTCATAAATTCTAATGTATGAACCTTTATGGCCATCTTGAGTACCACGTTCTGTAATTGCAGTTACAGATTTACCGTCTTGACCATTAGCACCTTTTTGACCATCTTGACCATTTAGAATTTTTTGACGACTAATCTCTTTACCGTCTCCATCTTTGATAATGATAGTTACACCGATTTGTTTTCCGTCTTTATCACGAATAGGCTGTTGCTCGATTGTTGGTGTTTTACCGTCTTTGCCATCAACACCGTTTTTACCGTCAGCACCTTTTTGACCATCAGCAACGAACGTTTCGCTAATTAACTTACCACGTGTGCCATCTGGATTTACTTCATACACACGTATCCATGAACCTGTCTGATTATTTTGTTCTCCACGTGCCGTTACTGCAGTAATAGATTTACCATCTTGGCCATTCGTCACTGTTTGACGCCCAATTTCTTTACCATCACCATCGCGTGTAATAATAGTTACACCGATTTGCTTTCCATCTTTATCTAATGCTGGCATTGTTTCAACTGTTGGTGTTTGACCATCCTTACCAGGAGTACCATTTTTACCATCTTGGCCATTTAGAATGTTTTGACGACTGATTTCTTTACCGTCTCCATCTTTGATAATAATTGTGACTCCGATTTGCTTTCCATCTTTATCTTGAATGGCTTGTTGTTCTACAGATGGCGTCTTACCATTTTCACCTTTTGCACCGTCTTTGCCATTTAAAATATTCTCTTTACTAACGACGTTCCCATCACCATCTGTTACCGTGATTGTTACACCAATTTGGTTACCAGAACTGTCACGTATTGGAGTTTGTTCGATTTTTGGTGTCTTACCGTCTTCGCCTTTTTCACCTTTTGCGCCATTTTTAATAAACGTCTCACTGATAAGTTGGCCTTTAGTGCCATCAGGATTCAACTCATAAACGCGAATCCATGCACCAGTGTTTCCATCAGCATCTGTACCAGGACGTGTTTCCGCTGTTATAGATTTTCCATTCATGCCATTTTGTCCATCCTTACCATTCTGACCATCTGAGATAAAGGTTTCACTGATGAGCTTGCCACGACTACCGTCTGGATTTCTTTCATATGTTCTAACATATGCGCCTGTTTGATCATTTTGTCTACCACGTTCTGTAATGGTTGTCACAGATGTTCCATTTTGACCATCTTTACCATTTAAAATATCTTGATGTGAAACTTCTTGACCATCTGGACTTAGAATAGTAATCGTCGTTCCGATAATCTTACCCTTTTCATCTTTTATAGGCGTTTGTTGGATTGATGGTGAACGTCCATCTTTACCATCTTGGCCTTTCACACCATCTTTGATGAATGTTTCAGAAATCATTGTGCCGCGACTACCATCTGGATTGACCTCATAGATTCTAATATATGCGCCTTCTTGACCATCTTTTGTACCACGTTCTGTATTTGCAATGACTGACTTACCATCTTGACCATTCTGACCATCTCGACCTGCAGCGCCTGTATCTCCTTTTTCGCCCTTGTCACCCTTCGTTCCTGGGTCTCCTTTTTCGCCTTTTTCACCTGGATTTCCTTTTGCTCCATCTTGACCATTAAGTACTTTTTGCGTATTTATTACTTTACCATCACCATCTTTAACAGTGATTGTAACCCCAATTTGTTTGCCTGAGCTATCGGTAATTGGTGTTTGCTCAATTTTAGGTGTTTTACCATCTTCACCTTTTTTACCGTCGACACCATCTTTACCTTTAGGAATCGTAATAGTTGTACCATCACTAAATTCCACAATAGTATCTCCATTTTGATTAATATAACTATTATTTATTGTTAATCCTTTAGGCTGTTGACCTGGTAGTTCCTTTGTTGAACCGTCTTGATATGTCACAGTATACGTATTTGTTGTTGGATTATACGTTATATTTTTAACACCGGTGTTATTATCCAAGTTATATTCAAAAATAGCATCTTGTGATTGGTATATATGATCTCGGCGTACTTCTTCAAAATAATAGCCGTCTATTTGCAGTAATTTTGAAGCATCTTTCCCAGTCAAATCTGGATGATAGCCTAATTGTTTATAATATACACGATCACGACCATCTTTACCTTGTTGTGCAAGTTGGATTGTATTCTTAGGTAACTTAGTGTTAACACGAACAGTATTTTCATAACTTTTATCTTCTACTGTAATTTCATAGTCATCTAATTTAGGTGCATCCGGCTTGTATAAACCTAAATCATTAGAATAATCATTTTCAGTTAATTTAATTGGTACTTCATCTCCATTAGAATCTTTAGTTACATCTGTACCTACTTTTGATGGTGATAATATATAACCATCAGGTGTAATAAATTGAACTGTATAGTTACCAGATTCTAATTCGTAAAAGCCATATTTGCCATTTTTGTCGGTTACAGTAGTTGCAATTGTACGTCCCTGTTCATTTTTCAATAATACAGTTACGCCGGCAAGTCCTTTTTCTCCGTCATCTTGAATGCCGTTTTTATTCGTATCATTCCAAACGAAGTCTCCGATGTTATAAACAGATTTATAAAATCCGGCATCAACTGTCATGTTGTCATCATCTTGAATTGTAGCTTTAGCAACATATTTTCCATTGACTAATTGTGCATCTGAGTCGACTGCATCATTGTTACTTTGATCTGCTTTGGTTAACGAATATCCTCCATTAGGAGTTGAATATTCTAAAGTGTACTCTCCATTTTTTAAATTTTTAAACTTATAGTTGCCGTTCTCATCCGTTGTCACTCTGTCAATTTCATTTCCGTTAGCATCTTTTAAAGTAACATAAACGTTAGGTATGCCTTCTTCTCCTATATCTTGAATGCCATTTCGATTTTTATCATTCCAGACAGTGTCGCCAAGTGAATATTTACCTATTTGTTGACCACTACCAGTTGAATTGTCTCCAGCAGCACCTTGTGTAGTACTTGCTGCCCAAATTGTTGGATTATTTTTATCATCGTTAGTTATTGAAAACGTTGAACTTAAGTTACCATTGTCAGTTGTAGGTTCTACTTTTTCAGCAATAATATAACGTGTTTTACCGTCTAAATTTCCTAATGAAACATTTACAGTTGAGCGATTATTATCATATGTAATTGTTTTTGATGATGTAACATCTGTTACTTTACTTGAAGTTAAATCGGGTGCAAAACTGTTGACCATTGCTGAAGGATCATTCACTTTATAAACTTTTATTGCATCTGTGCCATCTATGAGTTTTCCATTCATTGTTGTACTATGATATTTCACATTTTTATATGTTTTGCCTGGCTCATTAATATAAATGATTCGATACTGTTGGTTTGTTTTTGGATCTCTGTAAAGCGTTGATGCATTTAAAGGGTTATTCTTATTATCACCATAATCAACAATAA
Organism: Staphylococcus lugdunensis; assembly: GCF_001558775.1. Lineage (NCBI taxonomy): Bacteria > Bacillati > Bacillota > Bacilli > Caryophanales > Staphylococcaceae > Staphylococcus > Staphylococcus lugdunensis. The sequence goes on along the minus strand of NZ_CP014022.1, from coordinate 1,786,327 downwards.
TATTTTTATTGAAAGAAACATTTCCAATTTTTACGTCCATATTATATGATCCTTTATCATTGATGGCATTCTCTCGTTTAGCAGTTGCAGCTATTTTAAAAGATCCTTGAATATTATCATATTGGTCAACGTAATTTGTAAACGTGTAGGTTGTTTTATTCGTGTTACTATCATATTTACCTTTAGCTATAATTGCACCATTTGCATCTCTTAATTCTGTGTCCGATGATGGTAACGAAAATCCTCCAGGTCTAATATATTGTCCATAGCCTATCGTAAATGTATCTCCACTTTTAACGCTATTGTCAACGGTATAATCTGCTTTTAAAGATAAAATATCTCCAGAAGTCACCCATAATTCACGTTGACCACTAGCATTTGTATGTGCAGTTCTACCTTCCACTGCTATATCTATATTTGAAAATTTAATTTTGTCACTCACATCTTTACCTGTTGGTGTAGCTGCTGCTAATGCTCTTACTCTATAATTACTACTCAATGCACGCGTTGTTGGAGATGTTGAAGCAGCTGCAGTTACAGGAGTTGCAGGAGTTCTAACACCATAGTCAGGGTTTGTAATGTCTGCTTTTAAGGTTTCTGCCACAATTGTATTATCTAAATCTCGTTTAGAACGTGGCTTAAAAGCTTTCTTAGTAACTAGTGAAGCTTTAACTTGTTCTTTCGTTTGATGGTTCACGCCAATTTGGCTCAATTTTTTATCAGCATATTGTACATGTGTCTCATTCGTATTGGTGGATACAGCTTGGTTTGTAGCTGATGCATTTTGAGCAGCTGTTACTAACTTTTCTGAACTTTCTTGTTGTTGAATTGTCGATTTATGATTTTGATGTTGTCTAGCTTCTTTTTCTGTTGATTTGTTAGCAGTATCTTTATGCGAGACATTGTTTTGATTTGATGTTTGTAAATCTTTTGCATGCAGTGATTGATTTTCTGTTATCTGCTGGTTTGTTGAAGATGGATTTTCAGTGTGATCTATCGTTGTTTTATCTTGAGTGCTTGGTGACGTGGCGTTAGTTTGAGAAGAAACATTATTATTTGTTGTTTGTTCTGTGGTTACTGTTGTATCAGCTTGAGAACTTTCTTGTTTATCGCTATGGTTTTGAGATATGGATTGTTGTTTTTCAGCTGCCTCAGCTTCATGATGCCCTAAGAAAAGTGTGGCACCTACTAATATTGAAGCTGTACCTACTGTAAATTTTCTGATTGAATATTTGTTTAGTTTGTTTGGGATAAAATCCATGCGTTGTGACGAGTTTCTCTTTCTGTTAGTCATTCACTGACCTCCTATAGTTGGTTAAAATAGTTGTCATTGCATATCAAACTCTATTTTATTTCCTAGATGTATATGAGAATTTTGATATATAGTACAAAATAATTATAATAATACATTTTAATCTATATAATTAGAGTAATAATACAATGATATATGAATTATAACAGATTTATCACTATTTAATATTACGCATTTTAATTATATTAAATGTTTTTTAATCATAATTTCGCTTAAATATTCATTTCAAGTACAAAATGTATATTAATAGAAAGTTTATAGTTACATTATTTATCTTCTAATATAAATTTTTTATATTCTAAGAAGAGATTATTCCTCTATTTTCTCGTTACAACTTAAAAAGCCTCAACAATTAGTCATAAAATCCTACTTGCTGAAACTAATATTGTTCTTCTTTCCTTAAATGTTTACGTGATTACTAAATTAATGTATCTTGACAATGTGAATGAAAAGTTTTAAATTGAAATTAAAGTTAAATATATGCACTAGGGGTGTTTTTATAACTGAGAATAGGCGTGGCCTTAAACCCTTTGAACCTGATCTAGTTGATACTAGCGTAGGAAAGTGTGTGGAACCTAATATTAATATGTCTAATGGCCTCTTTTATTTTGAGTCCGTTATTTATGATAGTTTTACGTTGCGCAACTTTCCTAGTGAAGGTTGCGTATTTTTTTCTTTAATATTCTTTATAAGGAGGTTCACAATGGCAAAAACTGTATTAGTAACTGGAGCTAGTCGTGGCCTTGGTTCTGTTATAGCACGCACTCTAGTCGCTAAAGGATTTCAAGTTGTGATTAATTATAATCAAAGTCAAACAGCGGCCGAACAGTTAATGCAAGAGCTAGGAGCTCAAACTATTGCATTACAAGCAGATGTTCGTAATCGTGAGCAAGTGAATGCGATGGTAGCTAGTGCAATCGATCATTTTGGACATATCGATGCTGTTGTTAACAATGCATTAGTTAACTTTAAATTCGATCCTGACGCACAAAAATCCTTCAAAGATTTATCTTGGGACGATTATCAAGCACAACTAGATGGAACCTTGAAAGCAAGTTTTAATGTTATTCAAAGTGTACTACCTCAATTTATTGAGCATAAACAAGGTTCTGTAGTAAATATCGGTACAAATTTATATCAAAACCCAGTTGTTCCTTATCATGAATATACAACTGCAAAAGCGAGTATTATCGGTTTTACTAGAAATATTGCTGCTGAACTTGGTCAATATGGTATCACTGCTAATGTCGTCTCAGGGGGCTTACTTAAAACAACAGATGCCAGTGCAGTTACGACACCGGAAGTATTTGATTTAATTGCAAGTACAACACCGTTACATCAAGTTACAAGCCCGCAAGATGTTGCCAACATGGTTGTCTATCTATGTTCAGATGAAGCTAAACAAATTACAGGACAAAATATAACTGTAGATGGTGGCTTAACAATGAATTGATTGTCCATTTGAACGCCATTATTAATTTTAAGAGTTGGACACTTCTAACCCAATAATCGTTATAAATGTAGCTGTATTGGAGTGTATATATATGTATCAACAGCAACAACGTCAAATGCATATTGGCGTCTTAGTTTATGGTTGCGGTCATCATCAAGCAGCTTGGCAAATGCCTGATTCTGCAGTTGAACGGCTTGGTGATGTTTCATACTACCAAGAGTTAGCACAACTTGCTGAACGAGGTTGTTTAGATATTGTCTTTTTCGCAGACAATCAATCCTTTAATGCCAATGACTCAAGTGCAATGCCTGCCTTTTGGTTTGATCCACTCATAAATTTAACAGCCATATCACAAGTAACTCAGTACGTCGGTCTGGTCCCAACTATTTCGAGTACATTTTCGGATCCTTATACTGTTGCCAGACAATTGCTTAGTCTTGACCATATGACAGGTGGACGGGTTGGTTGGAATTTAGTAACATCGATGACTGATATAGAAGCACAAAATCATAGTATGACAGAGTTACCTAATCATGAAGCTCGCTACGCTCGTGCACAAGAATTTGCTGCAGTCATGCAACACTTGTTTACAAACTGGAAAGCAACAGATATTGTTGCCGATAAAGAGCGTGGTGTTCTCATGAATGCGTCTCAAATTAAACCGATAGAATTTAATGGTAACTATTTTCAAGTGAGAGGCCCAATCTCTACACCTCAGAGTCCACAGGGGCGACCGGTTAATATGCAAGCTGGTGCTTCTAAACAAGGCATCGCACTTGCCGCAAGATATGCGGATGCTGTGTATGCAGTATCATGGAATTTAACTCAAGCCAAAAGGTATCGTGAGCGATTAAAGCAGGCATTATCACAAACGGCTGAACCACAACGTCATATTAAAGTATTTCCTGGTTTAGTTACTTATGTAGGACAAACAAAGGAAGAAGCTTTAGCGAAGAAAAAACGTTTAGATGCACAACTTCCTGTGAAAACAGCGTTAAAACAACTTAGTTTTTTCATTCAACAAGATTGTCAGGATTGGAACTTAGATGGTCCGGTTCCAGAGTTACCTCCAATTGAGACTTTTGAGGGTCCAACTGGTCGTTATGAAACAGTACTTGAAATCATTAAAGATAAACAACCTACTGTTCGAGAACTGTTGGGTTATCTCAATGCAGGTGGTGGACATCTTACATTAATCGGTACACCGAAAGAAATTGTAGATGAGATGGAGCTTTGGTTTAATGAAGGCGTAGCAGACGGTTTTAATTTAATGCCACCATCTCTGCCGCATAGTTTGAACGATTTCGTGACTTATATTGTCCCGGAATTACAACAACGAGGCTTATATCGTAAAAGATATCAAAGCCATACTTTAAAGTCACATTTAGACATTAATTATTAATTCATTTATCCATACCTAATATTTTATCCATATAATAGAAAAAGAACGTAAGAAACCCTGATGCAAGAATATATCCTGCATCAGGGTTATTATCATTTAATATTTATATGGATCATCGTTTTTTTCTTGTTGACGACGCTCAGCAGCATCTCGCACAAAATCATCATGCTGATCATCATTTGATAATCGCGTATCATCTGATACATCCTTATTGTTAGTAGAATGTGATTGATGATGGTCATGATTATCAACTTCTACATCTTGCTGTTGATGACGATATTCGTCATTGTGGTTCTCACTATAATTATTGTATCGCTCATTCTCTTCTGGTGGGATATCAGTTGTTGTACCACTGTTATACGCATATTGATTTTTAGGTCTTCTAACAAGCAACATAATCGCAGCAATTAACCATAAAATTCCTGCTACCCAGCTGACATTAAATACGCTTAATACTACAGCAATAATAAGTAGTATTGCAGAAATCGTAGGATGTTTGCTCAACATAATCGCAGCAACTAAAGTTAAGCCTAAGATAACAATTCCGATCATAATCCAGCCAGAAGAATTTGTGGCTACTGAATTAACAGCTTCTATTGTCTGGTCTCTCGAAACATTTGAATCTGGATTTTTTTGTAGTTCGTTAGCCAATTGTTCTTTAAAATCACTATCACTAACCATCATTTGAATTAAAACTAAAAAGATAACGTATAACGTATGTAATATAAATCCAATCCAAGTTAAAACTTTTTCACCTGTTCTTTTAATCATAATAATCCTCCTTTTATTTTGCTTTACCCACGAAATCCTTACTTTACACTTATTTATGACAATAAATATGCTCAATATTTATAATATAACTATATTACATGATAATTTAACTTTATTTTGCTCTTGTTGACGACGCTCTATACCATCTTGAAAATAAAACCCTCATATGATTCATTTTGTATAGAAATACCACCAATTGAATACTTACAATCATATTGTGATGATTGACTTTGATGATTGTTAGCTTCTAAATCTATTAACTGTCAAGTATTTTAACTCTGACTATGTTCATTATCGTTTGCGTCTACCTGAGATGGATTAGACATGTTGTTGTAACTGTAGTCATATTGCGTTTTTGGTTTTCTCGCAAATAACATTATACTTGCGATAAGCCACAAAACAAACGCTACCCAACTCGCGTTCAACAAACATAATGCTGCTGCAATAATAAGTAATATCGCTGATACATTTGTTCTTCTATGAATAAAGATTACTCCAATAATTGCTAAAACTAATATAACGATGTTTATTATAGCTTGAATCGTTACAAGTGTTGAAAGAACATTAACAGACATTACCGCTTCAGACAAGGTTACATTTTCATCTGGTCTTTGTAATTCTTTCATAATCATAAATTTTTTAAAATCATCATTTGTAAAAATTAATGACATAAGTAATAAAATGAAAAAGTATACCGCATGCAAAATAATTCCAGACCATGTTAGAACGGTTTCTACAGTTCGTTTAATCATTATTAACCTCCTAAAAGTTGACTTTACTTTTAAGAATGGTGCTTTACACTCAATATTTGTCAAAGATATGATGTGATAATGAATGGTTATTGCAACCTATCTATCGTTTGCTGTTTCTCCTGTTGCAACGCATATTGCCGTTTTTTAATATCTTTAGGCTTTCTTGAGAGTAGCATTATCGCAGAAATCAGCCATAATAATCCGGAAATCCAGTTCATATTAAATAATGCTATTAGCGTCGTAAAAAATAAAATGGTGCTTGCAAATTTAGGCTTTTTCGCAATAATAAACACAGCTATAAGCGATAAAATAGTTATAATCATTCCCATAACAAGTAAAGAGTTAGCTATGTGTTCGACACCGTCATTAAACCCATCCCGGTTATTATATAATAATAAGTAAAATGGAAGTAAAAATATTAAAATGCTGCTCAAAAATAATGGTAGTACGGCTTTGATTAGTAATATCATTAGCATATACAATATATGTAGCACTATACCGATACTGGTTAACGTTGTCTCAGCAACTCGATCCATAAAAGTAAATCCTTTCTTAATCTTTTTATTAAAGTATTCCTTTAAATTTTAATCATTTTATAATATATTTTTGATGTTATACGATATATTATGCCATAAATTCCAACAAAAACAACTAAAACTGCAACATAACTTGTGGCAAAGAGGTCCCAACCTTCAATACCTATTCCGGTCATTAGTTGCTTGATTAATCTATACGCAATTAATGTATGAAACGTACCAACAATGAGCGGCACAATAAAAATATAACGCATTTGTTGTTGAATCGTCTGTTGAATACGTTTATCTTCAATACCAAGTTGCTGCATAGTTCTAAAATCTTCGCGATCTTCATAACCTTCGGCAATTTGTTTAAAATACATCATTAAAAATGTACCTATTAATAGTATGATTGATACAACAATACCAATAAAAACTAATCCCCCGTTGACTTGATAGAATATGTTGGTAAACTCATCTTTACGTTGAATCGTTGCATTTTTGTATTTATGTTCTAACTTAGGAATCATTTGATTAAATTGTGATTTATTATCAGTAAGCAAATTAAACTCAATACTAGTGGTTACGTCTTCGGTTGCTGGTGCGTGATAAGATTGTTTATTTTTAGCTAATAAGTTGACTATGCTATTGAATTGTCTTTCATTTTTAACAATAATATTATAACCATCAGCAATTCTATTTATACCGAACCCATTTAATTTTACGTGTTTAACTTGATATGTATGACCTGCGATAGTTAATTTCTTTTTCTTGATTAAAGGCCCCATACCATCAATAGCAATCTCATTATCTTTAAGTGTTATCTGTTGCTTTGTAAATCGATTGAAATCAGATAACTGAGCAATTGTGAAACGTGAAATTCCATTTTTATACACATTTTTTTGCTGATTATATTCTATTGTGGCCTCATTGACTTTCACATCTTGCATACTTGAAACAATTGGTTTAAATTGATCTACCTTTGCCTTTTTCCTCACATCTTGTTCAAAGCGGGTCACAGTATCTTTTATTTTTTCACTTTGATACATATCTCCAAGGAAATCGACACGATATTGATTTGTCATCAAACTATCTATGCGATCTTCTACACCTCGATATGCTGCTACACACATCGATAACGTCGCTAATAAAAAAGTACATAATAAAGTCATGCTCGCTAAACTTACTGCATTAGAGCGCATTCGTACTACTAAGCCTGACAACGTAAAGAAATACTTTTGCTGATAATACAGTCGTTTATATCGTTGCAAGACTTGTAAGATTAATGGCATAAGTGACAAAAATAAGCAATACATTGAAATAATCAAATAAATGATAGCAATGAATATTCGGTTAAAAGAACCTAATAATGTTTTAGGTTCGAGTACACTATAGTAGCTTAATCCTAACGTTAAAAGACCAATCAAGAGCAAAATGAATGTAACAAATTTGGATAATGGCTTTTCTCTCTTATGCTGAGCTTGTATTAATTCGATAGGGCTTTGCATCGTTAATCTTACATTATTAATAATGAACAGTAGTATCATTGTTCCTATTAAAACCACTAACATATACGACATTGCCGTTATATCAAATGGATAGATGATAAGACGTGTAGTCGTCTGTTTCATCAATTTATTCAACAGCATAAATGAAATGGCACCAAAGAGATACCCACCTATAATACTTAGTAGTGCAATGACAAATGTCTGATAGATGGCTTCAATAAACAATAAGACACGAATGTGTTTCTTTTCCATACCTAGAATCATATTTAATGCAAATTCATGTTGACGATGGCGCATGACAAATCGATTGGCATAAAGTACAAATATTACGATGAATATTGACATAAAAGCATTGCCTATATAAATAAAATAAGGTAAGACTGAATGATGACGTCGAACATCGTCATTAAATCCTAATGATAATAATATAAATTCCATACCGAACATTGCGCTAAGTGCTAGCATATATGGAATAATCATATGACGTTGTGCCTTAAACTGTCGAGTCGTCATCATGACCAACATCTTAAACGTCAAATCATTCACCTCTTTCATTTAACATCGCCAAGCTATCAGCAATACGCCGTTGAAAATCTGATTGTGTTTCTTCACCCCGATATATTTCATGATAAACACGGCCATCTTTAATAAAAAGTACTCTATTGGCATATGAGGCATCAATATTAGAATGCGTAACCATCAGTATGGTTTGCTGACGTTGGTTAATCTTTTGAAATAACCTCATAATTTGTTTAGATGTTTTGGAATCCAAAGCGCCAGTGGGTTCATCAGCAAGTAGTAGCTTAGGTTGATTTATTAATGCTCTAGCAATTCCGACACGTTGCTGTTCACCACCTGAACTTTGATAAGGAAATTGATCTAATATATGCTCAATACCTAATTGTTGACTTAACGGCGCAAGCCGAGCATCAATCGTTTTGTGTGAACGATTGGCTAAGACAAGCGGCATAATAATGTTATCTTTATTTGACATAGTTGGCAGCATATTAAAATCTTGAAACACAAAACCTAATGTTTCTCTTCTAAAATGAGCAACTTCTTTATGACGAATATGATTGAGTTGCCGATCATCAATTCTAATACTACCTTCGTTAATTTTATCAAATGTAGCAATCACATTGAGTAACGTCGTTTTTCCAGAACCTGACTCACCCATGATTGCTACAAATTCTCCTTGTTGAACATTAAAGGTCATACCATTTAATGCAGTCGTTTTGTGAAGACCTTTGCCATAAATTTTCTTTACATTTTTAACCTCAAGTAACAACTTGAATCCTCCTAAAATACCTGCATAATTGCTAATTTCATTTACTTTAAATGCATCATTAAACACCTCTGAACTTACAGAAGTGTAGATATGAATTATTCTGTGCTATAGTTCATTCATTTTATCTACCTTAGGAAAATAAATCTTAAATGTCGTACCTTGACCTAGCTTAGAATCTACTTCTACTTGATGATGAATATGATTCGATATATGTTTTACTATAAACAATCCAATACCAGTTGATTGCTCATTTAAACGACCATTATAACCAGAATAACCTTTATCAAAAATTTTCGGTAAATCAGCAGTACTAATACCCACACCATTATCTTTGATAGAAAGTACGTTTATATCTTTATCAAAAGTTAACCAAATATCTTTACCACGAGCATATTTTAGTGCATTATTCAAAATTTGCTCTATCATAATGGAAGCCCATTGCACATCTGTCAATACTTCTTCATCTGAGCGATCATAATGTATACGTGTATGTTGATCGATAAATTGTATTGAATATTTCATTATTAATGGCTTAACCAATTCATTGACAGTTACTTTAGTAAAGCTCATGTCAGTTTCATGATTCATTAATTTTAAATAGCTTAAAGCTAAACTAGTGTAATTATCAATTTGAATTATTTCTTGTCGGACACGGTTAACAACATTGTCTTCATTACGTTCAAGTAACAGTTTGGAGGCAGTGATCGGTGTTTTAATTTGATGTACCCAAGTAAGAAAATAGTTTTCGATATCATTTTGGTATTGCGTTTGCTTGCTTTTTAATTGTTGAACTTCTTGTTCTAACACTTTAAGTTGAGATGTCAATCGTTGTTGCTTTTTAAACTCGCTCAATGCGATAAACCAATAAATAACCATGATAAATAACATAATGCCACTTCCTAAAAAGTAGGCATAGTAGGGCAAATTAAAGACAAAAAAGATTACTAAAAAAACAACTAATGCCATTGCGGTGATGATCAGTTCACGCTTAATTGTGTCAAAGAACGTTGTCATTGGCGTTAAACCTTATATCCTATATTCTTTTTTGTTTCAATAAAATCTTCAAGCCCTATAGAATTAAGTTTTTTGCGTAAGCGTGTCATATTTACCGCAAGCGTATTGTCATCAATAAAGTGTTCAGACTCCCAGCATTTTTCAATTAACGCTGTGCGACTGACATATTTACCTTGATTATCAAACAGCATTTTAATAATTTGTAACTCTGTAAATGATAAATGTACCGATTCTTCTTTGTAATAAAGCGTTGCTTCATCAATAATCAACTTACAGTCACGAACTGTCGTTTCATTATGATTCACAGTTAAATCATAAGTTCGACGAAGCAAAGCTTGAATCTTTGTTACGGTCAATGACAGATTAAATGGTTTTTCTATAAAGTCATCTCCACCCATTTGTATCGCCATAATCTGATCCATATTATCCGTGCGTGAGCTAATAAAAATAATTGGTACATTTGACGATTTGCGAATTTCTTGGCACCAGTGAAATCCATTCAATGTAGGTAAATTAATGTCCAACAACACTAAACCTGGTTCATACTTTACGAAACAAGACACAATATCATCAAAGGTATCTACAGCAACCACATCATAATTCCACTTCATCAGTTCACCAGCCAAACTCTCGCGAATCACAACATCATCCTCAACAATCATAATCCTCATAACAACACTCCTTTATAAGCAAGAACTCAACTGGTATTGTAAATTTTTATTTTCTTTCTATTAGAGCCCCGCTATTTTTCTTGATTTTTTGTGCTTTCTTCTGGTTGATTTTCTTCTTTATTGTGAGCAGTTTGTGTTGTTTCTTCATTTTTATAATATCTAGAGGCAAATTCTCCATCTTTTGGTGGTGGTCCTTGTTCGAATTTGGATACAGTTTTATCTTGCTGTTCCTTACGCTTTTTATTACGTCTACGTTCTTCGAAAATACCCATTACAATAAATAATATGATTAAAATGGGTGATAGCATAACAAGAATCATAATGATTAACTCCTCTCCTAGTGAGAAATATATTTTTCTTCATCCCACATTTTACATCTTTTAATCAAAAATAACACGCATGTCATCCCCTTTTCTAACAATGATCCCCCTATACAATTTACATTTTCTTAACGATAAACCCACATAAACTCAACGTTAATTTCATACACTGAATTTGTAGTACACCTTTACATATAAATTAGGAGGATAATCAAAGCATGCGAGTATTTAATAAAATAGGAAAAGCTACATTAGCTACAACAATAGCAGCTGCCGCACTCTTAAGTACGAGTCAACTATCCGAAGCATCTGGAAGTGGTGAAGGTCCAGCCAATCCCCAAAATGATATGATGGCGATGGGTAACACGAAAAACCCTAAAAACGTCATCTTTATGGTCGGCGATGGTATGGGCCCCGCTTATAACACAGCTTACCGTTACTATGCAGATAACCCAAAAACAAAAGAGTTAGATCAAACTGCCTTTGATAAATACCTTAAAGGGACTAACCGTACAAATCCCGATGATCCAAAAGAAAATGTTACAGACTCTGCCGCTGGTGGTACAGCTTTCGCTACTGGACATAAAACTTACAATGGCGCCATTTCAGTTGACACGAACAAAAAACCACTTAAATCTGTACTAGAACAAGCTAAAGAAAATGGCAAATCTACAGGCTTAGTGACAACAGCTGAAGTTACAGATGCGACACCAGCCGTTTATGCTGCACACATTGACAGTCGAGATAAAAAAGACGAGATTGCGCAACAATTTTATAATGATAAAATTAATGGCCAACACAAAGTAGATGTCATCTTAGGCGGTGGTTCTAAATACTTTGGTAAAAACAATGGTAATTTAACTAAAAAATTCCAAAATGATGGCTATGATTATGTCACAAATAAAACAGACTTAGCACATTCTCAAAGCAATCAAGTATTAGGCTTATTTGCTGAAAAAGATATGCCCCTACAAATAGATGCACCTCAACAAAATCCATTATTAGTTGATATGGAAAATAGTGCATTATCTAAACTTGAAAAAAATAATAAAGGGTTCTTCTTAATGGTTGAAGGTGCCTCTATTGATAAATCTGGTCACCCTAACGATATTACTGGTGTGATGTCTGAAATGAGCGGATTTGATAAAGCATTCCAAAATGCAATCAACTATGCCAACACACATAAAGATACATTAGTTGTAGCTACAGCAGATCATTCAACTGGTGGTTTATCTATTGCAAAAGGTAAAGACTATGTGTGGAATCCGGAAGCAATACGTAAAATGAAACATTCTGGTAGCTATATGACAAAGCAGATTGCTGATGGCAAAGATCCTGAAACCGTCATTAAAGAAGGCTATGGCATCAACTTCCCAGATAATCAATTAGACAAAGTCAAAGAAGCAGCAAAAGAACTTAAAGAAGTTAAATCAAAAGTGAAAAATGAAAAAGATCCAAAACTTGCTGCAGCAACGACGAAGTTACAAGATGCAATTCAAAAACCAATTAACGATGAATCACATACTGGTTGGACAACTTACGGTCATACTGGAGAAGATGTGAATACTTATGCTTACGGCCCAGGTGAGGACAAATTCTTAGGTAATAAAGATAACACAGATAGTGCGAAAAATATTTTCGCCTTCTTAGCTAATAATGCTAATTAATGAGATTAGGACAGAATTCATTATGAATTCGGTTCTATAATAAATAAGGCAATTTCTATTAACTTTCAATAGAAATTGCCTTATTCAACTTGTCAAAGACATTTATATCGCAACCTGATTTTAATATTTATATATCAAATATCGTTCTATTTAAAAATTTTAAACACTCACATTTAGCAATGTGCTTAATAAATACTTTTAAAAGGTGCAGGAAGTGCTTTTCTTAATCCAAAATAAAATTCTATATTTTCACAAATCCTTCTTGAAGCTTCTCCATCACCATATGGATTGCTTGCTTTACTCATTTTAATGTATTCATCTTTGTTTTCTAACAAATTTTTCGTTTCCTTTAAAACAGAATCAAAAGTAGTACCAATCACTTTTAATGTTCCTGCACTCACACCTTCAGGACGCTCAGTTGTATCTCTTAATACTAATACCGGTTTACCTAAAGATGGTGCTTCTTCTTGCACACCACCTGAATCCGTAAGAATTAAATATGCTTTATTAGCAAAATTATGGAAGTCAATGACATCAAGTGGTTCAATTAACTCAATTCTTGCGTTATTTTTTAAATATTGATGAGCAATTTCTCTTACTTTAGGATTTTTATGCATTGGATAAATAACAACGATATCTTCATATTCATTAACAAGCTTTTGAATTGCTTTAAAAATATTATGCATTGGAGTGCCAATATTTTCTCTTCTATGTGCCGTTAATAAAATTATCTTTTTATCACTATGTCTTTCGATAATTTCTGATTGATAATTATCTTTAATTGTAGTCTTCATGGCATCAATTGCAGTGTTACCTGTTACCACGATACTTTCTTCTGTTTTATTCTCTTTTTTCAAATTCTCTGCTGCTTTGTCAGTAGGCGCAAAATTTAAATCTGCCATATTTCCAACCATAACCCGATTCATTTCTTCAGGAAATGGCGAATACTTATTCCATGTACGTAAACCAGCTTCAACATGACCTATAGGTATTTGATTATAAAAAGCTGTTAATCCACCTACAAATGTAGACGTCGTATCTCCATGCACGAGCACCATATCTGGTTCTTCTTCTTTGATGACTACATCAAGTTTAGTAGTAATTCTAGAAGTAAGCTCAGCTAATGTCTGATTCGATTTCATAATGTTTAAATCGTGATCAGGTATGACATCAAATATGTTTAAAACACTATCTAACATTTCTCTATGTTGCGCAGTAATGACGACTACCGGTTTTAAGTTTTTACTTTTTTGTAATTCTTTAACTAATGGCGCCATTTTTATCGCTTCAGGACGAGTACCAAAAATAGTCATTATTTTTTTCATTTACATCCACCTTATTAGTTGAATTCTTAAATTACAATTCGCTTAATTATTTAGCTCTATATCTCTTGCTTTATATAGATTACCATAGTTAAAGTAAGATAAATCATTAAAGTTTGATTTAACAACATTTTTAGTATCAAATATGATTTTGTTTTTCATAAGTTTGAAATCATCATCGCTAAGTTCTTTAAATTCTGAATGGTCACTAAGAATAAGTACAAGTGATGCGTCTTCAGTAGCTTTGTTAATATCTTTTTCAACAAAGTCCAATTCCACATGTGGATCATAAGCCGTAACTTCAAAATTTTCCTCTTGTAATAAATGATAAATATCTAGTGCTGGAGATTCTCTTATGTCATCAACGTCACCTTTATATGTTAACCCAAACACGGCAATTTTAGCGTGATTAATACCAGATAATATTCTTTTGACATGCTCAACAACATAATGAGGCATTGAACGATTTACTTTTCTTCCAGTTTGAATTAATGGTGAGTGTTCAGGGTCTTTTGCAATAATAAAGTATGGATCTACCGCTAAACAATGTCCACCCACACCTGGTCCCGGTGAATGAATATTGACCCGAGGATGTTTATTTGCCATTTCAATTACATCTAATACATTAATATCTAAATGATTACTAATCTTTGTAATTTCATTAGCCAAAGCAATGTTTAAGTCTCTGTAAGTATTTTCCATTAATTTACTCATTTCAGCTGTACGTGCATTTGTTTCAATCAATTCTCCTTTAACAAAGGTACTATATACACGTTTACCCGCTTCAACACAATTCGGCGTTACCCCACCAATAATTCGATTGTTGTAAATTAATTCTTCTAATATCTTCCCTGGTAACACACGCTCTGGACAATGTACCAAGTATATATCTTCACCAACAGTAAAACCTTTATCTTCTATTAAAGGTTTAACATGGTCGTCCATTGTACGTGGTGCAATTGTTGATTCTACTATAATCGTGTCACCTTTTTTAAGATACGGTAAGACACTATTTACTGCATTTAACACGATTGATATATCACATGATTCATATTCATCATCATTGTTTGGGGTTGGCACTGATATGATAAAAGCATCTGCTTCCGCTGGTTTTGTAGAAACTTTTAAAGTCCCTTTTTCAAGTACTTCCTCAAATACTTCTTGTAAACCTGGTTCTTCAATGTTTACTTTACCTTTTTGTAAACTATCAATTGTTTTGTCATTGATATCTACACCTAATACATCTACATCGTGTTTAGCAAACATAATTGATGTTGGCAATCCAATATATCCTAATCCTACAACTGTTAATTTCATTTTAATACCCTCCATTAAACACAGATTTTATATATGTTTCACACGTAAAATTTACAAAGTATTAATCTTTATTCATGATATCTTTGATAATATTTTCAAACTCTTGTTGATTAATATTTATTTTCTCTTCACTTAAATATAAATCTTTGCCATACACCAAATTGCCATAAAGTTTGGTAATAAATTTCACTTTATTTAATAAGGGATAAATCGTTTTTGGAACTGGTAATAAAATCGTGCTTTTATTTTCGTTTTTACGAATCTCTTTTATGACATTTGTTGTATTAAATTCAAATTCATCTTTAGGATGATAGATACCTGCTTTTTTATGCGTAATAATTTCGTTGACATATTGTTCTAAATGTTTGATATATAGTGCACTTCTATAGTTATGAATGTTAGGAATTATTGGTAATAGTTTTGCCACTTTTTTTAGTTTGGTGAAATTACCTGGTGAATCTTCCCCATAAATCATCGGTGGTCTGATAATTACAACTTTAAAGCTAGAACTAGAGATATTAAGTAGTTTCTCTTCTGCTTTAGCTTTTGATTTACCATAATCTGTTATAGGTTTTATCTTCATTGGATCAGTAATTTCAATATTTTTACCGATTACTCCATCTTCTCCAAATACAGCCATTGTACTCATGAATATAAACTGGTTAACTCCATCTTTTTTAGCTTTATTTGCTAATTTATTTGGTAAATGCATATTTATTCTAAAATAATCTTCAAGTTGTGCACTGGGATCATTATTATGAACTAATGCAGCAGTATGAATAATGACATCATAGTCTGTAAAACTTTGATTTTCCCATAGTGAATTTCTTACACTTAACCTACTTACTTTATTTCCTGATTTTTCTAAACTATTCGCTAAATGACTGCCAACATATCCACCAGTTCCTGTAATTAAAATGTTTTTACTCATTAGTGAGAAACACCTTCTGATGAGATTGTATTAATGACTGTTTTATAAATAATATACATGTCTAATAAAAATGATTGGTTTTCTAAATAGTATTTGTCAAACATTACTTTTTGATCGTCAGTATTATTATCTCTACCCATTACTTGCGCTAACCCAGTAACACCCGGTCGTATTGTATGAACATTTACTTTTGTTCTTTTTTCAATAAGTTCATATTGATTATAAAGTGCTGGTCTAGGGCCTACAATGGACATATCACCTTTTAACACGTTTAGTAATTGAGGTAACTCATCAATTGATGTTTTTCTAATAAATTTACCAGTTTTAGTAATAAAATCTGCTGGATCCATTAAATCTGTTGCTACATTAGGAGTATCCATTTTCATCGATCTAAATTTATAGATATTAAAAAGCTCATTATTTAGTGTTGGTCTTTTTTGCTTAAAAATAGCTGGGCCTGGTGACTCTAATTTAATTAGTAACGCTATAATAAGTAAAAAAGGCCCTGCTACAATTAAACCATATATTGAGCAAAATAAGTCGAAAGCTCTTTTCACATTAATTTCCTCCATTCAATAAGTTATAATATTTTGTTGTATTATGTTCTCTTGTATATTTATCTTTAAACAATTGATACGCGTTGACCCCTAATTCTTTTAATTCCTCTCTTGAATGCCTTGTTACAAAGTTATATATATCTTGTGCTGCTCCGTTATCTATTTGAATACCTGCATTGTAAGCTTCAACTTGCTTAACAATGTCTGATTGTTTATCCATAATTAAAATTAAAGGCTTCTTATTTGCCAAGTATCCATAGTTTTTACTTGGCACACCTAAGCCAACACCTTCTTTAACTAATGAAGCAAAACACGCATCGGCAATTTTTAATACATCTGTATAATCAGTGCCAGTTAAAAATTTATAAATTTTGACATTTGAGATATGATTGAATTCAATTGAATTTTTAACTTTTTGATATTTCTTACCATGACCACATAAAATTGTTAGTGTTTTATTATCTTCCTTATTTAATTTAAGAAAATCAACTATAGTATCCATATCTTGAAGTTGTCCCATATTTCCACTGTAAAGCAAAATTTTGTCATATTGATTTCTTAAATCACGGAATTCTATATTATGAACTTTATCGTCTTCTGATTCTGTATACCAATTAGGAATGACATGTATCCGATCAGGCTTACTTGAAATCTTATTTTGTAATAAATAATTTTTCATTTCAGTTCCTAAAACAATAACGTTTTTCGCATTGCTATACACATGTTTATTGATATATCTCATTAATCTATCAATTAAACTACCCGGTCTAGTAGTTCCGGTTTTCAAAGCATTATCAGGTGCAATATCATACACTACAAATGAATACTGCTTTTTAAATACGCGATGCAAAATATCCGGGATTAACGGTAATATTGGAGGATTGGAATACACTAATATATGATTATATTTCAACATCCTGGGCATTTTAAAAATAAACATTAGAAATAGTGAAAAGAAATTACATATTCGTCCAAATTTGGACTTATTATTAAATTTTGAGTATCTTAATCTTTTTATATTAATGCCTTTGTAATTCTCATTCTTTTCAACTTGCTTCTCATTGCTATATTCATACGGCCATCCACATATAACATCTACATACATACCTTTTTTTACTAAATCCTCAGCCATTTGCGTTGGTAAAGTAGCAGAAGAAACGTATTCAGGATAAAAATACTGACATAATATTAATAATTTTTTCTTTTTCATTTAATCACCTGAAATTTTAATATTTATTTCATACTTATCATGATTGAATATTTTTGCTTTTTGAGAAATGATATAGTACTACATAAAATAGACTATAAGACGCAATTAAAACAGCTGTATTTAATTCAACAAATTGCATAAATTCTAAGCTCGCAATTTTACTAATATAAAATGTAATAACTGTGCCTATAACAAAAGAAGCTTGTAACATTAATTCAATCTGTTGCTTTTTAATAACAACTACGGATAGTGATACTGTTGAAACTAATAATCGAATAGCAAACAAAGGTATAGTAATCTGCATCACCGTAATTGTTCCTAACCATTGACTTCCTAAGATTAAATTCACTATATTCTCACTTAATAAGTAAAATGGTATATATAAAGCAATTGACAATACTATTAGAGCACCTGAAAACTTTAATAATAGATTTCGAAACGTACCATATTTTAAATAATAATCATTTGCTCTTTGCATAAATATTTTAGATAAGCCTAATGAAATAATTGTCACAGGTATTCCTAAGATTCTAATAGTCATTCCGTATATGCCTACTTCTTCATTTGTATAAAGTATTCCTAAGAAGAAAATAACTATAGAAAAAGACAAACTATTTAATAATATTGACGGTGTGGAATATATAAGTTGATTTTTGTGTTCTAAAAATTCATTTCTAACTTCTTGTTTGTCTGTAATGATATAAAAATATCTCTTAAACGTTCTGTATCCAATTCCAATGCCAGAGATATAAGAAAAAGCAAACCCAATTATTAGTCCCAAACTTCCAAAATGTAATACGCCTAAACCAATTTGTATAAGAGTCATAGAAGCTGACCTAAATATATTAATAATACTTAGTGCTTTATAATTTCTTTCCCTATTCAAATAATTAGTAAATATATTAGTAAAACTTACTAGTACTAAAGTTATAATTACAAAAATTATATCTAGTATGTATTGAGGGAAAATAATTAAAAATATAATCGATATAGGAATTAAACACAAAATAATAACCGCAGATATTATGAAACTTATTTGTGATAGAACGTTAGCTTTATGTTGATTCTTAGCATTAATAATTAGTAAATCATATCTGGCGTTTATTATTGGAATTAATATCATAGCTATATTTGAAAATATAGTGAATTCACCAAATTGAGATGGTGAATATATTCTAGAAACAACAGGCGTAGTTATAATTAAAATAAATTGACCTATTCCACTACTAATTATCATTAATAGCGAATCATTTAAAAATTTACTTTTTTTCATAATTTATCCCAACTTTTTTATAATTCTAGCTGGATTACCTGCTAATACTATATTACCTTCTTCAAAACTTTTAGTAACAATCGAACCTGCTCCAACTATTGTTTTTTCACCTAAAGTAACTCCTGGCAAGATTACTGAATTCATTCCAATCCAACTATTTGCTCCAATAACTACATTTTTCCCATCAAGATGTTTTTTTAAATTATTTGTATCGTGATTAGAAGTTATAATACCAACATTAGGAGCAATATAAACTCCACTTCCTAAAATAATTTGAGCAGAAAAATTATTAAAATAAGTTCCAGGAGACTGAAATATGTGTAAGTCATTTTTATCAAATATCAAATTTTTAGCATTATGAATTCTAACAGTTGAATCTGCTGGAAAAGGTAACTTTGTATTAATTCCTAAAAGTTTAAAAGGAATAGCTTTCCATGCCCATAGCCAACCCATCACTTTTTCTTCAAAGTAATATCCTTCTAAATATTTTTCATCATAAAAAAGTCTTAATGGCCAATTAATTATTCGAAAAACTTTTGATTTCATAATTTTTCTGATCATTTATAACCATCTCCTTTACTAAAAGCATTTTTAACTATTACCGCAGTAATAATTACAAGAGAATAAACTACTATTATTGATGAAATTAAAGTTATTATAGGGGTAGTATGTCCAAAAATATTAGTTGCAACTCTCATGTATACATATGTTCCAACAAATATTAATTCTAATGATTTAGTTTTATGTAATACCAACTCAAATATACATGCTAAAAACAAATTAAAAGCTAGTACTAAAAAGAAAAGTATTGGACCAAAATATATATATCCATAACCTGCACTAGAGATTAAATGACCCGTTAATTGTTTACTACCATAAATTATCTGATTAAATAATTGACTAGTGATTAAATGATCATGATCTATTAATAAATTCAACCCAAATATTGATCGTACATTATCAAATAAAAATTGTTTAAATGTTCCTTGATAATAGTTTGAATAATCTATAGCACTTGCAACATTGGTTGGCCCATAAAAATATGATTGTATCTGATCTACAAAATTAATTTGATCAGTACTGCTGGCTTCAAGTGCAGCACCATAAGAAGAGTAGTTAAAGATATATAATTCCTTATATAATGTCATTAATATTAAAATGAACGCACCTACTAGTAAAATTAATATATTTATTTTTTTACTATGGTACTTAAATAAAATTGTAATAATAACTAATACTGAGATAAGAGTATAAAGTTGTATACTTCTTCTCTCCCCAACTATCAAACTAATATTTATTAAACCTAAAATTAGTGGTAAAAATAGATAATAGATTTTTGGTTTTATTTTATATTTTTTATACGATAAAAAAGAACTAATCACAAAACTCAATGCTAGTGCTAATTGTAGTAACATTCTAATCAAAACAACCATTCCACTAGTAACTTCTGTTCCTCTACCATTATCATGTGTTTTTATCACTAAAAAAGAGATACTTTCTCTTGTGCTTGGACTTAAAATAAATATTATAATTACTATAAAAATGAACAATCCATAAAAAATCTTTGATCCTGAAATTTTGTAATCTATTTTTGGGGATGAAACTTTATCAGTAAACAACTTTCCAAATATATATAAGATAACTGAACCAATTATATATTCTACAGATATCAAAATCACAGCTTGATTAAAATATTCTCGACCTAGAGGTAGATTATTTATAATTTTATCTTCTGTTGTTCCTATTAATAAAGGAATTAAAATTAACCTAATAATTCCAAAAATATCATATATTAGTCTCGTATATTTAAGGTTCTCATTAGAACTAAAGAAAAGAATAGTTTTAGCTATTAAGTAACTTAAGGGCATTATAGCTAGTAACATCTCGTTTTTTGATATTAAAATAATTACTGTACAAATAAAAAGAAAAGTAATAACTAAATTAAATATTTTATTCATTCAATACCTCATCTAATTTTTGATAAAAATTTTCATTTTGCTTTAAAACATATTTGATATACTTTCTTCTTTTCTTATTTATTTGTGCATTATCAACGCAATGATAGTAATCGATGATTTTATTTCCTAATCCAGATAAATCATCTGAATCTACTTGAATTCCTAATCCAAATTCTTCAGCCTGTGAAGCAGTATAAGTATCTTTAGAAGTAATAATCGGTTTATTTAGAAATAATGAATAATACATTCTAATAGATAACGCTGTGTCAAGCGCTATATTTTTATTACCGTACAAATTATTAATTATATCTGTCTGATTTAAAAATTTAGATGTTTCCTTAATATCAAAGCCCCCATAAAATTTCACGTTTTCTATTTTAAATTCTTTAGCAAATTCTTCTAAATTTTCAGCACCAGTTCCAAAATATTGAATCAAAAATCTAGAATCATTTTTTAATTCTTTTAATATTTTTTTATTTATATCTAAGAATCTCACATTACCAATAAAACTAATTTTCAATGGCTTTTGTAGGACAATATTTTTTTCAGATTTAGCTTGATTTATTATCTTAGAATTATAACTATATACAACTTGGTATTTTTTTGATTTAGGTAGAAATTTTAAAAAACCATCTGATGAAATTGTAGACATATAACTAAAATTTACTAATTGAGTCATTCTAGCAAATACTACCCTATTTTTTTCATAAAAATAATCTCTTATATTTAAAATATACCTTCCTTTATAATATTTAGTTAAGAATTTTTTGAATAAATGTCCCGTGTAACTTCCCCATACAATCAAAAAATCATAATTATTATGCTTTATAATATCTATTGCATAAGACTTGAATGAATAGTATTTCAATGCCTTTCTTGCTAATGACCAATTTGAATCAATATTAACTGTGTACTTATAATAATTCGTCAATCCTTCAAATTTTTCATCTATTCCATATTTATCTGTATATAAGATATCTACTTGATTATTTTTTAAATCAATATGATCAAGATAATGAGATATCAAAGACATATGTTTGATATTTGTTGCACCTAAAATAGCAATTTTCATAGCTACTTCCTCCAAGTATTACGGTTAATGATATCTTTGTAACTTTGTATAATTTTAACAACTTTTGTTGACACATTTGTATCTTTGTAATCAATCGCATCAATCATAGGTTCGTTGTTTTCTTCCATTGCTTTTGCAAGTTCTACGGATTGTACTAAATTATTAAATGAAATGCCTCCAACAATCACGGTACCTTTGTCTAAAACTTCTGGTCTCTCTGTTGATGTTCGAATGAGCACACCTGGGAATTTTAAAATTGATGATTCTTCAGATAGTGTGCCACTATCAGATAGTACGACAAAAGCATTTTTTTGTAGCGCATTGTAATCAAAAAATCCAAATGGCTTAAGTTGTCTTACTAATGGATGGAATTTAAATTCTCTTTCTTCAATCTTTTTCCAGCTTCTTGGATGTGTTGAATAAATAACTGGTATTTGGTAATTTTCTGCAATATCATTAATCGCATTCATAAGTGATAAAAAGTTTGCTTCATTATCAATATTTTCTTCTCGATGTGCAGATACTAATATATAATTTTGAGGTTCTAATTCTAATTTTGTTAAAATATCACTTTCCTCAATTTTATATAAGTATTCTTCTAATACTTCTTTCATTGGAGATCCTGTAACAAAAATGTTTTGCTTTGGAAAACCTTCATCTAATAAGTAGCGTCGGCTATGTTCTGTATAAGGTAAATTAACATCACTGACATGATCGACAATTTTACGGTTAATTTCTTCAGGTACATTTTGATCGAAACATCTATTCCCCGCTTCCATATGGAATACTGGAATTTTTAATCTTTTGGCTGATACCGCTGCTAAACAGCTGTTTGTATCGCCTAAAATAAGTAATGCATCTGGGCGTTCTTTTGCTAACACTTCATATGATTTAGCTAAAATGTTTCCCATCGTTTCACCTAAATGATTACCTACCGCTTCAAGATAATAATCTGGCTCTCTTAACTCTAAATCTTCAAAGAATACTTGATTTAGTGTGTAATCATAATTTTGCCCTGTATGGACTAATACTTGGTTAAAGTACTTATCACATGCTTTAATTGTTGCAGATAATCGAATAATTTCTGGTCTTGTACCAACAATTGTCATTAATTTTAATTTTTTCATTCAACTAGACCTCCAAAAAGTATGTGTCTGGATTATTTGGATCAAAAATTTCGTTTACCCACATGATAGTCACCATATCTGTATCGCCTAAGTTCTCGATATTATGTGTGTAACCAACTGGAATATCAACCACTTCCAACTTATCTCCTGAAACGTAATATTCAATAACATCATCGTCGTCAACTTTTCTAAAACGAATCACACCTTGCCCCGAAACTACTAAAAATTTTTCATTTTTAGTATGGTGCCAATGATTGCCTTTTACTATTCCAGGTTTAGAAATGTTAACTGAAACTTGGCCTCTATCTTTTGTTTTAAAAATTTCTGTAAAAGAGCCTCTGTGGTCTACATTCATTTTTAAAGGATAACTAAAGTCTTCTTTAGGTAAATAACTTAAAAATGTGCTATACAATGCTCTTTCAAACGGATATTCGGTATTAGGAAGTGCTTTATCGTTTGGAATTTCTTTATACTGAAATAAAAGTTCAGCAATCTTACCTAATTTAACCTCATAGACATTGGCAACTTTAGGCTCGCCATTTTCTATATTTGGCTTACCATTAATCGCGTTTTCAAATTCTTTGACAACATCATCAATGTAGTTAAGCTTAAGTATTACATTTTTATCATTCACTTGAATCTCTTCATCTCTAGCGATTTTGTAACAAAATGTTGCAATAACAGAATTGTAGTTTGGCTTACACCACTTACCAAATAAGTTAGGCAAACGATAAATTAACACATTATTACCATTATCTTTGGAAAATTGTTCAAGTACTGCTTCACCTTGGCGTTTACTGTTTCCATATGGATTATCATTTTCCGCTTGAACAGACGAAGATAAAATAATATCTGGCTTCTTCGGATTGTCTTTTAGGATGTCTAATACTTCTTTCAGAAAATCAACATTGCCTTCTTTAAATTCAACTTCATTTTGTGGTCTGTTGATACCTGCTAAATGAACAACTGAATCAGCTTCTAACAAATATTTTTTTACATCTTCTGCGTCAGTCTGTCTATTAATTTCAAGAATGTCATTATCTGTAGTTGCTTTCAAATCTGCTTTTAAGTTCTTTCCTACAAAACCATTCGAGCCAGTTATAACGATTTTCAATGTAAACCCACCTAACCTTGTTTATAGTTACTTAATTCAGTTCTTACATATTCTAAAGATAATAATTTTTCCTTAATTTCTTCTACTGTTAATATATTCGTATTATCAGAATTATACTCGTATGCCTCTGTAATCTCTTTATTACCATCTTCATAATAGTTACTATAATTTAAGTCCCTAGAATCTGCTGGGATACGGAAGTAATCTCCCATATCTTCACATTGTGCATATTCTTCTCTAGTTAAAAGTGTCTCAGCTTTCTTTTCACCATGTCTTGTACCAATAATTTTTATTTCATTATCCGCTTCAAACAATTGTAATAGCGCTTCAGCTAAGTCGCCGACTGTTGAGCTTGGTGCTTTTTGAACCATAATGTCACCCGTTTTGGCATATTTAAATGCATGTACTACGAGTTCAACTGCCTCTTCTAAACTCATTAAAAATCGTGTCATGTTAGGATCTGTTATTGTTAAAGGCTCACCAGCTTTTATTTTTTCAATAAATAATGGAATAACTGACCCTCTTGATGCCATAACATTGCCGTATCTCGTACCACAAATTAATGATTGCTCACCATCAACATTTCTAGATTTGGAAACAAAGACTTTTTCCATCATTGCTTTTGAAATACCCATCGCATTAATCGGATAAGCAGCTTTATCTGTTGATAAACAAATGACTTTTTTCACTTTATTACGAATTGCATTTTGAAGTACATTTTCTGTTCCAATAATATTCGTTTTTACAGCTTCCATAGGGAAAAACTCACAAGATGGAACTTGTTTCAATGCAGCGGCATGAAACACATAATCAACATCTCTCATTGCAGTTTCAACACTATGCGAATCTCTTACGTCTCCAATATAGAACTTTAATTTGGCATTGTTGTATTTTTTTCTCATGTCATCTTGCTTTTTCTCATCTCTGGAGAAAACTCTTATTTCTTTAATATCAGTATCAAGAAATCTTTCCATAACTGCATTTCCAAATGACCCTGTTCCTCCAGTTATTAGTAGCACTTTATCTTTAAACATATTAAGTCTCCTAATCATTAGCAATTTTGATTATTTTTTCTTTCTTAAAATCTTTCACTAAATCATTGATGATTGCTTCTACTTCGTCTTTAGAAAAGTTTCTTACTTTACCTCTATAAATCTTTTCATAAACTTGCTCAGGATGTATTTCATTTTCATTCAGTAATTCTTCGTACATCTTTTCACCTGGACGAATACCAGTAAATTTAATTTGAATATCATCTTCGGATTTTCCACTTAATCTAATTAAATTTTTTGCTAAATCAACAATCTTAACAGGTTCGCCCATATCTAAAACAAATATTTCTCCACCTTGTGCTAAGGCACCAGCTTGTAACACAAGTCTTGAGGCCTCTGGAATCGTCATGAAATATCTCGTCATATCAGGATGTGTTACTGTAACTGGACCACCAGCTTCAATTTGTTTTTTAAATAATGGGATTACTGAACCACGTGAACCTAATACATTACCAAAACGAACAGCTACGAAATCGGTTTTACTATTTTCTTCATTTAAACTTTGAACAACCATTTCAGCTAAACGTTTTGACGCGCCCATCACATTTGGTGGATTTACAGCTTTATCTGTAGAAATCATGACGAATTTTCTGACCCCTGCAGTTTTAGCAGCTATCGCGACATTTCGTGTACCTAAAACGTTATTTCTAAATGCTTCAATTGGATTGTATTCCATTAAAGGTACATGTTTATGCGCAGCAGCGTGATATACGGCATATGGCTTATACCGATTCATCACATCTTGAATGCGTTCTGGATTTTGTACATCGGCTATAATTGGAATAATTCTAATTTTATCTTTGTAAATTGCATTTAATTCTTGATGAATAAGATAAATACTATTTTCGCCGTGCCCTAATAACAGAATACAATCAGGTTCAAACTTACAAACTTGTCTACATATCTCAGAGCCAATCGAACCACCAGCACCGGTAACCATTATCGTTTTATGCGTTAGTTCTTTTGAAATCATAGCCATATTTAATTCAACTGGTTCACGCCCAAGTAAATCTTCTACCTCTACACGTTTTAATTGATTAACTTCTAGTTCACCAACTAATACTTGTTCAATGCTAGGCATTTTAAACAATTCTATGCCAGTGCTATTACAAATATCGTTAATTTCTTTTAGGCGATTAGGCTTGAGTGTTGGAATAGCAATAATAATACGCTTAATGCGGAATTTATTTACTAAATTAGGGATATCATCAATTGTCCCTTGTACTTTTACACCGTCTGCTATGGTGAGTTTTCTTTTTTGAGGATCATCATCCACTGCCAATACCGGTTCTAGCCCCATTTCAGGACTTCTTAACATTTGGCGAATAAGTAAAGAACCACCTCGTCCAGCCCCAACAATAAGGGTTGGTTTTTTCTTTTGATGTTTGCCAACGACAAATTTTCGTGTCACTCTCCATGAAATACGGGAACCTCCGATTAATATTAACACCATCATCCATGTAATAAGATATAATCTAAAGAACGGTGGGTGCCCCGTAAATACTGGAACTAATATGACTGTAGCTAAAATAGAACAAGTCACTGACTCTACTATGATTAATAATTCATTTACACTGGCATACTCCCATGCACGATGGTATAAGTTAAAAATATAAGCAAATACATGATGCGCGATTAATAGCAATATTGAAGTCAAAATTAGAATTTTATTGGCGTATCCTTTGAAAAAAGGCTCCAAAATGTTATAACAAATAAAAACTGAAAATGCTACAATCAACGAGTCTATTATAATTAAAGCAAAAAGCCTTACTCGAGCATTTAATTTGTTCACATGTTTTCATCTCCTCATCCATCATGCGTATAAATTAAAATAAACCAAACAATTTTTTATGCTTATATTCTTGAAGTGGTTGTTTTTTTACTATATTTTCATTTTTGATGACAGATTTTGCATTATTCATAAAATTTTTTATGTTTTCTTCATATTTTTGTAAATTTTTATTGCTAAACAAACTATTCATGATAAAAGGTCTTTGGGTGACATGGTGTGCATCTGAAGCTATGAAATGGGATAAATTATTTTCAATCATTTGAATGGACAATTTTTGCACTTTTTTTCCAAGTTTTCCCATTAACGAGGCTGAAGTAAGCTGGCTGAACGCACCCGAATTTATAAGTTCATATAAAACATCTAAGTCTTGGGTGATGACCTTATTCCTCTCTGGATGGGCAATGATGGGGATATAACCATTCGACTGTAAATCAAAGAAAAGACGTTTTGTATAGTGTGGAACACTATTTGACGGCAACTCTATTAATAAATAGTTAGAGTTATTTAATCCAATGGCATCTCCTTTTTGTAATAAGGACAGTATTTGATCTGTTATTCTTATTTCTTGTCCTGGATAAAGCTTGAT
Organism: Staphylococcus lugdunensis; assembly: GCF_001558775.1. Classification (NCBI taxonomy): domain Bacteria; kingdom Bacillati; phylum Bacillota; class Bacilli; order Caryophanales; family Staphylococcaceae; genus Staphylococcus; species Staphylococcus lugdunensis. The sequence continues at coordinate 1,758,343 of NZ_CP014022.1, read as the reverse complement.
ACCTAAATCTTTGACTTCATCCATATCTAAGAGTTGTTCTAAACTTTCTTTAACCTGACTATAACTGTTATCATATTGGGGACTTAAGTGATGTGGTGTCGCAACAATCTCTGTAACCCCTTCATTCTTCGCTTGAGTTAATAAAGTAATGGCATCTTCTTTAGTTTTAGGACCATCGTCCACATTAATCAAAATATGATTATGTATATCAATCATTTATTCATCATCTCCGTAATAATAATAACTAGATGATTTTTCTTTAGGTGTTTTATTTAACACTGCTCCTAGTACACGTCCTCCTACTTTTTCAATTAATTCTTTTGCTTTCTTCACTTCATTTTTATTATTATTCTGTACATCAATGACCATGACACAATTAGGTACGAATCTTAAGTATACCTGTGCATCTGTAACTGAAATGATTGGCGGTGTGTCAATTAAAATGAAGTCATATATTTCATTTAAATCACGTAATATGTTCTCAAATGCCCCAGAACCAATTAATTCAGATGGATTAGGTGGTGTGGGACCTGCTGTCATTAAATCAAGATTCTTTACTCTCGTCTTGATAATCGATTTATCAAAGTTAGACTTTCCTATAATTAAATTTGATAATCCATCATAATTCGTCGTTTCAAAATGATAATGTTGCGTGGGCTTTCTCATATCTCCATCTATGATTAATGTTTTATATCCTGCTTGTGCATATGTGATTGCAATATTCGCTGAAATAATACTTTTACCTGCAGCTGGCTTTTCAGAAGTAACAATGATACTTTGAACTTCTTCTACTCCTGAAAACATGATATTAGAGCGTATACCTCTAACTTTTTCACTCACGATTGATTTAGAATTATCTTCAGTAAACAATGGCGTACTTAAATTTTTTCGTTTCTCATTCTTTTTAGTCATACTTTCGTCTCCTATTTCAATTTATGGATTGAACCTAGAACTGGAATGTCCAACTCTCTAATAACATCTTCTTCTGTTTTAATTCTTCTATCAAATAATTCTTTAAAAATGATAATTACAATAGTGAGTACTAAGCCTAATACAAGTCCTATTGCTAAGTTTTGCGACAAATTAGGTGAAACTTTGGATGCAGTTCCATCTGCTTTCGATAATATCGAAACGTTATCTATATCCATGATTTTCGGCATATCTTTACTAAATACACTTACAATTTCATTTGCTATGCGTTCTGCGTCTGCCTTGCTATGATTTTCAACACTTACATTTAAAATTTGTGAGTCAGCTTGTTTTGTGACTGTAAGCATGTTGCCAATTTCACTTGCAGAGAGATTTTTATCTTTTTTCGCTACGTCTTCTAATATACGTGGACTCTTAAGAATTTCAGAATACGTATTAACAAGTTGAATATTACTTTGAACTTCTTGAGCCCTGTATTGTTCATTGCTTTCTTTTTGGTTTACTAACACTTGTGTATTTGCCTCATATTTAGGCTTCATTAAAAATATAGTTATTAATAAGCTTATAACTACAAAAACCACAGGTATTAAAATAAATAACTTCCAATTCTTTTTTAGTGCAGTTATAAACATCGATAAATCAAGCGTTTTTTCCATTTTGACCTCCAGCAGTAATTTGAATTTTTGTATTTATTTGTGAAATTATCTAGTATGTTTAGAATTACTCTTTATATCTAAGTATTATAAACTTTTTTAAGAAATATACAATTACATTTAATCCTACAATAACTTTTATAAATTAAATTTAATTTTTTGTAAACATCATGTAAATTTTCACTATAAAGTTACGATTTACACTGCACATCCTATAAAACAAAAGCCAGGATATTTTCTAGATGTGAAAATATCCTGGCTTGTTGTTTTTAATATTCAATATTTGGCATTTTATTTACTTTCTCTTGATATTTTTTGAAAGCTACAAAACCAACTGCACCTAATATAATTGTAATGAATAGACCTTTCATTCTTGTCACTCCTTTTGGTAAATCAAAATTCAAACTCTTCACGTGTCGTGTGAAAGCTTCATATACCTATTATACACATTTATCTTCTATTTTTAAAAATAAGAATTCTATTTTATGCATCGCTTATCAATAATATCAATCATACATACGCCATTAGTATGATTTTAAAACAAAGTGCTTGCGCTATATGCAATTAGAAGTATAATAATTATATCTAAATCACAATTTAAAGGAGCTCAACTCATGTCTAAATTACTCTATATTACTGCACATCCATTAGATGAACTGGCATCTAACTCTATGGCAGCTGGTAAAGCCTTTTTAAACGCTTATAAAGAACAACATGCTCAAGATGACATCGTGCATATCGATTTATTCAATACTTACATTCCACTCATTGACAAAGATGTCTTAACAGGATGGGGTAAAGCAGCAAACGGTGAAACACTTAACGGTGATGAAAAAGAAAAAATTGAACGTTTAGCTGAAATTCTTGATGAATTTTTAAGCGCTGATAAATATGTATTCGTGTCACCAATGTGGAATTTATCATTCCCTCCTGTATTAAAAGCTTATATTGACGCTATTACTGTTGCCGGTAAAACATTCAAATACACAGCAGAAGGCCCACAAGGTTTATTAACAGATAAAAAAGTACTACATATCCAATCTCGTGGTGGATATTATAGTGAAGGCCCCGCAGCTGAAATGGAATCTGGTGACCGTTACTTGAAAACAATTATGACTTTCTTAGGAGTGCCATCATATGAGAATGTCATTATTGAAGGTCACAATGCAGAACCAGAAAAAACAGAAGAAATCAAAGCAGCTAGTCTAGCAAAAGCTACAGAAGTTGCTAAAAACTTCTAATAAATTTTATTTAAAAAGCACGTCCGACCATTTAATCTGAGTCAGACGTGCTTTTCTTATGTTCTATTTCATCTATTGCGCGATCAATAGCGTCTGCAAAAACATACATACGCTTTGTAAAATCTTGATGCTTATCCTTAGCGATATGATTAAAATTATCATTGACGAAAAAAGATTTGCGCAATGCAGTGGTGAGCTCCAATTGTACTCCTGCATGCTTTAAATCCTTGTTGACAAAGTTACCGGTCAGTTCGCCACCAAGATATGTTGGCGCAGGTTTAACAACAAAATGTGACTTAATCAATTGCTTTTGAATGGCTAATTTTAAAGGTGTGTCCAATCCCCCAATATAGACAATCGGGTGATTCCCTTTTGCGCCATGTATCGCAACGGCATATTCTTGCTTTTGGAGCATCTTTAATAGTTGAGGATCATTATAATGCGCCGACGTTACATGTAAACGTTCTGCATGATGACGCAAAGCTATAAATGAATAGAAATTATAATGGTTCTTTCGTGCAACAAGTCGCGATAATTCCGTTGTTCCTTTTTCAATATTACCCCCGTGCGGTGCAATAATGATTGCATCGCTCTTTGTATGTATGACTTCTTTCTTCCAATCTCGCCCTTCTTTAGTATGAGCAAATAATTGAGTCATTGATTTAAAGTAATCTGGACGTCTCACATCTGGGACAGGAACTTTATCTGGTGCTAATTGTGCTAGTTCACCACGATTAAATACTCCGTGATGTAACTCTGCCGTTGTCCTATGATAAAAAATTGCTAAACATACGCATATAATGGTAATGAGTATCATAACAAACAGAAATATTTTTTTATTATTTGTGCGTTGTTTGGCTTTTTGTGGTGACATATTTTATCTCCAATATCAATTTATAGCTTTTATATTAGCTTATTCACAAGAAAAAACAAATCTTTCCTGTTATATTTAATGAAAACGTTAGACCTTTTCACATATACTTTAACATGATTTTACGTTAGCTCAATGGTTGGATGACAAGCGATGTTTCTCGTGAAACGTGACGCACTAAATACTTTGTGCGTCTAAAAATTCATCATCAATAATGCTTTTAGTCATTTGCTGTAAGTGTGGGATGTCCCATTGACTTTGTATATTTTGGCGTAAGGCATGTTTCTCAGCCAACGCCGGTGTATAATCGTGTAAATTATATAATACAAAATGTTTGCGCGTACGTTTATCCATAGGCTTACTTTGTTCATAATGGTTAACCATGCTGCGCCATTTTACGTTGTTCACGGTAACACCTTTAGAAGTTTTTTCTAAATTAAAATTCAACCGTCCTAATAATTGGTTCCATTCCGTTGAAGTATATTGCCCGTTTAAGAAATTACCAAGTGAATATGCCACTAACGTTTGATGCTGATTTTTTCCTTTTACCCATTTAACCGGTTGAATAACATGTGGATGCATTCCTAAAACAACGTCAACACCTTCATCTGCAAATAACTGCGCATACTTTTGTTGCTTCTCATTCGGCATTGTATGATTCTCATTGCCCCAATGTGCTGAAACAATTACCGCATCACTATGTTCCTTTGCTTTGCGCACATCTTTTTTTATCGTTGCTTCATCAAAGGTTTTTACTGTATAAGGATATTGAGATATTTGGCCATTTGTACCATATGTATAGCAAAGTAAGCTTACAGTAATACCATTTCTCGTAATTGTATGTACCGCTTCGCTTTCTTTTTGAGACTTGAAAACACCAGAAAACAACACGTCATGGCGATAGGGTTTCCAAGCATTTATATGATTGGTTACTCCTGAATCACCTTGATCCAGTGAATGGTTGTTTGCACCATTTATGATGTTAAACCCACTATCTACAATGGCTTTAGTTACATCACTCGGTGTATTAAATTGTTTAAATCCTGAGTACGGCTTATCATCTCCACCAATCGGTGATTCTTGATTCACATACGCGAAGTCTGCTTGTTGAATATTTGATTTCACATGCTTGTACATAGGTTTAAAATCATATTTATTCGAACCTACTTTAGCATCGTTATAAACAACTGGATGTATTAAATTATCACCAACAGCTACGACAGATGCTGAGGCATTAACCTTTGTGGTTAAAGTTAAATAACTCATTATCAACATTAAAACTAAGGCAATCACACATACAATACGATACTTCTGCATACACATACCTCCTAACATGCATTTTTAGCGGCCCAAAATCCAATTTATCTACTTTTTAATTCTATAATATATTCTAATTACATTCAATTTTAATCATGGTAATAAAACACCACTATTATATAATACAAATAATGATAAATTGCAAAGTCATGTTTATGATATGATTACTATTTTTAATTTTGATGAATTAATTTAGTCGTATATTTCAGTAGCACGCACTAAGGAATGTAATGCCTTAGTAGGTTTTCGTAGCATGACATCTTTGCATCATGATGACAATAAACTTAAAACTATATATATGTGACCAATGCAATATAAGCGAAATATAAAAAATACCCTCCTATTTTACTATGGAAGGTATTTTAATGGATTAATCATTAACAAACCATGCTAAGGCACGCGCAATACTTTTATCCCAATAAGTGTAATCATGGGCGCCTGGACTAGGTTCAAAACGATAAGGAATCTGTTTATCTGCTAGATAGTCAATAAATGTTAAGTTATCTTGGTACAGAAAATCTTCGGTTCCGCACTGAATAAATAATTCTGGAAGTGTTTCTTCTCGTGCCACTGCTGCATCAACCAAATGATATGTATCTAAATTTGTGCCTTTAACATTAGTATGTTCACCTGTAATTGCTTGCGGATGATAGTCTGTCCATTCTAAATCAATCAAGGTTTGTGCTTGAAAGACGGCAGACATTGGTGCTGCTTTGGAAAATAACTGACTTTGTGTCAGTGCAAATTTCATCGTTCCATAACCCCCCATAGAATGACCAGCAATAAAGTTATCCTCTCGACGCGTTGATAGAGGAAAAATTTGATGCACATAATGATACACTTCTAAAATATAATCATAATAACGATGGCCATACGCCATATTGGCATACCCACTATGATCAGCATTAGGCATAATAATGGCCAATTGATGTGATTCTGCATAGCGTTCAACGCTTGTAAATCTCATATATGATGTGGCATCACTTGATAATCCATGTAGCAGCATAACCGTTTTAAGTGGTTTAGCAATTCCATCACTTTTAAAAAAACTCGTATCTTCTGGTAGAATAACTGTTAAATTTTGATTCATGCCAATCGTTGGCGATTGATAATTTAATGTAATATAAGCCATCTTGATGTTCATTCCTCTCATTATCAATAGATTATTCTAATCATATCATTTTACACTTTAGCACGCTATTTGGTCTCTTTTAAAATCAAACAATGCTCAGACATTCATATCAATTAAAATCTGTATACAGCTCAAAAAATAAGGCCCTATCGTATAGTCTAATAAACTTTATTAAACCAAAATAATGAGGGGCCTTATATATTACAATCATAATCTTGCTCATATTGCTATACATGATTTTCCAATAATTTTCCGTGTTATAGCATTATAATCATATCAGAAAGAACCACTTTGCTAATCTATCTCTTCTCTATATAAAGGCTGACTCATACATCTTGGACCTCCGCGACCACGCACGAGTTCACTACCTCTAATTTCAATCACTTTAATCCCTTTTTCACGTAATAATTGGTTAGATACATAATTGCGATTATATGTAATAACCACTCCTGGACGAATGCATAATGTGTTAGAACCATCATTCCATTGCTCTCGAGCACCATCGATAATATCTCCATTACCTGTAGGAATAAATTCAATTTCTTCGATACCAAGTGCCTGCTCTAATGTCGCTTTTAAATCGCTTGACCGTGTAATTTGAATATCATCACCTTGTGTATTTTGCTCAATAGTAAAGATATTCATATTTTGTTCTTTCTTGAAAATAGCTGCATGCATCGTAAATTTATCATAATCAATCATCGTAAAGACAGTATCCAAGTGCATAAAGGTACGACTATTAGGAATTTCTATCGCTAATACTTTTGTGAATGTTGCATCTGCATTAAATAAGACTTGCCGTGCTAAACGTTCAATCGCTTGGGCAGACGTGCGTTCGGAAATTCCAATAGCTAATACTTCTTTAGATAATACGAGTTCATCCCCACCTTCAATATTAAATGGTGTCTGTCGATCCAACCATACTGGAATATCTTCATCTTTAAAACGAGGATGATACTTTAATATATATGACATAAAAATAGACTCTCGACGGCGTGCACCAAAATACATGCGGTTTACTGTCATCCCATGTCCAATAGAAGCTTGTGGATCACGTGTAAAGTATAAATTTGGCATTGGGTCTAAATAAAATGGGTATAAATCATCAATATATTCCACTAAATGAATTGATTTTAATTTAATTTCTTCTTTGCGAACACCAGACATGATTTTTTCAATCAATTCCTCATTAGTCAATGTAGCAAAGTAGGCTTTAATTTCTTGTTCATGTCCGAGAATCGTTTCTGGACATTCTGTCAACACCTCTTCAATAAATTGTGCACGTACGTTCGGCTCTACAATTGCTTCGGCTGCTAATTGCTCCAAATATAGTACTTCTACACCTTCATCCCGCAATGTTTGTGCAAAATGATCATGCTCTTCTTGAGCCACTTTTAAATATGGAATATCATCAAACAATAGACCACTTAAATGATCCGGTATTAAATTTTCTAATTCTTTCCCCGGTCGTTTTAGCAATACAGTTTTTAATGTTCCAATTTCACTATTCACTTGAATAGGACCATGTGACATAAATTCATTTCCCCTTTGTTCAATCAATCATGATATGCATAAAGTCTTTCTACGAATTACCTATACCCTATTAATCCACTTCTATGTCCTGCTATTATTTATATTTTTGAAAATTGTAGTTTTCTATTTAAATTTACGAACATATGTTCTATAATGAGTTCGAGGTGATAACTATGATTCCTAAACAATATCGACATGAAACCGATTATCGAAAAATACCAAGAGAATACTTAGACAGTAATATTCCACAAGGTCGTGGTATCGTCAAATGGGCACCGTTTGTTATATGTACTAATCTCATAAAAAATCTAATTTAATAGGGTTCAAACATAATTTATATATGTATTATGTTTGAACCCTATATCTATTTATTTTTTACTAATATCATTTAAAATGTCTCGCAATTCTTCAATTTCTTTGTTATTTAATTCTTCATTTTTCGCAAAATTAAGCACTAAACTTTTCATATCCCCTCCATACAATTTATTAAGAAAGGTTTTAGCAGTTTTCATTTTAATATCATCTTCTTTAATAATTGATGAGTAAAAATAAATATTATTATATTTATAGCGTTTTATAATCTCTTTTTTATATAGTCTTGTAATTAATGTTCTAATCGTCTTATCGCTAACTTCTTTATTTTTTTGAATCTCAACTACAATTTCATTAGCTGATACTGATTTTTTATTCCATATTATATTCATAACATCCCATTCAGCCATAGATATTTCAACTTGCTTATTGGCCATTTAAAACACCCATTTCTTTTAATATTTTTTCATTTATGAATTTAGCATTTTCACCAGAGGCTTTTTCATCTGATAAATGTGTAGAAAAATAATACTTATCATGATTTGTAATTACGTAACCTACAAACCACCCATTATTATATTTCCCGTTTACTATACCTGTACCTGTTTTCCCATACAATTCATAATTTTCATTTTTTCTAATCAATAACGAAGAAGATAATTGTTTCTTTTCATTTTTACTAAAATGGTTATTTTGTTCCATCATATTTTTTAAAACTATTACTTGTTCAAGATTAGATATTTTCAAACTATCTTCCAACCAATAGGCTTTATAACTTCCCAAATTTTTATTACCATAATTTAATTGCTTGAGTTGATCAGAAGTATAGTTCTTTGATAATTGATTACTAATACGTTCGAAGTACCAATTAACTGAGTTTTGTATTGCCGTATTTAAATCTTGATCCTTATTCCAAGAATCGAAAGGATAATGATTATGATTCCATGACATACGTGAATTTTTATCACTTATAATATGACGGTCAAGTCCAAACAGTGCTAAATAAATTTTGTAAGTTGAATCAGGAGAATATCTTTTTCTACTTTCTTTTTCATTATAAATATAGTATTTGTCTTTCTTCATGCTGTACATAACGAAAGATCCACTATTTGAACCAAAATTTTTACTTTCATCTAAAATTTGGTAATCGCTTTGTAAGGGCTTTTTATAATTATAATCAGTTAAGGATTGCCCCATTAAAAACTGGCTTTGAATTATCATGATAAAAAAAGTAAAAATACAAATAAAAATTAGAATTAATTTTGACTGCTTCTTCAGATTGCCTTCTTTTATATTAATTAATCTTCTTTTGAGTAATGATTTTTTACCATTAAATGAATGGCTTAATATATTTTTGTTGAAAAATGAGGTTTTTAATACGGAATCCATAATAGCTTCCGCATAAGACTTAAATTCATTTTTGTTAATATTATTAAGGACAAATCTATCGGCTTCTACTTCATTGTCATGAATCATCTTTCTTTTTACAATTTGTATTAGTGGATTATAACTCATAGCAATAGAAAAAATATGAAAGATAATTAAATGCAAAGTATCTCTGTTTTTAGCATGAGCATACTCGTGCAATATTATATATTTTAGTTTTTTGTCATTTATACTTTTAAAATATAAACTGGGAATCAAAATAATATATTTTCCATACCAAAAAGTTATTGGAGAATGAATAGATTCTGCTTTTCGAATCACAATATTTCTTTTATATTGATGATTGAAAAGTATCTTGTTTATTTTATCTTTTTCTTTTTCATTTAGATAAAGTGACTGTTTCTTTAAATACTTAAGATATAATAAAGAATTTAAAAATTTAAAACTTAAAATAATAACTAAAACTATCCAAATAACTGTGCAGATATTATCTATTGAATCCCAATTAAACTTATGGATGTCTGTTGTAAACTCATGAACAGGTTTAGTGGTATTTATGTTAGGATTCAAATTGTGTGAATTACTTTCAACTGTGGGCTCTTGATTATTCAAATTATTAAATTTAAAAAAAGAGAATTTAATAGGGATGAAAGGAATTAATCCTGCAAGAAGAGTTAGATACCAAACTTTATAATTTAACATATAATTAAAATAGCGTTTTAATATGTACCTAAAAAATAATAACAATAGAAATATAAAACAAAAGCTTACTATGCTCATTATTAATAACTTAGCCATTTCAACACCTTCTTTCAAATATTTATAATAAACTATTGACGCGAATATTACAATTGTAATATTATTGATTTATAGAAATTACAACTGTAATATTGGAGGGTATATTTTGAAAAAGTTAATACTTTTAATTGCAATTGCTTTAGTTTTAAGTGCATGTAATTCAACCAGTTCACATGCTAAAGAGTTAAATAATTTAGAAAAGAAATATAATGCTAATATTGGTGTCTATGCATTAGATACTAAAAGTGGTAAGGAAGTAAAATTTAATGCCGATAAGAGATTTGCCTATGCTTCAACTTCAAAAGCGATAAATAGTGCTATTTTGTTAGAACAAGTACCTTATAATAAGTTAAATAAAAAAGTACATATTAACAAAGATGATATAGTTGCTTATTCTCCTATTTTAGAAAAATATGTAGGAAAAGATATCACTTTAAAAGAACTTATTGAGGCTTCAATGAAGTATAGTGATAATACAGCAAACAATAAAATTATAAACGAAATCGGTGGAATCAAAAAAATTAAAAAACGTTTAAAAAAATTGGGAGATAAAGTAACAAATCCAGTTAGATATGAAATAGAATTAAATTACTATTCACCAAAGAGCAAAAAAGATACTTCAACGCCTGCTGCTTTCGGCAAGACTTTAAATAAACTTATCGCAAATGGAAAATTAAGCAAAAAAAATAAAAATTTCTTACTTGATTTAATGTTAAATAATAAAAACGGAGACACTTTAATTAAAGATGGTGTTCCAAAAGACTATAAGGTTGCTGATAAAAGTGGTCAAGCAATAACATATGCTTCTAGAAATGATGTAGCTTTTGTTTATCCTAAGAACCAATCTGAACCTATTATTTTAGTCATTTTTACGAATAAAGACAATAAAAGTGATAAACCTAATGATAAATTGATAAGTGAAACCGCCAAGAATGTAATAAACAAATTTTAATAGTCTAAATGTACTACAAAAACTGATATAATTCTATCTTTCATAAAACTTCATAATATCGAAGAACATATATATTATTTATAATTATATATGTTCTATTTTTTTATGTTCACATTTTTTAAAAGAGAAAATACTATTAACATACCAAACATCATAATTCCAGTTACTATAATTATAAATGCTCGATAATCTTACTCAACTTTTCCATATAGAAAATAACTTATTTTAAATTAATTAATTAATCACATTAAAAAATTATATAATCCTTGCCAAAAAAGAACATACGTTCTACAATGATGATGAGGTGGTAAACATGATTCCAAATCCTAATGCGCCAGATGAATATAAATATGAAACTGATTATAGAAAAATACCAAGAAAATATTTAAACCCTAAAATCCCTCAAGGGCGTGGAAAAATCAAATGGCAAGCTTTTGCGACTCTCCCGCAACAGTTTGAAATTTTAGAACAAATTATAAAGGATCAAAATAAAATAGAAAAACCATTGCTAACACATGATTCATTAGATAATTTAGATCAGATTTTTCAAATAAAAATTCAAAATGATGAGTTATGTACAATCTCATATTGGGAAGACGGTAACATTTCAAAATATACAGGAAAAATTTTAAAAAAGGATGAAATTAGTAATACATTTTCCTTTTCTGATACTAACAATAATATATATAATTTAAATAATGCTAACGTTTGTAGTATCACTTAACACTATTTAAACTTTTAAAAAGTTTAAATAGTGTTCTTATAATTACCTTTTTCGAAATACTTCTAGCAAAATCATTATAAGTATCATACTGATATTAAATATATTATTTTTATCACTGAAAAAAATTTCTACTACTTGGAAAATTGATAAAAGACTTATTATTAACAAAAGTTTATTTAATTTTTCGCTTCTTTCTTCTTCCTTATATGACTGCTCCAATTCAATTAGTGATAATTCTTCTTTGTTTAATTCTTCAATATATTGTGGAGATTTAAAATCATTATTATTCTTTAGATACAAATATAAATATAAACTAGGTAAAAGCTCTGTTCTATAAATAATTGCAATAGATCTCTTGAAATTTAGTATCCATTGTCTAAAATATAGGGCTTCTTTTTTTCCATTTAAATTATATTGTTGATACCCATACAATTGTAATTCATTTAACATAGTTTCTAAGAAAAAGAAATTAGCAGAACTATTGAAATAAAGTGCCATTTGAGAACATTTTTCTAAAACATCTTCTTCTTGCTCATCCATCCAAACTACAAAAACAGATGCTTTATTCAAGAAGTTTATATAATTATCGCTATAACCATCTTGCCTAAAATGTTTACTTTTTCCTTCAAATGAAAAAATAGGCGCATTTACTAACCACTCTTGAATCTTCACGTCCTCATAGAAAGGATCATCAGTAAATTCATTTTCATTAGCTAAATAATAAACTTCAAAACCCATATTTTTAGATACTTTATATTCAAAAATATCCTTACTATTAATTTTTATAATTCTATTAATTTGTCTAGAAACATCTCTAATATTTTTACAATGTCTATTACCATACAATTGATACTGTCTTTGTCTATTATTTTTTTCTTGATTAATTAGAGGATATATCTTATCTTTTACACATGAGAAAGTACTATACAAGTCGCTTCCAAAGTTTATACTCTCTAAGTCTTCAATGATTTCTATAACAAATGTACCATTGTTAAATATAGTTAAGGTTAAAAAAAATAAATTCAAAGTGTTCTCATGAGTAATTTCAATATGTGGAGTGAATATATATTTTTTATATTTGTATCCATGTATATTATTTTGATCAAACAATCCATCATTAATATTTGCATTAGTAGCAAATTTTTCTAAAAATTTTTCTAGTTTTTCGTGATATTCTTTTGTATGTCTTTTATATCTTCCAGGTAAAATCCAATAATCATAATTTACCGGGGGGTTGTCAGGAGATAAAATGCGTATAACTCCTTTTACATTCAATAGAATTTCCTCAATTTTTTCAAACCAAGGGTTCATGTTATTATCTTTTATATTTATAGCAGTAGCATATTGATATGTTACTTTATAGCCTTGTAATTTATTAATATCTTCTAGAATCTTTTCAATTTTATTGTCCATTATTTTAAATATCCTCATACAGCCTAGAATATAAAACGCTAATTTCTTCTTTCAACATTTTTTTCTCTTTTTCTAAAGAATTTACTTTTCTTTTTAAAGAGGAGATTAACGCATCTTTACCGTCATTTTTATTTTTATGAACAAATATTTCTCTGTTTTGTTCACGTAACTTCTCTATTTTCTTTCGAATTTTATTATTTTTATATAATGTAGCTTTCGAAACTTTTGAATGTTTAGAAACGATGTTAAAGTTAATTTCTTTATTTTTTTGAACTAAATCATTTATTGCTTTATCAACTTTTTTCTCGGTTTTAACTTTTCGTTCTGCATGCAACTGTTTTAATTGTTCTTGTCTATTAAATTTTTCCATCTTAACCTCTATACTTTTATTCTATTACTTCTCCCGAATATAATGTTTCCATCTTTTATATTACCTAGTATTTCTTCATATTTATTTAATATATTTATATGCTTTTCAACCATATCTTGTCTATTATTATTTTTAGCTAATTCTATAGATTTGACCGTTGATTTGATATGTAATTCATATTTTTCAACATCTAAATCAGAAAATCCAATAGCTAAATCCTTACATGGTTTCCCAGAATTACAAGTCAGGCATGGCGGAGCTTCCATGTATGGACAATCACCACTCAATCTAGCATGACAAGTGCCATAAGGATTGTCCATTGCGTTTAATTTATGTTCTTGCCATAAAGAATTCAATGCTTTTTCAGATAGTTCACTACTATGCTGTATATTTTTAATTTTACCGTCAACATCAAAACTAAAAGCTCCTTGATCAATAACTGATTCAAAAGCCTTTCTCTTTGTATCATCAAGTAACTTAGCATATCTTAGAGTCATTTCTGGTGAGGAGTGTGCTAATAATTCTTGTATCGTTAATATATCTGCTCCACCATTTAACAATTTTACTGCATAGGTATGTCTAAATTGATGAGTTTTGAAATGGAAGATTTCTCCTTGTTCATCAATAATATTTTTAGTCTTTGATAAATGATTTAAGTGTGCTCTGACCATATGTTGTGTAAAGGGCATTCCCTTTCTTTTTCCTTTATAAATAGCAAAAATATAATTATTAGGATTATTATCTTTTGTACTTTTACTTTTAGAATCGGCTATTAAAACTGCTATTATATCAGCTAATTTATTATCAATTGGTATTCTATGTCCTTTAACAAAAGTTTTAGCAATATCTGTGATTATTGAATACTTTCCATTAACTTTTGCAAGGCAATTATTTTGTAATGTCAATACATCAGAAATTCTTAATCCTGTTTTAAAAGCTATCCAAACTACAGGTATTAAATCTTTATGCAAATCATTTATATGCTCAAAAAGCTGTTCCAATACAAAATCTGGGATATAATCAATTTGGCTACTATTTTTCTTTTCGTGTTTAGGTAAGTCTTGAGGATAAATTAAAAATCGTATATCTTGGTACGGTGCTATAGCATAGTTTTGAGTTATAATATCGTTTAAGAACCTTCTAATTGTTTTTAATTCTTCTCTCACAAAATTCTTAGTACTTTGCAAATGTTTATTAGCTGCATATTCAAACAAAAATTCTATATATGCTTCGATATGACATCTATCTAGTTCATTTAAACTATTCCTTGTTTCTTTATTTTTAGATATATTTTGAAAAAACCTAGTTAAAACTCTTATATAAAACCTTGCTGTAGCAAATGCTATATCACCAGTTATCAAACGATTTTTTAAATATTTTTTTGCTAATTCTCGCATTTTAATTGACTCAATTTTTTCAAAGTTTAAATAATTGCCAGTTAGTGTTTTATTATAACTCAATCCATATTTTTCTAAATTTCTAATATCCCATTTATCTTTTTCCCATTCTTCTCGCTTATCAATGAACTTAATTAGATTAATGTACATATTCTTTAAAAAAGAAGCCAGTCCGCTTTTGTATTCATAATCACCAAAAACTATTGTTGATGATCTTCTTTTTATTGGTATATTATTTTCAGTCAGCCAATTAAACCAGTGCTTTTCTAATGTATTTATATCACAATCAAGTAAAGAATTTAAATTTGGATAAACTTCATTAAAGAACTTAGCAATCTTATTAAGCTTTACTGCTCCAGTATTAAATAAATTAGATAAGGACCAATCCTCTTTAACTATCAGTTTCAAAAAAAGGTATTTAAATTCTAAATTCAAATTTTTACTTTTAATCCTAAAGAAAACATTTTTTCTTTTGTCTCTATAGTTCTTGATACTATCTTGAAATTGCTTGAATTTGTTAAAAGCTGTAATGTGCCACTCATCATTTTTAAAAAAGTAATCATCATATATTTCAGTTATTAAAACCTCTCCTTTTATATTGATGGTTCTACTTTGTAATGTACATAATTCATTAATCATAGTACTGTTTGTAGGTAAATTAATTGGTATTGACATAGTCATTCCCCTTTATTAAAAACTTGAAATTGATGCTTTACTTTATTCCAATCTTCACGTATATCTTCTTCAGTGGGATGAACATATAAATTAATAGTCGTTTGTATATTACTATGACCAAGTCTTTCTTGAACTTGTTTTATATCCTTAGTTTCATTATAAAAAACAGTTGCATGTGTATGGCGAAATAAATGAGGATGAACATTTATAGATGTTTTATGTTTTAGCCTTTTAAATAATGAATATATATCACTATAATTCATAGCTTCTCCTACATTTCTCCCCTTTATTTTTACAAAAAGATAATCAGAACATATTGAAAGTTCGTCAATTATTTCGTAGACATAATCATCGTATAAATCAATTAACGATTGGGAAATAAATATTTTTCTTTCCCCAGTTTTCAAATAAGTACCATTATCATTAAATCTATTTTTCAAAACTATTTGATGGCCTTTTCTAAAGTCAAATTTAATATCATCAATACGTAATGATAATACCTCACCTATACGTAATCCGGTTTCATATAGTAATTGTATTAAGAATTTATCTCTAATATTATTAGCTTCCTCTAATAATTTCTTAACCTCCGCATTAGTTAACACTTCTATTTTTTTCTTTGGTTCTTTAACTTTCAAAATATTTTTCAACGTTCTATAGTCCTTATTTATGTGATGCATGAAACTTTTATATTTTTTAGAGTATTTACTTTCCATATGCATAAAATCATAGAAATTAACATCTAATTTTTTACTCCTATAGAGATAATCATAAAAATTAGATACTACAGTCATAGTCAGATTAATTGTCTTAGGACTAATGCTTTTTTCTTTTCGGTGATAAGAGAGGACATTCTCATATTCAAAAGGTGTTTTCATCCATCTTATAAAATCAACAAAGTTATCAAAACTAACTTCTTTATAGCATATCTTTTTACTTTCTAAGTAAACAAAAAAATTTTTTAGTGCATAGGCATAGGTTTTCTTGGTATTTAAACTTTTCTTAACACTATCCAGATACTTCAAATATCTTACTGCATCTACTATAGGTTCATTATTACCATCTAAAATCATAAAATTGGTACCATTCTTAGATTTTACTTCTACTATTTTCATAATAATCTCATTTCTAATTTTAATAGTATAAGTATACACTATTCAAATTCTTTTTACATCATACATATTAAACTTATTACACGTAATAAAAAAAGACTATTTAATATTTTTACTTTGTTCATTTTTTCTTAAAATATGATTCATTTTAAACAAAATAGTCTATATTCTTCAACATATATATAACCGTTTGCGACAATGCCAGAGCAATATCAACAGCTGCGTGACTATATCGAAGAACAAAATAAAATTGACATGCCCATCTTATCTGAAGACCAATTAACACTCATCAATCACAATTTAACAACGAAATTCGTCCACCAGCAACTCGCTATTATTAGTTATTGGCGCAGTGGTTATATCCATTCAATCTCTGGCTATATTAAACATATTGACACGCAACAGCAATATATTGTTATAGGTAATGAGCGTGGCAATGAAACAATAAACTTGGATTTTAATGTCTTATGTAATGTGGAATAACCTCAAATGTCTAGACAAAAAAATAGCTATGAAGACGTCTTTTATCACTGTCTTCATAGACTACTTATATTATTTACTTGTTGTAAATCTCGCATCGCTCATATCTACTTCAACTACTTTGCCATGTTTAACAAAGCATGTAACTCCTAAACCCTTTTTTTGTTGATTTATAGACGAACAGGCTTGTATCTTTTCTATTTGTATCATCTTTAACTTTTTTCAAGTTGTTACCATAAGCTTTAACTAACTTGTCATATGTTAAGTTACCTTTAACGACAAATTGAACTTTACTCGCTTTACAATCATTCGCTGTAACACCAGTGAACTTTTAATTATACTTTTCTACTACTTTCTTACTGTGAGTTGGGAGCAGGACAGAGTTCATAGCTAATCTTAGTATGTCTCCTACATATTAGACTTTAGCCTTATATGAAAATTAAGTCGAAATCATTTTTTTAATAGTGTAAAATGATAAAGTATACATTATTTGCATCATAAAACTCAATACATAGATATAAGGTGAAGTTTAATACATAATCATTTAGACGATGGAGGCATTATTTTTGAAAAAAGTATTAGCAGCTATAACTATTTTATTACTCGTTGTTGCTTTAGGCTTTTCTGTGTTTTTTGCAGCTACGACAACGCATCATTCAACTTCCGACCAGAAAGACAAGGTTGAATCTACTAAGAAAAAGAATGATACACACAAAGACAACAGCCCTGAAGACGATGCACAATTAGACACACCGCAGTCGGCAAACAATGCTACTACAGCACCTGCCAACAATGGACAAAATGTTCAGCAACAGGCACCCCAATATCATTATCAACAACAGCAACCTGTAAAATCTCAACAGTCTGCTGAGCAACAAAAATCAAATGAAACACCTAAGACAAATAACAATGCGAATTCAAACCACGGCAACAACGCTAAGTCACAGCAGCACAGTGGCCAAGGTGGTGGCGGTAATGATAGTGATAGTAATACTACCCGTTCTGCTTCCCATTCTTCCGCTGCGTCTACTACACAATCTAAAACGAACCATTAACAATAAAGCGCACGCCTCGTGATGACATCATATCATCACGAGGCATACGCTTTTCTTATAGCTATTCTGTAACATTACTTTTATTAACTTTTTTAGTGACTTTGCGCATCATCGGATCAAGAATTGGTTTTAAACATAAACCAATCGTTAAGAAGCCGAGACCAAACAATCCTAAAATAATCAATTTTGGAATTAAAATAGCTGGTACTATACCTCCAACAGTTTCACGTAATGAATCAATCGCATACGTAAATGGTAAATAAGGCGAAATCGTTTGGAAGAATCCCGGTGCAGTCACTACAGGGAAGGTTCCTCCACCACCAGCGATTTGTAATACTAACAAAATAATGGCAATGGCTTTACCTGGATTACCAAGTAATGAAACACATGTATAAACAATGGTATTAAAGACTAATGAAGCAAAAAGTGCTATTAATACAAATAGTATAGGTGATTCTACACTTGCTTTTAAAATAAGCAAGTCTCCTAATGTCACAATTAGTGCCTGTACCACACCTAATAATAAGAACAATCCGGCTTTTCCTAAATAGATTTGTCGTGTTGTCAATCGACCTTTTAGAACTTGATGTTTGTTGTCTACAGACAATAGACTTACCATCAATAGTGCGCCTACCCAAATTGATAATGCCGTATAGAATGGTGTCATACCTGAACCATAATTTTTAACTGGAAAAATATCAATTTGCTTTTTAGAGATTGGATGTGCAATGACGTCAGCTTGTTTCTTCAAGTCATTCTTCAATGTATCGATCACTTTATCAACGGCATCATCTTTATCTAGCTGCCTGAAAATCTTATCCGCTTTAGTTAAATCTTTCTCAATGCCAGGCAATTTATGCTCAATAAATTGAGCCATATTTCCTAATGCTTGCTTCGCTTGTGGCTGGTTCTTATCTAACAATCCAACAAGTTGATCATATCTAGAAAATAATGCTGGAATATTATCATTTACCGTCGCTGTAGCGTTAGCAAGCCGTTGTTCTAACTGTGGTAAATCATTTCTTACAAAGTTAGCAGCTTTAGCTACATTCTGTTTGATCGTTGGGAAATAAGCTTGTGCCGTTTGCATCGCATTAATATAAGCTTGCTCGATAGCAGGTAATTCACTTTGAATACGACTTACCGTTTGTTGTCCGTTATTAAGAATATGATGCCCTGCTTCAATCACGTTCTCAATGCTTGTGAGCTTAGACTGCACAGTAGATAAGGTTTGTTGCCCCTTATTTAACACATCTGTAATGTCATTAGATATGTCGAGTAAGCGTTGATTAAGATCTTGCTTGATAAATGAACGAAACTGCTTAAGTTGCTCATTGACATTTGGTAATTGACGTAATATATCTACGGCTTGAGCTTGACCCGTACTACCATTAGATAAGGCATCAGATAATTGATTTACTGAACGCATTAAATCATTCAGTTGCTTATTTGTGTTATTAATCTTGTTGATTTGTGAGCTTAAATCGACATGTTCACTTTTTTCAAGTTCTTTTAACGTATCGATAAATTGACGATTATATTGTGTTGTAGCTTCAATACGAGATGACACATGATTTAAACTTTCTTTAAATTCATCTGGTTTATCCGATGCAATCACACCATAAGCTATATTTTTTAATGCTGCTAAATCGGATTGGTTTCCTTCAACTTGCGTATCTGCTTGTTTAGATAGTGATAATAGTACTTCTGCTAAAGCGCTATTCATGGACTTAACATCATTGTTTGAAACAATTTGTCCAGCTTGCGGTACATCATAGCTGCTCGTGCTAACTTGCTCAACTTTATAAGGCACACCATTGCTGGATGTCTGAGTGCTTTGCTGACTTACACTGCCTTGTTGTAAACGTGAGTTAATGTTGTTATTCGCATCTTGCGCACGTCCAGCTGCTTCTTGGTAATCTCCCACACGCTGTTTTGCTATGGTTAAATAACGGTCGGCATCATTTAACCCACTTTGTGCAGTGTTCATACCTTGATTGACGAGTGAGACACCGCGGTTAATTTTAGGAAATTGTTGTGGCACGTCATTAGAAGCAACATTTAACACACGTTCAATGTTAGGCATATAGGCGTTCAAAGCTAATACGAGTTTTGCCTTTTCATTTAAAGCAGGTATGGATGCATTGACTGCATTTAACTTATCTTGTGCCGATACAATATCACCTTTGTAACGACCAAGTCCTCGAAACTTATCTGCATACTGATCTAATTGATCTTGATGATCGTTTAAATAGAGTATTTTATCACCAATTGCATTAATTTTTGGCAATGATTGTTTCGCTGCATAAACAGCATTTTTTATTTTGTTTATCGTAGGTACTTCATCTTCGATTTTTAGTCCTACTTTATTTGCTTCTGTCAACAATGCTTTAGAGACGGTTTCATCAAAGGCTTTATTTGCTTCATCAACAATTACTGTCGATCCTGTATCTGTCATTTTAGGTGCAACAGCATTGTTTTTTTGGTTTACTTTATATTCAACATTAGCCTTTTGTGGTTGTTTGCGCAATGTTCCCGTTATTTCATGTGAAAATTCTTTAGGTATGTATATGCCTGCAGTGTATTTCCCCATTTTGATTTCATGGTCTGCTTTCGCTCTGCTAACAAATTGCCAATCAAACTTTCCATTTTTCTTAAGCTTGTTAACAATTGAATTACCTACATTGATTTCTTTATTTCGAACTTTGTCTCCCTGATCTTCATTCACAACGGCTACTTTAATATGATCCGTCTTACTATATGGATCCCACATGGCCCATAAATTGAACCAGGCATAAAAAGACGGCAAAATTGCTAAACCTGCTATGATAATCCAAACTGCTGGCGTTTTCGCAATTCGTTTTAAATCAAATCGAAATAATTTCAGTGCGTTTTTCATTGTCACACTCCCTATAAAAAATACTGTCCTACGCACATAAGCTACTCATTTATGTTACATTAGATTATTTTAAACTGATAGTATAAATATATTGTTATTTATCTAGTCCTTGGACTGTTTTTTTCTAACCAATACTAGTATAATAATTTTTATTACAAGGTTTAATCATTGGTTGATAGATATCAACAAAAACAAATCTAAACTAAATTATATCAAATACATGCCAGTGTGACAAAGTAAATCTAATGTCAGTCACATGATCATTTTACCGTATTACAGAAATTAATTTCCAAGGAGTTCTTCTAAAGATGTCAAAGCAAAAAATATTCATTTACTTATTATCAGCAACACTTATCGTACCTACATTTACATCCGATATCGCACATGCGACTGAATTGACAAACCAAAGCCATAATGAAAGTAACCATGCGTCTGTAGATAAATCAGATAACGATGATACTTCTGACACTAATGATGAACAAACAACAAAGAAACAAGAGAAATCTGCTAAAACTACTAAGTTCAAACAATATACTCGAGCAAAAAAAGCTTCCCATGATGAAGATGACTTATCTATATTTAATAAGCTCTTTTCCGACGATACTTTATCTTCAAATTATTTAAATCCACGTGGTCAACAGGATTCATTGTCAGAGCTATTGACAGCAATTTTTTCATCTGATTCTGAAACAACCGAGCGTACCGCTCAAGATACGTCTGATGATATGGAACCTGCAGCTGAGCAACAAGACAAAGCATCTACAACAGACTCAACAGAACAGCATTCAACAACGACATCAGAACAAAATGACCAATCAGCTAAAGACGCGACAACAGATGATAATAAAGTCAGCGATGCGTTAGATGAATTAGATAACTTAGATGATGCTTCTAATCACGCTCAAGATACACAGCGTCGACATGATAGTGAAGCATCAAAGGATGATGACAAAGAGACGTCATCTGAGGAAAAACCACACCAAGAAGCGCCATCACATGATACCGCGCAAGATAAACAGAATGATTCAAACAAAGAGTCAACCGATTCAGCTTCAGATGCCGTTATAGATTCAATTTTGGATGAATACAGTGATAATGCAAAGAAAACACAGCAAGACTATACACAAGATAAAACATCAGATAAACATAAACAAAGTAACGCAACAACGACAACACACCAAAAATACGCGCATATCGATGTCAAGAAAGATCGTGAAACACGTCATCAAATTGACAACCCACAATTACCATCAAAAGATAGCGTGTCCCATGCTACTGTCCCAGCTCAATCATTTGAAGAAGCTACAAAACAAGCCAATACACGTGCAACAAGTCTATTTGCAACAATACCCCAAGCTTCAGACAATACAAGTTCTACTGATGACTTAAGTGTGGTTGACAGTCAACAAACACGCACATTTATTAAGGCAATTGGTACTGATGCCCATCAATTAGGACAAGAAAATGATATCTATGCCTCTGTCATGATTGCACAAGCAATTTTAGAATCTGATTCCGGTCAGAGTACGCTTGCCAAAGCACCAAACTTTAATTTGTTCGGTATTAAAGGCGCATATAAAGGAGAATCTAGTGAATTTAATACACTAGAGGCTACGGCAAATAATCAATTATATAGTATCCAAGCTGCTTTCCGTAAATATCCGAATAAAAAAGCTTCATTAGAAGATTATGTTCAACTGATTAAAGAGGGCATTGATGGTAATGCAACGATTTATCAACCAACATGGAAAAGTGAAACATCTAGCTATCGTGACGCCACAGCGCATTTAGCTAGAACATATGCAACAGACCCAAACTATGCAACAAAGTTAAATCAACTCATCAAACATTATCATTTAACAGATTTTGATCACAAAAAACTACCAGATTTAACACATTACAATTCTAGCAATCCAGGCATGGATAACACAGGTAATGACTTTAAACCATTTATTGACACCAATTCAACAAGCCCATATCCACAAGGTCAATGTACTTGGTATGTTTATAAACGTATGCAACAATTTGACTTAGCTATTGGTGGAGATTTAGGTGACGCACATAATTGGAATAATCGTGCACAATCTGAAGGTTATCATGTTGATACCACACCTAAAACTCATAGTGCAGTGGTCTTTGAAGCTGGTCAAGCAGGTGCAAGTAGTTATTACGGACACGTGGCCTTTGTAGAACGCGTCAATGATGATGGTTCTATCGTCATTTCTGAATCTAATGTCAAAGGTTTAGGTATTATTTCATATCGCACACTCGATGCTAATACAGCGGATCAATTAAGTTATATTAGTGGAAAATAATGTAAGTTATTCAATAGATAACAATAAACACCAAAATAAGACATACATCTCAAAATATATAGTCTAGGACAGAATTCCTAGGATAAGGAGCGGGACAGAATTCATTATAAATTCGTAGTACCGCTCTCTTCTTTATTTACAAGACTTCGTATTGTTGGCTCGCTATAAAATATAAGTATGACATTACAGAATATTATGGATATGTATTTTTGGTAAATGTAATAATTCTATAATTACCTGTCATTTTCACTTTGGCGTATCACTAACTTATAGTAAGTATGATTATCACCTTAAACATATGATTGCGTGTCAACATCGCTAGTACATCCATTTTTTTAATATATGCATAGCCACCTTTCCTACTATGCATGGTTGAATTATTTTTACTTAACTTCAGATTTATAATGTTACTCCATAAAAATACACCCCATTAAGTTGCATTTTAATCCAACTTTTGGGGTGTATATCATAACTGACGCTTTATTCGTCTAATTTTATGTGATTTTTATGATTTTGCATTATGCTGTTTTCGAGTTCTTGCAAGCAACAATAATCCTCCACCAATAAGTATCATGCCTATTGCTAGTACCGGCCAATAAGTTTTAAGTACCTGACCAGAGGCAGGTAATGATAGCGAGCCATTATCATCAAATAATCCGCTTAAAAAGTTGTCTTGATTATTAATATGACCTAATGATAACCCTTGTGTTGGGTTAGGAATATCGTCGATTTGATCAAGTACGCTTCGATGTCGTTGTGCATCTGCATGAAGTCGATCAAGTAAGGAAGGTCGATTTTTAATTGGCGCTAAAATATCATCTGCTTGATATTGTGCTTGATCGAGTCTATGTTTCAATTGTAATAAATCATCTGCTTTGCCATTAAGTGCACTTTTCACTAATTGCAATACGTCTTTTTTATCTTTACTTACACGAGAAATGACATCTGCTAAAAGTCGTGCTTTTTCCTCGTTGATTTTAGTGGCTAAAATCGTTTTAATTGCTTCTTTCTGATTGGTTGACTGATCTAATATACTTTGCAAAATATCATCTGCATTGGCTTTACCATTAAGTCCAAATTCCTTTTTCAATTGTTGAACTAATGCTTTATTAGATAATTTTGCATTTGTTAAACGTTGAGCCGCTTTCTTGGCTTCTTCCGGGCTTAGTTTCATGCCTAAAATGGTTTCGATAAGGTGTGATTTGTCTTTTGTTTGATCAAACATTGATGCTAATATGTCGTCACTTGATGTTAAAGCTAGTTTATCAATATGCTGCAACAATTGGTCTGCAATCTCTTTGTCTGTTTTCCCTTTAACTGACATATTTTTTAATATTTGTTGTGCCTCGTTCGGGCTAAAAATAGTTGTAACAATATCTTTAACTACAGCTTCTTTATCTTCTGCCTGAGCTAAATCATTTTGTATGATTTGGCGATTAGCAGTAGTCTTGTTTGCTGCACGCTCAATATCAGTTATGATTTGTTTTTTCTTATCTTGAGCAATATCAACTCTGTTAGCGACATTTTCTTTCAATGTCGCTAATTGATTAAGTCGTTTATCAGCATAATCTTTATTGTTATGATGATTATCATTTTGAACTTTAGTAACAGCAGCTTCAATTTTTTCCGTTGGTGTTAACTGTTTGTCTAATTTTTCCATCAGATGAGTGCTGTTTGTATCTTGTTTAGATGCAGCTGAATCTATTGCTTTATCAGCCCGTGTTGAATGATTCGCATCACGATGTTGTGGCTTCAATTGATCCTCATTCTTTTCGTGTGATTTTACTGTTGGAGTTTGCTGTTGATTACTTTTTGTTTCTTTATTATTTGGCTCGGTTTGTTCCTTGTCATCTTTAGTTACAGCACTATCAGCTTGTTTAACATGATCTTTAATATGCGCTAAATCATCTAGCACTGTTGTTGATTTTTGGTCATTTTGACGTTCTTTATCTTGCACCTTTGATGCATCGTACTGTTCGTTGTCTTTAGTTCCACGTTGTGCCTCAGACGCTTTTGGTGTATCGGTAATATCCTTATCAACAACTGCATTTAAATTAGCTAAAATTTTATCTAACTCAGCAGTAATATCTGTCGTTGTAGTTGATTGTGCTGAATGCTTTGTATCTTGTGACGAAGTGTTATCCGCTTCGCTACTGTCCTCACGCGCTTGATTTTCATCTGTTGCATCAGCGACAATTTGTTTAATTTCTTGACGTGAAGTAGCCTCATCTAGCTGTTTCTCAAATTGTTTACGAACGCTATCGTTTAATGCATTTAATTCATTTATATCTTGTTTAGCATCACTAATCCACTGTGATATTTTATGATGATTTTCATCTATACTTTGATTTTCTGCGGTTTCAGCGTGAACATTCTCTATTGAACTATAATTCACAAACACACTACTTATAAGCAATGCAGAACATGATAGTTTAATATAGGTGCCGAATGGTTGTCTTCCTTGTGATGATTTGAATAACCTCATTTATGTCACCCTTTTTCTAATATTCCTTGACAATTTATAACTATTTATAGCTATGTTATACACGATTGGTTGATAATTATCAACTTTATTTTACACACGAGTCACTCTTTTTTGCAACAGATGCACTTATTACACAAATTCTATCATTTCATAATTTTAGTTAATTAAATTTTACAAATTTACAAACACTTCATATTCACGCATTTTTTATGTGCTTTTAGGGAATATGTATATTGCTTAAAATTAGTACCTCAAGCATTCCATAGTCTTTGATAAGGGGGCTTTCTATGTTTATTATCTCTTTATTGTTAATCGTTATCGGTATAACGCTAATGATATTAAGTTGGCTAATTTCGCATCGAACAACGTCGGTAGACTTAAGAGAAAAGCTTTATTTACCTGGCTTATGTGTTTGTCTTATCGGTTGCTTGTGTCTTATTGGATTCTTGATTAATCACTCTTTTTAACAAGGTAAAGTGATCAGTTACATACATAAAGATAGGAACATATACTGCTAAAACAGAGTATTTAATGTTTCTATTTTTATAATTTAAATAAAAAAGATACCGGAAACATCGTTATTGACACTTTAATGAAATAAGCATAAAATATCAGTATAATTTTTATACCTAGGTGGTGTTCATATTGAAAGTAGAATTAGGTTTAACATCATTCGCTGATAACAGTGACATCTATATGCCAGATGGTAAACAGGAAAAAATCAGCAATGCCCGACGCATACGTAATATTGTAGAAGAAATAAAGTTAGCTGATCAATTAGGTTTAGATATCTATGGATTAGGGGAACACCATAGAGAGGATTACGCCGTTTCAGATCCAGTAACGGTGTTAGCCGCTGCTGCTGCTACCACATCACATATTCGCTTATCATCAGCAGTAACCGTCCTTTCATCTGATGACCCTGTACGTGTTTATGAACGTTTTTCAACATTAGATGCTGTATCAAATGGACGTGCTGAAATCATGATTGGCCGAGGTTCATTTATTGAATCCTTTCCGCTGTTTGGTTATAACCTTAATGATTATGAGGATCTTTTTAATGAAAAGTTGCAATTATTGTTAAAAATTAACCAGCAACCCGTGATTAGCTGGAAAGGAACTTTACGTCCCAGCATTGATGAAACAGGTATTTATCCGCGTGCTGAACATGGACCAATACCAATTTCTATCGCGACTGGTGGCACACCTGAATCATCATTGCGTGCTGGTGCATTCGGCTTACCTATTACGTATGCCATCATTGGAGGTAATCCACGTCGTTTCAAACGACATATCGAAATTTATAAATCTGTGGCACGTTCATACGGACACAATCCTGAGAAATTACCTATTGCTGTACATTCTTGGGGCTATATTGCTGAAACAGATGAAGATGCTAGAAGAGAATTTTTCCCATCTTTAAAAGCACATCAAGATGTATTAGGACAAGAACGCGGTTGGCCCGAGTTTGATGAGAATGCGTTCGAAAGAGAAATCGGGCCACAAGGTGCCATTTATCTTGGAAGCCCTGAAACCGTAGCACAAAAAATAATTGAGACGATTGAAACATTAGGTTTATCACGCTTTATGATCCACACACCCGTAGGCTCTATGCCACATGAAAACACAATGAAGTCTATTCGTTTATTTGGCGAACGTGTCAAACCTATTGTAGATAAATATTTTGAAGATAAGTAGGAGGAATTTTAAATGATATTAAGATACGTCACAAATGTTAAAATTGCGAAAGAATTATTTGAGGCTTCAAAGCCAAAATTAAAAGGTGATCAAGAAATGAAAGATACATTCAATAATGTCTTTGGTCTTGATGAAAAACTTGTCCCATTAGTAGGTGGATTAGAAGCTGCTAGTGCAACATTATTTTCTGTAAGTTTTTTAAACAAAAACATTTCACGCCTTGCTTCTTTAACAACTATTGGCGTGTTAGGTGTAGCCGCTTATAAACACTTTGAAGCAGGCCACGGTAAAGCAGGCGCACAACATGCTTTAGATTTATTAGGACTTGCAACTTTAAGTCTCTTAGATACTTTTGACGGTAAACGTCGTTAAACATAGTTCAAATAGTTAGAAAAATGAAGCGAGTCTGGTACATCATTATGTTCTAGGCTATGAACTAAATATTGGCAGTAGTTGACTGGATTGAAAATACGCTGATACCAAGCTTTATCAATCCTAGTCAACCTTACCGCGGGCGGGACTACGAATTCATAATGAATGCTGTCCCGTTATTATTTTTTAAGACTGTGATAAAAATTGTGCAAATGTCTGTGGTGTGTCATTCACAAGCTTTTGATAATCATCAGCATGTTGATCTAATAAGCCTCTAGCAGCTGCATCATACATTGAAGCTAATAACGCTCCAAATCCTTTTGGTTCATCATACATAGAAGCAAACGTATCTAACGAGACAGGCGCATAGTTGATTGTACTACCAGCTGCTTCTGAAAGTATTGTGGCTAGTTCTGGCATACTATAACTATGCCCTGATAATAAATACCGTCCACCCCATGCCTCTGGTTGTTGCAAGATAGCAATCACACCTTTAGCTATATCGTGACGCGAAATATAATTAATACGGCCATCACCCACTGGATAAATAAGCTTTTTCATTTTTACTAATTCAGGTAAGTACGGTTTCAATGGGTCCATATACATCGCCATGCGAATATACGTGTAGTTAAGACGGCTAGAAGCTAGTAAGCGTTCTGCATAGGCAAAATATGGACTCATATGGAATGGATTATTGTGCTGATCTGCATAAAAACCAATATAAAATATCTGTTTCACTTGTGCCTTTTGTGCTGCTTGCACTAAGTTTTCAACTTCTGGCAATCGTTTAAATGACGGATGAATAATACTTGGAATGAAGATAACTAAATCTATGTGTTCAAACGCTTGTGTCATACTTTCTACATCAAAATAATCTAATTGACGAATTGACACATTGTCCTTCCAGTGAGTTGGTACTTTCTCTAAATTTCTAACACCTATATTAAAATCTTTGATACGTGCTTTTATTGCTAATTCAGTAATATGAGTCCCTAAATGTCCCGTTGCTCCAGTAAGTAAGATTTTCATCTGATATGCCCCTTTTTTCAAAATTTATGAACTACACTTGCGAATCTTTTATAATATTAAAATCATAGTTATGGTCCTAGTTTACCTTTGTATAAGCTTATAATTCAATTTATAAATCATGATGTAATTGTTATTTATATCCAAATATATTAGCAACATTTTGTTTTGGATGTGACAAAATTGTAAGTCAATTGAGAGCTCATATTAAGGAGACTTTATTCCAGCTGTGGTAATTTAGTAACATACACAAAGAAGTAACGATTCCGTTTTAAGTCATAAATAATTACTATTATTTCTTTGCTGTATAGCTTGATTGAAGGACGCCTATTCTAAAGCCAGTAACGAATGTGCATGATAATATGTCGTTCTTGTTTCCATTAACATGTCTAGTCTGCTATTTCCACCTATGAGAAATCTCAACCGTCACTTTACATTTTTTGGTTTTCAAATACTTCCATAGAATCACTTATTAATAACAGTTCACTTACTTCACATTAATTTACTATCAACACCACTGATGTTGCATATTTCACAACACGAATGATTAAACTCAGCATCTATTTGGAAGATAACGACAAACATTGAATTGACAGCTTAATTTGGTTAAAATTTAACAGCTATGAATTATGAAAATAATTCGAGATATCTACATTAATACAACTATAACTTAACTTTAAGTATATCTATTCCGCATGATAGATAATTAGTGAAAAACATCTAAGCATCAACACCTTAAGCTGTCATTCATCCTTTCTAAACGTCATATTCGTATGTCTGACATCATGACTATTTTATGACTTAAATTTATGTAATGATTCACACAAACATCAAAGACGCGCAAATTATTTGAAGCTGTATCGCATGATATTTTGTTCCATATCCATAAGTAAACTGAGCAAAATTTGTTTATATGGAAAAGTATTTCACCTCTTAAACAATACACTTCATCTAAGGTAAGTACATTCTCATGGCTTTATAATAGGCTAATTTCATCAAAAAAGAGGAGAGACATCGCTAAATGTCTCAACCTCATAACTAACACATTTACTGTTGTTGGCTTGCTAAAAATCTCTTTGTTTATATAACCTAGTATGTGATTTGTCGATATAATACAACAAGCACGCAGCTGGGTTCCCTACACAAGTACCTCGTCAGCTTTCCCTAATTTAGCTAACGGGGTACTTTTATGGTCATAAATAGCTTTACTGCACGCATAATGTTAATTACAAATAAGATTCCCAGGAGAATAAATAGTATAAATGCTATAACGGGAGCTATTACCTGTATAATCTCTATGTATTCTGGCACTACCATTGCAGAAACAAAAAGAAACGCACCAGAACCTGGAATTCCAAATATGCATAGTAAGCATGCAATATGATTAAAAAAAGCATATTTTGCATGATATTTGATAGTGTCTTCCATCATAATCCACATCACAACGGGTAAAATAACTGGTGCGAAGAAGATGCTTAAATATGCAATTGCAGATAATATATTATCATTTTTACTACCTATTTGATGAGGTTTTATCGTAACCATGTGTGTTCTCCTTCTCAATATGATTTTAGTCAATAACAACACGCTTTTCTTCTTAAATGATCGTTTTAATAAACTGTATCATTTCGCTTACATATTGTCCTCTTATTTTAACATTATACTAAATCTTTCACTAAAAAAGCCAAGATAACTTATATTGCACATTTTGCCAATAATAAAATTATATTATACAAAATTTTGTGTATCTATAAATAACTGTCAAGATTTATCTTTTATTATCTACAAATAACACTAAACTCATATTTTTTTATTACAGTCAATATTAACATTTATTATCATTTTATGTTATGTTGAGCTTAAAGGTTGGTGAAATAGTGACTTCTACTGAAAATCGATTATATAAAAATGAAAATCAATGCAATAAACGCAAACATCGCAAAAGTTTCAAGTCATTGATTGACGCAGTGTTACTGTATATACCAGAAATTTTCGGTTTATGCTTTCGCTCAATTAAATGGTTAATGTCACGATTATAACGCCATTTTAGGCTTCAAGTTGTCTAACAACAGATATCTCGGAGTCTATTTTTTAATAATTAAAAGACAAATATTTATGTCATTTTGACTAATATACTTGTCAAAATGACAAAGATGTTGTATTGTGACATTAAGGAGTTGATGTCTATTGCGCAATCGCCTGAAAGAACTGCGTGCTCGAGATGGTTATAATCAAACGCAACTTGCAAAGAAAGCAGGGATTTCTAGACAAACCGTTTCTTTAATAGAACGTAATGATTTTACACCATCTATCTTGACCGCTATGAAAATCGCACGGATTTTTGGAGAATCTGTAGAAGATGTCTTCATCATTGAGGAGGAAGATTTATGAAAGTAGGCCGTTATATATTCTTTATAATCATTGGTGGTATCATCGGTGGCTTAATTGGTAGCAATATAGAACGTGTTGGCACGTTTATTGCTTCAACAAATTTCTCTGGTAGTCGCCTGAACCTTATTATATGCGTAAGTACTTCGTTACTTATTTTGGCATTAATGCTATATCAATGGTATGTACAACAACGTTCATTAAAGTATAAATATATGATTTCAAATGTTGATGACGGCAGTGATATAGATCATTATGAGAAGCAAGCAACTTTAGACTATAACAAAGTACACATTATAGCTCATTTACAATTGGCCATTGGTTTTATAGCTATCTTTTTTATTGCTCTAGGCAATGCAGCTCCTAATGAATTTTTTTATGCTCTTATCCCATATTTATTAACTTTAATCCCCTCATTGATGTTAGGCTTCTATTCACGTCGTTTTGATGCTCTACTACCTAAAATAGCCGAAAAACATTACACAGAGAAAGCTTTAGCTTTATTAGATGATGGTGAGCGTCATATTGTATTAATCTCTATGTATAAAAATTATCAAGTAAATCTTGTCCTACTGATAATGGCCATTGTCTTCATCGGTATTTTCTCCATCTACACTGGTTTAAACCAAACACCTGGCTTATTAGCACTCATTGTTATTTTTATTTATAACAGCTTAGGCTATTTAATAAAATTACGACAGTTTTATAAAGCATAAAATAATAGTGTATGACGCTCATTATTAAACATAAAATAGAAAAAGGGAGTGTGTATTAATGACACAGTTGTTAGAAGTTAGCAATCTTAATAAATCATATACCAAGTCTGACTTTAATCTTAGCGATATTTCGTTGTCGATTGCACCAGGTGAAGTATTGGGGCTGATTGGTAAAAATGGCAGTGGTAAATCCACGTTAATTAATACTTTGGTTGGCAATCGTTTTAAAGACTCTGGTGACATTAAATTTTTTGGACAATCTGTTACTGCAAGGAACAACCAATATAAAGAACACATCGGTGTAGTCTTTGATGATTTAAGGGTCCCAAACAAATTGACTTTAACTGACATAGACAAAGTTTTCACAAATATTTATACGACTTGGGATAGCAATAAATTTAAATCGACGCTAAAAGACTTTGATTTACCTACATCAAATGCGATTAAATCTTTCTCTCGCGGTATGCGCATGAAAGCAGCGATCGCCATTGCCTTAGCACATGATAGTCAACTGCTCATCTTGGATGAAGCAACTGCTGGCATGGACGTGTCAGGTCGTGAAGAAGTCATGGAAATCTTACAAGACTACGTTGCTAAAGACTATGGCATTATGATTTCTTCGCATATTTCAGAAGATATTGAAACACTAGCCACAAAGCTTGTATTTATGCGAGACGGGAAAATTGTCTTACATGTAGATAAATCGCATTTACTCTCACATTATGGCATTGTTAATGTGCCGTTAGCAGAATTCAATGTATCCAATGATTATATCATTGCTTCTAGAAAGCGTAACGATCGCATAGAAGCGTTGATTCATGACAGAAACCTAGTTCCTGAAGCTGAACCATTAAAATCAATCGATGATGCCACAAAAATCATTATGAGAGGTGATAAATAATGAAGGGTTTATTATTAAGCAGTTATTATACATCGAAAAAATCATTATTCACATATCTCATCGTTGCTTTGGCCTCAGCTATTATGTTTAGTTTTTTCAATCCAATCATGACATGCTTTTTAGCTATGATTTTCCTTATTTCACCGGTCACTGATAATATTAAACATGAAAAAGATTCACGCTGGATGTACTATGTTTCGACTTTACCTACAGGTCGAGCAACTTATGTTAAAAGTTATTTTGTCTACTATGGAATACTTATCCTGATTGGCCTAATTATGGGTGCTGGCGCATGTTTCATTGTGACGCAAAATATCAATTTAACGCTTATTTCGATACTCGTTGGGATAGGTGGCTCAGGTACATATGCCATTATGTTCCCTTTAACCTTTAAATTTGGACCGGAAAATTCCAATGTCATTATGATTTCAACATCATTCATCGTTATTGGCTTATTTTTCTTCGTGTTCTTTGGATTTGTTATACCATCGCTAAGTGATAGCGGATCATTTGATAGTGTGCTTAGCAATCTAACAACTCTATGGGTGCTTATTATATACGGTATAATAGGATGCGCTCTATTAATCCTTTCTTATATTGCATCATTGCAAATATTTAAACGCCAAGAACTATAACCTTAAATTCTTATATTTAACACAAATGAGCTAGAAATCTACTTTTATTCCACAGATTTCTAGCTCATTTTTAAAATTGCGTAGTATCACTACTTAACATCAAAATTCATCTACGAGATCATTAAAATATGGCATACCACCTTGGGCACCCATACCGGTGACAGCATGGCTTGCTGCTAAATTAGCAAATGTAAGTGCTTGGTCTATATCATATCCTTTTTGTAATCCAACAGCAAACGCGCCGTTAAATGTATCTCCTGCCCCTGTTGTATCTACAACTTGACGCTCAAAACCTGGTATCATCACTTTTATATTACCATTATGATACACTGCCCCTTGGTGTCCGAGCGTCACAATCAATTTGTTAGGAAATTGTTTAAGGGCAGCATCAATATTAGTACCAAACATAGCTGCGCTCTCTGTTTCATTCGGTGTTAAATAGGTTGCTTGGTCAATAACTTCTGCAGTCAAATCTCTATACGGCGCTGGATTTAAAATCGTAATAATATCATGTTCTGCACAATATGTAATGACTTCACTGACAGTATCTTCTGGTATTTCTTGTTGCAGCAGCACAATGTCTCCAGCTTTTATATGCTTTAAAGCCGTGGATACATAGCTTGAAGTCACTTCATTATTCGCTGAGGGTACTACGATAATACTATTATCATTATCACAAAGTGTAATATGTGCCGTTCCTGATGTCGAATCAGCAACAGGCTTTACATAATCTACTCGCACCTTATTGCGCTGTAAATTCTCATAAATCTCTTCTCCTAATTGGTCATCTCCAATACGTCCCACCATATAAACTTGCTCACCCAGACGTGCAGCAGCTACCGCTTGATTAGCTCCTTTACCACCTGGTGTAGTGAAAAAAGACTCTCCTAATATCGTTTCACCTTTTTGTGGTACTCGTTTAGTTGAAACAACTAAATCCATAGACATACTGCCTACAACATAAATACGCTTCATCTATGTTTCCTCCCTGTTGTCTTATTATGATTTAAAACCAAATATCTTTTTAAAATTAAACCAATATACACACAGCCATTTACTTTGTTAATCAGTAAAAACTCACGTAAAAAAGCAGGTACTCAACGCAACCCACCCCGTATAATTGCGTTGAATTCGAGATAAGATTTTAAACAAGTTAGCATGTATACCCAACCTTCAGTTTTGTCTAACATCATCTGGACATCTTGTTCATGGTAAGGATACTCGCGAACACTGACAATTGTCCCTTCTGCACTTGGTTCAAAACATATCTCGCCTTGATATGTTCCCCATTGGAATTTGATTTGTTCATTAGGTATTGTTTCTTTTATAAAAATTTCCATAGTAGCATCATATTCTTTGTATTGTAACTGAATCGTTTTCCCCGTTTCCCAACGTTCTGAGCTTGATGAAAACCAAAATCTTCCAATTTTCGCTGGGTCAACAAAGGCCTCATATGCTTTATCTGGTTCAACATTAATTTGCATCTTTGCATTTAATTCCATGTCAACGATCCTCCTATGGTGTTGTATCATCTTTCTGGTTCAAATCTATAGGTTCAGGCGTAAACAATGTTGCTTCGCTATCTTTAGGATAGTAAAATCCTTGAGGAACTGTTTGCAATTCTAATAAACTTCCCCATGGCGTTTGAATATATACAGTTTGATTTCCTGGTGTATCCTCATAGCGCGTATTCGCATGTGGCTCTGACAAAGGAATGCCACCTGCTTTCTTTACTTTTTCTAAAGCTGCAGGAAAGTCGTCTACATAAAATGAAATATGCGTATAACCCATATCTTGTAATGTAATCGCCGATGCTTGCGATGCATCTTTAAATTCAAACATTTCAATGTTAGGACCGTGACCAAAGACCATCATACGTTTTTTTATAATCTTAGCTCCCTTTTCAATACCTAATACACGTTCAACAAATTGTCCTGCACGTGGTTCATCTGTTAATTTTTGACTATCATAAGCGATTTTACCATCTAATGCCGTTTGAAAAAATGTCGTCGCTTGTTCTATATCGGGTACGGTTAAGCCAATATGATTAATTCCTCTTGTTACAGCCATGATTTTATTCATCTCTCTTTATCTCATTTTCATTTACTTTACCTATTTACCCTAATCATCATCACTGCTATCACAGTCTTATCTTCTTGCAGCTATTGACAACAGAAATTTGATGCTACCATCTATTCCTGCTTATGTTTAAAACGTACCTGCTGTTTAATTTATTGAAATTGGTAACTGTTATGCGCTTTGGCAAAGCCATTCACTGTGTAAATCATCGAACCGCCTTCTGAGTTGTTTTCAATATCATTTGTACAAATGAGTAATTGATTTGTCCCTGGAATAAATTGAGGGTGCGTGGAACGCAGCATTTTCCCTTCATCACGACCGGGCATTAGAATTTGACCAATTGGATAGCCACGGCGATTAAACACAAGTACACGACCTTGGCCATACATGGCTACATATAAATTATCGTCACTGTCAATACAACATGAATCCGGTCCTTCATGCCCAGTAAAATAGTATGGAATTGTCGCGCCAAACGGTGCAATCGTCACACCATCATCTTCAAGCTGTATACGATGCAATCGATTTGTTGTAGTTTCTGTCACCCATAAAATTTTCTCATCCGTACTTAATGCAATTCCATTGGCTACTGAAATATTTTGAATGACAGGTGTGACGGTTTGAAAATCAGGTGAAACATAATAAACACCACCTTGTGGCTGTGTAGAGTATCCTCTAAAATCTGTAAAATAGAATCCACCTTTACTATCGAAAACCATATCATCTATACAATAATCATTACCAATATCCGAAATAATATCTTCAAAGTGTTGACCGTGTGCATCCGTCGCAAAGATGCCACCTGTTGTCTTAAAGTCCCCTAAATAACACGTGAACAAACGGCCATCCTTATGAATTTTTACTGCTGCGGGATTAACTTTAGGCGCTTGAAAAGCCGTACTTAATTTTTTCTTGGCAACATCAACTTTAAATACTCGCCCACCAAAAACTTCACACAAATATAAATCACCTTGCTGATCAAAAATCAAACCTTCTAACTGTAAGCCATCATCCGAAACTTTTAACCAAGGTTCCGCCATTACTGTTTGTAAATCAGCCTCAGAAATAATCGGTACAGCGCTTTTAGAGGCACCAATGTATTTTAATGTAGGAAGTGCTTGTTCACACATGATTTATTCTCCTTTACATCGCAATTTATAGCTCTATCATATTATATGTGATCGTTTTCATCAAAAAAATATCATTCTCCATATCCGTCTGTTGATGTATTTGCGGCTTAATCTATTGAATAATGAATCATATTTGATAAAATATAGTAATGTCTTTTTTAAGAAAATTTGATTATTGTCATTTACTACATTTAACGATATAACTTTTAGAATAAGGAGAATCACAAATTATGGATTATAATGTACTGCTATATTACAAATATACAACCATTGATGACCCTGAAACATTTGCAGCTGAGCACTTAGCATTCTGTAAAACAAACAACTTAAAAGGTAGAATCTTAGTTTCTACTGAAGGTATTAATGGTACGTTATCAGGTACGAAAGAAGATACAGAAAACTATATGGCACATATGCATGCAGACGAACGTTTTGCAGATATGACGTTTAAAATTGATGAAGCTGAAGGGCATGCTTTCAAAAAAATGCATGTGCGACCTCGTAATGAAATTGTTGCGTTAGGTTTAGAAGATGATGTAGATCCTCGTGTAACAACTGGTAAATATTACTCACCAAGCGAATTCAAAAAAGCTTTGGAAGATGATGAAACAATTATTTTGGATGCTCGTAATGATTATGAATTCGATTTAGGGCACTTCCGTGGTGCAATTCGTCCAGATATTACACGTTTCAGAGATTTACCAAATTGGATTCGTGAAAACAAAGACCAATTAGAAGGTAAAAACATCGTAACATATTGTACTGGCGGTATTCGTTGCGAAAAATTCTCTGGTTGGCTAGTCAAAGAAGGCTTTGAAAACGTAGGTCAATTACATGGTGGTATCGCAACTTACGGTAAAGACCCTGAAACAAAAGGTGCGTATTGGGATGGTAAAATGTACGTCTTCGATGAACGTATCAGTGTTGATATCAATCAAATTGAAAAGACCATTATTGGCAAAGAACATTTCGACGGTACGCCTTGCGAACGGTATATCAACTGTGCCAACCCTGAATGTAATAAACAAATTCTGGTTTCCGAGGAAAATGAAGCAAAATATCTTGGCGCTTGTTCTTATGACTGTGCTAAACATGAGCGCAATCGTTATGTTGCTGAACATAATATTAGTGATGAAGCATGGAAACATCGTTTAGAAAATTTTAAAGATGTGCCAGAACGCGCACATGCTTAATTGCAATTCAAAAGAAGGACTCGAAAGATGCTATTTGCGTCTCGAGTCCTTCTTTTATTAATTATGATTACTGTTGTTCATATTTCTTATCTGCTTTTCCTTTTAAAAAGATAGCGCCTGCTGCCAAAATGACTATAAAGATGACAGAACCTATAATACCTGCATACTTAACGATATTACCAAAGATAATACCTACAGCTAAGAAGTCTGTATCTGAAAATGTTGTTGTCGCTAAACCTAAGTCTCCCAAGAAAGGGATAAATAATAATGGCAAGAACGTAATTAATATACCATTCAAGGCCGCACCAGCAACAGCACCTTTAATACCGCCTCGAGCATTACCAAAGACAGCAGATGTTGCACCTAGGAAAAAGTGTGCAACAACACCTGGTAATATGACAATGCCTCCCGTGAAGAATAGAATGAACATGCCAATTACCCCGGTAATAAAACTAACAAAAAATCCTATTAGCACAGCATTTTGTGCATATGGAAAGACAATTGGACAATCCAATGCTGGTTTAGAGCTCGGTACTAGTTTTTCCGAAATACCCTTAAACGCCGGAACAATTTCAGCTAAAATTAAACGTACCCCTGTTAAGATAATAAAAACACCTGCCGCAAAGGTCACACCTTGAATAACTGAAAAGACTATAAAGTTTTGTCCTTGGCTAATATGATCATGCACATAACCTACACCGGCAAATAGACAAGCAATCAAGTATAGCAGTGCCATGGTAATAGAAATACTAATTGTACTTTCTCGTAAAAAACTTAATCCTTTAGGAAATTTAATTTCTTCCGTAGATTTAGATTTCCCTTTAAATAGTTTACCAACCTCACCCGCTGCCCAGTAACTGATTGTTCCAAAATGACCTAATGCAACTTGATCATTTCCAGTTATTTTACGCATAGTAGGTTGTGCTAACGTTGGTAATATGGACATTAATAAGCCTAGTAACACAGCACCAATTGTTACAGTTAAATAACCTTTAATATGACCGACTGTCAATAAAATGGCTAAAAAGGCAGCCATATAAAAGGTATGATGTCCTGTTAAGAAAATATATTTTAAATTTGATATGCGTGCAATCACAATATTAATTAACATACCAAATACCATGATTAACGCAGCTGTTGTCCCATAGTCCTTTAATGCTAATGAAATAATTGCTTCGTTGTTTGGCACGACACCTTGAACACCAAATGCATGTTGGAATATTTTTCCAAAAGGTTCTAATGAATTAGACACAACGCCTGCACCAGCACTTAAAATAAGAAAGCCTAACATTGTTTTAATGGTACCTGTTGTAATCGCTGTGGCTGATTTTTTCTGTACTAACAAACCAATTAACGCAATCAATGCAACTAGAATCGCAGGTTGACTTAAAATATCAACAATAAAATCTAATATGGCATGCATGTGCGTCGCCTCCTTTAAATCATATTTAATGCTTGTAATTTTTGTTGTAATTTTTGTTGCAATTCTTCTTTATCTAAAATATTATCTAGCACTAAGACGTCTCCCAAGCGCTGTGCATTTTCTGCTAAATCGCGTCCACAAATAAATAAATCTGCCATTTCGGGACTTGCAGTCATAATATCACTATGCTCTACTTCGATATCTGCTGGTGCAGCTAAATTTTTCAGTGCTTCTTGTGCATTCATTTCTACCATAAAACTACTACCTAAACCATGTCCGCATACGACTAAAATTTTCATTATTCATCCGTCTCCTTTAATAAATTTAAAATTTCTGCTTTGTCTTGAGTTGCTAATAATTGTTGAACTGTATCTTTATCACCTAACACGCTGGCCAAATCTTGTAATACTGTAAGATGTGACTGCCCATCTACTGCGCTAAGCACAAACACTAATGATGCATAATGTCCTTCCTCCGAAAAGTTAACATGTTCCTTTAATTTAAGTAAGCTTAATCCTACCTCATTCACGTCACCATTTGGTCTAGCATGGGCGATGGCTATTTCGGGCGCAATGACAATATATGGTCCAAATTCATTGACACTATTAATCATGGCATCTACATAACCTTCATTGATAACATTTGCATTTAAGAGTGGCTGTGCCGCTTCATGAATGGCAGTTGACCAGTCTGTGGTAGATGTTTTGACTACTACTTTATCTTCTGTCAATAAATCTAATGTCACCTTGCATTCCTCCTCTCAATCTAAATCGTCGATAAATCTATGAACAACTTCAAGTTGTCCTTCTAAAATATGTTGCCTGTCTTTGTCATTCGTAATCAGTGCACTAAGTTGCCCAAGTGCAGTGAGATGAAAAGTAGGATTTTTTGTTGCCAATACAATAACAATATGCACTGGGTCATAATGTTGATGTCCAAAACGCACGCCATGCTCAAAGTAACACATTGAAAATCCTGCATCTTGAAGCACATGTGCCGTGCCTGCATGAACCAATGCAATATGTGGACTAATCACCATATATGGCCCAAATTTTTCTAACTGTGCAATCATCTCTTCAACATAGTCCTGCGCTACAATACCATCTTGTATTAATGCCGTTGTTGCATGTGCGATGGCTTCATTGCGCTGCATATGCTGTTGACACTTTTGAATGCGATGAATCGGCAACAACTGTCGTAACGTATAACCCTCTTGGTCAAGACGTCGCACCTTTTGTTCACGATGCGTATTGACGATGTGGTTTAATTTTTCTCTTGCCGCTAAGCTAAGAAAAGGATCAACAATAATAACGGGAATCTGTGTTGCCTCACATGGAACTGTTGAAATGATGTAATCTATGCCCCGTGCTAACAATTGACTTTCATCAATTTGATATATCGAGTAAGCATCTAAAATATCAAATTCTGGATAAACATTGCGCAGCTTATTTTTTAATAATTGTGATGTGCCAATGCCTGAACCACACAATAGTACAACTTTAATTTGATCTTGATGCTGGGCAATACGTTCAATACTTGACGCGAAATGAATCACGATAAAGGCAAGTTCATCTACCGTAAATGTAATATCATAGGTCTGTTCTAACAACGTAATTTGGCTCTCAATGATTCCAACAAGCTGATGATATTGTTGATAAATCTCTTCTTGCAATGGATTTTGTTGACTCATTCGATATTTAAGTCGATGAAGTGCTGGTTTCATATGAAGCAATAAGTTATCAAATAACTTGTCATCCTTATGCATGTCAATGCCTATTTCAGCACTGACTTGATAAATAAAACGTCGCAACACAGTTTCTAAACCTTCTTGCGTCCCCCGCATTTCTGCATTTGTCGAAACTTTTGACCCTAATAAATGCAGCGTGATAAAAATTGCTTCTGAATCTGGAAATTTAATATTAAATTGTCCTTCTAAGTTGTCTTTTAACTGTGATGCAATTTGAAACTGATACGTTTGTTTCAATGTTTCAGCTTGTTCGCTTGGCACATCAAATGAAAACTTTCCCTTTAGCCTATGAATAGCGATAAGCACATGATATATCAATCCATCAATCGCACTTTGTACTAGATGATAATCCATTTGTGTCAATGTATGAATCACGGTGTTTCTCACTTTAGTCAATTCTTCATCCGTAAATATATCCAATGTGATGAATGGCGACATTGTTTTAAAATATACTTGAATTCTGTTAGCGTAGGCACTGCGGTAAGCTTCTTCATCCCCTGTAATCATAAAACCTTTATTTTTAATATAGGCTAATTCGAGTTGATATTGTGTTAACCAATGCTGAATCGCTTTCAAATCATTGACAATCGTTCGTCGTGATACAGCCATTGCTTGTGCCAAATCACTTGAAGTCAACGGTTGTGATGTTTCGAATAATTTTAATATGATATTTAATACACGTTCATCTTTTGATAAGTGTACATCCGTATAAATAAGTTCATCATTTTTAGACAACGTCTCTTGTAAATTGTGGATTCTAACTCCATATGATTTGTGTCGTTGTAACGTAAATTGTCTTTCTCGCTGTAGATTCTCAATATGTTCGAGGTCATATTGAATCGTACGTTGAGAGACGTCAAACATGGTTGCTAAATCTGCAATTGTAGTATATTGCTCTGATTTCACTAAAAGGTCAAAAATTTTACTTTGCCGATTATTTAACAATTGTATCAACGCCTCCTTTTATAATTGTAAGCGATTTCTTTAGTGAATAGGTGTGCAACTTATTTCGTTTTAAAATCCGCAAAATTTCATAGCTATAGCATAACATCATTTAACATATTTTCTCTTTATTTTAAAAAGTTGAAACAGCTGTCTCAACCTATTATAATTGAAAATAATTCTCAATTAAATCTATTGGAGGTTGTTGTAAACATGTGTACAGGCTTTACTTTCCAATCACATAATAATGAAGTTATTCTAGGAAGAACAATGGATTATGACTGGCCTTTAACTGGACATCCTGCCGTCCAGCCACGTCATTATGAATGGAAATCACGTGTCGATTATCAAGGACAAACGCTTTATGGCTTTGTTGGTACTGGCAGCGACATGGAAGGATTTATTTTTGGTGATGGTATGAATGAACACGGATTAGCCATCTCCACTCAGTACAATCGTGATTATTGCAGTTATGCCTCTCAGTGCCGTGACGATGCTATGAACATTTCACAAAATGAAGTACTTACTTGGGTACTTGGCTACCATCAATCTATAGAAGAGTTATGTGCTCATGCGGATCAAGTTAACGTTGTAGCTGTAACTTTAAATGATATCAACGATGTACCACCATTACATTATCACGTTTCTGATGCTAGTGGTCGTACAGTCGAGTTAACATTTGACCAAGGACGTGTAGTCATTCATGACAATCCAATTGCTGTGTTGACGAATAATCCTGACTTAAATTGGCATTACGAAAATTTAAAAAACTATGTCGCAATCACACCTTATCGTCCTTCAGCCAAACAATTTAATGATGTCGAACTAACAACGCTTGGTAGTGAAGGTGGCACACGAGGTTTACCTGGCGGATTCACCTCTCCAGAGCGCTTTGTACGTGCAGCTTATCTTATACGTCATCTACAACCTTCTGATGACGATCATGCAGTTCTTGACGCCTTCAGAATTCTTGATGCTGTAAGCATTCCAAAAGGTGCCGTACGCTCACAAAATGACGATTTGCATTATACGTTATATCAAACCGTCTTTAATCTAACTTCACGCACGATGTTCGTCAAATATTATCAATCCAATCAGATTATTGAATTATCACTAACTGAATCCTTGCTTAACCAGTCGCACTTACAACTATTCGAACCAATATCTGGCATATCAACCACTAAGCTAAATTAAGCACACAGTTTTAGCATAAATATAAAAGAAGCACAAAGACGATTTTTAATGTCAAATCATCTTTGTGCTATTATTTTGTTATTGATATCCCAGCCAGAAATGATTTAAAATCAAATTTTAAGCTTTTACATTGCGCGGTATCAATACAAAGGCTGAAATAACACCTAAAATCATCACAATGGCACCCGCAATAAACGAAACCATAGCTGCCGTTTCAACTGTATAGAATTGCAAACATACAGTAAATATGGTCGTATTAAAGGCAATGCCGAATGCACCACCAAGCGTCGCACCCATTTTATAAAGTCCTGTAGCAAAGCTTACTTTGTGCTCTGGCATATTAAAAATCGCAATCGTCAATCCTGGCGTTGCAACTAAGCCATTGCCGATAGCACAAATCACGTAAGCAATTGTTACAATCGCAATATATAAATGTGTCGTTAATGATGTCATACTAATCAGCATAATACCTAATGTTGGGAATAATGGACCGGCGATTAACATACTTTTACCGCCATAGCGTTTAATCGCAAGTTCACCTAAACGAATCATCGCAATTGCCATAATCGTATAAGGTACTATTACCAAGCCTGTTTGCATTTCAGTCAATCCGAGTTGCTTTTGGGCATAAACATTAAAGACAACCGTTGTTCCTGTCCCTGTATTAACCACAAAATTATTAATTGTTGATCCTAAAAAAGCTCTGTTTTTGATAATTGAAAAATCGATGAATGGTACTTTTTGTCGTTTTTCATATAAATAAAAGATAATGAGCGCCATAATCATTACAACTACAAGTGTGATAGTAAATGTACCTATCCCATAGTTAAACCCTTGTGTCATTAATATCATTAACGCAGCAATAAACACCCCAAAAATGAACATACCAACATAATCAAA
This sequence comes from Staphylococcus lugdunensis, assembly GCF_001558775.1. Lineage (NCBI taxonomy): Bacteria > Bacillati > Bacillota > Bacilli > Caryophanales > Staphylococcaceae > Staphylococcus > Staphylococcus lugdunensis. The sequence continues at coordinate 1,713,949 of NZ_CP014022.1, read as the reverse complement.
TGGCTGATGATTACGTTCTGCACGAGGCACCTCTTGTTTATTCTTTAATATCCATAAAGCAACCACAGATAAAATAATAGATAAAACGAAAATACTTTGCCAATGTAAGTATTGTGATATTGTCCCACCAATATATGAAGCAAAACCAATCCCCCCAACAGTGGCAATCATCAAATAACTATATGCTTTACGTAACGTTTCCCCACTAAAACGATCCGTCACTAAGCCAATCGTAGACGGTAATAGTACCGCTGCAGATAAACCTTGAAATATACGACCAATAATCAGAAATGCTGTTAAATGGGTACTAATTAAACATATACAGCCAATAATACTTAACATCAGCCCCAATTTAGTCATTTTTAAGTTTCCAACTTTATCCGCAACATCACCTGCACCAACCATAAAAATTCCTGTGACAAACGCAACAATACTAATAGATAAGTTTAATGTCGTATCCACTGCTCCAAAAGTATGTTGTACGCTTGCACCTATATTAATAAATGACTGGGCAAACATCCAATATGTTAACACTGCCAAACATGCAGCGAGTACTAGACTTAAATCAAATTTATGGTCTTTGATAGACACATCATTCACTCCTTTAACATTCTAAGGTCAATTCCTATTGAGAATAATTATCAATTAACCATTCGTTATTATATCATGCTTCAGCTTGCAACACTATACGAATAATGACTTTTCTAATTAACGACTTCACCAAACAAATCGCATAGGTATTTTATTTACCGCTAAAATTTATTTTTTCAATTCTTTATTCATCATAAATGTAATTCATTTTATTTTTTAGTTATGCTAATATTAAGAAAATTGCAGTATATATATGCAATGATTATTTGTTAAGGAGGATTATTATGGAATGGCTTAAATTGATTGGGATATTAATTATTATTTTGGGATTTTTATTTAAGTTTGATACGATTGCGGTTATTCTTGTAGCTGCATTAATTACTGGTCTTGTATCTGGCTTAGATTTCACAGAGGTTTTGTCTATTCTAGGCAAGGCTTTCGTTGACAACCGTTTAGTTACACTCTTCATGTTGACATTGCCTATGGTTGGTTTGATTGAACGTTTTGGCTTAAAACAACAAGCTTCTAAACTAATCAGTAATGTGAAACGCGTCACCGCTGGAAGGCTACTTACACTCTATTTAATTATTCGAGAGATTGCAGGCATCGCATCCATTCGTGTTGGTGGGCACCCTCAATTTGTGCGTCCACTTATCAATCCTATGGTACAAGGTGCTTTACGTACACGTTATAATCTTACTGATGCTACGATTGATGCCAAAGATATTGAAAAGCTTAAAGCTGAAGCATCAGCAATGGAAAACTATGGGAACTTCTTCGGCCAAAATTTATTTGTTGGGGCTGCTGGGGTCTTGTTGATGGTTGGAACATTTAGCTCATTACATATTAAAGTAAACGCCATCGACTTAGTTCTTGCATCAATTCCAGTAGCAGTTATTACATTACTGCTTATATGGATTAAAAACATGATGTTAGATCGTTATTTCAATAAAAAATATGGTCGCAACGAGGTGAAAACACATGAGTCAAACAACAATTAACCACATTCTTGAATTTTTTTATATTTTAATTGGACTACAATTTTTATATACTGCTTATCGTGCTTTACGAGCTACTGATAAACAAAAACGAATTGGGACTGCACTATTTTGGACTATATTAGCTATACTTTTTATTGCTGGTCCTTATATTCCAAATGCACTTAATGGTGCGCTCGTATTATGTATGGGGGCATTAACACTCTTTAAACAAGTCCAAATTAAAAACATTATCGATGTCACTGAGAAAGAAGCTGAACGCGGATCTGACCGTTATGGTAATAAATTATTTATTCCTGCAGTGGCCTTAGCCGTTATTGCAGTTGTTGTTTCAAACTGGACGCCTTTAGGTGGTGCCATTGGCTTAGGTATTTCATCAGTACTCGGTTTAATCGCCGCTGTATGGATTATTAGACCAAAATTACACTACATCCTGTATGATAGCGATCGTTTGACACAACAAGTTGGTACTACAGGTATATTGCCGCAATTTTTAGCAGCATTAGGTGTTCTCTTTACTGCTAGTGGCGTAGGCCAAGTCATTTCTAAGGGTATTTCATCATTTTTACCTGAAGGCAATCATTTTATCGGTGCTATCGCTTATATCTTAGGTATGGTAATCTTCACTATATTGATGGGTAATGCTTTTGCAGCATTCACTGTCATTACTGCAAGTATTGGTATTCCTTTTGTCATTGCACAAGGTGGCGATCCAGTGATTGCAGGTGCCTTAGCGATGACTGGTGGATTTTGTGGAACTTTATTAACACCAATGGCTGCTAACTTTAACACGTTACCTGTCGCTTTGCTTGAAATGAAACATGAATTTGGCGTCATTAAAGCACAAGCACCAATTGCCATCGCGTTAATTATTGTTCATATTGCATTAATGTATTTCTGGGCATTCTAACTATAGACACGCATTCCGTAAAAATTTTAGGAGGTAATATATTTATGGACATACTCGTTACAGCATTTGATCCCTTTGGTGGAGAAAAAATTAACCCCGCATTAGAAGTCGTTAAACGTTTAGACACGAACATCGGTGCACATACTATTACTAAACTAGAAATACCGACAGTCTTTCATGAATCTAAAGATGTCATTGCACAGAAATTAGCACAACAACATTTTGATGCCGTATTAGCTATTGGACAAGCCGGTGGACGTTTTGAAATCACACCAGAACGTGTCGGTATTAATATCGATGATGCACGTATCGCTGATAACAAAGGTAATCAACCTATTGATGTAGCGATTCAGCCTGATGGTGCACCTGCATACTTCTCAAATTTGCCTGTTAAAACAATGACAGAAGCGATTAAAGCTGAAGGTATTCCAGCAAAATTATCAAACACTGCTGGCACGTTTGTCTGCAACCATGTCCTATATCAACTTGGTTATCTTGCTGATACACAATTTACAGATCTTTTATTTGGTTTTATTCATGTTCCTTTTATTCCTGAACAAGTAACAACTAAACCTGAAACACCTTCCATGTCAATAGACACGATGACAAAGGGCTTAACTGCTGCCATAAAAGTGATATCTTATGGTGATGACCAAAAAATCGCCTTAGGTGAGACACATTAAAATATAGTTATTACATTTGTAAAGCCACAAAATGCTTTAAACAACACATTTTGTGGCTTTCATTTACTTTGTGATACAATATGTAAACGTTTTACAAAAATGAAACGATAGTCGCTTCAACGTTAATACATATATGGATTAAAATAGATACCTCTAAACGTTGTGTTTTTAAAAAAGCTACAACTAAGATGATTCCTGAAATACCATAGACAATCCATTCTATAACATTAGATGGTCCATGAACTGCGGCAAAGGCAATGACTGAAACGATCCCCCCAACAATGGGAATTCGACGAAAAATCCCTTTAATTATGAAGGCACGAAAAATACACTCTTCTATAATTGGTCCTACAATCCCAATAGATAACAGTTGTAGTAACAATGGTACACCACTTAAATATGCATCTAATTCCTCTTGATTTGCTGTCGTAGAAATAAAAAACATTGCAATATAATCACATACAATGGATATAATGACACCAATAACAACATAAACAAGGTGCCGCTTGGTTAGCTTATTAAAATTAAAGACATGCAAATTGAATGCGTTCATTAAACCAAATATACCGACTAAAAAGGCTAGCGATAATAAATAATAGTAACCACTTTTTAAAAAAAGAAAATCTAATGATTCAGCTATAAACAATAATATGATAAACATGATACTTTGTAATAACAATTTCCAATAATGTTTCGTCGATAATTGGTATTGATGAAGCGGTTGATGTGTCTCTATCATAATATTTACCTCTCTGTCTTTTATTATGAAACTCATTGTATTACTGTCATATTTCTTCACTAATACGTATATTTCAAATACTTTATAAGCAAACTTTATCGTGCTTTTAACACAAGCACAAGTTCTTACGAAACAATTTAAGCTAATTTTAAGCATCCTTTTTTTTAAAATTCTTGTGAAGCACTATAACAACTTGTAGATGATGTCAATTATATGTTACATTACTCATGTAGATGCGCAATGTTGCATTGTTATGATTTCAAAATCAACATAAAAGGGTGGGTTTATAGTGAATGATTACCATACTTCAACAGAACAGCGCTACAACGAAACAAATAGCACGATAGAAAGCAGTACCAAAAATGTAAAACCTAGAGGTAATATCATCCTAAATATTTTGATCTTTATTGGCTGGATGCTTTTATCACAAATGGTGATCTTAATAATTTTTGGAATCCTCAAGTTGTCTTCTATATTTAATTCATTCAGCGGAGCAATACTTACATGCCTATTTATAGTTATAGCGACAATCATTACGTGGCTCATTAGACGTTATTACATACGCCATTCATATGAAGAACGTCAGAAATTTAAACTAAAAGATATCGGTATTAATATTGGTTGGGCAGTATTGTTACGTGTTTTGGCACTGGCTTTTAGTTATTTGCTACATATCACAACTGGATCGGGGCAAAGCGAAAATGACAAAATGCTATTAGGTGATGCGAATCATCAGATCTCAGATGCAAGTCAATTACCTCAAATTTTTCCATTTTTGATGTTTATACTAACAATTAGTATACTCACGCCGTATCTTGAAGAGCTCATTTATAGAGGTATTTTTAAGGAAACATTATTTAGTCGTGCAGCTTTCTGGTTGCCATTAATCTTGTCATCCTTGATCTTTGCTTTACAACATAGCGTAACTGACATTATTTCAATATTAATGTTTATGTTTATGGGAATTATTTTTTATCTTGCTTATTCACGACGCGGTAATGTTCGAGATAGCATGATGGTTCATATGATTCATAATAGTACTACTGGTATTATCCTGCTCATAGGCTACTTCTATGTCTTACTTCACTAGTCAGAAAAAGGCTATGACATAAAAAATAAACAGTTTCGCAGTATTAAAAAATGGCAATTTTCTTTGGATTTATATGAAAACTGCCATTTTTATATGCTTTTATTTTTATTCAATTAATTCAAGACAATACAACTAAAGCACGTGGCTACTCTGTTTAATTAATCATATGCCTTTGTTTTAATGCCTTTTGCTTTTAAGAACTTTTCAATTTTCTTCTGTTCTCTTCCATTGACAACGTCTCTATCCTCATTTAACTGTTTAATATCATCAAGTACAGATGCGTCATCTTTTTTAGAAAGTTCATAACTCTTCTTGTCTATTTTATTACTTGCTTTTGTATATTCACTTATTTTATTCGTGAACTTATCATAGCCACCCTTTGGTAACACGTTATTATGAATATAGCGCGCAAAATTTTGATCATTTTGATCAGTAAGTTGCATCAATTTAGCAAATTCATCTTGTTGTGATGTCGTTAACTTATCATCAGAATCTATGATATCCATATAGTAGAATTTTGCATCTGTCAACTCACGATCAGTATCTAAATAAAGCTGAATATCTTGCTTCATTGTCTTTTCAGAAATTGAATCATTTGTTGTTTGTTTATTGAAAATTTGAGTAGGTATTTTTTTCTTCGTCACACTATCATCGTCATCATCGTGATCGTCTTCTGTGTCACAAGCGACAATTATGAATGATAGCAAGCATAATGTTAATATAAGTACAAATTTTTTCATAATCAAACTCCTATTTTATCTATTGTCTTAATCTCCGCCTTAACATGACTAACACTACAATAACACTCACGTAACCCAAAATAGATATGATTGACGCTTCAAAACCAAATTCACCACCTGTAAGTGCAAAGTTATGACTGTCGAGTATGTATTGAAATACTTTATCATCAACTTGTTTCTCTGTGATATAAAAGACTTGACTGATGTTCCAGAAGAAATGCAATGTCGCACTTGCCCAAATACTACGGAAGACATAAGCAGTTAATCCAAACATAACACCTGCCAAAGAACCACCAACTAATAATTGAAGAAAGCTTCCTACATTTAACGCGCCATTAAGTACGTGAATTGCGCCAAAAAATATACTCGTAGTCAAAATGGCAACAACAATATTAGTCTTTTTCTCAATATAGCCCATCAATAGACCACGAAAAACAAGCTCTTCAACTATAGCACCGGCTACAGCCACTTGGAAAATATCCCAAAATAGCGAACGGAACAACGTATCCTGTGTCTTAAAATGTGAGATTTTAAATTCCCCAGGCACAAAAATCAAATAAAATAGTATAACGCTAAGCGGTAAAATGATACCAAGTATAACCGCTCTGATATCAAAATGTGGTGATACAATTCGATAATCTACGCGTCTTTGCTTTAGTCCCTTTTCTATCATTAACCGCACAAAAAAATAAATCACAATACAATAAATTAATGCACTGATGATTATACCTATCCCTAAAAATGGAATCATCTCATCAAAAATAGCTCCTAAGGCTTGTGCAACAATAATCATCAAAAATGCTAAAACAAACATCCCCAAAATCTTTATATAGTTCATTTATGTATTTTCCTTCCCTTAAATGACTATGATTACATTAACTTCAAATACAAATACATATTATCATATTTTTCAATAAACTAATAATTCTCTTAAACCATCATATATAACATCAACTATTTTCAGTTCACAAATTAGTTAAAAACCTATAATTCCTCATGTTTATGACTTTTTACACACTTCTATATGCAAAATTTCGATTGTAAACGTTTACTAAAATGCATGTAATATGTTACTATATATATGAATATTAAAACATTTGTTTATATTAAAAACATATGTTTATAAGGAGGTGCACAGATGAATAAAAATGAACAAGCAATTTTCAACTTGGTTAAAGAAAACCCTTATATTACACAACTTGAATTAGCTGAACGCATAGGATTATCACGACCGGCAGTTGCAAATATTATTTCCGGATTAATGCGCCAACGATACATACTTGGTAAGGCTTATGTCATAAATGAAGAAAGCCCGATTGTTTGCATTGGCGCGGCTAACGTCGATCGCAAATTCTATATTGATACACCCTTACAACCAAAAACATCTAATCCTGTTTCCTCCTCCAGATCCATCGGTGGTGTTGGTAGGAATATTGCAGAAAATTTAGGCCGTTTAGGAGAGAAAGTGACCTTTTTAACTGCAAGTGGTAATGATAGTGAATGGGATATGATTAATAGAATGTCTTCACCTTTCATGGATTTAAGCGCCATACAACCAATAGAAAATGCTAGCACAGGCTCATACACTGCTGTCATTAAAGATGGCGATATGGAATATGGCTTTGCTGATATGGAAATCTATGAACAGATTACACCTGATTTTTTAGCACGTTATGCACAAATTTTAACTAAAGCAAAGTGTCTCGTTGCTGATTTGAATTTACCTAAAAGCGCGCTAGAATTTCTTAGTGCTTTTGCCCAAAAGAATCATATTAAGTTTGTTATCGTGCCAGTTTCTTCACCTAAGATGGTACGCATGCCTCAATCCTTGCACGCCGTAGATTGGTTAATCATCAATCGTGATGAGAGTGAGACATATCTTAATATGTCAATTCGCAATATTTCTGACATGCAACGTGCTGCAGAAAAATGGGTTGAACTCGGCGTGTCTAATGTCATCATTACAAACGGTCTTGAACCACTTATTTTTAAAAATTGTCATACAGAACACATCGTACCTATTTCTCCAGCACAGCATTTTGTCGATGCGACTGGAGCTGGTGACTCCTTTACTAGTGCAGTGATTTATAGTTGGCTCAATGACTTCTCACTCCAAGATATTATTAAATCCGGCATGGTCAATTCTTTAAAAACGGTTGAAACAAATTATACCGTACGTCAAAACCTTGATAATGAACAACTTAAACGTGATATGGAGGAATATAATTATGAAGCAATATCTTGAATTTTCAAGCGAAGTAGCTGAAGCGAAAAAGCATAATCAACCGATCGTCGCTTTAGAATCAACAATCATTTCTCATGGTATGCCCTACCCTCAAAATATCGAAATGGCCAAAAATGTAGAGCAAATCATTCGTGACCATGGTGCTGTTCCAGCGACGATTGCTTTGATAAATGGAAAAATTAAAATCGGCTTAAACGAGGCAGATTTAGAAACACTCGCACATAGTGAAAATGTTGCTAAAGTTTCTCGTCGTGATTTACCAGAAATCATTGCTACTAAACGCATTGGTGCCACAACTGTAGCATCTACAATGATTTGTGCAGCATTAGCTGACATACCATTCTTTGTCACTGGTGGTATTGGTGGCGTGCATAAAGGTGCAGAAGAAACCATGGATATTTCTGCAGATTTAGATGAGTTTGCAAAAACAAATGTTAGCGTTATCTGTGCAGGCGCTAAATCAATATTAGATCTGCCAAAAACAATGGAATATTTAGAAACAAAAGGTGTGCCTGTTATTGGCTACCAAACAGACGAACTGCCCGCATTTTTCACTAGAGAAAGTGGCGTAGCATTGACAAGTCGTGCAGACACACCCGAAGAAATAGCACGTATTTTTAAAGCTAAACAAGATTTACATCTTGAAGGTGGTATGGTCATTGCTAATCCAGTTCCTGAAAAAGATGAACTACCTAAAGACTACATCGATGCAATCATTGATGATGCTGTCAAAGAAGCAAAAGTTCAAGGAATCCACGGGAAAGATTCTACACCATTCTTACTCAAAACAATTGTTGAAAAAACTGCAGGAAAAAGTTTACAAACAAATATTAAATTAGTTGAAAATAACGCTGTCGTTGGTGCTCAAATAGCGGTTGCTTTCAATCAACTGTAGGTGATAATCATGTCAATACTATTTGGGATGTTAGGTGTTGCTTTTGCTTTAATCGTAGCATTTATTTTTAGCTTTAATAGGAAAGCAATTGACTATAAAAAACCATTGATTATGTTAGTAATCCAAGTACTGCTTGTCTTATTTATGATGAACACCACGATAGGTTTACATATTCTGACCGCCATGGGAACCTTCTTTGAAGGGCTGATGAATATTAGTAAAGCTGGTATAGATTTTGTATTTGGAGACTTGCAAAATAAAGGTGGCTATAATTTCTTCTTAAATGTGTTATTGCCATTAGTGTTTATTTCAGTGCTCATTGGCATATTAAATTATTTCAAAATCTTGCCTTTCATTATTAAAGTTGTCGGTTATATTATCAATAAAATTACACGCATGGGAAAACTAGAAAGCTATATTGCTATTTCAACATCGATGTTAGGTCAACCTGAAGTTTACTTAACAGTTAAAGATATTATTCCAAAGCTGTCTAAAGAAAAGTTATACACGATTACAACTTCAGGGATGAGTGCAGTTAGTATGGCAATGCTAGGCTCTTATATGCAGATGATTGAACCAAAATACGTTGTAACTGCCGTTATGTTAAATATCTTCAGCGCATTAATTATCGCAAGTATCATCAATCCTTATCATTCTGATGACAAGGAAGTAGATTTAAATGTGATTGATACACAAGCAACAAACAAGAAGACGGTAAATGGTTCAACTAAAGCAAAGAAACCTGCATTCTTCCAAATGATTGGAGACAGCGCGATTGATGGTTTCAAGATTGCAGTAACGGTCGCCATCATGTTACTCGCATTTATCTCATTAATGAAAGGCATTACAATTGTCTTTGATCTGGTGGGTCTAGACTTCAAACAAATCATTGGTTATATTTTTGCGCCAATCGCTTTTATTATGGGTGTACCATGGGAAGAAGCGATTCGTGCTGGATCGATTATGGCTACTAAATTAATTACGAATGAGTTTGTTGCGATGATAGACTTCCAAAAGATAGCTTCATCTTTATCACCTAAAACACAAGGTATTATTTCGGTATACTTAGTCAGTTTCGCCAACTTTGGGACAGTTGGTATTATGGTGGGAGCCATCAAAGGAATTAGTAGTGAGCAAGGCAATAAAGTAGCGACATTTGCACTACGACTACTTTTAGGTGCAACTCTAGCTTCAATCGTGTCAGCAAGCCTTATCGGTTTGGTATTATAATGACATCATCCTCTACACTATCGTAGCTCTTAAATCCAATAAATATATATACGAACGTGGGACATAAATCCCAATATAATAGCACAAAGATGATTTAAAATTAAGAATCGTCTTTGTGCTTCTTTATATACTCCATACTTATATGTGTCTTTAACATTAACAAATATGATTAAGACGTACTTTTCTTGTGGATTTATACTAAAAAGGTCTGGACATTAAGTTCCTAAACAATGTAAAAAAGACAATTTCTATTAAAATTATTTGATAGAAATTGTCTTTTCTCTTATGTATTATAATATACAGCTCGTTATCATTTTAGGGGGATAAGATGTAGTCCCACGATAGTGTTTGAATTCATCAAATTCATTATCTGGGATTGTTTCAACAATTTCATTTACATATCGAGAAATATTATTTGTAGGAATAAGAATTGAAGTTTCCATTGGTAGTGTATAGTGTAAGTTGCGTCACATTATAATCTTTATACATAAGGTACCTCGTTAATTTAGTTTAGTGATATTTATTAAATGATACGAAAGTGCCTTATTTTTTTAAAGTATGTTGATGTAAAATTACATATAAATGCAACGTATTTTGGCGAGACTCTTGAGGAAACAGGACGAGCTGAAGACTACAGGCTGAAGCTGTCCCCTAAGAAAGCGAGCCAACAATACGAAGTATTGAATAAAAAGAAGCGCTCAGATGAGTTGAATTCAATTCATCTGAGCGCTGTTTTTCTGAGATGTATGTCCCAGACTGTTTTTATCTTTTATTAAACTACTGCTATAAAATTATTTATTTGCAACTTTAGATACATAGTTTGAAGGCTTGTCTTTATCATAAATAGTTAATCCTGTAATATCCTTTGCATATTTAGCTGGAACAACTAAACTGATAAGATATCCAAAAATAAAGGCTATCATAAATGATATAATTGATACATAAAATGGCGAATTGCCTCCACCTATGCCATTAAAGAAATACGCGAAGATTACACCTGAAATAAGTCCAACGAACACTCCAAATGTATTTGCACGCTTTGTAAAGATACCTACCGCAAAGATACCAGCAAGTGGTACACCAAAAAGACCTGTTACTAATAAGAAGAGATCCCATAAGTTATTTGAATCTGCTGCGATTAAATACATAGAGATACCATAACTAAGCAAGCCAGCTATAATAATGACGATACGTGCAAAATTAACTTCGTCCTTGTCACGTCCTTTACCAAAGAAACGATGTTTAATATCTTCTGATATACACGCTGAAATTGAATTCAAACTTGATGAAATTGTAGATTGCGCAGCTGCAAAAATTGCGGCAATCAATAGACCACCTACAAAAGGTGGCATTTCAGTTAAAATGAAATACGGTACAACTGAAGAGGTATTAAATCCCTTAGGTAAGCTATCTTGATGTTGATAAAATGAATACATCATTGTGCCCATACCATAGAAAATAGGTGCAGAAATAAGCGCTAATACACCGTTTGTCCACAATGACTTTTTCGTTTCTTCCATTGAATCTGAAGCTTGATAACGTTGAACAACATCTTGACTAGCTGTGTATTGATGTAAGTTATTAAAAATATTTCCCAGGAAAATAATAGGAATCGATGCTGCTGCAGAATTCCATTTCCAGTTATCTGCACTCATAATCTTTTTATTAGCAATCGCATCATGAATGATCGTGCCAAAACCACCTTTAATTTCAAAGGCGCCAATTAAAATAATCATTAAAGCGCCACCCAATAGGATTACACCTTGGATAAAGTCACTCCATACTACCCCTTCAAATCCACCTAAAAACGTATATAAAATACATAATATTCCTACTAAGCTCGCTACTAAAAATGGATTCATATCTGATACAGATGTAATGGCTAGTGTTGGTAAATAAATCACAATTGCAATACGTCCTAAATGGAAAATGACAAAAAGTAATGAGCCAATAACGCGAACACTTGGTCCAAAGCGCGCTTCTAAATATTCATATGCTGACGTGACTTTTAACTTTTTGAAAAATGGTACGTAGAATGCAATTAAAATAGGTATAATTGCTACAATTGCGATGTTTCCTGCAATATATGCCCAATCCGTTAAAAATGCTTTTTCGGGTGTAGACATAAATGTAATCGCACTTAACGTTGTTGCATAAATAGAAAAGCCAACTGCCCAAGACGGTAAACGACCGCTAGCCGTAAAGAAACTATCTGTGCTTTGACTGGCACGTTTAGTAAAATAAGCTCCTACAGCTAACATAATCAATAAATACAGTAGAACTGCGACCCAGTTCCAAAATCCAAATCCTATTTGCTGCATTCACAACACCTCTTAATTTTCAATATTTTGTTTTTACAAGTTGTATTTATTAATTAAGTTGTCTAATGTGGCACGATGCGCTTCATTGAATGGCGCAAATGGGCGTTTTGGCAAACCACCATCGATACCACGCGTTTTTAATATTTCTTTTAAAGTTGGATAAATACCCATCGCTAACACGTTTTGAATAATATCGTTTGTTTCATGTTGAATTTTATACGCTTCTGATACATTGCCTTGTTGCGCTAATTCAAAGATTTGACGCGCACGACGTCCATTTACGTTATATGTTGATCCTATCGCACCATCTACTCCGGATACCGTTGCTTGAACAAGCATTTCATCAAATCCCGATAATATTAATTTATTTGGAAAGGCTTTACGAATACGTTCTAGTAAGAAGAAATTAGGTGCTGTGTATTTCACACCAATCACTTTGTCATGATTAAAGAGTTCCCCAAATTGTTCAATACTAATATTGACACCAGTTAAGTCTGGAATCGCGTATATAATCATGTTATTTTGTGTTGCCTCGATAATGTCGAAATAATATTGTTTAATTTCTTCAAAGCTAAATGGATAGTAAAATGGCGTAACGGCTGATAATGCATCATAACCTAATTCTGTTGCATATTGTCCCAATTCAATTGCTTCATTTAAATCTAATGAACCTACTTGAGCAATTAGTTTTGCTTTATCGCCAACCGCTTCTTTTGCTAATCTGAAAATTTGTTTCTTTTGTTCTTTACTAATTAAAAAGTTTTCTCCTGAACTACCATTTACATATAAACCATCTAAACCTTCTGTTTCAATGGCATTGCGTGCAATTTGTTTTAGTCCCTCTTCTTTAACTTGTCCCTGTTCATCAAATGGAACAAGCAGCGCTGCAAATATGCCTTTCAAGTTGTTATCCATTGTTTATCACTCCAATTTCATTGTTATTCATTCAAAGTTTATTTAGATAATAAATAGACTTAACCATTAACCCAACTTTTACATTAAAATTGTAAACGCTTTCTAATAAGGTTACAATATGTTTTGAAACGTTTTAACATTTTTGTCTTAATTTTATGAAAAATATTTTCAAAACATTAAATATTGTTCTAACTACGAACAACTGTTTATATAATGTTAATTGATAAAGGAGGAATAATAGATGTATAAAATTGCGGTAGACATTGGTGGTACCAATATTAAAATTGCCGTATTTAATACGGACTTAGATATGCTGGCACATGAATCTATAAAAACACCTGATAATAAGAAAACGTTAATCATTGATACGGTTCATGACTTAATTGCTAAGTATATTCAACATTATCAGCTAAAACGTCCACATATTGGTATTTCAACGGCTGGTGTAGTTGACACTGAACGAAAAGCAATTATTTACGCTGGTCCTACAATTGCAAATTACAATGGTACTGATTTCCAACAACATTTGGGAGATTTGTCTAATCATATTACAGTACATAATGATGTTGATGCAGCGTTGTTAGGAGAACTTGTATTACATAAGTATCCAGAAAGCCATATTTTCTGTTTAACATTAGGCACTGGTATTGGAGGCGCGTTTTACACACAACAACATGGCTTATATACAGGGGCGCGTTATCACGCAAATGAAATTGGCTACTTACTTTACCGTTCAAGCGATGGTTTAACTTATGAGCAACGGGCTTCAACATCTGCTTTGAAAGCGTTAATTAAAGCATACGGCTTAGATGCAAACATCAGCGTTCCTGCACTTTTTGACCTTGCAGAAGCTGACGACAAGCAATCTGTCCAACTGCTTAATGATTGGGGAAATGCTGTTGCTGAGGGAATTGCGCAAATACAAATCATCTATGATCCAGATTTAATCTTAATTGGTGGTGGTATTTCCTCACAAGGTGACAGGCTTATTCAATATATCGAACCCCATATTCAGCACTATTTACCCCATGGCTACGGAGGCGCTCGACTTCAAACAACACGCACGAAAAACCATGCTGCTTTGTATGGTGCACTTGTTGAATGATAAAGGGAGCAGGACTACGAATTCATTATGAATTCTGTCCCGCTCCCTTATCAATTGGTTCTAGTAATGATGTACCAATCTTTAGCTTATAATCACTATTTACCTAATATTGTCTGTCGTGTATGCTGATAAAGTTGATTCATATGGGGATCGTTTAATAGGAGATAACTGACAATATCCATTAAAAAGAAAGTGGCAATTTGCGTATTAATAAATTGAGAATCATTAATTCGAGATTGATCCGTAGTAATCAGTACTAAGTCTGCCTTTTCAGTAATACTACTACCTTCATAATTCGTTATAACCGCAACATATGCGCCTTGATCATGTGCAATCGCTGCTGCTTCAATTAATTCTATCGTCTCTCCACTATTAGAAATAGCAACAAACATATCTTGCGCTGACAATAAGGACGCCGATATTTTCATCTGATGCGCATCTGTGGACACCATTCCTTTTAAGCCCATACGCATCGTTCGATAATAAAATTCGCTGGCTGTTAACCCAGAACTACCTAAACCAGCATAGTTAATTTGACGTCTTGTTTTTAAATTATGCGCAAAGCGTTTAATCTTTTCCTCAGAAATAAATTCCCCTGTCTGTTGTATAATACGTTGGTGATAACGGTGAATTTGTTGTACTAGTGGCGCATTTTCGACTATTTTTTCAGATTTTTCATGTTGTACACTAAATTTCATATCTTGAAAGTTATCATAGCCTAACTTATTACTAAAACGTGTAATAGTGGCCGGAGACGTACCAATGGCATAAGCAAGAGAATTAATAGTAGAAAAGCGATCATCTAATTCTTGTTCTTGAATAAATGTGACAATTTTGCGATCCATTTTTGTTAGTATGTGCCGACTACGTTGTACTCTATTATCAAATTTCATCATCCTCAGTCCTTTATTCGTATTAACTTGAGTGTAGACTATTTGAAAATCTTTTTCAAAAGTTAAATTTAAATTGATAAAAAATTTCTTAATGATATGATGATATTAACCAATCATTCTAGACCTATCTTTTACAAATTAAACAAAAGTAATTGGAGTGTTTAACATGTTACCACAAGGATTAATTGTTTCTTGCCAAGCTTTACCTGATGAACCATTACATTCATCATTTATTATGTCTAAGATGGCTTTAGCCGCTTATCAAGGAGGCGCAGTT
Organism: Staphylococcus lugdunensis; assembly: GCF_001558775.1. Lineage (NCBI taxonomy): Bacteria > Bacillati > Bacillota > Bacilli > Caryophanales > Staphylococcaceae > Staphylococcus > Staphylococcus lugdunensis. Next base: position 1,698,317 of record NZ_CP014022.1, on the reverse strand, counting down.
GGCATCAGAGCCAACACTAAAGAAGATATACTCGCGATAAAGCGTGAAGTCAATTTACCAGTTATTGGTATTGTTAAACGAGATTATGCCAATTCGGATGTCTTTATTACCGCAACGTCTAAGGAAGTCGATGAATTGATCGCTAGTGGCTGTGACGTTATTGCGTTAGATGCGACGAAACAAACTCGACCAAAAGAAACGCTGTCAGAATTAGTTGACTATATTCGACAATATGCACCAAACGTAGAAATTATGGCAGATATTTCGACATTAGACGAAGCTCAGCAAGCAGATAAGTTAGGATTTGATTATATTGGCACAACATTAAGAGGCTATACCTCATATACTAAAGGCCATATTTTATACGAAAATGACTTTGCTTTTTTAAAGGATGTACTGAATTCAGTTTCAGCCAAAGTTATAGCTGAAGGCAATGTCATCACACCAGAAATGTATAAACAAGTGAGTGATTTAGGCGTTTATTGTACTGTCGTTGGCGGTGCAATCACTCGACCAAAACAAATTACCGAACGCTTTATTAAAGCGATAGCTGAAGATTAATTTACACATTTATTTTAAAATTGAATGTCACTGGAGGTGTTTCAAATATGAGAATTTTAAATCTTGGAGACCAGCAAACAGCTAGTCGCTACGTCGCTATAGAATTAATTAAATTACTCCAAGATAAACCTGACGCAATATTAGGTTTAGCAACAGGAGCTACGATGACAAGCGTTTATCCATATTTCACTGATTTATTAGATTTAAATCACATAGATGTCTCTCAAGTGCACACATTTAACCTCGATGAGTATGTTGGTTTAGACGCACATCATGAGCACAGTTATCATCACTATATGCATGAACGCTTATTTGACAACTATTCTGGCTGGAATAAAGCGTTCATCCATATCCCAAATGGTGCGGCAGACAATCTTGAAAGCGAAGCATTGCGCTATGAAACATTATTACAATCGGTTGGTCAACGTGATATTCAACTGTTAGGCATTGGTCAAAATGGGCACATTGGCTTTAATGAGCCAGGAACACCTTTTGATAGTCACACCCGCGTCGTTAATTTGACGACATCCACGATTCAAGCTAATAGTGTGCATTTCTCTAAGTTAGCAGATGTTCCTAAACAAGCCATATCTATGGGTCTAGATAACATCACACGCGCGAAACGTATTATACTATTAGCGTTTGGTGACAAGAAACATGATGCCCTACAAAGATTGATAGATGGACATATTACTGAAGATTTACCTGCGTCTATTTTACATCAACATGAACGTGTAGATGTGATTGTTGATAACGCGCTTTATCAATCATTAAACATTTAGTTGACCAAAATACACTAAATAACATACTATAAAAGCCATTCTGTGTAGTTAACGTTTCTACATAGAATGGCTTTATATTCCGGTTTGATATTTGACTTATTTATATTCAAATAATTTTAAGATAAATAGTGCTATTAAACTAATAAGAATACAGATACCACATGCTGATACAAAAATAATTTCAGTTTCTTGCCAGGCCATCTCAAAGACAACGCCTGCTTTAGTTATGATGCTATTAGAGATAAAGTTGACAATCGCCAAAGCAATAATCGCTAATGTTGCGGCTAATAACAGCATATTAAAGAAAAAGATAGCATTAGGAAATCTATAATTACTTTGCATATAATACGCCTCCTAAATTTATTTATTATGGTCTTAATTTATCTATTCCCCAAGTGAACGATATCGATGCATACAACCTGCTTTGATTGTTGTTAATACTTGAATATCATCATCAACAATAACTAAGTCAGCGTCTTTACCTACTGCTATACTACCCTTTTGATCATCAATTTTTAAAGCGATTGCCTGATTTAAACTGGCTACGCGCCACACTTGGTCTAGTCCTTGTCCAGTAAAGGTCATCACATTTTTCAGTCCATCATTCATTTTCAAAATACTTCCAGCTAAAGATCCTGATGCTAGACGCGCTTCTGACCCTTTAACGATAACATTTTGACCGCCTAGGTCGTATTCTCCATCAGACATGCCTTTAGCACGCATGGCATCAGTAATAAGATAGAAATGTTCATGTCCTTTGAGTTGATACGCAAGTTTAACCGCTGTTGGATGTGAATGAATACCATCAACAATCACTTCCGTATTTAATCCTGAATTGGTCCATGCTGCGCCGAAAACTCCTGGCTTGCGATGCTCAAAGCCTGTCGCTGCATTGTATAAGTGTGTAATATGTTTCGCACCACATGTGACTGCCTCATTCGTTTGATCAAAATCCGCAACAGTATGACCTATTGAGAAAATAATATCATGATGTAGTGCAGCTAATGTCTCTTGTGCACCTTCCACTTCCGGTGCAAAGGTGATCACTTTAATTAAACCTTGCGCACTTTGTTGAAATTGTTGAATTTTATCCACGGAAGGTCGTTGCACATATTGTGGATTTTGTGCACCCACTTTATGTTCTGAAATAAATGGCCCTTCTAAATGTATTCCCACAATTTCTGCTGCAGTTCCTTGTTGTTGTTCTTGATGATACTTAGCAATATTAGCTAAAGCTTTAATGATATTTTCATCAGACTGTGTCATTGTAGTTGCTAAGAAACTTGTCGTTCCTTCTGACAATAAATTTTCAGCTAAATGTTTTAATCCTTCATATGATGCATCCATGGCATCAGCACCATATCCCCCATGAATGTGAATATCAATAAATCCTGGTAGGACGTGCTGACCTTGTGCATCAACCGTTTCTAACATACCATCATATTCACCTGATGCGATTTGCTCAATACGTCCATCATTAATCACGACATATCCATGCTCAATCACTTGCTGTTCTGTGTAAATCTTCCCGTTAATTAGCGCATATTTAGACATACGATCCCTTCTTTTCTGTGTATAATGATTGTCTTATAACGCCTTTATTATATCATTTCAGACTCTGCTCTCCCATGCTTCTTGAAAAATGAAAAATCTTTTCATTATTAGATGTTTCACCATTGTCCATATATGATTGTGTTACTTTTCTCACCACAGCATTTGTATTTAAAATCCATAAATTTTTGAATTATTTTAAAACTTATGGTTATACTTTTAACGACAATAAATTTAAACAAAGGGATGACTAAACAGCTCCATGTCTGACAAAAGGAAGAAAAATAACAATTTTGTTTATGCATTTTCCGTACTTATCATTTTAATCATCACTGCAATTGCCGGCTTATTTCCAAAAGCATTTGGATCACGAGCACAAGCAATTTATAATTTTTTGACTAATTCGTTTGGCTGGCTATTTTTGCTAATTATCTTTATTCTCGACGTCTTTTTGATTTCCCTCGCTGTTTCACGTTATGGCCGCTTCAAGCTGGGAGATAATGATGAAGCGCCTGAATTTTCAACTATTTCATGGATTGGTATGCTATTTTCTGCTGGCTTAGGTGTTGGTATTGTCTTTTGGGGTGTAGCCGAACCATTGACGCACTATTTACATTCACCTTTTCCTGGGAAGATTACCAGTGAATCTGCATCATCTGCACGGCTAGCTATGGGATATACGTTCTTTCATTGGGGAATCTCTCAATGGTCTATATTTGCGATTGCCGGTTTAATAGTAGCATTCTTTCAATTTAGAAAAAAACGCAACGGACTCATTTCCACCGCAATGGAACCTGTCTTTGGTGAAGCTTATAAACGTCCATTTCGCAATATTATTGATATTTTAGCTATTATTGCCACTGTCATGGGTATTGCAACCTCAATTGGTCTTGGAATTTTACAGATTGGTGGCGGCCTTAACTATGTATTCCATATTCCAAATACAAATGTAACTAAGATAGGAATTACAATTTTAATGGTGTGTATCTTCTTAGGCTCTGCTTTAACCGGCTTAAATAGAGGCGTAAAATGGTTGAGCAATATCAACATTGGGTTAGGCGCACTGTTACTTAGCTTTATGCTTATATTTGGTGATTTAAAATTTATTGTAGAATCTTATACGCTTGCGATTGGCGATTATATCACGCATTTTGTTGAATATAGTCTCCGTATTAATCCGTATCAAGGGGATAATTCTTGGGTGCAAAAATGGACCGTCTTTTATTGGGCCTGGGTTATTTCTTGGTCCCCATTTATTGGTGGTTTCGTGGCTCGTGTTTCTCGTGGGCGCACAATCCGCGAATTTGTCGTAGGGGTTCTGCTCGTGCCACCTTTAATTTCATTTTCATGGATAGCTGGCTTTGGCGGGACAGCATTAAAAATAGCACTTGGCGGTGATCCGATTGCTAATGTAGTCGATAAAGATTATACTGTAGCATTATTTGAGTTACTGTCTAAGTTCCCGATTAGCGACATCACTAGTGCCCTAGCCATTACCTTAATCTTTATCTTCATCGTTACTAGTGCGGATTCCACCACACATATCGTTGCTAGCATGGCCACAGGTGGTGAAGAAAATCCAAAAGTTAAACATAAAGTTATTTGGGGTTTATTAATCGGTGCTATATCGGTTGCTATGACGATTGCCGGTGGTTTAACAAGTTTACAATCCGCAGCCGTCGTTACTGGTTTGCCTTTTTCTATTATTTTGCTGTTAATGATTTTTTCTTTAATGCGTGCATTACGCAGAGAGCATACGAAACACTTTGCCATGACATATATTAATGATGATAAAGATTACACGATTAGCTTAGAAGAACGTGAAGATCAACAAGATAAACAACATGATTCTACAAACAATATAAATAAAAAGAAATAGCATAAAGGGAGCAGAACTGAACTCATTATGAATTCCTAGTCCTGCCTCGGCAAGTTGACTTGGATTGAAAAAAGCTTGGTATAAGCATATTTTCAATCCAATCAACTACTGCCAATATATCGTTCATAGTCTCAAACTGGTCAATGTTGTTAGTATAGGTATTGATCTGCAAAAAAGGCTACAGTCGTCAAGATTGAATTAGATTTAGGCACTATATCTTGAATCTAATCTGATAAAGTGCATGATGTCGCTACAAGCACCATAGCAATGGCTATTGAAAATGCGATATCTAATAATTGGATTTGTTGTGGCTGCCAATAAGCTTGTTATGTTTCAGGTGTTGCCTCAGCACCATAATCTGATTTAAATATTCGAAGTACCCATGGCAGCCCATCTAATGATGCCATAATAGCCTCCCACGTATCATCTTTCACAATCAATGTCGCTATCTTAACAGAAAACAATTATCGTTGTTGCCCTCAAACATCCACTAATTCTTATTGTTCATTGTAAATCTTCATATTTTTAAACACTCAAAAAAAGAAACTGATTATTTCTCTCCCCAAAAAAGTCTTTTTTATGCGATAATTATATATAAGATTAATTTTAGATAGAAATTGGAGTGACGAAGATGTCCGCAGATATATTAACTACTGATGTATTACAAGCGCGTCTAAATTTGATGCCTCAAATACACGATGAATTGGAAGCACAAATTAAAGAACAACTGCAAGGTCAAAATCGTAAAGATATCGCTCATATTAAAGAAGCAACAATCGTTTTAATTAAGTTACATATTACAAAAATGATTAAAAATCAAGCACGTTATGGTGAAACAAGTACTAATGATGATCACTTACACTTTATCGAAGGCCGTCATGCCTACCAACTATTTTATGCATTAGATAGTTCAATGCATGTAGAAGAATTAGAATTATCAGAAGACTTATTGGCTAAATATGATGCTGATATCGAGCGATTATTAAATGTGCGTGGACAATTGACACCATTTATTAACGTAGCTATCGAAACATTCGATTCTTTTTCTGAAGATTTAGATCTCACTATTGAATATCTTTTCAAAACATATCCTGACATTTTAACAATGGTACAAGATAAGGAGTTTAGATTGCATAAATTTGATTCACTCATTGAAGAGGCTTTTAAACAATTAGCCACTACACATCAATACGGTGACTTTGGCACAGCGATGGCTCAAGCATCAATTGTAGATACACCATAACAATATAGGGAGCGGGACTACGAATTCACAACGAATTCTGCCCCGCTCCTTATTGTTAATCGTCATAATTTTGTTCTAATTTACGTAGTTCATCTCTTGTTTTCAAAGCTAATCCTTCACCATAATCCATCATTTTCACAATATCTTTAAAAGCTGCATGCGGAATAGCTAATTCCTCTAAATCATCTTGAGTGATGTGTAAATCAATACATTCAGGCTGCCCTGCTGCAAGTTTTGTCACAAAGTCAGGTTCTGTGACAAACGGTGACGACATACCCACCATATCTGCTTGTCGCATCGCATCTAATGCACTTTCTACCGAGTTAATTCCACCACTCGCAATCATAGGTAAACGCCCATTCAAATGATCATATACAACTTGATTGACACGTTTTCCAAAGTGTTGCCCTGGTGTACGGCTTGTATTTTGATAGATGTGTCGACCCCAACTAGCAATAGCTAAATAGTGAATATTGGCAACATCCATGACCCAGTCTAAGTGTTGATTAAATTCATCAATGGTATAGCCTAGATCACTTCCACGTGTTTCCTCAGGTGTAGCCCTATAGCCAAGAATAAAATCAGCAGGTGCTTGTTGATCAATCACATTTTGAACAGCTTGCATGACTTGTAGTCCAAAACGTGCACGGTTTTCTAAGGAATCTACCCCATAGTCATCATGTCGTTGATTTGAAAAAGTAGAAAAAAACGTTTGTATTAATAGACGTTGTGCAACTGATATTTCTACACCATCAAAGCCTGCTTGAATAGCACGAGATGTAGCATCAGCATATTGTTGAATCACATCTTTAATCTTCTCTTGAGACATTTCTAGTACTTTATGAGGTGTTGGAGAATGCAGTGACATCGGGCTAGGTCCATATACTTCACCAAAATTTCGAATCGCTTGATTGGAAAAACGTCCTGCATGTGCCAATTGAATAATCGCTTTATTGCCATCTTGTTTCATGACTTGGGCTAGCTTTTTCAACCCAGGAATACATGTATCATCTGAGATATTAAAACCATACTCAAAGAGCTGACCATAAGGCTCAATATAAGCAGCACCAGTCACTTGAAGTCCAGCTGATCCCGCCCGTCTTTCAGCATAGCGCAAATCTTCTTGAGTAATATGTCCATCATGCGTCGATGAATTTGTCGTCATTGGTGACAACACGAAACGGTTGTTCAATTGTACGCCGTTAGGTAGCGTGATAGGTTGCAATAATGGTGTGTAATCTTCCATGTCAGTGTCATCTTCTTTCATCTGCTTATTAACATCAACGTATCACGACCGCTTAAAATTAGCAATTTAATCACACTTCTTAAATAGTTTTTACTAATGCATTTGACCACTTTGAACCAAATAAACCACATAAAAATATGTTGTTGTAAACTGAAATTTAGCAATACATAACAAAAACCGTTAAAATAAAATTGGGTAAATAATTGGGGAATGATAAAACAGTAATGGAGATGAGTTTTTGGTAGAACTAAATGTGTTAGATTATGCGATGATAGATGAAGGGAAAAATGCTGAGCAGGCACTTCACGATACAATACGCTTGGCACAACTGGCAGATCGACTACGCTTTAAACGTTTTTGGATAACAGAGCATCATAACGTGCCAGCTTTTGCTTGCAGTAGTCCAGAATTATTGATGATGCACATTTTGGGTAAAACATCCCACATTAAAGTAGGCTCAGGTGGTATTATGTTGCCTCATTATAGTCCTTACAAAGTCGCCGAAAATTTTCGCATGTTAGAAGCATTTTATCCTGGACGCGTCGATCTTGGCATTGGCAATAATCCTGGTACACCTGCCGTGAAACGTGCAATGGACGAGGATAAATCTGAATATCTTGATTATCAACAAAGTATCGTAGATCTTCGTCATTACTTAACAAATCAGCAAAGTGAGCAGCGCTTTTCTAACGTCATGGCACAACCAAACATATCACATCATCCTGATATGTGGCTATTAAGCATTAGCCAACGTTCGGCTAAAATGGCTGCACAGCAAGGTATGGGGTTTGCTGTTGGTACATTTTTATTGCCAGATACAGATAGCATACGTGCCACACAACATAGCATCGCTGCTTATCGCCAGCATTTTGAAATTACATCATTACAGATGTCACCAAGTGTTATGTTAACCGTGTTTGTCATTGTAACTGACACTGAGAAAGAAGCTACACGATTATTACAAGCACTAGATGTATGGTTATTAGGAAAACGTTATTTTGCTGAGTTCGAACGTTTTCCATCTTATGAGACTGCATTACAATATCAACCAACTGCGCGAGATAAAGCACGCATGCAAGCATCTCATTCTAAAATTTTAGCTGGAACCATCACACAAGTAACACCAAAACTCGACGCCATGATTCAAGACTTTCAAGCTGATGAAGTCTTAGTGGTACCTCTCCTACCAAATATAGAAAACCGCTGTCGCACGCTAGAATTACTTGCACAAGCATATCTATAATTAAAGAAAGGAAGTATATATATGGCTAAATTAGCAAACTATCTATTAGTACAAAAGGAAGGAAACCAATATGTCTATTATATGACACCAGAACTTCAAGATGATATTGGTACTGTGGGTTATGTTGAATTCATGACTGCAAACGATGTCGCTAAAAACGATGAAATTGTAAGTATTGAAGCTTCAAAAACGGTGTTAGATGTCCAAACGCCTCTTGCCGGCACAATTGTGGCACGCAATACAAAAGCTGAAGACGAACCAACGATTTTAAACTCAGAAAAACCAGAAGACAATTGGTTAGTCAAATTAGAAAATGTAGATGAAGATGCGTATAACGCATTACCAGAGGCATAAATGTTACAAACACAGAGTAAACGTCTCGCTTATTTAACACATTATTTATGGCAAGAAGCACATGGTTCAGAACCGTTAAACTACCCTACTGACTCCACAGCACAATGGGAATTATATCGTGGCTTAGCCAATGTCAGACCACCAGAACCTATTTCTCAAGAATATTTAGATATTCAAGATGCTTATCTTTCAGCATTATCAACTGAACGACAGCCCATTCATATGGATGCGTTAACACCTGTAGAGAATCAACAGTTATATGTGTGGCAAGGTGATATTACACGTCTGGCTGTTGATGGGATTGTCAATGCTGCTAACAGTAGCCTCTTAGGTTGTATGCAAGCCAATCATGATTGTATAGATAACATAATCCATACAAAAGCAGGCGTTCAACTTCGTCTTGATTGTGCACAAATCATCAAACAACAAGGTCGTAAAGAAGGTATAGGTAAGGCTAAAATCACACTGGCGTATAACTTGCCTTGCCGTTATGTCTTGCACACTGTCGGTCCACAAATACGTAAATATCCTGTTTCGCAAATGAATAAAGAACTGTTAGCGCGCTGTTATACATCTTGCTTAGAATTAGCTGAACAGCACGGTTTACAACATATAGCTTTTTGTTGCATTGCGACAGGTGTATTCGGCTTTCCACAAGAAGAAGCTTGCCATATCGCGATTAAGACCGTTTCGGATTATTTAACAACACATCCATCATCAATAAAGGTTATTTTTAATGTCTTTACTGATAAAGATGCACAACTTTATACGGAGGTGCTTCAGACTCATGAGTCATAATAAATGGGCAGCACTCCAACTTGCTCGCGAAGACGCTGCACAAGTCGATATACTACTACGCGCTATCTATGAAGCAGATGCAGTCGTTGTCGGTATTGGCGCTGGTATGTCGGCAGCTGATGGCTTTACCTATATAGGTGAACGTTTTACACAAAACTTTCCAGATTTTATCGAAAAATATGGTTTCTTTGATATGTTACAAGCCAGTTTACATCCCTTTGATAGTTGGCAGGAATACTGGGCATTCGAAAGTCGTTTTGTTGTTTTAAATTATTTGGATCAGCCGGTCGGAGCATCATATCTTGCTTTAAAATCATTATTAGCGCAAAAAGCGTATCATATTATTACAACCAATGCAGATAATGCTTTTTTAGCAGCAGACTATGATTTAAATAAAGTATTTCATATTCAAGGCGAATATATTTTATGGCAATGTAGCCAGCATTGTCATGCACAGACCTATCGTGATGATGATGCTATTCGTCAGATGGTAGCTGAACAACAAGATATGAAAATTCCTTGGACATTGATTCCACATTGTCCAAAATGTGATGCGCCTATGGAAATTAACAAACGTAAAGCACAAGTTGGCATGGTTGAAGATGCTGATTTTCATGCACAGCTCGAACGGTATAATGCCTTTTTAGCTGAACATCAACATGGCAAAGTCTTATACCTTGAAATTGGTATCGGTTATACGACACCACAATTTGTGAAACATCCGTTTCAGCGCATGACACGTCACAATCCAGATGCCCTTTTTATGACTTTAAATAAAAAAGCTTATCGTATTCCACAAAATATTAAAGCGCGAACCATTCATTTGAATGAAGACATTGCTACATTAATGACAACTGCACAGCAGAAAATGAACAACTAGGAGCTAAAATTATGTATTTAATTGAACCCATCCGCAATGGAAAATATATCGCTGATGGTGCGGTTAACCTTGCCATGCAAGTTTATGTAAATCAGCATATTTTTTTAGATGAAGATATTCTATTACCATACTACTGTGACCCTAAAATTGAAATTGGACGTTTCCAAAATACTGCCATCGAAATCAATCAAGAATACGTTGATACGCATGGCATTCAAGTAGTACGTCGAGATACTGGAGGCGGTGCCGTTTACGTTGATAAAGGTGCTGTAAATGTGTGCTGCATCCTTGAACAAGATACGTCAATTTATGGAGACTTCCAACGTTTCTATCGTCCAGCAATCAAAGCATTGCATCATCTTGGTGCCACCGATGTCATCCAAAGTGGACGCAATGATTTAACACTCCATGGCAAAAAAATTTCTGGCGCCGCTATGACAGTAATCAACAACCGTATTTATGGTGGTTACTCTCTACTGCTCGACGTTGATTACGATGCCATGGTGCAATCATTAAATCCAAATCGCAAAAAAATTGAGTCCAAAGGCATTAAATCCGTACGTGCTCGCGTGGGTAATATTAGGGATTCACTTGCCCCTGAGTATCAAGACATCACCATTCAAGCGTTCAAAGACCTTATTATTAAACAAATTATGGGCATCGATGACATTTCAGATGCCAAACGCTATACATTAACCGACGAAGATTGGGCTGGTATTGATCAACTCGTTGCTGACAAATACGCAAATTGGGAGTGGAATTATGGACATTCTCCGCGTTATGAATATAATCGCAATGCGCGTTTTGCTTGTGGTACCATTGATATTTCACTTTCAGTAACACAAAATCGTATCTCAGGTTGTAGTATTTTTGGCGATTTCTTTGGACAAGGCGATATTCATGATGTTGAAACACATCTAGTAGGTACACGAATGGTTAAACAGGATTTAATCGCTCGCTTAGAAGATATTGATTTAAATTATTACTTTGGATCATTATCAGCAGAAGAATTAACACAACTCATTTTAAGCTAGTTACCTAAAACGTCTCGGACATCGTCATGTTTTAGGCTATGAACTCTATATTGGCAGTAGTTGACTGAATTGAAAATACGCTTATCCCAAGCTTTTTTCAACCCGAGTCAACCTTGCCAGGGTGGGACTTCAAATTCACAATAAATGCTGTCCCGCTCTTTTTTTATTATTTAAAATGTAAAAAGTATTTGACATTCTAAATTTCAGTTGTTATGGTATTTATGTAAAAAACTTTTGACATTTTGAGGTGTAATACAATGAAAATCTTAGCATATATCGGTTTCTTTATATTTTCAGTATCATGGAGTATCGTCACCACTGCATTGTTGCCAGCAGAGAGCGTCGATGGTCGTAAAAAAGACGATACCAAATACGATGAACGACAACGGCGGATGTTCCTAGAAATATTTGCACGCACATTTGTGTGGATAGTTTATATAATGCTATCTTCAGTATTTTTGCGTTTATTTGGTATATACAAGAAAGTTTCAGAATCACTTTTTATATTTAAAGATTATCCAGAATTACTATACATCTTATTGGGCCTGTTATTTTTAGTCATGAATTACTTTTCTGTAAAAAAGAAATATACCACTTAGGATGCGTGATATATGAAAAATAAAATTAAAGCCTATCGTAAAAAAATAGGCATGTCTCAAGAAACGTTAAGCAAAAACGTCAACGTTTCGCGCCAAACAATTAATGCTATCGAGAATAATAAATATGATCCCACATTAATGTTAGCGTTTAAACTTGCAAAGCAGTTTGATACAACCGTTGACGATTTATTTAGCACAAAGTAAAGCAAAGGATGATTCAAATGTTAAAAAAGCAAGATGAAATGGAACGTCATCACTTTAGTATCGCAAGTAAATGGACAATTGGTTATTTCTTTATTGCTTTATTCATCTACAGTGTATACACCAAGATAACAACAGGACAATTCGATATCATTTGGCTTATTTTAATGAGTGGCCTTGTACTGTTTTGGGGTATTTTAACATGGCATAAATATCACACACGTTTATAGTTTAATCGTGAGTCCAATATAACACTATGCTGCGCCGTTTCTGCTAGCTCGAGCCGACATATATGATGCCCTGATGGCAGGTGGTGCTTGAATTGCTCCCAAAGCCAGTTAGCGATATTTTCAGCTGTTGTATTCATTAAAATCAATGTATTGTTGATAAGCTGACCATCCAATTTAGGATGAATATATTGATAATATATCTCGTCAATATCAAAGAAATCAATGGCTAACCCGTATGCATTAACTGGAGACTGGATATCTATCGTTAACCGATATTCATGATCAATCAAATCTCGATAATGATGTGCGTCAAAATAAATACGATTATCAGCTGTAAACTGATAATAACTGCGAACAACAATGTCTTGCTGACTACCATATTTAAATTGTTGTGGTAATTGTACTTCACTGATATCGTTATACATCATCTGTTCCTCCTTTTATAAATAAGTTCCTCCAATTAAGAATATAAAAAATCATCTGATATAATCATTTATATACTCAGATGATTTTTTATACTTATCTAGCTGTTTACAGACGCTATCGATCTGTTTTATTTTGTAGTTTATTTTTCAAAAAGTTATTGTCGAAAAGTACGCTTAAGAAATTCAACACGATTTCACGTTCTTTCTTGTTTTTAAAAGCTATCGTGGCATTAAATTCAAATTGATTATCCCCATAAATCAATTCAACAACGGCACTCATAAACTTATCAGATAAGGTATATCCTTTAATATTGCGTATAATAATTTCCTTAAAAAAGTGTTCCTTATTTGAAATAATAACAATATGTCGTCTACTTAAAATCAATGTCGATTCGACAAATGTTTTCTTGCCATTTTGATTATAGACATACTTTACTTTTGTATTATATAGTTGTGCTTCTGTCCCAAATTTCTTATTATATAACTCCATATCTGCATTCATGTGTAGCACCTCCAAAATAATTATTATCATCCCCGAAATAAGTTCTTTCATGCTTATAAGTAACTAAAAAAGTGCGATTCATTCTATTTAATAATGAAAAAGGCACACAAGGTTATCTCAAACCTCATGTGCCATATCATTTGTCTTATCAAACGTGATGCATCAACAAATCAAATCCTAATTCAATTGTCTTAAATAATACTGTTCCGTAAATGAAATATTCAACCACTTATCATAGTTTGTAAAAGCCTCATTTATATTATGAATCAGCTCATCACGATAAACATCTGCTTGTTCAATCGTTCTAATTGCTGATTTGGAATCTACAATATTTTGTAAATCTATATAAATCGCTTGTCCCATTTTAGAAATTCTTAAATCTTCTTCACGAATATTATATTTTAAGTTTAATTCTTTAACAATCGTAAAAATTTCATATTGAACTTCTTCAGATGCTGACATAGAAATAAGTTCCTTACCATTATTGTATAGTAATCGAATTGGCATTGTAATCAGGATAATCCCTGCGAGTAACACCATTCCTGGGTCAATGTAAGGAATGAGCCATGCAAGTGGCGTGTATTTTAAAACAAACATTAACACAAAGCCAAATACTAAACCAAAACTAACTACAGTATCGAGTAACCACTGCAACATTTCAGCATAAATAAGATCTGAACGTTTACGGTTGCGTGACAACATTAAACACACTAGACCACAGCCTACAAATGAGAAAATACCATAGAACAAACCAATGTTTGCATTGATATCTCTCCCGCCTTGTAGAATCGCATAAACTGATGATACTAATGATAAGATACATAATAACAACATGATTGATGAGTTAAAGATAATGGTAAGAGGTTGAAACACATATTTACCAAACGGAAAAGACTCATGATTCGGTTTCTTGATTGCTATAGATGTAAATAAAGAAAGTGAAGAAATTAATAAGCTAAGCACTGCATACAGACCGTCAAGTAACACCATGTCACTGTTTGATACGATACCTAAAAAGATACCTACCACGGAAAAGATCAGTGCACCTATCGTAGAAATGACTAATATTCTACTCACAGAATGATCTGCTTTTTTCATTTTTATCTAGTCCTTTTACATATTTACACCTATTATTTTACACCTAAATTCAAATAAAACAATCCCATAGCCGTGTTGCGAGAGGTTTGAGAATACAGCTAATGGGATTGTTAAGGAAAGAATATTCACGTTTTTTAAGCTATCTTAATTATTTTGTAATATTTTCATGAGGTTTGTTTACGTCAAATCTATAGGAAATCAATCCATAAAGTGTCCATCCGGCAAACGTTACTATTGCACCGTAGTAAACTGCGATACCACCAGAAGAGTAGATTGCATATAATGTGTAAAGTCCTGCAATGACTGCAATAAAGTTTGTCCATTTCATGCCTTTAGCAGACACACTACCTGCTTCTTTCTGCATCGTCTTAATACTTGCCATAGTAAGAACGTATGGCACAGCGTTCGTTACAACGGCCAAGTTAACTAAAATGGTAAATTGTTTAGATAATGATGGACTAATTGTCATTAATGAAATTAGTGTTTGTAAACATGTAATTATCAACATACCAATTAATGGTGTACCATTACCAATTGTTTTAGCGAATACTTTAGGGAAGTATTTTTCAACTGCAGACGTTCTAAACACTTCTGCAATTGTAAATTGCCAACCAATTAATGAACCGAAACATGAAATAATCATTAATCCGATTACAATGCTACCTACTGTTGGGTTAAACATATGACTAAATGCTAAACCGAATGGTGCATTTGAATGTGCTAAATCTTTAATTGGTGAAATACCTAAAATAACGTTTGTAGAAATAATGTACATTACCGCAGCACCGATTGTACCACCCATAACGGCAATTGGTACGTTTTTCTTAGGATTATCTACAGCATCACTATTTGCTGCTGCTGACTCTAAACCTAAGAATGCCCATAAGGTAATTGAAATTGATTTACCCATACCTTCGAAGAATCCAAAGTGATGTGGGTTCCATGATGATGCGAAGTTACTTCCACTGAACCAGAACCATCCAATAATACTGATGAATACAACTGGAAGAATAACGCCCCATACAGTAAATGAACTGATTTTACCAGTGATGCTTGCACCACCAAAGTTTAATGATGTTGCTACCCATAACGCTAAAATTGTCCATAACGCTGTAGCAACTGGTGACATATGGATGTGAAGTAATTCAGCTGTATAACCTACTGCTGAAATAGCGATGGCAGCATTGGCAATTACCAACGAAAGACCATACGTATAGTTAGTTAAGAATGCTCCGGCTTTACCGAATGAGTATTCTGCATAACCACCCATTCCTCCACCTTTTGAGCTGTATAAACCTGCTCTAGCAAAGATGAAAGCAAGCATTACTGCTCCAACTGTTGTCACAATCCATGAAAGGATTGACATTGTACCTACTTGTGCGAGGTTCGTCGGTAACATGATAATACCTGAACCCATCATGTTAACAGCCGTAACGATTGTTAACTGAGTCACACTCATTTTTTTCTTTTGAGCCATGTTCGTTCTCCTTCCTAGCTTTCTAGCACATAACCAAATGCTTTAATTTTGCCGTCTACTTCTTCAAAGTAAACACCTTGAATTTCTGGTGCGAATCCAGGGAATTTATTGATACCTTCTTCTAAAATCTTGAAGTAAGATTTAGCTGTTTCGCTCCATTTTTCACCTGGAACAACACAGAAGATTCCTGGAGGATATGGTAATGCACCTTCAAGTGCAATTTCTCCAACGATGTTGTCTAATTCAACTAATTTAGCGTTGTTTTTCAATAATTGAATGTTAGCATCGTAAGGTTTCATGCTTTGTTCTGGTAAGTAGTCTTTTAAGAACATTTTTTTCTGGAATTCTTTTGTATTATGTTCTTTATAGAAATCATGTAATTCTTGGCATAATTGACGAATTGTATAACCTTGATAGCGTTCAAAGTTTTGATGATACAATCTTGGCAACACTTTATCTAGCGGTGCATCTTGATCAATTAAGCTTTCGAATTTGATTAATTTAGCGATTAAATTGTTCATTTTAGCTTCGTCGCTAGCTGGTGTCATTAAGAATAGAATAGAGTTTAAGTCATTTTTCTCAGGAATAATGCCATTTTCACGTAAATAATTAGCCAAAATAACTGCTGGGATACCAAAGTCCATGTATGAATCATCTTCTGGGTTGATACCTGGTGTTGTTAATAAGAATTTGTTTGGATCAACGAAATATTGGTCTTTACCATAGCCGTTGAAACCATGCCATGATTCTTCTGGATTGAATTTCCAATAGTCTAAATTGCTAATGATTTCTTCTGTTGGTGCATCAGACCATTTTTTACCATTCACTTTTTCAGGTAAGAACGGTTTAATATATTTACATTTAGCTAGGATTTCTTTTCTAGCATTTGTTGATACCGTTAAACAATCGTTCCAAAGTTTTTCTCCCATAGGTCCTTCTTGCATTCTTGCGTTGATATCTAGAGAAGCGAACATTGGATAGAACGGTGAAGTTGATGCATATTGCATATAAGCATTATTGAAACGTTTATGATTGATATAACGTTTTTGGCCTTTAATGTGTTTATCTTTTTTATGGATTTGTGACGCTTGTGAGAAACCAGCTTGTTGTTTATGTGTAGATTGAACAACAAAGATACCAGGATCATTTTCATCAAGGTCTAATAATAATGGTGAAGATTTTTTCATTAATGGAATGAATTGTTCATAACCCACCCAAGCTGAGTCGAATAAAATGTAATCACATAAGTGACCAATTTTATCTACAACTTGACGTGCATTGTAAATCGTACCATCATAAGTTCCCAATTGGATAACGGCTAAACGGAAAGGTCTATCCCATTTTGCACGTTCAGGATCCACTTTAGCAACTTCTTGTCTCAAATATTCTTCATCAAAGTCGTGTTCGTGAATACCGCCAATGAAACCATAAGAGTCACGTGCTGTTTGCATATAAACTGGACGGCCACCGTCTTTAACTAAAGCTGAAATATAAACTGATTTGTGGTTGTTTCTGTCAAATAATACTAAGTCATCAGGCATAATTGCTGATGTAATCGTAATGTTATTTGATGTTGTTGAGCCGTTCATAACAAAATATGTTTTGTCTGCATTATAAACTTTTGCAGCATGTTTTTGAGCATCTACGGCTGGACCTTCATGGATTAATAAGTCCCCTAAATCCACGTCTGCGTTACAAATATCTGCTCTAAAAATATTTTCGCCGAAGAATTTGTAGAATTGTCTTCCAGCTGGATGTTTAGCAAAATATTGTCCACCTTGGTGTCCAGGACAGTCGAATTGCACATTACCGCGTTCAACATAGTCCGCTAAAGTATTAAAGAATGGAGGTAGTACATTGTTTTCATATTTAGAAATTGCATATTCTAATTTTTTTGAATTATATTCAAAATTACTATTGTTTACATCTATTATGAAATCTACTTCTTTTAAATCCACTGCGTTAGCTGCATCTTTATCATTTTCGTAGTCGGAAACAACAAATACAGGAATGTCTAATTTTGCCTCTTTAAGTTTGTTGACAAAATCCATATCCTCTTCCATAAGAACAACAGCACCTAAATCGATGATGTCTTCATCTTTGTCATGGATCGATACAATTTCTCTTTCGCTAGTGAAATATTTTCTTGCTTCCTCCGAAGAAGCAACTTTCAAGAATTTCATAAATATAACCTTCTTCCCTCAAATTAATTTATTCTCTTTTGTACCTCCACCGACAGTGTAGTACGATTATCAAAAATTGTTAATACCTTAAATAATTATTTCTGTGAAATATTTCACATTTAATATTACAACGCTTACATACACAAGGCTTTTGAGAATTGTTAAGTTTTTGTGACAAGTATGTAAATTGCATTTACAAAGTAAAAACCCCGCCATTGTAGGCATATTTGTCTATACAACTTGGGAATTTTTATTATAATATGTCTTTAAAAGTAACCAATATGCAAAATATTATTGCGGACTATGAACAAATGTTTATATCTATTTTTTCACAATCTCACATCCGATTTTTGATTAAAAATTTAGACATGTATCTTCTCAAAAAGATGATCCATGTCCTAGAAAATAAATTTTCACACTTCCTTGTATATTCATAATATTTTATATTTATGCATTTAATACGATTAATAATTCAATTCTCGCTTGCTTAAAATCGAATGTTTTTTTAAAAAACTTGCAGTTAAATATTTTGCTATTCTATCTATTCTGGCTATTTACAACTTGTGGCTCAATTAATTCGACTATCTGCTTTTCATAAAGAGGTCGCTTGCTTCAATTACTACCTAACAACTACACATATATGGTCGACTGATACTAAGTGGTGTTGTCTCAACTGTGGAAATCATACCAGCTATAATAAATATTGAATCAAATTTAGCATCCCGTTGATTGGTAAATGATAGTGCCTGTCTTCTTTTGTCATGCTTAACTATGACAGTGTCTACCTAATAATATAAAGATTTATCACATTGTTTTTGATTGTCTAATATGATGCGTTTGGCGTTGTGATATAATTGCTTGCAACATTAATGACGCAGCATTTACAGACCAATATAAAGCTAGTGCTGAGGGAGATTGAAACGCAATGTAGAGAATAAATAACGGGGAAACAATCATCATCACATAGCCCATCATTCTTTGTTCCTTAGGCATTTGTCTGGCACTTAACCATGATTGGACAAAATACATGAACCCAGCAATCATAGCCATCATGCTATCTGGTGATGTGAGATGAAACCACATAAATGTTGGATGACTTAGAATTCCTCCTGAAGTTGGCCATTTTAATGTCGCATATAATCCTAATAAAATAGGGATTTGTATTAGCATAGGTAAACAGCCAAACATGGTTGTTAAAGGATTAAGTTGATGTTGTTGATATAACTGCTGCAACTCTTGATATGCCTCATTTTTTAGTTGCTGAGTTGCTGCTGCTTTCATTTTTTGTTGTATCGGTTCAATTTTGGGTTGTAATTCTTTCATTTTCATACTGGTTATTGCCATTTGTTTTTGGTTATGCAACATGAGTGGCATTAATATTAATCTTACTAGGCACACAATAATAACAATAGCCAATCCATAATTATGATTCAAATGTAAACCCAAATAATGTAGCAACCCATCCATAGGTCCAACAACAAGTTGATACACCAAACCTGTCCTTTGATGTGTATCACTGTAATTGCATCCTGAAAGTAAACTAATCCCTAATAAAAGTATTGTCACATACCATTTCTTCATTTTATTCAGTCCCCTGGCGATATATAAAGTCTAAACGCTTCACAATGTGTTGAAATTGTGGATTATGCCACAATTCTGCAAATCGTTGTTCGTCAGCTACGACTCTATAAAAGTCACGTACCACTCTATCATTTTGTATATTTAATCGCTCACCAAACGGCATTTTTGCTAAAAACATATCAATATCATTAAAAAAATAATCTTGCTGATAATTGCAATTTCGCACAACTCGTTCATAGCACTGACAGTAGTCTTCTAAATATTCTAAAGCTTGCTCA
Organism: Staphylococcus lugdunensis; assembly: GCF_001558775.1. Classification (NCBI taxonomy): domain Bacteria; kingdom Bacillati; phylum Bacillota; class Bacilli; order Caryophanales; family Staphylococcaceae; genus Staphylococcus; species Staphylococcus lugdunensis. Next base: position 1,678,172 of record NZ_CP014022.1, on the reverse strand, counting down.
TACTCAGTTTGTTGATAGTAATACATAGCCAGCGACAAATTAATACCAATATTGATATATGGAAATAATTGATTGGTATTAAATCCCTGCTGCAATGCTTTAAAACGCTGTTCGATATCACTGATTTCTTCGTATAAATCACGAACCAATATCAACTGTAACTGTTGAGACATTAACATTAGTGATTGATACATATCCACTTGAATCACACTTGAAGCCTTCGCTAAGTTCCCTTGTTGTGCATAAGCATCTGCTAAAAAGAACGCTGTTCCCTCTTTAATTGAACAATCAGGAACAGTGTCGATAATGGCGCCATAGTCTGCAGAATATAGCTGAAATGCTAAACGATAACATTTAGCATATTTTATCAGTTCATCAGAATCGGATTTTTCTTCAACTATATCGCATAATGTTTGTGCAAATTGAATCGTATCTAGACGTTGTTCCTCATTTTCAGCATAATAAATATGATTCATCAGCAACGCAATGATTGACAATAAAAATGAATACTCATTATTGTTATTATGACAACTCTCTCTCACTGCAGTTAAAAATGTCCCATACGAATGATTAGTCAATTGTTTAGACAATTGTTGACATAGATGAGTAGCGTCTTCTTTCGTTAATACATCTTGATAATCCAATAATTCGTCCACACTCATATTAAATAATTTTGCAAGCTTTGGTAACAACTGAATATCAGGCATTAAACTACCATTTTCCCATTTTGAAATAGTTGGCTTTGTGATATCTAAATATGCAGCCAATTTATCTTGCGTTAATCCTAGTTTAGTCCGCTGCGCTTTTATAACCTTATTAATTTTAATCATATTAAACAACTCCTTACATTTATTGTATCTAGCAGTTGAACTAAATTGTATTTCTAATATGACAATATCAAGGAAATAAAGTTTCCAAATAAGAAACTTATAGTCGTATGGATATTCTTTTCGTTTAAAAATTCGTATAAAAACACGGTGTATGATAATTTAAAATACTATCATTCGAAAATCTTGTATCGTAAGTTACAATATTGATAAAGAGGTGATATAAATGAAAAGCATCTTTAATTTCTCATTCGTTCTAGGGCTTATGTTAATTATCGTTGGGATTGTACGTTTATTTAATGGTATTGATATTGTATCTATCTTTGCAATTGCACTGGGAATTATGGAAATATTTCTCTCATTAAGTCAGCGCAAACAAATTAAACGACAAAACCAACATGCTTCAAATGACTCAAAACACGAAAAACCAAGTTTTAAACATACTCATGATAAAGAATAATCATCATTTCAGCTACTAAAATAAACAAAATTTATTATAATATATATAAATGATAAAATAATATAGTCTGTACTAAATAACGCTCCATGTTATCGTTTTTTACGATTGAATTAATGTGTACTTATCGTTTTACTTTATTCAAACTTTACAACTTTTAAATAAGATACGTGAGATTAAGTGTTTTCTCATTTTCTCTAGCAGTATCTTCACAAAAACAAAAAATAAACATATTAACTATTAACTTTATTTCACAAATTAGTGAATCTTTAGCATTGTTCAATAGTTAAATATGCTTATCCGCTCTCGTTTCCTATGTTCAGTAATCTAATGGCCCTAATAGTATAAAGATAATGAATAATACAGCACTCAAAAATGTTGTCGGCATAAGCCACCATACTTTGGTAAAATGTTGGCGCTTAAGTTCAATCAATCCAATCATAGTAGAAAAACCCCATAAATCATCAAATACAACATTTCCAAATATATTCTCTGGTAGTAGCGCATCTAATAATTCAATTAAAAATGCTGCCATTAAACCAAGTTGGTAGCTAATCACTAAAATACGTCGCTGCTTAGATTGCCATTGTCGACTCAGACGCAAATACGCCCAAAGTATTATTACAAGAATGAACACCTCGATGATAATAGTTAAATAATACAAGTAATCATTGCTTATTAACATTTTAACCCTCTTAACATTAAAAAAATTATAAATATGTTCACTTTTAGAATAGGTCATATCAATGCATCATTCAATTATGATATACCAATTTTATTTACTTATGTTGTTATGTTATGTTGTATATGTAAATGATCACTGGGGGTGCAGTAATCGCTGCTGAGAGAAACTTTGTTTCAACCCTTGAACCTGATGGTTAGTACCAGCGTAGGAAAGTGAACCTTGTGCGTCATTGATGCGTAGTCCTTTTGATATCAATCTTTTTCTTGTTAAACACAAGCATTCACTTTTGCTACGTGAATGCTTATTTTAATAGGAGGAGAAAAGATAATGGATACACTAACAGTTGGTTTAGAATGGTTTTTAAATCCAGATCATATGCCGCTGATCATTGGCATTGAAAAAGGCTGGTTTGCAGACGCACAACTTGACGTACATATGATTGAGCCAGAAGCGCATTTCGATGCACTATCTGAAATTGAAAACAACAAAATGGATATAGCGATAACAGAACCTATTCACTTAGTTGAAGATCGTGCTAACGCTAAAGATGTTGTTGGCTTCGCACGATTCTTGCACACTAACGGTGGTGTCATGTTCAACAAAGATAAAGCAATAACTCGTCCACGTAACCTTATTGGAAAACGCTTAACCTATCCTGGGGCACCAGGCTCCGGTGGTATTGCAATTGTTAAAACAATGATTGAAGCCGATGGTGCTACATATCAGGAAGGTGATTTGATTCCTGTGAACAATAGCTTTTATCATACAGATGCATTAGAGAAGGACAAAGCAGACGCAGCAACGTTAATCTTTGAAAATTTCGAAATAATCGAAGCAAAATTACGTGGCTTAAATGTCGATTTCTTCGCTCTTAAAGATTATAATGTTCCAGATTTTTGTCAATTAATATTGATTACCTCTCCACAACACCTCAAAATACAGCATGATAAATTATCACGTTTTATCACTGTCATTAAAAAAGCTATAGATTATATTCATCAACATTTGGATGAAGCGATTGCAATTTATTGTGCTTATACGCACACTGATGTATATGATGCATTAAACCAACAAACCATACAAGCTACAGCCCATTGTTTTACTAATGATTTATCAATGAGCTCCGATTATTACAATGATTTACAACTATGGTTACACGAAAACGATAAAATCGTACAACCCATTGATTCACAACTTTATTTCACTAATGAATTATTATTCCCACGTTATCACCGACACTAATCAAAACCACCCGTTATAAGGGAGGGTTTGATTGTAGACAAACCTACTTTTTATAAAGGGGGGTTTGTCTTTTTATAATTTTAAAAATTATAAAATGAAATTACTTTTTATTATTGAACATCTCCTTAAATATTTCTGTATTAGCATATATAAATATTGAGATTAGAACTAAAGATACACTTGCAAAATAATAAGGCATAAATGTTTGAGGCACCAATCCAATTAATATTGCACCTATAGTCATACCTATATATCTTACAAAATTAAAAACACCTAAAACCTTTCCTTTGATACTTTCGAACCTTTGAGATATTAGAGTTGATAGTAAGGCAGGAACAAGGCCGACAAAAAGTCCTAGTATAAAAATGATGAATGATAAAATTATTAAACTTAAAGTATTAAACAATCCAAATAGCAAAGTAAATATTGAAAAAATAATAACAGTGTATTTAAGTATAATTAAACCCTCATGCTTCTTTGAAATTCTTTTGTAGAACATACTACCTAATATTACACTAACTGTAATAGGTAAAAATAATACACCGGATATTCCTTCACCTATATTGTATATATTGTTTAATAATGTTGGTAAATAAACCAATATTGAGAAATAGGTAAAAAATATTAAGAATCCTAACAATACTAAAGTAATAAAAACTTTATCAGATAAATAATTTTCATTTACTTTTTCTGTTAATTTTCCTATTCCTTTTTCAACATTAGGTATATTTGTAAATGATATAATTAAAAATAGTATCATTGATATCGCAAACAAAAAACTAAAAATCCCCATATAATCCCATTTAGCACCTATACTACTGCCCAATATAGGTGCCAATGCTGGAGCACATGATAAAAATATTTGATAATTTGCCATTGCGGATGCTCTACCATTACCTGAACTTAACTTAGCCAATAAAGTTAAGGTTACAAGTGGAATTATTCCACACCCAATAGCTTGTACTAATCTTGATATCGCAAATAAAATGAAATTATTTGTAATAGCACAAACAAAACTAGATAAAATAACAATTCCTAATCCTGCTAAAAGTACTTTTTTCGAATCTCTAGAATCTATACTTTTACCTAGCAATATTTGCATGATGGCAACAATAAATATGAAACCACCAACTGTTACATTGATCCAAAATAAAGACACATGAAAATCATCATGTAATCTCGGAATGATAGGTGTATATATATTTTGAATTAGTGATACGAAAAACGCTAAAAATCCTAGAATATATAATTTTATATTACTTTTCATTTCAGCCATTAGAATCAACTTCTTCTTTTTTTAGTTCATCAACACTTCTCTGTAGAAATTCAATAATTGTTTCCATTTCTTTATCATCGAATACTTTTAATACTTCTTCGTATTTTTTAACTGCTTTTTTATGTAAATCATCGTGTATAAAAGAAAGTTTTTCCCCTTTTTTTGTTAGCTTATAATAAATCTCCCTTTTATTTTCCTCATTATTCAATTCAACCACTAAATTCTTAGATAATAGTTTTTTTATGGATTTAGTAACTGCTGGTTTAGATAAATTTAACTCTTTGGCAAGAAATTTATTATTGATTTTATCATTTTTATCGATTAACTCTATGATATGAAATTGAGTTAAAGATAAATCAAGGTTTTCATTCTCTCTTCTATACTTTCTTCTTTTATCAGCATTTTCTCTTTCAATTATAAATTTCTGTAACATTAATATGACTTTTCTTTGCATATCCACTTTAATTCCCCTCCAATAGTTAACCAGTTAACTATATTATTATCTATTTTATTTTTATTGTCAAATGTAATTGCTCACATTATATAAATTTGGTATTATTTAATTGTTAACCAGTAAAATGTTTATGGGTTAACAATTAAATGGGGGGGATTAATGTGCATAACTTTAAAGTAGACTTTTTAACAAAAAACTGTAAACAAATTTATCAGAGAAAAAGGCATGTCATTTTAGGTATAAGCCCTTTTACAAGCAAATATAATGAATTATATATAAGAAAAGTTATTCAATGGGCTAATTTAAATTTCGATGATTTTTCTATTCTATTAGCAGGAGAAGAATCTAAAAATCTTTTAGAATGTTTAGGTTATTCAACTTCTAAAGCTAATCAAAAAGTTCGGAAGGAAATCAAAAGACAAATTAGATTCTGTGAAGACGCAATCTTAAAATGTAATAAAACTATAACAAACAGAATTCATAGATTTTCTGATTTCAGACAACATATTTCTTATATTGAGATGTATGAGAACATCGTAAATCAATTCTATACAGACTCTAACTTCAAAAACAGTTGTTTAAAAATGTCATTTCAAGCCATTAAAAGTAAAGCCAAAAACCTTAATACATCTATTGAAATGACACATGAATCTTTAGAATATGCAGCACAATATGTTTTGGCAGAACTACCATTCTTTCTCAACGCCAATCCTATAATTAATACTCAAGAAACTTTAATGGCTTATCATGCACCATGGGAATTAGGTACGAGTATTATAAACGATAAATTTAATTTAAAAATGAATGAAAAACAGGGCTATATAATATTAACTGATAGAGGGGATAATTATGTTAAAAGTGTCTAAAAGTATTTTCGACAAAGGATACGAAGTAAATCCTACTTCCTACTTCAAATATTTACGAGAAAACGATCCAGTTCATTATGAAGATTCAATTAATGCTTATTTTATAAGTAATTATAAAGATGTAAAGTATGCTCTTAAAAATAATGAAGTTTTCACTACTAAGACATTAGCCAAAAGAGCTGAGCCTGTTATGAAAGATAGGGTTCTAGCACAAATGTCCGGTCATGAACATAAAGCTAAAAAGAAAGCTATTTTAAAAGGTATGACTGGAAAATATCTTGAAAAATTAATACCTATATTAGAAAAAAGAGTTAATTATATTATTGACAAATTTATTGATAAAAAAGAAATAGATATAGTAAACGACTTTGGAAAAGTATTTGCAATTCAAAGTTCTATGGATTTATTGGGCTTAAACATTGAAGACTCAGAAAAAATTAGAAAATGGCATAATGGCATAGCTAAATTTATAACTTCTTTCAACTTAAGTAATGAGGAAATTAAATATTCATTAGAATGTAGTGATAAATTAGAAGAATATTTGATGCCTTTGATTAGAAAAAGAAAAAATTCTGCTAAAGACGACTTAATTTCTATTTTACAAGAATATAAAGATACTGAAATTTTAGCTTTAACTTTAAATATTTTATTAGCTGCAACAGAACCTGTCGATAAAACATTAGCCTATTTATTTTACAATTTATTGAATAACCCTGATCAATATCAAGATGTCATAGATAATCCTAAGTTATTAAGGGCAGCAATTACAGAAACCCTTCGTTTCAATTCTCCTGTTCAATTAATACCTAGACAATTATCTGAGTCTTTTACTTTGCACAATACACACTTGAAAACCGGGGATACAGTGATATGTATGATTGGAGCTGCAAACAGAGACCCTAACGCTTTCACTAATCCTGATAAATTTAATATTTATAGAAATTCTGAAAGTAGCAAGCCATTCACCACTCATTCTCAAAGTTTATCATTTGGAGCAGGAATCCATACATGCGTTGGTGCATCTTTCTCGTTAATTCAATTAGAAATGGTGGCAAATATTTTATTAAAACGATTAAAAAATATAAAATTAAAATCCATGCCTCTTGAAGAAAAAGGAATATATACTAGAGGACCTAAATCAATGATAATTAATTTTGATTAATTACAAATTGTAGACAAACCTACTTTGAAAAAGGTTAGTTTGTCTTTTTATGATTTTTAAAATATATTTAATAATCCAATAGATTCTTACAAACTTTATTAATAGCCTTCACCAGCAATATAACGTATAAGTTTTTATTACATCAAAATCGAGACTGAAGCATAGAAATTTTGTTTTCTGAGAATTATATTATCACTAATACGAAGGTATAAGTAGTAATAAAAAGTTGAACATTGACATCACAAAAAAGCTTTTCAACAAAGAAACCCAAAACAGAGAAATGCTCCTCACGTGTATACGAACAATACGAGTTCGGTTAAATGATACAATTCGCAAAAATTTGAGGTACAATTTTCGCGAATTGCTCGTTTCAACTCAAGTCATCAACATTTTTGTCTCGACCTCGTCTTTATGGATGACTAACGATTAACGTGAGTTGTCCATCAAATTCAACGTCATAATCATCAGCTGTGATAATAAAATGACTGCCTTTGTTAATTGGCCATTGTTCTCCATCTATAGCTACAATACCTTGTCCATCTATCACAGATACTAGACAATAAACATGTGGTTTCTCATATGGTAACGTGCCATCAATTTCCCATTTATCTACTGTAAAGAATGCGTTTGACACAAACTGTGTCATTGACTGGCCGTGCTTGATACTATGTATCGGCACCGTATTAGGATTTTTCGTTTCAAGATCAATAACCGCCTTACTCTGTTCCAAATGAAGTGCACGTAGTTGTCCATTTTTATCTTTGCGATCATAATCATAAATACGATAGGTCGTGTCTGAAGATTGTTGTGTTTCTAGAATCGTTATCCCGGCCCCAATGGCATGTACAGTTCCAGCCGGCACATAGAAAAAATCACCTGCTTTAACCGGAACGTGTTTAAATAACGTGTCAAAGTCTCGTGCATCAATCTTCTGGGCTAACTCAATTTGATTATCTGCATGAACACCATAAATAATTTCTGCACCTTCCTTAGCACTGATAATATACCAACACTCTGTCTTGCCATACTCGCCTTCGTGTGCTAAAGCGTAGGCATCATCCGGATGAACTTGCACAGATAATTTATCATTAGCATCCAAAATCTTTGTTAACAGTGGAAATTGGCTGCGTTGATCTTCTCCAAATAATGCGCGATCTTCATCCCATACTTGCGTCAAAGTCTTTCCTTTATGCAGTCCGTTTTCAATAATGTTCGGACCATTTGGATGTGCTGAAATCGCCCAACATTCACCAGTAGTATGACTTGGAATATCATAATTAAATTGTTGTTGTAAGGCACGACCTCCCCAAATGCGTTCTTGAAAAACTGGTTGTAAAAATAACACCATGTCCTGACGCCTCCTTTATAGTTGTTGTAACATGTGATATATATCTGCTGTTGATGCTGCTTCAATAAATTGTTTACGTGTAGCATCGTCCATTAAGGCTCTTGATAAACGTTGTAACAACTTCAAATGTGTATCATTACTATGATTTGGCACAGCTATTAAGAAAATAATTTGTGGTAATGAACCATCTAGACTATCCCACTTTACACCTGTTTGATGCTGTAATACTGCCACAACAGGTTCTTTAACTGCAGCTGACTTGGCATGTGGAATCGCCACGTTCATTCCTATTGCAGTTGTCGCTTCGGCTTCCCGCGCTACAATAGCATCTTTTAAAGTTAAACAATCATTAACATAGCCATGTTTATCCAATTGCTGAATAAGGCAATCTATTGCTTCATCACGCGTCATAGGTGTTTGGACACGTTCAATCAACTCTTGATGAAAGACTTGTTGTTCAGCAGTATTTTTATTGTCAAGATTTTCATTTACTGACGATTGTGGAGACGTAGTAACTTCTGTGGCTAACGTTGTTTTTGCCTGTGTTTCATCAACATTAATGGCAGGCGTTTTACGTTTTAACAATAATACAGTCAGCGTTGTCACGATACTACCAACAATGACTGCTATAAAGAACCAAACAATATGGTCGATACCTCCAAGTACTGCTACAATCGGACCACCGTGCGCGACACGGTCACCCACACCACCTAAAGCTGCAATCACTGCTGCCAACATTGCGCCAAACATATTGGCTGGGATAATACGCAATGGATCTTGTGCTGCAAATGGAATTGCACCCTCAGTAATACCAAATAATCCCATTGTAAATGACGCTTTACCCATCTCTTGTTCTGATTGATTAAATTTATGCTTTTGGAAAAATGTAGCTAGACCTAAACCTATCGGCGGTGTACACACAGAAACTGCGACCATTCCCATAACCGTATAATTGCCTTCAGCGATCAAAGCCGAACCGAAAAGAAAAGCTACTTTATTAACTGGGCCACCCATATCAAAGGCAATCATTGCACCAATGACTAGTGCTAAGATAATGATATTTGTACCTTGCATACCTTTTAGCCAAGTGGTTAACACACTAAAAATACTCGAGATTGGCCCTCCGATAACAAAAATAAAAATTAAACCGACAACCAATGAAGCTAATATCGGAATAATAATAATTGGCATAATTGGTGCCATCGCTTTTGGAACTTTAACCTGTTTAATCCATTTAGCAACATAACCAGCAATAAACCCTGCAACAATGCCACCAAGAAAACCGGCACCTGCAGCACTACCATAGAAACTGCCATCCGCTGCGATAGCACCACCAATCATCCCGGGTACTAAACCTGGTTTATCTGCGATACTATATGCAATATATCCAGCTAAAATCGGTACCATAAATCCAAATGATAATTTTCCTATATTTTCAATTGATTTCCAAAATGTACCATCATGCACCACTAGGCCTTTAGATGATGTTTCTCCGCCTAACGTCAAAGCAATCGCTATCAGCAATCCACCTACAACTATAAATGGCACCATAAATGACACACCATTCATTAGATGTTGATAGACCATTTGCACGCCACTTTTTTTATTTTCATCATCTACCACATCATGTTCGTTTGTTTCACCGTGATGATGATAAATTTTAGCGTCATGATCAATGATACGTTGAATTAATGCTTGTGGATGATGAATGCCTTCGCGCACATTTTCATTAATTAATCGTTTACCATGAAACCGAGCCAAATCAACTTGTCTATCAGCTGCAATAATAATGCCATCTGCCTCACGTATCTCCTTGGCAGTTAACACATTTTCTGCTCCCACGCCGCCCTGTGTTTCAACTTTAATATCAACACCCATCTCTTTAGCTGCTTGTTCTAATTTTTCTTGAGCCATATATGTATGAGCAATTCCATTCGGGCAAGATGTAATCGCTAATATTTTCATTTCAATCACGCTCCTCAACTTAAATTGTAAGCGATAACATTAAGGCATTAAAAAAGATAATTGCCACTAGTACCGGCAATTATCCTTGTATTAATCCGAAAATTTCTTGTTTAAATGCAACTTCGTCTAAGCGACTCAAGTGTTCTACAGCTGAATCATCTAATTGAGCTAGCACGTGCATCAGTTGCTTATTCATGTGTATATCTTGAGGTGTAATGGCTAAGAAAAAGACTAACTTGACCTCATGTTCTTGCCAATAAAAACCCTCACTATGTTTAAAAATTAGAACATGTGACTTTAGCACCTTGTCTGGATCTCCATGCGGCATGGTTACACCATGTCCAATATAGGTGGATGATGCTTTCTCACGTAATAATGCTGTATGAATGTAATCCTCTTGCACTGCATGACATGCCATTAAAATATCATGTGCACGATCAAATAACTCAGGCAAACTTTGATATGACTTAGCTGTAATCACTTTAATAGGAATTGAACTCATATCATGGGAGGTTATGGTTGGATTAAGCTTTTGCTTAACCAATGATTGAATTTGATGTTGATCCTTTTCTGATAATAATGGAGATATCTTTATGACATCAACATATGATGGTACCTCAACATCTATATCATGTGTCATCACTAAAACGTCCACACCTTCAAATGAATAAGTAGCCAAATTATCATACTGAAGCGTATCTTGCACTTTAATATGTCGATTTAATGTTGTTAATTTCGTTTCTAATAGTTGAGAAATACCTAAGCCATAGTAGCAACAAATAACCATATGAACACGCGTCACTTCATTTCGATCAATGGATGCTTGAAAATGAATGGTTAAAAAGGCAATTTCATCTTCACTCAGCGTAATATCCGCTCTTTGCGACAGTGTTTGAACAATGTCAAATAATACGTTAAAGACATATGGGTAGAGCGTTTTGATTTCACTCGTCAATGGATTATTCATATACACTTCTTTTATAATCCTCAAATACGTACGACTAAAATGTTCCGTTAGATTGTCTTTTAAAATAACATCTTGACTAAATGGAATATGCATCTTTGCTTCCATTTTTAAAATTAATTGTTGAATATAACTATCAATAAATAGTTTTTCGAACGTTAGCTCAAACTTATTAAAATGGTAGCCGATGAAAAAAGAGAATAGTTGGCTTGTATCATCATTTAAGTCATAGCCTAAACGATGATTAATTTCTTCAATAATTCCTCGTGAAATCACTAAGGCTTCTTCATTTAAATGCCAAGACTGTGCATTCGACTGATGTCTTTTCATAATTAAAATAAGATGGATCATCAATTGTTCTATTTGTATGTCGGATGTAGATAGTTGCTCCGCTTGTAAATTAGTTTTAAAAATCTGACGTATTGTACAAACATGTGCTTCGGGTAGTTCATTCAGAATCAAATCTTCCACACGTACATGCTGTGTTGCTAACTGATTCAAATGTAAAATTGCATTATTTATTGCAGTTTCACTACCTTCTACAATAATACCTTTTCTTTTTTTAATATGTATATCTACTTCAAACTTGTCACACCACATGCGCAAACGCTCTAAATAATCCAATAATTCACGCTTTGTGAAACAAAATTGTTGTTCCAAATCTGTCAGAGTTACGATGGTATGATGCATCAACAATCGATAACCCAGCTGCACTAGATGGTTACTATCCTGCAAAGAAAATCTTTGAAGAGCCGCTTCGATATCTTCAATCGTGTAACGCGCCGTATTAAGCGTATATCCTTTAGCCTTTACACTTATAATCAGTTCTGCTAACAGTGACATATTTACAATTTTAATATCATTTCGTGCCGTCCGATTCGATACATTTAAATACGTTGCAATCTCATCTGACGTTAAATAACTCGATTGATTATTTAAAAATAACTGTACTAATTTCAATTGTCGATCAATCATCATTCACCCTACTCTCTATCTCAGGATTCGTTGTTGTTTAATGAGCAACCGTTTTCAAATACTTATTGTAGCCTGGAACAAAACGGAAAGCAATGAAGGATCTAGTAATATTTATATAGGTCTCAACACAAAATAATAGCACAAAGATGGTTTGATATTAGAAATCATCTTTGTGCTTCTTACGACGAGAGCGGGACAGAATTCATAATGAATTCGTAGTCCCGCCCTCTATTAAAAATTTCGTTTATTATTATTTCGTTGTTGAAAATACCGTATTACTAAAATTTTCGCCCTATTATTTTCTGTTATAAGATCATCATTGATAAATGCTAGAATACCTGTACTAATCAAGCAATAAACACACTGTGCATATGGTATAATACGATTTAAAAATATTGGACTTCCACCTGTAATATATGAAATACATACCATTATGCTCATCATAAAGGTTAATATAAGCAGACCCAACTTTTTCTTCTTATGCGGATGGGAAAAAAGATGCATTCGTATCATATGAAGTTTGCTAAATATACATGCAATTTCTTCGTACATATTCCCTTCAAAATCATAGTATTTATAATGAATACATTTATAAAGTGCTCTTAATGGATAGTCTACATTTTTTGAAGCAAGTTCCTTATTTATATCTTCTACTGTATCTAACCTTAATTTGTTTTCATAAAATTTTCTATTTAAACCTCTCTTGATAAACCATCTACCTTGCAAATCCCTGTAAATTATAAAAAAGTTTAAGCATGTCTGTATTAATACGATCCATACCATTATATTTGATAATATCAATGCACATACGATAGCAATTAGCATAATTTCCAAAAAATCATTCTTTAAATTTAGCAGTATTTTTATTTCTATAGCTAATGGAAAGCAAAAAATACCAATGATAACAATTGAATTCAAAAAGAACATAAAATAGTAGTCCCATTTCTTTTCAAAATCAAGAAACTTGAGCATGAATTTAACCGTGCTTTTCAAAATTGCTAGCATGTTCTTGCCTCCAGTAATTTTATTCCATGTTTTAATCTTTATATATACGTAGATGTCTTATTGACATAACCTATGATGCTATTATTAGTAACATTCTAGCATATCTCATTTTATATTTTTTATTATATGTATTCAACACCCCAACTTGCGTTGTCCGTTGGCTTTCTTTTCGAAAGCCTCTCTGTTGGGGCCCCACCCCAACTTGTGTTGCCTGGTGAATTTCTTCTCGAAATTCTCTCTGTTGGGGCCCCACCCCAACTTGCGTTGCCTGGTGAATTTCTTCTCGAAATTCTCTTTGCTGGGGCCCCACCCCAACTTGCATTGCCTGATGAATTTCTTCTCGAAATTCTCTCTGTTGGGGCCTCTGTCCTTCATTACTTTCATATCTTATTAAGCTATGATACGTTAGGGTTATTCTTAGTAATAAGGAGTTGAACAGTTTGAATCAAGAAGCATTAGATCATGAATTATTGTTAATAAAACAATCTATCGATATGTTACAAGAAACATTAGCACCTGACTTAAAAACTCGTGACTTAATGCTATTGCGATACGGCTATACTGTGAATGAAACGCGTGAACTTGATCGTTATTTCTATGAGTTATTTCAATCTAAAACGTCTGTTTCTTTTGAAGATTATCATCAAAAGGTATGTAAAATTCGAGGTTTACCTCACATTTCGAAAATTCAAACGGAAGACATCTTAATTGGCTACAAAGCGAGTGGCCTTTATACACAATTAATGTCTGAAATCTTGCGAAGTAAATAAGTTTTCTTTATTATTACAAATTGAATAACGCGCTACAAATCCAACTAATTTTGTAGCGCGTTATACTCTGCAGAGCATCGATCGATGTGTCGTTGGAACCTCAGTGATTTCAACTTTTTGACTATAGCTTCATACACAAATTCTTCACTTGTGTTAAATTTAGCAACTCGAAAGTTGCTATGTTTTGATTATATCGCAGTAAACCGCTTGTGCACGTTCAAAATAACGATTATTGAATAGTTGATATAATTATATTTGAAAGTGTTAAATTTACAACTATTTTCGTACAATTTTATTGTATAGATTGTGCATTATATTCTCAATTTTTATTCGTCAAGTCACAATTGCAGAAGAAAAATAAACTACACAACTAAAATAATTAGAAATTAGGCGACACTTTTTGTAAATTGTCTATTAATTCTTATAAAATTACTCATATTTATTGCTAAAACACCACTATAATCCCATAATATTATGTATAATAATAGTGTAGCGATTTTATAGTAAGTTTTGAGTCTTATTATAATAGATGTTGTTCAGACATCATCCAAATAAAATCAGAGCCATGCAATACTTAACTTTTAAGTATCATGACTCTGGTTTTTATATTTCAATTTATTTCGATTTATTAGTACGGCTTTCTTTCCAAAACTGATAGATGTTAAAGGCGATAAATACGAAAGTCAATATAACTAAGCCTATCACAGAAATATAGATATATTGTGAGTTGTCTTTAGCAAACAAACACGCAACAATATTAGGCATACAAAGTGCTAAAATAATCAGTGCATACACTTTTTGCTTTAGTAAAATACATGCTAACATAACTGCAATAAGTAAGACTATCCCTAAAATAATACTTTGCTGTTGATTCAATGTCACGATGTTATAAATCGGAAATTTTCCTGTTAAATACGTACTTAATACCATTAAGCCAAATATAGGAAAACCAGTCAAAAAGGCTAAAACATAAAGCCTCTTCTTATCTCCAAATTTTAAAATAAGCATTTTAATTACATACAATCCTACAATGACACTGATAAAGAAGATAAAGAAAATATTTAAAATATAACCGACACTTAATGTAAATGATTTAGTAAATAAATCTGGAATAGTAAATACGGCAATCATAAAGAGAATAAAGTAAGTCATATACTTAGCCAATTGATTAGCAAACGGCATATGCCGTGCAAAGCGATTGGCATAATCTTGTACTGGCGTGTCAATAATATCGCTCACATCTTTACCTTGCTGTTCACATATCGTTAAATGATCTCTTAATTCTTCATCTATTTCATCAATTTGTTCTTCACTTTTACCTCTAAATAACAATTCTACTCTAAGTTTAGTTAAAAATTCCTCTGACTGTTTACTTAACATTTATTTCACTCCCGAATAAATTTGTCATTCCAATATTTAAATATTGCCATTTTTCTTTAAAACGTGTTAATTCGTCTAAACCACTGTCAGAAATTGTATAATATTTGCGTTTAGGGCCGCCATTATCGGATTTACGTGTTGTGGTATGCACATAACCCTTTTTGCTTAGACGTAGTAAAACTGGATAAATACTCCCATCACTAATTTCTGGAAATTGATTTTCTTTCAATTTTTCTAAAATTTCGTAACCGTACGTTTCACCTTTTGCAATTAAGCCTAAAATTGCACCATCTAAAAGCCCCTTCATCATTTGATTCGAAACAGACATATCTATCACCTTTTTATCAACTATCTTGTAATATAAGATAGTACATCAAATTCATTTTGTCAACTATCTTACAATAAAAGATAGTAATTTTCCAAAAAAACACCCTCAATCCATTTAACCAATGCATTGAGGGTGTGCTGTCCTATTATAAAATAAGTAAATATGGATTTTCGATATATTTTGCTAATACTTTTAAGAACTCTGCGGCGCCTGCGCCATCTAATATTTGATGATCGAAAGTTAAACTTAAAGGAATACGTGACACTTGTCTCAAACTATCACCATCTAATGTGACTTCTTTCATCAATGCACCAACACCTAAAATCCCTGTTTCTCCTAGATTAAGAATAGGCGTAAAGTATTCAATACCACTTGTCCCCATATTCGTGATGGTAAATGTTGCACCACTCAATTGAACATCATCTGTGTGACCATCACGTACGGCTTGAGATGTTTTTTTAATTTCTTCAGCGAGTGCACCAATGCTTTTCGTATCAGCTTCATTAATAACAGGTACCATTAGGCCTTCTTCTAATGATGTTGCAATACCTAAATGAACATCCTCATATTCCAATAGCTCACCATTGTCATAGCGTGCATTCATTGCGCCATAGTCTTTTAAGGCAAGTACAACTGCTTTAGCTAAGAGTGCAGTTACAGTTAATTTCACATCTTTATCTGCTTGATTTAATTCAACGGTTAATTTGTCTTTAAAATCAAGTAGACGATCGGCATCTACTTTGCGATGTAATGTTAATTGGGCCGTGTTAGCTAAACTTTCACGCATATTTTGTGCGATGCGCTTACGCATTGGATTTAATCCTTCTCCAATATTAGTAACATCAACGTTTTTACTTGTTTGGACTGATGTTTCAGTAGCTTTACTGTCATCGTAATCATAACCTTGAGCTTCTACGCGTTGAATGTCTAATTTGGTAATACGTGCATTTCCACCTGTGCCTTTTATGCGATTAATATCTAACGCTTTGTCTTCAGCCATATTGCGTGCAAGTGGTGAAATAAAGATACGCGTGTGTTGTTGTGGTGATTTTTCCACATCTGCAGTTGATTTTTCTGTTGAATAAGATTGAGCATCGTCTTTTGCTGTCTCCGTTGACGTCTCATGCTGATCATGTTCTGATGTATCTGCAGTTTCATTTGTTGACTCAGTTGAACTTGAGCTATTATCTGTAGCTTCGTCTGCATCACCAATGATTCCAAGAACACCTTTAACTTTAGCATCTTCTCCTGCTTGAACCTCGATTTTTAGCAATGTTCCTGTCGCTGGCGCTTCAATATCTTGGGTTAATTTTTCTGAGCTAATAGTTGCTATACTATCACCTTCGTTGACATCATCACCTTCAGCGACAAACCATTCTTCTACAGTACCTTCTGTCATTGTCATACCTAGCTTTGGCATAATGATATTTTGACTCATTTATGTCACCCCCTCATTTATGATTTAACTTTTCTTAAGTCATCAACTAATTCTGCTGCAACATCTAATACTTTATCTGCATTTGGAATATATGCTTGTTCTAAGTTTGCTGCGAATGGTACAGGAGTATCTGGCGCCGTTACTTTTTTAATTGGACCATCTAAATAATCAAAAGCACGGTCGCCCATAACCGAAGCAATATCTCCTGCAACATTACATTGTGGGTTAGATTCATCAATCACAATTAAACGTCCGGTCTTTTTAACAGATGTTAATACAGTTTCTTCATCCCATGGTGAGACAGTGCGTAAATCTATCACTTCAACGGAAATATTGTCGTCTTTTAAACGATCTGCGGTTTCTTCGGCTACAGCAACCATTTTACCAATTGCCACAATGGATAAATCTTCCCCTTCACGGACAACACGTGCTTTACCTATATCAACGGTATAAGGTTCCTCTGGCACATTTCCTTTTTGTCCAAGTAACGTTTTATCTTCTGAAAATACGACTAAATTGTCATCTTGTACCGCCGCCATTAATAATCCTTTGGCATCATATGGGTTTGACGGAACAACTACTTTTACACCTGGTATCGCAGCAAACACGTTATAAAGGGATTGAGAATGTTGTGCCGCTGCACCTGCACCAGCCCCATGAACTGTTCGCACGACAAGTGGAATTTTAGCCTTACCGCCAAACATGTATCTCATTTTAGCGCCTTGGTTTAAAATAGGGTCTAATCCAAATCCTAGAAAATCATTAAACATAAGTTCTGCAATCGGACGCAAGCCTGTAGCTGCTGCCCCCACTCCTGCACTTAATGTAATGTGTTCTGCAATCGGTGTATCAATGACACGATTACGGCTATATTTTTTCGCTAATCCTTTTGTCACTCCAAATACGCCGCCAAAAGTATCATCGTCTTTAATGTGCTTAACGCCTGCACCACCAGAGACATCGGTACCAATGAGAATGACATTTTCATCTTGTTCCATTGATTGATCAATCGCTTCGTTAATTGCACCCATAAATGTTAGCTTTCGCGTTTCAGTCATAATGATATCCTCCTTTTAGGCAAATACATCTTTATATAATGATTCGACATCTGGTAAATCACTGTCATCAGCATATTTCACGGCATCTTCAACTGCTTGTTCTGCAGCTTTTTCAATGTCGTCAGCTTCGTCTTCAGTTAACCAACCTTCTTCAATCGCTTGCTTTCTAAATTCTTCGGTTGCATTTTTATCAGCATTGCGATCATCTGGTGATTTAACCTTTTGTTCGTCACCTTCAAAGTGACCATATTTCCGATAAGTATCACATTCAATTAGGGTCGGTCCTTCACCTTTTTTAGCACGCGCAACCGCTTCTTCTGTCGCTTCTAAGACTGCCATGACATCCATACCATCCACACGTACACCTGGCATGTTATATGCAGAAGCGCGTTCAGCAATTGTCTCTGACGCACTGGCATAATCATGCGTTGTACCTTCACCAAATTGGTTGTTCTCACAAACAAAGATAACCGGTAAATTTAAAATAGACGCAAAATTAAGTCCTTCGTGGAAATTGCCTTCGTTTGCAGCGCCATCACCAAAGAAACATACAGCCACATTTTCTTTCTGCTGGTTGCGAATAGAAATACCTGCTCCGATTGCTAAACCAAAACCGCCACTTACAATTCCATTAGCACCTAACATACCTTTATCAATTTCGGCTACGTGCATAGAGCCACCCTTACCATGACCTAATCCTGTTTTTTTACCCATAATTTCTGCCATCATGCCATTCAAATCACAGCCTTTCGCGATGGCATGGCCATGACCACGATGGGTACTCGTGATGTAATCATCATCTTCAAGTTGTGACATGACACCAGTTGCAACTGCTTCCTCTCCAACATATAAATGGACAAAACCAGGAATTTTACCATCACTGAAAATTTTGTGCACTTTTTCTTCAAAATAGCGAATTTCATTCATTGTTTTATAAATCCAACGTGCTTGTTCTTTTTCCATAACTCATTCCTCCTCATATCCTCTTGATAGTGGCTTGCTATGTCCATTTAGTCATCGTCGTTGCTTTAACTAAACATCATGGCATATCTCACATATGAATCGCCTGATTATAATAAGCATCTGCACCTTCTCCAATCGCTTCCAACAATGCCGGATGGGGTTGAATAATTTCACTCAGCTCAGCAATCGTTCCCTCAGATGCTTTAACACCTAGTAATTCCCCAATTAAATCGGTAGCATGTGGTCCTACTATAAATGCACCTAGTATTTCTTTATATTTTTCATCTATTACCAACTGTACAAATCCTTGGCCTTCACCTTTAATTATGGCTTTAGCATTTCCTTGAAAACCAGATGTCGTCACTTTCACTTCGTAACCTAGCGCTTCAGCTTGTTCAGCTGATAATCCTACCGATGCAGCCTCGAGACGTGTATAAATACAGCGAGTAATATCTTCTTGTTTAATTGTTTTGGGCTGCATTCCAGCTAAATGTTCAGCTACATGTATACCATGAGCACTTGCGGCATGCGCTAATTGATAACCAGATGTTAAATCTCCGATTGCATAAAGATGTGCTTTTGATGTTTGATAGTGCACATCAACTTGTAGGTACTTACCGTCACGACTCAACTCCAAATCATTTACAATTTCGATGTTTGGTTGACGCCCTGTTGCTACTAACAAACGATCAAAAGAAATCTTATCTTGTCCTTTTAAATGCAATGACTTTTT
The DNA here is from genome assembly GCF_001558775.1 of Staphylococcus lugdunensis. Taxonomy (NCBI): domain Bacteria; kingdom Bacillati; phylum Bacillota; class Bacilli; order Caryophanales; family Staphylococcaceae; genus Staphylococcus; species Staphylococcus lugdunensis. The sequence continues at coordinate 1,658,276 of NZ_CP014022.1, read as the reverse complement.
CTCTACCTTTTCAATATCTGCAGATGTAATAATTTCAATCCCTTGTGACTCTAAATGTTCTCTCAACAGCGCTCTCACTTCATCAATTTCAGTAAGCAATATATCATCTGCTACTTCTACAATGGTTACTTTGACACCTAAATCTGCCATGGATGATGCCAATTCTGTAGCAATGACGCCACCACCTATGACTACTAATGATTTAGGTAACGCTTCCATATCAAAAAACGTATCTGTCGTTTCATAATCAACGTTTTCTAAACCTGGAATAGATGGTACAAATGGTCGACTGCCTGTTGCTAATACAACATCTTGTGATGACAATGTTTCATCATTTACTGTAACTGTAAGATCAGAATTAATTTTGGCTTCTCCCTTATAATAACTAACCTTATTTTTCTTCAATAAATGGGTCACACCACTTGTTAATGTTTGTACAACTTGTACTTTACGTGAAGTTAATTGCGCAGCATCAATCGTCAAGTTTGATGTGTGAATACCCCATTCATCTGCACTTTGAATGTCATGCACTTTCTTACCATGCTCTAATAAGGTCTTGGATGGAATACACCCAACATTAAGGCACGTACCACCAGCATTATTCTTTTCTATGATAGCTACTGTCTTACCTAATTGGGCCGCACGAATTGCTGACACATAACCACCTGGACCGGCACCAATAATAATCACATCATACTTTTCTGTCATGAATGTCCCCCCTTTTGTTCATAATGTTTTATGACTTAATATACAATGACTAGTGTTTCTAGAAATAAGAAGATTTTTGCAAGCGTTTTCTTATTTCTTCACCACCATTTTACGCCCGCGTTTTTGAATATTCAAATAAATATATATTTTAAGTTATTGTTAATTTAAAAATAAAACAAGTGGACCTTAATTAAGTATCGCAATTCATAATTGTCAATTTGAGAAATAGCAACCTTGCTTAGTCAATTTTTTATACACTTTTTTTAATCCCAGACACATACACAAATGCATTTCAAAGAAGCAAAATACTGACGGTTCTTTTTCAGCGTTTAATACTTAGTTTAATGCCTCATCTATGTTTTCTATAACATCAAAATAATTGCATTAAAAAAGGAGCAAGATAGAATTCATTATGAATTCATAGTCCAGCCCCGGCATGATTTAAATATGTATCTCCAATCTTTTTTAGCAACGTCAAAATTCAACTTAACATTGTTATATCTTCTATAACTTTAAATCCTTACTTTCATTTTCAGCGTGTTTTTTCTTACGATCTTCTTGAGCACTTACCCATTGCCCTAATAAAAAAAGCTCTGCAATAATTGTTAAAAGGATGGTCCCAATTAATTTCAATCCTAAAATCCCTGTAATATGCATATAAACAATTACTGCCAAGGTAATAATTGGAATAATTAATCCAAATCGTTTTTTCCCTGTACGTGATAATAAATATTGTGTAGCAATAACAGCAGAAGCTAATAGCACAGGTGTTATTATTTTTAATATTTCCATAAATGTTCCCAACATCATCAACCTTTCTCTTTCTTGTTATTCAACCCCAAAAACATTTTCGCATCATTTAAACTCAACTTTTCTTCAACTTCTAAGCTATAAACATTCTTTACTAAAGGATTTTCAATTGTATCATCAGCGCATTTAACTCGCTAGCTCATATGGGTTAAGTAGCTGCTTAACAGTAGGATAATAAACATCATAGTATTTAAATAATGCATTTAATGACGCAAACAACAGTACCAATTTTTTAATCAATTTAAAATCTGTTTAATCTTATTTAACTATCCAACTTACACTATGACTGTAATTCATACTTATTCCTTCTAATGTGCAATATATCACAATTTTGATGTTATTAAGCTTAAATTTTTCTTAATTGATGTTTAAACTTTGCTTATGTCTTTTCGATATAATCATAAGAAATATGCCTTTCACAAATTAAAATAAGGTGCATCCCCAAAACAGTCAGATCATTGTCCAACTTTTGAGATGCACCTTAGAAAAATGATGGTTTCAACTATGACATAAGTGCTGCTTTAATTTTAGTTAATCCTTGTTGTAACACTGTTCTTGGCACAGCTAAATTAATTCTGATATGACCATCTGCATTATGTACAAACTGTTCTTGACCTTCGATTATCACGCCTGCCCGCTTAATAAAATACTTCGCCATAGGTTCAGAAATATGCTGCTGCGTGATATAATCACTCAAATCTACCCAAGCCAAATATGTTGCTTCTGGGATTTTAAATTTCGCATTTGGAAGCTCTTGTTGTAAAAATTGTTTTAACCATTCAAAGTTGCCATCTAAATAAGTATTCATAGCTTGTAGCCAATCTTCACCTTGTTCATAAGCAGCTTGAGTTGCTGCAATACTCAATGGATTCTCACTACCAAAATGTTGTTGTTTCCATGTATTTAATAGTCCTTTATGCCTAATAATTAGATTTGAAAACATAAGCCCTGCTATGTTAAACGCTTTGCTTTGTGACATGGCTGTAATAACTTTATCATAGTCAGGAAGAACGGTCGCAAATGGTAAATGTTGCATACCTTTTCTCATTATATCGCAGTGAATTTCATCAGAAATTAACCACACATCATGTGCTTTCATAATATTTCCGAAGCGTTCTAATTCCTCACGTGACCATACACGTCCAGATGGATTATGTGGATTGCAGAAAATACATAGCTTAATATTATGTTGTACAATTTGACGTTCTACATCATCAAAATCAATGCGATAATACTCCTCTTCGTTGATAAGTGGTGAGTAGTGTACCTCAACTTGATTCTCATCACATGCCATTTTAAATGGACCATAACTTGGCGTTAAAATAAGCGCATGATCATCATTGTTACAAATATAACTTACTAACTCTATCAACCCGGCAACGATTCCATGAGAAAAGACCAATTGCTCTTGCGGAAAGTGATAGCCGTAACGTGATTGCGTCCATTTAACAAATGCGTTGTAATAATCCACATGGAATACTTGTGTGTAGCCTAAAATTTTTTGATCTAAACGACGACGAATGGCATTCAGTACCACGTCAGGTGTCGCAAAATCCATGTCCGCTATCCATAAGCGAATTAAGTCATCAGCATGTTGTAAATCTGACACATCTGCATTACCAAATAAATATGGCAGATAGCCTTCAACATTCATCGCATTGGTTGAACGTCTATCAATGATTTCATCAAAATTATATGTCATATCAGTACCTCCGCTAAGTCTTTATACCGATTATAGCCTATTATTTTCTTTTATTCATTTACAATCCATAACAAGTGAAAAGACAGTGTGGAACATAAATAGAACGGATTAAAATTGCAACGCCAAAATCTTTTTATCAAGTATAGTTTCCACAATATCATTTGAACGCATAAAAACCGAAGTTTTATTAGTAGCAGATGTTGCATCATGTTACCGTGCTTATTTCTTAAAAAACTTCGCCGTAAAACGACACATGAATACGTAATATATATAACGAGACCCCCGAGAATACAGTGTTCGACAAAGACCGGCCCCCAACAAAGAGAATTTCGAAAAGAAATTCGCCAAACAAAGCAAGTTGGGATGGAGAGATAGCGCTCTATGCATACGAGTCAATCATACGACGTATTATGAATAAAGAAGCCAGTAAATGAGTTTTTGTAAACTCATTTACTGGCTAAATTTCTAGTGTTTATATCACAATCTGTTCAACTATTATAAATAATTTAAATTTAAGCCAATCCATCCACGATATACATTACGCCTATGATGGTAAAACTTATGCCAATCATCATCGATACAATGACCATTCCCATCATTGGATTAAACAGCAGAATAATACCAAATAGCAAACCAAGCATATTGATCAAAATTGATAGTCCTTTAAATCGCCCTTGTCCTGACAATGTCATTAAACCAATGACTGAGCTAATCACAAACCAAACGGCAAACATGTAGATAAAGAAGGCTGAGCCTACACCAATATTGAACATGACTAGTAGACCAAATATAATGTCAATTACCGCCATAAACGTTGTTAAAGTGCCACTACCAGTCATCGCCTTGGCTGCTCTTCTGAAAAAGAGCCCTAATATACCATTAATCACAATAAATACACCAATTAGCCACGTTAAGGCATAAAAATTTTTAACCGGATGACTAAAAATAATAATAGCAGTAATCAATAATAGGGTTCCCATAATGAGACTTGACCATTTTAATTTGTCATTTTGTTTACGCATCATTCGCACTCCTTGCATTTCCGTTGTTTATGTTAAGACCAATCCAATAAGCAAGCCACATATAAAACAACTTATTATTTATCTACTAAATACCCCTATAACACAACTATAATCATGACATATCCACTAGTTAAACAATTAAAATACATTAAGAATTACTTATTATGATTATTAAAAATAATAGCATAATATTATTATGACATTTTAATGACATCAATCATTTATTATTGTATGCATGCTATGATAATAATTGAACGTTGACAAAGTTTCGAGGCAATTTAAAAAGGAGGGCTGTCTATTGAACAAACGGCAAATTAAGGCAATGGGAACCCTCATACAACTATCTATCAATCACGATGATGCAGAATACTTATTCGATCTCGCTGAAGCCAAAATTAGAGCTTGGGAACAACGTTTTAGCGCGAACAATACCCAATCAGAGTTGATGGCAATCAATCAACAAGCCGGTATTCGTCCAGTTCAGGTACATCCTGAATTGTTTCATCTTATTAAAAAAGCACATCAAGCATCAATGTCATCCAATCTAAAATTAAATATTTTAATTGGTCCCCTCGTCAAGTTATGGCGAATTGGCTTTGAAGATGCTCAATTACCCACAAACACAGAAATTCAACAACGACTAAGACGCATTCAACCACATCACTTATACTTAAACGATGCCAAACATGAGATTTTTTTAGCACAGCGTGGTATGGAAATCGATTTAGGTGCAATTGCAAAAGGTTATTTTGCCGACGAATTACAAGCATTTTTTCTTCAAAATGGTGTAACTTCAGGCATTATCAATCTTGGGGGTAATGTCATTACAATTGGCAGTCCTGCTACACACAAAACTTGGCATGTAGGTATTAGAGACCCATTTCATCACGATGGATTACCATTATTAACCGTAGAGATACAGCAACAATCGGTCGTGACATCTGGTATTTATGAGCGCTATTTCTATCAAGATGGTCAACTGTATCATCATATTTTGGATAGTACTACTGGCTACCCAGTGAACAATGATATTGCAAGTGTTACGATTATTTCTAACCATTCTATAGATGGCGAAATTTGGTCAACGCTATGTAGCTTCGGCTACGCGCAACAGAATATTGATTTGTTAAACCAAATCGACAGAGTTGAAGGAGTGATTATACGCAAAAATCATGACATCTTGTTTACACATCAATTAAGAACAAAGTTGCATTTATAATCTTTGCTCATAAGAGCATATATTTTTTACATCATATTGTGAATGTTTTCACAATACACACTCAGGAGGATGTTATTATGGATAAACACATTACTGATCAGCTGACACTACATTGTGGTGCAACATTAAAGAATCGTGTTTTAATGGCACCAATGACGATTCAAGCTGGCTATTTTGATGGTAGCGTCACTAGAGAGATGATTGACTACTACCAATTTAGAGCTGGGAGTGCATCAGCAATAATTGTCGAAAGTTGCTTCGTTGAAGACCACGGTAGAGGCTTTCCTGGCGCTATAGGTATCGATACGGATGAAAAGATTCCTGGTTTAACACGCTTAGCCGATGCCATTAAATCAAAAGGTTCGAAAGCAATTTTACAACTATATCATGCTGGTCGTATGGCTAATCCAAAATTAAATGCTGGTGAAACACCTATTTCTGCTAGTCCAGTAGCTGCTTTAAGACCTGACGCTTCAGTACCACGAGAAATGACCCACAATCAAATTTTAAACATGATTGAACGCTTTGGAGAAGCAACGAGACGTGCCATTGAAGCAGGTTTTGATGGTGTTGAAATTCATGGTGCTAACACGTACCTTCTACAACAATTTTTCTCTCCACACTCTAACCGCCGACAAGATGACTGGGGCGGATCACGAGAAAAACGAACAAACTTCCCCGTTGAAGTATTGAAAAAAGTACAACAAGTTGCCTCAGAACATCATGCGCAAAATTTTATTATTGGTTACCGCTTCTCCCCTGAAGAAATAGAAGAACCTGGTATTCGCTTTGAAGATACGATGTTCTTACTTAACACCTTGGCACAGTACCATCCAGATTACTTCCATATTTCTGCTAATAGCTATAAACGAACTTCTATCGTTAACCAAGATGATACTGAACCGCTAATTAATAAATATTTATCCCTTCAAAATGAAACATTGGCAGAGATTCCAATCATGGGTGTTGGAAGCATTGCACAACGTGCAGATGCAGAAGAAGCCTTGACTCTAGGCTATGATTTAATGAGTGTTGGTAAAGCTTATTTAGTCGAGCCAAATTGGTTAGAAAAAATATTAAATGACGAAACTGTAGAAGATTTCGCAGATATACACGATCAACAAACGCTACACATTCCTTCACCTTTATGGAAAGTCATGGACTTTATGATTCTTGATAAGGCCGAAGAACATAGAAAATATGAAAAATTAAAAGCATTACAAAATAAAAAAGTAGCGTTTAAAGCAGGAGTTTACAACGTTTATGCAAAAGGACATAATGGTAATTTGCCAATGCAAGTAGAACTGTCTAAAGATAAAATTATAAGCGTTCATGTGGATGACAGCGGCGAGTCTGAAGGAATTGCTAATCCTGTCTTTGAACGTTTACCTCGCGATATTATCGACGGACAAACATTAAATGTTGATGTCATTTCAGGTGCTACCGTAACCAGCCAAGGTATTATTGATGGTATAGCCGATGCCATCACTCAAGCTGGTGAAGATCCAGATATTTTACGAGCTAGACCAAAACCTGTTGTGCAATGGTCAAATGAAACAATAGAAGAAACGACAGATATTGTTGTAATTGGCACGGGTGGTGCTGGATTAAGTGCAGCTGCTACAGCTTTGGATAATAACAAAGAGGTTATTATGTTGGAAAAATTCCCTGCTATTGGTGGTAATACAATTCGAACTGGTGGCCAAGTCAACGCACCAGAACCACAATGGCAAAATCGCTTCCCTGCACTCGCTGGTGAAAGAGATACATTACGTGAACTCTTATCATTAGACGAAGCAAACATTGCTGAGGACTACCTAGAAGATTTCCACAAAGTGAAAGATCAAATCAAAGACTATTTGAACGCTACAGAAGAAGAGAAACCTTATCTCTTTGATTCAATCGAATTACATCGTATACAAACTTATCTTGGTGGTAAGCGCACAGATAAATACGGAGAAGAGATTTCTGGACAATATGATTTAGTTAAAACATTAACAGACAATGTATTAACATCTGTTAAATGGTTGACAGACAAAGGTGTTCATTTTGACCGTTCTTTCGTTGATATGCCTGTAGGTGCGTTATGGCGTCGTGGCCATAAACCTATGAAAGCACAAGGTTTAGAATATATAGAGACGTTAAGTAACTATGTTAAAACAAACGGCGGACGTATTTTTACAGAAACGACAGCTGAAAAACTGATTGTTGAAGACCATAAAGTGGTTGGTGTTGAAGCACGTAAAGCAAATGGTGCCAAAGTGCATATTCGCGCACGTTACGGTGTCATTCTTGCTACAGGTGGTTTTGGTGCTAATACGAAAATGCTCCAACAATACAATACGTATTGGGATAACATACCTGATGATATTAAAACTACTAATTCCCCTGCCATTACTGGTGACGGTATTCGCTTAGGTGCTCAAGCAGGTGCGCAACTTGTAGGCATGGGCTTCACACAAATGATGCCTATTTCCGATCCGAAAACAGGTGCACTCTTTACTGGCTTAATCGTGACACCATCAAACTTTATCTTCGTCAATAAAGATGGTAAACGTTTTGTCAATGAGTTTGAAAGTCGTGACGTCTTATCCAAAGCTGCTTTAGAACAACCTGACGGCTTATTCTACATTATTGCAGATGCGAATATTAAAGAACTCGCAATGAATACATCTGAAGATAAGATTAATCATGAGCTTGAAGACGGCACACTCGTTAAAGCTGATACATTAGTGGCACTAGCTGAAAAATTAAATATAAATCCTGACACATTTATCAATACAATAGAGCGCTATAACGCTGCTGTCGACAAAGGACATGATGATGATTTTGGTAAAAATGCCTTTGATCTTAAAATTGAAAAAGCACCATTCTATGCAACACCACGAAAACCTGCCGTGCATCATACCATGGGTGGTTTAAGTATTAACACAGGTGCTCAAGTACTCGATATTAATGGCCAAGTCATTCAAGGTTTATATGCTTCTGGTGAAGTTGCAGGAGGTATACATGCTGGTAACCGATTAGGTGGTAATGCACTAGCTGATATCTTTACATTTGGTCGTATTGCAGCTCAAACCGCATCAGAGCATCAAGTTATTAAGGAATAGGTCGTGATGAGTATGTCAAATTCATATCAAAAAGGTAAACAACTTATTATTGGAATTATATTAGGTATTTTAACGTATTGGCTTTTTGCACAATCATTATTGAATATTGCACCTCATGTGCAACATGACTATAAAATAGACATGAGTGTAGTTAATATAGCAGTGAGCTTAACCTCATTACTTACAGGCGTCTTTATCGTTGTAGCAGGCGGATTATCTGATAAATTAGGACGTGTCAAAATGACCAACATCGGATTAATCCTTAGCATTATTGGTTCTTTAGCACTCATTATCTCAAACATGCCTATCTTATTATTAACAGGACGTGTCTTACAAGGATTGTCAGCAGCTTGTTTATTGCCTTCTACAATTGCTTTAATTAATCAATTTTTTACTGGTGAAGAACGGCAAAAAGCTTTAAGTTTCTGGTCATTTGGCTCTTATGGTGGTACAGGTTTAGCGTCATTATTCGCTGGTACTATTGCAACTTATGTAGGTTGGCGTTGGATTTTTATCCTATCTATCATCTTTGCGTTTATCGCAATTATCTTATTGCGTGGTACACCTGAATCCAAAGATCGTTCTAGCGATGGTAAACGCTTTGATGTCATCGGTATCATTGTCTTTGTAATCATGATGGTCAGTGTCAATGTAGTGATTACGCAAGGATCAAAAATTGGCTGGTTAAGCCCAATCATTTTAACCTTGATGATTATATTTGTACTCACGTTATTTATCTTTTATTTTTACGAACAACGACAACGGCATCCCTTTATCGACTTTAGTTTATTTTCAAACAAGGTCTATATTGGAACAACAATTGCCAATTTATTAGTAAATACCGTGATTGGTTCACTTGCTTTATTCAATATTTTTGCGCAAGCGGGCTTAGGTTTAACCGGAGCACAAGCTGGACTGATTACTATCCCTTATATGCTAGGCAGTCTATTAATGATACGTATTGGTGAGCGTTTTATGCAAAAAAAAGGCCCACAAATCCCATTGATGGCTGGTCCAATATCAATTAGTGTAGGTATTTTGTTGCTTGCCTTAAACTTCTTACCACATATCCTGTATTACATCATTGCTCTTATTGGTTTCTCTTTTATAGGACTGGGATTGGGCTTCTTCGCCACACCAGCGCTATCAACTGCAGTATCTAATGCACCTGAATCTAAGGTCGGTATGGCTTCAGGTATCATTAAAATGACCTCTACATTAGGTGCCGCATTCGGTATCGCTGTAGTAACAACTGTTTATTCAACTTTAGAGATAAACCACACACCTCATATGGCAGCAACTATCGCCCTTATTGTCGGTGCATGTATGGTCATTTCAGCCTTTATAGTAGCTTTCTTAGTTATACCTAAACAACACGTCAAAGCCTAACTTTTCACAGTCTAGGACGTCAATACCTCTGACAAGTTAGGGCGGGGCCCCAACAAAGAGAATTTCAAAAAGAAATTCACCAAGCAAAGCAAGTTGGGGCGGGGCCCCAACAAAGAGAATTTCTAAAAAGAAATTCATCAAGCAAAGCAAGTTGGGGATACACAATATTAAGTGTTATATATAAAAGAAGCACAGAGATGGTTTGATATAAATCATCTTTGTGCTATTATTTTAGAATCTTTTTCTTAGCCTGTTTTATACGATGTGACTTTTACTATTATATAATAATCCAGCGTTTTAGATGATTGAAAAAGCTTGGTATCCAGCGTATTTTCAACCCAGTCAACTAGTGACAATATATAGTTTATAGCCTAAAACATAATGATGTCCCAGACTTTCTTTTTAATAATTAAAGTTATCACTGTATCTTTATAACGAATCGATATCTTTTTTCGTCGATGATTGATACAAGCGTGTAACACCTGTTTTCTCTAGTGATAGGACAATATAATAGCCAAATAATCCTGATAAAATGGTTCCACTTAAAATGCGAATCGCATAAAGTAATATCACATTCCACCACGGCATATTGCCTAAATAATTAAAGAACCAATCGACAGGAACGGTAAAAATTCCTGCAGTTGCCCCTGCCAACATGGCAACAGATGCTTTCGTTGACTTATATTTAAAAATTAAGAAAATCAATTCACATGCAAGACCTTGTGCAAGACTGTGCATGATGATTGACATGTTTAACTCGCCAGATAATATTGTTTCTCCTGCGCCAGCTGCAAGTTCTGCTAAAATGGCAACACCCGGTTTACGAATGATAAGAAAAGCAACAATCGCCGCGATAAACCATAAACCATATGCAATTTGGTCTAAATGCAATCCTAGTGGTTTTAATGCGGCAACGGTTAAGCCTACCATTTTATAAATAATTCCAAAAATAAAACTAATTAATACGGTGACTAAAATATCTGCTAACGTCAATCTTTTCATTCTTACTCTACTCCTTCGATAACATTGAGCAGAAAAGTACAAAAAAAGAGAGAGACAACAATCTAGTTTCAGAACTTTTGGTTCCGAAAGCATAAGCTGTTCCTGTCTCAACCTCGTAAAAAAAGTATATATATCCCGCATCCTATATACTTCCCTACGCTAGTATTAACTAGGTCAGGTTCAAAGGGTTTGGATGACACCATCTCAGTTCGAAAACACCCCTAGTACTTATATCTGCATTACTTAAAATATAGTTCATTTAAAATACAATGTCAAAATTATTTTTGCATACACGATCTATCTTCAATATAATAAAAGTATTCCAATATTATACATCACTATGGGTGCATCTTGCTGAGAGAAGTAACTTACTTCAACCATTGAACCTGATATGGCTAATACCAACGTAGGAAAGTGATTAGATTTAATTACCGCTGAGCAGGATGTACCATTATATGATGGTGTATCCTGCTTTTTATTTATGCTTAGGAGGCTGTCCCAATGGATATTACACAAATAAAACAACAGATGACTAACTTTATTACTGACGGTAAATCAGAAGATTTTCCACAAATGGCGCTCACGCTTTTTAACTTTCAATTTAATCATAATTTAGACTATCAAAAATTTTGTATCGCCCAAGGCAAGACACCTCAAACTGTGCGTCAATGGCAAGATATTCCTGCCGTACCTATAGACGCCTTTAAACAAGCGACCTTTAGTGCGATTCCTCCAGAAGATGCAGCATATGTCTTTATGACAAGCGGTACGACACGCGGAATCAAAGGAAAAAATTATCATCTAGATTTAGATGTTTATGATTTAGCTATGACGAAATTTTTTAAGCAAAAGGTCATGCCTCAGATAGAACGTATTGATATGGGTATCTTATTCCCTAGCCCTAATGATATGCCCCATTCATCTTTAGCGCATTACTTAGAGGTTGTTAAACAACAATTTGGAACCTCACTTAGTGACACATTTATTAATCAACAGGGCATTCAATTTGAGTCAGTGGTGCAATCTTTACGTCATGCCGAAGCACAAGGAACACCTTATGCATTATTAGGCGCAAGTTATAGTTTGGTTCATTTCTTGGATTATTTAGCTGACCACGGCCTTTATTTTAAACTACCTAAAGATAGCTTTATCTTTGATACTGGAGGCTATAAAAATCAATCTCGCGATGTACCTCAATCAGAATTTTATAGCACATTAGAAAAACGATTTGGTGTGCCAAAAGATAAATGTATCAATATGTATGGTGTCACAGAATTAAGTACGCAATTTTATGATGATGGCAATGCGGTGTCACCTTCAATCAAGCACGGACCTCATTGGTGTCGTAGTAGAATTGTTAATCCGCTCACATTAGAACCTGTTCCAAATGGAGAAAAAGGTGTCTTAATTCATTATGACTTAGCTAATTATAATTCTGTTGCTGCAATTATGATGGAAGATATTGGTGAAGCACGAAATGATGGCTTTATCTTACATGGACGCACTGAAGGCGCTTTAGCTAAAGGTTGCTCCCTAGCTGTTGAGTCATTTTTAAACACGATGAAATAAAGGAGGATTAACGTGACCATACAACTTGGCTATGTCCCTTTTCTAAAGGCTGAAGACATTCATTATCAAACAATTCAAGTGGGCAACTATACCGTGAAAGTTCCAGACTTAACACAATCTCAATTAACTAACGTGTGTCATCAAATTAAATCGGCCAGATATCATTTACAAGCATATACGATTAATGACATCATTGACGTAATTGATCACGCCATCCAGATATTATTAGACCGCACATCTAAATGGCGTCAATTAGCTGAAGAAATTTTACCGCAATCAACGGGTTATCCTTTTGACAAAATAAAGGTTGGGCTAACGCGTTATTTAATGACTTTCCGGAAGCATCAACTACATCGTTTTATCGCGGAAGACTTACCTAACCCACAAATACTTAATCAGTTTATTCCAAATCATAAAGGGGGTTATACTAAGGCCGTTAGTCCTGCACTCATCACCCATTTATGGTCTGGCAATATACCAGGACTACCATTATGGAGCTTTATTAGTAGCTTATTAGTGAAATCTGGTAGCATTTGTAAATTACCGCATGCTGAACCCTTTTTAGCTAGTTGGTTCGCAGAAATTATTGCGGAAATCGATCCTGTTATTGCTCAATGCTTTGCCGTCATTTATTGGCCTGGTGGCGAGATACAATTAGAAAGTATTGCCATTGAACAATCAGACGTTATTTTAGGTTACGGCAATAATGATGTTCTGTCTGCCATTGCTCAACGAATTCCCGTGACTAAACGTTTCTTAGCTTATGGCGAAAAGGTCAGCTTAGCCTTAATAGGCAATGAAACATTATCTCCTAATAAAGTAGAGCAAGTAACTCGAAATATTGCCCGGGAAATTGCTAACTATGATCAGCAAGGCTGTTATTCACCACAAATGATTTTTATACAACAGGGTGGCAACTATCATCCTCTACAAGTTGCTCAAATGATTGCACATCAGCTACAACAAATTGAACAACTTTTCCCTGTTCAATCATTCAATTTACAAGATAGTATGACCAGATCACATTGGTTACAACAAGCAGAGACGCAAGCTTTACTTACTGATGATATACATGTTTTTAAAGGTGCTCATGCGTCATGGATTGTCACCTTCCATAAACAATTAACCTTTTTACCAAGTCCATTAAATCGATTTGTTAGAATTATGCCATTTACCAACATTACACAGCTAACACAGCTGCTCACACCTTATCGTTCATATTTACAAACGGTTGGCATTGCAGCTGCGACTGAAAAAATGTTTCAGTGGTCTGAAGCACTGGCTCAAGTAGGTGTCTGTCGTTTTTCAAGTCTTGAAACAATGACTTTACCGGAAGCTGGTTGGCATCATGATGGTGGCTTTAACTTACGCGATTTACTAAGCTTTGTCGATATTGAACAACCATTATTATCCAGCAGTGAACATTTTGTCGATTATGAAATTTAATTTTCAAAGAAGGAGGAATGATGATGACTACGTTACAAGACCAAGTCATACTCATCACTGGTGCAAGTAGAGGTATTGGCAGTGCCATCGCAGAAGCATGTGCTCAATCCGGTGCACACGTTATTATCAACTATAAATCCAATACACAAGCGGCACAAAAAACTGTGTCACGATGTCAAGCACATGGCGGTATTGCTGAAGCGATACAAGCAGATATCAATCAACGTCAACAAGTAGATGAGATGATGCATTATATACAGAATAATTATGGCAAACTCTCATGCGTTGTAAACAATGCCTTTCGTCCATTCGAATTTAATGCTGAAACCCGTCAAGTCGCAGATGAGATGAATTGGCAAGATTACGCGACACAATTTGAGGGCGCACTGCTGTATACGCATAATGTGATACAAGCAGCCTTACCTTATTTAAAGCAACAACAAGCAGCTTCAATTATTAATATGACAACAAATTTAATTAAACGGCCTATCGTCCCTTACCATTCTTATAATGTAGCTAAAAGTGCACTAGAAGCCTACACCAAAAATTTAGCAATAGATTTAGGTAAGTATGGTATTCGCGTAAACTGTGTTGCTCCTGGCCTTGTCTATCCAACAAATAATACACTAGCTACGAAAGAACAGCTTAAACAACAATTGATACAGCAAACACCTTTAGGTCGCTATACCGTCCCAGATGATATTGCTGGCCCTGTAATGTTTTTAGCAAGTGATTGGAGCCGTTTTATGACAGGACAAGTTCTATATGTTGATGGTGGACTCACAATATAGAATGACATTATGAGAGAATGAATCTGGAACATCATGCAGTAGTTGACTGGATTGAAAATACGTTGATACCAAGCTTGTTTCAATCCTAGTCAACCTTGCCGGGGAGCGGGACAGAATGCATAATAAATTCTGCCCCGCTCCCATTCGAAATCATATTATATATATCATATTTAACTATGAAAAAGCATATTTTGAACTATGTTCCCTATGATTGTTCTAATAATTCTTCAACTTCATTTTTAATTGTCGTAACGTGAGGACCGTATACAATCTGAGCGCCGTTACCTCTAACAATTACACCTTTGGCATCGGTCTTTAACAGTGTGGATTTATCAAGTAAGTCACCATCTTTAAGTGTTACACGCAACCGCGTTGCACAGCAATCTACGATCTCAATATTTTCTTTACCGCCTAACCCTTGGACAATTGTTTCAGCTCGCTCTGTTGCAGCTACTGTGTGTTGTGCTTCTTTATCTTCTCGACCAGGTGTCTTAAAGTTAAAAACAGTAATCAATGTTCTGAAAATCACATAATATAAGACAAACCACACAATACCAATAGGTATGACCCACAGATAATTTGTCTTATCATTACCTTGTAAAACACCAAATAAAATATAATCGATAAACCCACCACTAAATGTTTGTCCTACCGTGATATTAAAAATATCTGCCATCATAAAGGCCAAGCCATCTAAAAATGCATGAATTAAATACAATACTGGCGCAACAAATAAGAAACTAAATTCTAACGGCTCGGTAATCCCTGTCAAAAATGATGTTAATGCTGCAGACAACATCAATCCACCAACAACCTTTTTATGTTGTGGTTTAGCCGTATGATAAATGGCCAATGCCGCGCCACATAACCCAAACATCATCGTAATAAAACGGCCAGACATATAGCGTGAAATACCTGAGAAATAATGTGTGACATGTGGATCTCCTAGCTGTGCTAAAAAGATATTCTGCGTACCACGTACCATATGGCCTCCAACTTCTAATGAACCTCCAAGACCTGTTTGCCAGAATGGTAAATAAAAAATATGATGCAACCCAAATGGACCAAGTAATCTTAAAATAAAACCAAAGAAGAATGTACCAATAACGCCTGTTTTTTCAACTAAACCGCCCGCATTAAAAATCCCACTTTGCACTGTAGGCCAAATATAAAACAAGATAACGCCAAGAAAAATAGCACTTATCGCTGTGACAATAGGTACAAAACGAGAACCACTAAAGAAACCAAGATAAGCAGGTAACGTAATTTTATTATATTTATTATGCAAATAAGCCGTCAAAATACCTGTAACAATCCCACCAAAAACACCTGTTTCTATCGTTTGAATCCCTAACACCATACTTTGTCCATGCTTTGCAAGCTCCGTTGTCTTAGCTAAACCATCAGTTATGACTAGCATCCCATTCATGGTGGCATTCATGATTAAAAAGCCAATCAATGCAGCTAGTCCAGCCGTCCCTTTATCACTACGTGCTAGGCCTATAGCAACACCAATCGCAAAAATAACTGGTAAATTTTGAAAGACAATGTTTCCTGCACTAGACATTAATGTAAAAATATTCTGTAGTATGGCTACATCTAATACTGGATAAGTTTTGACTGTGTTTGGATTACTAAGTGCACCTCCTATGCCAAGTAATAATCCAACAGCAGGTAAAATAGCAATAGGCAACATAAACGATTTCCCAAATTGTTGTGCTTTCTCAAAAACTTTGTTCACTGTTTACACTCCTCCCAATAAGCAAGAACCACATTGTATGTATAGGGGTTCGTTTTCACATATACTATAATGTCGCAGAAAATTATTATCAATCTTTTTTAGTATTTTGAAAAAACTTTTCAAAATAGCACTTGAACAACTAATTTTATATCAGTCTAAATAAACAACAAATTATTTCATATAATTTATACTTCAATATTTATATATAATAAAACTACTACGCCATACATAAGAAAGGTCACTAACCATGGAAGAAGTATTGACAAACGATAGCTTTTCAAATTTAACATATACAAAACTTAAACGATTTAATAAAGATTATTGGAAATTTGTCTTAATCATGTTTCCAACCATACCAATATCTGCTATATTGCCTTATTTAGGAAATATATATTTAAAAAATAATAAAGATAATATATTTGTCCATGGAACCATATTTCCAGATAATTGGACGATTATAGCTGGTTTAATCTTTGCTTTACTATTTTTTTATCTCATTGTGCTTTCACCGCTTCTCTCATTTAAAAATGACGTGCAAACTGAAATTGATATTGTAAATAGCGTATTTATAAACAATCAGGGTGAACTTCACTCATTTATTCACTTAATTAAGTGTGATCATTTTGAAACTGAGTATTACGAACATTTAATTACATTTATCTCAAGAGAATATACACGCGTAACTAAGCAAGATTTATCTCATGAGCAACAGACACGCTATGACGAAGTACAGCCACATTTATCATTAGATGAAGCGCATCGCTATGTACGAGAATTATATTTAACATTGGAAAAACGTTATAACAACATTAACCTACCAGAATAGTCATGCCTTGTATTGTCAAATAGCATTTATGATTTAATTGGTTTAAGATCACCTTTTTGATGGAATAGAGAGAGTGAAAATTAATTAATCATGAGGTGATGGAATGTTTAAGTTAACAAATCAAATTGCACTCGTTACTGGCGGTGCTAATGGTATTGGCAAAGGCATTGCAGCAGCATTAGCCCAAGCAGGTGCTAAAGTGATTATTGGGGATATTGATGACACACGTGGTAAAGAAACGGCACGTGAATTGAACGGAGACTTCATTGAGTTAGATGTCAAACAGCATGACCAAGTTAAAGACGTCGTTGATCAAATTGTTGCTAAATATGAACGCATTGATATTCTGGCATCAAACACAGGTGTATACCCACAAATTGATATCGAATCATTGACTGAAGCAGATTGGGATTATATTCAAAATATTAATCTAAAAGGTATGTTTTTTGTAACACAAGCTGTGTTAAAAGTAATGAAAGCACAGCGTTATGGTCGTGTCATCATTACTTCTTCTGTTACTGGGCCAATTACTGGCTACCCTGGTTGGGCGCACTATGGTGCCTCTAAAGCAGGTCAATTAGGCTTTATGCGCAGTGCGGCACTAGAGTATGCGAAATATGGTATAACTGTAAACGCTGTACAACCAGGAAATGTATTAACTGACGGATTAAAAGCTCAAGGTGAAGCTTATTTAGAAGGCACACGTAAAATTATTCCTACACATGAATTAGGCGAACCTTTAGATATTGGTTATGCGGTAACATTCTTTGCGTCACAAGAAGCAAAATTTATTACTGGCCAAAGCCTAGTTATCGATGGTGGTCAATTGTTACCCGAAGAACCTGATGGTGTACTATAAAAATAGCACTGCTTTAATAAAACGGGGATGATGTTACCCCGTTTTTTTATTTTTAAAAATTGATAAAACATCATAATTGTAACAAGATATAACGATTGTTAACATTGCGTCTATAACTGATTATAAAAGGAGATTTTATGATGAATATCCGAGCGTTTGAGCACTATATGAGCATTGATTCTGAACGCTATTCAGAACCATCGCTAGAAGCATTAAATGATTATGCAACACGCTTTATGTATACGGTGCCTTTTGAAAATATCAACGTTCAAAATGGCATACCTATCTCTGTCGACATCAATGATTTATACCATAAAATTGTCGACAACCATCGCGGAGGTTTTTGTTATGAATTAAACACGTTATTCCAGGCATATTTAAAAGCTAAAGGTTTTGATGCACAGATGATGTCAGCTACCGTTCACACAGCAAACGGGGGACATCGGTTAGAAGGCTCACACGTGTCACTCGTCGTTCCATTACAAGGGACATATTATGTGACCGATGTAGGATTTGGTGATTTACCACTTCATGCGATGCCTATTACTTTAGAACAAGATAGTCAACCTGTACAAGATATATCTGGAACATTTCGTGCCATATTTGAAAATGAAAATAAAACAAGATTTTTTGTCCAAAAATGGGAAAGTGATACTTGGAAAACGAAATACGATGCAATATTAAAAGCATCTTCAATTGATGCATTTAAAGATAAAATTAACTATAATGAGACACATCCCGATTCTATCTTTGTTCAAAACTTACTCATCACACAGCCTAAATCATATGGTCGTGTAACAATGTCCCAACAACATCTTACGGTGACTGAACAAAACAGAAAAGTACAATACGACGTCACACCTCAAAATTATCGTCAGCTGTTACAAGATTATTTTAATCTTAATGTGACGATTGATCGGCTAGAACTATCATAATAGAAATTTCAATTGGGTAACATATGTTATGCTGATTTTATACACAAGTTACCTCATTCGTTTAGCACCGAAAAACTGGCTAAACCAGTTTTTCTAACAAAGTAAGCTACCCACTAAGCAAAAGCGTCAACTATACGAAGTATTGAATATAAAAAGGGAGCGGGACAGAATTCATTATGAATTCTTAGTCCCGCCCCGGCAAGGTTGACTAGGATTGAAAAAAGCTTGGTATTAGCGTATTTTCAATCCAGTCAACTACTGCCAATATAGAACTCAGAGCCTAAAATATAATTATGGCCCAAACTCTATTATTTTAAAATCAGACATTTGTCCTGAATTATATTGATGATTTTTTATAAAAAGAGACAATCTTTCAAATTATCAACGCGATGATTGTTAGTACACCAACAACAAGCGCTATGATTACAGCTTTAACATACTGCTTATCAAACACTTCAGATATAATCCATAATAACATGCTAACAAATACAAAGTACATATTATACTGAGTATTAATGATATGATGGTTTACCGATATTCCAGCTATAAAATTGATGATATCACACAAAACCACAGCACTGATGATGATAACCGCTAATATCAATAATAAACTACTAATGATCGATCTACGTCGCTCACTCAAAATAACACTCCTTTTATGATGTTATTATTTCTTTTATAAATATAATTTCACTTTGTTACTCAATTAATCAGCGAAAATAATAATGATTGCTAACACAATCATTATTATACTTAACACCGCAGCTTGAGTCTGACGCTGTATAATATTAATACTAACTTCAGCAAGCATGCCAATGATAAACAATACATATGCAAAATGATAAAATGGACGACCACCTACAATAAAATGGGCAATGATACTGATTAATAATGTTAAGACAGCTAACCCGACAAAGACAATCATAATGATATGCAGTACAGTTAATAATTTGGGATGTTGTTCTTTATTAAAAATAATATCACCTTTTTTAAGAATGTTTTTAACATCGCTACAATGATTGACCATTATTACATGATTTAATTGTTACTGTTCTGTTTTTACACCAGCACGCTGTCTAAGCTCAATTTCTATTTCTTCTAAGCTACGGCCTCTTGTTTCTGGCAAGAACTTAATAACAAAGATTAAGGCTACAACGCCAATTGCCGCAAAGATTAAGAATACCCATTCAACATCTAATGCTGCATTAATCATTGGGAACAATTGTGCCACGATAAGCGTACCAATATTCAATACTAAGGTTGCAATCCCTGTTGCAGCACCACGTGCACGCGTTGGGAATAATTCTGGTAACATTACCCATAACACTGGTCCCCAAGACGCACCGAAGAATACAATAAAGAGTGATAAGCAAACAATAATAATCCATGCAGATGATTGAATGCCTAACGTCCAAATCAAGATTGCCATAATTACTAAAGAAGCCACCATACCGATATTACCGACAACCAATAATTTTTTACGATCTATTTTATCGACAATAAATAATGCCAGAACTGTTACAAGCACATTTACTACACCAATGCCTACAGAACCTAAGATTGACGCTGATTCTCCAAAGCCAGCTTTTGTTAAAATAGGTGATGCATAGAAGATAACAGCATTAATACCAATAAACTGTTGTAAGATAGCAAACGTACAACCGATGATTAACGTCGGTCTTAACCATTTAGATTTTAATACCGACCAACTACTCTCCGTCTTTTCAGCAAGTTCTTTCATTTCTTTAATCTCACGGTCGATTTCTTCATCACTATATGTAATTTGCATTACGTGACGCGCTGCTTTTTCTGTTTTATTTTCTAATAGCCATCTTGGGCTTTCCGGCATAAAAGCAATACCTATTAATAAAATAATAGATGGTACCACTGCAAGTCCAAGCATCCAGCGCCATGCGCCCATATCTGCAAAGCCATAGCTTACTAAATAAGCTGCCAAAATGCCGATTGTAATCATCAGTTGGTTCAATGAACCCAATGAACCACGTAGTTCTGTTGGTGCTAATTCAGATAAATACACTGGCACTGTTGCCATTGAACCCCCTACAGCTAGGCCTATGACAATTCGTCCAAGAACTAATATCGTAACATTAGGCGCAATTGCTAAAATAAATGCACCTAATGCGAAGATAATCGCAATAAATAGTACTAAACGACGTCGTCCAATCTTATCTGATAGCGGCCCGCTACTACCTGCACCAATAACGGCACCAAACAGCATAGATGACACAACTAAACCACTTTGAAAGCTTGTTAACGGAATATCTTTAGGGATATAGGTTAAAGCACCTGAAATAATCCCATTATCGTAACCATAAAGTAAACCGCCTAGCGCACCTATAATAAAAATTAAATATTTTTTAATATTCATGTAATTATCCACCTTTTTTAAAACTTATGTATATTATAAGCTCTGACTCCATATGATTCAATTTACTTCACTCATCACTAATATCGACTTTCACTATTTTTACAGCGAACTCTATTCATTGAGATAGACGTTTAAAATGAGCCTCCATTTTTCCTATAGCTTCTTGTGCTCCTATTCGTGTAGTCGCAAACTTAAACGTGCCATTTAATGTTACGAGTGTTAACGAAATATCTGGCGCAAATAACGTTGTATCCCCAAAGTATCGTCGTAATCTTACTTTATCAACATGTTTGTAATACCCTGTATATTGTTGGTTACCAATGATGAATTCGTAACGTTCATGTCCATATTGGTACAATGTAACTTCTTTTTCAAAGATTTTATTGTGTAAACCTTTAAATAAACTATATGAAACAACAAGCGCAATACCCCCACTAGCCACAAAGCTATATTGCCCAGTTATTATCGCTGAAAGAAACCCAAAAATGACAATAAAGACGACTAAACCACATATAAACAAAATAACGCCAACTATAAATGGGAAAATGATATTTGACGTATATTTTAATATTTCATTATCAATAATTGTTACTTTAGCATGTGTATTATCTTGATGTATTGCATGGTTAAATTCCATGTATTCACTACCTTTACATATTTTGTAAACGCTACAATCTATTTAATATCCTACAAATAAAGCGATAGACATTGCTATGGCACATATTAACACCCAAATCACAATCAACTTCCAAGCAAATTTAATCCATTGTCCATAAGTGATACGCCCTACTGCTAATGCCCCCATCAAAATAGCAGATGTTGGAAAAAGCACATTGCTAATCGCATCACCATATTGGAAAGCTAATACCGTCAATTGGCGGTTGATATGTAATAAGTCAGAGATAGGGACCATCAGTGGCATCGTTGTTAATGCCTGGCCTGAACCTGATGGTATAAAGAAATTAAGCATAAATTGTAATATAAACATAGCAATAATAACGAACGACGCGGGTACATCAGCTAATAGTGATGTCATGCCATGAACAATCGTATCGATAATCTTGCCATTTTCTAAAATAACGACGATACCTTTAGCAAAGCCTACAACCAACGCGCCAAACAGAATACTTTGCATGCCTTCAATTAAAGCATCAAATGTCCCATTTAGTCCTAAGCCAGAAATAAGACCAGCTAATATACCTGCGAGTAAAAAGTTGGCACTCATTTCACCAAACGTCCATTCAAACTTAAAAATTCCGACAACATTCAAAATAATTGCTCCAAGCATAAGTGCCAAACTTATCACTTGTCTCGGCGTAAAATGCTGGTATTGAATATCTTCTTTCATTGTGCCCTCTTGCTGTTCTAACTCATAAACAAGACTTTTCGTATGATCTTGTTTAACTTTACGTGCATATAACATCACTGTTGTAATGGCTGCAATTAAGATAAAAATGTAAATAATCGAACGTAAGCCCCAACCAGAGAACATTGGTAATTCAGCGACTGTTTGTGCCACACCGACCGTAAAAGGATTAAGCATGCCACCAATAAAACCACTAGCAGCACCCAAGATGACCATTGCAGCACCTGTCATAGCATCATAACCCAAAGTTCTAGCGATTAAAATACCTAAAGGAACAAAAATAATGGTTTCTTCTGCTAAGCCAATTGAAAACCCTAAAATTGAAAAGATTGTCATCGTTAAAGGAATCATCAATATTTTTGCATTCCCTAATGCACGCATCGCTTTGTTCACACCATTTTCAAACGAACCCGTTTTATGTACAATCCCAAATGCGCCACCTACGAGAAAAATATAAAATACAATTTCTGCCCCGCTTACTAAGCCCTCTGGTATAGCTCTAAATATATCTAGAAATGACGTTGCCGCATGCGGTACATGATGATATGTACCATCTACAACTAACGTCTGCCCACCTTTTTTGTGACGTTCATACTCTCCTGAAGGTATGATAAATGTCATAATCCAAGCAATGGTAATAATGATCATTAATAATGCATATGTATGTGGCGTTTTAAACTTTAATTTCCGTTTCGGTCGTTTATTGTACCCGCGTGCCATAACGTTTGTCTTCCTTCCTCAACCAGGTTTATTTTATATGTTGTTTTCATATTTTATCATATACCCTTATTCTAGCCGGTTAACATACCCTTTATTAATTCTAAATTTTATCTTGTTCATTAAAACAAATGATTGCTCCAATTCAAATATACGATGCAATTTAGTAAGTGTATAAATTTTTCATATATACAATGAGATTAAACACACTATATTAAAGTACATCTAGGACATAAAGTTCTTGGACAAATTAAAAAGGCAATTCCCATTGAAATAATTATAGAAACTGCCTTATTTTTAAAGCATTTAAAGGTAAAATTACATGTTAATACGTAGTATTTATGGCGAGACTCCTGAGGGAGCAGTGCCAGTCGAAGACAGGGGTCCCAACAAAGAAGCATTTCGCCAAGCAAAGCAAGTTGGGGTGGGGCCCCAACAAAGAGAAATGCGAAAAGCATTTCGCCAAGCAAAGCAAGTTGGGGTGGGCCCCAACAGATAGGCTTTCGAAAAGAAAGCCATCGGACAAAGCAAGTTGGGGTGGCTGAGACGGCACCCTAGGAAAGCGAAGCCATTCAATACGAAGTATTGTGAAAATAGAGAACAGCAGCAAGATATTTTCTAATTGAAAATGATCTTACTGCTGTTTTTCTGATATTTATGTCCCATACTGTAACATTTTACACCTTATTGTTATTTACTATTCAGACCTACTACAAATATAACTGCTACCATCACAATAAATCAGTTACTTAATTAGATAGCAAAATAATCCATATTGAAATTAACAGTTTAATAGAAACTATACATACTACGATAAACTACGCCATACAACACATTTTGATTTGTAGTTTTTATGTTTAAGTTTACATAAATGGGTTAAGTCAATAGTGACAACGTTTTTAAATTAATCTCATTTCGATACATTTTAGTGTACAAAGTTTAGAACATGTGATACATTATTTATATCAAATATACAAAATATATTAAGATAAAATTAGGAGGTATTTATTTATGACTCAATTTAATTTCGATAAAGTACACAGCAGTATTGAATTTCAAATCAAACATTTAATGGTATCAAAAGTAAAAGGAACATTTAATGACATCGATGTAACCGTTGAAGGTGACATTAATAATCTTAGCTCATTAAAAGCAACTGCTACAATTGACCCTAAATCTATAGATACAAAAAATGAAGATAGAGATAACCACTTAAGATCAGGTGATTTCTTCGCAACGGATGAATATGACAAAATCACTTTTGTAACTAAAGAAGTGAAAGACGATAAAGTTGTCGGTGATTTAACAATTAAAGGCGAAACACACGAAGAAACATTCGATTTAGAATTTAATGGCGTAAGTAAAAATCCTATGAACGGTGAACAAGTTACTGGCTTTGTGGTTTCTGGTAAAATTGATAGAGAAAAATATGGCGTTAGCTTTAACCAAGCTTTAGAAACTGGTGGCGTTATGTTAGGTAAAGAAGTGAAATTCGAAGCGTCAGCAGAGTTTAGTATTCAAGAGTAATTCAGTCATAAACATTTTATAAACTGAGATAACATCTCAATAGTATGTTTAGTTTGGTATATGCGTATATCCCAATAATAGATGGACTTGTTTTTAATAATTAATAAAAATTTTAACACTAAATAAAGCTATCGCTTGTGACACACTTCTCACAAACGATAGCTTTGACTTTTATCTATATATCGAAGTTACACATTTTTCTTTTTAAAAACAAAAACTAATAATACTAAGAAAATAACGATATAAACAATATTACCAATAAACAATTCATGTAATTCTAAGTGACTCATTTCCTTAAAATCATTATCTACAATTTGTTGAGGTAACATAATCATATTTAGCGGATTCCATTTAAACCATTCCCATTTGCCATTAAAATATGTTAATAATGCTGCGACAAATGACATTACAAAATAAAAAAAGATGCCTATAGTAATCGAAAGTGTCGGACCTTTCATCGCACATGAAATCAGTAAAGTCAAACTTAGCACAAGCCACATGGTTACAAAATCAGCTACTGCTAAAAGTAACATTTCATTTAACAGTGGTGGCTGACTACCGTGTGGAGCCAATAAATCAATATCATTAAAGCTAATAGCATATAGGAGTAACGTCACAGCAATGACCCCAATAAAGCAGATAAGTGAATATATTACTAATGTAATAACCTTACTAATAACAATGCTCGTACGTGAATAATTACGGTACAATACATTTTTAATTGTTTCATAATGAAATTCCATTGAAATAATCGTACTTGCTTGTACAATCATTAAAATGACCACCCAATAAAATCCTGAAAAACCACCTTGAATAAGGCCTTCGCTAGACATGATATCACTATTTTGGGAAATGAAAAGTAATGTAATCATTATTGCAATAATAACGATTGGCCAAATCCACGTCGATTTCTTTTTACTTAATTTGAAACATTCTTGTTTAATTAAAGAACCCATATTATGCGTCGCCCTCCTTATCAATAATGTCTAAGAGCACCGTTTCAAAATTTTCAGCATCATGTTGCTCAATTTCTTCCCGCGTTGTTTCTTTAACGATTTTACCTTCATCAATAATTAAAATAGCATCTGTTATCTTTACTAATTCGCTTAGCATATGACTGGAAATTAAGAACGTAATACCTTGCTGTGCTTTATCTAAAATAAGATTACGCACATCTCTAACTGCTCTAGGATCTAAACCATTCATAGGTTCATCCAATATAATCAGCTTTGGGTCATTTAAAAAAGCAATTGCGATACCGAGCTTTTGTTTCATACCTAGTGAATATGTTTTAGCCTTATTATGTATATAGTCTTTCATTTTCAATTTAGTGACAATATCATCAATATCTGAATTATCCTTCGATTCATTTAACAATTTTAAATTATCGTATCCAGACATAAATGGGTAGACTCCAGGGCTTTCAATTAAAGCACCTATACTACTTCTTTTACTGCCACTATCAACAACTTTATAGTGTCCTTTTTGGTAATTGGAATATCCAAGTATAACTTTCATTAATGACGTTTTACCTGCGCCGTTCGCACCAACAAGGCCTACAATTTCACCTTTTTCCAAGTTAAAAGAAACATCTTGGAGAATCGTTTTCGAATTTATTTTCTTCGATATGTTATCTACTGTTAAAACGCTCACTCTGTCATCTCCTCCATTGAATAATAAGTAACACTTTAAGCCAATTCTCATATCATCATTAGCTACATCTAAATAAAAAGTGATACAGTATGACCATAACATAAAATATGTATTAAATTGATAATTGATTGTATATTTAAGGTTAATTTAAGAAAAATTATTTAAACTAAATACAACTATGTCATTTTACATTTTTTGTAATCGTTTGCAATTTTTGTAACTATTTTGTAATATGAAGGTGTAATAACTGCTATATCAAATTTAAGGAGTGAACGAACATGAATAAAATGACAAAGTTAGTATTATCTAGTACCCTTGTTTTCGGTTCTGTCCTCGGCGTAAATGCGATTAGTACGAATGCTCAACATGTATCCCATGCAGCAATAACTCCATATTATACTTATCATGGATATGCAGGTTATAACCCTAGTTTCTTGTTAACTCATGAGTTCAAAAATGGTATAAAATATAAAAATATTACCTTTAACGGCAAAAAAATTGTACCAACAAAAGGAACTAAAACTGTAAAGCTTTATGATCAAACCTTTTCTGGAGTTACTAAATCAGGTAAAAGTGCTTCAACCGTCTCATTTGATGTAACAGGTAAACTCACAACAGCACAACTCAAAAATGCTTACGGTAAAGCTTTAAAAAAGGTCGGTCCACCGAAACCTAGTAAAAAAGTAAAAGCAGTCTATGATTATCGACCATCTCTGGAGACACCACGTGTCTTATTTACCGTAAACCATAACAACAGAGTTACACATGTCGATATTACTTATGGTAGCATTGGTTATTAACCATCACCTCAATATATGTTTTATAATCAATAACTACTGACAAATGACGCGCGCTTACCCTCTTTGAGAATAAGCGCGCGTTCAATTTTTTATTGTTAGTGACCGTGCACAGTACGCGCACACAACCCGAAGTCTAACTTAATATTTTGTTAACCGTATATTATACGTATACTAAACCATTTCTGCTGTGTGCTTTTTTATTCATCTTTAAGGTGTTTTACATTTTTAAATCCTTGTCGATAGGAAGCCAATTCTTCCATAATCGCATACCAATCCGTACCAACTTTTTTTATTGTCTGCTGTATTAACTCATCTTGTGCTTTGTTTAAAGTGGCAATCAAGGCTTCACCTTCTTCAGTTGTATAAAGTTGTTTCACACGCCGGTCGTGTTTAGAAGGTTGTTCAAAAATTAATTGTTTATCTTTTAACTTTTTCAGTGTCGCATGTGAACCTTGCTTAGAAATTTCTAATGTCTGCAATAATTCTTTTATAGTAATACCGGGCAATTTATTAATAAAGAAAAGAAATCTATGGTGTTGCCGACTCATACCATATTGTTCGATAATTTCATTTGCAGTTAATGTGAAGGTTTTGTAGGCAAAATAAAATAACATGTGTTCATAATCATTTTTGTTCATCATTTTTACGTCACTTTCTATAAAGTAGAATAACGTCATTATAGTAAACTTTTGGTCTCACGTCATTAAAGTTCGAAATATTTTCGATAGGTCAATTATGTTGACCTATCAATAAAAAAGTATTATCATTCAAAGTGTAGAAAAAAGAGATAAAGGTGGAATGAATTATGAAACAACGTGTAGGACAATATTTAATGGACGCAATTTATCAAGCTGGTGCAGATAGAGTATTTGGTGTTCCAGGTGACTTTAATCTGGCATTTTTAGATGACATTGTTGCTCATGAACATTTGCAATGGGTTGGCAATACAAATGAACTCAATGCGAGTTATGCTGCAGATGGTTATGCCCGCCTCAAAGGTGTAAGTGCTTTAGTAACCACTTTTGGCGTTGGTGAACTTAGTGCTGTTAATGGCATTGCCGGTTCTTATGCGGAGCGTGTGCCTGTCATTGCCATTACAGGTGCCCCAACACGTGCCGTAGAACAAGCAAAAAAATATGTCCACCATTCATTAGGTGAAGGTACTTTTGACGATTATCAAAAAATGTTTTCACATATTACAACTGCACAAGATTACATTACACCAGAGAACGCGACAACTGAAATACCAAGATTAATTAATGCTTCCCTTCAAGAGCGTCGACCTGTTCACATCCATTTACCAATTGATGTAGCTATGACAGAAATTGAAGTTACAGAACCATTTAAACTTCAAAATCCAAAACAACATGATGTTTCAGAATACATTAAACTCATTCAACAAAAATTACAATCCGCTTCAAACCCTGTCATTATTGCAGGCCATGAAATCAATAGTTTCCATCTTCATGATGCGCTTGAACAACTCGTGAATCAGACCAACATTCCTGTCGCTCAATTATCTTTAGGTAAAGGCGCTTTTAATGAAGAAAACCCTCATTACCTTGGTATTTTTGACGGTAAATTTGCTGAAGATAATGTACGTGACTATGTAAATAACAGTGATGCGATATTAAATATAGGTGCTAAACTTACGGATTCAGCAACAGGCGGTTTCTCTTACGACTTTGACATTGAAGATGTCGTCATGATTAATCATCACAATTTCAAACTAGGAGATACTCAAAATAACGAGGTCTCATTGCCTGATATGTTACATGGGCTATTAGAGATGGATTACCATAACAAAGGTACGTATTCATCATATGTAAGACCTAAAGCACATTCTTACACATTATCAGATGAGCCACTTACACAAGAAACATACTTTAATATGATTCAAGACTTCTTACAGCCTGATGATGTTTTACTTGCAGAGCAAGGCACATCTTTCTTTGGTGCTTACGACTTAGCATTATATAAAAATGTTGACTTTATCGGCCAACCGCTTTGGGGTTCTATTGGTTATACTTTGCCCGCTACAATAGGTAGTCAAATGGCTGATACAACGCGTAGAAATATCTTACTTATTGGTGATGGTTCTCTACAATTAACGGTTCAAGGTTTATCAACGATGATTCGTAACCAGTTAAAACCAATCATTTTTGTAATCAACAATGATGGTTATACTGTAGAACGTCTTATTCATGGCATGAAAGCACCTTATAATGATATCCATATGTGGGACTACAAAGCCTTACCAGCAGTGTTTGGTGGCGATAATGTAGCCATACATGATGTACACACTTCAAATGATTTAAAACGAACATTTGATGAGATAAATGCAGAAAGTGATGTCATGCATTATGTCGAAGTTACAATGGCAGCTGAGGATGCGCCTGAAAAACTTGCGAACATTGCAGAAGCTTTCGCCTCACAAAATAAATAAGCTAAATATAAAAAAGTTTGAGCCATAATTATGTTTTAGGCTATAAACGATATATATTGGTAGTAGTTGACTGGATTGAAAATAAGCCTTATCCCAAGCTTTTTCAATCCAGTCAACCTTGCCGGGGCGGGACTATGAATTCATAGTCCCGCCCCCTTTTTCACGTGAAACAGTGAATAACTTTATTTATTATGTTAAAGAGAGATGCTGTGCTTCAAATTGTTGAATCACATAAGGGTCATGAGAAATAATCAGCAATTGTATATCCGTAAGTGATTGCAACATTTGTAAAATTAAGTCTTCATTAACAACATCTAAATTCGTTGTCGCTTCATCTAAAATCAATAGTTTAGGTTGAATGATTAACGCTTTGGCAATCCATACGCGCTGAAATTGACCACCACTCAATGTGGATACACGCTGTTGTAGCAATTGTGAAGATAATTGACATTGCGATAAAACGTTATCAACACGTGAAGCATGTAACGTCTTTGGTATACCAAACCGTTTTAACGGCTCGGTTAATACCGATTCAACGGTTTGTCGTGGATCCATACTTGTACGCTGATATTGTGGCACATATTGAATATCACGCATCCATTGTTTCGTTTTGTAATCATGCATTAACCTTCCATCTAATCTTAAAGAACCGGTATATTGTTTATCTAATCCTGCAATTATATGTGCTAATGTCGATTTCCCGCATCCGCTTGGTCCACTGATAATAAGATTCCCTTGTGCTAAATCAAAAGAAATATCTTCCAATATTATGCGCCCTTGTATCGTTTTATTAATATGATCAACCTGTAGCATAAGCTTCCCTCCGCTCTGCTGTACGAATCAGTGTTTGTGTATAGTGTCGCTCAGGATGATGCATCACCTGTTGCGCCTGCCCACTTTCAATAATTTGACCATGTTGCATAATACTGACATGCGTAGCGTAATCTTTTACTAAGCTCAAGTCATGTGTCACAAAAATAACCGTCATCTTTCTTTCTGAAATAATATGCATTAACTGCTGCATAAACTTAGTACGATTTTGCACATCCAAGGCACTTGTCGGCTCATCTAAAATCAAACATTGTGGATTACGAATTAATGACAGTATAAATGCCACGCGTTGAGCCATACCGCCACTTAGTTCGAACGGATAGTATTGTAAAAGTTGTTCAGGTTGTTCTAAACCTAAACGTGTCATCATTGTTTTTACCTCTTGATATTGTTCTGCTCGTGATAGTGTTGATTTTTTTGCATCATATAACATTGCAATATGCTGCTTGATTGTAATATTTTGAAACAAATTACTATTAGCATCTTGAAACATGGCATCGGCATGTAGTAAATCAATGTCCACATTACCTTGATATGTCAACTGATCATCAGTCATGTGTAAAATACTGCGAACCAATAGCGATTTACCACTACCACTTTCACCAACAATACAATGAAAACTGTACCGTTCTACCTCAAGCGATAACGATGAAATCAAGGTTTTATCTTTATGATAGATACTCAATGACTTAACTTGTATTATTCGATCTACTTGATGATTTTGTTGTTGATGATTTGAAATAATAAGGCATAACCTCCTAACAAAATACCAGGGAAGAAGAATAACCATGGTGCAATCGTTAAATAACTTTTACCGTCAAATAAAATAGTGCCAAGTTCGGGAATAGGCGGTTTAACACCTAAACCTAAAAAAGCTAATCCTGAAATACTCAGCATTATTTTTCCAAAATCTGCTGTTACTAACGCCATAATTTTACTTAATAAGTGTGGTAACATATGCGCATACAGCGTTTGAACGTTAGAATTACCACTTAACACTGCGTATTGAATAAATGGTTCTTTTTGAATATCACGTGTAAGATTACGAAAATAACGTAAATAGCGCCCTAGCCAGCCTATAACTAATGCACATAATAACCCAATCATTGAATCACTAACTAGCCCTAAAATAACGAGCGCAATAATGAATGAGGGTATTGCTAATAATAAGTCAGCTACGAACATACATAGTTTGTCGAACCAACGTCCCATTAGGCCTGCCATCATGCCAAAAATCAAACCTATACTGACACTTAAAACCACTACGACGACGGTTAAACCTAAAGTAACACCACTTCCTATAATCATACGTGTAAACATATCTCTGCCTAACTGATCGGTTCCCAATAAATGTTGCAAAGAAGGCGGCGCTAAGTGTTCACTAGGTTTACTATTCCACCCAAAAACAGCAATATACAGTGCTCCTATGAGACTGACACCTATGATCCTCCATTGCCAATTAACATGTGAATATTTCATCGTGCACCTCTCACTTTTGATTTATTAGCACGCAATCGCTGAATTCGAGGATCACTTTTTAATATTAATATATCTCCCAAATAATTAAGCAACATAATGACGACAATAATCAACATAATAATGCCTTGAATAAGTGGATAATCTCGTTGATTAATTGCTGTAATTAGCAGTTTTCCTAATCCCGACATACTAAAGATCACTTCTAAGATTACAGCTCTACTAAACAAATGAATAATACTATTGACGACAATCGTCATCAATGGCGCGAAGATAACTTTAAATTGGCAATAAATACGTGCCTTCCAAGTTGCTTGTCGTAACTTTATTAATTGGTAGGTATCATCCTGTCTAGTCTGCGCAATAAGATGCGCTGTCATCAATAAGAGATGACTTCCTTCTACTATAATCATGATGCCAACAGGCAATAGGTAATTTTGCCAAGATGCACTACCTACAAAAGGAAGTAACTGCCATTTGACACCCATATAATAAATAGCGACAATGGCTATCCAATATTCTGGCATCGATGTTATCACCTGGGAAATATAGCGTAAGCTTTGTGCTATACGAGCATGTGGCAGCATACCAACGCAGTAGCCTAATCCTACCCCTAAAGGTAACATGAGTACTGTAGCCCAACTCATTAATATCCATGTAGGTTTAAGTGCATTAGCAATGAGATTCATAACAGGTTCTTGCGTACTAAAGCTATACCCCAAGTCCCCAATTAATGCATGACCTAACCAATCCAAATAGCGCAACAAAATATGGCGTCCTAACCCCAAATGATGTTGTGCCATATCAATTTGTTGTTGTGTCATTTGAGTATAGCCATGGCGTTGTAAATATAAAATGGCTGGGTTACCTGCCGTTTGTTCTACTAAAATAAAAATGATAAGCGAACTTACAATAAGATAGCCAAATAATTTATATGTACGCTGCCACATTATTGATTAACTTCCAGCTTTTTATAGTCTACAGGTGCATCCGTTAGACCTGAAAATTTAAAGGACTTTATTTTGTCACTTGTTACGAATGTTTCGTTTGGATACGCGATAGGCACACCATAATATTGTTGATTAAAGTGCTTAAAGATATGATTAAAAGCCTTTTTTTGTGATTGCTTATCTATTTCTTTAGGAAATGCTTCTAACTGTTGCGTTAAGACTTTATCATTAGCTAAAACGCCTGGTTTATCGCCATTATTTTTAAACACTGAGTTCATGAAGTTATATGGCATTAATGCATCCGAATACGTGCGATAGAAAATCAAATCATAATCTTTCTTTGTCCATAAAGTATCGTAATACGATTGGGCATCTAAGTGCTTAATATTTACTTTAACTCCAACCGCTTTAAGATTGGCTTGAACTTGTTCAGCTTTATCTTTCCAATTCGGAAATTCTGCAGTTTGAATCACTAGATTAAATGTTAATACTTGACCATCTTTTTCATACATGCCTTGCTTGTTGCGATGATAGCCTGCCTGTTCAAATGCGTGTTGTGCCGCTTTTTTATCAAAACGATGTTGCTGTTGATTTTGCGCCGTTACATATTGTACATCTCGTTGAAATAGGCCTTTTAATGGTTGAGATGATAGCGCTTTTGTCTGAATACTTTCACTAATAGCTTGTCTTAAATCTTTATGTTGCAATTGTTTATTTTCTGGATTAAAAGCTATAAAATGGCTGACTGTACTAGGATTTTCTGATACCGATAACTTTTGGGTAGATTTTGCTTGTTTAATTTGTGCATCAGTCAACATACCCAAGGCACCGCCAGTAATATCAACTGCCCCACTTTGAATAGCGGATTGACGAGCATCACCATCTTCAATTGTTTGGAAGACTAAATCATAATTTAGTGGTTTATTGCCTTTAAAATACGGATTAGGTTTTAACGTTGTTTTTTCTTTGCCATCGTCGCCTATTTTAAACGCACCCGTACCAATCGCTTCTTTAAATTGACCTGTTACCTTGCCGTCTTTTACCGCGTGTGGACTCATAATTCGTAATGGCCTTACTTGTGTCAATTCATTCAACACTTGGTTGGATGGTGTCTTGAGGTTGATTTCAACTGTATGTTTATTTTTAACGACGACACTTTTTAATTGTTTGAGTGTTTCAACTGTCGTCTCTTTATTCATTGCTTTGGCACGTTCAATTGAGAATTTTACCGCTTGCGCATCAAAATCACTACCATCAGAGAATTTAACGCCTTTTTTCAAATGGAAACGATAAGTTTTACCCCCATCTTCAACCTCCCATTTTTGTGCTAATCCAGGTTTAAATGTTTTCTTTTTATCATACTGCACAAGGGCATCATACACAGCACTATAAACTGGCATTGCAGCATCATAGCCTTGTGCATCCAGCTTCGCAGCTTTTGCTTCAGTTGGCAATGACAACGTGACTTGTTTATGATTGTGCTGTGATTGCGAACAACCAGATGTTAATATTAATGCCCCAGTTACTAAAGCACATAATTGTCGTTTCATCATAATGACTATCCTTCTTTCACTGTTGCTTTAATCACGTAAGATTCTTGGAAAAGTGTACGCAAATAGTCACTCGGCGATAAATAAAAATCACTATAATGGGTTAAATCAATTTCGTCTGGCACCATTTCCCTCTTTACGCTAACTTGAAAGCCTTCCTGAACAAAACTGTCCACAATGTGTTTGAGCGAATGATTTTGTGAAGGCGTTGCGCCATATGTATTAATGACTTGTGCCATATAATCACAACTTGGATTATCGGTTAAATCTGCAAACGTAGCATAGTAAACACCTCGAGGCTTTAATACGCGTTTTAACTCTTTTGCGTGTTGGGGAATATCATCGATAAGATACAATACAGACGTACTAATCGCTGTATCAAACTGTAGGCCAGTATCACTTGGCATATCGGTTAAGACATACGATAATGGTAAGCCTGCTTTTAGCAATTCTGCTTTCTGCAAAGATTTTCGAGCTAAGTCAATGCCTACACCTTGCTTGAATGGAACCTTTTGATATAGTTGTCGTAAAAAGCCACCTTGATTACACCCAAAATCCAAAATCGTTTTTCCAATAATATCTTCTTTAGCGATGACATCAATTGTTCTATCCCAAGCATCATGATGATCACGTGCCATCGTGTCATCATCTTCTTGTCCTTTATGCCACCACTGTTCATAACTGTTTTTCATATTCTTCTCCTTAATATTTATTAATCGTAATTATTACGTTTTGTATTGTACTACAGTTTTCAATGAATAACAATGTCAAAATGGACTGACTAAATACAATTTATGTTGTCTGAATTTAATTAACATTTGTTCAAATGATGGGCAAGGCCTTTCTTAAATTATTAAAAATTATTTTAGATATATAAATGATACTAGAGTTAAATTGAATAGTCATTTATATAAATTAAGATTTTCTTTGTATACGAAATTTAATAAAAGTGTTACCTTTTAAAAACATCAATGGTATACTATTTTCGAAAACACATAAATAATACTACTTTAATACGATTTATTGTTTTCAGTCTTACATCATTCTATATAAGTTGGGGAGGATATATGAAGAGATTATTCAGTTTATTGCTCATTTCATCATTAGTACTTACAGCATGTGGATCAAAATCGCATTCAGAATCAAATAGTTCTGAGAAAAAATCATCTGAAAGCAAGTCGGCTACTGACAAATCAGAATCAGTTGATTCTTGTTTAGAAAAAGCCAAAAACAAACCTACAGCTAAATTCAAAGATAATAAATTTACATCAAATAAATTTGATATTGAAATTAAGGAAACAAAGGTTGTTAAGCCAGATAAATATACAGATAGTAAAAATCCTAATTTAGCCATTGTCTATAAGGTCAAAAATAAATCTAGCGAAAAAATTACGGCTAGTACGGCTTTTATTGAAGCATTTGACGTCTATAATGACACGAAAAACGTTCAAAAACGTTTAGAGACCGGTTTTGCTGAAGACTCAGACTTGTACAAAAAGTACGGCGAGGATATGCGCAATAACATTAACAAAGATGGTGAAGTAACAGGTGTGAGATTCTTTGAAATTAAAGATGACAAAAAACCTATTACGATTGAAGCCAAAAATCCTGATGGTTATACTACCAAGGAAATAGGCAAAAAAATCATTAAATTAGAACATTAATATAAGCTATTTAGGAGGCGCACAATGTCAAAAAAACTTAAAATTATTATTTCAGCAGTAGTGATATTGCTTATCGTTGCAGGTATTGGATTTGGTGCATATAAAATTTTTTCAAACACACCAAAAAATACATATTTACTGAGCGAACAAAAAACAGCAAAAAAATTCCAAAATTATTTTAATCACCGTTTTGATAATGAAGTTAAATTCCAAGAAAAGATGAAGGATAATTCTTATTTATCAAACATGTCTTTGAGTGCAGATGCTTCTAAAGAACTCATTGAAAGTATGGGATTGCCTAAATCAGTCATTGATGCAACAAAAATTACAGCTTCTATTGGTCATGACGATAAAAATACTAAATCATTAATCAAAGTAAATCCTACAATTGCAGATAAAGAAGTGGGTAATTTCCAATGGGCTGCAGATAAGAATTTCCAATACTTTACAGCGCCATTATTTAAAGGTGACTACAAAGTTAAAAATTCTGAGTTAGTGAAACAATATGCAGAAATATCTGGAGAAGATGAAGAGCAGCTTAAATCATCAGGAGTGACGAATCAAAGTTTAAATCTAAATACACTTTTAGGTTCGACACAAACACAACAAAAAGATGTGGATACAATTATTAAACGCTATACAGATATTGTCTTCGATCATTTAAAAGATGATAACTTTAAAAAAGAAGGCAAAGAAGAAGTTAAAGTCGACGGTGAGACAGAAAAAGCAAACAAAGTCACATTAAAATTAGACCGTGCTGATACTAAAAAACTTACTTTAGCCATCCTTAAAAAAGCTAAAGATGATAAAGAACTACAATCACTTGTGAAAAATCAAATGTCTAAAGATGAATACAAAAAACAAATTGAAGATGCACTCAAAAAAGCCGAAGATGCAAAAGAAAAAGAATTTATTGAATTCACATCCACAATTTACGAAAAACATCATGAAATCTTAAAACGTGACATTACATTAACAGATAAAGATAACAAAAAAGTAAAAATCGTTGGTAACAATAGCATCACTGATGACAAACTTGCGTTAGATTATAAATTCACTACTGACGATGGTTCATTCTCATTAAAAGGTAAATCTACTGGTAAAGACGATAACTATAAAGATAAATACGATGCTACATTCGATAACAACTACAATAAATCTACATTGACATTTGAAAACAAAGAAAAACAAGACGGTACAAAACGTCATGATAAAGGTACAATCACATTTGACAATGCTGGAACTAAACAAGACTTTACTTTTGACAACAGCTTAGATACAGATGTGAAAAATAACCAACAAAAACAAAAATTAACAGTTGGTATCAAACTTCAAGACGAGCCAATTAACTTTATTTTAAACAGTGATACGAAGTTAAAAGCAGACATCAGCTTTGATACGGATAAAGCCAAAGATATTGGTGAACTTTCATCTAAAGAACTTGACAAATTAGATAAAGAAATAAGCAAAAATGGCGAAAAACTATTAGAATCTATCATTAAAAAAGTAACAGATGATTAAACGTTTACGACCTACGCGTTAACTGTGATGAGCTGAAAAGCAAAGATGGTAGCGGGACAGAATTTATTATGAATTCGTAGTCCCGCCCTGGCAAGGTTGACTAGGATTGAAAAAAGCTTAGTATAAGCGATATTTTCAATCCAGTTAACTACTGCCAATTTAGAGTCTAGAGCCTAGTCCAAGACTCACATCTACTGCAATAATAAATCCCTACACAATCATATCGCAGTGCATGCTCACACGATGATTAAATATGGAAGGAGTGGTCAAATGAAGTCAATACAATTGTTTCATATCTACCACTCTTTTTTATTAAAGAAGTGGTATTTATTTGTCTATTTAATATTGATTGTCCTATCACTAGTCTTGGCTTTGACGGCAGTTCAATATGCCAATCAAGAAGATAAAGGTTTCCGTCTTGGCATTGTGGATAAGGATCATTCAAAAGAAACACAGCTTATTTTAGGTTCCGTGGGTAAAGGGAGTAATTTTGGGAAACATGTTACCTTAAAACAATACAGTGAGAAAACAGCTAAACAACGTCTATCCAAACATGAATTAGATGGCTATTTTGTTTTTGACAAAGGTATGACACATGCCTTTTATCATCAAGGACAATTACCTATCACAGTATATACATACGACCAACAGTCTACAAAGAGTGTCGTTATTAGCCAATTAACCCATTCAGTTTATGATCGCTTAATGTTATCGATGGGAGGTATTTTAAGCTACACACACTTAACTGAGAAGCCATCATCTCAAGACATGGTTATGCTAATGACTGATTTACTATTTACCGGATTGAATCGTGTTAATGCTTTTAATTACGAACCAGTAAAGGTTTATGATACAGGCAGTTACTATGTCGTTACTGGATACTTACTATCCATTTTTATACTTTGTCTATCGTTATTTTCTGTGCTCAAAATGAATCAAGAAACGGCATTGAAAGAACGATTGCAACTCTTTCACTTCTCATTTGAAAAGTTAACATTTGTTCGTGGTGCGATTGCATGGTTCTATTCAATGATTTGGGCAATCCTTGGCTTTCTATGGATTAACCATACATTAGACGGGTCTTTTGAAAGTTATAATTGGCCAACCGTAGCAATTCAGCTCACTTATTTCGTGACTTTCTTAGTCATGCTGCTCATCTTAATTGAGCTTATTAGTAAAAACTGGATGAATTTACTTTTAAAATGCGTATTAACGCTTATCTTTATCGTATTCTCAGGCATAACGGTGCCAACAATCTTTTTCCAACATAGCTTTAACAGTATATTGGCAACACAACCGTTTAGTTTAGTAACAAATCAAATGTTGGAAATCACATTAAATAACTTTATTTTAGATACACATCCAGCCTTTTATATCAGCTTTATTGCTGTGGCATTGGCACTCTGTGTGGTCGCTGTTTGGAGGTATCGTCGATGAAACCTTACATTCAACTTGTCATTCGAAAACAATGGCTACAATATGTTCTTCTGCTCATCATTATTGGTGCAGCACTAAGCTTATTATATGCCGGACAAAAAATGGCTAGTCAAAACTTTAAGATACCTATTGCTATTCAAGATATGAGTCATAGTAATGACTCAAAACAACTGATCAAGCACATTTCGGATACACGATTTGTTTCGGTTAAATCCATATCTGCAGACGATATTTATATTGATGATGCAGTTAAGAAAAAGGAAGCTATGATCAGCTTACAAATTCCAAAAGATTTTGATAAGCGCTTAGCCGAAAACCGTTTGAAGTCATCGATTCAACTCTATGGACGAGATGATTTTATTGGTAATATTGCATTAGAAATCGTTAGTCGTTCATTATATGAACAACAAATACCGCATATTATTCAAGAACACTTAGATAAAAATCATCACCACCAAAGTATAGACAAAATTAAAGAAGCCTATAAGAATAATACACCAACATCAAAATTCAAAAATGTTGCGATTCATTCATCAGCGAATCACTCGCTTTCGATTAGTTTAATATTTGCATGGGTACTCATGATCAGTGCAATTCAAATTGTACTTCATCAAAGATTAAAACAAAATGCGCCACTTGGGCGATTATTGCAATTTAATCACAGTCGACTCAAACTTTATGGCACTTATATCGTGACACATACATGTTTACTTTTATTCGTAATGATGATGATTCAGTGGTTGATGCATCAGCCATTAAGTTTATTCTTTTATGCTAAATCATTCGCTGTTATTTTTATCTATGAATGGGGTATCGCAAGCTTATTATTTAAGGTTAATACACTCAGCCATAGATTATTTATGGCTATTGTCTGGTCAATCGTGATAGCTATTCTATTTATTAGCATTCAAATGTAAAGGAGTGAGACACATTGATCGAATT
The DNA here is from genome assembly GCF_001558775.1 of Staphylococcus lugdunensis. Classification (NCBI taxonomy): domain Bacteria; kingdom Bacillati; phylum Bacillota; class Bacilli; order Caryophanales; family Staphylococcaceae; genus Staphylococcus; species Staphylococcus lugdunensis. The sequence continues at coordinate 1,617,878 of NZ_CP014022.1, read as the reverse complement.
ACATGCTATTTCTAAAAGTTATAAACGTAAACACATTTTTGAACAGCTAAATATGCAATTTGCTGACAATCAACTGACTGTCTTGCTCGGAGAAAATGGTGCTGGGAAATCGACATTATTGCGTTTGATTTCAGGGATTGAACAACCAAATTCAGGTACCATTGATTACTTTGGTAAGACGCTATCAAAACGTCAAATTAGAAATATAGTAGGCTACGTGCCACAGGATATTGCTTTATTTGAACATATGAGTGCACAAGAAAATATTCAATTTTTTAAATCATTGTGTGACAAACCTGTTGATGATGATACCATAGCCCACTATTTGAAATTATTAAACTTTACTGACATGAAGGCACGTGTATCTACGTTATCAGGCGGGAATAAACGCAAAATTAATATTTTAATTGGTTTATTAAGTCAACCTAAAATACTAATTTTAGATGAGCCTACTGTTGGTATTGATTTAAAATCACGTTATGATATTCACCAACTGTTAAACCAAATGAAATCCAGTTGTTTAATCATTTTAACGACACACCATTTAGATGAGGTAGAAGCATTAGCTGATAACATTAAACTCATCGGTCAACATCCATTTTATCGAGATGTTTTAAATGATAAACAATGGACTTATGAACATTATCATAATGCTTTATAGTATTAATAAACGCCTATCACAAAAGGACAATTTCTAACTCCTTTCGTGATAGGCGTTTTCGTATAATGCAGTTGTATCTTAAACAATTTCAAAGTAATATTCTTGCCAATTGATTATATTTAACCTTCATTCAATAGTTAGATTTGTAAAATACTTATCTTGCCAATGCTGTGTTTTAGCAGCTGATGGATTAAGGTCCTCTTCCCATGTTGGATAGACACGTAAAGCCATTTTCCCCTTATGTGATGTTGTCGATATGATATGTTGTTTAACTAGAACCTCTCGAGGAAATACGAACTGTCCAAACCGTTGTCCATCAATAACATTGACGACTAAAAACATTGGAAATTCAGCATCTTGATATGGTCTGTTGTTATTATCGTCATCTTTACACCACATCGCAAAGAAATATCCTCGTTTTTTAGGTGTTTTATGTGCGCGTCTACTCATATAAGTTTGCCCATTTAACTCGCACCTAAATGCTTCATAATCCGCATTCCACGGTTCTGTCTTGATTTCGATAGATGTATTACTATGATTAACTTGCAGTAGTTCTTTAACTAGATCTAAAGATTGCATGTTTTGTAAGTGTTTTGTCATATATACCTACCTTTTTGGCATAACCACATCTGCTTTATGATGCTGAATCATTTTTGATTGGTGCCGATTTGACTTGATTACCATTTTGATCTTCTTTAATCATTTTTTTACCTTGCAATTTATAAGTACCTAGAATTTCGCCATCTTGATTCCGATAATTGATTGACCAACTATCTTTCGTCATTTTAATATTATCCCACAGATAATCTTTATTAGCAGGCGCTCCTTCAAGTTGAGCAATTTGGTCAAATAGCTGACTACGTGCATGTGCCATTTCAGTGCCGCTTTCTTTTAATTCGCGCTGTTTTCTCTCAGTATCTGATTCATCCATACGTGGATCTTTTTGTGTTATTTTAATCTTATTCTCCATCTCAGGTAATGAACGATTATTTTTATTCTCTGTATATACTTTATTTAAATCGTATTCATCCCCAGATTTCAAAGCATCTTGATAATTGCGAATTGGACTTTGTGTAGCACCAATATAAATCTTATCATCATTTACCCCTACTACTGTGCGATAGCTACCTTTATCAGGATAAACCATGTAGAATTTCATTCCATCAGGTGCCTGACTTATATTTTCATAAGGAACTAGACCAAAGTCAACAATTTGCTTCACATCATTGTCACCTGTCCCTTGTCGCTTATATTTGCCTGTTAATATTTCATTTTTGGTTAGTGAATATTTACCTTTTGGATCAGCATAAAAAATTAATGCAAGTTTCGTTTTATCTGATAATTGTGCTGCTGACGATTTAGTTTGTCCCTTATCTTCTTTATCACTGTGTTGTTGGCCTGATGTTTTATTCTGTTTCTCATTGTTCTCCGTTTGATGTTTAGACGTGTGCTTTTCATCTTTCTTATTATCAGCTTGTGACGTCTTTTTCTGATTTTCTTGTTGTGATGAATCACTGTTTTGACAAGCCGTCAATAACATGAGTGCCACCGAACTTGCTAGAAATACTTTTTTCATATTCCTCATCCTTTCTTTGTTTAATAACACTTTTTAAAATATATAATTAACTTATACTTTAAACATATCATAAAATGTATTATAAAAAAATATGGTATATGCTTCACATCCTACGCGCTTAATTCAACCTACTTTACATAACTTCGAACGGCAAACGCATGTCAAAGTTGAAACTGAACAAGAAACAACGAATTCAAACACTTTATATACAAAAAACTGAATAGCGCACAGAACAAAGAAATATCATAAACATTTCTACAAACAATGCAAGATGGAGATGAATTGTCTAAATTGACTTTGTTGTCAGTTTTCTTCTTTTTAAGATTGTACTTACTTCTTTGAATTTTTTTACTATTGCCTCTTTTTAATGTGACCTTTAGAAAAGTCATGAAACGTGGGATAATATGAACATTGCGAACAATTTAATATTTGAAAGGAGTTAAATGATGACACCATCATTGAAATATAATCAAATTACAACTATTTTCTTCATCACCGGCATCGCTGTGATGTGTAGTTTATATACAGCGCTTCCTTTAACCGTAGCATTCGCTAAAGACTTCGATATTCCAAAATCGATTGCTACATTAAATGGTGTTGTTTTCTCAATTACCTATTCTGTAAGCTGCTTATTTTATGGCACTATTTCAGAAAAATTTGGTCGTATTCGTACCATTTTATGTGGCTTAGTGGGCTTAGTCATTATTTGCTGTCTGATTGGCTTTGTGCGGTCATTTATCTTATTAATTATTCTACGTGCACTGCAAGGCATCTGTGCTGCAGCATTTTCTCCAGTATCTATTACCTATGTAACTGAGAACTATTCACCAGTGAAGCGTGTAACAGCCATTAGTTTTATTAGTACAAGCTTTATGTTATCTGGTGTAATTGGTCAAAACTTAAGTGAAATTATTGTACGTTATACACATTGGCATAGCGTGTATTTTACCTTAACAATACTTTATCTCATTTTAGCTGTGGCCATTTATAAAAAAGTTCCTGAAAGTCCAGTCTACCACCCTCATATTCGTTTACTTAGCTTTTTCACTAATTTTAAAGCCTTTAAAACGAACAAAATGGTCTTACTATGTTATTTTGTATCACTAACCTTGTTAACGATGTTTATTAGTATGTATGATATATTTAATGCCTATATCACTTCAGATATTGTCGGCGGGAATCAAACAACTGCGATTAATGCAAAGCTATACGGCATCTTCGGCATGCTATTAGCTTTACTTGCAGGACGTTTAAGTGATCGTATCGGCGTCAAAAATGTCATCCTTACATCATTAATGATTAGTATTATATCGTTATTAGGTATGGCATGTACTACAAATGTTACTTTACTTGTGATTTGGAGTGTCACGTTTATTGCAGGAATTGCATTTTGTGTCCCTTCCGTCATCTCAAATGTAGGTATTGTAGTCAACGGTAATCAAGGATTCTTTTTATCTGTAAATACCTTTATTTTATTTTTAGGAACTGCACTTGCACCAATTATTAATATTTATATAGCACGCATACAAAACTTTTCACTTCAATTTATTATTATCGCTTGTATTGGTATCATTTCTCTTTGTGTTGCACTTTTTCTACCTAAAACTAAACGCTATTAATTAACAATGGTATGTGTCTGGGGCATAATTATGTCTCAGGCTCTGAACTCTATATAGACAGTAATTGACTGGATTGAAAATACACTTATCCTAAGCTTTTTCAATCCGAGTCAACCTTGCCGGGGCGGGACTACGAATTCACAATGAATTCTAGCCCGCTCTAATTCTTTTACTATATACCTGCTGCAATATCTTTCAATATTTCTTCAACAGTAATCTTTGCACTGGTTAAAACAATAGGCACACCTGCACCTGGATGTGTACTTGCACCTGCAAAATATAGATCGTGATAGTCACGAGCAACATTTGGCGGTCGGTAATAATTACTTTGAGCGAGCGTTGGCATTAAGCCAAATGCTGCACCATACTGCGCATGATAGTCTCGTTGAAAATCTAACGGTGTAAAAATTGTTTCTGATACGATATGCTGTTTAATATTTTCAAGGGCTTCTATCGTTGCTAACTTGTGATAAATGATTTCCTTGATGCGAGCTACTATCGATTCATCCTGCCAATCTATTTTTGTTGTTTTCAACTCTGCAGTAGGCATAAGTACATATATACCTGTTTGTCCCTCAGGCGCTAGCGTCGTATCACCTACTGCTGGAACATAAATATATAATGATGGATCCTTTGACAATTGACCATTAAATATTTCTTTCACATTTTGTTCAAAATCTGCCGAAAAAATCACATTATGTAATAACAGGTTGTCTCTCAAGTCTTGATCTATACCAATATACATTAGGCATGCAGAACATGAATAATCTAATTGTGCTATTTTTTGTGGCGGATACTTTTTAACAGGGCTATGTTCAGGCATAAGATGTTGTGCTGCATATGGAAAATCAGCAGTACATAATACCTTATCAAAGCGTTCAACAAGACCATTGACTCTTATTCCATCGGCTCGTTTATATTTTGGGTCTATAATAATTTCATCGATTTGTGCGTTTAAACGAATATCAACACCCAAATCTTGATTTAAACGTGTTAAACCTTGTGCCATGCCGTACATGCCGCCTTTAATAAAATGCACACCAAACATCATTTCAATCATCGGTATAATAGAATATAGTGATGGCCCACGCTTGGGATCGATGCCAATATATAACGTTTGAAAAGCTAAGAGTTTTTGGATTTTATCATTATCAACATATTGTGCAATTAAATCATCTGCATGATTTAACGTCTTTAATTTAGCACCTTGCACTAATGACGTTAAGTTATAAAAATCACTAGGCTTACGAAACGTACGCTCTAAAAAATATTTGCGTGCAATTTCATAACGCTTATAAATATCAGTAAGAAATGACATAAAGCCATGTGTTGAACCTGGCTCGATGTGCTCTAACATTTGTTGTAATTGAGCTAGATCAGTAGGTACACGAACTTTGTCATCCTTAGCAAAATAGACATCATAAATATAAGGTAATTGTGTCATCTCTACATAATCTTCAAAGTTTTTGCCACATGCTTCAAATACTGCTTTATAGACTTCAGGAATCATCACGATTGTAGGGCCCATATCGAAAGTAAATCCATCTTTAGTAAACTGACTCATACGCCCACCAAGTTGATCATTTTTCTCAAACAATGTCACTTGATGACCTTTTGCTGCCAATCTTGCCGCGGATGCTAAACCAGTCACGCCTGCACCAATTACTGCTATATTCATTGCTATTCCACCTGTCCTTGATATTTCTTTTTTATACGTCGATAAAATTTTGCCTTATCTACTTTGGATACATACACGCGTTGATGTAATGTGTACCCTGCCTTTCTAACTTCATCAAGAATGCCCGCATAAATCACTGCAGCTAGCTCAATAATAGGTTGCGCTTGCTTATTAAACACATGAATATTCGACAGCGCATCATGGTAGGCTTGTTCTGCTATATAAGCTAATGCTTCCCACATCTTAATATAATTCGATGTCACACCTTGCTGATATTGTTGTTTAATATCAATATTAAAGTGCGCCAACCGTTCTTTACTAATATAAATACGTCCGTGTTCAAAGTCTTCTCCAACATCACGTAAAATATTAGTTAATTGTAAAGCTTCTCCTAATTTTCGTGCGACTCGAAACGTTTCTGTAGTTGGCTGTTGTGCTAAAATAGGTGTTAAAACTTCTCCAACAGTTCCCGCAACCCCATAACAGTAATCTAACATAGCTTCATCAGTATCAAATTGCTCAAAATATTGATCTTTGCGTACTGTATCAATAAGCTTGTAAAATGCTGGGTATTCCATTTTAAATGTATGTGCGACATTTGAAAATGCGTGCATGATTCGCGCATCGCTTTGAAATTCAGGATGCAACTGTTGTTGTTCAATGGCCATAATATCTTGTCGTATGTACTGCAAATATTGTGGATCATGATGAACATCGATACTATCATCAATCACACGGCATACAGCATAAATCGCCCATACTGCACGTCTTTCTCTATCTGGTAAATAATCAAAGGCATAGGAGAAACTTTTAGAATGATGCTTCATCAGTTGATGGCAGTATTGAAAATGGTCATCTAGTGTCATCTCGTGCACCCTCCTTGTATTAAATATTTATAACATCACAAATGATACGTTCGGCCTTTCCATATAACGCTTCGCTTACAGTAAGACTGTATCCATGATGATAAAAACACACCACTAAAAAAGATAAATAAGATAGGGTGCAAACATAACATCCAACGTGAAAAATGACCTACTCGTCGATGTATGCGTATAAATTGCATTGTATAAAGAATATATAATATCCCCATGTTAACTTTAGATATCGGCTTTACTAACAAACTAAGTATTAAGCCTGATGCTGTAATAATCGATCCCATTAACCATATAACAATACTTGTCATAACCTTTGGCGAAGTTGCAGTAGCACCAACAGAAAAATGTTTAACCCATCCATGAACGAGTGACTGAATGCCATCTTCATACATTCGGAATTGAATATCTTGCTGTCCTTCATATAAATTTACTGGTAAGCCTTGTTGTGAATATGCTTGACCTAATGCGAACCCTTCAATAATATGATGTTTAGCTTGTTGATGTCCTTGTGTGGACTTATAATCAGTTGAATTAGTCAAGACAACAGGCCCAAAGGCCATGCGCGTAGTCTGCTGTCCGTCTATTAATGAAAATTGATTCGTACCAACTACTGTCAATGTATTAAATAGCGCCGATAAACTTTCATAAGGTCGTATAGTAGAATGATAAGGTTGGACACTTAACAAACCTCGGTAATCTTGTTGGTAGTAAGTATCGATGAGTGCTTGAATTGCTCTAGGGGATGTTAATGTCACATCGGCATCAACAAACAACAATAGTGGAGTTGATGCGTAGGTCGCACCTTGATAACAAGCCAATGACTTACCTTGCCATAATGACGGTTTATCAGTTTGAACTGAATAGACAGAAGCTCCAGCTGCGCGTGCGATTTCAGCAGTTTGATCTGTGGATCCATCATCCATCACAATCATTTCTACAGAAACGGTTTGTTGTGCTAATGACTTTAATAAGCGTGGTAAGCGTTGCGCTTCGTCACGCGCTGGAACAATAACGGATAATTCCAATTGTTTTGATGAATGAATTTTACTATGTGTCAATGGATGGCGTCGACCATACATGACTTTACCACTAATGATAGAAAAGAACGTAAATAGCATAGTTAATGAACTAATCCATTTCACTTTAGTCTCTCCTTTCACCGTGTTCGATAGCATTAATTTTATCCGCTACTTGTTGCCCGCTTAAAGTAACCATAGGCATGCCCCCACCCGGATTTACAGAACCACCAACAAAAAATAGATTATTAAAATAAGCACATTGCTTTGGAAACTTGAAGCCCTTATTTTTCTTTTTATCTGCCACAACGCCATAAATAGCACCACGATTAGAACGATAATGACGTTCTATATCTTCAGGCGTCCACATATCCTCAAACACAATGTGCGCTCTTAAATCATCTAATCCCATAGCTTCTAACTTATCCAAAACACGTTCTTTTAATTGCAGATAATCTTCCTGAGAGAAAGGTTGATTTTGAATATATGGAATATGCGGTAAAACTTTAATGCTCTCATAACCTTGAGGTGCCTGAGTTGGATCGGTTTTATTCGCATTCACTAAATAAATTGTTGGATCATACGGTAATATTTTGTCGTGAAAGACTTCACGATAATTACGCTTTGAATCTGCTGTGAAGAAAAAGTTATGATGTGCAAGCTGTGGAAAGTACTTATCAATACCTAAATGTAGTACGAGACCTGAACTTGCAGGTTCATAAATCTTTTCTAAACGTTCAATCTTTTTATCACTAAAATGCAGTAATTCACGATATGTCGGAATAACTTCCATATTTGAAATGAGATAGTCCGCTTCGACGCTTTCTCCAGTTGTTAGTCTCACACCTACAACTTTGTCAAATGACGTTTGAATGTTTTCTACACCTACGCCAGTATGAATATGAACGCCTTCTTCACGCGCTAACGTTTCAAGTGCTTGAGCCAGATGATGCATTCCTCCTTTGACATACCACAAGCCTTGTTCTTGTTGCATATGATAAAGCATTGATAACACGGCTGGTGCGTCATATGAAGATGAGCCAACATATTTAATAAAGTACCCTAACATATCTCTCAATTGTGGATTTGATACACGTCTATTAATAGCTTGTTGCATAGTAGAAAAATAATCAAAGCCACGCAATGCTTTAAACGGCCCGTGGTAAGTCAAAATTTCTGGTAAGGTATCTAAACCTAAGCGGAAATAGCCTTGTTCCGTAAAACGATGAATGCGTTCTGCGTAATCATAAAATGACATTAATTCTTGTCGATCTTGTGCTGTCAGAGTTGAATTATTATCAATAGTATCAGCAACATTATCATATAAATCTATCGTTTCCCCAGATGGAAAGAAACTACGCCATTGCAATGGCAATCGCTCTATATCTACGTAATCTCTCATTTCTTTACCACTGTGTTGAAAAAGCTGTTCAAAAATATAAGGCATAGTAAGAATAGATGGTCCTAAATCAAAACCAAATTGAGAGGTAGTTAGACGATTAACCTTTCCGCCGATATGGTCATTTTGTTCATATAAATCGACACGGTAGCCACTCTGTGCCATCCGAATCGCAGCGGAAATACCGCCAAGACCGCCACCAATCACAACTACTTTTTTAATTGGCATACACTCACTTCCTATCTGTTTTTCAATTTATGATAATAACGCTCGAGCTTAGGGCGATTATAACGTTGCACAATCATACATGGTACATTTGCTAATAAAGCATATGTCATATGTGGTATTTTTATATATTTCGGCGCAGCAAGAAATACAAACATTGGTAACATCGCTATTCCATGAACAAATTCTGCACGCCGTGTTTCTATAATAAAATCATATATATCTTGCGCTGACGGTTGCGCCATTAGAGTCGATTTATTATAAATTGCCGGATTTAAACGATGTCCCTTTGGCAAATGATCTTTCCAGCGTTTGACTTGAAAGACATCATTCCAAAAATCTCCTTCACGTTCGAATGCGAATGACTTAAAACAGAAATCACACTTAATTAAAAATGTAGTACTTAAACGTGTTCCCCACACGGCAACCAACATCTGAAGCACAAACCAATAAATACCACTGCCTATGATGAGCCAAATAACGGATTTTTTACGCATGGTGTTCCGCCGTATAATCTGGATTATCTTTATTAAGTAACCAATTACCTGTCGCCAAGTATGAAGCAAACGCTGACCAACAAATATAAGGAATTAATAAATAACCCGCAATTCGATGTTTTTGATAGAATTGGACGGCGGTCGCAACAACTGCACTAAATAAAATATAACTGTCAATGAGGGCTGCACCACGTAATTTATATTTAAAATAAAGTAATGACCATAAGTAATTTAAACCTAACTGCAAGTAATATGTGGCTTGTGCTGCTTGATGCTGTTTTTGTTGTGAAATGATGTCATGAGCAATACCCATACTTAAATAAAGTGTTGGCCAGACAATCGGAAAAACATAGCCCGGTGGTGATAATGGTGGTTTAACATTTTTACTATAATCCCGACGTGCATTTTTTACGGTGATTTTGCCAATAATTTGACCACCGATTAAAGGTAAAGCAATACGACACAGCTTCTTGCTCACTTTGATACCGTTCATCTTCACATCCTCCTTTATGTTGAATAACGTAAATTTATAAAAGAATTAATTACATTTAGTTAATAATTCACCTATTCCCTTAAAAGATATGCATTAACCACTATATAACAAATTGGTCCTTTTAATATTTAAGGAAGAATTAAGCTGCATTTAGTTTTATTTTTATGTGTGTACGTTATGGTATGGGAGAGGTGAATAATATTGAAACGAATTAAAGTTGCAGATGCGCTAAGGGGATTTAGCTTATTAGGGATTTTTATAGCTAATTTACTTATATTTCAATTTGATTTAACTGGACAATTATATATTGATCATTTTCATTTAAGTCCATTCAACCACGGTGTTTTTAATATTATTAATATTCTTTTTGTAGGTAGTTTTATGCCTATCTTTGCTATGCTTTTTGGCTTTTCTATGGATAAATTATACCAATCCATGAAACGAAAAGGTGTTAAACGTCCGAAACTAAAACTCTTTCGTCGCGCTTTTTTCCTGATGATTATTGGAGGTTTACATGCATCTTACATATGGGGTGGAGATATATTATTTGGTTATGGCTTCTCTATGCTATTTGTCATTCCTTTCATTCATATGGGGAAACGTGCTTTTAAATACTTTACGCTCATTATTTTTGGATTATTGCTCGTACTATTTATCGTCATGCCATTTTCCGGTGATAATGGTATGCAAACAACACCTAGCAAACATGACACAGCAAATTATGTATCAAAGATTACAAAGATTTACAGTGAAGGTAGTTATTCAGATATTCGTCATGTTGATGAAACCGTTGAAGATCCAAAATTTGCTTTATTCGAAGATCAACTAGGGTCAATCTTTTTCCTACTCATTTTTATTCTTATTCCTTTAATGGAAGTGCCATTATTTACATTAGGTGTCTATTTATCTAAAAGTGGTTGGTTCGAAAAAGATGCGCTTGATTGGTGGTCCTCTAAATTATGGATATGGATTATCCCCCTAGCACTTATCGGCAAATCAGCAGTACTCTGGGTTCAACATCCAACAATTGCTGAAAATTTCACGGAAGTGTTCGGTATCATACTCGCATTTGGTTATATGAGTTTATTTAAATATATGTATCAAAAATTACCACAACATTTTACATTCCGAGGTTTAGAACATATTGGTAAAATGTCACTGACCTTTTATTTAATACAAAGTGTGATTGGCACTATGATTTTTTATGGCTATGGCTTAGGGCAATTCGGCAGCGACCATGTAACAATGATGTTTGGTATCTTTATTGTTCTTTACGTTCTTCAAGTGCTAGTTGCTTCTTGGTATCAACGTCATTGGCGGTATGGACCAATGGAATATCTATTACGTATGTTTACTTATTGGCAATTACGTGTCGGCAAGAAAAAACATGCTAGACATCATTCCTAGAAAAAAAGTTTAGGCCACAATTATGTATTAGGCTATGAACTATATATTGGCAGTAGTTGACTGGATTGAAAACCCACTGATACCAAGCTTGTTTCAATCCTAGTCAACCTTGCCGGGGCGGGACTACGAATTCGTTATGAATGCTGTCCCGCCCTTTTTTTATTTTATGTTTATCCCTTAATCTTCTAATAATTGATATGGAATTAATAGATGCGAGTCATACTTGCCACCTGTATATATGTGATTTAAACCATGATTGACTGTATCTTGATGTTCATAGCGTGTCTTCATTCCTAGTACTGGTGTGCTTGTGCCTTTAACGACTTCACTACCCTTTATCACAACTTGTAATTGTTCTCCGCTTTTAAATAGCGTACTAGATGGCAAAATTTCTACTTCAACAGCAACAATTTCTTGAGGTGCAAGTTTAAGTTCTTTCATATGATGATGCCAAGGTTGTAGTGCTGTTGATTTTTCAATATCTAATTCTCGATGTGATACACGTAACCAACCAGTTGCCACTTGTCCATTTTCAATATGATTAAAATCAGGAAAATGTACCTCTTCTCCTTGACGATTGATTTTCTTTATGCCAATGAACAAGTCCATATCATCTGCTTCTTCTGTTGCTACCCATAACTTGAGTTTCATATTTCCAGTTATTTCAGTATTGTGAGTAAAACGTTTACTAAATCTCACTTCATCATCAAGTGAATCATCACTTAAATAGCTTACTGAAACTGTTTCTTCTGGTAACTGCGCTTGTAATGACATATCTTGTGCATTTAAATATAACGGCTTTTCACTCATCTGTGGTAATGGATATGCTGTCGCTGTGTTGTGATAACCCTGATAAAATTTATCACGTACTTCATAACTTACACGCGGTGTTTCAGGCCAATCATTATCAATACCTTTAAGGTAGTAATCAAAGAACGATTTTTGTTGTTCTAGTGATTCACGTGCATAATATGTTTCCCATTCTTTACGTCCATGAATTTTCAACCATTTATGCTGTGATGATGCTTGTTTAAATCCTTCAAATGTGCCACGATTATGGAGGCCTTGTGTAGACCAACTCGCACAGACAAACATAGGTATTTGAATGTGAGCTAATGGCGCTTGTTTAGCTTGCCAGTATTCATCAAACAACGGATGATTTTGCTGTGCAGCAATTAAATCTTCAATATCCATGTCTGGCCATCTTTGCACTAAACCTTGATACCAAAAACGGTAAAATCCTGTATCTGGAATACCACCATGAAAGGCGATTTCTCTATACATATCGTTCAATCCTTCCCACGGTATCATAGCTTTTAAATGCGTTGGATTTAGAGAAGCAACCCACCATTGCGTCACCGCTAAATAAGATACGCCATTCGTCCCTACATTGCCATTGCTCCATCGTTGTTTGCCAGCCCAATCGATGACTTGAGCATAATCTTTAGCTTCTGATAATCCCCAAGGATAAAGTGTACCAACTGATTTAGCACTACCTCTTAAAGCTACTTTTACAACAACATAATCATTAGGTACCCAAAAGCCTGGATCCGGTGATTCTTCAGGTGTAAAGCTTGACGTTAGAATTGTACCTATTGTTGGCCACATAGGTCCCATATTTGTGATTTTAGGTTTATTATCTTTTCCATAGGTATCTGCAGATATAACAACAGGAAATTGCCCTTCTTTATTTGGTCTAAATATATTCACATATAATTGTGTACCATCTTCCATTGTCACTGGTCTATCTTTTTCCATTATCATTTCTTGATTTCCATATTGAACACTATCAACGACTATATGATTAGTTCCTTCTTTAATCTGTTCTAATGGCGTAACTGTTAATTGTGGATTACCTAATATATCTTTTTCCATCGTTTGTCATCCCTTTCATGTTTCTGCATTTTAATTACAATTTCATTCTAACCACTGTATCATTTTTAACAACAAGCAGACCATCGCAATTTGTTTGAAAATCAACATAGGAGTCAAAACTGTTTATAATTAGACTGGAATGAGGAGGGAGTATGTGGCACAAGATCGTAGAATTAGAAAATCTAAACAAGCGATACACCATGCCTTTTTACAATTACTAACAGAAACGTCGTTTGATAAGCTAACTATACAACAATTAACTGAAACTGCTGATATTAATCGTAGTACGTTTTATAGTTATTACGTAGATAAATATGATTTATTAGAAGAAATTGAGAATAAACTCATACAAGATTTACAATATTTTATTGCTGAACAACATCAACAACAACACAACATCATGCTTAAAAACATCATCACCTATTTAATCGAGCACATTGATAATCATAGAGATGTATTTAGCATCTTATTTAAAATTGGTAAAGCATCAATGATTCAAGAAAAACTTTATAACCTTATTTATAATCATTTAAGTCAATATAAAAATGAAGATGATACGATTGAAGGCATGCCATTTTCTTATTATATGAGCTATGTTTCAGGTGCAGGCATTTCTTTAGTCAAACATTGGATTCAAGATCCGCATCCTATAGCCAAAGCACAACTTGAATATCACTTTTATCAAATTGTTAGCCATGGTGCAGCAAGTATGATTCGATTTGACTCATAAAAGCACAAAAAAGCCTAGAACATTGAATGTTCTAGGCTCTTTCTATAATGGTTAATTACATTACTACAACGTTAGTAGCTTGGTCGCCACGTTGACCTTCAGTAATGTCGAATTCAACTTTTTGACCTTCTTCTAAAGTTTTGTAACCTTCACCAGCGATACCACTGAAATGTACGAATACGTCATTTCCGTCTTCTCTTTCGATGAAACCAAAACCTTTTTCTGCGTTAAACCATTTTACTGTACCGTTATTCATATAGAATACCTCCGTGTGCTTTTGCACTAATATTTGTAACAAAATCATGTATAAAAAAGAGAGTATTCTAGATAAACACACTACAATTTCACGAACTTTTATTACGATAGACTAACTATAACGTATATTTCATGATAAGTAAAGCTTTTTACTAAAATAAATAATTATAAGTTTTAGTTATTTTTATTTTCAACTGATAAAACCCTACTAAATCCTACAGTTATCCGCTTCACTTTGTAACTTATAATTTATCTATATACTAATCCACCATCTGTAAGAATAGCTTGACCTGTAATATAGTCTGAATCATCTGATGCTAAGAATGATACTAGATTAGCCACATCTCGTGGTTCTTGATAACGTCCTAATTTAATTGCAGCTGAAAATTCAGCAAAAGCTTCACCTGGTTGTAACTCGTCGTTATAGCGTACCATTTCAGCATCGATACGATCCCACATTTCTGTTTTAGCAACACCTGGACAATAAGCGTTCACTGTAATATGATCTTGCGCTAACTCTTTTGCTGCTGCTTGTGTAAATGAACGCACCGCGTGTTTTGAAGCTGAATATGTGCTTAACATTTCATAAGATTCATGTCCGGCAATGCTGCAGGCATTGATGATTTTACCTTTAGTATGTTGTTTTTTAAATTGTTCTGCTGCTGCTTGTGTGCCATAAACCATACCAAAAACATTAATATTAAACACACGTTGAAGTTGTGCTTCATCAACTTCTAAAAATGGACTTACTGCATCAACACCAGCATTGTTTACGAACACATCTAATTGACCAAATTCAGCTACTGCAAATCTAACCAATTCTTGTTGTTCTTTTTTCACTGATACATCACTTCTAAAAGCAACAACGTTATAGCCTTTACCTTTGAATTCTTCTTCTGTTTTTAATAAAACATCTCCATTAATATCTTGGATAACTACGTTAAAACCATCATTCGCTAAGCGTTCTGCAATGCCTTTACCTAATCCACCTGCTGAACCTGTAACTACTGCTGTTTTTGACATAATAAACAACTCCTTAAGATTATTAATCTATCTCTCACTTACTAGTTTAGCCTTAAGAAGTAAAATTACAATAAATACGCATAAAAACCAGCTCATTTTAACATATCTTTCAAACTTGTAAGCTGAAACTAATATTTTGAAAGATTAGATAAAGGCTCATACATATAACCATTTATATAATCAAATTATAATAAATCATTTGAGGTGAAGTACTATGACAATATTGAAAAATATCATTTCAACACTTTTCTGTCTCGCAATGGTGGCTTTGGGTTTATTCATCATCATGAAAATTGGTGGTCACTATTTCCCACAAGTTGACATGTTACGCACAATCAATGAATATAACCCGCTTTCTAATCTGGATATCTATTATTAACGGTATTCTGTGCGACTTACAAACACAAAGATTAAAGTAATTAGCACGCAAATATATAAAGCAAACCAAACATTCAGAATGGCAAAGGGCATATTCAATAATTGAGATACATCTTTGTTATAAACGGATAATAACTCACTCACGGGTGGAAAGACCCATAAGATAAATTTTAATATTGAAAAATTTTGTATCAGAGGTATCTTCAAAATTGAAATTAAATATATCAACACCAGTACTAACCAGCGATACTTTTGAGATAAACCTTGAATAACTTTTAACAATAATGTAAAAACAATTCCTAATAGCGCTAATGCTATGTGAATGTATATTCCTAAAAGAATATTAGAAACTGAAAGATGTTGCTCAAACCTCATCGTCACAATTGGATATGCCACAGCAAATAATATGAAAGGTATAGACACTAGACAGCTAAATACCAATTTACCCAAAATGTATTTCCTTTTCCCATTCAATTGGACAAACAACAATTGTTGTTCTTCGATATTTTCTAAATTTAAAATTATTGTAGTTAACCATGTCATGATGAACAATAAAATAATAGCACTGCTAGCAAAGCTTGAGAGAATAGGCTGTCCTGAATAAAAATAAAGCATGATAAGCGCAGTTAGAAAGAACATACAAGGAGCAATGTATTGATATGCTGTAATAAATTTCTTATATTGATAGATGACAAGACCGCCCATTATGTCCACTCCTTCACTGTTGTTATATCATATTGTTTATCTATTAATATTTTTAGAACATGATTACATTGTTGTTGATTAACTTTTATTAAAGTACACGTTGAGCGCTGTTCAATGATTTCCATATCAAACTCTCTTACTAATTCATTTAAGTCTATTTGGCTAACAAATTGTGTTTCAATTATTTTATAACTTACTTGAGCCTGTTCCGTTAGTTTCATGAGACGCTGTGTACTTAATTTAAATTGGTGTGTGACTAATCCGTAATGCTGCGCTTCATCATGTGAGGTTAATATTACTGTTGCATATTGTTTCAAATACTTCAATATAGATGTTAGCACTGAAACAGATTGTTTATCTAATCCTGAAAAAGGTTCATCCAAAATATAAATGTCTGCTTGTTTTAATAAGCATTGTATTAGGTTTAATTTTTGTTGCGTCCCTTTTGAACATTGTTTAATCGGTTGTGATAAAAATGCCTCAATATGGAAACGTTGAATTAAATCATCTAAAGCGAAACAGCTATGTTGCACTTCATAAAGTTGTTCAACAAATAATAGATATTGTTGTACCGTTAATGTTATGGATTTAGGTAAATGATCAGGTGCATAACTCACTTGCCCATTAATAGTTACATTTCCCACTGTTGGTTTATATATTTGTGCTAACATCTTTAAAGTAACACTTTTACCCGAACCATTAGCCCCAACGATTTGGATAATGCTCTGATTAGGAAATTCAATCGTCATATCACTAAAAATCACTTGGCCATTGATAACTTTAGTGAGAGATTTCCCTTTAATAGCTAAGTCCATCATACCTTTGTCTCCTTATTTGTTTCTGTCTTTATAACGTAAGCTTAACATCATTTTCTTGAATCAAATTTATTATCCTATCGTGTTTGACAATCATATACAAGCATTCCAACACGATAAACGAATTATACAGAGATGACATCATTTTTGAGATTATAGCCACTTCAAAGTGATGTATAAACCTATTAATGTGATAAAGAGGACAGGTAATGTAATCACAACCCCTGTCTTAATATACGTCCACCAAGAAATTTTCATCCCTTTTTGGCTTAAGACATGAAGCCATAACAATGTGGCAAGGGAACCAATAGGCGTCATTTTAGGTCCTAAGTCAGAACCAATCACATTAGCGTAAATCATGCCTTCTTTAACTATTCCTACTACAGCTGCTTGGTCGATAGCTATCGCATCAATCATCACGGTAGGCATATTATTCATCACAGAAGATAATATTGCTGACATAAAGCCCATACCCATAATGCTTGTAAAGAGGCCATGATGTGCTATCGTCACTAATACATGTGATAATAATGTTGTAATGCCTACATTTTTCAAACCAAAAACAACCAAATACATTCCTATGGAAAAGATAACAATATTCCATGGTGCACCTTTGACCACCTTTGTTGTATTAACAGCATGCGATTGCAGTGCTAATGCTAAGAAAACAAGTGCAATCGTTGCAGCAATAAATGATATCGGTATAGGTAAAAATTCACTTAGTATATAACCTATAAATAGCACACTGAGTACAAGCCATGACCAACGAAATAATCGATAATCTTTAATCACTGCTGTAGGTTCTTTTAATTGTGAATGATCAAAATGTTTAGGAATTGTTTTTCTAAAATAAAGCCACAACACAATGATACTTGCAAAAAGGGAAAAGAAATTCGGTATTAGCATTCTAATTGCGTAACCCATAAAACTCAAACTAAAAAAATCAGCTGAAACGATGTTCACTAAATTGCTGACGGTAAAAGGCAATGATGTCGTATCTGCAATAAAACCACATGCAATAATAAATGGGAAAATGACTTTTTCTTTAAAGCCAAGATGACGTACCATAGCTAAGACAATAGGCGTTAAAATGAGGGCTGCACCGTCATTAGCAAAGCAAGCTGCAACGATTGCACCTAAAAGCAAAATATAGATAAACATCTTTACCCCTTTACCATTAGAAGCACGTACCATATGTAATGCTGCCCATTCAAAAAAGCCAATTTCATCTAAAATTAACGAGATGATAATCAATGCGACAAAAGTTAACGTCGCATTCCATACAATATCAGTAACTTTAACAACATCTCCAATGCTGACCACACCTGTTAATAAAGCAATGATGGCACCCATCAATGCAGTGATACCAATATCTAAGCCCTTTGGCTGCCAAATAATAAAAATAATCGTCACTATAAATATAAGGATCGCTAGCATAGTTATCATTGACTTCCACCTCGCTCAAGATCATTACAAATACACATCGGATTAGATTGGTGAATCTGATTTAGCTGCTGTATTAACTGTTGATAATGTTCTTGATTTAAGCGATACATTCGCTTATTGCCCTCTTTACGTACTTCTACAAAATGATGTGCAACTAGCACTTTCATATGGTGGCTCAATGTTGGTTGCGAAATATTAAAGTATTTTAAAATATTGTCTGCACACAACTCATCACATGATAGTAAGTCTAAGATTTCTAAGCGTGTCGCATCTGCACATACCTTTAATTTTACTGCTAACGATTGATATGACATGGCTATCCTCCTTTATCCATATATAGATTAACATCTATATAGATAGAGGTCTATATGTATTTTACATAAAATTAAACCTCTCTACATTACCAAATATTGGCAATATAGAGAGGTCATCATTCATTATAATTGTACTGGGATTTTACCTTTAAAGTTCACATACCGATATGCTGCCATTACCGCTTCCTCATCAGGGGGTTCAACATCTTCTAATTGGTAATGTACGCCTAACGTCTTCCATTTATGAACACCGAGCTGATGATAAGGTAAGATTTCAAACTTTTCTACATTATCTAGCGAATTAATAAATTCTCCTAGTCGTATCAAGTCTTCTTTATCGTCTGAGTAACCTGGAACAAGTACATGACGAATCCACACGGGTTGTTTCATTTCTGATAATTTTTGAGCGAATTTCAATATATGGGTATTGGGTCTTCCTGTTAAAGCCATATGCTTATCATTATCAATATGTTTGATATCTAATAAGATTAAATCCGTATACTGCTGTAGTGTGTCAAAATGACGATTGAAAGCAATGGTATCATTGGCACAACCTGCTGATGTATCAATACATGTATGAATACCATATGCTTTTAAAGCTTTAAATAGCGCTTCTAAAAATGGCATTTGAAGTAATGGTTCTCCACCACTTACGGTCACACCACCACCTGAGGCATCAAAGTATGGCTGATATGGTAATATTTCGTTAACCATTTCATCAACAGTCACTTCTCTTGATGGCTCATTAATCTTCCACGTATCAGGATTATGGCAATATAAACAGCGTAATAAGCAACCTTGCGTGAACAATATATATCTTAATCCAGGTCCGTCGACAGTGCCCATACTTTCAACGGAATGTATGTGTCCTTTAATCATTTGACTCCCACCCTACTTCTATTACATTTGTTCATGGAATGTACGAGAAATAACATCTAACTGCTGTTCACGTGTTAATTTAATAAAGTTTACCGCGTATCCAGATACACGAATCGTCAATTGTGGATATTCTTCAGGATGTTCCATTGCATCCATTAATGTTTCTCTGTTAAATACGTTAATATTTAAATGGTGTCCATGTTGCATAGCATAACCATCTAGCATACTTGTCAAGTTTCTATTTTGATCGTCATCTTCTTTTCCAAGTGATTTTGGCACAATACTGAAGGTATTAGAAATACCGTCTTTACAGCAATCATATGGGATTTTAGCAACCGAACTTAATGATGATAATGCACCTTTTTGATCGCGTCCGTGCATTGGATTAGCACCTGGTGCAAATGGTTCTCCTGCTTTACGACCATCTGGTGTGTTACCAGTCTTTTTACCGTAAACAACGTTTGAAGTGATTGTTAAGACACTCATCGTATGTTCAGAATCACGATATGTTTTGTGACTACGTAACTTAGTCATAAAGCGCTCAACGAGTTCGACAGCAATATCATCAACGCGACTATCATTATTACCATATTTAGGGAAATCGCCTGTAATATCGAAATCAACCACTAAACCATCTTCATTACGAATTGGTTTCACTTGGGCATATTTAATTGCTGAAAGTGAATCAGCTGCGACAGATAATCCTGCAATACCTGTTGCCATCGTACGAATAATGTTCGTGTCATGTAAAGCCATTTCAATACGTTCATAACTGTACTTATCATGCATGTAATGGATGATATTTAATGAATTAATATAGACACCTGCAAGCCAGTCCATCATTTTATCAAACTTATCATATACTTCATCGTAATCTAATATTTCTGTATCAATACCTTTATATTCCGGTCCTACTTGATTGCCAGATTTTTCATCTTTACCACCATTAATCGCATATAATAATGTTTTTGCTAAGTTAGCACGCGCGCCGAAGAATTGCATTTGTTTACCAATCTTCATAGCAGATACACAACATGCAATACCGTAATCATCGCCATAGCTTTCACGCATTAAATCATCATTTTCATATTGAATTGAACTTGTTTTGATACTCATTTTAGCACAATACGTTTTGAAATTATCAGGTAAGCGTACAGACCATAGCACAGTTAAGTTTGGTTCTGGCGCTGGTCCAAGGTTATCTAATGAATGTAAGAAACGGAATGAGTTTTTCGTTACGAGCGGACGTCCGTCAATACCTACACCACCGATTGATTCAGTTACCCAAGTTGGGTCACCTGAAAATAGTTCATTGTAATCTGGTGTACGTGCGAATTTTACGATACGTAATTTCATGATGAAATGATCGATAATTTCTTGAACTTCACTTTCTGTGATTGTTCCATTATTTAAATCACGTTCAGCATAAATATCTAAGAACGTTGATGTTCTACCTAAACTCATTGCTGCACCATTTTGTTCTTTAATTGCTGCAAGATAAGCAAGGTATAACCATTGCACCGCTTCTTTAAAGTTTTCAGCTGGACGACTTAAATCAAAGCCATACGTTTGACCTAATTCTTTTAACTCTTTTAATGCACGATATTGTTCTGATAATTCTTCGCGCAAGCGGATAACATCTTCTGACATTTC
Source organism: Staphylococcus lugdunensis (assembly GCF_001558775.1). Classification (NCBI taxonomy): domain Bacteria; kingdom Bacillati; phylum Bacillota; class Bacilli; order Caryophanales; family Staphylococcaceae; genus Staphylococcus; species Staphylococcus lugdunensis. The sequence goes on along the minus strand of NZ_CP014022.1, from coordinate 1,596,356 downwards.
TGTAGACATCGTATGGAAATCATGTAGTTTTTGTTCCATCAAGAAGTCTACACCGTAGAGTGCAACACGACGGTAGTCACCGATAATACGTCCACGTCCGTAAGCGTCTGGTAATCCTGTAATGACACCTGCTTTACGACAAGCAAGCATTTCTTTAGAATACGCATCAAAAACACCTTGGTTATGGGTTTTACGATATTCTGTAAATATTTTTTCTGTATCGGCATCTAATTCATAACCATAAGCTTCACAAGCTGCTTTAGCCATACGAATACCACCAAATGGTTGCATAGAGCGTTTAAACGGTTTGTCCGTTTGTACACCCACTATAGTTTCTAAATCTTTATCAAGATAGCCTGCATCATGAGAAGTTATTGTTGAAGCAACTTTAGTGTCCATATCCCACATGCCACCACGTTCACGTTCTTCTTTAGACAGTTGCATCACTTGTTGCCATAATGTTTGGGTTGCTTCTGTAGGTCCTGTTAGAAACGCATCGTCTCCTTCATATAAATTGTAATTCAATTGGATAAATTCTCTTACATCTACATGTTTGTTCCAACGACCATTTTTAAAACCTTGCCAAGCATCAGTATGTTTATATGTTTCTTTCATACAGTTGCCCTCCATTTCTGTTGTAAGTGTTTTCAAGAGCATTGTAGCATGGTTATTGTGATTTTTTTCACATGATTTATGACTAATTTTCATCAAATATTTGTCTAAATCGTAAACCTGTATTAGTTTGTAAAACAGTTTAATGTTCATTTAGTTGTGTTATGCAACAGTTGTATTGTGTAATGTATAAATTATAGTTTTGAACTATCAATCATTTATATAATCAAGCATGAAACGCGAAGCAATTATCAAATTTGACTTTTGCTCCGCGTTTCTTATGTCAGCTTTAACTTCTATTTTTGATTGCCAACTTTTAATCGTCTTGTTGATTGTCTATTACTTTACCTGTTTGCGCATCTACTGTGATATCACGTTGTTCTTTATCTTTTTGTAACGTGATATCATAGACTAACTTACCATCATCTTTACTGAGTGACCATTCTTTAATCTCACCATCAAATGCTCGTTGTGCTGCTTTAATAGCTGATTTATAGCTTTTCACTTCGCTATATTTAAACGTGTCTTGGTCATCTGAATGATCTTGATCACCTTTTTCTGATTTTTTATGCTCGACACGTTGGCTTTTATCGTTAACTATAACCTCAGATTCATTATGGTTCTGAGGGTTTTGCTGTTCGACTTTGTAAACCCATTCTCCATTTGATTTTTCAAAAGAGATTTCGGTCACTTGCTGATTTTTATAACTGTTCTGAGCTTTTTTAATCGCGTCTTCAGGTTTCGTTTTAACTTCTTTTAATGCAATTGTCCCCTGATGACTATCTTTTTGATGGTTCGATGTCGTGGTATGGTTATCTGATTGACTACAAGCACCTAAAAATAGTACCGATGCTGTAATCAATGTGATTGTTTTCTCTTTTTTCATGTTGTTGCACTCCTTTTTATGTGTTAATAGACGTTTCCCGCTGAACATCGAACAAAACACATTTTAAGAAATTTTATACATTAGATATGAAGCAAATGGGAGCGTGATAGCACTCATTTTGAATTCGTAGTCCCGCTTCCAGCAAGGTTGACTAGAATTGAAAAAAGCTAGGGATAAATGTATTTTCAATCTAGACAACTACTACCAATATATTTGTTTAGACTGAGACAGCACACTGTGAAAGTGAAACTATACAATACAAATCATTAAATATAAAAAGGCACAAAGACGCCTTTAATTTCAAATCATCTTTGTGCCATTATCTTTGAATTTATATTACAGCGTTGTATGAATCATTAATTATTTAACAAATCATATTGTACGATGCTGTCAAGTGCTGCTAAAATCGCTTCTTCTTGTGTCGCTATTGGTGTCCAGCCAAGATATTTCCTAGCTTGTTCATTACTAACATTACGATTAATATCAAGTAATAATTTGCCCTCTTTCGCTTGCTTATTCACTTTTGCACCTAACGATAATATAAAATTAGGCACGCGTTTTGTTGATACTTTCTGTGCTAGATTTGGGCGTTCTTTCTTAATAAGCGCTGCGATTTCCGGCATAGTAATCTGACCGTCTGCAGTGGCAATAAAGCGTTTACCGTCTGCTTCATTATGCGTCATTGCACGAATATGCAAATCGGCGACATCTCTCACGTCAACAATATTTAATGCAATATTTGGTATGCGTTTCATTGAACCATTAACTAAATTTTTGACTAAATCAAAACTACCAGAAATATGTGCATCTAAAGATGGGCCCATCATTGCTACTGGATTGATTGTTGCAAATTCTATTTTACGCGTCGCATTTTCAACATAATTCCATGCAGCTTTTTCAGCCAATAATTTAGATTTTTCATAAGCTGATAAGCCCGGTTCATGTTCATCTGTCCAATTACGTTCCGTCGTTATACTTGATTTATCCTTATTACTAAAACCAACCGCACCAAAATTTGATGTCATCACAACACGTTGAACACCTGCATGATCAGCAGCACGTAAAATACGTTGCACGCCTTCGATTGCAGGACGTATTACTTCTGACTCATCGTCAGGAATTTCAAAAAAGACAGGCGAAGCGACACTTAGCACATATTGACAGCCTTGCATCGCATCATCCCAATGTTCATCACTAGATAAATCTGCTTCGACAAATGTGAGTCGTTCTGTTGGAATATCATTGGCTTTCATTGTATTTAAAATATTTGCTTGTTTATTGATAGAACGCACAGTTGTACGTACGTCATAACCTTGTTTCAATAGTTCCGAAATAATACGCATGCCTAAAAAGCCGGTACCACCTGTCACTAATACTTTACTATCCATGCTCATAACCTCCTGGCTACTTTTTTTAAGAGTAAATTTTAACAGCTTATCACATTATAACGTTAATAAAATAACTTAATTCACTGTTTATTTAGCAGCTCATCTTATTAAAATACCCCTTAATCAACATGACCAAGCATCATATCAATTAAGAGGTATCTTTTTTTATTTCATCTATTTATGTTGCTGTTTTTTAGGACCTTTTAATGGCCACCAATTTCCTTTACCTAGCGTGCTTACTACGGCTGGAATAAACAATGGTAAGATGAATAAATTATATATAAGTAGCCCCAAAATGAGTATTGTCGCAATTTGCATCAGTGTGAGCATTCCTGATGTGTACAATGCCGCAATGGTACCAACGATAATAATGCATGCTGTGACAATTACCGTACCCATTTTCTTCATCGCAGTTATTAATGCATTATGAATATCATGTGTGCGTACTTCCTCATTAAAGCGGTTGAGTAAGAAGATTGCATAATCAATACCTAATGAGAATAATATGACTAGGCTAAAGAATGGTGCTACTAAAAGTACGCCTTTTTCACCAAACGAATAATCAAATAGCACATTGGCGATACCCATAGAAACGTAATACGTAATGAGTATTGAGAACATCATATACAACGGCATAATAATAGAACGTTTAAAGACGACAAGTACTAAGAATGTAACTAGAGACATTAATATAATCACTTTCGTCATATCCGTATTAATCGTGTGGTCTAAATCTGCGTTTTGTGAGGTAACACCGCCGTATTCAATCTTGCTATTTTTAAATACAGTACCGTTTTTCTGATTATCTATTGTATTTTTAATGTTATTTAACGTTTTAAAGGCTGACTTAGAATAAGGATTTTGTTTTAATTCTACATTGAGCAAGACAACATTACCGTGGTCTGCACTATATTGGTCAATTGAGCGTTTCATATCTTTATTATTCAGCATATCTTGTGAAATATACATACCTGAACGGTTAACACTATCGTCTTGTGACATACCTTTCAAATAGCTTTGTATTTCTTTTTGACCATCGATGACTTGTTCATTACCTTGTTGTGCTTGTTGTAAGCCTTGGGATAATTGACTTGCTTGCTGTGTAATACTTTGAACACCAGCCTGTGGATTTTGACTTGCTTGTTGCATTTGTTGCTGTACCACTTGACTTTGTGTCAATGGCTGAACCTTTTGTTGCATTGTACCTAAACCATTGTTAACTTGTCCTAATCCTTTATTGGCTTTCGTCAATTGTTGTTGAATTTCATTTAATTGATTTGTGGCAGATAATTGCTTAATTGGGGTGCCTGTTGGACGAGTAATCGTATTAACACCTTTGACATTATCGATTTTATTTATACTTTTCGCTAACGTTTCTAAATCACTTAACCCTTTAGATGTTGTTAATTTATCATTATCTTTGATGGCAATGGTTACCGGGAAAGCTTCTCCTAATTCAAATTTATCTTTGATAATATCTAAGGCTTTAACAGAGCCATAATGATTACTTATTTCATTTGTATTATCGTATGTGATTTTATTTGGTGTGAAGTAAATAAGTGGTAAAAATACAGCTAAAATCACTAAAATGACAACGAATGCGTGTTTACTAGATAAATTTCCAAGTTTACCCCAAAATCGATTTTCTTTGTGCGATGTTGCTTTTTTACTTGGCCAAAATATTTTTTCGCCTAATAACACCATGATAAGTGGCAGTAATGTGTACATAATAATTAATAAACATACTACACCTACGCCGATACCCACTGCAGAGCGGAATAAATCGAATTGTGCAAACAAAATCACTAAGAAGCTGACAAAAATTGTACTTCCACAAATGAGTATCGTTTTACCGCCACTCACAAATGTTTCATAAACCGCTTTCGTCTTATCATCATGCGCGGCCAGCTCTTCTTTGTATCGATTCAATAATAAAATACAATAATCTGTACCAATACCAAACAATAAAGCTACTAAAAATGGCTGAATATATACTGATACTGGGAAATCGCAATATTTTACTAAGAATGCAATAATTGCAGAGCTAAATAAATAAGATAAACCTACAATAAACAATGGAATAAATGGTGTGACAACAGAGCGGAATACTACAAATAGAATGATCAGAATTAAAGCAACTGTTACAATTTCTGTTTTCTGTAGCCCTTTATCTGTCGCTTTATTAATATCATGTGTAACTAGATCATTATTAGTTAAGTACACTTTTCCAGGGTGATCGTCAATTTTATTAATCTTATCAGCCACTTTGACAGAATCACCTGTTGTCATTTCAACTGGAATCATTATTGTTTTTTTATCTTTTGAGACAACTTTTTTGAAGGTATCTTTATTGGTATACGGTGATATAACTTGATTAACGCCATCTATCTTTTTAATTTCTTTAATAAAATGTTCTACTTTGTCATTGCCTTGTTCACTTAATGGTTCTTTCATTTTGATGACTGCAACTATGGAATTAGAATTTGCTCCTACGTCTTTCAACATATGTTCATATTTTTGTGACGATGTACTATCAGGAGGCTTAATTTCACCCTTTTCTTTTGCCAATTGAGACAAATTTGGTGCAAAAATAAGTGACAACACAATTACAATGATTACTAATATTGAAATCGGCCATTTAAATCTCAAAATTGTCTTCATTATCTCTTACTCCCTTTTTATTTTTTAGCAAGGTCATTATCTAACTAAGTGTTAACCATTGCTTTCTGTAGTATTTTCGTTTATCTTTTAATAGACAAATTGTCTATTATGTAAGATACCACAAAACATTTGATATTTCTCATTAAAAATTTCTAGATTTGCACTATAATAGACGTTTTTAAAATTTGTGTTGATTAAATTCCAAATGATAGACGAATAAGGAGGAAAACAACATGGACAAACGACAAAAACGGACGAATAACTATTTAAAAAAAGGCTTAACACAATTATTAAGCACTCAAAACTATTCAGACATTACCATACAACAACTTGCTGAAGCATCACATATCAACCGCAGTACATTTTACTTACATTATCAAAGTAAAGATGACTTTATTGTTTCAATCATTGATGAAACAATTACAGAGTTATTAGATTATGTAAAACGAGATTCATCCTCAGAAGATGCCATTTTCAGTTCAGAATTTAAAGTATCATTTTATAAGTTATTAGAATACATTGAAATGAATTATGAGTTTATTCGTGTTCTGTTTATCAATATGAATAATACAAGATTCCGTTCACTATTAGTTGAAAAGGTACGAGAAAATATTTTCCTACCTTTATTAGAGAAAAATCATGTTTCATTAACGTTTAAAAATGAAATTGCATTAAACTTTATTATTCATGGGCATTTAGGCGTTATTGAACGTTGGATTAATGACAATGTTCAATATAGCTCACATTATATCGCTCAAGTCATGCTTGAAATAGCTAACACTAATCCTTTTGAACTATTAGGCATCGAATCAGAACTAGAAGAGCGCTAAAGAAACAGAGAATAGAACATCCTTTTTAGAAAAACCAAGGAGCGGAACAGCATTCATGATGAATTCGTAGTCCCGCTCCTGCCAAGTTGACTAGGAGTGAAAAAGCTTGGTATCAGCGTATTTGCACTCCAGTCAACTACTGCCAATATAGCATTCAGCGCCTAAAACATAATGTTGTCTCAGACTCTGGTTTCTTTATTGATAATACTTTGTATGATTGGCTTCTTAGGGAGAGAACTTCAGCCACCCAACTTGCGTTGTTCGCGGAAATGCTTGTTGCATTTCTCTTTGTTGGGACCCCACCCCAACTTGCTGTGTTTGTTTATTTTACTTTATATTCTTTTTCTATTTTTGATTATAGTAATTGTAAAGATAAACGCTATAATTAGTCCACCATTTATACATAAACTGATGACTATAGGCTGTATCATCCCGGATACTTTAACCACTTCTACTTTTGGCGGGTGTGTTCCCGGTAAAAATGAACGTTGATACGTTAAATGCACATATTTACCGTGATTGATTTTGAACTGATAACCTTTGTGATCTTTAGGTACAACATCATATAAATCTTTCTTCACATAATACATTTTCCCTTGAATACGGTGCTGACCTTTACTAAGCACTTTGCGATAATCATAATTTTTGAAAGCACGTCGAACCATGATATTAGAAAGTTGTTGACGCACATGTTTTGCTCGTTCATCAGCAAATGGCTGTACTTGAAATAGCACTGAATGAATTCTTAAGTTATTTTGTTTAGCTGTTAACGCTAAGTTATAGCCGTGATTGCTGGTACCTGTTTTTAAACCATCAGCACCCGCTAAACCATCAGCTTGTGCGGGTAATGATAAATTAGTGTTTTTAAGCATATGACCATGTTGTTTATCGGACGTCAGTCTTGTAATCTTCAACACTTTAGGATGTTGCTTTACTAATTGTTGTGTTAATACAGCCATATCTTTCGCAGTCGTTTTAGAGAAATGTTGTTGCTTGTATTTTGACGGTGCAAAGGGCTTTATTAATCTATTATCTGCACCACTAGGATTATTAAAATGCGTATGTCTCATGTGCAATGCTTGCGCCTTACGATTCATACGATGTGTGAAATCAGATGAGTTGCCATCAATATGTTCTGCCAACACCAACATTGCTGCATTACTTGACGCTAATGCACCTTGTTTTAATAATTGCTTAATCGTATATGTTTTACCTTTAATCAATGGAAAGGTTGTTAATCCCGGTATGCGTGACATTTTGGCATATCGTCCTGAAACTTTTACTTCATCAGTTAATTTAATTTTACCTTTATCTATGTCGTCTAATACTAAATAAATAGTCATTAGCTTGGTAATTGATGCTGGATCTACGTTGTCATGCTGATGATAGTCGTAAAGAATTTGTCCTTGTTGCGTAGTTACAATCATACTTTTAGGATTGTAGTGCTGAGCGATATGTTGCTTTTCCGCTTCAGCGATTTGTGTGGGCGTTTTTGCTGCATAGGTAGTTAATGGACTAAACATCATACATAAGCATAATAGAAGTACAAAGCCTTTTATTTGTCTCACCGTTTAAATCCACCTTTTTATCTCTTTTCTTTAAAATATCATGTTATATGCTGTGACACCATTTAAAAAGGATACAACTACCCTTGTTTTTCTAATTACTTTATCTATCTAACCACTCACGCAAGCCATAATCGTATCTATTAATGAAAAAACTGACAAATGCCCTTAAAGACTTCGTCAGTTTTTGAGTATGCGTACTATTCGGCTACTTTTAAATAATATATCGCTAAAATTAAACACGTCGCAATTGCTGTAACAATTACAAAGACATGTCCTACATTGATAAACACGATACTCATCATATATGCCACAATAATAATTATAATTTGATAGACAATTGGTTTTACTATTTTTAAATGTGCGTGAAAATATGATGAATTAAACCATAGTCCTGCTAAAAATAGCACTATACTTACATATAATAAGTTGATTTCAAAGAAACGATACAGCTCGTTACTATTACTATATACAAGTGCTGTATTTAACATACCTAATGCAATATTAATCACCAAATGTGTATACACAAGTAAAAATCCTATCGACTTATGCTGGTGATTGATATAGTTTTCAGTGACTAGCCAATAAATCCCAAATAGACTAACCAAAATTAGAAATTGAAATATATAAATAATGTCAAAATGTTTAATACTAAAGGTAGATGCTAAACCGACAAGCACTTCTCCAAAAATAATTATCGTTAGTAATGAAAAACGTTCAACTAAGTGCATCATATTGACTGGTGATTGATATAAATATTTTCTAAATGGAATTAAGCCTGTGCCAGCTACAAAGACACCTAAAAAGGCACTATAATAGTGAATATGTGTCGGTAAAATAAGTGATAAGCACGACAATGCTGCTACCGTAAATGCGACGATAGCAAAAGCTTTACACGTTTGGTAGTCATTAGGATAACGCGCATATCTTAGCTGCACTAGATATTGCAACCCAATGCTCATATACATGATTGTGACACATAAAAAGAATGGGAAAAATGTCTTTTCAAAACTTGGATATAAACTATTCGATAGAAAAATCAGCACAAACAAATTAAACATCATGAAGCACACATCGGTCTTAGACGTCTTACCAAAACGGTTCGTAAAGAATGTTTGGTGCGACCATAATATCCATAAGATTAAACTCATCATAATATATTTAAAAAACAAATCGGCAGAAATGGTACCGCCATGTGTGTGTAAAATAACATGCGCAATTTTTTGAATCGCATAGACAAAAATCAAGTCAAAAAACAATTCATGAAAGCCTGCGCGTTTCTCTTCTAAATGTCGTTGTATTGGTTGTCTTTCCATATATTAACTCCTTTATTTACTATTCTCATTATAATAGCACAAGTTAAATATCCATGTCTGACAAGCTCAATAAGAAACGATACTAAATTTACAGTGCTGTGATATTAACTATTTACTCATGTTAAAACACTTCCTTCAAACCACGTTTGAAAAACTTTTTAAAGTATCGCTGCCGATGAATACCACGCTTAGCTGTTTGAAATTTAAATGTCGACGTCTCGTTTGCTAAATCATTCGCTAATATTGCTTTTCCCAACAAACTGTTACCAACCATGTCTTTAACAATCTGTGTATGCTTAATGCCTTCTTTCATCCCTACATACCAGTAGACATGTACTGACGCATTAATCGCCTGCTGTTGCTTCATAAAATCTATGAATTCCGGATACCATACTGAAGGGGAAATCAAAATGTATTTCCCAAATTGTTGCGGCATGGTATACAATGCATAAAGTGACACAAGTCCACCATAAGATGCACCAGCAATGCCAATATCCTGATTATTTAATGATACACGATACTGTTCTCTCACATAAGGTAACAATTGTGTCGTTAACCAAGTGAGATACCTAGACGCTTGGCCTTGATTAAGTCTTGTGCCAACTTTTGCCGGCCACGGTGTAAAGTCTTTTGTACGTTCTTTAGAAAGAATGCCGATAAAAATCATATCTTTATTACACCGTTTAAATAACATATCGCCATCATGAACAATGAGTGCAGCATATCTTTTAACCTTCTGCTTACCATAATCCTTTGGTAATTGAATGGTAATTTCAAAGCCATCCATTTGAAAGACCTGTCGACGTTTATTCATGATAACTCCCCTTTAAAATTCTAATAATTAAATTTATTTAAAAGTTAAATATATTTAAAATTATGCTATAATTGATAACGATTATCAATACACATTTTTTAAAATAAAGGGTGATGAAATGAAAAGATTTATCATATTAACGTTATGTACCATATTATTTTTAGCTGCTTGTAACTCAAATGATAATCATGAGCGCGCTAAAGATCATAGCAATACGAAAGCCATGCGAACAGTAACGATGGATGACGGCAATAAAGTTAAAATACCTAAAAATCCTAAGCGCATCGCTGTATTACATCCCACATATGTAGGTGCTTTAGTAAAATTTGGCCATAAACCGATTGCCGTACCAAAATTTGTTGCTAAAAATAAAGTGTTAAACAAGGCCACAAAAGGCATTAAACGTATAGATAATACTAGTGTAGAGCAAGTTGCCAAAGTAAAACCCGATTTAATTATTACGTCAAAAGGCGATAAAAATTATGGGAAATTGAAAAAAATTGCCCCAACCTATGTGTTCGATGCGAATCAATCATCTTATAAAGACACTACTAAAAAATTAGCACAACTTGTTAACGAGCAACATAAAGCAAACCAATGGCTAAAACATTGGGAAAAACAATTAGCAAAAGATAAGAAAGCATTGGCACCTATGATTAAGGGGAAAACTGCTTCCGTCTTACAACAAACACCTAAAGGCATTATGGCTTTCAGCAATCACATGGGACGTGGAACAGAGATTATATATGAGGGCTATGGCTTGAAACAGCCTAAAGCATTAAAACAAGCAACTCAGAAAAAAGTAGCAACACCAATCAATGAAGAACAATTCCCAGAATATATTGGTGATATTGCTGTTATTGCTCAACAAGGTAACAAGTCACCACAGTTTGAACAAACACAATTTTGGAAGAGTCTCAATGCTGTCAAAAAACATCGTGTCATTAAATTTGATGTCAGTGAAACACAATATAATGATCCTATTTCTTTAGAACGTCAACGAGATATTTTCTATAAAGCATTAAAAGCAATGAAATAGCACAACACTTTAGAACATCAATGTGACGGACTAAAGTTATAGCCCCAAAATCCTTTCTTCGGTATAGTTTGCACCATAACATTTGAATATATTAAAACTAAAGGTTCTATTGGTAGCATATGTTGATTTTATACATAAATCACCTTGTTCATTTAGTTTAATGAGGTTCATTAAATGTTACGAAAATCTCTTATTTTTTGTAAGCATTTTAGTATAACTTCATATACAATTACACAGTATTGATTACAAAAGAAGCACAAAGACGATTTTTAATTTCAAATCATCTTTGTGCTATTATTTTGGAATTTAAATCCAATCCTGTTTTTCTATAAATGATGTTCAAACCGCTTTTATTTCAAGCTGTTTATTTAATGTTAAAAAGGCGGTCACCGAAATGGATACTGTTACCAGCTTTTACAGCTATATCTGTAATGTCACCTTTCGTCACAATAATTGGTGTAATTAAACTTTTCGCATTTTCACCAAGATAGTCTAAATCAAAGGTTACTAATTGTTGACCTTGTTCAATTGTTTGCCCCTCTTCGACATGCATTGTGAAACCTTGTCCTTCTAATTGAACTGTATCTAAACCAATGTGAATTAATAACTCTAATCCTTGATCAGATACTAAACCGATGGCATGCTTCGTAGGGAAAATCATTTGAACCTTACCATTGAACGGTGCTCGAACTTCACCACTAACTGGATCAATCGCTATGCCGTCTCCCATCATTTTCTCACTAAAGACCTGATCCGGAACATCAGCTAAATCGACTACTTTTCCTTCTAATGGCGCAACGACACTTTCACTATGTGTCTCCGCTTGTGCTTTTGTTTCTGTTACAACTACCGCTTCGTCAGAGTCATCTTCAGCTGACATAGGATGTTCGACAACTTCACCATTCATGATTTGTTGCATTTCATGTTTGATTTGATCTGATTTAGGACCAAAAATAGCTTGCATATTATTACCAACTTCTAACACACCTGAAGCCCCTAAATCTTTTAATCCTGCAACATCCACTTTCGCTTTGTCATTCACTTCAACACGTAATCGGGTAATACATGCATCTAAATGTTTAATATTCGTCTTACCACCCATTGCTTCTAATACTGCATATGGCAACTCGCTTGCTGCTGTTTGTTTAGCTGAAGCCATTTTGTCTTCGCGACCTGGTGTCTTAAAGTTTAACTTCTTAATGAGGAATCTAAATATAACATAATAGATAACTGCATAGACTAAACCAACTGGTATGACTAGCCACCAAGCTGTTTTATTAGGTAATACCCCTAAGAGTACGTAATCAATAAAGCCACCTGAGAATGTATAACCTAAGTGCAAATGAAGTAAATATAGAATTAAGAATGATAGTCCATCTAACAGTGCATGGATAACAAAGAGCAACGGTGCCACAAATAAGAATGAGAATTCTAGTGGTTCTGTGATACCTGTTAAAAATGATGTTAAAGCTGCTGAACCCATCAAACCTGCAACAACCTTTTTATTTTCAGGTTTTGCTGTATGATAAATCGCTAGCGCCGCTGCCGGCAAACCAAACATCATTACTGGGAATTCACCTTGCATAAATTTACCAGCAGTCAGATGTGCACCTTCACGAATTTGATCAATAAAGATTAGTTGATCTCCTCGTACTATATGCCCTGCCGCATTTTTCCAAGAACCAAATTCAAACCAAAATGGCGCATGGAAAATGTGATGTAGGCCAAATGGTATTAACAATCGCTTAATAAAGCCAAATAAGAATACGGCCAAACCTGTATTAGAGTCCAATAATCCTTCACTAAATGCATTCAATCCAGATTGAATCATTGGCCATACATATGCCATTGGAAACGCTAAAACAAATGACGTCGTTGCCATCATAATTGGCACGAAACGTTTACCCGCAAAGAAACCTAAGTACGATGGTAACGAAATATTGTAAAATTTGTTATAACACCACGCGGCTAAGCCACCTATAATAATCCCACCAAAGACACCTGTTTGCAACGTAGGAATACCTAATACACTGGCATAACCACTGGCAGCATCTTTTACTTCATTTGGGGTAACATTTAAGATAGCACCCATCGTTTTATTCATGACGATGTACCCAACAAATGCCGCAATCGCAGCTACACCATCACCACCGGCTAAACCGATAGCTACACCTAAAGCAAAAATCATTGGCAAGTTATCAAAGATAATCCCACCTGCCCCTGTCATCATAAGGGCAATATTTTGAATCACACCATTTTTAATAAATGGTAGATAATGCTGTAATGATTCACCCTGCATCGCAGTACCAAGTGCGAGTAACAACCCAGCAGCTGGTAAAATAGCAACTGGTAACATTAATGCTTTACCTATACGTTGCAATTGACCGAATAATTTCTTTCTCACCTTTCTAACCTCCAAGCAAGAACCCAATTAAAATAGTATTCATTATCGATTAACAACAATCTATTCAGACTGAACATGATGTATGGCCTAGCTAGATATATAAAGCACTAATGGTCCTAAAACATAAACATCACACTATCATCTGCACTAATTTGACTACTTTTGATTGAATTCGAATGAATTGTTCCCAGATATTTTAGCACGTTAAAGTAAGCGTTAACAATATAAATTTTAAATTTAATTTAAATGTTGTTGGTTTGACATAATTCAATGTAGTCATTGTTTCAAATAAATCAGTAATATTTCATTTTTAATGCTTGTTTCTATTGATATTTTGTTTATATATTAAATTTGCATAAAACAAATGTTATGCCATAATAGCTTTAAATTAATATAGGTCGGAGGGGTTGTTTGATGAGTGAGTTTATTGCAGCCATTATCGGTGGTTTGTTCACGTTAGCTGGGACATTCATAGCATTAATATTCCAATTTAGAAAAGATGAGCGAGATAAAAGAGAAGATTATCATAATGATTTAGTCAGTTCATTAGATGTTATTGCGTATAAAGCCGCAAAAGTACGCAATAATTATTTAGATTTCAATTATTCCAATTTCAACAAAGACAATACAACAGAGATTTACCAAGAGATTCACACAGATTTCAAAGGTTTAGATAAACAATTACAAAGTTTAATCTTATTGATGAGTCATCACAGTGACAATTCTAATAAAGTGCTAAGACGTTTATTAACCAGCTATGAACCAGTTGAAAATCAGTTTAATAACTTTAAAATTTCTTACAAAATCTATACTCAAAAATATGAGAGTCCTGATTTTAATAAAAACAATATTACTTTTTCAAAACGTAAGCTAGACATTAGTATTGAAGATTTCATCGCACATATTAAAAATTTTGCAAGCGAGAAATATCAACATGATTTATACGAACCTACTTTAAATAACTTAGTCGACCCAAATGATGCGATTAATAACGATAAATACTATCAGAAATAATATCATTATAAAGAGAGCGGGACTACGAATTCATAATGAATTTTGTCCCGCTCCGTTCTTCTACTTATTAAGAACCTGCTACAATCACTTATGTCATATTTTATAAATGGTGTATGTGTATGAAAACATTGTTATGTTGCTATTTCTCAATATTCTTAGCTTTAATAGATGCATCTTCATCTGTTAATGCCTGTTTTAAAGCTTGTAGCGCCGCCGCTTTGGATTGTTTACTAATAGGTGCATCTGGCGCGATAGATTCAAATTCATGATAACAGCCTGGATATAAATGAAACTCAACGGGTACACCCGCTTGAGCCAACGCTTGTACATAATTGATGGTTTCATCTCGATATGGATCCAACGTTCCTACAGAAGTATATGTCGCTGGAAGTTGGCTGAAGTCTGTTTCACGTATTGGGGCTGCATATTTAGGTACATCACCTTTAATATTTTTCAGATACATCGACCAAGCAAATTGATTTAATTCCGAAGACCATACTTTAGAATCTAAAACTTCCTGACTTGAAGGTGTGGCGCACGTATCATCTATCATTGGAAATAACGGCATTTGAAATTTAATGTTAGGCCCTTTTCTATCTCTGGCTAATAGTGTTAAAGCTGCCGTTAGTCCTCCCCCAGTACTGCCACCAACTACAGCTAATCTATCAATATCGATATTTAATGTTTCACGTTCGCTAACAATCCATTGTAATGCGAGATAACAATCTTCTAGTGCTGCAGGATAGGGGTGTTCAGGTGCTAAACGATAATCTACAGAAACGACCACACACGGTACATGTTTAACATAACTTGCACATGTAGCATCGTTACCTTCTACCGTTCCAAAGAACGTACCTCCCCCATGAATATATAGCACGACAGGCAAAGGCTGTTGTTGTGCTTTAGGCGCATACACTTTCACTCTTATAGAGACGTCACTATCTGCATATGTAATATGATGTTCTGTAAACTGTAATGATTCATCCTTATAGGGGCGAATTAACTTTTGATTAATACCTCTGATGAGTGGTAATCGCGCTTCAGTAAAAATCATTGGCGACAAGCGCTTAAATGCCGGTAATAAATCTTTATGAATATGTTTCTCCATAAGTACATCCTCCTATAAGATGATCCATAATCTTGCTTAAGACGATTTGATTGTCAGTTGGTATTTCGTGTTGCAAGATACTGTCACGTGTTTGTTGTAGTACATTCCCTTCAATATATTTGTAGTCAGCTGCAACAAGATCTTGTAATGTCTGAGACGTTGTTTCTAAATGAAATTGCAAACCAATCACACAATCTTTATAAATAAATGCCTGGTTTTCACAATAAGGTGAACAATAAAGTCGTTCTGCCCCAGGAGGTAATGAAAATGTTTCTCCATGCCAGTGTAAAACGTCTAAGGTTTCAGGCAAGAAGTTATAACGAGATGTTGTTTTTTTAATATTTGAAAATCCTACTTCCTTACCTGCTGAATTGGTATAAATTGTTGCGCCGAGCACTTGCGCAATGAGTTGTGCACCTAAGCAAATCCCTAACATTGGTTTCTGTTGCTTAAGCATAGCAATAATAAGCGCTCTTTCTTCTGCTAACCAAGGAATATCGTCATTCACACTCATTGGCCCTCCTAAAATAATAAGCACATCAACTTGCTGAGCATCGGGTATACGGACTGGCGTTTCATATAATTTAATAATATGCGCATCTAAATAAGCTAAACTCCCAGGGGTCTCAAATGGGACATGTTGTAATATATAAACCTTCATTGGCGTTCCTTCTTATCATTTGAGTATATAATCGCATCATTGCGAATGCGACTCATTTCATATTCAAGTATACCATTTTTATTATATGTACTTTGCGGACTGCATTGACAGAAACTGGTTGTATACATTGAATTATCACTACAATTTTACTATAATTCTAATTGATAATGATTTTCAATTATAGGAGGTTGTTTATGGAAACAGTATACTTAGCAGGTGGTTGTTTATATGGCGTTGAAGCATTTATTCGAACACTCCCAGGGGTTATCAATACGACAAGTGGTCGCGCAAATGGCATTACAAAATCTCTAGATGGTGAGTACGACGGTTACGTGGAAGCTGTCAAAACGGAATTTGATCCAAACGTCGTGTCCGTTACGGATTTGATGGGCTATCTCTTTGAAATTATCGATCCTTATAGTCTTCATCAACAAGGTCAAGACATCGGGTTAAAATATAGAACTGGATTCTATAGTGAAAACCCTGAACATTTAAAAGAAGCTCAAGCCTTTATCGATGCTATTGAAGACCATCATCTTATTGCAACGGAAGTCTTACCGCTGACCAATTATATTAAAAGTGCCGATATGCATCAAAATAGATTAGAACGCTATCCTGATGACTACTGCCATTTACCAAAAAGCTTAGTTTATAAATATAAAAACAATGCCTAATAAGTATTGAAATAGATAAAAGGTCTGGACATAAAGTTCTTGGACAAATACAAAGAAGCACTCAGATGAGTTGAAATTCAATTCATCTGAGTGTTATTTTTCTGTGATTTATGTCTCAGACTGTATTAATTTAAAACCTAATTTTTTTACTTGTTATTTAGTTCATTATCTTTTAAGTCTCTTGCCATCTTAGTATTTATTTTCTTCGCATGTCTAAAGTAAATACTTTCAAAATAGCTTGTTGCTCCGATGCTGTAAAAGATCAATGCAACTACGATAATCACGATAAAGTCATATGGATAGTGAATCAAATTGATACCTTTAAATTCTTTACTTCCAATAAATGACAGAATTGCCAATACAATAAGATACACGATAATCCATAAGCTACCACCAATTTGTTTCTTCGTATTTCTCCAATTCATTTTATATTCATAGAAGAAATAAATCGGTAAACCTAAAATAATAATAAAGATAACTTCAGCTGTTGTAGGCCACATTGCCCAATAAATTGCTAGTGAAGCCAAGACAAACGATAATGGTGCCATCACTTTTAGCAATGTTGCACGATATGGTCGCGTCATTTTTGGTGCCATTTTACGTAAGGCGATTACAGTTGTTGGACCAGTTAAATATGCCACAAGTGTCGCTGTTGAAATTACGGCTGCTAATGTTCCCCAATCGCGGAATAACGTTACCATAATTATGCTAATTATTGCGTTAAAAAGAATGGCAACACGTGGAATATTATATGTTTCATTCATTTTTCCTAAAAATTTAGGAATATGCCCATTCTTTTCCATAGCACGTAATACACGCCCTGTCACAGCTACGAATGATACACCAGTACCAAATGGCGAAACAACGGCTTCAATATAAAGTAAAATTGCTAGCCAATTAATGTTTAATAAAATCGCCAAATCAGCAAATGGAGAGTTGAAGTTAATACCACTCCAACCATGTGCATTAATCGTAGATTGAGGCATTGATGTAATAAAGGTACTTTGTAAAATAATATATAATGCAGCACTTAATGATAGTGAAATTGCGATACCACGTGCAATATTCTTTTCTGGATTGCGAATTTCAGACCCCATATTAATGATTGTTTGGAATGCGTTAAATGAAAAGATAATTCCTGATGTTGTCGTTGCCGCAAAAATTGGTGCACTACCATAAGGCATAAACGTACTTACAGAATGACCATAATTTCCTGTGTCAAAGCCAGACAGCATTAACATAATAACTGTTAATAATGGCACACCCAATTTAAACACTGAAATCAAACTTGTAAATGACGTTAAAATTTTAACCGACCAATAATTTAACAGTGAAAAAATGATGATGATGATATAAACTGCAAATAACCCACTTGTACTAATTGAGCCATCTTCCATTAATACCGATGTAAATTTAGCCCAATCCCAAGGCCATGAACTAATGTATTGTACAGCCGACACAGCTTCAATAGGAATAATGGTAACCAATGATACCCAGTTCGCCCAAGCTGCAATAAAGCCTAGCAACGAACCATGCGTATATTGTGCATAGTTACTCATTCCACCTGATTGTGGAAACATAGTGCCGATTTCAATATAGTTATATGAAATAGTTCCAATGACGATAAATCCAATCACCCATGAAATAATTGCTGCTGGTCCTGCGATAGATGAAGCTTCCCACGCTCCAAATAGCCAACCCGAACCAATGAGTGAACCAAGTCCTAATAGCACAAGTTGTGCCAAACTTATCTTATTGCTTTTATTTTCATTACCCATAATAACTCCTTAATTATTGTTATGTTTCATTTTTAATAAACACGTAATCATTATACGCTACTCAAAATAATAGTCAAACTCAATTATTCATATAAATGTTTAATATAGCATTATTATTATTTTGAAAAATCAAATAAACAGACTATATTACAGCGTTCGTTTCAAGTTGAACATATGTTTATCATTTTTAAATTTATATTTTATAAATATGGATTGCCATAACGCTCACAATAATCATAAAATCCAAATTGATTCATATAGGCCTGTCGTTCTATATTGTCATTTGAATCAAAGTCAATCAACTGTTGTACAGCCGCTGTAAAAGGAATGGCCGCTGTACCATTTGCCGTAACTAAATGTTTGTCACGCACCACCTGCGTGGCAATAAATGGATAAGTTGGCTGATAATTTTCGTATTGGTCTAATAACTGTACCGCATTGCCGGTATGTCGATACGTATTCAAATGTCCTTGCCGTGCTAAATAATCTACAGCACCACAAATGGCAGCAATAGGTTTGTGTTGTTCAAATGCCTGTTGAACAAAATGATTTAAAGTCTGATTGTCGATATGCCAACTTTTACCACCAATTAATACCAATAAGTCATACGCATTTACCGCTTCAAGCTGAACATCAATAAGGGTTGTTAAACCACCCATCGAACGCACTTCATCTTGGATAGATGCTGTCATCACTTCCCACGTATCACTTTGATTTAAAGCTGATGCTAAATAACTGCCTTCCCAATCTGCATATTCATCCAATAACAAAAAAATTGCTTTTTTCATATTTTCATCTCCTCTATGCTTGCAATCAATATTTAAAAATATAATTTGTATAACTTAGTCATATTTTTCATTATATATGAAAAGTTTTATTTTATACAGTTAGGCAAATATTTGAACAGTTAAGAGCTAAAAACCCAAATTTTACTACTAGTCCATAGAATAGTATATAGATTTCAAATAAATCTAAATTTTTAAAAAAAGGAGAGTCTGCTATGAACATTTCACATAAATTATTAATCGCCCTTAGCACAACGATTACTATTGCCTTACCGATTTCACAATGCGCACAAGCCGCATCCTACGTCGTTAACAATGAAAATATAGATAAAGATGGCCGCCAAGCTTATACAGGCAGCTATAATCGTGCTGCACTTAAACAGCAAACCGTGAAGCAAATGGGACCACAAAATCGCGAAGCCTTCAAAGAAGATAAATTATTTAAGGCACCAAAGAATAAACAACCGATTCGAAAGAGTGAAAACCGCAGTCAAAATGGTGGCAAACAATATAGCCTAAATGATCAGCGTACCTTTACAACAATTGATAATAGAACTAATCAAGATGAACAAACCACTGCTACATTAAAATACGATGGTAAAAAAGCCCAAGTGTGGGTTGCTGATCAATACATTACTGATAAACAAGCGCAAAACATTGGTAGAGAATTTGATGAACGTATCGACCCACTTATCGAAAACAACTTTGGTGAACCCTCTGATGTTGACAATAATGGTAAAGTAAATATCCTTGTATATGATATTAAAGATAACTATGACCAAACAGGAACGTATATTGGTGGTTATTTCCATCCAAGAGATTTATACAATGTCCGAGGATCAAACCACAGCGAAATCTTCTATATGGATACGTATCCATCAATGGGAACAGATCGTCAACATTTGAATGAATCACAAATCTATTCCACATTAGCGCATGAATATCAACATATGGTCAATGCCAACGAAAATCTATTTAAAGAACAAAGTCAAGAAGAAATGGATCCATGGTTAAACGAAGCATTATCAATGGCTAGTGAACAAATGTACTTGAATGCACCATTGAATTCACGTATCGATTATTATAATAATTCAAAATCCATCGCCTATGGTCATTCATTAATCCGTTGGGACGAACAAGGTGATACATTATCAAACTACTCATTATCTTACCTCTTTATTGAATATCTGAAAAAACAAAGTGACAATGGTGAACAAGTCTTTAAAGAACTCATTAATGATCCAGGTGATACGAATACTGCACTTCAAAATGCAATTCATGAACATGTAGACCCTAATTTATCACTTAGTAAATTCATGACTAACTTTAGAATCGCCCTTGTGAAAAAAGAAAATAGTGGGCCGTATGGTTTCAAAGGAGATGCAGACTTCAATAACGTTCATCCACAACCAATTTCTCAAATTCCAGAGACATTAGCACCTCAAGGATCTGTGTTATTCCAAACAAATCAAGACTTCAACGTACCTAATGACAAAGACGAAGATATCTCATACAATAAAGTCAATTAATCACTTGTCAGAAGTTCATTAGCTAACGATTTAAAAAGGCTACACAGTTGCCATTATACAAACGCAACTGTGTAGCCTCTATATGTTTAAACAATCCTATGCTTCAAGGCATGAGTGATTGTTTAAATTTCGAACACTATCGCTTATGACATTGTTGCTGATTCCAATTACTGACACTGGACACCATAGCAATGACAACAAAGCTCGCACATAGTAAATACATGAATTTAAATCCTAGCCAATCTGATATTGGTCCCATCAGTACACCACCTAGTGAAATACCTAGGTCTGCACAAGCAATAAATAGACCTAACAACATATTACGCTCAACTTTTGATAAGACAAAACTTAAATAAGATGTCAGTGTTGGATAAACGAGTGCTTGAGTAATACCAATACAGACAGCACCAATATAGACAATCATTTGCGGAAGCTGTGGGCCAAACGCTATCACAACGGCTGCAATAACGAGTAATGATAACACACGTAGCATAAAAACTGAATGCCACTGTCCATCAGATGGTATGTATTTGCGTAAATAAAAGCGTGACAATACAACCGCTATCGCTTGAATTGTTAAGAAAAGTCCTGCATGTACAAAGCTATCACGCACCGCATAAAGAGGAATAAATGTATTTACAGCTCCAAAGACGATGGACGTTAAAATCATGATACAACCACTTTGACATAGTGCTTTATTTTTAAATAATTGTCCAAACACAGTCACTGCATTATACGGTAAAGCCTCAATCTTGCTACTCGTATCTGGCTCTTGCTCTCCAAACGTCACACGATAGCCAAATATCGTGGTTGATAATGCAATCATTACCATGATTACTGCAAAAGCAGACATATGATGTATCTGCCAAATACCCACCGCAATTAACGGTCCAATTAAGTTAGGAATCATCGAAAAGAGAGAATATAACGATACGCCTTCAGCACGGTGTTTTTCCGGTAAGGCATCAATAATACCAAGCTGTAAGGACATTGAAAAGAAAGCCGTACATATCCCCTGCATAACCCGGGCAATAAAATAGCCTTCAAGTCCAGTAAAACCATATAAAATCAGTGCCAATGCATTGATAATTAAAATAATGCGCAACACTTTTATGGGACCTACACGAGCAATCATTTGTCCTGCCCAAGGTCGTAGCAACATGGCAGTAAGCATATAAGCGCCCATCACTACTCCAATAACTGTATTCGTTGCACCTAAGTCATGACCACGCAGTGGAATAAAGACATTTAAAATTGCATTAGCACTAAAAAATAATAACGTGAGTAAATATAATCTTAAAAATGGCCCTGATAATGCGCCTTTCATGCTTTTCCTCCTTAAAATGACAATTGTTTATTAATGAGCGCATTGGTATAAGCATTCTCACTACAATGTAATGCTGTCGTTGGCATCTGTGCTTCAATTGCACCATCTTTAAAAATAATGAGTTCATCACACAAATAAGTCGCGGCTTGTATATCATGTGTAATAAAAATATAGCTCAACTGTCTCGTTGCACGTAATGTCAGTAATAAATCCAAGATTTGTGTTTGAATTGACATATCCAACGAACTAATCGCTTCATCAAATAAAATGTATTGCGGATTAATACTGATTGCACGAGCAATGGCTACACGTTGTGCTTCTCCCCCTGACAACATATGAGGATATCGATCCATATAATCAGACGACAAGCCAACTTCAATTAAGCATTCACATGCGCACTCCTCCATCTCTGCTTTAGAGGGTTTGCCACATTGACACATCACTTCAAACATAATGTCTCTGACTGTTTGAAAAGGATGTAAAGACGAACTGTAATCTTGAAATACGGCTGCAATATGATGACGTCTTACTTTTCTTTTATAAATGGGCTGTTGTTCTAATGTCACCGAACCATTGTCTGGCTTTTCAAGTCCTAAAATCATCCTACTAAGTGTTGACTTGCCACTGCCACTTTCACCAATAATTGCAATTGAACTGTTTAATGGGCAGTTAAACGAGACGCCTTTCACAATAGATACTTGTCGATGTTGAAAACCATGCGCCGTTCGATAAGATTTTTCAACATTTGAAATTTTAAGCATTGCATTCACCTCGCATGACGCGTTGAAAGTGGTCGCTGATTTTCTTTTTAGTAGCTAAAAGGTAGGACGTATATGCATGCTGAGGATGATAGAGCACTGCTTCTCTAGTACCTTGCTCAACCAATCGGCCTGCTCGCATGACAGCAACATGGTCAGCTACGTGATTAACTACTGTCAAATCATGTGAAATAAAAATCATTGCACAGCCCATTTGTTGCTTCATATCATTAAACGCTTCTAATACTTCATATTGTGTGATGGTATCAAGTGCGGTTGTAGGTTCATCAGCAATAATCAACTTCGGTTGCAATGCTAACGCTAAAGCAATCATCAAACGTTGTAACATACCGCCAGACAACATATGTGGATACATCGACAATACTTGCTTCGGATTTTGTAATTTCATATACAACATACGTTCTACAAGAATATCTATCACCTGCTGACGTCCTAATGACGTATGTGCCTGCATGGTTTCCATCATTTGCTTTCCTACAGGTGACGATGGATCAAAAGCACGACTGCCTTGTTGCATGATCATAGCAATCTCTTTACCTCGATATTGCTTAAGCTGTTTGTCATGAAGCTTCAACATATCAACACTTTCAAAGTTAATCTGACCTTGTACCTTTAACCGGTCATCATTTAATCCAACAATCGCTTTACAAGTAATAGATTTGCCACTACCACTCTCACCTATAATACCTAAGGTTTCACCGCTGTTAACATTGAAGTTGACGTCGCTAACAAGCGCTTGGCCTGTCCATGAATCAATAATGTTTAAATGGTGAACATTTAATCTTGTCATATGCGTATGCCACCTTTCTTCACGGCCTGACGTCGTTCAACCATTGATAACCTTGGATCAATCGCAAGTTGTATTGCATCCGATAAAAAATTAAACGCCATTACAATGATGACAATCGCTATTGCTGGCGCAAACATCATTTCTGGATGTGTAAACATCACTTTTCGAGCCTCATTTAACATCATTCCCCACTCAGCAGTTGGCGCTTTAACGCCTAAGCCTAAAAATGAAAAGCCAGATATTTGTAAAATCATCGAACACATAGAACTACTTGATATAATAGCAATATCAGCTAAAGTCAAAGGCATAATATGCTTATGAATAATCTTAAAATGACTCATACCAATTGTTTTCGCAAATTGTACATGATGCGCAGTCGTGTATTGCATCACACTCGTTCGAATAACCCGGCAAAACCATGCCCAACGTGTCAAAATAAATGCCAGAATAATATTTTCTGTACCCATGCCAAACATAGCAATAAGCGCTAATGTTACAACATAGCTTGGAAATGCCAGCATAACATCGCATAAGCGCATGATAAGCGCATCGATATATCCTCGGAAATAGCCAGCAATAAATCCAAGCACAGCACCAATAACAACAGAACAAATCAGTGCCACAAAGACATACAACAAGCTTGGTCTAATTGCATAAATCAAACGTGTTAAAATATCACGTCCTAAATGATCCGTACCCAGTAGATGTTGCCAACTGATACTGGCATATTTATGCGCTGTATCAATGTGGTTGGGATCATACCAAGTCACTAAAGGAGCTAATACGCCTAACAACACATATCCCAAAATAATGACTAAGGCTAAAACGGCACCTTTATCATGTAACAAACGCTTCATTACGAGCATGATATATCCTCCCTTAACCTTGGATTCAATAAGGCATTGATAATATCTGCTAACGTGTTAAAGACAATAAATAAAATCGCGACAATTAACACATAAGCTTGAATGATTGGAAAATCATGTTCCAATATAGCTTTTAAACTAAGTTGTCCCAATCCAGGCCAAGCAAAGATATATTCAATTACAACCAGTCCACCCATAATCATTGGAATAGACATACAAAATATAGATACAGCTACTTGTAACGCATTGCGTAATACGTGACAAATTAGTTTCTTTGTAGATATTCCACATGCCCTTAAGTACAGCACATAATCCTCATTTAGTTGTTCAATCATCGAGCGACGTACATTTCTAAAATAGATACCAGCATAGGCAATTGTAATCACTAATACAGGTAAGACATAACTTTCTGGGCCTGTTAACCCTGACGTCGGCAATAGATTTAGTTTAACCGAGATATAAATAACGAATATTGAGGCAATCCAATATGACGGTAATGCCGTAAGTACAAAGGCCATCGAACGTATGCTACGATCAATCAGTGTACCTCGTGTCAAAGCACTAATCACACCAAAGATAATAGATGTCATGATAACCATAACACTAGATATTAATGTTAATTTCAATGTATTGATAAACGCTGGCGTGATTCTACTTGCAACGGGATCACCAGTAATGTAACTTGTGCCAAAATTTAATTGCAGCGCCTGTATTAGCCAATTTTTATACTGAATAAGCAATGGCTGATCTAAGCCATATTTCGCTTTCGTTTCAGCAATAAGTTGTGGTGTAACATGAGGTACGCCTTGCGCATGTAAAATAGTGACAGCTGGGTTTTCATCAGTCAAATAGGTCAGTAGAAACGTTAAAAAACTCACAACAAGCATCAAAGGAACCATCAACGCTATACGTTTTATAATAAATTTGACCATAATGACGCTCCTTTATTTATATTGCATCTCGTTAAATGGTAATTCATATTGTGATTGGGTAAATGAAACCTTTTCTAAATCTTTTGGTGCGACGACAGTCATTCTTCCGTGAGAAATTGGAATGAAAATGCCTTCATCATCCATTTGTTTCAAAATGTGTTGATATTTAGCAGAACGCTGTTTATCATTTTGTATCTTAAATGCAGCGTCTATATCACGATATAATGCATCTTTGTGCGCAATACCTGATGTCGCACTTTCATAACCATTTTTCGCTTTAAATGCAGCAATTGTACTTTGTGGGTCATATAATAAGCCCCATGTTTGATTAAACATTAAATCATAGTCACCTGAAGTTCGGCGTTCCGCAACTTTGTCAGACGTTTCACCATTAATATTTAGCTTGATACCCACCTTTTTAAATTCTGCTTGTAAAAATTCTGCTTGTTCCTTTTGACTTGATGAACCTTTGTCATAGTACAAGGCTAGTTCAAGTGACTTACCCTCTTTTTCACGAATACTACCCTCTTTAGACGATGCTTTCCAACCCGCTTTATCTAATAATTGTTGTGCTTTATGCGTATCAAATTGACGTGTAGGCATATTAAAGTTAATGTCAGTGACATTTTTTGCAAACAATTGTGTGGCTGGCTTTTCTTGTTTATCTAAAATATCTGTCGCAATCTTATTTCTATTTACTAAGTGACCTAGCGCTTGACGTACCGTTTTATCTTTTACAGCACTATCTTTACTACCTGAATTAACAACTAGCATTTTTGTGTTCATTGCTTGGCTGCGTTTCACTTGATAATTTCCGGTATCTTTAAGCTGTTTTAGTGAATCTTTGTCTAAACTATCTGTACCTCGATCGTCGGTGAATGCAAAGTTAGTTTCGCCTTTTTTCATTGATAAGAATGCCGTCTCCCCAGCAGGCATCACTTTAGCCTGTACTTGATTTAATTTTGGCTTAGTGCCCCAATAGTCATTATTTTTATTGAAGTTAGCCTGCTCATCTTTTTTATGTTTGCCCATTTTAAAAGGTCCGGTACCATCAAAGGCTTTCACACCATCTTTTGTTGTACCATTTTTAAAATCTTTCGGTGATACAAACACATATGGTCTTGGCATCGCAAGCTCAGCTAACGCAGGTTGATATGCTTCTTTTAAATGAAGTTGAACCGTATATGTATCTTTAACTTTCACATCATCAATCAATGTTGATAATTTTAGCCAGGCATGTAATTTCTTATTTTGCTGTACAGCATCTATATTTTTCTTTACCGCTTCAGCATCAAATTTTGTACCATCATGAAACTTAACATCATCACGCAAATGGAAAGTGTAGGTCTTACCATCAGCAGATATATCCCATTTCTTTGCCAATAATGGCTTGATACCATCTTTCGTGTTACGTACTAACGGCTCATACAACATACTTTCTGCCGACATAGAACCACCATATACATGTGGGTTCATATCCCCAATATCTTTAACCGTTGTATAACTCAACGTCTTCTCTGATTTCTTATTCTCTAAAGCTTTGTTATCACTGCACCCCGCCAAAATCATCCCAGATGCAAGCAACGTGACTGTTATTTTACTAAGTTTATTCATTTCTTTGCCTCTTTCTATGTTGAAAATGATTATTTCATTTCTAATCTTTTAAAACGAAATGATTCTTATTAACAATTATTAATATTTTCTATGCACTTGTCAATCATTATTAAAATAATTTAATATTTTATTGTTTTAATTCCTTTAGGACCGATAAAGGTAGTCAGATTTTACATGCTTAAATCTTGTAGGTAGATATTTCTAAAAATATAACTATCGCTTTTCATTTTGTCCCTTTTAGATAAGCATTCTTTAATAAAATTAGTTTTATGCTATTATGCTTACTAAAAGTGATAATACTCGTTATATAGATTTCAATTTGACTATACAAAATATGCATGCAGCATCAAGGTAGACAACCCGAAGTCTTACCCATTGCTATATTATTTATTGCAGTTAAGCCATATAGAAACCTAAATTAGAAAAAAAGACTGCGAACTTAGTTAAGTTCACAGTCAGTATCATTTTGATAGATGTGTCATGTTAACGATATCTATGACAGATTATATCCATTATAAATAGTTCTCAGCATACTCTAATCTAAAATGTTCATTCGTTTCTTTCTCTTTCTTAAATTCTTTTTCCGTTAGTTTCGTAATATTTTCCACAGCATAGCGCAACTTTTTGGCAAGCTGTTCTACTTCCCCTTTATTTTGCGCCACAACAAAGACCGTTAAAATATTTTCATCAACTATATCTTTATGATGTTGATAGTCTAATCTATAAAATTTCATAATACCGCCCCCCTTTTGTATATATACCCCTCATATTTTAAAACTTATCATGAAATTTTAAAAAAGCTTGAGACATCAATCACAAAATATTTTAGTTTCTATTTGTTAAAATACCTATGTAACAGTAATAATGCTGCTACACAGGTACGCATGGTATATCTTTTCTATTCTACTTCAACATTTTTCCCTACAGGTTCCCATTTGATTGCGCTTGTAATAATTAATCCAACTAATGGTACGATACTTAAGATTAACATGGTGTTGGTAAGGCCTACTGCAGCTAGAATGATAGGGAAAATAAATGTCCCAATAATACTTCCCGTACGACTGACTGCTTCGACAAATCCAGTTGCTTGCGACCGCAAATATGTAGGGAATGATAACGCGCCAATGGTTTTCCCTTGTGTCCCTGGCCCACCTGAATGTCCGAATAAAAATAAAGCAATAAGAAATGTATTTAAAATCATTGGTAATAAATGATAGAAGACACCTGTCATGACCATCGCAATTAATACTAAAGCAAAACCAATGATTGTTAGTTTACGTGTGCCTAAGCGATAAGTTAATTGTGCACCAAAGTATGCTCCTACAATACCTGCAATATTAACAATCGCCGTACCTAGTAAAACACCTAATTTTTCTTTACTAATAATGTACGTAGCTATAATAGGAATATATAAACCAACGGCATAATATTGCATGCCTTGAAGTGTTGATATAGCTGTTGCTAATAATAATCTTTTACCATATTTAGGTTGAAACAATGCGCGTGCTGATGGCTGTCGTTCTTGAGAGCTAACGTCATTCGTCTGATTAGATGCTAATTGAATATCGACATGATACTTTTGACGAATATAGTCGGCTGCTTGACCTAGTGAGTAGTGGTTAATCATCCACGTTGGACTCTCATGTAAGAATTTTAACCTTAATAGATAAAGCACTAAAGCTATAATAGCACCAAATCCAACTGCTACACGCCATAGATGACTACCTGTACCCATTAAGAAGAATGCAATCACACATAGTGATGACGTAACAATGGCAACATACCATACGACTTGCCAATAATTGACGTTACGGCCTTTTTGCGCGCGATTACTTATTTCTGCAATAAAGGTAAAGGCAACTGGGCTGTCCATTCCAATTGCCATCCCCATTAGAAAACGGCAAAGCAATAAGATTGTTAAATTTGGAGATAAAGCTGCACCTAAAGAAGTGATTACTAGCGCTAATAACGATATCGATAAAATACGTTTGCGCCCAAATCGATGTGCGAAGACACCACCAAAAATAGCACCAATCAAAGCACCAATGGGTAAAGACGTCATAACCGTGGATAACATTGTTGGAGATAAATGAAATTGTTGCGTAAGTTGATCCGTCATTGTGCCTAGAATCGTAATATCATAAGCATCTAGAAAAATCGTTCCTAAAATCATAAATAATAACATTTTGGATGTATATTGTTCATCTGCATGATCAATAATACGAAATAAATCCTCTTTTGACTTTACAATTTCCACATGTATCATTCCCTTAAATTATGATTAATTTAAGCGTACGCAACGATTTTTAAGTCCAGATGAATTGAACATTAACATTCCGTTAAGATGAACAAGTGTCTACTGAGAATCAACTGTATGAGCGATATATTATCGTGCCAATTTTAACAATACGTTTAATGTTGTAACAACACCGTCTTGATTATGATTAAGTGCAATAAGGTTTGCTTTTTCTTTTAGCTCTGGATAGGCATTATCCATCGCCACTTTATAGGCTGCATTTTCAAATAAAGGCATATCATTATATCCATCGCCAAAGACAATCGTCTCATCGGCAGGAATATTAAGCAGACTCTGTAAAAATTGAATTGTCGTACCTTTGTCAACAGCTTTATCAGTAATATCAATCCAACTTTCTTCTGCAGCTACAATATACAAGTCATCTTGGAATTCTGCTAAATCATTGACGTGGTTAAAACATTGCGCTTTGTGATCATAAATCGTAATTTTTAATATTGGTGCAGTCAAATTAGCCAAGTCATCCACAAAAGTGACCTGTTCATATGAACCAAAGACCATTGACTTATCTTGGTCTCTCACGCTATTTTCTACATAGGCCGTTTCCGGTGTACAAACAATGATAGTAAGCTCTGGATCTATCTTTTTAATTTTATTGATCAATTGTTGACCTACTGCTGAATCTAATGTTTTCGTATAGATATTCTCCCCGTTCAACTGAATACGTGTCGCACTGTCACCAATAATAAATAAATCTTGTGACAAATCTCCCACAACTGCTTCTACACGTTCCACCTGCTTCCCAGTACAAAACGCAAAACGGATACCTTGGGCTTTCATTGGTGCTAATAATGCTTGAAAATGCGCCTTATTAAACGTACCTTGTGCATTTAAAAACGTGCCATCCATATCTGTCACAACTAATTTAAACATATGTATTTCCTCCCATGTGTTATTTATTAATAAAGCCTTCATCAAAATGTGCTGTTCATCTCGATGAAGGCGTATGTTATACTTCCTGCATTTCTAGAATTGTTTCATTGCTAATTGTTGTTAAATCAGCATCAGGTGTAGCTGTTTGGATTACTTTGTTTTTATGTCTAACTAATAGTTCTTGAACGAAATTACGTGCCCAACGACCATTGGACTTTTGTGATTCTTCAATATTCGCATATCGTTCTTCCACAATTTCTCTTAATAAGGTTTCATCAAATTGCCAATCTTCTTTTATTAATGTCATTACAACAATATCAGCCACTTCTTCTGGACTGTAATCTTCAAAGTGTAATTGATAAGGAACACGTGACTTTAAGCCTTCATTTGATTCTAGAAAGCGCTGCATATCATCGTTATAGCCGGCAAAGATAGCAATAAACTTATCACGATTATTTTCTAATTCCGTAATCAATGTTTCAATTGCCTGACTACCAAAGTCATTGTCACTTTGACCTTTTGGCGTTAATTGATAAGCTTCATCGATAAATAATACTCCGCCCATTGCCTGTTCGACTGCTTGTTTTGTATTCTTTTCCGTTTGACCGATATAATTACCAATCAACTTACTGCGCTCTGTTTCAATTAAATGACCTTTTGACAATAGACCTAAATGTTTAAATATTTGTGCTAATAATCTAGCAACAGTCGTTTTCCCGGTACCTGGAGCACCAGTAAAAATCATATGATAATTACTATGCGTCGTAACTTTGCCTTGTTCTTCTAATAATTTATTGAATTTTACTTCATTAATAATTTTATCTACGTGTTGTTTGACGTTAGCTAAGCCGATGAGCTGATGTAACTCTTCTAATAAATCATGTAACGTTTCATCTGAACCATCATCTTGTGATGAAAACATCGAAAAGTCTTCATCTGTAATAGTCATTAGTGCTTCATCATCTATATATTCACCGCTTTCAGAAATACGTTGTATTTGTTCTGACGTTAATTTTTCATTGAAATTTCGAACCCAGCGTCCATTACTATTATCAAAATTATGTCGATATTCATTGGCCAAGGCTTTTTGATAGTGATCAGCGTCAAATACATAACCTTTATTTATTAAATCAGCTTCACCAATTTGTACAAGTTGAGGTAACTTGTAGTCTTCAAAATCAAATGTGTGAGGTATTCTTGAGGCGAGACCTGGATTAGAGTTTTTAAAAGTAATCATTTCATTGGTATAGCCTGCAAAAATAATCATGATTTCTTCTCTATGATCTTCCATATATTTAAGAATTGTATCTATTGCTTCTTGACCAAATCCTTTATCTCCCTCGCTAACCAAAGTATATGCTTCATCAATAAACAATACACCATTTTTAGCGCTTTCTAGCACTTCCAACGTTTGTGTTGCAGTTCTACCAATATATTCTGATACGAGATCTTGACGTGAAACTTCAACAAAATTGTTTTCTTTAATGACTTGTTCTTCATATAATGCTTGTGCCATCAAACGCGCAACCGTTGTTTTACCGGTACCTGGATTCCCAATAAATAACGAATGCATGGCTGGCATATTTGGTTGCAACCCTTTTTGTTGTTTGATTTTATTTATTTTAGAAATATTAATAAATTTTTCTACTGCTTTTTTAACACCATCCAAGCCAATAAGCTCATGTATCGCATCTAATGCACCTTGTTCTTCAGGCATTGCTTCTTCATCAAACGCATCCATAGTATCTTCATAACTATCATTCTCTGATTCATTTACTGTATCGTCTTCATAGAATTCGTCAAATTGAGTATCAACGTCTTCTTGTCCTATATTGTCATCTACATTCTGTGCATATGCTCCCTGATCATTTAACTGGCGCTGATATTCATCTCTATTAATGACTTCAAAGCCTTCTCCTTCAGCGTCTGAAAAATTGTCTATATTAACAAGAAATCCATTAGTATTTTCGGTATTAACATGTTGTAACGATAGATAGCCTTCTTCTAAATATGCTTCAGAGCTTCCCGAAACAATAGTTAGTCCATCAATATACATTTGTCCATGACTGAACAACATGATGTCTATGGTTTCCTCTGTCTTATCGATATATAAATCATTTGCGTTGATTCTACCTTCTTGCTGCGCACATACTGTTTCAGTCGATAGACTATGGTTGACTTCAATATATGCATCTTGATTCGCTGTTAATCCATTCATTAAAGACTGATTAATTTGAGCACGTGAACCATTATCTACAAATATTCCACTAATTTCCTCTTCAGCATGAGTATCTACCGTCACTTCATTAATAGACACACTGCTGTTTTGATCTATATATAGTGCAATAGCTTGCTTCCCCTTTAAAATGACATTATTTATTGTCACATGACTATTATGTATATTTAGCGCATGATCATTAGGCTGTGAATTATCAATTGTTAAATTCTCTATAACAGCATTACAGTTCTCAATATAAAACCAAGAATCAATCACTGTATCTTCAGGTAAACTGTTACCTCGTAATTTAAAGCGCATATTTTGAAATTGCATACCTTGATTGAAATAGTGCTTTTGGTCTCCTAAAGACTCAAATACAATTGTGCTGTCATCCGGGATGAGCGTTTCTAGTACTAATTTTTCAAAACTAATTCGACGAAACCCTTTGCCAACAAGTATTGGTTTTTTCATTGTTATGACTCCCTTAACCTAGTTTTTTTGCCAATGAATAGAGATAAATAAACGAAAGAATGCCAAGAATCCACGAAAAGTTCCATATAAATAATAAGAATATGTATTTAAGTGCAACTTTTCCAGTAGCTATGGCAAAACCATGTTGTTGAATATCGTATGCATAACTTGATTTCTTAAATACTTTACTAAGTACGTGATCAACAACACACATCACAAATGGGAATAATAGCACATTCAAGATAAATATTATCATATTATATGTTATATGAATGAAAAATACATAAAACACAAAAAACGCAATTGAAATAATGATACGTTTAGTCCATGCCGCGGTATCATCTAATTTAAAGATGTTTTTAACGACATCCAAAAATCCTGTTGAAACTGAATCCGTCGAAGAAGCACCAAAATCGTTCTTCGATACGTGTGATGCATGATCACCTGAATGTGCACCGAATTGCTCTTGAGACTCTGTTGAATGTGTATTCGCTTCATCTGTAGTTGATGATGCGCCAACTTGCTCTTTTACATCACTGTCATGGCTTGCTTCTTGTTGCTGATCAGGTCGTTTTTTATGCTGTTGTGCACCTGCGCCAAACTGACTTCTAATATCACGTTTCTGAGATTGCTTAGAAGTTTGTTGCTGATTTGATGTTGTATCAACTTGTATCGGTTCACCACACGTCGGGCAGTGTTGTTGGAAATGATTAAATTCTGTCCCACATTGCTTACACTTCATTAAAGTTCACCCCTGAATAAAGTCTATGTCAAATGAATAACAAGACAATTTTTGTTTTTTGAATATATATAATATTTTAATAAAGTTTTGTGCCGTTGTCAGTACCTTATTACAAAAATTATGATGCTTCACATTTAACTGAAATTTTAAAAAAACAGCGCATTCTTTTTACCAATTATTGGCAATGAATGAGCAACTGTGAAAGATGATTATTAAGTGATTACATTCGCTAATAATATAAAATCTAATCCTAAGATAGAAAATAGCGACTCTAATAATGGTATATTATTATAAAGAAGGTATTATTTAAAATATGAAAATAAATAATCACAATAGCTTTTTTATTCCATGTGGCTTGTTTTTGGGTTTAGGATTAGGATTAATATTTAAAGAAATTGTAGCAGGCGCATTTTTAGGGTTAGCTTTAGGATTTTTACTATATATAATTTTCAATAAAAGAGATAATAAGTAATATTAATGCTTCGTTATTACAAGGGAGCGGAATCGCATTCATTATGAATTCGTAGTCCCGCCCCAGCAAGGTTGACTAGGATTGAAAAAACTTGTTGAACACTGCCAATGCACAGTTATTCAACAAGTTTTTAAGTTATTTTTCTTATGTTTGTGGTTGTCTTGGTAAGCGAATTTTATAAACGATGAGTCCGATAATAAAGCCTATAAGTGCCGGCAACATCCAACCCATGCCTATGTCAAATAATGGTAAGTAATGCTCACCTAGCGCAATTAACCAATGTGCGAAACTTGTGTTTACAAAGAATTCTGGACTTGCCTTTATACCATCAATTAACGCAGCAATCATTGTAAAGAATGTCGTAAAGCGATAAACAGTTGTTGAATGATTAAATAGTGGACTGATTAATGTCAATAAGATTAATGTAATTGCTAAAGGATAAATAAACATTAATACTGGTATTGAATACATAATAATCTTCGTTAATCCTACATTCGCAAAGATGCAGGCTAGAACGCTAACTATCGTAGCAATAGCTAAATAATTTTGTTTAGGAAATAATTCTGTAAATGTCTCAGAGAATGCAGTTATTAAGCCAATAGCCGTTTTTAAACAAGCAACAATAATGATTAACGATAAAATAATAATGCCGTAATCACCTAGATAGTATTGAGCGATTTGTGCCAATGCTATACCACCATTCTCACTTACTTTGAAATGGCCTAAACTCATCGTTCCCATCACCGCTAATAACGTATATATAACACCCATTGCAACAATACTAATTGTTCCAGATTTAAAGGTTTCTTTAGCAATCGTATTGGGGTTTGAAATACCTAATTTTTTAATAGTTGAGACGATAATAATACCAAATGCCAATGACGCTAAAGCATCTAACGTATTGTAGCCATCAATAAAGCCTTTAAGTACTGCGCCATGCTTATAATCTGGACTAATCGATGCATGATTGATGCTACCCATTGGATGGATAAATGCCAAAATGACGACAATACCTAATAATATTAAAAATATAGGATTTAAAAATTTACCAATATAATCTAATATTTTAGATGGTTTTCTAGCGAACAGCCATGCTAAAACAAAGAATACAATACTAAATATTGGTAGTAATATCTTTGCAGTACTTGGTGAAATAAATGGAGAAAAAGCAATTTCAAAGGATGTTGTTGCTAATCTTGGTAAAGCAAAGAACGGTCCTATAACGAGATATAACCCGATTGTAAATATGTATGCATAACTTGTACTTACTCTTGAAGCAATTTCAAAGACACCATTGGTTTTTGATACTCCTATTGCAATAATGCCTAAAAATGGTAAACCAATCGCTGTAATTAAAAAACCTAAATTGGCCAACCAAACATTTGCGCCTGCCGTTTGACCGAGATGGATTGGAAATATTAAGTTTCCAGCACCAAAGAACAAACCAAACAACATCGAACCAATAAATATATTTTGTTTTAACGTTAATGTATGATTCTTCATAATTCTTGGGTCTCCTATTTATGTGATATTTGTTATTATACATGGTTTTATTGTCTATTTGTTCAGATTATTCAATAAATTTTTAAAAAAGATGTATTTTCTCTCAAATTGTAAATTTAATCTTACTAAATTGCATCAAAATCTCACTGAATTGACCTTTTCAACATTTTAGCTTTCATTAAATTTTAACTTCTATGTATGCCTTTTCTAAGACATTAACCTCGGTTAACATCACCTTATTCTTGCTATCATGCTTAATGTATAGTGCTTATGGGAATAATTATAAAAATATCCGAATAAGGAGAGAATGCCATGTCAAACGATGTTTTAATTGTAGGCGCTGGACCTAGTGGATTGGCATTAGCCATTGCTTTAAGTGCCCAAGGTATATCATATAAGCTGATTGATAAAAATAAAGGCCCCGGTACAGCTTCAAGAGCCATGGTCGTTCAGTCACGTGTACTTGAATTCTACCGTCAATATGGTTTCGACGATAAGATTGTTGAAGCAGGCATACCAATTCAACATTTTAATGTATATAAAGATAAACGTCCTGTTGGCAAATTACCGATTGCAAAGAAAGGAAAAGGCGTAAGTCCTTATCCATATGTATTAACTTTACCACAAGATATTCATGAACAAATTCTTGTAGAAGAATTAGAAAAAGTCGGTGGACAAGTATGTTGGGAACATGAACTTATATCATTTGATGACAACGAGACATTTATAAGTGCGACATTTCAACAACCTAATGGTGAAGAAGTAACTGAAACATTCAATTACATTTGTGGTTGTGATGGTGCCAGTAGCACCGTAAGAAAACGACT
Organism: Staphylococcus lugdunensis; assembly: GCF_001558775.1. NCBI lineage: Bacteria > Bacillati > Bacillota > Bacilli > Caryophanales > Staphylococcaceae > Staphylococcus > Staphylococcus lugdunensis. The sequence continues at coordinate 1,559,564 of NZ_CP014022.1, read as the reverse complement.
TGATATCGGTTTCCCTGGCGGAACATACACACAACTCTTTTATGTTGCGGACGTTGAAACGAACACACAATTAGATGGTGCTAGTATGGGCTTTCATGGTAATCATTTCTGTGTTGGTTTTCCTATTAGAACAACAGAACAATTACGCCTCATTGGTATTATCCCCGAAGAGGTAAAGACCAATGGTGAACCGCCTGAATCATTTAAACCACTTATACCATTTGCCGAAAATATCTTACCTATACACATTAAAAACATTAATTGGTATTCATCTTACCGCTCACATCATAGAGTAGCAGAACATTTTAGAGTAAATCGTGCCTTTATTTGTGGTGATGCAGGACATATTCATAGTCCCGCTGGTGGTCAAGGTATGAATACAGGCATTAGCGACGCCTTCAACTTAGCTTGGAAGCTAAGTAACGTCATCCAAGGAAAAGCTGATAAATCAATTTTAGATACGTATGAACCTGAACGCATTGAATTTGCAAAAAAATTAGTGAACACTACTGATACAGGATTTAAATTTATGGCGAATAGTCAAGTCGTGAAAGATTGGATTATTCCCTATATCTTCCCTACTTTATTACATTTGGATATTTTGAAGAAAAAGCTGTATAAAACGATATCTCAAACAGCTATTCATTATAAACACAGTGATTTAAGTACAGGAAATTATGGGAACATTGCTGGCGGCGATCGTCTTCCATGGATTCATATTGATTCAATCGATAATTTCGAACCTCTAAAATCTCGAACTTGGCAAATCCATATTTATGGCAAATTAACACAAGAATTAAAACAGTTCGCATATGATTCACAATTACCGATTTACCATATCCCTTGGGTTACACAGATGTCCCAAAAAGACATTCAACGTGATGCTGTATTTTTAGTACGACCAGATGGCTATATTTCAGTGGCTACAAATTCATATGATGTAGAACCACTTAAACAGATGATTGAAAAATATCACATTAAACCCTAAATATTAGGTACTTTAAACATAAGGATACCTATTGCTGAAGCTAACACATAAAATATTTTTCAGTAGTGTCTTAAAATTAGCGTAATATTAAATATTTATCCGCAAAAATGCACTCCTCAAGGTTAGATTTTCAGTCTAACTTTTGGAGTGCATCTCATTGTTAGTAGAATTTAAACTTAACACAACAGTACTTATGTCTTATACAAGTAGTGCTTTACTTTCTACTTCTTCTTGTAGTTGTGCAATAAAGGCTTGAATATCCATCACTTCATTATCTTCATGCGAATATTTTCTTGCTGAAACAACATTATTCTCTTGTTCATGGTCTCCAAGCACTAAAGTGTATGGAATTTTTTTCATTTGGCTTTCTCTAATTTTTTTACCTAATTTTTCATCTCTATCGTCAATAACCACACGAATATTATTATTTTGTAACGCTTCAAATACTTTATTCACATAGGCTGTGTTATTGTCAGACACACCGATGATATTTACTTGAACAGGTGCCATCCAAAGTGGGAACGCTCCTTTAAAGTGTTCAATTAAGATACCAAAGAAGCGATCTAAAGAACCGAATATCGCTCTGTGTAATACAACAGGACGTTCTTTTTCATTTTGTTCATTAATATAAGTAAGATCAAATTTTTCTGGCATTTGGAAATCAAGTTGAACTGTTGCACATTGATGACTTCGGTTTAATGCATCTTTAATATGCACATCAATTTTAGGGCCATAGAATGCACCATCACCTTCATTAATTGTATATTTTAACCCTAATTCATCAAGCACATTGGCTAAAGATTGTTCCGCTTCATTCCATAATTTTAATTCACCTAAATAATCTTCTGGACGTGTCGATAACTCGATACTATATGTGAAGCCAAACACTGAATAAATATAATCAATTAATTTTAGTATATCTTCTACTTCTGATTTAATTTGAGATTTCATAATAAAGATATGTGCATCATCTTGGCAAAATGTTCTTACACGTAATAATCCATTTAACGCCCCACTAAACTCATGGCGATGTACTTGTCCAAACTCTGCCATTCTTAATGGTAAATCTTTATAAGATCTAAGTTCATTTTTGAAAATTAACATATGACCCGGACAATTCATTGGTTTTAAAGCATAATCATTTTCATCTACTTTTGTGAAGTACATATTTTCATGATAGTGATCCCAATGTCCAGATTCTTCCCATAGTTTTTGATTCATCATAAGTGGTGTTCTCACTTCATCATAATCATTTTTCAATTGAATTTCTCTCAGGAAATTCTCCATTTGATTACGCACAAATTGACCATTTGACAAATAGAAAGGCATGCCAGGTGCTTCTTCAGAGAACATAAATAATTTTAACTGTTTACCTAATTTTCTGTGATTGCGTGCTTCTGCTTCTCTTAAAAATTCAAAATAGTCATCTAACTGCGCTTGTGATTGGAAAGCCACACCATAAATACGTTGAAGCATTTTGTTATCACTATCGCCTCTCCAATAAGCACCGGAAACTTTAGTTAACTTAACATGTTTCACAAATTTTGTATTTGGCACGTGTGGTCCAACACATAAATCTAAGAATTCACCTTGGCGATATACTGATAGTTGTTCACCTTGATATTGCTCAATAATCTCTAACTTATACGGATTATCTTTGAATAAAGCTTTTGCTTCGTCATAGCTGACATTTTCTTTTACAATGTCTAAATTTTCACTTTGAATTTTCTTCATTTCTTTTTCGATTTTATTTAAATCGACTTCACTGATTGATTCATCCAAGTCTATGTCATAGTAGAATCCATTGTCGATGACTGGTCCTATTGTCAATAAGACTTGAGGATATAATCGAGTTAATGCTTGTGCTAGTACATGGGCGGCAGTGTGTCTCATCGCTTCTATACCTTCAGCATCTTCTAATGTATAGAAAGTGAGTTCACAATCTTCTTGGAGCGGGTAGGTCAAATCAACTAACGTTCCATTCACACGACATACGACTGCCGCTTTAAATAAAGACGTACTGATTGATTTAGCAACATCGCGCGCTAAGACGCCTTGTTCATACGCTTTTTGACTTCCATCTGGGAACTGAATATTGATTCGTTGATTAGACATGATAATCTCTCCTTAAAAATTTGATATATAAATAAAAAACCCGTCCCTAAACAAGGGACGAGTCTATTATTACCCGTGGTTCCACCCAAAATTCCATCTTAAATAAGATGACACTCTAGTCATGTATTAACGCACATGAAACGTTACATGTTTCCATGTAAATGATATAAGGTAGTAAACTTCATTTATGATTTAGGAATCTTTCAGCTGCCATTCCCTCTCTGAAAATCGTCCATAAAGTTCGTGTCCTTTAAATAATATTGATTTTTTATCATCATATACCTATTAATAAAGATAGTCAATCTGATGTCAGAATATTTAAAAGAAAATTCATATTTTAAACAATGACTTAGGAAGCAAGACAGCATTCATAATGAATTCGTAGTCCCGCCCCAGCACGGTTGACCAGGATTGAAAAAGCTTGGTATCCAGCGTACTTTCAATCCAGTCAACTACTGCCAATATATCGTTTAGATCTTAAAAAAATGATGTTACAGATGCTTGGTTTGTCGAAGCAATTTTAACGCTTATTTTTTACAGTATCTATCACAGCATTAGATGTCGTTTACGAATCGTACCATCTTTGTGTGATACATTAACACTATAGCTGCATGCATTTGTCAAATCTACTAGTGTCAAATACATATTATGTCCTGCCCCTGTATCAATATCTATCATGCCGTTTTCAATATGGATTTCTTCTTTTGAATAACCCAATTTATAATTTGGCACATGGCCATGGATAATTGTTTTGCCTTTGATTTGATGCTGATTTAATGCTACTGAATGATGCGCAGTTACATGTTCACACTGCTGTTTATCTATGGGGACCCGCACATCGATACCAGCATGCACAAAGATGTATGAATCTAACACTTTGATATACGGCAGTCCACTCAAAAATTTATGCCAAGCCTGTGCCTCGCTATCCTGTCTTTCTAACCAACGTAATTCATGATTTCCAACAAGCGCTATAGCTCCTTTGTTGACTAATTTTTGAACTAACCGTAATGTCCCAACCGAATCTGGACCATTATTTACATAGTCTCCAAGTAATACGAGTTGGTCTGTTTCTGCATTATATACTGCCTCACTTAGTAGCTTGATTAAAGCATCTCCATGACCATGAATATCTGAGGCAACTAATATTCGTTGCGGCATACGCTTGTATCAACTCCTCTTGTACTGAGTCCATTACACATCTAAGACTGCTGGACACTGCTTTTTCGTTGGTAGACCTCTAACGCGATTAATATCACTGATGTAATACCAATGGACATCAATGCCATCGCCATACCTTGCGCAGAGTCACCTTGTTCAAACTGGCGATAGATAAATGTTGATGAAGTATCCGTATTCGGTGGTCGTAGCATCAATGAAGCGACTAATTCACGCATAGAAATACAGAATATTAAAATCCAGCCAGATATCATACCCGGTTTCAATAATGGTAATGTAATCGTTCTAAATAATGTCCAGCCATGACTACCTGAAATTGCAGCTGCTTCATATAAATTAGGGCTTAACGTTCTTTCCACATTTTTAATATTCTGTACGGCATATGGAATATAAAGTACAGTGTAAGCAACCACCAGAATAGCAATCGTATTATAAATAGGTAATATGTTGTATCGGTTATTCCAAAACAATATCAATCCAATCACAACAATAATACCCGGCACAGTATTTGGAAGCAGACTTGTAAAATCAATTAATCGACTTAGCATACTTTTGTGTTTTGTAATTAAGACACACCATAAACCAATGACAGTAGCCAATGTCGCTGCTATCGTTGCAAGCATGATACTGTTAAACAGTGCAATACCACCATTACCCGTCAATACATTGATAAAATTATTAATTGTAAAATTGCTAAAATGAAAGCCAGCAGCTAACTTTTTCATAAAGGCACTGACAAAAATGCTCGCGTACGGTAAGACAATCGTCACAAACAATTCAACCACAACAAACGCATAGCATAGTATATTCCATGATGATGCTTTATGAATCTTTACTTGATGACCTTTACCAGAATCAGCTTGAATATTAGTACGCGTTTGAACCCATTGTTGGAATGCCCATACGGTCATGCTAACGGCCAATAACAAACTCGATAACAATGCCGCACGTTGAAAATCAATCGGCCAAATCGACGCACTGTGATGAATTTCTGAAGTAAGTACGTGAAAGCCAATTCGATTCCCCATTGTAACTGGTGTTCCAAACTCTCCAATTGTTTTAACAAATACTAATAGTGCCGCCATGCTGTAACCTGAGATAAATTGTGGCACGATGATTTTTCTAAAACGATACATAAACGAACCGCCATATATTTCAGCCGCTTCTTCTTGTGATTGATGTATTGTCAGTAAAGCATTTTTTAGCATGACATATAAAAATGGCGTTAAATGGCAACTCATAATAAGTACCATGCCAAAAAAGCTAAAGAAATACGGTGTTATATGTGCAAAGATAGGACTAATTTGCTCAAGCAAACCATTGCGCTGCATTGTCAGCATCCAACCCATAGCACCAATATATGGTGGCACCATGAATGGAATCATAATCATCATATCTAACCATTGATGTTTTACTAACGTCGTTTTAGTCATAATAAAACTTAATGGTAAGGCAATAACTGTACTTAGAATCAATACTGAAATACCTAAAACAATTGAATTCCATAATATTTTTAAGTGATACCTTTCAAATAACTGTGATATATTACCTACAAAAGTATTTTCTTCAGACGGTACAAATCCTTTAAAAAGTATTAAACATAAGGGCATGATAATAAGCAAAAAGAGCACGACACTAGCTAATATTTGATTAGTTCTTAACATGAGTTTGTTTTGTGGCATATTATCTCATCAATTCCGTAAATTGTTTTAATACTTTTTCACTTTTGTCTGATAAATTTTCCCAATCATATTTATATTCTTTAATATCTTGACGTTTAGCTTTACCTTTTTTCTTTTCTGCAGCTTTATCTGCTGGAATTAAATAATGGTCATCCACTTGCTTTTGTCCTTTTTTACCAGTGACATAATCCATGTATTGTTTGGCCAGTTCTTTATGTTTTGATGATTTTAAAATAAATGCTGGTCTTGGTGAAATTGCTGTACCTGATTCTGGATATTTAATATCTACTGGTTCACCGTTCGCTTTAGCTTTATAGACCATGTAATCGACACCACCATAAACAACATCATTGTCGCCTTTAATAACTGATTCTAATGCTGGTTTATTAGCACCTGCTTGTTTCATACCATTGTCTTTTAATTTTTTATATTCATCCCAAGCTTTATCCCCTTCGTTATTCACTTTTATAGATAATAAATCTAAGGCAGTTCCTGATTCTGATGGATCTGGAATCGCAATTTTATTTTTATATTTAGCGTTAGTTAAATCCTTAACATCTTTAGGTGGTTGTTTTACTGCTTTGGTATTATATGACAAGCCTAATGCGCTACCGCTGAAACCGTAATAATAACCTTTGCTATCAATCCAATCTTTATACAATTTATTATGATTCTTAACTTTGTAAGGTTCGATTAAGCCTTTTTTCTTATAATCAAGTGCAGCAGGTAATGATGCGAGTTGTACGACATCCGCTTTCGGATTATCTTTTTCTGCTTCTAAGCGACCTAAAATTTCGCCCGTCGTCCCTTGAAAGACTTCTACTTTTTTGCCACTTTCTTTTTCAAATTCTTTTACCATATCTTTGACTAAATCATCGGGTCCAGCTGCATAAAGAACCAATTTATCTTTACCACCAGAACTTGAGTCGGACTTGTTATTGCCGTCTTCTGATTTATTTTGACATGCCGTAAGTACTAAGACTGCCGCTATCGTTAAAACGAAATATTTGATTAACTGTTTCATGTTTTTTATTCCCCCAAATGAATAAAGTAATTTTTTGGTATATCAAATGTTAAATACACCGTATCTTCAATATCATGTAATTGCGTATCATAAAACATCACAGTTTCATTAGCGAGTTGTGCAGTATATTGATATCTTTCTCCTGTAAAATGCATTGTCTTAATGATTGCTTGATTTTCTTGTTCTTCAGCATGTACATGGATATTTTCAGGTCGAATCAATAAACCATATGTACCTTCTTTTATCTCATCATTCACTGGCAACTCTAATCCTTGCTTATTAGTAAAAATATGCGTTTGAACTTGCCCTTCAATATAGGTTCCTTTGCCAATAAATGTTGCAACCTTTTTACTTTGTGGATTGTAATACAATGATTCGGGTGCGCCTTGCTGAATAATCTTGCCATCACTCATCACAGCAATTTCGTCGGACATCGTCATAGCTTCATATTGATCATGTGTCACAAAAATAGCCATCATACCATAAGTCTTAATCAGCCGCTTGATGAGTAATTGCATGTCTTCTCGTAACCCTGCATCTAATGCCGATAAGGGCTCATCCATCAAAATTAATTTCGATTGTGAAATAATTGCTCGCGCCAATGACACCCGCTGTTGTTGACCACCAGATAATTGATGAATTGCTTTATCATGTTGATCCGCTAACTTCACTTCTGCCAAAGCAGCCATAACCCGTTCTTTCAATTGATTGGTATCTTTCTTTACCTTTAGTGGATAAGCTACATTTTGAAACACTGTCATATGTGGCCACAACGCAAAATCTTGAAAAACCATGCCTAAATCTCTATCTCCCGGTGCCATAAAAGCGTGTTGCTGTGACGAGAAATACACATCGTCATCATTAGTAATCACACCATTATCCGGTGTTTCCAAGCCAGCTATCAATCGCAATAACGTCGTTTTCCCACAGCCAGATGTTCCTAATAGTGACAAAAATGTTCCCTGTTTTACAGTCAAATCAATTCCTTGAATGACTTGTTTTGAATTAAAGGACTTTGTAATATCACGTAATTCTAAAACCACTTTCTCACCTCTTTCACTTATAACTATAGGAAAATATTGTTAACGAAGTTTAAATATAATATTAACGTCTCCTCAAAAAAGTATATGTAAGCTATATAGATATATAGATAAAATTTATATTTTGGAGTGTTAACCGATGAATACAAAACAAATGCTTATTTTTAAACATTTTGTGGAATATCAAAATGAAAATATGGTCGCAGAAAAACTGAATATTACACAACCTACTGTCACATTTCACCTTAAAAATTTAAATCAACGCTATGGCACACCGCTATATCATAAAAAGGGGAAGCATTTTAAACTCACTGAAGCTGGAGAATTACTATTTCGTAACAGTAATAAACTATTGTATTTAATGCAGGAAACAGAAGATATTTTGGAAGACTACCGGCAGTCTAAGCGTGGCACTTTAAAGATTGGCGCAAGTCATGCACCGGTTTATCACATTTTGCCGCATATACTTAAAAACTATCTTCAAGCTTACCCGCATATTCAAATTGATTTGATAGTTGATACTGCACCCAATATTATAGAAAAGCTACGTCATCGAGAAATAGAAATCGGCGTTATTTCAGAAAAAGGCTTTTATGACGACGATATCAAAGTCAAGCGCTTTACTGATAATCCTTTAATGGTCGCAATGGATTGCCACCATCCACTCGCAGCTCAAGAACATTTAACATTGACCGATATTACACAGTATCCGTTTATATTACATAGCGGGGGTTCTACTAGACAAAGTATTGAAGAATGGCAAACAGAAAATTTTGTGGATTTACCAGTACGTATGCAAGCCAATAGTGTAAGTAGTATTTTAGAAATGTTGAAAAACGCAGATTATTTAAGTCTAATTAGTGAGCGCGCATTAAGTAACAATCCATACATCACCGCTAAAACACTTCCCCATGCACCCGCTCCTAGACACATTTCATTAATATATCGTGAGGATCAATATATGACACCTATTATTCAGAACTTTATATCATTAATGTACGAAAGTTAACATGCATTTTAGATAAAAATCAAAACGGGTTAACATGTTTAGAAAAATAAGACACCATCGTCTCATTTAATAAACACTACTAAATTAAATGAACGAGGTGTCTTATATATAAAATCGATCACGTAACGCAACATACGCTATCAATAGATATTGCCGTTTTCATACATTCAAATCATACCTCTTACTATCATAAGGATATTGAGGAAATCCTGCTCGAAGAAAAGATTTTTTGCTGTAATTTTGCACTAGACCTCAATGTCTGTCTAGTAATTATCAAATATCAGATTTGTTTTAAGTTGATCACGTTGCTCGTGTATACCTAAATCATTGAGCTTATTAACGATGTCCTTTTGAGCTTTTTTGGCTTCTGCTTCTGTTTTCACTTTAGTTGATATTTCAACGATATTTTGATTTTTTACATCCCAATTTTCAATTTTAATATCATGATTATTGATAGTACCTTTGTGACGTTCGAAATGAACTGGACCAATTAATGTTGGTTGTGTGATTGCTGCAAGCTTATTTTTGTATGGGCTCGTGGCAAATGATTTAAATAATGTTAAGCTTTGAGCTGCATTAGGCATTTCTAACCCTTTTAAATCTGTATCTGCTTTGGCTTCCTTTGTTACACTTAGTGTTTGACTATTCTCGCCATACTCAACTTCAAACTCGTCACCATTGTAACCGTCTGCTTTCGCTTGTTTAATTGCTTGATCTACTTGATTATTTACGATTGGATAACGCTTTTTGTACTGTAATGCATATTTTTTATCCTTTTCACTTTTTCGCAGTCTATATGTGACTTTATCTTTGTAATTTGAACGTTCTTTGTTATCAAGAAAAGCGACGTTAAAGTCTTCATCTTTATCTTCAGAACCCAGTGCTTCTAAAACATCATGTTTAATATGACGATTATCTTTGACCACTTTATCACTATCGACATATACTTTCACCTCATATTGATTTGCTGCAGCATATGTATAGTGATGTGTAATACCGCTGCACATCAATAATACTGTTGTAGCTATACCCACTTTTAAACCTTTCAATTTCATATACATTCCTCCTTTAATACTAATGATAGAAGAATAATATGACCTTAGTTTAAGATTTTTGTTAAATCACCACTAATTTTTATAAACATATTCTATAGTTATATTTATTATGCCGCGAATGCATTTTTAATTATTTAAGCGTGTCTTCCATTTTTGTGATAAAAGTCAGTATAGAAGCAAATTGCACTGTTTGATATAACGTGATAAATTTTTAAAGGGAGTTGTTTTTATATATGAAAATTAAGATGTATATTTTTTCTTTATTGATTTGTTTTATTGGATTCTTTGTCACATATTATTTGTTTGAATTAATCGTAGGTAACCCTATTACAGTTGGGGAAGGTTTAGTAGGCGCTCTAGGATTTACATGTGTTATTGGTATTTTTTCACTCTTGTCTCTTTTTTTAAAAAGAAATAACGATAAATAGTTCTGTTAAAAGTGATTACCATGAATACGCAAACGCTATCGGTTTCTACTAGGATCATTTTCCACGTCTATGTTTCATGTGAAACTTTATTATTTTCTTACTAATTTTGGGCTAGACAACTACTGCCAATATATAGTTCATAGCATCAAACATAATTATGTTTCGAACTGATTTTATCCATAATATAACTAACGGTTGAAAAAAGAAGTAAAAACATTTGCTCTTCAGTTGATGTTAAGTAGGTTACAATTACTGCTATAAGGAATATGATTACATAGCCTAGCCATTGATTGTGCACTATATTCATAATCAATTTAGTACTATAATTACACGTAGCAATAAATGTTATCACATACAGTGCAATCACAATTATACTAGGTATTTCAAACTGGTAGTGCTTAACTATTTTTAAGCCTAACCCTAGCAGCACAATCATTGGAAATAGTGCAAAATAAATAAACTGACTACTTGGAATATCAATACTTTCTTTAAATTTTTCCATATTAAAATCTGGTTTATCTTTTTCTTGCATAAACAAAGTATTGATATGATTGATTTGTTGCATCGTACGCCTGATATATAAATAAAAAGGTACCATCATTATCATGAATAACACATTGATACTAATATACTGCAACCATGATTGTGTATTTATGAAGTCTTCAAGCCACACATCTAACTTGTGATTTAGACCAAACATGTAATAACAGCCTAGCGTAACGAATATAACTAACATCATGCTGTATTTACCTTTCATGGTTGTTCCTCCTTTAAATTTAAGGTGCGTCATAACACACTTTGAATCTTCATTACCTTCATGATTGCAGTCAATGCATATCGTTTCTATCAGCTGATTCGTCATTTATTATGCTGATTCATCTCTTTTGTCCATCTAAGTACAAAGACAATAACAACAACACCAAATATTGCCGCAAATAACCAATCTTGCTTTACAATAAAGACAATTGTCGAAATAACAAAAACCATGGCAATAAGCATTCTTAGTACATTTTTAGACATCGTTATCCTCCTTTGATGAGAGACTTTAGCTTAATCATATGCTTTATATCTAACGCTGAACATTTGAATTCAATATAAAGCATGTACTTTTCCATTTAAGTATAAGATATATGCAACTCGTATGTTGTGACTTAAATCATAATACATACAATTGTCATTTTATATTTACATAAATTACAAATAAAAATGGAAAGCATATTTTCAATCCCGTCAACTACTGACAATATAGCGTTTAGCGCCTAAAAAAATTATATCCTAGACTTATTTTAATCCCTATAGCTATGCGAATACCTCAGACAATTCAGTGGTGGTATAATGGGCAGCACTATCTTTAAACTTATGTATTGCGTGTCTCATGTATGTTTGCTGTTCATCTTTACTTAAACACTGCCAACCCAACCTTCTTCGCTCAATCCAACGACTAAACTTCCTTTAATAACACACCTTCACAGTAATATTGTAAAACCAATTACACCCTTTTCATAATAAGTCCACAAAATAATTTAAAGCTAAAAATCATACATATGTTAAATTAAAATTTTATTTTAACAATCCTTATATTTAAGAATTAGTTAAGAATTATTAATAGTTAGTTAATGTGATTTTGTATCTTTTCTTCGTATGATTAAGCATGTAAACATCACAAAGAAAGAAGGAATAGATTATGAAATTAAAAACTTTATTATTATCAACAGCACTTGCAACATCACTATTATTAGGCGCATGTGGAAATTCAAATCATGACAGTGATACAAAAAAAGATGAGAAAAAAACGGAAAGTCAAAAATCTAACCATACAACTGCAGAAAAAGGAATGTTTAAAGGAGAAAACAAAGAAACCGTTGAAGGAAAGGCAATGATTAAAGACAACAAATTAATGCTGACAGACTTCAAATCTTCAAAAGGACCAGACTTACATGTCTATTTAACAAAAAATGGTGATATTAAAACCGGTAAAAAAATCGATGCAGTTAAATATGATGAAAAAGAACAAACATTTGACTTAAAAGGCATCGATGTCAAAGCGTACGATACAGTAACGATTTATTGCGATAAAGCACATGTTGTATTTGGAAATGCCAAAATAAAATAACAACATCCTTTTAATAACATATAGATTAATCATACAACTGATGAGATAGACGTCTATCATTAAGGCATGCTATCTCATTTTTTAACAGCAAAGGAGACAAACACGATGACAAACACGATAACAAACGCCATGACAATGACATGGAAGATCATCATACTTTTACTTAGAATGGGCAGTGGTTTCGTTATACTAAAGCAAGGCTATGAAAAATTGACGGGAGGTTTTGCCGTTGATGGGCTTGTTCCCGTTATTAAAGAAAACCAAGATTCCCCAGAGTGGTATAAATACTTTTTTGAACATGTCGTCGCACATCATTTAGACCTATTTCAATGGATGATCCCCATTGGTGAAATCGCCATAGGTCTAGGCTTATTATTTGGCGTTCTATCTTATACAGCTAGCTTTTTCGGCACATTTGTGATGTTAAATTACATTCTCGCAGATATGATATTTACGTATCCATTACAACTATTTTTCTTTATAATATTATTAATGAATAAAGAAACATTACAATCTCTTGAATTAATGCATTTCTTTAAGAAAAAACAATCAAGGAATGATGTAAATGGAAAGAATCGCCATCATTGATGATGAACCTGATATTAGAGACATATGTAGAACATACTTTGAATTTGAAGGATATGAAGTGTTGACTGCTTCAAATGGTCAAGAAGCATTAGATTTGCTCGAACAAGACGTGGACTTATTTATTCTAGACATCATGATGCCAGAGAAAGATGGCTATGCCGTTATAAAAGAAATGAAGGCTAGACAATTAGATATTCCTTATATTTATCTTACCGCTAAGACAACAGAATCAGATACGATTTATGGCTTAATGTTGGGTGCAGACGATTATGTCAAGAAGCCCTTTAGCCCTAGAGAACTTGTAATTCGAGCTAAAAACATCTTATCTCGCACGGTTAAACATTCATCCGCACAAACACTATCTTTTGGGGCATTAACACTTGATAACTTAACTAAAACAGCGACAATTAACAACGAAACTATCACGCTTAGAATTAAAGAATTTGATTTACTTTGGTATCTTGCAACCCATGAAAATGTTGCATTATCTAAAACAGATTTACTCGAACAAGTATGGGGTTATGACTATTATGAGGATATGAACACGCTTAATGTTCATATTCATCGTTTGCGAGATAAATTAGAACAACATCACTATAAAGACTACATCATTTCCACTGTTTGGGGACTTGGTTATAAGTTCCACAGGGGGTATTAAATGACGATACGTAAACAACTTATTATCTCGTTTTTTACATCGATCACGTTTTCAACTCTATTTTTATTTGTACTCAATGAATTAATGTGGTTTGACATGGCGCAGACACTGCTACTTACGCTGTTCTCTCTTATTTCAAGTATGGTTACAATGATGATCGCTATGACTTTTTCAATACCCACCATTCATAAGATTGAAAAGTTAAACCATGAAACACAGAAAGTAGCCAATGGCAGCTTTGAAATAGAGCCATTAGATATTCAATCACCTTTAGAATTAAAAGAGTTAAATGATTCATTTGAAACCATGGTCACCAAAGTACGCGAGCAGATGGAACGCATTAAGAGTGAAGAAACTGAAAAAATTCATATGGTACAAAATTTAGCACATGATTTAAAAACCCCGTTAGCTACAATTAAATCGTATTCTGAAGCTTTAAAAGATGGTGTCATAAACACAGAAGAACGACAACAACATGCTTATAAAGTATTAATTTCCCAATCAGATAGATTAAGCCATATGTTTGATGATTTAACTACAATGATGACGGTAAGCGGCCATTCACAAGACCTTGGTTACTTACAAATCGATCAATTATTATTGCCAATCTTAGAAGCTTATCAGCAACAAATAGAACAGCAACATCGTGAACTTATTGTAGATGTAGAAAAAGGCATTCCTCGCTTCTTACAAGATGGAATGGCTATTGAAAGAATCTTATCAAATTTTTTAGATAATGCTCTAAAATTTTCTAAACTAGAAACACCTATTGTTGTCACTACTAAGACAGTCGATACGACGCATGTGTCGATTGCAGTCACTGATCAAGGCTGCGGTATCGCTGAGCACCATTTAAAACGCATATTTGAACGCACATATCGTATCGAGCACTCACGTAACCTCAAGAGTGGTGGCTCGGGTCTTGGATTATACATTGCTCAAATGCTTGCTCATCAAATTGATGGTCATATTACGGTGGATAGCAAGCTCAATGAAGGTACAACCATGACGCTAACTTTTAACACACACAAGAGTAAACTTAACTGATATGCTTAGAACTTTCACTAGCTTAGTTAGCAGCTGTTACAGGTACATTTATCTTTTTATTTAGACATCCTTTAGTATACCCGCACACAAACGTCAGTGTAACCTAACAACAGTTTGAGGCATAAATATAACGGATTAAAAAAAGAAGCCCATGGGTCTGGACATCATTATGTTTTAGACTATGAACGTTATATTGGCAGTAGTTGACTGGATTGAATATGCGCTTATACCAAGCTTTTTTCAATCCTAGTCAATCTTGCCTTCCGTTGTTTATGCTGGATGATGTATTGATTTAAAAGTAAATGCACCATCTTCATAGTCAAATTTTAAGATACAGCAGTTCGTAAATTTCATTTCACTTGCTTCCGCTAATGGTAAGCATGTATGCGTAAATAACGATAAAACATCCCCATGACTTACGACTACAACGTTATGCTTGTTCGTTTCATTAAGTATTTCTTGTAATGTATTAACTGTTCGTTGTTGTACTTCATCTGCCGTTTCTCCACCATAGTCTGCAAAGAATGAACCAAAATCTATCACACTATCATGTGGCGGATTTAACAGCTCAGACTCACCTTCATATATACCATAATTCCATTCTTTAATGCCTTTTAATCGTCGATAATTTTCATTAGGGAAAATAATTTCTAACGTATCCGAAGCACGTTCTTGCGTTGAAGAGAATAACTCATAGTCACTTAAATTTAATTGATTAAAGTATGTTTTGGCTAGCGCTGCTTGTTGTTTTCCTAAATCCGTTAATGGTGAATCAGATGCGCCTTGGATTTGACATTTTTTATTAAATATTGTTTGTCCATGTCTAATTAAATATAATGTTTTTTTCATATCAATACCCCTTTAAGTCCTATTTTTTATTTTAGTATCGCCCTATCTGTGTAAAAAATGCTTGATACCTAGTTTTTCAATCCAGATAGAACATAAAATACCTATCCACAATGCACTAAAGCTTAAACTTGTAACCAGTGGTTGTTGTCAAATTCAACATGATCTGGCTTAGCATAATCCGTAATCATATAATCTATTGCTTTAAAATCATTAATGACAAAAGATGCGTTATTATCACGTTTAGTACTATCTGCAACCAAGAAGGTTTCACTACTCTTCTGAAGCATCATGTTACTCACTAAAGCCTCTTCTAAATCATATTCATAAATTTGAGATGTATCAAAAGCGCCACAAGATAAAAATGCTTTATCAAATTTAAATTGTTGTAATACTTGATTTGTTAATGAACCACGTACAACATCTTGCTCTGTGTTGGATATTCCTGGAAGCATAATAATCTCTGCTTCGATACGTTGTTCCTCAACTGCTTTATTTAATTCCATAACTGTCATAAATGAATTTGTAACAAACGTACAATTTGATAGATGATTTAAATACTTGGGAATACGGCCTATCGTTGTTCCTCCATCTAGCACGATAATTTCTGCATTATTAATAAACTGAGCTGCTCGCATTGCTAAACGCTCTTTAACTTGCGCTTGCTTTTCCCATTTATTTGTATAAGACTGCTCTTTATTCAAATAGTTATATTTGACCGCACCACCATGTATTCTTGTCACTTTTTTATCTTCTTCGAGTGTTTCTAAATCTTTTCTAATGGTCTCTGGTGTAACTTCAAAATATAATGCTAAATCACTCACAAATACCTTTCCATGCGTAGCAATTCGCTCACAAATCACTTCAAGTCTCGATTTCTTTTTATACATGCAAATGAACTCCTATCTGTGCTAGTTTCATTTTCCAGTGTCCCTTATCCCATCTTCGAATGATTAATATAAAGCGCACACCTTCTTCAAAAATATTTATTAATATAATACCAATATATCCCCAGCCTAAGACAAATGCTGTAAGATATGATAGCGGAATTAACAAACACCAAGTTGTTATGACATTCACGCATACTGGATAGCGAACATCTCCAGCGACGTTAAGTATATCGACAATAAAGTTATTAATCGCTCTTATAGGCTCCAGTGCAATAAACAACATTAAATACGATAATGTTAAATGATACACACTGTCATCACCTGAGATATAGCGCCCCAGACTATAGAACACACCAACAACCGAAACCATAATGACTGCTGAACGCAACACATTGATGGCTAAACCCTTGTATACACTACGATGTAATACATTGAATTTCCTGCGCGCAATTAATTTCCCTAAATATATTTGACTAGCTAGGCTATATGCCATCGCAACGCAAAATGATACATTGCTAATAGCGACTGTTAGTGATTTAGCTGCCAGAACTTCGGTTCCTAACACCGCAATAAAGGCCGTCGTAATCGTCTGTGCAAAGTTATAAGAAATTTGTTCACCAGCACCTGGTAAACCCAGTAAAATTACTTTTTTAGTCATGAACATATTTAACTTTAAAAACTTTGCCTGTGGTTTATATTTTTTAATTAAATAATAGCCTCCATATAGCAATCCCAACAATCGACTCATCAGTGTGGCAACAGCTACAGCTAAAATAGGGTTACCTACATAATCTGTAAAGACAAACAAGATGCAACAACTTAATATGATATTGATGATATTAATACCTACTGTGATTTTAGCTGCAATGTTAGCCATATATAAAATTCTTAATATCGTGCTGACCAGCATCTGAGCTGTTGTAATAGCAAAACCAAGTAGTAAGATCACGCCAAATTGATACGTTAGTTCAAAAATGTCTTGTGAAACCTGCATAAGCATCAAAATCCAGCGATAACAAATAAGTGCAGTAATCCCAAGAAACGCTGAAAGCACTAAATTCAATGTCAGGCTATGATATAGTTCCGATTTAATCGCTGTCATATCCCGTTCCTTTTGATGTACTAAGCGAATAGAAACACCCACATGGACAATCGTAATCACAAAAGTCAACAGTGTTAGTATTTGGGTACTTATCCCTGATACTGCAATCGCTTTGGTATCATAAGCACTCAGCATAATCACGTCAGCTTGACCCATCAACATCATAAACAGTTGCTCTATTAAAATAGGAACATATATCTTTTGAAAACGAGATTTAGAAACACTGGTCATATTCTACAATCTTTGTTTCATATGGTTTGTTTGGTGATAATTCAATTAGACGCGCGCCCCTAGTAATATCACCATAGCAATGAAATCCGCTGATGCGACCATAATTTAAATGAATGCCATAATGATTGAAGCTAAAATCATTGTCATGATCATGACCACAAAACATGCCTTCAATATTGCCAGAATGCAACATTTGTGCGAAAAGTCCTGAGTTCATTGTTGGACAACCTATCTCCTCATTAAAAATACCATGATACAATTTAGTTTGTGAAATGGCTTGATATTCTGGTATAGGAATATGCGTAAACAACAAGTTATGCTTAGGCATGATTTGATCTTGTTGCTCATAATAGCGTTCTACTTCAGCAATCCATGCCACATGGTCTGGGTGAATATAAGCATATTGACCAATCGCAGTTGTGCTATAATCTCCGCCATCAATAACGTAAAGCAAATGTGATAACTGGTCATTGTCATATACTTCTAACACATATGCTTCTTTATCATTAACAATCTTCGAATGCTTCTTACATGCATAGTTGTTTGCAAGCTCGGCTTCAATTTGTCTTAAATCACTGCGACTTAAATGATTTTCTGTATCGTGATTACCAAATGTCGTCGCAATGCTAGTGTCAAATTGATTTAAAAATTCAATCAGATTTCGGTATACCTTTTCAGAATCCATCACACCTTGAGACCATATTTGATCACCCGTAAACATACATAAGTCTGGTTGATATGTGGTAATGAGTTGTTCAAGCAATTGATACGTCTGTTGATCTTTGTCATTATTTTTCGGACTTAAATGTAAATCTGTAAATTGCATGATTTTGAATTTTGACATTGTCTATACTCCTTTATTCTTTGGTCGAACCGATATTAACACCTTTAACAAAGTGTTTTTGGACAAACGGGAAAAGTAACAGTACAGGAATAATTAGCAACACAATCATTGCCATTTGTAGTGAGTCCCCTGTAATCGTAATGCGCTCAATCATTTGATATGCACCTGACTTTTGTTTCAACGCATTGGCGATAGAATCCTGGCTCGTCAACATATCTTGTAAGACGGTTGCCAATGGCTTTAACTGCGGATTTCTAACAAAGAATGCACCTGTAAACCAATCATTCCACTGACTTACCGCATTAAAGAGTGTAATTGTCGCAATAACAGGTTTACTCATCGGCAAGATGATTTTCCAAAATATTTGCCAATCATTACAGCCATCTATACGTGCCGCTTCAATCACACTAATTGGGATTTGATTGAAGAATGTACGCATGATTAAAATATTATACACGCTGTATAGCGATGGAATAATATAAACCCAAAATGTATCTGTCAGGCTTAGTTGATTCAATAAGATATATAATGGCACTACACCTGCACTGAATAACATCGTAAAGACTAAGAAAAAAGAAATTGTTCTTCTAAACGGTAGCGACTTAATCGTTAATGCATATGCAGCCATAGCGGTTAATATAACGCTAAGCACTGTACCAATAATCGTTTTAGCCAAACTAATAAACAACGCATTCAAAATGGTTCCTTGTTTAAATATTTCCTTAAAATTATCTAATGAGAACTGACGCGGCCAAAAGGTAATACCACCCTTTTGTGCATCAGCCCCACTATTGAAAGCTAATGCAATAATATTAATCATCGGCAACAGAATTGATAATGCAAGGGTAATAATAATCACCCAAGAAATACTGCGAATAATAATACTGCTCCAATCTCGCTTGATTTTCATTCATTGTCATCCTTTAGAATCGTATTTTTTCGCCATTTTTTATTTTCTTTTCAATCATTTTTTCAAATTCTGGGAGACCAGCTTGGTCTAATTTCTTTTTCGCATCTGCTAAAATTCGTTCAGACTCTTTGTCAGTTTTAGCATAATACGCGCGTTTTAAAGATTCATCGTATTCATCCAAGGCTATTTCCAATTCTTCACCTTTATCAAACTTTGGTAAGAAGGATTTAACTGTTAAACCATCAATAACTTTTGCATGCTTTAATTTTTCATCATAATGCCATGATTCGGCCATTTTCTCTGGATTTGTTTTACCTTGTTTTTTTCGAGCATTGTCGCCATACTCTCTTTCACCAAAATCATCTAGATTATCTACATCGGTAAGTCCTAAGTGGTCAGCCCAGTATGAACCTGCACCACGGAAACCTCTTTTTTTCGCTTGATCTGGATGTTCATCTATTTCTTTTAACACTTCTTTTTTCACAACAGGGTTGCCTTTTTTGTCTAAATTATAATCGCGTCCCTTAATACCATATTCACCTAATAATTTCCCTTCACGACTGGCTAAGAAATCCGCTAACTTCACTACATCTTCAGGGTGTTTTGTACTTTTAGGAATTGACCAACCGCCATATCCTGATTTATAAGACATTTCCATTTGGTACTTTCCTTTAACCGTGTTTAAAGGCCCTAGCGGAATGTATTTCATACTTTGGTTTTCAGTCACGTAATTGTGCAAATCTGACACAATGCCCCATGAACCATTTACAAGCCCTTCTTTAGCTTGGTTTTCAGACATAGTATAAAAGGCTTTATGCATCAATCCTTCATCCATTAATGACTTCACATATTTTACACGTTTCATACCATAATCTGTATCTGATTCATGTTTCACCTTATCATGATCTATTTGGAACTTTTCATCTGCCCCACCAGTCCATACTAAGTCGTTATAAAAAGCCGTACGATCACTACCGCCCCATGCTGTAGGTCCTATAGGTGTAATTTCTTTACCATTGTCATCTTTGAAGTGATGATTTTTAATTTTTTCAGCTAATGCTTTCATGTCTTTTGATGTTTTAATAGAGCTTGGATCTAAATTTAGTTGTTCTGCAATATCTTTACGAATATAAGGACCGCCAACTACTTTTCTGCCTGGATC
The DNA here is from genome assembly GCF_001558775.1 of Staphylococcus lugdunensis. NCBI lineage: Bacteria > Bacillati > Bacillota > Bacilli > Caryophanales > Staphylococcaceae > Staphylococcus > Staphylococcus lugdunensis. Next base: position 1,538,653 of record NZ_CP014022.1, on the reverse strand, counting down.
ACCTGGTTTACGGTTAATACCCATATGCACAAAATACGTCCCGTCTAAATCTTTAGGAAACATAATATTGTCACGCGTATCTTTAGGTAAATAATCTTTCTTTAAGTACTTTTTATACACATTTGTATCTTTGAGTAATGGTTTTAAATCTGTTAATTGCCCTTGTTTCGCAGCTTTATTTAATACTTTCATTTCTGGACGACCACTATTATCTAAATAATACACAATGAAATCTGGTAAATCTCCAGAAGCTAAACCAGAAGTTAGCGCTTCTGTAGAGTCATTTCCCGATGCCGTTTGTAATTCAAGCGTAATACCAGTCTTCTTTTTTAATTCTTTTTCAATTTCTTTATTCATTTCTGGTGACACGTCATTCTTACTTTGAAAGACGAGCCCTTTTAGTTTGCGATCTGCAATCCATGTTTTAGGTTTTCCTTTAGCGTCTGCGCGTCGTTTCTCTTCATCTTCATCTTTGCCACAAGCAGTCACAAATACAAGTAGTAACACCAATAATAAAATACTCAATTTTTTTATATGTTTCATTGTCTTCTCCTTAATATAATGATGTGTTGAATTTTCTATCTGCAAAACGATTCACTACAATGACCAAAATCAAGCCAATCACACCTTGTAACAAACCAATTGCTATTGAATAACTGAAATCCCCTTGCTGAATACCAGTACGAATCACGAAAGTATCCAAAATTTCTGCGTATTTTGCATTACCAGGTGTTTTTAATAAGTAGATTTGATCAAAACCAGCTTTCAAAATATCCCCTAACGATAAGATGAATAAAATAATAATCGTCGGTGTCAACATCGGTAGTGTGATATGAATAATTTGCTGCCAACGATTAGCGCCATCAATTTTAGCTGATTCATAAATTTCAGGATTGATTCCCATTATGGCAGCAAAATAAATGATAGAGTCCCAACCCACGTTCTTCCATAAATAACTTGAAAACATAATTGTATGGAAATATTCAGGATTCATCATAAAGAATGTAGCGCCATTGCCACCAAATTGCTGAATTAATTGATTAATCAATCCACTATCAGGCGCGAGTACTTTTTGAAAAATACCAACAACAACAACCCAAGATAAGAAATGTGGAATATACATGACCCCTTGGAATAAGCCACGGAAGCGTCCTAACTTCTTCGTATGTGAGATTTCATTAAACATAATTGCCAGAGCAATCGGAAATGGCAAAGCGAGTACTAATTTCATTCCACTGATAATTAAGGTATTGATAATAATTTGGTAGCTTTGAGAATCAGAGAAAAATCGCTTGAAATATTTGAAACCTTCCCATTGTCCACCGAAAATCGTCGTATCAAAACGGAATTCTTTAAAAGCTAAGACCAACCCTGCCATTGGAATATAATTGAAAATTAGAAAAAAGAGGAGGCAAGGAAGCAACATAAGATACAATACTTTATGCTGCCAAATACGTTGTAGCAAAGTCACTTTATGCTGCTTAACTGGGTGTGCATGATTGACGTGTAGCGTTTCTTTCACTGTACTTACTCCAATCTGTTTGTTTTGTTATATACTGACTGTTTCTGAATTCATCGCTTGCTGCTGAGGCGTAACTAAGTCACCTGTTTCACGATCAAATAAATGACAGTCTGCTAATTGCATCCCTAAATGAATGGTTTCCCCTGGCTTTAAGTCCATTTGATTATCAGTAGAAACAACGATATGTGTTTCCCCATTCACGCAATGAATTAATTTTGTAGCGCCAATTAGTTCTACTAACGTCACCTGCCAATCTGGCAATTGTAATTCATAGTCTTTTAACGCAGCGCTTTCAGTAGAAAATTGAATATTTTCAGAACGAATACCTAAATTTAAAGCATTATGCTCAAATACTCCCAATACTTGAGCATCAACAACAGGTTGTTGATTGAACAACCAACTTTGATCTTTAATGTCTAACGGAATCATATTCATTGTTGGATTTCCAATAAATGTGGCAACAAACTGATTAATAGGATGATGATAAATCTCTTCAGGCGACCCAACTTGTTGAATCACACCATCCTTTAATAACACAATTTTAGTAGCCATTGTCATCGCTTCTGTTTGATCATGCGTGACATAAATTGTAGTAGCACCCATTTTCTTATGTAGCTTAATAATTTCCGTTCGCATATGCGTTCTTAACTTTGCATCTAAATTAGATAAAGGTTCATCCATTAAAAAGATTTTCGCATCACGGACAATCGCACGGCCAAGTGCTACACGTTGACGTTGACCACCTGAGAGTGCTTTTGGTTTCCTATCTAACAAATGACTAATTTCTAATATTTTCGCTGCATCTTGAATACGTTGATCGTATTCCTTTTTATGAATGCCGCGCATTTTCAATCCAAATGCCAAATTCTTGTACACAGACATATGCGGATATAACGCATAGTTTTGAAACACCATTGCAATACCACGATCTTTAGGTTGAACTTGATTTAATAACTGATCGTCTACATAAATCTCACCTTCACTAATTTCCTCTAATCCAGCAATCATACGTAATGTTGTAGATTTGCCACATCCAGAGGGCCCTACAAAAACAACAAACTCTTGATCATCAACTTCTAGGTTAAAATCTTTAACTGCATAATGATTCCCGTCATAAACTTTGTTCAAATGTTTGAGCGTTATCATATTTTCACTCCTTAAATGATCTTACAGTTAAATTCTAGAATGCTTTTGTTAATTAAATATATTTGTTTGATAAAAAAAGATTAAAGTCCAAATTTTTGATTATAAATTTTCAAAAATATTCATCTTACGAACCATTGAAATAACAGAAAAAATATCTATTTTTAAAACAAAGATTATTCAAAAATATTTACACTAGAATAATAAAATTCACATAACACTAACAAAATATATTGAAAACCCCGTTGCCACTCATCAACTTGCGTCCTCACAATTATTTGGAAATAAGACAAACATAGAAAAGCCCTTTCATCTTGACCATCAAAAATAAATAACGTAATCATGATGGACTGTTTTGACCACTTAGGTTCAATGTTCGATACTTTTGTCCTTAAGTTTGTAAATGTTTTTTTAATAATGAATTGGGATATATCACTTGTGAAATAAAAAATAATTAAGGAGTGTCTAATCATGTATAAAATTGCAATCGCGGGCGCAGGTGCCATGGGTGGACGAATTGGCGTTTCCTTAAAACAAGCTGGCTATGATGTCACGTTAATCGATGATTGGCAAGAACACGTCAATTGCATCAATGAAAATGGTATGGAAGTCCAAACAGAGATGGATACTTATACTGTCAATATTCCAGCAGTTCTAACTAAAGATGTATCAGGACAATTTGATTTAATTATCATCTTAACGAAAGCCATGCAATCTGAAAAAATGTTACAGCATTTACAAGAAGCTAATACAATTCACAAAGATACAGCAATACTAAGCATGATGAATGGGTTAGGTCACGAAGAACGCTTATCTAAATTAGTGCCATTATCTCAAATTTATCTAGCCGTAACGATGTGGACAGCAGGTTTAAGAGGCCCAGGACAGCTACTTTTAGAAGGTGAAGGTGCCATTGATTTACAACGTGCAGATGGCGAAAAAGATTCTCGAACTGAAGTTATATTAAACATGCTCAATACATCTGGCTTAAATGCACAAATCAGTTCTGACGTCTTCAAATCCATTTGGTCTAAAGCAACTTTGAATAGCGTGTTAAATCCTTTATGTACCATTTTAGATAAAACGATTTATGAATTTGGCTGTTATGAAGATGCGCAAGATATGATTACGCCAATTGTTGACGAGATTATATCGGTAGGACAGGCAAAACATATTGACTTAAATCGACAAACGCTCTTAGACAAAATTGAAGCCTCTTATCCAAAAGAAGCACAGGGCCTACATTACCCTTCAATGCATCAAGATTATAATAACGGCCGCTTAACAGAAATCGACTATCTTAATGGTCAAATCGTTGAATATGGTAAAGTATTTAATATTCCTACACCTACAAATGCATTAATCACCCATCTTATTCACCAATTAGAAATGAAAAATCACTAACGATACCTATTCCTTGGCGATTGATTGCAGTCAAATCATTGCAGTTCATAATACAACTCACAATGCTTGTTCCTTTCTCTCTGTTGAGGGCCTACCCCAACTTGCTTTGCTTGTAGAATTTCTTGTTGAAATTCTCTCTGTTGGGGCCCCACCCCAACTTGCTTTGCTTGTGGAATTTCTTGTTGAAATTCTCTCTGTTGGGGCCCCACCCCAACTTGCTTTATCCGTTGGGCTTGGAACATGTTTTAAGCTGTGAACTAAATATTGGCAGTAGTTGACTGGATTGAAAATACGCTTATACCAAGCTTTTTTCAATTCTAGTCAACCTTGCCGGGGCGGGACTACGAATTCATTATGAATACTGTTCCGCTCCCTCTCTGTTGGGGCCTACCCCAACTTCCTTTGCTTGTGGAATTTCTTGTCGAAATTCTCTCTGTTGAGCCCCCCACCCCAGCTTCTTTTGTTAGAAGAAACTGGTTTAGTCGATTTTTTTGTGCTATATTATTGTTGTTATATACTTGCAAATGCAACAATTTTATTAGGGGGTTGTTATGTGGAAGATATTTTAAGAGATATCGGTGTTATTGCTAGAGCACTGGATTCTATTAGCAATATTGAATTTAAAGAAATTGATCTTACTAAAGGGCAGTTTATTTATTTGACTAGAATATGTGAAAATCCTGGAATTATCCAAGAAAAATTAGCTGAAATGTTAAAAATTGATCGCACTACGGCTTCTAGAGCTATTAAAAATCTCGAAAAAAATCATATGATTGTAAAGAAAAATGATGCTACTAATAAAAAGAACAAATTGCTATTCCCAACCGAAAAGGGTAAATCACTTTATCCATTCATTATTAGAGAAAACAATCATTCAAATGCCGTTGCATTACAAGGTTTTTCCCAGAAAGAAATTACTGATTTATCACTGGCATTAAAAAGAGTAAAACAAAACATATCTGAAGATTGGTCCAAAGTAAAAAAGGGTTACAAAAGAAAGTATTAGTTAAGGGTGTAATTAAAATGATCAGATCATGTACTATTGATGATGCAGTTCAATTACAAAAGATCGCTTATCAAACATTTGATGAAACGTTTAGATTTCAAAATAAAGAAGAGAATATTAATCAATATCTAGCTGAAAATTTCACTCATGATAAAGTCATCGATGAATTAAATAACCCCCATTCCTTTTTTTACTTTATTTATGATGAAGATAAATTGGCAGGATATTTAAAATTAAATATCAAAGATGCCCAAACTGAAACATACAATGACAACGATTTAGAGATTGAGCGTATATATATCTTAAGCACTTTTCAGCATAAAGGGCTAGGAAAAGCATTATTCAATCAAGCGTTAACATTAGCAAATCAACTTTCTTGTGACTCTATTTGGTTAGGTGTGTGGGAAAAAAATGATAACGCCATAACATTTTATAAAAACTTGGGATTTCATGTAATTGATAGCCACATATTTTATATGGGAGACGAAAAACAGACAGATTATATTATGATGATGCATATATAAAGGAGAGAGTATCATGTATATTCCAAAGCACTACCAAATGAAAAATGATAACAATATTAAAAAATTTATGGAAGAACATAACTTTGTCACAATAGTTACCGTTGATGATCATATTCCTATTGCTACACATGTACCCGTAATGATTGAATACAACGAAGACACGATGTATTTATCCGGACATTTTGCAAAAGGCAACCCGCAATGGAAGACGATACAAGATAATTCAAATATACTAGTGATCTTTTCAGGTCCTCATAGTTATATTTCTTCAAGTTGGTACGAAGAAGAAGATGTACCAACATGGGATTATCAAAGTGTGCATGCTTATGGCACTGGTGCGCTATTAAACGAAGCTGAATTAACATATGCATTAAAAAGTATGCTTAATAAATATGAAGCGCATCGCGAAAATGGTGCTACTTGGGATAAACTGTCTAATCAAACTTTAAAACAAATTAAAGGTGTCATAGGATTTAAAATCAAAGTAAACCGATTGGAAGCAGCATATAAATTAAGCCAAACTCGAAGTGAAAAGGAAAAAGAAAATATTATTTCTAAACTTAAGCAAAGTAATGACAATGTACAAATTAACTTAGCCGATGAAATTGAAAACTATAAATAGAAGACATTCTATAATAATTTAAACATTTAACATATATTCGTTACCCCTTCAAAATCAGCATTCATAGCTCCATTTTGAAGGGGACATTTTATATCTAATAGCACATAAGCATTTGCTTATTTGACATATTTGACTTTAGACAATCATAAATACTGCTCCAAAATCCCCGTATACTATAATATTAATCAACAATAATTTTTACTACATAAAACTTTAACATTTATATTTTTTTATATCTATATACTAAGTTTAAATTACATATAAATTATAAAATTTTTGTTGACTTAGAAAACCTAATCATAGATACTATTCTTGATAATGATTATCATTGTCATACATCATGAAGGAGGCTCATTTAGTCAATGAATAAAGTTGTTAACATTATAGTTACTGCACTTGCTTGTATTGTCATTTTAGCAGGATGTAGTGGAAATTCTAATAAATCAACATCAGATCAGTCAGACAAGGACACAATGAAAATTAAACATGCGATGGGAACCACAGAAATTAAAGGTCAACCTAAACGTGTGGTTACATTATATCAAGGTGCCACTGATGTCGCTGTCTCTTTAGGTGTTAAGCCTGTAGGAGCTGTTGAATCATGGACACAAAAACCAAAATACAATTATTTAAAAAAGGCGTTAAAAGACACAACGATTGTTGGACAAGAACCTACGCCTAATTTAGAAGAAATTTCTAAACTAAAACCAGATTTGATTGTCGCTTCCAAAGTTCGAAATGAAAAGGTTTATGATCAATTATCTAAAATTGCGCCAACCATTTCGACTGATAATGTCTTTAAGTTTAAAGATACTACAAAGTTAATGGGTAAGGCTTTAGGAAAAGAACGTAAAGCAGATAAATTACTTAAAAAATATGATGATAAAGTCGCAGCATTTAAAAAGGATGCTGAGGCAAAATATAAAGACGCTTGGCCATTGTCTGCTTCAGTAGTCAACTTCCGTGCAGATCATACTAGAATATATGCTGGTGGTTACGCTGGTGAAATATTAAGTGATTTAGGATTTAAACGAAATAAAGCTTTACAAAAAGAAGTAGATAAAGGAAAAGACATTATTCAGCTAACATCAAAAGAAAGTATTCCATTAATGAAAGCGGACCATATCTTTGTGGTTCAGTCTGATCCTACCGCAAAAGATGCAGGGTTAGTTAAGAAAACAGAAGATGAATGGACGTCAAGTAAAGAATGGAAACATTTAACTGCAGTTAAAAATAACCAAGTATCAACCGACTTAGACGAAATCACTTGGAATTTAGCTGGTGGTTATCAATCTTCGTTAAAACTCATCGATGATTTATATGACAAACTCAATATTGATAAACAATCAAAGTAACTAAGGAGTTATTCAATGCTACTTAAACCAAAATATCAAATCGCACTTGCTGGTTTCTGCCTTGTTATTGTAACTATCTCTAGTTTGATGATTGGAAACACGCTTGTATCACCTATGACGTTGATACAAGCGTTATTCAACTTTGATAGCGCGAATGAGCTACACCACATTGTTACTGGAACACGAACCTCTAGAACAATCATTGCATTGCTTACTGGTGCTGCACTAGCCATAGCAGGTTTGTTGATGCAAGCACTCACACGTAACCCTATTGCCTCTCCAGGATTATTTGGTGTAAATGCGGGTGCAGTATTTTTTGTTATCTTGAGCATTACTTTTTTCCAGATTCAATCATTTAAAGTAATTATCGTTATTGCATTTCTAGGTGCCATTATTGTAACCATATTAGTTGTCACATTAGGAATGTTTAGACAGACTCAATTCTCACCACAACGTGTAATTCTAGCCGGTGCTGCAATATCTATGTTATTTACAGCGTTCACACAAGGCATTTTAATCATGAATGAAACAGATTTACAAGGCCTATTATTTTGGTTAAGTGGTTCTGTATCATTACGTAATATTTGGGATATGACATGGATTATTCCACTCATTTTAATACTTATACTTATCGCATTCAGTATGGGTGCGCATATTAATATCTTGATGACAAGTGACGATATCGCTACTGGTTTAGGACAAAATATTAGAGTAGTAAAATGGCTCATTATACTACTGATTAGTATGTTAGCAAGTATTTCCGTTGCTGTGGCTGGTTCAATTGCATTTATTGGCTTAATCGTCCCCAACATAAGTAAAAGACTATTGCCACCAAATTATAAATACCTCATACCATTTAATGCACTTGCTGGCGCGAATTTAATGCTCTTATCGGATATGATTGCACGAGTAATTATCCAACCGCTTGAACTACCCATCGGTGTTGTAACCGCTATAATGGGCGCAAGTGTATTAATTTATCTTATGCAGAAAGGACCACATCGCTTATGACAGAAAGGATTAAAAAGAAAGACTTTTATTACCTTATCATTGCGCTTATTTTCTTAATAGTAATTTCAGTTATTAGCATGATGGCTGGTTCCAGTTATATTTCTTTGCAACGCATTGTCATGTATTTTTTCAATCCAGCTGATAGTATTGATCAGTTTACGATAGAGGTATTGCGCTTGCCGCGAATCATATTAGCCATTTTAGCTGGTATGGCTCTCGGTATAAGTGGTTTAATACTGCAAAATGTGCTAAAGAATCCTATTGCCTCACCCGATATTATCGGCATTACAGGAGGTGCGAGCTTAGGAGCAGTCATATTTATTAACTTTTTTAATCAAATAAGTATACAGGTGCTCCCACTATTCGCAGTCACTGGAGGGATGATCGCAATGCTGGTTCTACTCATCTTTCAAAAGCAAGGCCAAATTAAGCCAACAACATTAATTATTATTGGCATTTCTATGCAAACGCTCTGCATAGCATTAGTACAAGGCTTGCTTATAACGACCAAGCAACTATCAGCTGCTAAAGCTTACACATGGTTAGTGGGAAGTCTCTATGGCGCAACATTTAAAGATAGTATTGTTCTAGGTAGTGTCCTTATTGCGATTGTTCCACTGCTTCTGATAATCATTCCTAAAATGAAAATATCCGCATTAACTGACCCTTTAGCTATTGGTTTAGGTTTACATGTACAGCGCATGAAACTAATGCAAATACTAATAGCTACGATATTAGTATCCATAGCCATTAGTCTAGTGGGAAATATTAGCTTCGTTGGATTAATTGCCCCACACATTGCTAAGACAATCGTTAAAGGCAGTTACGCTAGCAAATTGTTGATGTCAGGAATGTTAGGTGCCATCTCAATAGTCATTGCCGATTTAATTGGACGTACCTTATTTCTTCCAAAAGAAGTTCCTGCTGGTATATTTATAGCCGCTTTTGGTGCGCCATTCTTTATATATTTATTACTAACTGTTAAAAAATTATAAAAAAGTAGTCAACCTTCAGACATACCGCACGCTAAATTATAACTAAATGCATCGCCATGCATAGGTGTGTAACTTATCTATAACTGCAAAGTATTTTGGCAAGACTTATGAAGAAACAAGACAGGCTGAAACTGTCCTCTAAGAAAGCCAACAATACGAAGCATTGTACTAAACCAAAGTACAACTTTTGGGGTGCACATCACATTGAATAAAAAAGAAGCACTCAGATGAGTTGAATTTAATTCATCTGAGTGTTATTTTTCTGAGATGTATGTCCCAGCCTGTTCTTTTTCAATGACTCGTGTCCCAAGATGATACTTTATAGCACAACACTTGCATTCACAATGCTTCTTAAGGTTGAATATATTGTAATGTCTCAGCTTGATTAGCATTGATTTTACGATATGAAATCACACCTAAGCCTTTGACATTGCTTTCTGAGATAATAATTGAACCATCGCTATTTACTTTTTCGACAAACGCAACATGTCCATAATAGCGATCCGCATTAAGCTGCCCTGGTTTAAACGATACTGCTGTATGTTCTGATGGATGATTTGACACTTGATAGCCTTTATCACGAGCACGCACAGCCCAGTCTCCGCCATTACCCATTGATCCATCTACATAAAGATTAAATTGCTGCAAACGATTATAGACATACCAGGTACACTGCCCTTGTGGGTAAAAGTTTTTAGACTGACTGTCCATTTCTTTAAACGGCTTATAGTCACCTTGATTATCATCGTAAGACTTATTGAAAAATGCTTCATCTAAAATAGGCATTTCTTCTCCATCCAGTTCCGTTAGACGATATTGTTTAATAATACTATTTAATTTTTTATCGTAATCAGGATCCGTTGAATACGTACCTATTAAACTTTTTGTAGCATCTTCATATGTCATGCCAGGTGTCTTCCAACTACCTTGATAAATATTGTTATTCCCGTCGATACCATAACGAATTAACTTAGCATAATCTTCTAATGCTGCTTTAGTATCAGGATAATTGCGAAATGCTGCAGTTGTTTGATACATTTTACCTTCAGAATCTGCTTCTAATGTATTGAAGTTTGTAGTTTCTCCTTGATAAGCACCTTTCACGCCAAATAAATTGTTATGTGGCGCACTTGCAAGCGCACTATTACCAGAATCAGATTCTAATATGGCTTGTGCAATCATTACAGAAGCATACAAATGTTCCTTTTGTGCAACATGATGTGCATCTTCAGCAATGTTTTGTATAAATTCACGCGTGTCACTACTCTGAGCAACTTCATACTGTGTTTCATCTTTATCATCATCAGTATCTGGCGCTTGCTGCAATATCGCTGTATCGCGATAACCATTTGTAGATGAATCTCCCTGCTTCGTCACAACTTGTGCTGCTCTCCTTTGAGATGACTCATTTTCACTCGTCTGAGGATTGTTAACTTGCTGATGTTGTGCCTTAGACGTCGTTAACTGCTTAGATTGTACATCGTTCGATTCTTCATCATGTTGCATACGTTGAATCAATGTTTCATCATCATGCTGAGATGCAACTGTTGACGTCTCATTAGGTGGTAATAAAGTTACTTTAGGTGGCTTATGCTGATTGACGCGTTGATGCGAGGCAACCACTTTAGGCAATGGTACTTCTTCTTCAATATCATTGATTGGTACTTCCGTTGATTCAATGTGCTTGTCTTTTGGGCTAAGATACGCATCCTCATCTTGCTTATGTACCTTTTTATTTTTATGTTGATGCACTTGCGTATCCATCGCATAGGAACTTAGTGGCGTACTTATCAATTGCGACAATGCAGTGACGGTAATTACACAAAATATTAATTTATTTCTGCTCACTTATTTACCTCCATCAATTCTCTATTCCCCAGTGCTGATTGCATGAATAAATTTCAAAGCAATCTGATTCACTTTACTTTAAATATTGATAACCAATGTCATATTTTATTACAGTATTTTCTAAGATTGGACTTGAACTATCTTGTGATTGATGACGTACATGTTGGTGTGCTTTGCGAAAAACATCTGATTGTAACCAATCTTTAAAATCTTCTTCAGTGTCCCATAATGTTAAAATTTTCACTTCATCATAATCTTCTAATTCATGTGTTTTCGTAACAAACATGCCTTTAAAGCCTTCTAATGTCTCTATCCCATGTCTAGTATAGAATCGATCGATAATCCCTTCTGCTGTACCTTTATCTAACTTTAATTTGTTTTCTGCCATAAAATTCATTGCTACATGCTCCTTTTCTATTTTAATTCAACTAATTTTGTGACCACTACAATACGGCCAGATGTTTGACTATACGCATCTTCACATGTCGATAACGTTACAATCTTATCTTTAGCTGATACTTCTGTAGTAGTATTTATTACCGACTTGCGCATCGTTTCTTTTAAAAATTTGTCATAGGCTTGCTGCGTTTTAAAATATGTTTGAATATAATTATCTTTCGTCGTTGTTTGATAAGCACTTAAAACTTCTAAGCGATATTTATGATATTTTGTATCGAATTGAATGCTTTTATGCTTATCATAAAATGATTGTTTTAAATATTTTTCTAATACATCAAACATGGTGTTATCACCAACATGATGTCCATAAATGACAGTGTTTAAATCAGGCTGTGCTATCGCATTACGATAATCCATAAAAATACTACCTTTGCGACTTGCTTCATGCTCAAAATCATGCTGTAAATAAGTCTTATTATCTTTAGCCTGCAATACCGGATAATTTAAAGTTGAATCACTAAGGTGAATCCAGCCAACAATATCCTTGTTCACTTGTTCTAATTGTGTAAACTGTGGTCTGACCTCATTATTTGCTGATTGCGTAGTATAGTTTTGTTGTAAGTTCTTATATCTTTCTTCAGCTTGTTTATCTGCTAAATGTAAATGATAAATTTGATAGACTGAAATGACGATAACTGCTATTAGGATGATTTGACATAATCGAAGCACTAATTTCATTTGTTGTGTCCGCCTCGTTTTTTGACAATGACCGTGCCGCAATCAGGATCTTGAAGTATCTTTGCATCAATGTGGTACATGTCTTGAATTAATGTGTGGTCAATAATATCTTTAGGTCGCCCTTGCGCAAGTAATCCTTTATTGCCTAGACAAATCAGTTCGTCACTATATTCAATCGCTTGATTAATATCATGTAGCACCATAATAATCGTCATTTGATATTCCTCATGCAGCCATTTAATGATATCTAAAACTTGATACTGATAATGAATATCTAAAAAGGTTGTTGGCTCATCTAACAATAAGTATTGAGGTTCTTGTGCTAAAGCCATGCCAATAAATACACGCTGTAATTCACCACCAGATAGGTTCATCACTGATTGATGTTCAAATTGTGTCAAATCTAATTGTTGAATCACCGTATTCACGACACTATCTTTGCGTAAATCTTTCTTAAACAGACGTTGATAACTATAACGGCCTGTTTCAATCACTTGTCTAACAGTAAAATCTTCAGGTACCTTACTTTTTTGATGTACCGTCGCTAATCGCTGAGCTAACGCTTTCTGGCTATATTGATTTAATAATTTGTCTTGAAGAAAAATCTGACCACTTTTTGGCTTGAGATTATGAGATAAAAGTTGCAACAAAGTAGATTTTCCTGATCCATTTGGCCCAATAATGGTAGTTATCGCATTCGACTTAAATTCGAGTGAAATATCTTCAAAGATTGGTCGCTGTAAGTCGTAATAAAAGTTAAGATGTTCTATGCGCATGACTTACCGCTCCTTTACAAATCATATAAATTAATATTGGACCACCTAGCATCATGGTTAGCACATTCGCTGGTATTTCAAGTGGTGGATGACTAGTACGGCCAATGATATCGGCTAACAACACCAACCATGCACCCATCATAGCTGAGTATGGCAATACTTTTTTATAATTACTGCCAATACATCTACGTACAATATGTGGCACAATCAAACCTACAAATGCCATTTGTCCTACTATTGCTGTTGCACCACTTGCTAAAAAGACAGCGACTAATCCAATCATTAATCGATACTTCGTAATATTAAAACCGATATTATTTGCCTGCTTCTCATCAAAAGCCAATAAGTTTGTTTTTTGTGCCAAAATCAAAGCTAAAGTAATACCGATGATTGCAGTAATTGCAACAATGTATACATCATTCCAAGTTTTCATAGTAAGACCTTGTGGAATCTTCATAAACGGATCTTGAGCTAACAGTTCTAGTATGCCATTTAACATTGCATATAATGCCACACCTACAAGAATCATTCTCACTGGCGCTAATTTATATTTCGCAATAAGCACAAACAACACCATAAATGGTATAACACCACCAATAAAACTTAGAAATGGCGCGTAAAAATATAACCCTGGAAATAGTAAAAGCACAAGACTGCGAACCACTAACGCACCTGATGAAACACCCAAAATATTTGCTTCTGCGAGTGGATTTTGCAGAACAGCCTGTAATAAAGCGCCTGATACTGCTAATATAGCCCCCACAAATAATGCAATAAATATCCTTGGAAACCTTAAATCGATAACCGCATCAACATGCTGTTCGCTACCAGTAGTTACTTTAGTCATTACTTGATCAAAACTAATTGGTATTTTACCAACAACCACAGCAACATATGTTGTCACAATGAGCAATGCTAACATGATAACCATTAAAAATGCTGGATGTTTTTTCATATCCTCTTCCTCTTTTAAAACTTAATGTTGATTATAAAAAACGTCATATAATTGCTTCATGGCATCATCAGCATCAACATTTGCAGTAATGCCAAAAGGTATCTCTTCTAAATCATACACACGGTCTTCTTTAACTGCTTTAAAATGTTTCCAAATGTCATTTTGCTTAAATTCTTTTTGGAACATCTTTTTCACTTCATCTGGCATACCATGAGGCAAGCGTAAAATAATGTCTGGATCGACATTCACTAGATTTTCAGTATTAGAAGATATATATTGTTTTGATGTATCTTTAATCACATTTTCTCCACCTGCAATTTTCACTAAATCCCCAATATATGATTTATCTGTAGCTACTAAATAACTTCCAGGAACCCCCATTAAAATAAGCACTTTAGGGTGTTTCTTTTGTTTAGCAGCTTTGTCTTGAATATCCTTTTTGACTGAATTGATGTGTTGATTTAATGCTTTTGCCTTACTTTCACGATTAAATTGATGTCCCAATTGCGTGATGGATTTTTCCATGCCATCTAAACTATCGTAATCGTAATAATATCCCTTCATATTCAATTGTTTATAAAACGGCTTCATTTCATCTTTAATCGTACTTACACTTAATACATGCGTTGGATTGACTTGTTTCACTGCTTCCACACTTGGTTGCATCGGTTGCCCAACTTCTGGCACGTCTTTATAACGCTTAGGCAATGTTTTATATGTCGTTGGCTTTCCGACAATAGGAATGTCCAGTTTATCTAGTGTCATCGTTAAAGCCACCGTGGTTGGTACGATACGATATGCGTTACCTTGTTGATCTACATTATCACCTTTTGTATGTTTACTACTTTGACTACATCCAGTAAGCAACACAAGCAATATAGCTAATGATGACATTATTTTGCTGATGTTCATTTTGTTACTCACCGCTTTCTATTAATGAAATATGTAGCAATTAAACCTGCTACTGAAATAAAAATTAAAATTCCGAATATAATATAGTCTTTCGTATGTTTTGGCAAATTAACGTTAGGTTGTTTATTGCCATCTGTGTGATAAGATTTATCAGCATTTCTATCAAATGCTGGTGTTCGTTTATTTTTATCTTTGTGCTGTTGCGCGGCGTGCGCTTTATTTTTTGATGCAGCTGTTGTTACTTGTTTCTTTTCACCTTGTTGTGCTGACGATTCATGTGAAGATGGTGTTGGTGTTGAACTTGATGATTGCGTTGTCGTTTCACTATTATTAGACGGCGTTGTTGTTCTACTTGAAGTATCTTGATTGTTGGATGCATGTGTATCATTATTTTGCTGTGTTTGTTGTTGCTGCTTAACATGCGCTTGTTGTTTTTCTGAAGCTGGAGGTACTGACTTATCTCCGGGGTCTTGCTGATGTTTATCTTTGTTACGTTTTTCCGCTGATGTATCTGATTGACTATCGTCTGTTTCATTTGGATGTTTTACACCTAGCACAATATACGTTGTGTAGTGATGATCATAGTTTAATTCTGGAATGACAATGTGGATGCGTGCTTCTATCTCTTTAGTATCTTCTTCTACAGGTATGCGCACAGTGGCTTCTTGAGTATCACTATTTTCATAGATGACCTCATGTTGTAATTTCGTATTTTGATGATAAAATTGATAACTTTGCCACCAGTCTATATGCGTTAACGTCATTTCAAAATAACGTTTCCCTTGAATCGTGACGTAATGTCCTGGGTGTTTCACATAATCATCCATATGTGACAGCTTATTTTCTTCTTTTTTACGTACATAAAAATTAACTGCTCGCTTATTAACCTGATGACCGTCTTCTTGCGCTGTTGATGGTGTAATATTGAATAGCAGTTGTTGCTGTTTTTCTTGCCCATTCTCTATAGTTGTAACGTTAACTTTATAATGCGTTTGTTGCTTATTTAAAGGTAACAATACATAATCTTTAGTTGGCTGTGATGGTGTGGTATGTATGTTAAGTAATCTCATTTGCCCTTGATCTTCAACTTGAAGTTGCTTCCACAATCCATGTTTAGCAATGTTAATTTTTGCTACAAGTCGCCCATGATCTTTAATGATTTGAACACTTGGATCAACCATCTTATTGTATGATTGCGCAAGTGTCTTGCTATCTGCATAATAAATACTTAATTGAGCGTTGCTTGAATGAGTCCATTGGTTTGTGTCTATATGAGAAGGAGCTGATGAATAACTCGAATCATCAGCTCTAACATTAAGCATTGCCGCATTACTATATGAGCCAGTAACAACAGACCATGAAAAAATTAATGACGTAGCCAATAATAATTTCAAACGCTTAGACATTATTAGTGGTTACCTTTTCTGTTACGTTTTAAAATTGCAACAGATAGCATTAAGAATACCACGGCTACAACTGGTATTAAATAAACATATGCCGGTGTACCAGCACTCGTTTGAGGATTTTCAACTGAAGATCCATCAGTAGATGCGCTGTTACTATCTGAGCTTGTACCATTTCCTGCATCACTTGCTGCTGAGCCTGTACCGCCATTTTCCGATTTATTTATTCCCGGTGTTGCTGCACTAGAACTACCACTATCTTTGCCGTTAAATTTATATGTAATGTTATAGTGGTGGTCATATTTAAAAGGTTTACCATTTACTTTTTCATTTATATAAACTGAAATTTTACCGTCTACTTTACCTGATGTTTTACTTACTTCAAATTCTGACGTACGTTCATCTTTTGCTTTATTGGTATTGATGATTTTTTCATTTTTACCTTCAATACTCATTCCGGTAATCCAGTGACTATGATTAACTGTTATTTGAACATATTTCTTACCATTTCTTTCAACTACGGTTGCTGGTTTATTAAAATAGTCATTCGCAATCGAAGTATCATTGGTATTATATTTTAATACCTCATAATTAAGTGACTGACCCTCTGCGAACGCGCTGCTTGATGACAATATCCCAAATGAGAAAATACATAAGAATATAAAACTAACTATTTTAAATACTGTTTTCACGCTTATTTTGCCTCCTTTTCACGATAAAAATATAATCATTTTGCTCACTCTAGTTCTACTTATTAGATTAATTGAAAATGATTATCAATGTCAATTTATTTTTTAAATTTTTTCTTAATTTTTTAAGGCATTTAAGAAAATAAAAAACTGATCGCACCACATTAGCAATTAAAATGACAACGCTTAGCTCATACTCCATACATAGAACGTTTTATCGCAATTCCTTATATATTAATGTCTTTATCTAGATTGTATTAACAAAGTTATGGTAGTCGTGACATAAGAGATTGAAGCGTGCTTAAACAGTTATATCATTGCTAACCTATAATGAAAGTATCTTCCATAATGGATTTAGTTGTATTTTCATTTAGTGTCCATTTCCTTCATTGTAATAGCATATAATTTAATCAATGTTATTTAATTTTATTATCAAAACAATTATTAAAAAAGCAATATTAAAATATTTATACCTTGTTGTAAAATGACATGGAACTGATATAATCAATAATGATAATCATTTTCAATAAGTGACACATTACATTATTCATACCACATGACTTACACACTACTCTCTAGTTCTGATAATCATCTTTAAAAATTTAAATTATATTGATACAAGGAGACAAACACATGAAAAAACATCAACGTACACAAACTAATAAATTTGGCTTTATCGCTAACCACTATTCCATTCGCAAATTCTCAGTAGGTACGGCTTCAATTATCGTTGGTTCACTACTCTTTTTAGGTAATCCTGCACATGCTGCTGAAGCTAATACCACGCAAAATGAACCTGCTACGCATCAAGAGAACAAAGTAGAAACAAACATTGATCCAATTATTATCGATCAACCTCAAAATCAAGCTGCCACAACTAACCAAACGCCAAAAACAGAGCAAAATCATACACAAGCAAATAAACAACTGGCTAAAAGTAATCAAGCTGCAGCAGTAACATCGGACAGCAAGTCACAAAATGATGCACAAGCATCACCTAAACAATCAAGTACATCGAAACAAGACGCAGTCAAGCAACAAGCAACCCAAGCAAATACTAAAGCACCTGCTCAACCTGCGACACAACAAACAAGAGAAGCTCAACCAGTCGTACGTTCTGTTAAAAGCGCTACTTCAGAAACAACTGAAGACTTCGAGTTTCAAGTGAACAAAGATAAAACAAAACAAAAATCTACAATGAATCAATATATGAACCATCCAGGCAAACTCGTTCATGCGAATAATAAATACTACTTTGAAGCTGAATTAAACCATGCCAAATGGTGGAAATCATTTGAATTTTATGACGAAAATAATAACAAGCTTAATACCGTAGTAACTAAAGATGATACAAGTAAAAATATCAAGACAATCCGTGTCGAAGTGGCATCAGGTACACAACAACTGATTTCGAAAGTACATATTATTGTCCCAGTGATTAATTATGATCATGAATATACAACTCAAATCGCATTTGCTAAACCTGTTCCACAGCCTGCCAAAGCACAAGCAAGCAAAGCACAAGCGCTTGATGTACAATCAACTCAAAAAAATGCTGTTAAACCAGAAACATTGGCACAAGCTAAAAATGTAGCTCGTCCATCTGTTATGACTTTAAGTGCTAAAAAACCTGCTTCACAACAAGCAAAATCAGCAGCAGTAACACAAACTGCGAAATATAAAGTACAAAAAGATAAATCAACAGAAACATCTGTTATGGATGGCTACATGGAACACCCAGGTAAATTCATTAAAGAAAATGGTAAAACTTACTTTGAAGTTACATTGAAAAATGCTGACTGGTGGAAATCATTCCAATTCTTTACACCACAAAATAAAGAATTAACAACAACCGTTGTCAAACACGATAAAAAAGCAGATACTAAAACCATTCGTGTCGAAGTAAAACCAGGCATGAAACAGTTAATTTCTAGAGTGCATATCGTTGTCCCAGCCATTAACTACGACAACAAATACCAAACGACACTATTATTTGAAACACCTGTACCTGAATTAACTACAGCCAAACCAGAAACACCAAAAACCAAACCAGCAAATAAGACAAATAAAGCTAAAACATCAACTACAAAGCCAACAAAAGCAAATAAAGAAAATAAAGCTAATAAAACTAAAAAAGTTGATAAAGCTAAAAATAATGCACCAAAAGTAGTTCAACCTGCAACAACAGTAAATCAACATTCTAAAGCAGCTGCTACGCACACGACAATTAAACCGAGTCACGTATCTACTACAGTCAATCATGATGCAACAGCAACACAACATCATACACCAGTTGTAGCAAGCACTTATAAACCAGCTAAGGATGAAGTTAAGGCACAAGCTACAATGGCACAACCAACAACACAACAACATGTACATTTATCTCAAAACAAACATGAAGATAAACAACACGTTGCCATGACAAAACCACAACCAGCTCAACAAAGTCATATGCATTCATTGCCAAACACTGGACAAGAAAATGCGACAACTTCAGCATCAATTTTTGGTAGCTTATTGGCCCTAGGTGGTTCTATCTTACTATTTGGTAGAAAACGTAAAGAACAACGTTAATATCACCCAAATAATTAAATGAACGTGATAGACAAAGACGAAATCTCAACAGAAAACTGAGATTTCGTCTTATTTAATATTTATTTAATTTATAAATAGTGGCGCAAGCCGCATTTCATTTTCAGAATTCAAAACAAATTGAGCCACTAGTTGTCCATGTGCAATTTCGATGACTTCATCCGTACAAGCCATCAGTAATTCATAATCATGCGTGATTAATACGATCGTGTATCCCTTATCAGCTAATCTGTTTAATAACGCTGCCATCTGTCTCATGTTAGCCCCATCTAACCCACTTGAAGGTTCATCAAAGATTAATATTTTTCTATTAGATACGACTGCACTAGCCACAGCTAGACGCTGCTGTTGCCCACCAGATAATGCTAACGGATGTGTATCTGATTGATGCGCAATATTAAATATCTCCAAATTATGCTGGATTTCTTCTGCAGTCAACGTCTCATCACTTAAGCGCAATTCTTCTTCTAAATCTTCAGCAAATAACTGACGGTGTACATCTTGAAACACCATAAAGACATTTTTCAGACGTGCTTTGCGCTTTAATGTTAACTGCGCTTCTACAACTGTACCTTTAAAATGTCGTTCTAAACCGCATAAACAACGTGCAAAGGTTGATTTACCAGCACCATTATGCCCCACTATAGCCGTGACTGCCCCACGTGCTAATGATAAGTCGCCTAACTGTAATGTTGTCTTATCCTGTTTCTTATATTTAAAATTAAATTCATTCAATTGCAATCTGTTCTCGCTGTCAATATGTCGCTGATGTGATTTCCCGGGTAATAAATCTAGTCGAGTTGCGCGTAACCCTAAGCCTGCTAATTGTGTTTGAGTTAACTGCTTCAGCTCAGCTGATGTGTAACTATGTGCCACCGCACCTTGTTCCATGACGACTAAGCGATTCACAATATCGTATAGATAATATAAGCGATGTTCTGCAATAATCACTGTCTTCCCAGCTTGTTTCCATCGAAGGATTAATTGCTTTAACTTTTTGATTGTCTCATGATCTAAATTGGAAGATGGCTCATCTAATATAATGATGTCATGTTGACAAACTTCAATTGTGGCACAAGCCAACAGTTGCTTTTCACCACCCGATAATTTAAAAATATCTCTATCTAACAAATGGCTTAAGTTTAAATCTGTGGTTCCTTTACGAATTTGCTCTGTAATATACTGTGGATGATAGCCATAATTTTCTGCTTCAAATGCCATCTCACTCGTACTATTCAGACAAAAAAACTGTGCGCGAGGATTTTGAAATACCGAACCAGTTTGTTGAGATAAATCATAGATCGACTGTGTTTGCGTTGACATTCCATTTATGATGATTTCCCCTGTTAACTTGCCATTAAAAAAGTATGGAATCAAGCCATTAAATAATCTTAGTAAGGTTGTCTTCCCACAACCTGATGCACCAGTAAAACAAATGACCTCTCCAGATGAAATGAGTAAATCAATATCCCTTAATGATGGCGTTCCGTTTTCATATGAAAATGACACATGTTTCAATTCAATCATGGTCCTTCACCTCACATTACATAATAAAGAATAACTAAACTCAATGTACCCAACAGCATCATCCAATCTAACAGCGTCATTTGTATATGATGTATAGACGTGCGGGCATTCGTTAAATTAAGTCCTCGAGTGATTGCTGACATGGTTAATTCATTTCCAATTTTTAACACACTATTAATCAATGGGACATAACGATACTCTATATATTTTATCGGATGTTTCCCTGCCGATTTAACATCAATTTGACGCATGGTCATCGCATCTTTGACCGCACTTGATTCTTCTTTAATAGTTGGAATAAAACGAAACATAACTGCTAAAGGCAGTGTTACTTTTCGCGAAACTTTCAATCGCTCTAAGCCTTGAATCAGCGTTTCAACTTGAGTTGTTTGAACAATAAAATAACCCATAGCTAGCGCCGAAGCAAATTTCGTAATAATGATGACAACAATAAATAATAACAACTGTGTTCGAATAGACATAAATGCTTCTATATACCAACTCATCCCAATCATAATGCCCAATATAAGTCCTTTATAATAAAAACCTACACCAATTAGCAAACACACCGGTATTAACATTAAAAATAGTCTAGGATATTTATGTAACCCTAAACTATTTCCAGTCATTGCTACAAATGAAATTAACAACATCAACGTTATTTTGACACGAGGATCGAAATTAAATATACGCGGCTTGTTACTTATATAACCTAACATTTTAAATCATACCTGCACGTTTAAAATGTTTACGTAAGACTGTTGTAGCAATAATGTAACCTAGCCATGCACCAATAATTGTTAAAATAATTAAAACTGGAATCATTTGATATGAAAATAACATTGCTACAGTTTGTTCATAATGACTGCCATGTCGTTCAGCTAAATGTGCTAAAAATGTTTGTCTCATAAAGTAAAACGGTAATAAATTACCGATGGACCACATTGAAAAAATAATATAACCTAGGGCATTTAATTTCGTATTCTGATAATGACCACGCGCCATAATATAATCTGCAATAACCGTCACTGGAATACTGTAGATTAGTGCAATCCAAGGATGCCCGCCAATAATCAATAAAATATTAATAATAAGACATAAAATAGTTAGCGCTCCAAATTTTTGTGTTTTAGCAATTAACAACATAATTGGTATTGCGCCTAAAAAGCCAATCATGGCAGGTAACAATAACATAAAAATAGGAATGATACCCAATATACCTGGTATCGCAATGACCATGAAATAAATAGCTGTAAATATCCCAATATGTATTAACTCTTTAACATCTAATGTTTGTTTCTTCATTTGTCACACTCCTTTAATGTAAAACAATCATAAAATATCTTCTTACAATGATATATGGTACGAAGTATAAGTGTACTATAATTGATAATGATTATCAATTAAGCACATCTTTCTTAGATAATTACAACTTCATTCCGTATTAAGCACTTGTACTGTAGAATATTATATTCTAAATTTTTACAAAAATTATTTTAACTTAAATTCTATTTAAAAAATACTACCCAATTACATAAAAATTATGTATAATCATTTTAACTCAACTGATAATGATTATCAATTGAGAAAAATAAATTGGGAGTTGTTAAAACCATGAAAAACAACCACGAAAATAACAATGCAAGACCAAATCAGCATTTTTCAATACGTAAATTCTCAATAGGTGCGGCTTCAATTACATTAGGCACATGCTTATTTTTAAATGCCGAACATCAGGCACAAGCTGCAGAGAACGCAGTAGAACCAGCTCATTCAGCTGTTGCATCAGAAAATAATACACCTGCACAAAGCAAGCCAGTTGCGCCGACAGTGGAAACGAATGCGCAGCCTAACGCTGATCACACTGACAAGACAGTAGCTACAACTACAACGAATGATAAGTCGCGTGCTCAAGCAAACGATAAACAAACGGTTACACCTGCAACTAACGTCTCTAATACGACACAACCTAAAGCTGCACCTGCGCCAACAGCATTAACTACAAACGCTGTTAATCCTAAGTCTTCTACTGCAGTGTCAAATCCAGCTAAACAGGCTGTAGATCAATCTATTAAAGATGCTGTTAAAGATAAGACATATACAAACAAGCCACATGATACTTCAAACAGTCGACCTGTATCATTCGAAATGAAAAACAAAGACGGTGACCTTCAGTTCTATCATTATGCAAGTACAATTTCTCCAGCCAATGTTTATTTCAACAAAGATAAAAATAAAACAACTGTAGAATTAGGATTAAAAACCGCTTCAACTTGGAAAAAATTTGAAGTTTATGAAAATAATAAAAAGCTGCCTATTGAACTCGTTACTTATAACCCAGAAACAGACGATGCGTATATTCGCTTCGATGTATCCAATGGCACAAAAGAACTCGTTATAAAATCATCTACACAAATTTATAATGATCCTGAAACAAACTATGACTATACGAAAATGGTTTTTGAACAACCCATCTATAATGATGAAAGTAAATTCAAAACACGTGAAGATTTCGAAACAGAAGCACTATTAGCAGATTACAACAAAGCTAAAACTTTAGAACGTAAAATTTACGAACTCAACCGTGTTAAAGATCAACTACCAGAAAAATTAAGAGCACAATACAGTCAAAAATTAGAGCAACTAAAGAAAGATTTAGACCAAGAAGTTGCCTCTGCTAAAGTGGAATTCGAACACGCACCCGTTAAAAAAGTTCAAATAACGAACAGCAAAGCGCTGGACATTTCAGTATTACAAAGTGATGATGACGACCTTTCAACGATGGATGGCTTTGTTGAAAAACCATTTGAACTTGTAGAAGTAGACGGTAAAAAGTACATTAAATTAACAACAACAATAGATTCAATTTGGAAAGATTTCCAAGTCGAAGGGCAACGTGTGATGACCATTGATAAAGATACGGTCAATGATAAACGTACTGTACTCTTCCCATATGTAGAAGGTAAAGAGATTTATAATTCGATTGTTAAAGTAGATTTCCCAACAATAGGCTATTCTGGTCAATATCATGTGCGCATTAAAAATAATGCGATTTCTAAAAAAGCAGACGCGGAAGCACCAACAACACCAAACAATAAAAAAGATGCTAAACCTGACATAAACCAAGCAGATACAGCAACTTCTAATAACAAGAAAGCAGATAAACCAATCGTAAAACCAGCTGACACTACAACAGACCACAAAAAAGTAACCAAACCTGTAGTTACAACAACACACGCACCGGCAAACCATAAACAAATGAATAAACCAACTGTGAGTGTAGCTTCAAACACTGGTCATACTAAACAAACTGTAGTCCAACAAACAGCAGCGCACAATCATACACACAGTAATACATCACATCAAAATGTAAGCACTGAAACACAAATAAGCACGCTAAATGTTGCTAAACATTCAGTACACAATCAAGTGCAACACAACAATCAACGAAGTCACCACACACAACAACAGGATGTAACCAAACCTTTATCACATGCACAGAACAATCGTACAGTGCAATCACAGACATCACATATGCATAAAACAGCAGCACCTCTGTCACCGGTAGCACAACATACATTACCAGCTACCGGCCAAACAACAAATCATGCAACATTGTGGGCATCATTAGTTGCTATTTTAGGTGGTATAATGTTCTTAATACGCCCGAAAAAGAAACATCAATAAATAAAGCACTGAAAGATACCACCGCAAAATGTATAAGGAATTGTGCAGTTAGAAATTTTTAGTTTTTATTATATAATTCATACCTCTTCCAATATACATGCTGCACCTTGAAATATAATAAGTGCATTACATTCATCACTGTTTAGGCTATAAAGTTTAATTATAAATAGGCATAATAAAATGTAGGAAAATGGCAGCTTCAACCTGCTGTTTTTCCTACATTTTTTTAGTTATAAACGATATCACAACATGATGTTAACGTCCGTTCACCTTGACGTAAGCTAAATATTAATATACTTTCACGAGTTATTTCAGTTTATCTAAAGCAATATTCATCTTTAAAACATTGACATAATCATCAGCCATAGGCAAAGATTTTTTATTTTCTACAATCACATGATTGACTTTAGACACATCAATATCACGCGCTTTTGCTATTCTTTGGGCCTGTTGTTCAGCATTCTTAACGGTAATATCCGGATCCAATCCTGAAGCAGAAGCTGTGACAGCATCGACAGAACGTGCTTTACCCTCTTGTTGAATCATCTCTTTCACACGTTGCTTCAATTTAGGATTACTATTGCCGAAATTCGATCCTCCTGAGGCAGGCCCACCATTGCTATTTACTTCTTGATTATTCATATTATAATTCACAGCACTTATACGACCATGAAAGTATTTCCGACTCTCCCATTGTTGACCAATCAATTCAGAACCGACAACTTTACCATTTTTCGTGATTAAACTTCCATTTGCTTGATGTGGAAATATAATCTGTCCAACAGCTGTTACAGTCAACGGAAATAACAGTCCACATAATATCAACATGACAATGACGAGCCTAGTACTTTTTCTTATCGCTTGTATCATTTTATTATATTCTCCTTCAAACAATAAATTGAATGATTAAATCAATCAGCTTAATACCAATAAATGGTACAATCATGCCACCTATTCCATAAATCAATATATTCTTTATTAATATCATTTGAGTTGAAACACCTTTAAATTTCACGCCTTTCATTGCAATTGGAATAAGCAACACAATAATCAAGGCATTAAATATTAAAGCTGAAAGTACGGCTGATTCTGGTGAATGTAAATGCATCATATTCAAATGATTCATTGCAGGCATAGCAGACATAAACATTGCAGGTAAAATGGCAAAATATTTAGCCACATCATTCGCAATACTGAACGTTGTTAAAGCCCCTCGCGTCATGAGTAATTGTCTGCCTATCAATACAACTTCCATTAATTTAGTTGGATTTGAATCTAGATCAATCAAATTGGCAGCTTCTTTCGCACTCATCGTACCTGAATTCATCGCTAGCCCCACATTAGCTACAGCTAAAGCAGGTGCATCATTTGTACCATCACCTGTCATCGCGACGATATGACCTTTTGCTTGTTCTTCTTTAATAACATTAATTTTATCTTCAGGTTTACACTCGGCAACAAAGCGATCTACACCCGCTTCTTTCGCAATGGTTGCAGCAGTAAGTTGATTGTCTCCTGTACACATCACCGTTTCGATGCCCATCGCACGCAATTCTTGAAAACGTGCCACTAACCCTTCTTTAATAACATCTTTTAAATAAATAACACCTAATATGACGTTATTTTCAATGACAACTAATGGTGTGCCACCTTTTTTAGACACTTCATTTACATACGTGTCTAAATCATCAGGAATATGGCCACCTGCTTCTTTAACACGTTTAATCATGCTATTAGGTGCACCTTTATAGACTTCGCGATTAGAAAATTTCACACCACTCATGCGTGTTTCAGCAGTAAATGGGAAATATTCTCCTCTGTCTGTTGGTAAATCAATGTGTTGCTGACGTGCTAACTTTACAATACTGCTACCTTCTGGTGTATCATCTTCGACAGAACATTCGTATGAAGCTTTTACCAATCTTTCAAACTGCGTCGATGCAACCGGAATAAATTCACTAGCCATACGATTCCCATAAGTAATTGTCCCAGTTTTGTCTAATATCAAAACATTAACATCCCCACATGTTTCTACTGAACGCCCGCTTTTAGCTAAAATATTAAATTGTGTAACGCGATCCATACCCGCGATTCCAATGGCAGATAATAAGCCACCAATCGTTGTTGGAATCAGACAAACAGTTAAAGCAATCAGCATTGCAATAGATAAATTGAAATGTAAAAATGTCGCTAAAGGATACATTGTTAAAATGACAACTAAAAAAACAATTGTTAAGGTCATCAATAATGTAAATAATGCGATTTCGTTAGGTGTTTTCTTTCTTGTCGCATTTTCAACCAAATAAATCATTTTATCTAAAAATGATTGACCTGGATTTGATGTGATTTCAACCTCCAACCAGTCGGAAGCTACAGAAGTACCTCCAATAACATTATTGAAGTCTCCTCCACTTTCTTTAATAACTGGTGCAGACTCACCTGTAATTGCAGATTCATCTACGGTAGCTAATCCATTAATAACTTGACCGTCATTCGGAATTTGCTCGCCCGTTTCTACACGTACAATATCTCCTTTTTTCAATTGGCTAGCATCAATGATTTCATAACTACCGTCAGACTTAATACGTCTTGCAGTCATTTCAGTTTGTGTTTGGCGCAATGCTTTTGCCTGTGCTTTACCACGTCCTTCTGCTAAAGCCTCTGAAAAATTTGCGAAAATTAACGTTAATAATAATATAAAGAAAATACTAAATAAATACGTTCGTGATACATTTTCATAACTAAATAAATTTGGTGCCATTGTTAAAATTAAAGAGAGCATCATCCCTACTTCTACCACAAACATAATAGGATTTTTAACCATGCATACTGGGTTTAATTTAATAATGCTTTCTTTTAAAGCCTGTTTGACCAAACTGGATTCAAATATTTTTTTAGTTTCAATCATTTTAGACCTTCCTCCTATTAAGAATGTAGCAATAAGTGCTCTCCTATTGGTCCAAGCATTAAATCTGGTAAGAACGTTAAACCACTAAGTAAAATAATAAAGATGATTAATACACTACTGAAAAATAAATTATTGATTGGTACATCTTCTGTTAGATTTTGATATGTTTTTTTATTTACTAAACTTGATACAATGCTTAACTGTAAAATAATTGGAATATACCGTGCTAACAACATGACAATGCCTGTTGAAATATTCCAAAACGTTGTATTATCCTTCAATCCCTCAAATCCTGAACCGTTGTTAGCAGATGAAGATGAAAATTCATACAGCACTTGTGATACACCATGGAACTGTGGATTAGTGATGGCATCTGTTGCACCCGGTACTATAAATGCCAATGCAGAGAAAAATAAAATAAGCAATGGATGTATTAAAAATGAAAGCGCAATAAGCTTCATCTCTTTTCCTTCTATCTTCATACCTAAATAGCTTGGTGTCTTTCCAATCATTAAACTACACATAAATACTGTGAGCATGACATAAATCAACATATTCATAAGTCCCACACCTTCGCCACCAAAGACCGCATTCAACATCATTAATAATAATGGGACAAGACCGCCTAAAGGTGTTAAGCTATCATGCATGTTGTTTACACTGCCCGTTGTAAAAGCCGTCGTAATCGTTGTAAATAGCGCTGAAAGACCTACACCAAATCGTGTTTCTTTACCTTCCATATTGCCACCAGTAATTCCTAAATGCTGTAAGACGGGGTTCCCTGAGAATTCAAAGTGTAGACACATCACTAAACATGCGATAAATAGAACAAACATCGCAACAAAAATCATTACAGCATGAGGATGTACTTGCTTTTTATTTTTTAACATTCTGCCATATAAGAATACTAAAGCCCCTGGTATAAGCATCATACTTAAAGCTTCAACGAAATTAGTCCAGTAGTTAGGATTCTCAAATGGCGTCGAGGCATTTGCGCCTAAAAATCCGCCACCGTTTGTACCAAGATGTTTAATCGCTTCCATTGATGCGATTGGACCATAAGCAATCGTTTGTTTAACGCCTGACAAAGTTTCTATAACAAGGTTTCCTTTAAATGTTTGAGGTGTCCCTTGACTGATTAAAAATAAGCTGATAATAAATGAGAACGGTATTAGAACGCGCACAATAAAACGTATGATGTCTTGATAAAAATTACCAATGACATCTGTCATACCTGTCAACCTTCTCAACATTGCAATACATACGGCATAGCCAGAAGCAGCTGATGTGAACATTAAAAATGTTATGACCGTCATTTGCGTTAAATAACTTAGTCCCGTTTCTCCTGAATAATGTTGTAAATTCGTATTCGTTATAAATGAAGCCATTGTATTAAAGGCCAAAGATATGGATTGGTTTAAATTGTGATTCGGGTTTAACCAAAGCCATTGTTGCGTCAATAATAATATCAATGCCACTATCCCTGTTATTCCGTTGAACCAAAAAAAGTGTTTTAAATATGTTTTGCCTGACATATGCTCTAATTTAGTATTGATTAGTCGATAAATTACCTTTTCAATAGGATTGAATAGTATATCTATCTTAGATGGAACAATTAGAGCTACTATATATAAGTAACGACTCACGATATATGTCAACGCAATAAAGATCATTAAAAATAAAATTATACTCATTGCGATTCCTTCCTTCGTTATTAGAATTTTTCACTCCAAAATAATGCGTAAAATAAATATAAAATTAATCCGATTACAACAAATGCTAATAGTGCAATCATTTTGTTCTCTCCTCACTTTCAAGAAAAGCTTAGCAAGAACTGTATAATCATAGTATTAATATTTCAAAAAAGATATTAAGAAAATATAAAGATGAGCCATAAAATAAAAATATAAATGGATAATTATTTTAGTATTAATTAATATATACTTAAGAGGTGTTAGCATATGGAAAGTTCATATAAAAAAAGAGGAACTCTGACCATTTATTTAGGTTATAGCCCTGGCGTTGGGAAAACGTATGAAATGCTTTCAAATGGTATCGACCAATATAAAGAAGGGGTGGATGTTAAGATCGGATATATTGAGCCACATCAACGTCCTGAGACAAATGCGCTTGCCAAACAACTTCCTGAAATTACAACTTCTAGCCATAAATTCGGTAGCCATATGTTTCAGTTTATCAATGTTGAAAGAATTATTGAGGCTCAACCCGATATCGTATTGATTGATGAACTCGCACACACTAATATTTCTAAAAATCGTCATTTGAAAAGATATATGGATATTGAAGAAATACTGTCTCACGGTATCGATGTGTGGACAACACTAAATATCCAACATATAGAAAGTTTAAGTGGACAAATTGAATTAATGACAGGTATTCAAGTGACAGAACGCGTACCCGATCAATTTATTATGTCGGCAGATGCATTTGAAGTTGTAGATATTTCGCCGAATATGCTGATACAACGTTTAAAAGCTGGAAAAGTATATAAAAAAGAACGTTTAGAAACAGCGTTTTCCAACTTTTTTTCTTATGAAAATTTGACTAGATTGCGTGAACTTGCGCTCAGAACTGTAGCAGACATTATGAGTCAAAAAGAACAACAATGTAATACAAAACATACAGATATCACGCCTCATATTGCCGTTGCTGTCAGTGGTAGTATTTATAACGAGCGCGTTATTCGAGAAGCAAGACGTTCTGCCTATAAAGAACATGCCAAATTTACAGCTATTTATATCGACACCTTTGAGACACCTTCAGAAAGCAAAATACAAGACCATTATGTGCATAAAAATCTTATGCTCGCCAAATCGTTAGGTGCAGAGATTAAAGTTCTTTATGCACAAGACGTTGCAAAAGCATTAACAGATTGGTGCGATAGCGCATTTGTTACTAAGTTAGTTCTTGGGCAATCAGAAAACCCAAAATGGAAACATTATTTTAAAAAATCACTTATTGAAGAAATTAACCATGCGCCGCATTATTTCAAATTAGAGATTGTGCCTATCTATTATATAAACTCAAATAAGCAAGAACGTACACAATCAATGAATAAACCATCTTATCAAATAGCATTATCTGTAGATATAATGAAAATGCTTATTATTCAAACATTTTGTGTTCTCCTTGGTATGTGGATTTACACAATTGATAAAAATGAATCAAGCGCAATTATTTTACTATTATTCTTTATTGGTATTATCTTATTATCCATATGGACGCAATCTTATCTCATTGGATTCTTTACATCGATATTAAACGTTTTTATTTTTAATTATTTCTTTACCGTGCCAAGATTCACTCTAGAAATGTATCGATTTGAATACCCTATTACATTTGTAATCAGTATTTTTGCAAGTATTTTTACGAGTGCCATTTTAAAAAATTTAAAGTATCAGCACTCATTAACAGAGCGCCAATTATATCGTACTGATATTATGTTACAGTTTAATCAATCTATTAAAGAATCTTATTCTATAATGAAACTGTTAAATATAGCTGGTGAACAAATCCATCAATTGTTACATCAAAATGTTACGGTGTTTTTAGTCGAATCAAAAAAAGTAGTCAAATCATCTTCATTTGGACATCCATCATTTAAAAACACAAAAAATATGGAAGATGTAGAAGATGCAGAAACATTGGCTTGGGTCATCGAAAACGAACATCGTGCCGGAAGACTTACCGATACCTTCCCCGGAAGCAAATATCTATGTATACCTATAGGTAGTAATCCCGTAAAAGGAATCGTGTCCATTCAATTTGATGATAAAGATTATATCGATATGTATGACAATTCAATATTAGACTCTATGTTAAATGATTTAATGCTGGCAATAGAAAATGTATATTTACTTAAACAAACAAGACAATCGATGTTAACAGCTGAGCGCGAAGCAACACGCTCTAATTTCTTACATTCTATTTCACATGATATACGGACACCACTCACATCTATTATTGGAAACTTAGATGTGTTGAAATTTCACAGTAAGAGCTTAGATAACGCTGAAAAATTAAAACTATTAACTGCTTCATATAAGGAAGCACAATACCTGTATACACTTGTTACTAATATTTTATCTCTCACTAAGTTGGAAAGTTCTGATATAAAAGTAAAACGGACGGCTTATCTTATAGAAGAACTGTTAGAAGAATTCGAGCAAGGGTTGATTCGCAGACACCAAAATCAAAAGGTAACGATTGAAACCGAAGATACCATGGCATTCGTTCACATTGATAGCAAACTAATACTGCAAGTTTTATTTAATCTCGTTGATAACGCGTTGAAACACTCTGGGACCACTTCAGAAATTAAACTTTGCATTCATCTACAGCCATCTCGTGTACGCTTTGAAATGATTGATTTTGGGAAAGGGATTCCTGAAGAAGAACGACATTTAATTTATAAACCTTATTATTCAGGGGATTATTTTAAAGACAATAAAAAAGACAGCTTAGGACTGGGACTATATTTAGTGCAACTCATTTTAAAACAACATGATAGCCAATTAGAATACCAACCTAATCATCCACATGGCAGTATTTTTTATTTTTACTTAGATATAGATCAAATAGATATGAAAGGGTGAGATGATGAAATCTACACTTTTAGTTGTTGAAGATGATGCTGCTATTTTACATTTAATCGATGTTACTTTAACCATGAATTACTATAAAGTAATCACAGCAAGAAATGGAAAGGACGCAGCCTTTCGTATTCGAACAGAGCATCCAGATGTTATATTACTTGATTTAGGTTTACCTGATATTGATGGCTTTACTCTAATCAAGCAAATCAGAACAGATATCGATACACCAATTATTGTTATCAGTGCGCGTACAGAAGAACAAACAATTGTCAATGCGCTAGACTGCGGTGCGAATGACTATATGATTAAACCGTTCAATGTCGACGAATTACAAGCACGTATTAGAGTCGCACTGCGTGTCTCAAAAAAAACAACAACCGAAGAAAACAACTTCAAAAATGGTCCGCTTACGGTTGATTTCAATGCTAAAATGGTTTACATTAACGACCAACCAATTCATTTAACACCAAATGAATTTCAATTGTTAAAAATTCTAAGTCATCATGTTGGTAAAGTGTTAACATACCAAGTCCTTTTAAAATCAATCTTTGGTTACGTTAATAAGTGTGAAATGGCATCACTACGTGTACATATGGCTTCATTACGTAAGAAGTTAAATTACAGCGAAGACGATGCGCATATGGATAAGAAGTTAATCATTACCCATCCTAGAATTGGCTACCAAATGCAACATTTAGTTTAACTATAAATACATGTGGCGGTTGTTCATTTCGGTGAAACATAGATGTTTTGTCTATTGTAGTCATTAAATTTTCTTTTTGAAACATAAAACAACACGCTTCAAAGTAAACATATTTAATGTTCACTTTGAAGCGCGCATATTCATTATTTATACCTGATTCGCTATCTCTATTCTTCATCGTCATCATGCGCTAACAAAGCATTGACATCGATGATACCATCCTTTGCTTTTTGAGCAATATCTGCTGGCTGACCAATCATTTGTGCATTAATATAAGCTATAATCATCGGCAAATTCATTCCTGTATACAGTTGATATTTAGCACCTTGCATGATGAGCTTTGAAACTGTATTAGCTGGTGTACCACCTTGTAAATCTGCAAATACCACTACATCGTCGTCATCTTCTATCAGTGCTTTAAAGTTTTTTTCAAATGTTTCTTGTCCTTGCTCCGGTGTTAAGGCTACAGTGTATATATAATCTTGAGCTCCAAAAATCATCTCAACACTATTTTTAATACCTTCACAAAATGAACCATGACTTATTAAAATTAACTTTTTCATAATTGTATTTCACCTTTTTAAATATTTTTTATAACACCTAATGCGGATAAAATAATCGATACAATAATCACTAAGAAAATGGCACGGGTTGAATTCATTTTTTTACGTCCAAGTAACCAGTAAATTAAAAAGACAATGACTAGCGGTAACAGACGCGGCAAAATCATGTTTGCACTGTCTTGAATATTAACCGTTAAATCACCAATTTTAGGCTTCCATGCAAACTGAACACGTATCATCGTTGCAACGAGTGCACCTACCATAAAGACCCCTAATAATGTTGCGGCATTCGTCAGTGATTCTAAACGATGTTGCATTGTTGTAACCAGTGCTACGCCCTCTTTGTATGCAAATTTCAATTGTTTCCATCTAAACACAATAACTGCTAATATTGCGATAAACCATAACAATGCGCCAAATGGGTTACCATCTTGGGCCATGTTAGCAGCTATCGCACCAAAAATAGTTGGCACTAATGATGCAAATATAGCATCTCCAACTGCTGCAAATGGTCCCATTAAACCAACTTTGAACCCTTCAACGGATTCTTTTGCAGCAAACTGTTCCTTTTCTTCCATCGCAATATCAATACCGGTAATAATTGTGTTAAAGAAATTACTCGTATTGAAGAACTGTGCATGTGTTTTCATCATTTCTTTTAATTCTGGTGTATCATCACCATAAATTTTGCGTAGTTGAGGTAGAATTGTAAATAAATAACCTGATCCTTGCATACGTTCATAGTTCCAACCCCATTGGTAGAAGAACAAACTACGCATATTAATTTGTCGAAAGTCTTTATTTGTTAGTTTATAAGGCGTTTCAGGCGCCTTGCCTGTTAATGGCTTTGCATCCTTATGTACATGAGTTTTTGAAGTATCCTGTTTTTTATGGTTAAAGTTCGTCATCATCAATCTCTCCTTCATCATCAGCATGATTCAAATCTTGTTTTCCTGATGCTGACGACATAGCTGTTAGCGTAGATGTTCGTTTGTACTCTAAGCTGGCAAGCGCAAAGCCAATGGCTGCAATGGCAAGCATTGGTAAAGATGAGAATGACATTGTAAACTTGTCGTCTAAATGCGCAACAGAAGTTCCTATACCTGATAAACCATCAAACACTGTAACCATAAGCGCTGTAATAATAAAACCTAGGATGAAATACGGATAGTGTTTTTTCAAAGGTAAATAGCGCAATAAAATTGCAAAACCAACTGCAGGTAAGACTGCCCCCGCAACTGTTAAACCATCACCTAACCACTTTAGGTCACCATTCAAGTAATTGACAATGTTTTTTACCACACCACCGCCAAAAAACAATCCTAAAAATACTGGAATCGCTCGAGACAATGCCCATGGAATTGCGCCATATAAGTAGTTTCTTTGAATACCTTTATAGTCCATTTGCTCAATTTTAGCATCGATACGATGTGCAAAGAATGTATTCGTAAATCTTGCCAAAACATCTGTTTGAATCATTAGACTTGCTACTGGCACAGCCAATGTCGCTAATGCTTGTTGTGGGTTCATTCCTAAAGCTACCGAATAAGCTACCGCCAAAACAGTACCTGAATTGGCATCAATACGAGAGGCCCCACCAAATGTACCTACACCAAGAACTGTTAATTGCATACCACCACCGATAATTAAGCCCGTCTTAATATCTCCCATAATCAATCCAGAGACAATACCAGCAAATACGGGATGACCAAAAATATTAAATTGTAAATCGTCTAAAATTTGATAGCCTGCATACAATGTTAGTAGTAAAATTTGCCACCACATAATTTCCAAAACAAACACCTTCCTTCATTTATGCTTTAATTAATGACATGAAGTCTACAGCTTTATCATTTGGAACCATTTGAGAAGTGATTGTAACGCCTGCTGATTGTAGTTTTTCAAAGTTTTCGACGTCTTCATCCATCACATTAATTGAATTAGTAATTGAACGTGTTTCATTTGTTTGTGACATATTTCCAACGTTTAAATTATCAATTTGTACGCCTTGATTCACTAGTTCAACAAAACGATCCGGACGTTTCGCAATAATCATGACGCGTTGAGAATCGTATTTACCATTTTTTATATTTGTTGCAGCCTTTTCAATAGGTAGTACACTTAGTTTAATACCAGCTGGCGTTGCAAGCTTTAAT
The DNA here is from genome assembly GCF_001558775.1 of Staphylococcus lugdunensis. Taxonomy (NCBI): domain Bacteria; kingdom Bacillati; phylum Bacillota; class Bacilli; order Caryophanales; family Staphylococcaceae; genus Staphylococcus; species Staphylococcus lugdunensis. The sequence goes on along the minus strand of NZ_CP014022.1, from coordinate 1,502,599 downwards.
GCTTGTTTATCAATATCACTTTGTGCTATTTCGTCATCAATAATCATAAAGCGTCCAACGTTTAATTTTGTTGCCCATAAATTTGCAACCTGTCCATGAATAAGTCTGCCATCAATTCTGTTAGCAATGATTGCCATTTCACATATCTCCTTTCTTAATTAAAAACATTTTAATATTACTTTCACAGCATTTTTTTAATAACCAAAACAACGATTGTTCAGTAAGTGCATAACGAATATCATGTATGTCGTTTTTTTAGATTCGTGTGTATTACTAGGTCAAACGATGGCTTGGTATCGGCTAAAAGCTTGGTATATGATTTCTTAATACATTGTGTTAAATCGGTGTTGCTGTTTGTTGATTAACCTGATTCAATGCCTTAAGATTTTTAATTCCTTCTGTCTGAAGCCATTCACGTGCTGCTACTTCTCCATCTTTAGCAAGCACTTCTGTCGCACCTTGCCACGTCGCACGACCACATAAAACACCATTAAATGTTGAACCATTTTCTGCGGCAAATTGTAATGATTTATTAAATAATTGCGAATCCATACCGGCACTCAAGTAAATATAGGGTATATGCGTTGAATTCGCTTGTGCTTTAAAGGCTTCTGCTGCTTCTTGTTGAGTCATGCATGCTTCATGACCATAGCCTTGAACAAAGTTCATATTTACCGGCAACTCAACTTTTAAAGTATCAACGCCAAATCGTGCTTCGCTAAATAACTTCATTGCACTATTGACTTTATGCGGTTTGACTAACGCGAAAGCGTCACCTTTTTCATCACCAATCTGATCATCATAAGTCAAGATTTCTAATAAAAATGGCACATGCTCAGCTTTGCATTCTGCCCCTACACGCTCAATCACTGCTTGCTTTTTTTGATTAATTTCATCTGGTTCATCAACGTCGTAGTAAAGCAAGAATTTAATTGCATCTGCACCCGCTTCAACTAGACGTTTCACACTTTGACCCTCAATCAGTCGAGGCAAACGACCTGGTTGATCTTTAATGTATCCGGTTTGTTCATAAGCTAAAATCAAACCTGCTACATTGGCTTTTGCTGCTTCCAAGCCAAACTCAGGATCTACTAAAAAGCTGGAACTCTCTGGAGTCAGTACTTCTGCAACTAATTTTTTAAAGGATGCTAAGTTTTGCGCTGTACCTTGCTTACCTAATAATTTTTTCAAGGCACCGCGTTGATCGACAGCCACTGCCGAATATATGCCGTTCTTATCTACGAGTCGACTTAAATTTTTTACAGTCATCTATACGCCCTCCTTATTTTTTAGAGTTACTATGATTTCACTTGTTTCATACCAATATATTGTGTAGGTAGGTATGTATAAGAAATTAGACCTCCCGCAGTCTAAATACTCTTAAATTTAATCCTTGTTTTCACGATGCATGATATATGTGTCATAGATAACGTATTCATTTAACTACAACGCGTTAAATTGATATTTCAATCCCACCATCAACTATTTAAATATCATTAAAAGCTGCATCTTTTTGTCGTGTGCTTTAATTTTTTGCATCAATCATTGCTTTAAATCTGCACATATTAATAATTTCAAAACCCTTGATAATCACGCCTTAGTTAAAGCGCTTTCAAAAAATGCCACGTTTTATTTTTATATACTTTGGATGTAGCTACATTGCCTCTCTTACTAAGCTGTTAGATTGCGCTCCGCTCATTTATTGAACTTTGCGCAACACATAGTCCCCTTGAATACACGTCAAATTTCGACGTTAATGAGATGCTTGAACTGGATAAATTGTGACACCTTTAACCACGCGATTAATAAAGCCATCAGGGCTTGGATTGTCAGGGTTCAGACCAAAAGCAACTGATTTTTTAGCAGCAAGTAATTGACCAAACATCAAATATTCTAAGGCCAATTCTAAATCTGTAAGTTCCGTTGAATTCGGCAACGTTATCGCATGGGTTTCATCTGTTAATTGACTTTCTAGTGTCAGAATATGATATTTCCCTTTAACTTGATTGACTTCTGCAATAATATCCTGTTCATACTGACGTTTATATGGTTGATTACTACGAAGCATAATAAAGATGGCATTATCGCTTAGCCCTGCTTTAGGACCATGTCGAAATCCTAGCGTTGTTTCTCGTGCAATTTCAACACGTCCTGCCGTTAACTCATTCATTTTGAGACTTATTTCTTTTGTCAATTCACCAATAAGACCTGTTCCAACGTAAAAGACCTTAGAAAAATCAAGCATACTCACTTGATCAACCTGTGCTTCGATCCATTCAAAATTTTCTTTAGCTTTATCAAAAAATGAAGTATTGTATTTACCACCGAATAGAATGTAAATTGCAATTAGCATAGAAGAAAAACTGGATGTCATTGCTAAAGATTGATCATTCGTTTCGTCTGGCAAAACAATTTTGAAAATACGTTCACTTTCTTCTACAGTACCTAAAAAGCCATCTTTGTTGTTGGTAATGAATAAATGATATGCATTATCTGTAAGTTGATTTGCAATTTCTACCGTCGCTTTTGTTTCCGGACTATTGCCAGAGCGTGCAAATGATACAATTAAATACGCTGTTGCATCATCTATGTATACTTCTGGACTCGTGACAAAATGCGTAGTAGGTACTGATTCAAAGTCAAATTGAGTGAATTTTTCTGTGGCACATGCCATTCTAGCTATATCTCCAACATAGGCACTAGAACCTGCACCAGTAAATATCACTTTCAACTTTTTATCCTTATTGTTGCTTATCATGTGATGCATGAACGTTTCAAAGGCATCCTGTTTTTGCGCCACAATATCAGCTGTGCGGCGCCACATATCAGGCTGCTGTTTAATCTCTTGATAAGTATATGTTTCATTTAACACTATGAAAACCTCCCGTATCTAAACAAAATCACATCAGTTTTACCTTATATTTATACTTATGACCACTTGCGATACTTTGGGTATACTCTATGAGCACATCCCCGTAGTAACTAAAGCGCTCAATATACATACAACTATCATCTACTTCTCCGTTTAACAAAGCTGCATATTTTTTATTCAACTTACTTGCAACTAGATTTTCGTAAGCGTTGGTAATTTGAATGTTATAATGTTGATTCAAAGTCTCATATAATGATACATTGTTGAAATCAAACCGCTCCAACCCCTCACAAAATCTTAATGGTAAGTAACTCACCTCATAGATTAAAGGTTTGCCATTAGACAATCGTAACCTTGTTAATTCATATACATATTGATATGGTTCAAGGTTCATTTTTTCTTGTAAAAAGGGTGTAGATACTTTAAGTTCAATGTTTAACATTTTCGTACTGGCATCATCACCGTTTTTTTCTATTTCATCCTTAAAACTATACAATTTGTTTAATAATTGTGTATATTGACTTCCAAGTACAAATGAGCCTTTACCGTGTTCTCTTTTAATTAGATGATCTTTCTCTAATCGGTCTAAAGCCTCTCTGACGGTAATACGACTAACGTTATATTCTTCACAAAGTTTGCGCTCGGAAGGAAGTTTATCTCCCTCCTGATAAAGTCCGGACTTTATACCTTTATGAAGTGTTTCATAAATTTGAAAATATAACGGCGTGTTCGCTTTCTTCAATTTTATTCCTCCTACTGGTTATAACCACTTGAATTATAACCTTTGCTTAAAAATTTGTAAAGGTTTTCATATAAATTGATATTATTTTAATTCTATAGCAGTTAAATTCACACTTAATACAATAGTATTCATATTATTTTAAACGGAATTACCAATATTCAGTTATACTTAAATTTTTTTACATATCGATTTATCTGGATATAACCACTTTTTAAATGTCCAGTAATGAATAACTTTTGATGCTTTAGCACAAATGTTATCCTTGAAATGCATTGTTCTTTTTTTACTTACTATGGCCATTTTATGTAAATTTATAATTGATACGCTTTACTCAAAATTGCTATTGGGAACATACAATACTTTTTTTAGATCATAGTTAAAAGTATTTGAGACATCATTATATTTTAGTCTATAAACTAATATTGACATTCAGCCTTGCCGTAGTTCTGAACCGCGCTCTATAAATATCATAAGTATGTTCTGAAGTGCTATACTAAAAATTGTCACAAATTTTTAGAGGTATAGATATAACCCCTTGTTGCAGTATTTTGAAAGGGTCAAGTGTAATTTAACGCTACTTTCTAGCAATGCTATCACTTGTAAATTTTTAGCAAAACATTATACTGAAAGAAAATTATTATTATTTATTTTGAATAGATATTTTTAATATTGTACATTCAAATTAAATCAAATAGTTAGGAGAATTAGTTATGAAAGCATTTGGTAAAAAAGTTGTATTAATCGGGGATGGATCAGTAGGTTCAAGCTACGCATTTGCAATGGTAACGCAAAGTGTAGCTGATGAATTTGTGATTATTGATATTGCAACGGATAAAGTCAATGCTGATGTTCAAGATTTAAACCATGGGACAGCCCATTGTCCTTCTCCAGTTAACATAAGTGCGGGTACATATTCAGACTGTAAAGATGCTGATTTAGTGGTCATTACAGCTGGTGCACCGCAAAAACCTGGTGAAACACGTTTACAATTAGTAGAGAAAAACGCTAAAATCATGAAAGATATTGTGAAAAGCGTGATGGATAGTGGCTTTGACGGCTACTTCTTAATTGCAGCAAATCCAGTTGATATCCTAACACGCTTCATTAAAGAATATACAGGCCTACCAGCAGAACGCGTTATTGGTTCAGGCACTGTACTAGATAGTGCACGTTTACAATATTTAATCAGTCGAGAATTCGACGTGGCACCTGCAAGTGTAAATGCTAGTATTATCGGTGAACATGGTGATTCTGAATTAGCCGTATGGTCACAAGCTAACATCGCTGGTATGCCAGTATTCGAAGCACTAAAAGAAAAAACCGGTAGTGAAGCCAAAGCTGAAGAAATTTATGTCAATACTCGTGATGCTGCCTATGAAATTATACAAGCGAAAGGTTCAACATATTATGGTATTGCTTTAGCATTAATGCGTATTTCAAAAGCAATTTTAAACAACGAAAATAACGTATTAAATGTATCAACACAACTTACAGGCCAATACGGTGGATATCGTGACGTGTATGTAGGTGTGCCAACATTGGTCAATCAAGATGGAGCAGTTAAAATATATGAACTGCCATTAGATGAAAAAGAAAAAGCGCTATTTGATCAATCTGTCAAAACATTAGAAGATATATATAACTCAATTAAATATCTATTAGAAGATAAATAACACTACTGAAAACAATCCACATAATCAATGATTTGAGCCCAACACTGTCGATGATCGATAATGTTGGGCTTATTTATAATACTTTATATTTCATATATACAACTATTTCAAGTACATTCCAGCTTGCATCATTGTCTTTTTTACCCTTAAACTGATTGTCTGAAAATAATCTAAATTGTTATCAGTGATTACCGTTTGGCCATACTTTGAAGTTAAAAATATGATTGCACTTTTTCATATATAGCGTTTTATAGCCTTCATTTTTAAATTCATAGCACGTTTACACGAATATCAAGTTGAAACATAATGATATCATTGGATAAAGCAAAACTGCAGAAAAACAACATGTTCATTTGTTATTTCCCTACAGTTGATAACTAACATATATCCTAACTACATCCTTATTAGACAACATCATCATACTTCGATATCCTGAATATGCTTTAAATCATCGCTTATATCATTTAATTCAGACATTGCACTTTTCACCCAATCTCCTTGAGCCGCATTTTTAAATTCACCTTCAAATTTTTTAAAATGATTCACCATTTGGTCAAGTAATATTTTTTCATCACTTTTTAGCTTATTCTGATGGTCATGATGCATTCGATCATGTTCTGGTGCAATAACCGTTCTAATTTGTTCTTTTTCCATCATTCCTCCCATTACTGCTAAATCTGGTATGGCATTCGAACCTCGTATCATGCTTATTCATCTCCTTCAATTCTGGCAGATTGTTTTAAGTAGTCTCTTCTTAATGTATCTTTATCATCTTCTAATTTCATTTCTTGATGTCTGATACGCTGATTCATTTCTCCATCAAATGCTTCTATAATACGCATCATCTTGATAGTAGCTGCTTCACTATAATTCAGTTTATGTTTGAGATATAAGAAGTGATCATACATTTGTTCACATTTTCGGCGCGTTTGATGTTTTAGTTCATAAAGTTGATTTAATTCATCATTTAATTTTTTTCTTTCTACATCAAAGGCATTTTCAAGATCACTTAATTTTTTATATTCTGTAAACATCACATAATACCACCTATTTGACTTGCTAACGCTTTATCCTTTTCAACAATTGCATGAATGCTCTGTTTAATTTTAGCTATATAATCATCACAATTTTTAGAAACATCATTTAATTTTTTTAACTTATTATCTATTTTTCTTTGGGGATCCGTTTCAAGTTTACTTTCATACGCGCCACCTGCCCGTAATTCATCTATGACCTCTGCAAAGGTTAGTTTTTCAGCAATTTCATTCCCAGCTTCTTGAGCTTTTTTCCAATTTTCTCCAAACTTATGTGCCATCGATTGATACATTTTTTTCAAATGTTGACTCTCTTCATCAACCAATTGGCTTAATCCTTGGGCGATAGTTAATGCCGTTAAAGATTCTAATAATTGTTGTTGAGATGAAGAGAGCGCCCCACCATTCGTTTGAATCCAATTCGCTCTCAGCGTCTCTACTTTATCTAGTCTACGTCTCGTTTGCTTACGAACTGATTTAAATGATTTATTATTTGCGTCTTGGTATCCTTTGACTCTTTTTAATTCGGCTAATATTTTAGCTTGTGTCCCTTTGATTAAAAAACCATCCATTGAATGGCCTTCTCCATTTTTTATCACTATTTTTTCTCCGGCAGTTTCATACATAAGATCGCGAACACCTGCATCTAATATATCTTGATTAGACACGAATCTCACAATATGACCATCATACTTTTCAATCATTTTTTTAAGTTCTTCCCCATCGTCATAAAGTATACTCACATCTTTGACCGCCAATGGTGCTGGATTATACACAACGATATGTTTAATGTCATTACTCGTACCTAAAATTATCGCATCTCTACCACCTAAAGAATGTCCTGTAATTGTATCAATATCATAGTCTTTTTTGATTCCTTTAATAAAGTCTTGGGTATTTTTATAATGTGGATCTTTATCCGTGACGGAATGGAGTCCAATATTGATATCTGCCCGAATATCATTTAGCGTTTCATACACATCTCTATAGTCTTGAGGAGAAGCAATGCCAAACGCTTGTTTTAACATTGCACCTTTGTGTAAATTGGTGCCTGTCATACCTAAAGTAACTTTTCCTGTCTCTTTATTTAAAAAAGCACTTGTGGTCGTACCTGTTTTTGGATCGGTATAACTATCAACGTATTCTAAGTTCCCAGGAAAATTATTATTTCTTTTTAAAGCTTTAATTTGCTTGTTAATTTTGCCTTTGTCTAAACCATTATCATTCGCATTTTCTATTTCATAACTTATTTTGGATACCGAACTTGTTTCTTCAGAGTTACTTGTTATATTGCCAGGGTTTATTTGATATTCTATCTGACTCATGATTTATTATCCTCACTTGGGGTAAATTGTACCGCATCTGCAAAATAGATGTTTTCTTTTTTATTTTCTACAAAGGTAAATTCAAGACTTTTAGATCCTACGGATGAGCCTTTTAAATCGCCATCGCCTTTCAATTTTAATTCAGGCGCTTGTTTCGTTGGGATATTATATCGTTTTCTTAACTGTTGTACATTATAATCATCATTATTCAACTGATATTTGGCGGAATAACTTGGCACATTTGGATTGTATGAAATATCTCCATTTTTATAATCTTTAAAATCTTTAAAGCTACCATATTGTACAAAAAACTTAAAGTTTTCAATTTCTTTTTTTAACTTATCATTCGGTATTGGCTTCGTTGGAATAATTTTATTATGCGCCATTTTCACTGGATATCTCTTTTCATCATCCTTTGGTCTACCGTTATTATCATATGTTGTTTCACTTATAAAATAATACCCTTTTGTTGTTCTAGTATTACGATTTATATAGAGCACCATTCCTCTAGATTCCATATTCTTACCTTTTGGTCCAATAACCATTTCAGAATTAACGATCCAAGTGCCTTTATCTCCTTTATCAAATTCTTGATCTCGAAAGCCTTCTTTATCGTAAAAATCTTCAAGATTTTTAGTTGGATATACACTTAATGTTTTATTAAATGTTTCCTTAATTTGAGCATTTCGACTATTTGTTTTTGTCAATATAACACAACCTCCAATAAATATAATAAGTAGGATCAAACATATACCGAGCTTTAACTTCCTTGACTGTCGCATCCCTTCACATCCTTATATTTTCTATATATAAATGATATATTCATACAAATTTTTTAATGATACCAATTTCACTTTCATATTAGCAAACAATGCATAAGCAATCAATTTAATTTATTTTTGTATGATTTATTTATAATTATATTACACAAAAAAGCGCATCATTTATGACACGCTTCTAATCAATATTCAGTTTTGATACACTATTTGTTTCTTCAGAGATACTCGTTATATTGTCAGACTTTATTTGATATTCCGTTTGATTCATGATTTATTATCCTTACTTGGAGTAAATTGTACAGAATCTGTAAAAAAGATATTTTCTTTTTTATTTTCTACAAAGGTAAATTCTAAATCTTTAGATCCTATGGATGAGCCTTTTAAATCGCCATCACCTTTCAACTTTAATTCAGGAGCTTGTTTGGTTGGGATATTATATCGTTTTCTTAATTGTTGTACATTATAATCATCATTACTCAACAGATATTTTGCGGAATAACTTGGCACATTTGGATTGTATGAAATATCTCCATTTTTATAATCTTTAAAATCTTTAAAGTTGCCATATTGTACAAAAAATTTGAAGTTTTCTATTTCTTTTTTTAACTTATCATCTGGGATTCGCTTTGTTGGAATAATTTTATTATGCGCCATTTTCACTGGATATCTCTTTTCATCATCCTTTGGTCTACCGTTACTATCATATGTTGTTTCACTTATAAAATAATACCCTTTTGTTGTTCTAGTATTACGATTTATATAGAGCACCATTCCTCGGGATTCCATATTCTTACCTTTGGGTTCAATAACCATTTCAGAATTAACTATCCAAGTTCCTTTATCACCTTTTTCAAATTCTTGATCTCGAAAGCCTTCTTTATCGTAAAAATCTTCAAGATTTTTAGTTGGATACATACTTAATGTTTTATTAAAACTTTTTTTAATTTGAGCTTCTTTGTTAAAAGGTCCACACCCTCCAACAAAAATGACTAAGATAAACAAACTTGCACATAACTTTAGTTTTTTTGAATGCTCCATTTTTTCACACCCCCATATTATTCTATATACTACGCTTGGTCTGTTTAGAATAACCTATTATGTCTCTAGATTTGATATTCAGAGTTTGACTCATGATTTATTAACCTCACTTGGAGTAAATTGTACAGAATCTGTAAAAAAGATATTTTCTTTTTTATTTTCTACAAAGGTAAATTCTAGATCTTTAGATCCTATGGATGATCCTTTTAAATCGCCATAGCCCTTCAACTTTAATTCAGGGGCTTGTTTGGTTGGGATATTATATCTCTTCCTTAACTGTTGTACATTATAATCATCATTATTCAACAGATATTTTGCAGAATAACTTGGCACATTTGGATTGTATGAAATATCTCCATTTTTATAATCCTTAAAATCTTTAAAGTTACCGTATTGTACAAAAAACTTAAAGTTTTCTATTTCTTTTTTTAACTTATCATTCGGTATTGGCTTTATTGGGATAATTTTATTATGTTCCATTTTCACTGGATATTTTTTATCTTTATTATGCACATATCCTTTTTTGTCTTCTGTTATCTCGCTTATTAAAAAATATCCTTTCGTTGTTCTAGTATTGCGATTTACATGTAGCACCATTCCTCTAGATTCCATATTTCTACCTTTTGGCTCGATAACCATTTCAGAATGAATGATCCAAGTGCCTTTATCTCCTTTATCAAATTCTTGATCTCGAAAGCCTTCTTTATCGTAGAAATCCTCGAGATTCTTGGTTGGATACAAGCTTAATGTTTGATTAAATGTTTTCTTAATTTGAGCATTTCGACTATTTGTTTTTGTCAAGATGATACAACTTCCAATCAATATAATAAGTAGGATTAAACATATACCGAGCTTTAACTTCCTTGACTGTCGCATCTCTTCACATCCTTATATTTTTCTCAACATATGATATATTTATAAAATTTGATTTTATGATACTAATTTCTCTTTCATGTTAGCAATCAATTCATAAGCAATCAATTTAATTTGTTTTTGTATGATTTATTTATAATTATATTACACAAAAAGCGCATCATTTATGACACGCTTCTAATCAATATTCAGTTTTGATACACTATTTGTTTCTTCAGAATTACTTATTAATTTTCTGTTAATGTTGGATATTCAGTTTTGCTCATGATTCATCACGCTCAGTAGGTTTGAAATTAATACTATCCGTAAAAAAGATATTTTCTTCTTGATTTTCTACAAAAGTGAATTCTAGGTTTTTATGCCCTACAGATGACCCTTTCAAGTCGCCATCACCTTTCAACAGTAGTTTCGGTGCTTGTTTCGTTGGGATATTATATCGTTTTCTTAACTGTTGTACATTATAATCATCATTACTTAACTGATATTTGGCGGAATAACTCGGTACATTTGGATTGTATGAAATATCTCCACCTTTGTAATCATTCAAATCTTTAAATTTGCCATATTGTACAAAAAATTTAAAGTTTAGGATATAGCTTTAATGTCTTATTAAAGCTTTGTTTGATTTGTGCCTCTCTGCTAAACTCTTTTTTACTACTTTCTGTTTTAGTGTTTTCTTTTTGGCTGCTTCCACATCCACTAATACAAAATATTAACAGTAAAAAAACGATACTCAGACTTAATCTCTTTAAATGTTTCATCCTTCCACCCCTTTTTTACATTAATTTCTCTTTTATAGTACCAAACAATATTTATATAATCTATTTTAATTTTTATATAATGCGTATTTAACATAAAAGTGCACCTATAACAATACAAATGTAGTCTGAACTACTACGTTTTAAATAAATATGTTTTAATATTCAATTATTAAAAATACGAATACTATCAAACCTTACTGAGATTATCATAATTAATTTTTTAAAAAGCTTTTATTAAGATTTTATAAATTTTTTAATTAGGTAATTGTTTTTATGCAGGTAAATGTATTATGATATAGACTGTCTAGACAAGAAGATGTGAATGCTTAATTATGTTTATTAAAGAATGAATATGAAAGAAGGACTTAAATGAACAAACAACTATTGAATTTTCAAAAGTATTTTTATCTTAAATATTTAAAACAATCATCCTCAACACATCGGATGACATATTGGGTAAAATTGGATACCCGTATTGATTGTCATCAACTGATGTATGCATTATTAAATGTCGTACAACGCCAACCTGTATTAAGATCACAATTCAATATTGATGATTCGGATGATTTATGTGTAAGCATTCGAGAATTTTTCCCGTTTATTGAATTAAAAGCTTTCGATGACTATTCCAAAAATATTGATATCGAAAGTTTCTTCCAACAAAAATTGAATTCATACTATTTAAATCAATTACCTCAATTTAACTTTACAATTTATCAATTTCTTGATGAAGCATACTTACTTTTAGATTTCCATTCTATGATTTTTAACGATAACCAATTACAAATATTTTTATCAGAATTAAATAAGGCTTACAAACATTCACTCAATCAGCATGCTGGAATATCTCAATTCTATATGACGGTACAAAAGATAAACGAAAAAGCATGCAATCCAAATGCACCAAAAGACTTTAATCAATTTAAAGTACTTCATGCAGATAATGAAAATTATGCCTATATGCCTGTAAAAAATGTCTCTGATAAAAAAGAGATGCGCTATGTACGTACACAACTCTCATCATTTGATATCCATCGATTAGCTGTTAGCACATATTTGGCACATCACTTTATGAGTCAATCAAACGAAGTGGCATTGAACATCCACTTCCCAGTAGCGAATAAACAATCAGAGTTGTTGATGGTACCGAATTCAAATGTGTCCCCAGTATGTTTATACATTGACCAACACGCATCCGTAGACAGTCTGTTAACAGCTTGGACATCCGCAATTCATTCATTACAAAACCATGGTGCGTCATTCATTACAGAAGCAAATGCTGACGTCATGGAATTAGAAAGTATGTTTCATGTAACACCAGTTGTTGCCGACTTTGAACTTCATCAAGTTTCACATGAGGTACATCGTTTGTACAACAATAAATCTTCATTAGCGAATATTGAAATCTATCCACTCGCAAATGGTGGTTTTGACTTAGTTTACGATGCAAATGCCTATGATGATTTAACGATTCAAACATTACGCCGTTTAATTACAACCATTTATATGCAATCTGTAAATCAACCAACTATGTTAGTACAAGAGATTCAATTAAATGATCAAACTGACTTACAATTATACGAAAGAATAAATAGTCATAGTATAACCCAACTGAATGGTAATGATGCTTATCAAACTGTAATGAGCCGCTTCGAATATCAAGTTAATCAACATCCTGATGCAATCGCCTTACAATTTGAACAGCAATCTATGACATACCGTCAGTTAAATCAACAAGCCAATTACATTGCACACTTATTGAGAACGACTTATGGCATTCAACCAAATGATACGGTCGCTTTAATTATGGAACGCAGTATGGAAATGATTGTAGCTATATTAGGTATTCTAAAATCTGGTGCTGGCTATCTGCCTATTGATCCAGACTATCCACAAGAAAGAACACACTATATTCTTAAAGATGCGATGCCTAAAGCGATAATCACATATCATATAACACTGCAGTCAGACTTACCTCTTATCAAAATGGAGGAAATCAATTGGGATGAATGCACGTATATTGATAATCTGCCACACATTAATACACCAGAAGACACTGCCTATGTCATCTATACTTCTGGAACAACCGGTAAACCTAAGGGAACTGTCATCGCACATAGAGGTATCGATCGCCTAGTTCACCAACCTAACTATGTTGAACTTAACGATGATACGGTGATTTTATTATCAGGAACGATTGCCTTTGATGCTGCAACCTTTGAAATTTACGGAGCTTTATTAAATGGTGGTCGCTTAATTATCACATCAAAAGATACTTTACTTGATTCTAAGCAATTGGGCCAAACCATTGCAGATAAACAGGTCAATACAATGTGGTTAACTTCATCACTTTTCAATCAAATTGCCAGTGAGCGTATCGAAGTGTTAGAATCTCTCAAATATTTACTTATCGGTGGAGAAGTGTTGAATGCTAAATGGGTAAACCTATTGAATTCACGTGCACGACACCCACAAATAATCAATGGTTATGGTCCAACTGAAAATACAACGTTTACGACCACTTATGCTATTCCACCAAAATTGCCTGCACGTATTCCAATTGGTAGTCCGATTAATGGAACGACTGTCTATGTCATCCAAGGTCAACGATTATGTGGTGTAGGTGTGCCTGGGGAATTATGTATTGGTGGTTCAGGTTTAGCAAAAGGTTATTTGAATCAACCTGAGCAAACGCAACAGAGCTTTGTTAAATCTCCATTAAATGGGGAAGCGATTTATAAAAGTGGTGACTTAGTTCGTCTACAAGAAGATGGTAATATCGACTACATTAGTCGCATCGATAAGCAAGTGAAAATTCGTGGTTTCAGAATCGAATTATCAGAAATTGAAAAAGCAATCGAAGCGATACGCGATATTAATAAAGCTGTCGTCGTTGTGCATGAACATGAGCAAGATCGTGATAAACAAATTGTGGCATATTATGAGGCTTCTCAACCACAATCAACAAGCACATTGAAGAAGTTATTAAGTCACACGCTACCTAATTATATGATTCCAGTTCATTTTATGAAAATAGACAAAATTCCTATTACAATCAATGGTAAGTTAGACACACGTGCTTTACCAGATATTGATATGATTGATGAATCCAATTATGTTGCGCCACGTAATGAACTTGAACGCGTCCTTTGCCGCATATTTGAAGAAATTTTACATGTTGATCGCGTAGGTATTAAAGACAATTTCTTTGAACTGGGTGGTCACTCATTGAGAGCGACATTAGTGGTTAATCGTATTGAAGAACAGCTTCAAAAGCGCCTTAAAGTTGGAGATATTATGAAGTCTCCTACTGTTAAAGCCCTTAGTCAACAGCTTAAAGAGACTCAAAATGAACACTATGAAGTGATTCCTAAAGCTTCAGAAGATACGCAATACGAATTAAGTGCTGTTCAAAAAAGTATGTATTTATTATGGAGTGTAAATCCAAAAGATACCGTATATAACATCCCATTTTTATGGCGCCTTACTTCAGAATTAAATGTCGATCAATTGCAACGTAGCTTGTCACAATTAATTCAGCGCCATGAAATATTACGTACTCAATACATCATTGATCATAATGAAGTTAAACAACGCATTGCGAAAGATGTTATTCCGGACTTTGAGGAAGTAACTACAGATTTAACGGATGAACAAGATATCATTCATGCCTATACGCATCCTTTCAACTTGGAAAAACCAAGCCAAATACGCATGAAATATATTCACTCTCCTGAACATCACTATTTATTTATTGATACGCATCACAGTATCAACGATGGCATGAGTAATACAATTTTATTAGCAGATTTGAATGCGCTATATCAAAATAAATCTTTACCTCAATTGTCATTACAATATAGAGACTATAGTGAATGGATGGCACAACGTGATTTATCAACACAACGCCATTATTGGCTTGAACAATTTGAAGATGGTGTACCTGTGTTAAATATGCCTACAGATTATCCTAGACCAAGCATTAAAACGACACATGGCCATATGATGACATTTCATTATGACCAAACATTCAAATCACAACTCAAGTCTTATGTTGAACAACATCAAATTACTGATTTTATGTTCTTTGCGAGCGCAATTATGGTGCTGCTTCATAAATATACACGACAAGACGACCTTGTTATTGGTAGCGTGATTAGCTCACGAACACATCGAGATACTGAGAATATGCTAGGAATGTTTGCCAACACACTCGTATATCGTGGACAACCGACAAATGACAAGCCTTGGGAACAATTTATTTCTGAAATGAAAGAGACAAGTTTAGCTGCTTATGAACAACAAGAATATCCATTCGAAAGCCTAGTCAATGATTTAGTTGGCGACCGAGATCCTTCGCGTAACCCATTATTTGATGTGATGCTTGTGCTTCAAAATAATGAGACAAATCACGCTAACTTTGGTCATAGTCGCTTGACACATATACCACCTCAATCCACGACAGCAAAGTTTGATCTATCCTTTATTATCGAGGAAGATTATAACGACTATACCGTGAACATTGAGTACAATACTGATTTATATAGTAAAGCAACCATTCAATTGATGGCACAACAACTTGAAAATATTTTCAAATATGTGATTACTACTTCAAATCCAAAAATTAAAGAGATACAAGAAGATCCACATATCTTAGATTGGATAAACACAAACGTTAATTGTTATACACGAGACGATACAACCCATGAAACGGTTCAACAGCGCTTTAACCGTGTTGTGATGCAACATAGTAAAGATGTAGCACTTAGAATGAATGGCCAATCAATGACCTATCAAACATTAGATGCCTATGCTAATCAACTCGCATATGAATTAACGGTAAACGGCGTTCAATCTGGGGACCGTATCGCATTACTCACTGAACGCAGCTTTGAAATGATTATTAGCATGGTGGCTGCGATCAAGGTTGGTGCCTCATATGTTCCAATTGATGTGGCACATCCAGATAAACGTATCGATTATATGATTAAAGATGCCCAAGCATCTGCCGTTATCACATATGGCAAAGATATACACATGAATATACCAACCATTGCGCTTGAAACTTTAGAGCTGACAAATAATAACAAACGTCCATTTTCTGAGTATGCGGGCAGTCTAGAAGATGAAATATATTGTATCTATACGTCAGGAACCACAGGTATGCCTAAAGGTGTGTCCATTCAACAAAGCAATATACTTAATTTAGTAAACGCATGGACAGATCGACTTGAGCTCTCAGAACATGAAACAATTATTCAATATTCAAATTATGTCTTTGATGCATCTGCCATGGATATTTATTCTAGCTTATTAAATGGGCACACACTTGTTATTGCAAATAAAAATGAACGTACTAATACCGAGCTGTTAGAACAACTGATTACAAAGGAAGCAATAACGGTAGCATCCATACCACTTCAAGTATTAAATGTGATGCATCAATTTTACATTCCTAAAATTATTACTGGTGGCGCTACAAGTACACCTTCATTTGTACAGCACATTGCCAAACATTGCGATACGTATTACAACGCTTATGGTCCTTCTGAATCAACCGTTGTAACAACAACTTGGTCACACGCTAAAGGAGACCCAATACCATCAACCATACCAATCGGGCAGCCTTTAGCTAACATTCAAGTTTATATCGTTTCTGAGATGCAATTATGTGGCATCGGTATCGCAGGAGAATTATGTATTGCAGGAGACAGTCTTGCTGCAGGCTACCTTAATCAACCTGAACTGAACGCTCAAGCATTTATAGACAATCCTTTTGGTACAGGAAAACTATATAGAAGTGGTGATTTAGCACGATTTACTCCTGATGGCAACATTGAATTTTTAGGTCGTATCGATAAACAAGTTAAAGTCAATGGTTATAGAATCGAATTAGAAGAAATTGAAAATGTAATCAATGCGCTAGATGGTGTCGATGATAGTGTAGTAATCATTCGTCAACAAGGCGGCCATGATTTATTACACGCCTACTATGTGGGTAATCATGATATAGCATCGCATCTACTTAAACAATTAACTCAATACTTGCCAAAATACATGATTCCTAATACATTCACTGCCATTGATGAAATTCCATTAACAAGTAACGATAAAGTTGATGAATCTAAGCTACCAAATCCTGAAATGCATCACCATCAATTTGAGCCACCAAGAAATGACACCGAGCAAATTTTCGCCTCAATCATGGCAGAAATACTAGATATTTCTGAGATAGGCATAGATGATGACTTCTTTAAATTAGGAGGCAGTTCCTTAGATACTATGGTCCTTATTTCTAAACTTAAAAGGAAACATATTCATCTTACTATGCAAGATATTTATCAATATAAGACAATCCGTCATTTGTCAGCACACTTAGAACAACAAAGTGACGAATCGTGCGTTACTTTACCGGATCACTTACCTCAATTACAGTCATTAATCAAACAACGCTATCAAATGCGTTCAAAACCAATGATAGTAAGACATCTAGGTCATGTGTTATTAACAGGCGCAACAGGTTTCTTAGGCGCATATTTAATTAATGAATTAACCGGTTATACTGATAAAATTACTTGCGTAGTGAGAGGACAGAATAAGAAAGACGCACGTCAATTAGTAGAAGAAAACTTAAGTTGCTATTTTGATCCTGCACATGTTGCTGACTTAATGATACGTGTTGAAGTCGTATTAGGTGAATTCTCCAACTTAGATATATTAAACATCACAAGTCATATTGACACCATTATTCATGCAGGTGCACGGACAGATCATTTTGGAGATGATGAGGCATTTATCAACGTAAATGTGAAAAGTACAGAAGATTTATTAACACTTGCTGAAACACATAAAGCGCGATTTATTTACATTTCAACAATTAGTGTAGGAACAGTATTTGACTCCCATGCCGAGGATTATACTTTTTCAGAACAAGATTTATATAAAGATCAGCTATTCACATCTCCTTACACAAAAAGTAAATTCTATAGCGAAATCAAAGTGTTAGAAGCAATAGAAGCTGGTTTAGATGCTAAAATCATGCGATTAGGCAACTTAACAAGCGCATATACTGGAAAACTAAATATGAAAAATTTAACAACAAATCGTTTCTCAATCGTTATGAATGATTTATTAAAATTACCATTTATCGGTGACAGTTTTTCACAAACAGAAATTGAATTTTCATATATTGATATCACTGCAAGAGATATCGTGACATTAGCAATCTCAAATGCCACACCTATCATCTATCACGTCTATTCACCACATGTACTCACAATGAAAAACGTGTTAGAAGAAACAAAAGATACCGACTTGCCACTGATCAATGATGAGGAATTTGATAAAGCCTTACATGAATTAAACATGCATGAAGTAATTGGATTAAATAGTCAAGCATCCAACCAAATAACTGGTGTCACCCAGTCATCAATGACTCAAAATTTGCTTAGAGATTTAGACGAAGTATGGCCTAAAGTTACACAACATTGGTTATATCAATGGCGGGAACTACTCAATGAAAAATTTGAATGTAAAGAATACCATAGATGAAATTATTTATTACCAAAATGAACCATACTTATAAAGACATTGCGCACTGGATGTCTCAAAGTCATCGACAATTGAAAAAGCCCGAACGTCTAACATATCGTTTTTCTAAGGATAAATGGATGCATCGTATAGGCGACTTATTGATACAATACAGCATCGAACACACCCATGGACTCATGCCAAGCCAATGGTCATATGATATCCAGCCTAATGGACACGTCAAAATTGCAAGCCCAATCGACATCTATGTGAATCTTTCATACAGTTTCCCTTATATTATCTGCGCAATAGACCATTTGCCTATAGGTGCAGATATTGAAGAAATAAAAGGCATGGATGATTTAAACATCGCCAAACAGTTTTCAACAAACGAATTCAATCAAATACAAACACTTGAAGACTTCTATACAATTTGGACCAAAAAAGAAAGTTATTCAAAAATGATAGGAGAAGGTCTAATACGAGGATTAGCATATTACGATGTGACAAAACCATTATACTATCAGCACCACACCATAAAGTTCAAACAACATCTTATAGACAACTGTATCATTCAACTCTGTCATATAAGTAGCAATCATCCATTCGAAATAGTAGATGTGCCTTTAAAACAATTATTTTAATGACAGGAGCGGGACAGAATTCACAATGAATTCGTAGTCCCGCTCTGGCAAGGTTGACTAGGATTGAAAAAACATGGCCTAAGCGTATTTTCAATCCAGTCAGCTACTGCCAATATATAGTTCAAATCCTAACAAATAATTAGATTTCTCATATTTAATTTATTTTTCTTCATTAAATACAAACAAATTCAAAAATAATAAAAATAACGGTGGAAAAATAAAGAACAAAGAAAATACCCCAATGATAAATGGCAATGTAAAACATGCTAAAATAATACCAAAAATCATCAATAAAATTGATTTACTTTTTTTTAATCGAAACAACTAGTAGCTCCTCCCATTTCTCCAGACACGACACCTATCGCAGATCCAGTTCCTACACTGACGGGTGTTGCACCAATAGCTCCGTAACCAACACCATTTAGCAATTCCACCACCAAGTTCAGCACATTTTTCCCAGTTCGCTCTGAGTGCAGTGCCTTTGTTATTCTCAAGTAATTTAATGTCTCCAACTATATTATTATTCTTTAAAATTACCCCTATATAAATCACATAAACAATATAATAAAATCATTCACTATCCATAATCTCGTGAATTTACTCATATCTAAGCAGTAACTCAGTATATTCTTTCACTTGTTGACTATTCCAACTTCCTGTTTTAATAACCACTTAAACACAGCCAGTTATCTGGTCTCCAAATGAATGTTTGTAATATCTAATGCTACAGTTTTCTTAATGATCCCTTTAACTTTGTTTTTAAAATATGCTTCTTTCCCACTTTTTTCATAATACATTCAATCACCTCAATCTAAGCGTATCAATTATTTTTCATTTTTGCTTAGCCAAGTATTCATAAGTGTCTTTTTTGTGACATTCATATTATTGATATTTTCTTGATTTCTTTTTGATAACTTGAAGTTAAAGGAGGCGGTCATATTGAACAATATAGTGATTAAAGATGTAAATAAAACATATGACGGTAAAACGTATGCACTTAAAAATATTAACCTTGAAATCAAAAATGGTATGTTTGGGATTTTAGGGAGAAATGGATCTGGTAAATCGACTTTAATGAATATGCTTTCAACCATTCTTCAACAAAGTAGTGGAACTATAGAAATTAATAATATTTCTTTAACTCAAACGAAACAAATTAGAAAAATGATCGGTTACTTACCTCAAGATTTTGATTTTTATCCGAATATGAAAGTAAAAGAAACATTGCATTACTTAGGAATTTTATCTGGAATTCCTAAAGCCAATTTAAAAATAAACGTTGCTGCATCATTAGAAAAAGTTAATCTTGTAGAACATCAAAATAAAAAAGTTAAAAGTTTATCAGGAGGTATGAAAAAAAGATTAGGTATCGCGCAAGCAATTATTCACAATCCACAAGTGCTTATAGTAGATGAACCTACAGCAGGACTTGATCCTGAAGAAAGGGTACGTTTGCGTCATTTATTATCCAATCTAGCTAAAGATAAAATTGTCATCATTTCTACTCATATAGTGAGTGATATTGAATCAACCTGTGAAAATATCGCTATCCTAGACAAAGGAGTAATCGCTTATAAAGGATCGATTAAGAATTTAATTGAGCTTAGTGACAATAAAGTTTATGAGATTACTATCTCCCCTTCAAAACTAAATCAACTGAAAAAAAATAATATTTTTATTACAAAAATACAAGAATATGAGCATCTACTAAAAGTCAGATTTGTATCAGAATCAAATCTTGAAGGAACTAGAAAAGTTAAACAAGACTTTGAAGATGCTTATATGTATTTTTTAAAAATGAATCAAGGAGGTAAACGATGAATCTATTCTTGATAGAAATAAAGAAACTACTTTTTAGTAAAATTTTTATTTTTTACTGTATTCTTGTTATTTTTTTCGTATTTGTTAACTGTAACCAAGTGATTGATAAAAATATTAACTCTGATATTTATCAACCAAAATCTATGACTACTTACACTACAAATAATAAAGTAATCATGAAAAATGCGATAGATAACTTAAAAAAAGAGTTACACAGCAATAACTTCAAAGTGTATCAGTTTGGCTTCTTGAAACAAAAGAAATTAAATAAAGATAAAATAGATAAAATCAAAACCTCTCTAAAAAACATGGAAAATTCTAAAGATTTTAAGAGATTCAAATACTACTCTAACAAGGTTTCTCATGAAATAGGATGGGGATCTAATTATTCCGAAAAAAATTTATATTTATTTGGGACTAAACAAATGAGTAAAGAAGATTTTTCAATGGAGAAGAAGATGATCAAAAACAAAGACATTTATTTCGGGGCATATAGCAGATATCTTTCTGATATTGCAGGAGTAATAATAGGAATACTCCCATTCTTTTTAGGTGCTCATATTTATCTTTTAGATAGAAAGAATCATGTATTTAAAACAATAAATTCTAGAAACATATCGTCATTTAAATTAATCCTAACACGCGTACTGGCATTAATCATATTGTCATTTTTACCAATACTATTATTCTCTGTTTATTTCCTAATTAGTTTGTCGGTTGTTCACCCTATTTCAATTAAGGCAATTTTTATATTTTATGAAATTTTATTTATGTGGACTACCCCCACTCTATTAGTAGCATCTATTTTAGGACTATTGATTACTATGATTTTTAATTCTTATTTAGGTTCCCTGATTCAAATAATCATTTGGTTTATTAATTTGAATATAGGTTCTAATTATGTTGAAGGTCATTATGGCAGTTTACTCATTCCTAGACATAATTCACTTTTCAATACTTCATTCTTTTATAATCATTTAAATGACATTCTTATTAATAGAATCAGCTATTGTTTCATAGCCATTCTTTTGCTTTTAATTAGTGTTTGGCTATTTGACTTAAAAAGAAAGGGGCTAACTAGAAGTGGGAAAATTACTCTTCTTAGAAATTAAAACTAACCTTTCAAAGCTTTATCTTGGTTGCGTGATATTTTTTATTTGTAGTTTATTTATGTTTGGGGTGAGCAATCTAACCCATGATAGAATAATACAATTTATTGAACTTATTTTTACACTTCTGGGGATTATTTTATTTACCACAATATATGCAATTGATAATACCCGTAATACGATTTTAATCATTAACTCAAAACGATATCATTATAGTTTTTTATTGTTATTACGCCTATTTTTAACAATTGTGTTCACTATATTGCTGATTTTAATAGGTTTAGTAACTTTTAAAATATGTAACTCTAATGTTGTATTTATACAAGATATATTCATAGCACTGACAAATACAATGTTCATTGGTTCGTTAAGTTTGTTCATAAGTATGATTAGTAAAAATGCCTTGATTGGTTATATGTTTGGCTTAGTTTATTTCTTATTATGTCTAGGGTTTAAGAATATGAGTTTTATGTATTTATTTTCTGAGACCTTTGGCTTTCCGTTTTATTTCAAATTAATACAATTTTCAATTAGTATACTAGTTTCAATAATAACGATTTATATCACAAAAAAAGTAAAAATTTAATTATTTTTAGATATGTGATTGTGTTTTATAGTACATTAATTATAGGTAATAATTTCTTTTAATAATCCGATATAAGGTGATAACTTATGTATAATATTATGATTGTAGATGATGAGGAAAATATTGTCTCTTTTATTCAAGAAAGTCTTAAATTAGAGGGGTTTAAGACCACTGTCGCATATAATGGGCGTGAAGCTTTGGAAAAAATAAATGAGCATATTCACTTAATTATATTAGATATTAAAATGCCCTATTCTGATGGCTTTGAAGTAGCTCAATCACTTAGTCAGAGTAATATTCCTATTATTTTTTTGACCGCTAAAGATAACCTTGATACAAGACTTAAGTGTTTTTCTTTAGGTGCCAAAGATTATATAGCCAAACCATTTTACATGGAAGAATTAATAGTAAGGATTGAAAATATTTTAACTCAAAATAATAGCTATTCCAAAAATAAAAATATTAAAAAAACTAAAGATCTCATTATTAATTATGATACCTTTAGCGTATATGCGGGAGACCATTTATTAGATATTACGAGAACAGAATTTGAAATCATAAAACTGCTATCTTTGAATTCTAATTTTTATTTTAGCAAAGATCAAATTTATGACTCTATTAATTTTAATAAAATAGGTAATACCCAGGTTGTCTCAGAACACATTCGAAAAATAAGGAAAAAGTTGCATCAATATAGTGACTTTGAATATATAGATACAAAGTGGGGAGTTGGGTATAAATGGCTAGAATAGAAAGTATCAAAACAAAATTACATCGTCTAAATATATCAGTTGTGATCATCAGTATAGTCGTTATTTTTGTCTTACAATTATTGCTTAATATACTTGAATTTTCAAATATAGGACAGTCTCTATATCATGATTTCTGGCATCAACCGCATTACCTTTTTACGATATCTAGTATTTGTATCAATTTATTTATTCCACTAATAGTTATTTATATGCTCACCCGATTTTTTTATAAAAAGCATTTATCAAGAAACATTGATTATTTAAATCATATTATTAAAAGTTTAAAAAGCGACGATATCGATTTGAAAGTTACAACCACAAATATTAAAGAATTTAATGATGTGATTAACGAAGTACAGAACATTAATACGTTTCTTAAAAAAAGAATAGCGGATCAGTTAACGATTCAAAACAATTTCAAAAAAAAGCTAGAAATCTTTGAACACGACTTAAAAACACCTTTAACTGTCATGCAGGGTCACATTGAACTTTTAAAAAAGATAAATAATTCAGAACTGCCTAATCAAGAAATTAAATCCAAAATTAATAGTGAAACTAAAGTAATCTTTAACGCTCTTGAACGCATTAATAATCAAATAAAAATTCACATTAATAATGTAAAGTTATTACCTAATCATTCAGACAAAATTAATATTGAAAAGGTTATCTCAACTATCAATGAAAGCTATAATAATAAATATATTTTGAAAAATAAAACGATGGACATACAAGTAGACAATAAATTACTTCATAATCATATATTTTTAAATAATCAAATTCTATATCATGTGATAGATAACTTAATTAATAACGCTTTGAAGTATGCTAACAAAGAATTAAGTATAAACTTCAAATGCCTAGATCAACGTTTATTGCAGTTCTCAGTTATTAATGACGGTAAACAATTTACAGAAGATGAACTAAAATTTGCTAAAGAATGGGGCGTTAAAGGTAAAGCATCAAATGGCTCAGGAATAGGCTTGTATTTTGCTAATGAAGTTATTAAACAATATAATAGTGAAATCATTCTAGAAAACATTGAAAATAAAGCTAAAGTTAGTTTTATCGTGGATATATCTAAAATGACGTGACAGAACAAGTTATTTACAACGACGACGTATTTTATGCTGCTTTATGTTCATTTTTTAACGAAGGTCACTGAAAATATTAGCTCAAAGGATATTTAACAAACCCTCGATTATATATTTTAGACTTATAACACGAAATCCCCTCACGCTTGAAAGTCATGAGGGGATTTTTTAAGTGTTTATACCTAAGAGACCGCTTATATCAATCCATTCTGGCAAGATGTCATTTTTTAGCGGAGAATCTTCCCTATTACTTTATTATTCTTGAATGATTTAATTTCTTCATTTGGCTACTGAACACTAATATATTAAACATCATATGAATAATAATATTGATAAAAATATCTCTAAAATACAAATAAATCATTGCTTGTATTGTAGCAAAAAAGATTTTTACTATGGAAGACTTTCCTTGATATAGAAAATGAGAGAACACAAAGGTTAGTACTGATAAGATGATGTACTGAATAAAATGATAATGATATATTAAGCTGAAATAATACAAGAAGTATCGGAAATTTAATTCTTCTAGTATTGGGTAAGCAAGTAACACACTTAAAATAAATTTGCTGTTTTTGTTATAAAAGTCGAACAAATTTTTGTTAAACAGTAATGATTTTTCTGTAATATAAACGATTACTGGTGTAATGATAATAACAGATACACATAAGTAAATATTTGTATTACTTAAAAATAAACACGTATCTATTAACAATACGACAATAAGTACCAAAATGTACTTGTAAAATTCAGTTAGATATTTAAAATACGCTACTTTTCTAATGAAAATAAGCAATATACCTGGGAAGCAAGTTAGAAAAAACATTAAACCAATCAGACTATGCCAAAGGATGAGGAATATCATTTATTATTCCTCCTATTTCTTTATATCTTGGATGTAGATAAGGTGGATATGATGGTATGGCTATCGTCAATAATTCAGGTATAAATGTTCTAACGACAACTAAATTTTTATTATAAAATTCTACAGGTGTGATATCTAAATAACACGCATAATGACTTAAATGTTTTAACTCATTGATGATTTCGTATAAATTATTGGCATTTTTAGTATTTTGGAAGGTGTTTTTTCTTTTCTGCATATTAAAATTCAAACCATATTTGGCATAGTACATAACATTATCATCTAAATTATCAATAGGATGATTTTCAATATTTTCTGTGACATTTTTAAAATGTGTAGTATTATTCCAAACCTCAGTCATTGTATACTCTAACACGGTAACACATTCCAATAAGCTTCTATAGATACACTGCTCTAAGTTCATATCGCCTTGAACCCCAACGACATATTTAGGTAAGCTTAAATCTTTAGCTTTAGATTTAACCTCACAGACAACAACATGAATAGGTTTATCAAAGCTGATATCAGTGAAAGACACATCGAAATTATCAAGAAATTTGTGCACAATGCTCGGCCGTTTAAACCATTCATTTAGTTTTTCAGCAATATTTACAGAAATCGTCTTTCCTTCAATGCCTCCGTACCACCACAAATTATATGAATCTATTTGTAAAATCTCAATAATAGAATTGGTTAAACTTTTCTCAAATGTTTCATGACTAGCTGTACCGGTTGAAACACCGCTATTCGTAAACTGTTTTTCATCTTTAAATATCGTTTTATTAAATAGAACAAGCATTTGTAAAGGTACTAAAACATCATGATCTGGATGATATAGAGATTTCAGTGGAATCCATTGAATGACGTCATCGTCATAAATATAATGTTTGGCGTCTTTTTCCTCAAAATATATATTAATTAATGCTAGAGGTAGTACTAAGCTATTTGTATTTTTTAGTTGTTCTGAAATTTGTGCATGTGACGCATATATGATTTTGCCTTTTAAATTTTGATACAACAGCGTAAAGGCATATCTTTCTGAACTTTCTCCTAAGAATGACGCTAGTGCTTCATTATAATAAATACCATAACCACTCAAATGATAATTCACTTTGAAATCTTCACTTAAGAAGTTTTTTTCAAAATTATTAAATTGAGCCGTGACATAATGATAATTCATAATTGGATATGAATTTAATCCTAAGAAAAAGCTGTTATCTTTCCATATTCCTGCTACATTTCCACCTAATAAGTTTTGTCTATACAGATTAAAATTCAAATTATTTTTAAAGGTTATCATTCTCTAACACCCTTTTTAAAATATTTGCTGACTTCATATTTTGCTCTTTAAACAAAACATTATTTATCGTTGAACATGTAGAACAAGTAGACTGACGCTTATTGAAATTAAAGTTGTATTCATATGTGGGTAAATAAAAATGGAGTACATTCCCTATTAGCGTTGAATCCCCGTAAATTTCTATATTATTAATTTCATTTATCATTATACTTAATATATAACTGTATAATTTGAGATTGTACATGTCTTGATTTTGCGCATCCGGAACAAAATAATTTTCTATCGTACCAGGAAACTTAGAAATTAATTGTCGTTCTAAGCATTCATAACAACCCGTCTCTCCATGATGAATATTTGTGAAAAATACATTTTCATTATCATAAAAAGCTAGGGTATATGTCATATCCAACAAGTTTGTTAAAAAGTTAAACGCTTTAATAAAAGGTTGATTGGCATATGATAAAATAACAAAAACATTCATATCTGCAAACTTTGATTGCTGTTTTTTTACAACTTCATTTATAGATAAATTATTTTTTTGATTATTCAAGATTTCAATTTCATGTCTTTCTAGAACTTCATTAAACTCATATATTTCATCAACTTGATCGAGATGATCTTTAAAAAATGCTTTGGCTGCCTTGTCTGTAATAATACAAATTTTATTAAAAGTATCGATTTTTTGATGTATTAAATTCAATTGCGTTAGTTTATTAAAATCTTCTATAATATCGTCATTTTCATTTAATTCTATTTGATTTTCAGCTATTAACGTTTTGAAATTGTCTATAAAATTTTTGCTGCTTTCTTCTTTATCTATAGCTATTGAGTGTTGATGTAAATATCCCTTTTTTAATATATACTCACTATTGTTTTCTTCGACAAACAAATCTTTAGGTTTAATAAACGTTTTCATTACTTAACTATTCCTTCCCACATATATTCGTAAATAGTATATGTTCATTAACATGATCTAATTCAAGTAATTTTTCTATATTATTTTTCTTAAAGCCTGCTATTGGGCATCCTGTATAGCCTAATGACGTAATGACTAAATCAAAATTATGCGACATACAACCAATCTCTATCAAACTATTTAATAACGCTAATTCCCCGTATTTCAAAAAACTAGAATTAAAATTATAGCCAAAAAAGACTAAAAAACTACAATTTTTGATATCTATATTATTGCCTTCTAATAAATCATCTGTGTTTATGTCCTTTTGAGGCACAATTTTTAATAATGAGTGACTTATCGGTTGGTATAAATAAATGCCTTTATCATAATCTTCTACATTGTTGATATAAAGATATATATCAATCGGATATAACCCGCCTGCCGATGCATAAAACCGCGTGCTTGTTTTTATATCCCCATATTCCACTTTTCTAGGCGCTATCCCAAAAGAAAATTTAAGTATTGTTGATAATTCTTTACTAGCCATTTCAAAAGATGTGAATTCCCTTGTACTTTTTCTGTGATTTAAAACATTATAAAAAGATTCTTTTATTTTCTTATCACTTTTAGGAAGTGATCTTGTATCTTCATCCTTAATTTCATTCAACATTTGATGTTCATTAACTAAAGCTGCATAATTCGATTCATTATAAGCTAACATGCTTTTGAAATCACTAAGTCTCTGATGATTTACATTTAATAAGTACTTTAAAGATTCTGATTCTTGATTCCCTAAAATAATTTGAGCAAAGTTATTTCGATTATCATTATTTGCAATATTATCGTCATTTAATTTAAATAACGAATGCTGATTAAACATTCCCTTTAACTGATAATTAATCATTGCTTTTTACCTCTTTTTTTAGTTGCTACAAGCAATTCAATAATGATTACTAATAATATGGACAGGGCCACACCTAAAAACATAATATTCGTTATAATTGGCTCTCCACTATCGCCATGATTGTGTATTTTGTATAAATTTAATCCTAATAAATTTACATCAAAATGCGCATAACCATTTTTATTGATAATAAAATAACCTATTGAAATTGAGATGGCTGTGATGATGGCAGATAAAACAATACCTGCTAAAATTTCAATAATCACTCGCATTTCTTGTCTCTTCAACATCATTATTCTCCTCATTTCTTAAACTTATAAATACATAAACTTAAAACACCCGTCACTACGATATACAATGAATTTAATTTTAAAAATGATACATCCCACATACGTTCATTTGTCCAAATTGAATAAAAATCATTTGTAGCATATTTGATTGGTATCCAATTTCCTATTTCCTTTAAAACATTGGGGAGTTCCCCATACTGTACAAAAACACCAATAATCATATAAGTAAGAAAAAGCAATATCATTCCAAAAGGTAATAAAACCTTACTCTTTCTTATTAACAAAGCTAAAAATGTTCCTATCATTAACAGAGCGATAATGTTATAAAAAATTTGTAAAAAGAAGGCTATAAAATATTGCGTGTTTGGTAGCGTTAATGAGAAAAATACTTTACCAATAATGATATTTAAAATAACACTAAATATCGCTAAGAAGCAGTATGAAATAATATTAGAAACGATTAAACTACTAATATTTACATCAAAATATTTTAATCGTTTCAGTGTGTCGTTCTCGATGCTTTCACTTAACCAAATTGGAAAGCTAATAAAAGCAATCGGTAGCAGTCCAATACTCGTACTAATTAAAAAATATTTATCTATAAAGTGTCTCCCATTTCCTATACTAAAATTTCCATAAGACATAATAATAACTAACATCATGATGATTGGAAAAATTAATGAAAAGAACACTGATATAGGAACTCTAAATTGCATTTTTATGCTTAACAAAATTTTATTTATCATATTTCCTCCAAAGTTGAGATTAAATATGTTGAGTATATATTTTGCATGTTGATTTTAAATTCTATTTTTCGTTCATTTAATATGTTAATAACGTCGTTCATTTGCTCTTTATTGTGGGTAACAATTTTGGCATTAAAATATACATCAGCATTTATATTTTCAATATCATCTCTAACTAGATGATCTAACTCTTGATTCACTATTTCAATCAGCGCATAGTGATAAAATTTTGAGAAAAATTGATCTATACTCCCGTAATACAATAATTCTCCTTTATCTAATATGATTAATTTATTTGCCCAATTTTCAACCTCATCAAAGTAATGCGTAATTTTAATTACTGCTTTATTTTGGGTGATTTCTTTAGTTTTCTGTAATAAATTTTGTCTTTTTTCATAGTCTAATCCAGATGTTAATTCATCAAATATGTATAGCTTTTTTTGTTTATTTAAGACTAATCCTACAGTTAAGCGCTTTTGTTCTCCCAAGGATAAATCTTTAACAAATTTATTTATAAGATGTTCTAAAGAGAAAGCTTTTGTAAATGCTTTAAATTGTTCACTTCGTTTGCTGTAAGCTGTTGCTAAATAAATTAATTCATGTACTTTGATTAAATCTCCATACTTATTTTCCTGAAAAACAATCCCTATATCTTTAGAACTTATCTTTCTATCAATGACGCCGCTGTAATTTATCTCATTTAATAAACAATTAATTAAAGTCGTTTTCCCCGCGCCATTTTTCCCAATCAGTGCTATTTTATCTTCACTATAAATATTTATAGTACTATTATTAAGGTTTAGAATTTTTCTATTATTGATATCAACCTTTAAATCCTTAATAGTCATTAAACTTTCCATATACTCACCTTTAAAATTTGGAAAAGCTTGATCTATATAGACCAAGCTTCACCTTTGATTTATTGCTCTGCTGTTGAGGCACATGTACAAGAACATGAACAGCTACAAGAACATGAACAACTACAAGAGCAGCAACCTCCTGCATATTGCATCGCTTCAGAACTATTAATGTCTGAATATCCATTAATTGAATGGTTATTGATTTTCATTATTTTTCACCTCCTTCTCCCTAATAATAAATAATGTAAAATTACTATTTATTTAACTAAAAGTTAGCATCCGGTTTTTAAAAAGTCAATAAATTATAATTTTTAAAATATTAATTTTTTGTAAATTTTACAATTTTGTTAATATGCGATTTAATCAACCGTCAAAGTTGTGTTTATGTGTTTGATATGTATATAGAAAAAAGCGGGTCCGGGACATTAAGTTCTTAAACAATGTAAAAAAGACAATTTCTATTAAAATTATTTGATAGAAATTGTCTTTCTCTTATGTATTAGATAATATACAGCTCGTTATCATTTTAGGGTGATAAGATGTAGCCCCACGATGGTGTTTGAGTTCATCGAATTCATTATCTGGGATTGTTTCAACAATTTCATTTACATATCGAGAAATATTATTTGTAGGAATAAGAATTGAAGTTTCCATTGGTAGTGTAAATTGATTCATGCTATAATCTTTATACATAAGGCACCTCGTTCATTTAGTTTAGTGAAGTTTATTAAATGATACGAAAGTGCCTTATTTTTAAAGCATTTAAAGGTAAAATTACATGTTAATACGCAGTATTTATGGCGAGACTCCTGAGGGAGCAGTGCCAGTCGAAGACAGGGGCCCCAACAAAGAGAAATGCGAAAAGCATTTCGCCAAGCAAAGCAAGTTGGGGTGGGGCCCCAACAGATAGGCTTTCGAAAAGAAAGCCATCGGACCAAGCAAGTTGGAGTGCTGAGACGGCACCCTAGGAAAGTGAAGCCATGCAATACGAAGTATTGTGAAAATAGAGAACAGCAGCAAGATATTTTCTAATTGAAAATAATCTTACTGCTGTTTTTCTGACATTTATGTCCCAGACCCTATGAACTAAATATTGGCAGTAGTTGACTGAATTGAAAATACGCTGACACCTCAATAATTTAATAACCATGCATGCTATCACTCAGCTATATGTAGCAGACGGTCTCCATTTTAAATCGTTCCACAAAAATACTATCAAGCTTGTTTGAATTTATTTTATATTTGATGTTGAATTTTTAACATAAAAGTATTCTTAATTGTTATCATGAATTTTGTTTTTTTACATATATGTATAGTTTTTTATGTATTATGAATTATTAAACAAATAAAGCGCAATTCATTATACAATTAACTCAAGAAATAACGGGAGGTGAGTCAAATGTTTATCGTAAATTTAATTAAAAAAGTAATCGAATTCATCAAAAAATTATTTGGCAACAAATAATTAAAAGTAGCGATTTGATGTCAAAAGAGCTCAAAACCGCCCGTTCACTCGGGTGGTTTGTCGTGCGGCCTAAATCACCAGTTAATAATATGCGCTAACTATTTAACCAATTTTCAACTTTTTTCTCTTCATATCATCCTATCTACATGACATCCTTTATACCAAAACTTCGTCATTGATTATCCGCTTCTACTTATCAGTTAATTATGATCATATGAGAAATCCTTAAAGTATCACTTCACACTTATCCTCAAAAGTTAAATTACAATATCCCATCATTTATATTGCGCTAGAATTATGATGTGCACATACGTATTTTAGACTCCCCGTAGGCCTCCCTTTTAAAGCCTGTGCCTTTTCAAATTCCCTTTGTATAAGTTCATCATTTGTGGTAATATCATCATGCATAAAAATTCGAGATACTAATAAAGAAGAAGGTTTAATTATATTATGAAAGAAAACTTTTGGCGTGAATTGCCACGTCCATTTTTTATTTTGGCGCCTATGGAAGACGTGACAGATATCGTCTTTCGTCATGTAGTGAGTGAAGCAGCAAGACCGGATGTCTTCTTCACTGAATTTACAAATACTGAAAGCTATTGTCATCCTGAAGGGATCCACAGCGTACGCGGACGCTTAACATTTAGTGAAGATGAGCAGCCTATGGTCGCGCATATATGGGGTGACAAACCTGAGCAATTCCGAGAAATGAGTTTCGGTTTGGCTGAGATGGGCTTCAAAGGGATTGATTTGAATATGGGCTGTCCCGTAGCAAATGTTGCCAAAAAAGGTAAAGGATCTGGCTTGATTCTACGTCCCGAAACCGCAGCCGAGATTATTCAAGCAACAAAAGCGGGCGGTTTACCAGTAAGCGTTAAAACACGCCTTGGCTATTATGATATTGATGAGTGGAAAGACTGGTTAAAACACGTCTTCGAACAAGACATCGCAAACTTATCAATTCACCTCCGTACGCGTAAAGAGATGAGTAAAGTAGATGCACACTGGGAATTAATCGAAGCCATCAAGCATATGCGCGACGAAATTGCACCAAACACATTGTTAACAATTAACGGAGATATTCCAGATAGAAAAACTGGTATGGAACTCGCAACCAAATATGGTATTGATGGTGTCATGATTGGTAGAGGCATATTTCACAATCCCTTTGCCTTTGAAAAAGAACCACGTGAACATACGAGTGAAGAACTTTTAAGCCTATTTAGATTACACCTAACATTATTCGACAAACATTCTAGCGATGAAACGCAACAATTCAAAAGTTTACGCAGATTCTTTAAAATTTACGTACGTGGCATTAAAGGCGCTAGCCAACTACGTCATCAACTCATGGACACACAAACCACAGACGAAGCCCGCGCATTACTTGATGCATTTGAAGCCCAAAGACACGATGAGGTAGAGTCTTAATATACAGCGGTATAAATAAGGTTAAGCTTTTTTATCCCTTTAAAATTTTATGATTTATCGCATGACTTAAGCTGAAACATAAATGTCTTGGGCAAGATGAAGAAGTTCATTTACGATAAAAATAAAGGTGCACGTTCTTTAAATTCAATTAGCGGACTTAATAGCTTAAAAATGGTTCTGTGACAAAGTTGAATGCGCCTTATCTCGTAAAGATTATATTTATCGTGAACAAACATGTCATGATGATCTAGATAGCCGTTGCAGTTGCAATGAGTATGCTGATATATGATAGAAATGATAAACATGCTAAATAGAATCACAACTTGCTCGCAAAAAGCGACTACTTTAAGAAAGCAAAGTAGTCGCTTTTTCTTACTTTATAACTATTGATTATAACAGCATTAAAACATTTTAATTACATCTACATCCAGCTAGGTTTGTCGCCGTCTGTATTCGGTTTATTTAATCCAATATTTTCTTTTGAATGTCGTTTTGGATTTTGAGAAATTTTAACTGCTAAATCTGCAACACTTTTGCGAGAAACCTCTGTCCCTTTGAAAGGTTCATCTCTTTGTGTTACTTCATAATCTATTTCATCATAATTCGTTAACCAAGCCGGTCTGAATATTGTGTAGTCTAAATCTGAATTTTCAATGGCTTCAGTTGCTTCTCTAAAAGGTCCAAGATACGGGCCAATATTTTCATCATTCCACTCGCCAAATTTTCCTGGAACTTCATGAAGTGTATTAAGCGCAGTGACAAAGATTAAACGTTTCGTACCATTATCATTCATTGCTTCAATAATGGTCTTAGCTTGGTCTCCTAAAGTATCTCCGGTAGAACTAACAAACACAGTATCTACATTTTCTAAAGCCTTTGAAACAGCATTTTTATCTGTCGCATCACCTTCAAAGACTGTCACTCTATTTGAATCATAGTCAGGTAATTTCGATTTGTTTCTTGCTAATAGCGTTAAATCAAAATCTGTGTTCTGCAAATATAAGTCAATCGCCTCTTGTGAAATTTGACCACTAGCACCAATAATTAAAATACGAGTCATTGTTATACCACCCTTTTAAATTTATAGTGTTTCTTTATAGAATGATTCAAGTTTTGGTAGTACTTGATTGACATATTCTGGTATATCGTATAAATCGACGTGTGATGCGCCTTCTATTTTATATAATTCGTTGTTATTTCCAGCTGCTTTTTCAACTGCTTCCTCACTGTACTCAAAAGTGTCCGCTTCTGTACCTGCAATTGCTAAAAATGGTTGTGTTAACAGTTCATCAATATACGTAAATGGCGCAAATGTTAATACTTCAGAAAAGCTTCTTAATAAGATTTTGTTTGGTGCATTTTTATGATAACCACGTTCAGTTAAATAGTAATCATGACCTTGCACCATTGTTGAATTTTCAGGCATAGCATCATCAATTTCTTCTGGCACATAACCTGTATATGCATAGTCAGCACCACTTGCTTCTTCTGTACGTTGATCAGCAACTTGAGTCATGAAGCTTAGTTGATCTTCTATGGATATCACATCGCCAGGCCCTTTACGGAATAATGCACCAATATCAACCATACTTACTGTTGCTAGTGTTTTGATACGACGTTCAGTTCTTGCTGCACTGACTGTATAACCCCCACCAGCACAAATACCAAGGCCACCAATTCTACCATTATCTACAAAGTCTAATGTTGTAAGATAATCAACTGAAGCTCTCACATCTTCCGTTCTCGCAAATGGATCTTCTAAATATTTAGGTGAACCTTCACTTTCACCTTGATGAGAAGCATCATAGACCACAGTCACATAACCAAATTCAGCAAGTTTCTCTGCGTACATACCTGCAGTTTGTTCTTTAACGCCACCACCTGGATGGCACACTGTAATTGCAGGATACGTTTTACTTTCATCAAATTGTTCAGGTGTATATAAATGAGCTGTTAGTAAGTTCGTTTTACTTTTGAAATTAACTGATTGCTTCATAACTTTATTCCTCCATTTTATATATATAAAATTAATTCTCTGTGGATTTTTATTACTCTCGTGTGTATAATGCCATGGTAGAGTAATTAATTAAGTCTTTCAATTAATATATAGCCACATCTGTGTGTTACTACACAAATTGCTGATAATGGGTCTTAAGTAGGGGTGATTCACAATGAATATCAAGGATTTACGTGTCGTTAAAACAAGAGCAAGCATAAACAAAGCCTTTATTACACTTTTTTTCGAAAAAGATTTTGACACAATTTCAATTAAAGAAATTACAGAATATGCTCAAGTTGGGAGAAAAACATTTTATCTCCATTATATTGATAAATATGATTTACTAGATCAAGTCGTATCAGAAAAGCTTACGGAGCTCGAAAAAATTTGTGAAGCTAAAAAACTTCTTGGTCTACAAGAAGGTACACAATTATGGTTTGAGTTTTTCGAAAATAATAGGTCTTTTTTCATGAAACTTTTCAATATTAGTAACGCTTCAAGTTATAAGAAAAAACTTCTTCATTTTATTGAAGAAGAATTTAAGAAAAAAGTACCGACAACAGTCGCTACTGATAAAGGGCTAGATTATCATTTATATATTAACTTTATCAGTAACGGTATAATCGGCTTACTAGACAGCTATCTAAACAGCAGTGATAACACACAAGAACAAGAAAAAATACCTTTACACGTATCACGATTGTTATCTTTATATGATTTAGCCTAAAAGTAAAAAATAGGGAGCTATATGAGAAATCAATTTGGAACTTTGATCTCCGTATAGCTCCCATTTTAAGTATTAAAATTTAACAGTTTAATGCAAATATAAAAATGTTAATTCGCTGCATATGCAGAAACTGGATAATGGTCTGAATAGTCATTGTATCGGTAAGTCTTACCCCAAGATTTTACAGACCATTCTGGTGACTTCACTTTGTGTGTATGATTATGCCATGAACTTGGTTGTGCATGGTCTCGATCTAGTAAAATATAATCTAAATGTTGCGGCTCTAATTTAGGATAATTATAATTCGCAATGCCGTTAGTTTGTGTATCCCAACTATACGCGTTACCCTCGTATTGTTTAGGCATTGAAACATTCAAGTTATCAGACATTTTCTGATATTCCGCTGAACCTTTAATGACATTTAAATCACCGCCAATATATACAGGTTCATCTTTTGGAATATTTTTATCTTTGATAAATTGTTTGATTTCTTCCATTTGACTCTGTCTAATCGTTTGATCTTTCCCTTTCATACACACTGGATCTTCTGCTTGAAGGTGCGTTCCAATAATATGTTGGTATTTACCGTTTTTATTAATTTTAATGTATGCAAAGCCTTTATTGCCTACACTGTCAGCGCCGCAACCATTTTTGTAAATATGTTGTTCTTGTTGTACGATTGGCCATTTACTCACGATACCAACGCCACCGCTCACTTTTTTCAATTTTCTATAAGATCCAGATGTCTTTTGCCAACCTTCTGTACCTTGACCAACAATTGGTGTTTGATAAGGATATTGTGATTTTAAATTTGTTAAAAGTCGATTTGATGCCTTGTGATCAAATAATTCATTTAAAATTACAACGTCTTGACCTTGGATATAATCCGCTTTTGAAATTAAATCAGCACGCTGAGATTGCCCCCAATTAGGATATATTGCTGTGGGCAAGAAATAAACATTATGTGTTGTAATTTTAAGGCTGTCTTCAGTATTGCGTTCGCTAGCATATGTAATTGATGAAAATACTAATAATAAACTGCTCAATACGACCATCGTAGTTATGATACATTTACGTTGCCAATCCAAATACATCATTTATACACCTCATTTCATTTGATGCAATGATTATAACAAATGAAATAAAGTTATTTTTAAAAATTACTATAACTAAATAAAATTTTAATAAAAAATTAAAACCTAAATATTCTGTTTAATTCTATTGAAAGTATTACAGCGTTATCTAATTATATTCAAATTTAGTCTAGTCACGGGGCTGGTAGTATTTGTGATAAGTATCTAGATTCTGTTAAACGTCATCTTGTCATTTATTATAAAGCTGAAAACGATTGATTTACCGATGCTTTAATACTTGAATCACTCAGAAAAAAATTGAAAGCATAAGTTTTTAAAATATCATAAAGATTAATACTACTAATAAGAAAAAAGCTGTAAACTGAGCATCAAGACAAAAAAGCTAAGTTTAAAAACGCTCTAAATAATAAAACATGAGACTAAGTAACATCCATTTACTTAATCCCATGCTTTAACATAAAAATCATTCTACTCACTAATTATTTGACATTTAATTACATATCCCTTTTTATCAACATAAAATCTTACATCTTTGTTTCCAATTTTATAAGTACATTCTTTTCCCCATGCTGATGAAGAATAATATTTTGGTTCCCCGTAATGTTTAATTAATTCTTTTTTACTAACAGATTTGCCATCTAGTGAGAAAAAAACACCATTAGCTTTATGATTAGAAACCCAATAATATGTTTGATCATATAAATTTTTATGATTTTTAACTGATGAATTTTTAGTAATCTTATAACCATTAATCTTGAAAGTATCGAATTTTAAAGATTTTTTAAAATTCTTATCCAGTATAAACCGACTTTGATATGCTGTATAACCACTATAATTATAATAAGGTTTAACAGATTCTTGCGCATGTGCTTGAGTTACATTAAATAATTCGGGCGTTACGGAAAAGCCCAAAACAAGACTACTAGCTAAAATAATTTTAGAAACTTTTTTCATAAAAAACCCTCCTCATTAATTGTGTTACAGTTTTATTGTTACATTAATGTAACAATATTTCAAGAATATTACAAACGAAAATTTATATTTTGCCAATTACAATGTAAAATGCGTAATATAATTAAAAAAGAGCACTATATAAGTTATTTTAGATATCAAAAATTTGATAAAGATGTAATAGCAGTAGTTGATGGATATTAGTTTTATATTATTTACTAAAATTACCTTATAATAATAACTTTCTTCATTTGCTAAATTACCTATATAAAAAGCAGATGTCCTTTTTTAACTTTTATACCTAACTTATAACCATTCCCTTTCAATTTATATCCTCTTTTACTTTATAATTATTAATATAAACATATAATGGCATATAACAATTTATGATTATGTTCCGTTGAGTGATATTGTTTATAATCCCAGTAGCTACCTACATTTTTTAAGTCAATCAACTCAAATATCTTCTGTTTCAATGATTGATTTCTCATGCCAAAACAACTTCCAAATTTGTTACCTTTTATTATTTTTTCAAATGTATTATCTAACAATAGTATTGGCAAAAATATTAAAATATCATTTAAACTACAGTTATAAATAATGATTAATTATTAGTTTTACAATCTAAATCACTTATGATACTCTTCACAAAAACACAAGAGCAATTCTCATAAGCTTCATGTTTTCTAATACGTCCAAACCCCTTTACAAAGGTGCTAAAAAAACGTATCTATTAAGCATTTACTTTATTACAATTATTAATTACATTTACACATACTCTCTTCAGCTATATGACTTTTGAAAAAATAAACTGGCTTTTCGTGTGTCCATATGGCTGTAGTAAATCTATGAATGATTCTACTGAACTCATGTTTTCCAATCGAACTTTGAACACAAAGCAAGCGTCACCAGATACTCGATAACAAAAATCCACATTATCTTGTTCCGATATAAATTTTTTAAAATCTACGTATCTATTATTCTTGATAGTTATCTCAATCAAAATTTCAACGTCATATCCTAACTTCTCATAATCAATATTAATTGTGTAACTTTTTATTATGCCTAAATCTACCATCTTATTTATTCTTTCTCTTACAGCAGGTGCAGATAAATTCACCTGTTTACTTATTTCATTAATAGTCATTCTACTATTCTTTTCTAATATATTTAGTATTTTTTCATTTATTAAGTCATTCACTTATTTTACCTCATTTATTAAATAATTTAACAACATCTACCTTTGAATTGGTATTCATTATTTATTATAACATGTGTATTATTAATTAAAGGAGATGATAAAATGGCGTTAATAAATTATAGTAATATTGGTAAGACACCTTTTCAACAGTTATTAGGACACAATGAAAATATACTAAAATCTTGGAATGATTTAGCTAATCTTTTAAGTGATGATGGTGCTCTAAGTAAAGAACTTAAAGAAGAACTAAGAAGAATACTTGCTCAAGAAAATGGATGTCTATATTGTAAAGCAAAAGGTAGTCCTAGTAATGAATATCAAGATGAAAAATCATTACTATGTACTGGTTTTGTTGAAGTTTATTTAAAAACAAAAGAAAACGTACCTGAATCTACAATTCAATTACTGAAGAATGTAATGACAAATAAAGAAATTATTGAATTAATTACATTTACTTTATTTACTACAGCACAACAACATTTAGGAGCAATTTTGAAATTATCAAGTGAAACTAACTGATT
Source organism: Staphylococcus lugdunensis (assembly GCF_001558775.1). Taxonomy (NCBI): domain Bacteria; kingdom Bacillati; phylum Bacillota; class Bacilli; order Caryophanales; family Staphylococcaceae; genus Staphylococcus; species Staphylococcus lugdunensis. The sequence goes on along the minus strand of NZ_CP014022.1, from coordinate 1,462,720 downwards.
TATTAAATCTTTGTATTTTAGCATCATCTCACATCAAATGAAGAAAGTTATGACTTGATGTTAAAATATTAAATATATTTTTAGTTTTCAAAAACCGTTGCTAAAGGAGATATGGAAAGCCATAACTACTGGTGAATTAGTAATAATTCCCAATAAACTCTTACTAGAAACTAGCTAAAAAACAGCATCACTTATGATACGCTTCGCCTCGCATAATTTTAAACGCACGGTAAACTTGTTCTATTAAAATCACGCGCATCATTTGGTGTGGAAAAGTCATTTTGCTGAATGAGAGTGCGTAGTTGCTACGTGTTAAGACGTCTTTATGTAATCCGTTTGATCCGCCAATAACAAAGACGAAGTCACTTTGGCCTTGGATCATACGTTGTTGTAATTCTTGTGCTAAGCCTTCTGATGACAGCATTTTCCCTGCAATTTCTAATGTAATGACTGTTGCTTGAGGCTTAATTTTAGCCAGGAGGCGTTGGCCTTCTTTGGCTTTTACTTGTTCTATTTCTTTGTTGCTCATATTTTCTGGTGCTTTTTCGTCTGGTACTTCTATCAGTTCTATTTTACTATAGGCACTCAAGCGTTTTTCGTATTCTGCAATAGCCTGCTTCCAATATTTTTCTTTTAATTTTCCTACTGCAAGTATTGTGATTTTCATATTAAACCTCCGTGATGAAGTAACTTATTCTAGTTATCCACAAGTTATTCACTTATCAACACTATACCCTCTTATTATACCAATAATGAATAAAAATAAGCCTTATTTTTGTGATTTATTTAGAAAAAAGCGTTAATAACTTGTGATTATGTGGATAACTCTGTGAATAATGTGTATATTTTTGTGTGTATTGTTCACAACACTGGATAACTTTGCATGAATTTGGGGATAACTTGCTTACCGTCTTACATAGTTATACACATATATTATGTGTTAACTGACAGCGTTTTAATTATTCATTTCTTAGACTGCCCTTCTACTTAATTAATTACAAATAAAAAGAGCAGGATTAAGTCTCTTATGTTAAGACTTTGTCATCCTGCTCATTAAAATAGCATTTAAAACTATAGTGTATAAATAGGTGTTGCTTGTGCTTTATCCGTATCACATAATAACACTTCTTTTTGTGTATCAATGTCATGTTCATTCAATACTTGACCGACACTCATACGTGCTAAATCTTTCATATTATTATCTTGAGATAAGTGCGATAAATAAATGCGCTTTGTGTTTCCTGTGATTACATCTGTCATTGCGTGTCCTGCATCTTCGTTAGACACATGCCCCATATCACTGAGGATACGTTGCTTTGTCTTCCATGGATATCGACACATGCGCAACATATCTACATCGTGGTTACTTTCAAACATAAAGACGTCACTACCATGTATCATGCCTTTCATGCGGTCTGAAATATATCCTGTATCCGTAATCATTGTAAATTTCTTATAATTATTATGAAAAATGTAAAATTGTGGATCGATCGCATCATGTGAAACGTTAAATGATTCAATATCAAAGCCTGCGATTGACTTCGTTTCATATGGATTGAATATAAATTTTTGTTCCATCGGTATTTTGTTATCTTTCTTTTCAATCATTTTCCATGTCTTTTCATTCGCATAAATTGGCAAATGATACTTACGTGCTAAGACTCCTAATCCTTTAATATGATCACTATGCTCATGTGTCACGAGTATACCGTTTAAATCGCTTATATTTCTGTCGATTTGGCTAAACAGATTTTCCATTTTCTTACCTGTTAAACCGACATCAACTAACAAGCTGCCTTTTTCACTTTCTACATAAGTAGCATTACCAGTACTGCCGCTAGCTAAGACGCTCATACGTATCACGTCACTCATCCTTCCTACTATCTGTCATGCTGTGTGTTATTATTTACACTCCCCTTAGAGGTCCTCCTATGTAAATCAACCATCCACACGTTATACATCAGTGACCGTTATTATCAATGATATGTTATCACGCTGTATCACAAGCACATCATCGTATTCCGTCCTCTAAAATATCTTTATATATTACTATACCAATTATAAGAACAATGTGCCAATACACAGATTTAAAATAGCGCGCATATTTTTATTTTAAGTTTCTGTATGTACGCTTATACATCTAGAAAATACTTCATATGTTATCACCTTTTGATCCTGCGCACTTCTTCTATCAATAGTTGCATCGTATATATTTTGTTTTCCTTATTGTGCTATATTTTATACTACCTTCACAGTTCCTTCTCTATACTGTAAGTCTTCCCTTATTGGATTATGCCGTTTGTTTTGTACTTCATAAAACTATAAATAAGCCTTGTGATATATAGATGGAAAATTACTATATATTGAAAAATGTAAACTTTTATTTTATTATCTTAAACAATTGTTATTGCACTATTACTAATTACTTATGCACCATATTAAAAATAAAAGAGGGGCAATTATGAAAAAGCTTAGTGCCATTATTGTTATTTTATTACTTATTGTATTCACTTTCTTTCCTAAGCATAGTAAGCAAGCTGATATTGAAAAGGGTATTTCTATTGATATTGCACGGACGCATTATACTAAAGAGAGTATTAAGAAAATCATCGGCGAGCTTAGCCGTGTCAATGGGCGTTATCTACAATTACACCTTGCTGACAATGACAATTATAGTATTTACTCAAATGTCTTAGGTCAAACGTCTACCCATTCAAATCACTATTACCTCACAAAAGCAGAATTGCGTGAGCTTGTTCAATATGCCAATAAACACCATGTCCAGCTTATTCCTGAATTAGACTTCCCTGCACATTCAAAAGCCATGCTGACGTTACTCCATAAACATCATCCCTCTCAATATCGACAGGTTGTTTCTAGCTATGATAATACAATGCTTGATTTTCAACAAAATCAGACAGCGCTTGATGTATCTCGTCAGTTAATCAATGAAGTTGCTGATATTTTCTATCAAACACCGTATAAAGACAATTTAAAAATGGTTATCGGTGGAGATGAGGTACCTGGTGGAGGCGCACAGCAACGTGATTTTGTTTCATACATGAATCAGCTTGCAGACACTGTCCAAGCAAAGCATTATACGCCTAAGATGTGGAATGATTCTTTGACACATGAAGGACTCAAAAATTTAAATCACAGCATTATTATTATGTATTGGCATCAACCATCCAAACAGTCACCATCGCCAACTGACTTTTTCACTAACCACTTTATGGTCGAAAATTTTAATCGTTCTGTTTACTACGTCTTTCCTAGAGCACAGCAAAGCACACATTCGTTAGTTAAGCAGAAAGCTGATATAGCCGACACACGTTTAACAGATTTTAATACAGCTAATATGCGTAAAGACCCGCATTTCAATAGTTATATTAATGGCGAATATCTCACATTTTGGGGAGAATTTGCTTCAGATTTAAAACAGACCAATTTAATCGAGTATGTATATAAGTTTATTCGCATTTATTTTAATTCCTAACTCCTTAAGGTTAATTTTTTTCAGCAAAAAAGATTTTCTTCACGATAATTGTTTTCGCTAGAAGAAAAGAAACACATATTGATTTTTCTTACAGATAAAATTTTTATTTGAATTTAGTGAGTTCATTTGTAGATTTTTTACAAACAAAATTATTTTTATATGTCTTTTTTATAAATTAAAAAAGTGTTGCAATACCTAAATTTTTACCTTATCATCATCAATGCACAATACATTTTTGATGGAGGGCGAAAATGAAATATTTAAATTTGTTAATTCTCTATCCACTTTTCATGTCAATGTTTTGGATAGTAGGAACGGTTATTTATATGCTCTTTTCAGAAATTTGGCTTAAAAGGAAGCCAAATAAAGACATCGGTGATCAAGGTATTTCCTTTTTAATTCCTTGTTTTAACGAGGAAGAGACGATTGAAGACACAATTTCGAATTTGTTATCGTTAGAGTTTCCAAATAAACAAATTATTGTGATTAATGATGGGAGCTCTGACAATTCTGCTGAAGTTATTTACAAGCTGCAAAAAACATTAGATTTCACTTTTGTTGATTTAGAAGAAAACCAAGGAAAAGCAAACGCCTTAAATCAAGGTTTGAACTATGCACAATATGATTTAGTGATGGGCATTGATGCAGATACCTTAATTGATGATGACGCACCTTATTTCATGTTAGAACATTTTATCGATAATCCGAAATTGGCTGCGGTAACTGGCAATCCTCGTATTAGAAATAAGAAGTCTATTTTAGGTAAAATTCAAACAATTGAGTATGCTAGCATGGTTGGCAGTATTAAACGTGCCCAATCTTTAACTGGCAAGGTCAATACTATATCAGGAGTTTTCACACTATTCAGAAAGCGTGCGATTGAACAAGTAGGTAAGTGGGATATCGATATGATTACAGAAGACATTGCGATTTCTTGGAAATTTCATCTTGCCAACTTACACATTAAATATGAGCCACGCGCATTATGTCGAATGCTTGTTCCTGAGACGATACCTGGCTTATGGAAACAACGTCTTCGATGGGCACAAGGTGGGCAAGAAGTTCTGATTCGGGACTTCAAACAAGGTATCAAAACACTTAATCCAGCAACGTATATGTTGATATTTGAACAAATCTTTTCATTGCTTTGGGTTCATTGCGTTGTGATTCTTTTAATTATCGATATCATTAACGCTAATTTTTTAGATTATTATTTCTTAAATTATCAATTTTCTTTATTAATCCTGTCAGCGCTGCTTTTGACTTTTATCAATACTGTACAATTTGTTATTGCGCTATTCGTGGATAGTCGCTATGAAAAAATTAATCTTTTAACCATATTTTACTTAAGTTGGTATTCAACAATATATTGGCTGTTAAATGCTTTGGTCGCTATTTCTGCCTTTCCAAAAGCATTAAGACGTAAAAAAGGAGCGTTTGCGACATGGACAAGTCCAGACAGAGGAAAAAATTAGTAATCCATGCTTTTTGCCATGCATTACGTGAAATAATTACATTTATTATTAGTTTAATATTTTGGCTCTATTTTATGATTGCTTGCATTTTAGTTATTGGTTCACTCTTCACGTTTAATATTGACATCGTGTTAATCATAAGAACGTTATTAAACGTTGAAGCAGTTACGATGAGTGACATCTTTTTTACCTTACTTAAATTTATCATCATTGACATTATTATCTTCTCACTTTGTTTAATTAGCAGAAAAATAATATATAAAAAAGAAGGTATTAATCATGGCAAAGTTTTTTAAATTATGTAGCATTTTAACGTTGTTAACAATCTTATGTATCTTTCAAACACATACCATTTCTAGTGCAAAAAGCAAAGAAAAAACGCTTAACGTCAAAGGTAATAGTGCATTAGCACTCAATTATCATCGTATCCGAGATGATAATTGGTTTAAAAACACCCTTTTTACCTTATCTAACAGTAAAGAAATTAAAAATTATAGTATTAGTAAAGAAGCGTTTGAGGCTGAAATTAAATGGCTTAAAGCACATGGGGCACATTTTTTAACAGAAAAAGAATTTCAACATTATAAAGAAAAAGGTAAATTCCCACCTAAAAGTGTCTGGATTAGCTTTGATGACATGGAACAATCCGTCTATGATAATGCAAATCCAATTATTGAAAAATATAAAATACCTGTTACAGGATTTATAATTACTGGTCAAATTGGCAATGAAAATTTTCATAATTTAAATCTTAGTGATTTAAGTACTTTAAAAATATTAAATCATTCTAAATATTGGACCTTTAGTTCACATACGGATAATTTACATTCACTGACTAAAGACAGAAAAGCCATCATGACAAGTACACCTGATGACAAGTTAAAAGATGATATTGTCAAAAGTAATCTTTTCATTCATAAACAGTTTCATAAAAATAATGATTCTATTGCTTATCCTTATGGTGAAGTAAGCAATCAAAATATAAAAGTACTTAAAAAAGAAGGTATTCGCTATGGCTATACACTCGAAGATAAAGCTGTTAAACCTAGTGAAAACAACTATCGTATTCCTCGTGTCTTAATGAATGAAGATGCGTTTAATAAATTAATTAAAAAATGGGATGGTTTTGCTGATGGCCGTTAAAAATAAAAAAAGGAAAGAACTTATTTATTTAAGAGCAATGTTGTGTATTATCATTATTATCACACATACATTAACACAATATATGCGAGGTATTGATGGCGATGATCTTAGACAATTAAAAGTCATCTATTATGCACAAAACATTTTTATCTTTGGCACGCCTTGCTTTATTATCTTGTCACAACTGTTAACAACATTAAATTATGCTTCATTACGCATCACCTATTTAACGTCACGTTTTAAATACATTATTTTGCCTTATTTATGTGTCGGTTGTTTCTATTGTTACAGTGAATCGCGTAAATTAGGTGATCCATTCTGGCATCAGTTTTGGCAAAATGTTGTATTAGGTTATTGGTATGGCTATTTTATTCTAATTATTATTCAATATTTTATCTTAAGCTATCTTATCTACAAAATAACACCTAAAATTTTTAATAGTAAATTATTATTAATTGGCTCATTTTTTGTACAGTATTTCTTTCTATACTATTTACATCATAACCACCAATTTGAGACATTTGTACATAAAATTTATCCTTTAAGTGATAATACCTTTATTTTAGGATGGATATTTTTCTTCTTCTTAGGTGGCTATATTGGTTATAACTATCATAAAATTATCGCATTTTTACATGATTTTCCTTTTATTATATTAACCTTAGCTGTTGGTTCGTATTTAATGTTTGTCTTTTTATTTGGAAAGCACGATTACTGGAATGTTACCAGCTATAGTGAATCGTTAATGTTATATCATATGAGTATGTTTTTACTATTATTGAGCTTATGTATTCATTATAAATACTTTATGTTTGGTGTTATTAATTTAATTAACTCATTCTCTTTCTTTATCTATCTCTTACATCCAATTGTATTAGAATATGTATATGAGTATACGTCTATTTTTATTAATACAAGTATTATTTTTATCATCTTTTCTGTTGTTGGAACGCTAGGTATTTGTATTGGCATTGGTATTATTTTACGTGAATTCTATATTTGCCGCTTTATTATTGGTAAGCAACCTTATAAGTTGGATATTGATTTTAAAGGAACATACTAATTTCTCGTTTCATCAATAACATGTTGCTACTGTCTGAGATGTAAATCCTTTAAAAAATTTAGCCAGTAAATGCGTTTTTGTAAATGCATTTACTGGCTTCTTTGTTTATCGTATTGTTGGCTCGCTTTCTTAGGGGACAGCTTCAGGCCACCCCAACCTGCGATGCGTGTTTAATGATCGATGACTTTAGGGTTATCTGAAGTGGCTTCTACATAATATGTCTTCACGGTATCTTTATTTTTATGTTTGACTTTGATTTCCCAGTTAGGTTGTAGCAACTGCACATTTGTTTCTCTCACGACAGAATAATAACCAAGACGTGCATCAATAACTTTGTCATTTTCTTTTAAATAGCGATTAAAGTATAGTGTTTCAACTGCTTTACGTGGTGTTATGATTTGCTTTTTATCATTGTTATCACTTTTTGCAGGTTCGATTTTATCCATAATGGTTTGTTCATATGCTTTTGCTTTGCCACCATCGATTGAGAACTTTAATTCGGCTTTACTATTATTCATAATAGGATAATCTTGATACGTTTGTTCATACGTAACGCTATTATTATTTACCCCACCTAACTGATAGAGTTTTCCATTATAAATATGTTCCATTAAGTACTTTTTCAAATCACTAAAGTTACTATCGCTCACATTTACGGTTGAATCTATGTCACCTTTTAACATTTTGCCTGATTTTTCGGCTTTTAGTGAAGAATGTGCTTTAGCATAACTTGTGAAGTCTTTAGAACTTGCTGTAATCATCTGCATTTTAATTCCTTTAACATCTTTATCTAAAATGTCTTTAGAAATTTTAATCTCTTCTTGTTGAAAATTGACTTGATTCTCATTTTCGGAATCATTAATTTGAGATTGTGTAACTTTATTAATATAGATGACGATAAGCGAAATGTTCACTAGAATAAATACGAAAATAAACAGTGTCTTTGTTAGTTTCCAGTTCATTTATTCAAGCCTCCCATTCTCATAGGCATACCACTCGCCATCATATTCAATATACCATTTAGGCATAAATTCACTATTGCGCTGTATTTCAATATCATTTTGTTCTGGCTTGTCATTTTCTTTGTAACCTACTGTGATATTGGTTACTTTTTCAAAATCTACATTAGGATCATTAGCCAATGAGGAACGAACGCTTTCTACGCTTGGCAATTTACAGCTCTTACCTTCTAACGGAACGCTAGAGCGTAATAAGGCACGTTGGTAATCATAAATACCTTTATCTCCCCATGTGACTTGAATTTGATTTAGATGCTGTTTACTAAAGGTTGGGTGGCCATTTAAGAACATTTGATATGTCAGTTGGCCATTATGATTATCTGTGCTGAACAGACGATAATCATCATTGACAAAGCCACCATGACTATTTATATAGTCAAAGGTACTTGGTATCGTTGTTTCCATATCGCTAGAGCTGGATTCGTCTTCTGAGAGATTACGATAATGATACTTTTCACTGTCGTTGTTGTAATTGGCAACTCCCGTATTGTTGTTATAGGTTGTTGCGCCGCCTCGACCGCTTCGTACAATGACAGAATCATCAAAAAGAATTGCATTCATCACCTCTACATTAATGGTATCGAATACCATGCGATATGACATCATTTCTTTGGGTTTCTTCGGTGCAAACACATGTGTTGCTTTATCAATCGTATTTTTATTAGTAATAATTTCTGAGTAATTGGTCATTCCTTTTTCAAGTTGATCCAACGATTTTATAAATGACTCTGCTTTAGCATCCATTGTTAATTTGATAGCATCATGGCGATCTTTACTAATCGCATACAACACGAGACGGTCATATGGATCTTTATCAATTAATATACGATTGAAGTTAAAGTTTTTAGGAATTTTAGCGCTAATATCGAGTACCTGTCCTAAATAGACATTCAATGGAAGGTCATATGTAAAATCAAGCACTGCATAATGGTTAGTTAACTCGGGAATGGTTAAATTATAGTCGTGATGTAACTTTTCTACCTTTTTAACTTTGTGTTTTTTTAATGGCTCAACCATTTGTAATATATTGGCCTTTGAACCTTCGATACCTTTTACATCATCGCCCCTTTTACGGATAATTTGAAATGGCGAGATTACCGTTTCTTCTTTCGCTGACATAGGTTTTCCAATACTCTTTGAACTTACTTTTTTACTATCCGTGCTGTCTAAATGTGTTAAATCTGGAGTGAAATTCCAAATCATATAGGTTAATACCACACTCATAAGTACTAGTAGAATTAAAATAATTGATTTGATATTCTCTCTATTACTCATCCCAATCACCATCATCAATCACTTCACATGGAAGTGTAATAAAGATTGATGTACCTTGCCCTTCGACACTATTTGCCCAAATGCGACCATGATGTGCCTCAACAATTTCTTTAGAGATAGCTAAACCTAGTCCAGTACCACCCATTTTACGCGTACGTGCTTTATCGACACGGTAAAAGCGGTCAAAGATTTTTTCAACTTTATTAATTGGAATACCAATACCATTATCTTTAATACGAATGGTCATACGATTATATAAAGCATTTTGTTTCACGTGAAACTCAACACGTTTATCACCGCGAGAATATTTCATAGCATTTGTAATTACGTTATCGAATACCTGTGTCATCTTGTCTGGATCAATTTCCGCAAAGATGGTTTCATTAGGAATTTCTCGCACAAAGGTTGTATCTTTGGCCGACATTTCATGGCGATTAATAATTTTATTGATAAACATATTGAAGTCGACAATTTCTTTATTAATTTGATCGGACTCGTTGTCCATTTTAGATAATTGCAATAAGTCATTAACTAAACGAATCATTCTTTCGGTTTCTTCACGTGTAACCGATAAGAATTGTGGTGCGAGTGCGCCATCTTTCCATGCGCCACTTTCTAACGCTTCAATATAGCTATTCATTGATGTTAATGGTGTCCGTAATTCATGTGAAACATTGGCAACAAACTCTCGGCGCTCACGTTCGACTTGTTGTTGCTCTGTAACGTCATGCAACACCGCAATATAACCAGTGACAAAGCCTGTTTCTTGCACAATTGTACTAAAGTTAACCCGGGCAATAATGCCTTCTTCTTCATTTATATCCAATAAGAAACTATCATTGTTCTCTTGAATTTCATCTAATGAAAATTCTTGTTCTAAATTTAACACGCTTAACATATAATAACCGATTAAATCTTCTTTAGCCATGCCAAGCATTTTAAGCGCCATATCGTTGATAATCCGAACACGGCCACGTCTATCCGTTGCGATAATACCATCGCTCATATGTGTGATGACAGAATCAAGACGACGCTTTTCACTTTCTGTATTCGCTTGGGCTTCTTGTACACGTTTAGATAAATTGTTAAACGCTAATGCTAATTCCCCGATTTCATCGTTTCCATAGATCTTCACGCGTTGTGTATAGTTACCTTTAGACATCTCAACCGTCTGATTACGCATATCGGTAATTGGTCGAGTAATGGTTCGCGCAATAAAGAAACCGAGTATCACCGTAATAAAGAGTGAAATCGCCGTACCTATAATAAATATTTGGTTAATATTGTTTAATTGATTGTACACATCATTGATATTTGCTTCGATATAAATATCGCCCACGGTATCTTTACCATTTTTCACGGGAAGATTATATACCCAGATTCGTTCCTTACCATTGCCATAGTCTTTTAGCACATTATGACTATTAGACTGTCCAAGTGAAATGGCCTTTTGAACGGAACTATCATTGACCTTTTGATTAATCATATTATGTGATGACAAACGTGCCGTTGCCATAATAATTTGATCTTTATCAATAAAGCGAATTTCTTCAATTTCTTGACGGTTGGCATACTCATTAAGTAAATTTTGAACTTCTTTCTGCATATTTACAGAATCGTCTTTATAACTACGCTCAATATTGACTTCTAATTGGGTTGCATATTGTTTAATATTCTTTCTAAAATTATCTGTCAGTTCCTTTTCTAAACTATTTGTAAAATACAAACCGATAATTTGCATTCCAATAATAATCAAAAGAACATATACAACAACCAATTTAGTGTGAAGGGATTGTAATTGTTTCAGCCACTTCATGCAAAGACTCCTCTAATCATGTTGTTGGAGGAAATATCCAACGCCTCTTCTAGTTACGATATATTCTGGATGTGATGGATCGTCTTCGATTTTTTCGCGTAAACGACGAATTGTTACGTCAACCGTACGTACATCTCCAAAATAGTCATAGCCCCAAACAGTTTGAAGCAAGTGCTCACGTGTCATCACTTGACCCATATGCTTAGATAAGTAATGGAACAACTCAAATTCACGATGTGTTAATTCAATATCTTCACCGCGTTTTTTAATAGAATATGCGTCTGGATAAATCACAATATCTTTAATTGTGATTTCGTTTGATGCGTTATTCACTTCTTGGGCAGGTTGTGAATAATGACGACGTAAATTAGCTTTAACTCGAGCAATTAATTCACGTGTACTGAAAGGTTTTGTGACGTAATCGTCAGCACCTAATTCAAGGCCTAATACTTTATCAATTTCAGAGTCTTTTGCCGTTAGCATGATAATTGGCATTTCGAATTTTTTACGTACTTCACGGCATACTTCCATGCCGTCTCGACCAGGTAACATGATATCTAATAACACAATGTCTGGTTCTTCCTCATAAATTAAATCAACGGCATCGTTACCATCATAGGCACAATAAACATCGTATCCTTCTTTTTTTAGATTAAATTCTAAAATATCAGCAATTGGTTTTTCATCATCAACTACAACAACTTTTCTTGCCATATCTAAAAACCTCATTTCTAAAATTGTAGTTCTTCACATCTGTTCTATTAAAAAGTTCTTTACTTATATAAAATAAATCTTCTGTGTAGAAATATCCAACAATCGTTCCTATCTACACAAGTATCTACTATATAATTTACCATTAATATACTGCGAATTCTATTTTCATAAGTAAAATTATAGAATAATATTTTTTATAAGTTTACCACTCTATGCCTAATTTACAAATAAGTTAGTCTATTCTATCTTTTGAATTTAGCCGATTTTTAAAAATCCAATTAAATATTACAAAATGATGTTATAACAATGGGTATTCATTGCGGGATTTCTTATCCATATCATTTAAAATATTAAGTTTTTATTGCAACATGCTATTGTAGTATTAACCCATGAGTGACTCAACTACTTTTATATAAAAGCATAAAAAAATGCCTACCCTATTGGGTAAGCAATACGGTCTCGACGGGAATCGAACCCGCGATCTCCTGCGTGACAGGCAGGCGTGTTAACCGCTACACTACGAGACCTAAATCAATGGTGACTCCTACGGGACTCGAACCCGTGTTACCGCCGTGAAAGGGCGGTGTCTTAACCGCTTGACCAAGGAGCCGTTCTTAAGCACAAGATAGATTATAGCATAGCTAATATTTTAAATACAAGACATTTTTACAGCATATTAATGTTTTTTTAATAAATTAATTCAACAGCAACACATTCCATTTTTACCATATAATATAGTAAAAGAACGCGCAGTAAAATTTTACCGCACGTTCCTAATTGTCAGTAACAGTTTGGAACATCATTATATTTTAGACTATGAACGATATATTGGCAGTAGTTGACTGGAATGAAAGCACGCTTATACCAAGCTTTTTTCAATCCTAGTCAACCTTGCCGGTACGGGACTACGAATTCATAATGTATTCTGTCCCGCTCTCCCTATGCATGCATTTATCTTTTTACCATAATTTTTCTAATAAGTTCGTTTGTTCACGGTCTGGACCTACTGAAAAGATTGAAATATGAACGCCGCATAATTCTGAAATACGTTCTAAATAGCGACGTGCATTATCAGGCAACGCTTCTAATGAACGACAGCCTGTAATATCTTCTGTCCAACCAGGTAATTCTTCAAATATTGGTTTACAACGTTTTAATTGATCAAGGTTAGCTGGATACTCTGTAATTTCTTCTCCATCTAACTCATAAGCTGTACAAATTTTTACCGTATCTAAACCTGTTAGTACATCAACAGAGTTAATAGATAAGTCTGTAATACCACTAACACGACGTGAGTGACGTAGCACGACTGAATCAAACCAACCCACGCGGCGTGGACGTCCTGTCGTCGTACCATATTCACGACCAACCTCTCTAATATGGTGCCCATCTTCATCAAATAGTTCAGTTGGGAAAGGACCATCGCCTACGCGAGATGTGTATGCTTTACACACACCAATTACTTTAGAAACGAAGGTTGGACCTACACCTGTACCAACAGTGACATTGCCGGCTACAGGATTGCTTGATGTGACGAAAGGATATGTACCATGATCAATATCTAACATAACACCTTGAGCACCTTCAAATAAGACTTTTTCTTCGGCAACAAATGCATCATCTAAGATTTTCGCTGTGTCCGTTACAAAGTCTTTTAAACGTTGACCAGCTGCATAATATTCTTCAAAAATGTCATCAAAAGTTGGGCAAGATTCATTGAACATACCTTTGAAATATGCGTCTTTATATTCAATATTTTCTTTTAAACGTCTTTCAAATGTCTCTTTTTCTAATAAATCTGCCATGCGGATACCGATACGTTGTACTTTATCTACATACGCAGGACCAATACCTTTCTTCGTTGTACCTATTTTGTTATCTCCTCGACGACGTTCTTCAAATTCATCTTGAGCAATATGATATGGCAAAATAACTTGTGCGCGGTTTGAAATACGTAAGTTACTTGTTGATACACCACGTTCATTTAAACCGTCTAACTCTTTTAACAGAGCTACAGGATCGACAACAACACCATTTCCAATTACAGCAAGTTTATCTTTATAAAAAATACCAGATGGTACTAAATGTAATTTATAGGTTTCTCCACCAAACTGAATGGTATGTCCAGCATTATTACCGCCAGAAAAACGTGCAATAACATCTGCCTGTTCCGCTAAGAAATCCGTGATTTTACCTTTACCTTCGTCTCCCCATTGTGTCCCAACTACTACGATTGATGACATAAGAGCACCTCCAAGTTTTCTCGATTAACCACTAGATATTCTATCAATAACAATCTGATATTGCAAATAAAAATCGAACATTAATTTTATAGTGTTTTTCACATTATTATTTTAGAATTTTGATGTCTATCCACTTCAAAAACACTTTAATATCAAGGTTTAAAGATGTTTTTACAAATTTCCAAGATACATACTTAGCTGTTAAAAAGTATGTTAAAACAAAATAAAAACCGTACATTTAAAATTAATCAAAATTAAACGTACGGAAATAAAAATATTCTTTTCTTACATTTCAGCATGTGCATAATCAATATCGGTAAATTTATTATATTGCTTCATAAAGTGAAGTTTGACGGTACCGGTTGGGCCGTTACGTTGCTTAGCTATAATAATTTCGATTTCACCATTATCATCATTTGTTTGTGGTTCGAAATTGCCACCATCTTCATCTTCTTCACCATCGCCACGATTATAATAATCATCACGATATAAAAATGCAACAATATCAGCATCTTGTTCTATAGAACCTGATTCACGAATGTCACTCATCATTGGTCGTTTATCTTGTCGTTGTTCAACACCACGAGATAGCTGACTTAACGCAATAACAGGACATTCTAATTCTCTAGCGATTGCTTTTAGTGTTCGAGAAATTTCTGAAACCTCTTGCTGACGATTATCAGATAAACGTGAACCGCTTCCTTGTATTAATTGCAAGTAGTCAATCATAATCATATCTAAACCATGTTCTTGCTTTAAGCGACGACATTTAGAACGGATATCTGTAATACGAATACCTGGTGTGTCATCGATAAATATTTTCGTACGTGATAATTTACCTACCGCAATGGTAAAGCGATTCCAATCTTCTTCAGTCATCGTCCCTGTTCTTAAACGGTTAGAATCTACGTTGCCTGAGCTACATATCATACGCGTAGCAAGTTGGTCTGCCCCCATCTCTAAAGAAAAGATACCTACTGTATAATTATCCTCGTGAACCGCTACTTTTTGAGCAATATTAAGTGCGAAGGCAGTCTTACCTACTGATGGTCTAGCTGCAATAATAATCAAATCATTACGATTAAAGCCAGCTGTCATTTGGTCTAAGTCACGATAGCCTGTTGGTATCCCAGGCGTTTGACCGCTATTTTGGTCAAGTTCTTCTGCTGTTTCATAAACTTGGCCTAAAATATCTCTAATATCTTTAAATCCTTCACTATCGCGTGTTGATGATAATTCTAAGATACGTCTTTCTGCATCACTTAAAATAGCATCTAACTCTAATTCATCATTATATCCGTCATTAGCAATACTATCTGCCGTTTGAATGAGCTTCCGCTTTAAAGCATGCTTCGCCACAATGTCAGTATAGTATTGAATGTTACGTGTCGTGGGTACGTTATTAGAAAGCTCAGCTAAATATTGCGGACCACCCGCTTCACTTAATGTACCATCATTTGTAAGTTGATCCATAAGTGTAACGACATCAATTTCTTTAGTATCTTCATTTAAATGCATCATTGCACGGAAGATATGTTGATGGGCGCCTCTATAAAATGACTCAGGAAGCAATACCTCCTGAGTCGAACTTAACAATTCTGGATCAATAATAATCGCACCTAAGACAGATTGTTCAGCTTCATTATTATGGGGCATTTGATTTTGCTCATATGATCTATCCATTATTGATTACACCTCTTAATCAAAAAGTTAAACCTCTTTGATATCAATCTTATCTTAATTAACAGCGTCTTATTGTTCTACTACATGTACACGAATTGTACCATCAACTTCTTTGTCTAATTTCACTGGTACATTCGTATAACCTAAAGCATGAATACCTTGTGGTAAGTCCATTTTACGTTTATCTAATTTAATATCATGCTGTTTTTTTAAACCTTCAGCAATTTGTTTTGTGCTTACAGAACCAAATAATTTGCCACCTTCACCTGTTTTAGCACTGATTTCAACTTCAATATCAGCTAATTTGGCTTTTAGCGCTTTGGCTTCATCAATTTCTTGTTGTCTATCTGCTGCTGCACGTTTATTTTGTTGTTCTAATTGTTTTAAATTGCCAGGAGTTGCTTCTACGGCATATTTATTTTTTAGTAAAAAGTTATTCGCATATCCTACTGGTACGTCTTTAACTTCTCCTTTTTTGCCTTTACCTTTAACATCTTGTGTAAAAATTACTTTCATGCATCTTCACTCCTACTGATTTGTTCTGTAATTGCTTGTTGTAATTGTTCGATTGCTTCATCAATGGTTACATCTTTAATTTGCGTTGCTGCATTGGTAAGATGGCCACCGCCACCTAATGCTTCCATAGTTAATTGTACATTAATTGAGCCTAACGAACGAGCAGAAATACCAATTAAATTGTCTTCTCTTTTTGCGACAACATATGACGCTTCAATACCTTCTAAACTTAACAGCTCATCTGCTGCTTGTGCAACAGTCACGGGATGGTAAATTTTATCATCTGAACCATGTGCAATAGCAATGCCATTATCTTGCACTTCTACAGTTTGAATCAGTTCAGAACGATTAATATACGTATCGACATCATCTTTTAAGAAATGCTGAGTCAATATCGTATCAGCACCATGTGCACGTAAGTAACTTGCAGCATCAAAAGTTCTAGAACCTGTTCTTAATGTAAAATTACGCGTATCAACGATAATTCCTGCATACATAACTGTTGATTCTAAGCGTGTTAAACGCTGTTCTGTCGGTTGATACTCTAATAATTCTGTAACAAGTTCAGCTGTTGAACTTGCATAAGGTTCCATGTAAATTAATAACGGGTTTGAAATAAAGCTTTCACCTCGTCTATGGTGGTCAATAACGACTTTACGATTAGCTTTATTTAAAATATTTTCGTCTAATACCATTTCTGGTTTGTGCGTATCGACAATGACGACTGTCGTTTTAGAAGTCATCATATCCCAAGCTTCATCTGATGTAACAAAGCGCTCTTTTAGTTCTGGCTTTTTATCAATTTCATTCATCACACGGCGTAAAGTTGGGTCAATATCCTCTTCATTTAACACAACATAGGCTTCTAAGTTATTCATTAGTGCAAAGCGAGAAACACCAATTGCAGCTCCGATTGCATCTAAATCTGGACGCTTATGTCCCATAATAATTACTTTGTCGCCTTCTGTTAAAATATCTTTCAAAGCATGAGATATAACACGCGCTCTCACACGCGTACGTTTTTCCATTGGGTCAGTCTTACCGCCGTAGAAACGTACATTACCATTCATACTTTTAATCGCAACTTGGTCTCCGCCTCGACCTAAAGCAAGATCAAGACCTGATTGTGATAATTCACCCAAATCTATAAGATTTTCTGTGCCTTCTCCAACACCAATGCTTAGTGTAAGTTGGGCGCGATAACCAACACTTTTTTCTCGCAACTGACTTAAAATTTCAAAGTTAGACTTCTCAATTTCAGCTAAAATCTTTTGATTAAGATAAGCTACGAATTGATCTGAACTATAGCGTTTAAAATAAATATTATATTCAGAAGCCCAACGACTGATAACACGTGTTACCATTGAGTTGATTTCTGAACGTTGCGTATCGTTCATATTCTGTGTTATTTCATCATAATTATCTAAAAATAACGTTGCTATAATTGGCTTAGAGTCTTCATACAACTTATTTGTATGCACCTCATCGGTAATATCAAAGAAATAAAGACAATGATCATCTTCACTATAGCGCACGTGATAATGATAATTATTATTCTCAATTTCTACTTCTTGAATCTTTTCCAATTGCTTTAAAATATTGGGGAAAACCTCATTAATAGGTTCAGAAATTACGTTTGATTCTAAATGATCTGACATAAACTGATTGATCCATTCAATATGATCATCCGCATCTAAAACGACCATTCCTATTGGCAAACGTTTAATTGCCCTATTACTTCCTGCTGAGATATGGCCACTTAAATCATCCACATAGTTATCCATTTTTATCATTGCTTGTCGGGCTAATACCGCACTGATAACGATAATTACAAAGAGAATCGCTGCCGCTATCCCTGCAACAAGTGGTTTAAAGATAAACCCCAATATAACAAGGGCTATCGCCGTTAGAACCATTAAAATGTACGGAACAAACAAAGCTTTTTTTGTGGATTGTCGGTTCATTTTTCCACCTCTATTCGCTTTTTAGTATCTTTTTTTTATTATCTGTTTTAAGTTAATTCCTAAATCAAGCACCCCTATAAGTGCAACAATATGCGTTACTGGCGAAATAATTGTCCCAATTACCATTAATATTATTGTTACTACGTCTGGCATGCGTTTTGCTTTTCCGAAGAAATGAATCACGCTTAATCCTTGGATGTACATCAATAATGATAACATAATCTGTAAGTTTATAACGATACTTTGGAAGATACTCGGTTGTGTTGCAAACATTACACATATTAAATCAATAACATATAACCACAAGACTGAACGTTTAAACTGCCATGCGAATAATGGTTTGAATATTGGTGTTGCTATTTTAAACTTTCTAAGAATTGGGAATGTGACAAGCAAATTGATTAAAATAAGGATAAATATTGCTATTATCATATAACTTGGAAGCTGAATAGACAATTGTTTAATGATAAAACTTAATGTTTGTTCATATTCTGCTTTCATGCCACTTTGAACATACGCTTGATCCAATAAATCTTCTAGTGGTTTTACTGCTGTTCGAACTAATACTTGTGCCTTGGGAATATGACCAAACACTTGTAATAACATAAAACCAATAATAGTTATTGTGCTGGCGACCGTCGTCGCTATGTAAAGAATCTGTTCTTTAGATGCACGTTCTTTAAGTAATTGTCCGATGACAATACTTGAGATAAGTACTAATATCATGGCACTTAATACGATTGTATTGCCGAATAATACTGCAATAACCAAAGTCACAATTGTAGCCAAACCAAATGATGGTATTGACTTATTCCAGAGAATAATTCCAGGAATGGTTGCAAATAAACATAACAGCCAACCCACTTCTGGTAATATATATGTGACTAAAGCGACTACAATTAATGCAAGCGTACCGATAATAGTAGCTTTAGGTTCTATTTTTGAAAACAACTTCGCCACTCCTATACTAAATTTAACTATAAGCACTATTTTAACCCGTGTAGCATATTAAAACAAATAAAGGACTTATTGGCATAGTAACTTTCATTTAAATGTCTAAATTAGCTTATCTTTAGACATTTTACACAGTCGTATGTCTTACCTCAATATCCATGATTGTCACTTCATTTACGTTTAAATGTTGATACCTTTAAAAAATGATATAAATTAGGTGCCCAAGTATTAAAATTAAGCAAAAAGCCATCATGTCCAACATTATCTGGAACAAAGAAATGACGGTGATATTTAAAGCGTACGCCTAATTGCTGTACCAGGTCATCTGGATATAGTAAATCATCGATAAATCCCATTGTCAGTACTTTAGTATCTAAAGATTGATATACTTCATCAACATCTGTTCTACCACGGTCAACGTTATGACTGTCTAAGACATCTAACATAGTTAAATAGCAATCCAAATCATAATGTTCTTTAAATTTATCACCTTGGTAACGTTGATAATTGACTACCTCATCAGGAGTAAAGCGTTCATCATAACTTTTAGATGAACGATATGTTAAAAATCCTAATTGTCTTGCAATACTCAAACCTTCTTTACCACCGATATGAATGGCTTGACGAGCAATCTCATTAAATGCACGACTGTATGATGATGTCTTATCGGTGGCTGCTAAAATTACTGCTTTATCAACAACAAATCGCCGATTATATAGTAATTCCATCACTTGCATCCCGCCAAGACTTCCACCAATTAATATGTTAATCTTGTTAAAACCTAATGCTTGAATTCCTAATTCTATTGCTTTGGTAACATCTCTTAAAGTCAATTTCTTAGGAAAATGTTGGTCTGTAAGATGTGAGCTAGAGCCAAATGGGCTTCCTATCACATTAAACGTTAGGAATTGATAATCATGAATTGGCATATAACCACCATCGATAATTTCACGCCACCAACCTGGCTGTTCATTGGTTCCATACGTTAAATGATTTCCAGTTAAGGCATGGCAAACCACAACCAAAGGCTGCCCTTGATAACCTACATGCTCATATCGCAGTTTTAAATTTTCTATTTTTTCGCCAGACTCTGTAGTAAATGCTCCAAGTTCCAAAGTATCGACAGTATAATTTATCATGACTATTCCTCCTTTAAATAATATAAAAAACCGCTCCTACTCTAAATGAAGTAAGAAGCGGTCATTGACTTATCATTCGAGTATCTCGTTGGTTTTAGCACCGTGCATTACTGTCGGTTGCTGAAGCGTCACTGGGCCAAATCCCTCAGCTTCTCATAATAAGATATATTTATGTCTATTATTAAGTTAAATTTAAATTTATTTTATCTAAAAAATATGATAACTGCAATGCCTTACTGCGATTTAGTATAGGTTAAAAGAATAAACGAAGCCCCGCCATTAACACAATGCCTGTCACAACTGTTATGGTCAAACTGCGTGAAATAAAAGCAACAACAATAGTCGGAATCGTAATAATCACGAATGATAAATTAATAGTAAAGCCTAAGCCGTGCGATGGTTGTTTTATCATAGCGTCTACAACTAATGCAGTAAACAGTGTAATAGGAATATAAGACAGCCATTTAACAACCTTCTCAGATAATTGTATGCGTGTAATCATAATAAAAGGCACAATTCGAATTATCAAAGTAACTAAACCACTAAAAAAGATAATAGCAAACATATACCAAGATGTTGTCATCGTTCCATCACCACCCCTAATGTCGAAGCAATGATAGCAGACAATAATATTGCCACATAAGTTGGCATAAACCAGCTAAAGATAAACATCATGACAATAACAGAGATGATTAAAACAATGTATATTTTAAGTTTAGAATTGGTAATAGCATCAAACTGCGCAATAGCTAAGAAGACAAACATTGCTGTAATAGCGTAATCTAGTCCAAAAACTTCAGGATTACTTATGAATTTGCCAAACACGGCACCGCCAATCGACGCAATCGTCCAAAAGACATATGCCGTAATATTTAAGCCATGAAGCCAGCGATCATTAATTTTTTCACCTTTTAAATAAGGTGAAATAGCCACGCCAAATGTTTCATCTGTCAATATTGAAGATAGCCCTACCCTATTCCATAACCCATATTGCTTATAATTGGGTGCAAGTGTCATTGATAATAAGAAAAAACGTGAATTGACAATAAGCGTCGTCACGATAATTGCTGTAATCGGTGTACCTGCAATGACTAACGCACAAATAATAAACTGAGCTGCTCCCGCATAAACAATCAGACATAAAAGGATAATTTCTAATAAACTAAAATGTTGTGATGCAGCTACAATGCCAAAAGAAATACCTACACCTGCATAACCTAATAATGTAGGTATACATTCTTTAACACCTTGTTTAAAGGAAAGATGTGTATCCATTTTATGCCTCCTCTTTTTATTTAATAACCAAGATAAGTCTAATATAACACTAGAACTGTATCAATCCTTTTATAATTCCGTTTGTCTGACGTTAGACAAACGAATGTCTAAAAATCTTTATATAAGTACCTTTAATTTTAATAAATTTTTCTGATAATTATTTAGACTACTCGCATTCAAATAACTTATCATTAAAAAAACAGGGAAACCATTGAGTTCGTATCTTTCTCAATCTTTCCCTGTATGATGATTTAATCTATGACATATAACGATGCGTCAACAAATAACGCTATTTATTTAACTGGTTTAATTTCTGTTTTACCGCCCATGAATGGCACTAAAGCTTCTGGAATAGTAATTGAACCGTCAGCATTTTGATAGTTTTCAACAATTGCCGCAAACGTACGTCCTACAGCAAGTCCACTACCGTTTAAAGTATGTGCTAATTCTGGCTTAGCAGCATGATCACGTTTGAATCGAATATTTGCACGACGCGCTTGGAAATCTGTACAGTTTGAGCATGAACTAATTTCTTTATAATCATTATAACTTGGTAACCATACTTCTAAGTCATATGTTTTAGCAGCACTGAATCCAATGTCTCCAGTACATAGAATAACACGACGATATGGTAATTTAAGCTCTTCTAAAATCGCTTCCGCATTCGTTGTCATTTCTTCTAGTGCATTCCAAGAATCTTCTGGTTTTTCAAAGCGAACCATTTCAACTTTATCGAATTGATGCAAACGGATTAAACCTCTTGTATCTCTACCAGCAGATCCAGCTTCACTACGGAAACAAGCAGATTGGCCAGTGAATTTTTCAGGTAAGACACCTGGTTGAATAATTTCATCACGATAATAGTTTGTTAATGGTACTTCTGCTGTAGGTATTGTGTATAGACCCTCTTTTTCTACTTTAAATAAATCTTCTTCAAATTTAGGTAATTGTCCAGTACCAAACATTGTATCAGCATTTACTAACTGAGGAACCATCATTTCAGTATAACCATGTTGTGTTGTATGTTTCGTAATCATATAGTTCATCAAAGCACGTTCCAATTGTGCACCGTCTTTTGTTAAATAAACAAAACGCGCACCTGATACTTTTGCAGCACGTTCAAAGTTAGCCATGTTTAATTCTTCAACTAAATCCCAATGTGCTTTTGGCTCAAAGTCGAAGTCACGTGGCGTTCCCCATTTTTTAAGTTCTACGTTTTCTTCATCAGAAGCCCCTTGTGGCACATCATCATGGATTAAATTAGGAATGCGGATTAATGTATCTTTGATCTTGTTATCAATTTCGTTAAGTTTAGTGTCAATTTCTTTAATTTTATCGCCTAGCTCACGCATTTCTTTAATAACATCATCCGCATTTTCTTGATTGCGTTTCTTTTCAGCAATTTGCTCACTTACTTTATTGCGATTCGCTTTCATTTCTTCAGTTTGACCAATTAATTTACGGCGTTGTTCATCTAATTGAAGCACGTCATCAACTACTTTAGGATCATCCCCGCGTAGTTTAATTTTATCCTTAACTTTTTCAGGCTCAGTTCTAAATAATCTAATATCTAACATGTAATATTCATCCTTCCCAAAATTTATATATAGTGCAGCAAAACACAAAAAAGACCACATCCCTAGACAAGGGACGTGGTCTTTACGCGTTGCCACCCTATTTAACAATTCATGCTAAAGCATCAATTGCACTTCACTATTATAACGGTATTACCGATTGCTCACATGAGTAGGTAGATTCATATAAATAGTGATTACTTGTTCACACTTTTACCACAAGCTCTCTGAAATCAACATGTTTATACTACTTATCCTACGAACAATAACTTATTAAGTTAATTTCAATATAGCAAAGTATCTTTCACATTTCAAGTTAAATTCTAAGCCATAACTTGTATAGATAATAATATTTACAAAATTGCCACTTTTTCTTCTACTTGAATTCATTATAAAATCTATTGACGAAATGCGATTACAGGTATAGTATTTTCTATTGTATTTATAGGACTTAGAATATATAGAAAAAATAGACATTTAATCATTATCATACAGTTAAAGTATAGGTTAAAGGAGGATATATAATGGAAACGTTAAATTCAGTTAATATCCCTAAAAGAAAAGATGAAACACATAAAGGTGATTACGGCAAAATATTACTCATTGGTGGAACAGTAAATTTAGGTGGCGCAATTATGCTAGCAGCACGCGCTTGTGTTTTTAGTGGTAGTGGATTGATTACGGTCGCAACGCATCCTACAAACCATTCAGCGTTGCATTCACGTTGCCCAGAAGCCATGGTTATCGATATTAATGACACTAAAATGTTGACTAAAATGATTGAAAATACCGATTGTATCCTGATTGGTCCAGGGCTAGGTTGTGATTTTAAAGGCAACAATGCGATTACATTCCTTTTACAAAATATTCAGCCTCATCAAACCTTGATTGTTGATGGCGATGCAATTACAATTTTTAGCAAGCTTAAACCAGAAATTCCGACATGTCACGTTATATTTACGCCACATCAAAAGGAATGGGAACGTTTAAGTGGTATTCCAATTGAAGAACAAACTTACGAACGTAATCGCGAAGCAGTTGATAAACTTGGTGCAACAGTTGTCTTAAAAAAACATGGTACAGAAATCTATTTCAAAGAAGAAGATTACAAGCTTACTATTGGTAGCCCAGCAATGGCTACAGGTGGCATGGGTGATACACTTGCAGGTATGATTACAAGTTTTGTAGGACAATTTGATAACTATAAAGACGCTGTCACAAGTGCCACATATACACATAGCTACATTGGTGAAAAACTCTCTGAAAAAATGTACGTTGTACCACCTTCAACTTTAATCAGTAAGATTCCATATGTCATGAAAGAATTAGAAGTTAAAGCATAAGATTTTAAATTAAAACCACCCGTTCACACGGGTGGTTTGTTTTGCGGCTATAAACCTTTCATACTGGCCAGCCCTAAAAGGGCACTGATAAAGTCAGCCAACTGCACTACTATTCTAGCAACTCTAAAGCGTGACTATGTTTTCTTTTTATACCAATTTATTCTTCATGATCATCTTCAGTTGCATCACTATGATTTATGTCTTCGTTCACACGATCCATAAAATCTTGTCTAACATCAATACGATCATCATTTGATGTATTGTCATTATCTTCATGTTCTGCTTCAGGAGCCTCTGTATGAATTGCATCACCTGGTGCACTATTTTCAATGACTTCTTCACTATCGTTAGTTAATTTATTATCATCATCTGTCATTGCTTCACTCTGTTCATCATCTTCTGAATCATTTTGTACTTTAGCAACAGTTGATACAAATTGTTCATTACCTAAACGCATTAATCTTACACCTTGTGCAGCACGACCATTTTGTGAAATATCTTGAACGTCTAATCTAATAATAACGCCACCATTTGTGACAATCATTAAATCTTCTTCTCCAGTAACTGTAGTGATACAAACAACGTTACCATTTCGTTCCGTAATCGTAGCAGTCTTAATACCTTTACCACCACGATTAGACAAGCGATATTCTCTTACTGGCGTACGTTTACCATAACCATTTTCAGTAACGACTAAGACCTCATCTTCACTTTCTGAATGAGCAACATCTAAACCTACTACGGTATCTCCTTCTCTTAAAGTGATGCCTTTAACACCGGCAGCAGTACGACCAAGTGGACGTAGCGATGTTTCTGCAAAACGAATAAGTGATGCATGTGCTGTACCAATTAAGATATCTTGTTGACCATCTGTTAAGCGTACCGCAATAAGTTCATCATCTTCTTTAAAGCCAATCGCAATTTTACCGTTTTTATTGATATGTGAAAAGTTACTTAATGCTGAACGCTTCACAATACCATTTTTAGTAGCAAAAATTAAATAGTTACCTTCGCTTTCTAAGTCATTGACGGCAATCATGGTACTAATTGATTCATCATTCGCAAGTTCTATTGCATTAACGACTGGAATACCTTTAGATTGGCGAGATAATTCTGGTACTTCATAGCCTTTAAGTTTGTAGACACGACCCTTATTCGTAAAGAAGAGCACATGGTCATGTGTACTTAACGTAACCAATTGGCTAACAAAGTCTTCTTCTAATGTATTCATACCTTGCACACCTCTGCCGCCTCTATTTTGAGCACGGTAAGTTGATACTGGTAATCGTTTAATGTAGTTATTATGACTTAACGTAATCACGATTTGTTCTTCAGGAATGAGGTCTTCATCCTCAATATTATCAATGCCACCTAACTGAATTTCCGTTCGACGTTCATCACCAAAACGCTCTTTAATTTCAGTCAGTTCATCACGCACTAATTGTAATAAGACCTCTTCATCAGCTAAAATTCGTTCAAGTTCATCGATGTATGCCAATAATTCATTATATTCCGCTTCGATTTTATCTCGTTCTAATCCAGTTAAACGGCGCAAACGCATATCTAAAATTGCTTGAGCTTGTCGCTCAGTTAACTTAAAGCGTTCTTGTAAGCTAGTCATTGCCACTTTGTCCGTCTCTGACTCGCGGATAGTGCTAATAATTTCATCAATATGATCTAACGCAATACGTAAACCTTCAAGGATGTGGGCACGATCTTTTGCTTTTCTTAAGTTATATTCTGTACGACGACGTACAACAACCTTTTGATGTTCTAAATATTGTACTAATGCTTCTTTTAAGTTAATTAACTTTGGTCGCCCATCAACAAGGGCAATCATATTCGCACCAAATGATGTTTGTAATGGCGTTAACTTGTATAAATTATTTAGAATTACGTTGGCATTAGCATCTTTACGAATATCAATTACAACTCTTACACCGGTGCGTAAGCTTGTTTCATCACGTAAATCAGTAATACCGTCTACTTTTTTATCACGTACCAATTCAGCAATTTTTTCAATCATACGAGCTTTGTTAACTTGATAAGGAATTTCTGTGACGACTATACGCTGACGACCGCCACCACGTTCTTCAATTTCTGCGCGTGCACGCATTTGAATGGAACCTCGACCTGTTTCATATGCACGACGAATACCACTTTTTCCTAAAATTATACCAGAGGTTGGGAAGTCCGGACCTTTAATATCTTCCATTAATTCAGCAATGGTTATGTCTGGGTTCTTACTGAGATTTAACACACCATCAATGACTTCAGTTAAATTATGTGGAGGAATGTTAGTAGCCATACCTACTGCAATACCTGATGCACCGTTAACTAATAAGTTAGGGAAGCGTGCTGGTAAGACTGCCGGCTCTCTTTCAGTACCATCATAATTATCTAAAAAGTCAATCGTGTCTTTATTGATGTCTCGAAGAAGTTCTAGCGTAATTTTAGTCATTTTTGCTTCGGTGTAACGCATTGCTGCAGCGCCATCACCATCCATAGAACCAAAGTTACCTTGACCATCTACGAGCGGATAACGATAGCTAAACGTTTGCGCCATTCTAACCATTGCATCATAAATTGACGAGTCACCATGAGGGTGATATTTCCCCATTACATCACCCACGATACGTGCTGATTTCTTATATGGTTTATCTGGTGTCATACCTTGTTCATTTAAACCGTATAGTATACGTCTGTGTACAGGTTTCAAACCATCTCGAACATCAGGTAAAGCACGTGAAACGATAACACTCATGGCGTAGTCTAAGAATGATTCTCGCATTTCACTGGTTATATTTCGTTCATTAATTCTTGATTGTGGTAAGTCAGCCATCAAGAAATCCTCCTTCAAAAGTTCATTTCATAGTGCTTAGAAATCTAAAGTTGCATATACCGCATTATCTTCAATAAATTGACGACGGTTTTCCACAACGTCACCCATCAACATTTCGAATGTTTTATCCGCTTCAATGGCATCATCTAATCTTACTTGTAACATCATACGATTATCTGGATTCATCGTTGTTTCCCAAAGTTGATCTGCGTTCATTTCTCCTAAACCTTTATATCGAGAAATTTGCCATTTAGGTGTTGGGCTTAACTCTGATTTTAATTTATCTAATTCTTTATCATTAAAGACATAATATTTTTGTTTACCTTGCGTTAACTTAAATAATGGTGGTTGCGCGATATAAACATAACCTGCTTCGATAAGTGGACGCATAAAGCGATAGAAGAATGTTAATAATAACGTTCTAATATGCGCACCATCAACATCAGCATCCGTCATAATAACAATTTTATGATAACGTGCTTTTGAAATATCAAATTCTCCACCAATACCAGTACCAAATGCAGTAATCATTTGGCGAATTTCGTTATTGTTTAGTATGCGATCTAAACGTGACTTTTCAACATTTAAGATTTTACCTCTTAACGGCAAAATTGCTTGTGTTCTAGAGTCACGACCTTCTTTCGTAGACCCCCCGGCAGAGTCACCCTCTACAATAAAGATTTCACTTTCATCAGGATTTTTACTTGAACAGTCTGCTAATTTACCTGGTAAGCTTGAAATTTCTAAATGAGATTTACGGCGTGTTACTTCTCGCGCCTTTTTAGCTGCAACGCGTGCACGTGAAGCCATAATTCCTTTTTCAACAATGATGCGTGCCACATTTGGATTTTCATATAAGAAGCGCTCGAAATACTCAGAAAATAGTTTATCTACCACTTGACGTACTTCTGAGTTTCCTAATTTTGTTTTTGTTTGTCCTTCAAACTGTGGATCACCATGTTTGATTGACACTACGGCCGTTAAACCTTCTCGTGTATCTTCACCTGACAATCTATCTTTGTCTTCTTTAATAATCTTACTTTTTGTACCATAGCTATTTAATACACGTGTTAGTGCACGTTTAAAACCATCTTCATGCGTTCCGCCTTCATACGTGTGTATATTATTCGCATAAGATAATAAATTCGTCGCATAACCACTGTTATATTGAATGGCTATTTCGATTTCAATATCATCTTTCATTTGATGAATATAAATCGGTTCTTCATGAATCGGCTCTTTATTTTCATTCATTAACTCAACATATGATTTAATACCGCCTTCGTAATGATATGTATCTTCTCGTTGTTCTTCATCATCACGTTCATCTTTTAATGTGATAGAAATACCTTTATTTAAGAAGGCTAGCTCACGAATACGCTTTTGCAATGTATCGTAATCATATACTGTTGTTTCGGTAAAAATTTCGCTATCCGCTTTAAAGCGAATCACCGTACCTGTTTTATCTGTTTCCCCAACTTCTTTTAAATCAAATTGAGGGACACCTTTTTTATAAGCTTGATGGTAAATCGTTTCATTTCGATGTACATAGACTTCTAAGTCTTCGGATAACGCATTTACAACGGAAGATCCTACACCATGAAGTCCACCCGAAACTTTATAGCCTCCGCCGCCAAATTTACCGCCGGCATGTAAGACTGTTAAGATAACTTCAACTGCTGGGCGCCCCATTTTTTCTTGAATATCAACTGGAATGCCACGGCCATTATCCGTTACTTTAATCCAATTATCCTTTTCAATAATTACTTCTATTTGATCTGCATATCCTGCTAAAGCTTCATCAATACTATTATCTACAATTTCCCAAACTAAATGATGTAGACCTCTTTCTGAAGTCGAGCCAATATACATACCTGGTCTTTTTCGAACCGCTTCAAGACCTTCTAATACTTGTATCTGTCCAGCACCATAGTTATCTGTGTTGTTTACATCTGACAATGTAGTCACCATCACTTTCTGTTACTTAATAATTTCACCTTGGTTAATGCGATATAACCTTGCATTATTCATAATGTCATGGTCGATACCGTCTACCGATGTTGTCGTTACAAATGTTTGTACTTTATGTTGAATCGTACTTAATAAATGTGTTTGTCTCGAATCATCTAATTCACTTAAAACGTCATCCAGTAATAAGATTGGATATTCCCCAACTTCAATATTCATTAATTCAATTTCTGCTAGTTTAATTGATAACGCCGTCGTACGTTGTTGACCTTGTGAACCATAAGTCTGTGCATCCATGCTATTTACATTAAATCCCAAATCGTCTCTATGCGGACCGAAAAGACAAACACCACGATCAATTTCTCTATCAAGATTGTCATTTAAAAACGTAATTACTTCTGACAATAAAATAGATTCATCTTGGCTTGTATCACTTAATTTAATACTTGGTAAATAATTAAGTAATAACGCTTCTTTATCGTTTGTTATTCCCGCATGAATGGGCTGTGCTAGAGCTTCTAAATCATGAATAAAATGCTCGCGTCTTAAAGTGACATTTAATGCATATTGCGCAAACTGTTGATTTAGGACTTCTAACATAGTGACGTCCGTCTTATGTCCGTATTGTAACTGCTTTAAGTAATTATTCTTTTGTTTAAGAATACGCTGATACTGAGCCAAATCATTCAGATATACTGCTGATATTTGTCCTAATTCCATATCGATAAATCGACGTCTTATTTGTGGAGACCCCTTAACAATATTTAAATCTTCAGGTGCAAAAAGAACCACGTTTAAATGACCGACATATTGAGTTAGTCGACTTTGTTCTAAGTGGTTCACTTTAACTTGTTTGCCCTTTTTAGTTATAAACATTGTTAGTGGCATTGTTCCGTGGCGATAATTTAGCTCACCTTCTATTTTAGCATACTCAGCTTTAAAACGTATAAGCTCTTTGTCATTTGAAGTACGGTGGCTTTTAGCCAATGCCAAAGTATAAATTGATTCAAGTAAATTCGTCTTCCCTTGAGCGTTCTCACCAATAAGGATATTCACTTCTGGATGACAATTTAACGTAACTGCTTCATAGTTACGATAGTTTTCTAATTGGAGTGTTTTTAATTTCATTGTTCACCTTGATGAATGATAATGAAGTCGTCTATTTCAGAAATTTCTGGAATAGCAATGCGATCATGATGTGTTAATTTTTTACCACGACGTGTTTCTCGACTTCCATTAATCAAGACTTCAACATCTTGGAGAAACCATTTTGCTTGTCCACCAGATTCAATAATACCCTCAGTCTTCAAAAATTGACCTAAAGTAATGTCTCCTGCAACAGCAATTTCTTGAACCAAATTAATCACTCCGTTTCTTTTTCATATCATTAGTATATTATACCTGTTTTATCAGGAAATTTCATTTAAAAGAAAGTGTGTAAGCGCTTAACAAATAATTTATTTTGTTATTTACAATAAAAAATGATGCAATACAGTAAAAATGAGAATAAGTAGAGGTTTAAAGTAGCTTATATCGTTTTTTGCATTTTAAAGGGGCATACAACGCATTTAACATATTTACTAAAACTTCATCATAAATTAAAAATTAGCCTCTAATTTAAGCTCTTAGAGGCTTTATATGAAGCATTGATAAACAAAAGAAAGCAAGATTGCTCTCTTTTGTTTGATTTGAACTAAATCATATACGCTATGTGTTTTAATATGTGCGGATTGGCAAGATAAGCTGTGTTACTGAGTCATCGGCTTTAGGTTTTAAAATGAATGGTTTCATTGTTCCAAAGAATTCTATTTCTACTTCATCATTATCGATGGCTTTTAACGCATCCATCATGTATTTAGAATTAAATGAAATTTTTAAATTTCCGCCCTCAACATTGGTTGCATTTACTTCTTCTTTAACTGTACCAATTTCAGGAGATGTTGAAGATAATTCAACGACGTCATTTCCTGTACTTAATTTAATGACATTATTTCCACCTTCACGTGCTAATAATGACGCACGATCAATCGCATGATAAAACTCACCATTATCAATGCCTAATTTGATTTCATAATTTTCAGGGAACAAGCGTGTTGTATCTGGATAATGTCCTTCTAACAAACGAGATGTGAAGTTGATATGGCCAACTTTAAATAAAACTTGGTTTTGTGCAAAAAAGATATCAATATCTTCTTCACTATCACTCATAATTTTATTTAATTCAGATAAAGCCTTTCCTGGAATGATGACATTTTTATTTTCTGAGTTATCTTCTAACTGCAATTTTCTAACAGCCAAACGATGTGAATCGGTTGCTGTGCATATTAATTCATTATCTTGTATAAGCCAGTTAACCCCAGTTAATACTGGTCGTGTTTCTGAGGTGGACACTGCGAAATTCGTTTGTGCTATCACATTTTTTAGTACTTTAACCGATAGTTGAATCGCATCGTCTCTTGAAACTTGTGGTAATAGTGGATATTGATCTGGATCTAAGCCACTAAGATTGAATTCAGAATGTCCAGATGTAATAAGTGTTTGAAATTGTTCGTTTGTAGATAGTTTAACTTCATTTCCTGGTAACTTTTTAATGATATCAACGAAGAAACGACCAGGAAGTACAACTGAACCAGTTTCAGAAATGGTAACAATATCTTCACCATCTACTTGTTTGGGTATTGTAATTTCAATAGATATCTCTGAATCTGAACCGGTCAAAATCACTTCATTATCTTTAGCATCAATTTTAATACCAGTTAAAATCGGTAATGTTGTTCTAGGTGAGATTGCTTTTAACGTATCATTGAGTTGTGTAATAAAGTAATCTCGTTTTATTGTGAATTCCATCATTAAATTAAACTCCTTCCAGTCGTTTATATATAATTATATAGGTTTTAAATTCATAGTAATAGTAGTAGGGCTTGTGGATTAGTGGATAAGTCTCTCAATCATTGATGATAGCTAAGTTATGCACATGTGGATAAACTGTGTACTGTGTGTATGACTTTTACACATTATCCACAAAATCACATTATCGTATTTTAAATATATAGTCTCATTTAAGAAATATTACAGTTATATATTCCCATAAATTGACGGGCTAATCTATAGCTAAACAATGAAAATAATTTCCCACTTATTGATTCCTAATTTCTTTTTCAAGATTTTCTACTTCTTGTTTGAAAGTTGAATCGGTTTTAATATCATTTGCAATCTTCTCATGCGCATGAATAACTGTCGTATGGTCACGTCCTCCGAATTCTTCACCTATTTTAGGCAATGAGAAATCAGTAAGTTCGCGAGACAGATACATTGCAATTTGTCTTGGATATGCAATGGATTTGGTACGTTTCTTTGCACTAAAATCTTCAATCCGTACACTATAGTACTGGCCAACAACTTTTTGAATATCTTGTATTGTTATTTTCTTAGATTTTGGAACTTGAATGATATCTTTGAGTGCTTCAGCAGTGAGTTCAGTAGTAATAGGTCGTCCTTGCAACTGAGAATAAGCCAATAATCTGGTTAGTGCACCTTCTAATTCTCTAATATTTGATTGAATTTGATTAGCTATATAGTTTAAGGCTTCCATTGGTATTTCTAAGTTTTCTTCTTCCATTTTCTTCTGTAAGATTGCCATACGTGTTTCATAATCTGGTGGTGTAATATCAACGATTAATCCCCATTCAAAGCGCGAGCGTAAGCGGTCTTCCAGTTTAGCGATTTCCTTTGGAGGACGGTCACTAGAAATAACGATTTGCTTATTATTTTGATGTAATTCATTGAATGTATGGAAGAACTCTTCTTGTGTTTGCTCTTTGTTTTGAATAAATTGAATATCATCGATTAACAGCACATCAATATTTCGATATTTTTCACGAAAGGCTTCATTTTCGCCGTCACGAATAGATTTGATAAATTCATTTGTAAATTTTTCACTAGAAGTATAAAGCACTTTGGCATTAGGATTATTACTTAAAACATGATGTCCAATTGCATGCATTAAATGTGTTTTACCTAGTCCAACACCACCATAGATAAATAAAGGATTGTATGCTTCGGCAGGCGCTTCAGCAACTGCTAAACTTGCGGCATGCGGAAATCTATTACCTGGCCCAATGACAAATGTATCGAAGGTATTATGTGTATTAAATTGATCAGTACCTACGTGCGCGTCATGTTCATCCTCTGCTTTAGCTTTTGATGATGCAGGCGCTTTTTTAGATGCTGAATCCCCTTCACTAACAATTTCAGCAAGTTGTTCGGCTGTAAGAAACTTAGGTGTAATATCTAATCCCATTATCTCTGAAAAGATGGATTCGAATATGGCTGAGTACTTTTGGTTGAGCCAACTAGCATAAAATTCATAACCAACAAGCACAATTGCTGTATTATTTTCAATTTTGTATAGTTCCGAATCTTTTAAAAAGGTGTTCATGCTTGTTTCTGAAATATGTAACTTTGCTGCTTCTAAAACTTTTTCCCAGATTTCTTGTTCTGACATAAAAACTCCATCTTTCTTTAATTTTGACTTATACACAAAATTCAGTATGGTGGATAAAGATAATCACAATATGTTAATAATTATCCACAAGTTAATCACAAATAGTGGATAACTCACTTAGTTTATCTCTTTATTCACAACCAAATTGTATATAATTTGAATAAATAACCCCTTATAAAATCAATATTCGAGCAACTTATCCACACAATTATAATTGTTAAGCTTAGAACATGTCAAATAACTGTGAATATGTGGTTAAATCGAGCGTAACTATGTGCATAACTGCAAAATTATCCACAGCTTATTTGGTTGTTTTTGTGTATAAGTGGATAACTTATGCACGTCTCATATTTTGACGATAACAGTTACGGGAAATAATTATACTGATTGCTTTTAAATTGAAATATATGTAGTGTTTATTTTCATTAAAACTGTGATGAAAATATTTTTGGTGTTCAGCTAAAACTATCTTGCTTTATAAAAAGTATTTTGTTATATTGTAGTAGTTGCTTGAATTATGACTAGATAAAACGAAAACAAATGAAGATTTCTGATAAACAGAAATGATATTTATCTATTAAAATAATCAGTTTCATTGGCTCAGGTGAATGAAAAGAGTTAGTTATTAGTTAAAGATGGAGGTGTTTTGCATGGTAAAACGTACTTATCAACCAAATAAACGTAAACACAGTAAAGTGCACGGTTTCAGAAAACGTATGAGCACTAAAAACGGCCGCAAAGTATTGGCGCGTCGTCGTCGTAAAGGTCGCAAAGTTTTATCAGCATAAGATCACTGATTCATCAGTGGTCTTTTTTTTCGTTTAGAATGTATTATATTAAAATAAGATAATGAATTAAGCGAGTGATGTGGACGTGGAAAAAGCATATCGAATTAAAAAAAATGCTGATTTTCAATTGATTTATCGCCATGGAAAGTCAGTAGCAAACAGACAATTTGTCGTATACACATATCAGAATCAGATAGCTCATTTTCGCTTAGGTATCAGTGTTTCTAAGAAGATTGGGAATGCAGTGATACGCAATAAGATTAAACGTGCGATCAGAGAGAATTTTAAAGTACACAAACAAGATATTATTGCCAAAGACATCATTGTTATTGCTAGGCATCCAGCTAAAAATATGACGACTTTAGAAATTCAAAGTAGTTTGGAACATGTCTTAAAAATAGCTAAAGTATTTAATAAAAAAATTTAGCAAGACGAAATAATTAGACATCCGTAAGTCTAACATCAGACAAACCGAACACTTACCTAAAGATATAAAGCGGGATACTCGCAATTTAAAATGAAACAATTTACAATGTTAAAATGAAATTTTACTTGAATAAGGAGGCGAGTAGCGTTATGGATTTCGATACAATTACTAGTATTTCGACACCGATGGGAGAAGGTGCTATTGGAATAGTCAGACTATCAGGACCACAAGCAATTGAAATCGGTGATAAGCTTTATAAAGGGAAATACAAATTAGCTGAAGTCGATTCTCATACGATAAACTACGGTCATATTGTTGATCCTGAAACGAATGAAGTAGTAGAAGAAGTAATGATATCTGTATTACGTGCGCCTAAAACGTTTACTAGAGAAGATATCATTGAAATTAATTGTCACGGCGGCATATTGACCATTAATCGCGTGTTAGAATTGACTATGACTCATGGTGCAAGGATGGCTGAACCAGGAGAATATTCTAAACGTGCCTTTTTAAATGGACGGATAGACTTATCACAAGCAGAAGCAGTTATGGATTTTATTCGCTCTAAAACAGACCGCGCATCAAAAGTTGCGATGAATCAAATTGAAGGGCGTTTAAGTGATTTAATAAAACGACAGCGACAATCTATTTTAGAAATATTGGCACAGGTAGAAGTGAATATCGATTATCCTGAATACGATGATGTCGAAGATGCTACGACCGAATTTTTATTGGAACAATCTAAAAATATTAAAGCCGAGATTGACAAGTTATTAGAGACAGGTGCTCAAGGTAAGATCATGCGAGAAGGTTTATCAACAGTCATCGTTGGTAAGCCAAACGTAGGCAAGTCTTCAATGCTTAACAACCTTATTCAAGATAATAAAGCAATCGTGACCGAAGTTGCAGGAACAACACGTGATGTGTTAGAAGAATACGTTAACGTAAGAGGCGTACCATTAAGATTAGTTGATACAGCAGGTATTAGAGACACAGAAGATATAGTAGAAAAAATAGGTGTTGAACGTTCTCGTAAAGCTTTAAGTCAAGCCGATTTAATTTTGTTTGTTCTTAATTATAATGAGCCTTTAACAAAAGAAGATCGTACTTTATTTGAAGTAATTGAAAATGAAGATGTTATCGTAATTGTTAATAAAACAGATTTAGCACAGCAATTAAACATTGAAGAAGTTCAGGAAATGATTGGTAATAAACCATTGATACAAACATCTATGCTTAAACAAGAAGGTATAGATGAACTTGAAATTCAAATACGAGATTTATTTTTTGGTGGAGATGTTCAAAATCAAGATATGACATATGTTTCTAATTCACGTCATATCGCATTGCTCAAACAGGCAAGACATGCAATTCAAGATGCTATTAACGCTGCTGAATCTGGCGTTCCAATGGATATGGTACAAATAGATTTAACACGAACATGGGAAATTTTAGGTGAAATCATTGGTGAATCAGCTAGTGATGAACTTATTAATCAGTTATTTAGTCAATTCTGTTTAGGAAAATAAATAAGTGGATTGGTAGTCTATAAATATGTAAATGGAAAAGGGAGGTTGAATCATGACACAAAATTATGACGTGATTGTTATTGGTGCTGGTCACGCAGGTATTGAAGCAGGTTTAGCTTCTGCGCGTCGTGGCGCTAAAACATTAATGTTAACCATCAATTTAGATAATATAGCGTTTATGCCATGTAATCCATCAGTTGGTGGGCCAGCAAAGGGTATCGTGGTAAGAGAAATCGATGCGTTAGGTGGCCAAATGGCGAAAACAATTGATAAAACACACATTCAAATGCGCATGTTAAACACAGGTAAAGGACCTGCAGTAAGAGCACTACGCGCTCAAGCTGACAAAGTGCTATACCAACAAGAAATGAAACGCGTTATTGAAGACGAAGCACATTTAGATATTATGCAAGGTATGGTTGATGATTTAATTATTGAAGATAATGTAGTTAAAGGTGTGCGTACAAATATTGGTACAGAATATCATGCTAAAGCAGTAGTCATTACTACAGGAACATTTTTACGTGGTGAAATTATTTTAGGAAATATGAAATATTCAAGTGGGCCGAACCATCAATTACCATCTATTACGTTAGCAGATAATTTAAGAGAACTCGGCTTTGAAGTAGTTCGTT
This sequence comes from Staphylococcus lugdunensis, assembly GCF_001558775.1. Lineage (NCBI taxonomy): Bacteria > Bacillati > Bacillota > Bacilli > Caryophanales > Staphylococcaceae > Staphylococcus > Staphylococcus lugdunensis. Next base: position 1,425,335 of record NZ_CP014022.1, on the reverse strand, counting down.
TTAAAACTGGAACGCCACCACGTGTTAATGCGAAAACCATTGATTATTCTAAAACAGAAATTCAACCAGGTGATGATGTAGGTCGAGCATTTAGCTTTGAAACAACGGAATATATTTTAGATCAATTGCCATGTTGGCTAACTTATACTAATGGCGAAACACATAAAGTCATCGATGATAATTTACATTTATCAGCGATGTATTCAGGTATGATTAAAGGTACAGGACCACGCTATTGTCCTTCAATTGAAGATAAGTTTGTGCGCTTTAATGATAAACCACGCCATCAGTTATTCTTAGAGCCAGAAGGTCGCAATACGAATGAAGTATATGTTCAAGGGTTATCTACAAGCCTTCCTGAACACGTACAACGTCAAATGTTAGAAACCATTCCTGGTCTTGAAAAAGCTGATATGATGCGTGCAGGTTATGCAATTGAATATGATGCGATTGTGCCAACTCAATTATGGCCTACATTAGAAACGAAAAAGATTAAAAACCTATATACTGCAGGACAAATTAACGGTACGTCTGGATATGAAGAAGCGGCTGGCCAAGGTATTATGGCTGGTATTAATGCTGCAGGAAAAGTGCTAGGCACAGGTGAAAAAATTCTAAGTCGTTCAGATGCATATATTGGTGTGTTAATTGATGATTTGGTAACTAAAGGTACCAATGAACCATATCGTTTATTAACTTCTCGTGCCGAATATCGCTTATTACTTCGTCATGATAATGCTGATTTACGCTTGACTGACATAGGCTATGAATTAGGTATGATTTCTGAAGCACGCTATGCACGTTTTAATGAAAAACGTCAACAAATTCAAGATGAAATTGACCGTTTAACTCATATTCGCATTAAACCAAATGCACATACGCAATCTGTGATTGAAGCACATGGAGGTTCTCAGCTTAAAGATGGTATTCTAGCTATTGATTTATTACGTCGTCCTGAAATGACGTATGATACTATTTTAGAAATTTTAGGAGAAGCACATCAATTGCCTGAAGCAGTTGCTGAACAAGTTGAAATACAAACAAAATATGAAGGTTATATCAATAAATCATTACAACAAGTAGAAAAAGTGAAACGTATGGAACAAAAGAAAATTCCAGAAGACTTGGATTATAGTAAAGTCGATAGTTTGGCAACGGAAGCACGTGAAAAATTAGCCAAGGTTAAACCATTGAATATCGCACAAGCATCACGTATTTCAGGTGTTAATCCTGCAGATATTTCAATTTTACTTGTGTATTTAGAACAAGGTAAGTTGCAAAGGGTGAAAAGCGAATGAACGCTGTAAAATGGTTAACTGAGAAATTAAAAGAACATGATATTGTATTGACTGAAAAACAACAAGCACAATTTCAAACGTATTATCAATTACTTGTTGAGTGGAATGAAAAGATGAATTTAACAAGTATTACCGATGAACATGATGTTTATTTAAAACATTTCTATGATTCTATTACACCAAGTTTTTATCATGATTTTAATCAACCATTAACTGTTTGTGATGTTGGTGCAGGAGCTGGTTTTCCTAGCATTCCATTAAAAATCGTTTATCCAACTTTGAAAGTTACAATTGTTGATTCACTGAATAAGCGCATTCAATTTCTTAATCATTTAGCTAGTGAGCTAGAATTACAAGATGTTAGCTTTATTCATGATCGTGCAGAAACCTTTGGTAAAGGTGTCTACAGGGAGTCTTATGATATTGTAACAGCAAGGGCTGTGGCTCGTTTAACGGTACTTAGTGAATTATGCTTACCTCTTGTGAAAAAAGGCGGTCAGTTTATTGCATTGAAGTCGTCAAAAGGTGGCGAAGAACTCGAAGAAGCGCAATTTGCTATTAACGTTTTAGGCGGTAAACTAGCAATGACATTCAATTTTGACTTACCTGAAAATGCTGGTGAAAGACAAATGATTGTTATCGATAAACAACGACAAACAGCTAAAAAGTATCCGAGAAAACCTGGTACACCTAATAAATCTCCTTTACTTGAAAAATAAAACAGATTAAAATAACCTCAAATGAGAAGGAGCGAATGGATAATGAAAAAGCCTTTTTCAAAATTATTTGGTTTAAAAAATAAAGAAGACATTGTTGGCTATATTGAAGAAGATCGCAATTCTAATGTTGAATCCATTCAAATTGAACGTATTGTGCCAAATCGTTATCAACCACGACAGGTTTTTGACCCTAGTAAATTAAAAGAACTTGCTGAATCGATTGATGAACATGGTTTGTTACAACCCATTGTTGTAAGACCGATTGAAGAGCACATGTATGAAATTATTGCTGGAGAACGACGTTTTAGGGCATTGCAATCGTTACAAAAATCACATGCTGATGTCATTATTCGTGACATGAGTGATGAGGAAACGGCCGTAGTTGCTTTAATTGAAAATATTCAGAGAGAGAACTTATCTGTAGTAGAAGAAGCGGAAGCCTATAAAAAATTACTTGAAATAGGTAATACAACACAAAGTGAATTAGCTAAGAGTTTGGGGAAAAGCCAAAGCTTTATTGCCAATAAGTTACGTCTGTTGAAATTAGCACCTAAAGTTATCGTGCGCCTTAGAGAAGGTAAAATTACTGAACGACACGCACGAGCAGTCTTACCTCTGTCTAATGAAGTACAAGAACAGCTCATTGAACAAGTCATTCAACAAAAGCTTAATGTTAAACAAACAGAAGCACGAGTCAAGCAACAAGTAGGACCAGAAAAGGTTACAGCACAAACATTTCAGTTTTCGCATGATTTAACGCAAGCTAGGGATGAAGTGGGTAAGAGCATCCAAGCAATCGAACAGTCAGGTATTCGAGTAGAACATCGTGATAAAGATCACGATGATTACTATGAAATTAAAATTAAAATATATAAACACTAGATAATACAGATTGGGATATCGTTCCAAGAAACATAAGCCAGTAAATGAATTTTTGTAAAATCATTTACTGGCTTATTTGTTTATAATATTTTGTATTAGCATGTCTTTTTATATCAAATTATGTTTAAAAATAAAGCATATTTGCATCATTTAATAAACGTCACTTAACTAAATGAATACGGTGTCTTATGTATCAAAGGCAACATCCGTTACGAATAGAACTTTCAGCTTTAATACCTTTAAATAAGATTTCTTAACATATTAATGAGAGTGTGGAAATCATACTCGAAGAAAAGATTTTGGTGTTTCAATGATGTTTCGTTACAGTTAAATCCCTAACTGTTTTTATTTTCATTTGCCCTGTTTACAATTTAGAAATTACGATTTATATTAATAGTAAACGGTACGTTTCGTTTTACAATAAAATGTCAAAGAAGGGAAAAGATTGTTTAGTATTTCTAGTGCTATTCTACACTTTGTTATCGGTGGTTTTGCAGTGGCATTTGCATCGATTATGTCAGAAAAAATTGGAGGTAAGTTAGGAGGAATTATCGCTACACTGCCGGCAGTCTATTTAGCAGCAATCATTGCATTGGCAATTGATCATCGTGGTGAAGAACTTGTTAAAATGTCTATGCATTTGAGTACAGGTGCAATTATTGGTATTGCTTCTTGTATATTAACAGTGGCATTAACATCTATCTATATAAGTAAGAAAGGTTATGTTAAAGGTAGCATTTTTGCACTTGTTTGTTGGTTTATTATTTCAGTTGCCATATTTTTAGTAAAACACATTTAAATTTGGAGGCTTTCGTAACATGAAACTTGCTGTAATTAAATTTTTAGTTGGTGGCACGGCAGTCTTATTAAGCTATATTGTATCTGTCGTTTTGCCATGGAAAGAATTTGGAGGTATCTTTGCGACCTTACCGGCAGTCTTTTTAGTGTCATTATTTATTACGGGTATGCAATTTGGTGATGAAGTAGCCATGCATGTGAGTCGTGGTGCTATTTTTGGTATGACGGGTGTCTTATGTAGTATTATCGCAACATGGGCCATGCTCAACTATACACATCAGTGGCTATTAAGTGTTATTATTGGTTTCATAGTTTGGTTTGTAAGTGCATTTTTAATATTTGAGTTAGTTGAATTTATAGCACGTAAAAGAAGGGAACGACATGGCTGGAAGACCAAAGGATCCAACGATAGATAAAAAGATTTTTAGTGAAATTGAACGTTTGTTAGAAATGTCACACTACGGTGAGATTACGATAGAGCAAATTGCAGAAAATACTGGTGTATCGAAGGCAACGATTTATAGACGATGGAAAGATAAAGCATCCATTATTATCGATATGTTTGTTACGCATACACGTGATATTACGTTTAATCATATAAATTTATATGATGCATTGTTTGCTTTTGCCACACAAATCATGGCTATTTATAAGACGAATTTAGGAAGAGCTGTGATTGAGATATTAGTCAGTTCTAAGCAATCTGAGGCTAGAGGATTATTTATGAAAGGTTACTTTGAAAGTAATCGGCGAAATTTTAAAGAGATGATTGCACCTTATCTTAATGAAGAAGACCAAGATTTAATGATTGATTTAGTATTTTCACCCATTTATTTTAATATCTTAATTAAGCCTCAAGAGTTAGATGAGCATTATATTCAACGGTTATTAAAGCGTTTGCTTAAGGCCTATGATATTGAGCAATAACGATTTTAACAGTTTGGGACATCATTATGTTTTAGACTATGAACGATATATTGGCAGTAGTTGACTGATTTGAAAATACGTTTATACTAAGCTTTTTTCAATCCTGGTCAACCTTGCTGGAGCGGGACTACGAATTCATAATGAATTCAGTCCCGCTCACATTTTTATTTAACAAACTAATAATTATTGAAATCGTTTACATAATATATTCATAATGCTAGCATTAACTTAGCAATCTTGTGGAAAATCAAACATCGAGATATCGACATCAATGTAACAACAAAACAATGAGGTGGATAAAGATGGATCATGAAATTCCTAGAAAGATGAAAGTGGCAGTGTTAAATGAACCGTACGATATTGAAATTAAAGAAGTGAATGTGCCAGAACTTGGGCCGCATGATGTATTGGTACAAATGTTAGCAGTTGGTGTATGTGGCTCTGATGTGCATTATTATGCTCATGGTAGTGTCGGTGAATTTGTAGTTGAAGCACCACTTATTTTAGGACATGAATGCGCTGGAAAAGTAGCAGCTGTTGGCAGTGATGTAACGCATTTTAAACCTGGAGATCGCGTGGCAGTTGAACCGGGTGTGCCATGTGGAACATGTGAATATTGTAAAACCGGAAAATATAATTTGTGCCCAGACGTTGTATTTCTCGCAACACCTCCTGTTGACGGGGCATTTACGGAATATTTGAAGCATCCAGAAGATTACTTATTCCATATTCCAGACACATTGAGCTATGAACAAGCAACCCTGAATGAACCATTGTCAGTTGGTATACAAGCTTGTCGTCGAGCAAATATTCAACCAGGATCATCTGTAGTGATAATGGGAATGGGACCTGTGGGATTAATGACGGTTGTCGCGGCCAAAGCCTTTGGAGCTACTCAAATTATCGTATCTGATATGGAACAAAATCGTTTAGATGAAGCACTAAAATTAGGGGCAACAACAACTATTAATGTCAAAGACGAAGATGTTAATCAACGAATAAATGAATTAACACAGCAACATGGTGTTGACTACGCAATTGAGACAGCAGGAAATCAAATTGCCTTACGCAGTGCTTTAGCAGCATTAAAAAATGGTGGTACTCTAGCAGCGGTAGGTTTAGCTCAAGAGGCGGATAATCCTCTTAATATTCCTTTTATTACCAATCATGAAATAAACCTTGTTGGTATTTTTAGATATGCAAATACGTATGATACAGGCATTCAAATTTTAAGTCATACTGATGCAGATTTAAATTCTATGTTTACACATCAATATCCTTTGTCAGAAACAAAAGCAGCAATGGAGCGTGCAAGAACAGATAAATCTGGTTCGTTAAAAGTGATTGTATATCCAAATGGTATCGAAGCAGCCAAATTATAAATTTAGAGATAAATATTCAGTTTGGGACATCATTATATTTTAGACTATGAACGATATATTGGCAGTAGTTGACGGGATTGAAAATATGATTATACCAATATTTTTTCACTTCTAGTCAACTGTGCTAGGTTGGGACAGAATTCATCATGAATACTATCCCACTCACGGATATATCATTATTGATAAGGTTATACATTGTTATGCAATATAGCAGTATAGCCTTATTGTTTTTTAGTTTTAAGATATATTTTTGGAAATTCTATTTAATATTTTCTAATAAAGTTAGAAATATTGAACTTTTAGCATAAAGTTGTTATTTTATTCAAAATTAACTATGAAATACATGTTATTTTCCTATGGTTGTAAAATAAATTGTGTTAGCATTGTAAATGGTAACGGTTTCATAAAATGTGAAAAGGAGGGTTGTTAATGAATATTGAAGAAACAAAACGCTTTATTGAAGCGGGTCATCTTTCCGTAGGCATTGAATTTGGATCGACAAGAATTAAGACGGTAGCCATTGATGATGATTTTAATACAATAGCTACGGGCTCATTTGAATGGGAAAATAGTTTTGACAATGGCTATTGGACTTATTCCATGAATGATGCATGGGTTGGTTTACAAAAAAGTTATGGTGAAATGACACGATACGTTAAAGATACATATGATACGACTGTTAATCAAATAGCGTCATTAGGTATTAGTGGCATGATGCATGGTTATTTAGTATTTGATGAACATGATGATTTACTTGTACCTTTTAGAACATGGCGTAACAATAATGCGAATGAAGCAGCTACGGTATTACGTGAAGATTTTAATGTTAATATTCCCGAGCGTTGGAGTATCGCACAACTTTTTCAATCAGCGATGGAGACAGAACCCCATGTCGAACGTGTAAGATATATGACGACATTAGCGGGTTATATTCATTGGTATTTAACCGATGAAAAAGTGATTGGTATTGGTGATGCTTCCGGAATGTTTCCAATTGATAGTCAACGGCTAGATTATCGTCAAGATTTAATGGACCGCTTTAATAAGTTATTTGCGCAGCGTGGCTATAACCAAAAGATTGGTGACATTTTACCTCATGTTGTCGTAGCAGGTGAGTCTGCTGGTAGACTAACTGAAACAGGTGCAAAATTAATTGATCCAAATGGTGAGTTGCAGGCAGGATGTCCTCTTTGTGCCCCTGAGGGAGACGCAGCAACAGGTATGGTTGCAACGAATAGTGTAGCACCGCGTACAGGTAATGTTTCAGCAGGTACAAGTATCTTCTCAATGATTGTGTTAGAACAACCTATTCAACGTGTTTATCCAGAAGTAGATATTGTGACGACGCCAGATGGTTATGAGGTAGCCATGATTCATGCGAATAATTGCACGTCTGATATTAACCTATGGATAAATCTTTTTGAAGAAGTATTACAAACGATGGGCGTCAATTACGACAAAAATGAGCTTTTTACAAAAGTTTTTGAAAGCGCTTTAAACGGAGAGGATAACCTGGGAAATTTATTATCTTATGGCTATATCTCTGGGGAATTCATTACCGATGTACCTCAAGGTTATCCTATGTTAGTGCGGTCGGTAGATAGTAACTTTAATTTAGCAAACTTAATGAAAACGCATATTTATAGCGCATTCAGTACGTTGAAAATTGGCGTTGATTTATTGAAAGAAAATGAAAATATTACTATAGATTCTATGCTTGGTCACGGTGGTATTTTTAAAACTGAAAAGGTTGCGCAAACGTTTTTAGCAGCAGCGCTTGAAACAAATGTACGTGTCATGCAAACGGCAAGTGAAGGCGGTGCATGGGGCATTGCAGTATTAGCACAATATTTAAAAGACCAACGCAATAGTGATTTAGCCACTTATTTAAGCAACTATGCGTTTAAGAATACGACGTCTGTTGCTATTGAGCCAACTGCTGCAGAAGTGGAAAGTTTTCGAATGTATACTGAACGTTTCAAGCAAGGTATTCCACTTGAAAAATTAGCAGCAAAAAAATTCGGAATGTAAAAGTTTAAACAAAATAATGAAAGTGGGATGGAAACGTGGTTAATAAGATACAAAGTCAGCAAACAGAGCGTCAATTTTTAGGCTTACCAATGGTACTTATTTGGGGCTATGTTGCAGTGGCTATTTTTATGACGGGTGATGGTGTTGAGCAAGCGTTCTTGTCTAAATATATTGGGAGTCTAGGATTTAGTAGCTCAGAAGCTGGTAGAGTACTGGCTGTTTATGGCTTGGTTGTGGCTATCGCATCATGGTTATCAGGTGTGTTAGCAGAAATATTTAGCCCAAGACGTATCATGACATTTGCCTTTATTATTTGGATTATCTTTCATGTAGGATTTCTAGTGTTTGGTTTAGAACAACAAAACTATGCCATGATGCTTATCATGTATGGCATCCGTGGTTTTGCTTATCCAATGTTTATTTATAGCTTTGTTGTATGGATTACATATTCTTCACCTGCCTATAAACTCGCATCCGCGATGGGTTGGTTCTGGGCGATGTATTCTATAGGTATTGGTGTATTAGGTTCATATTTACCAAGCTTTACGATTCCATTTATTGGAGAGTTGGGTTCATTATGGTTATCAATTGTATTTATTCTAGTTGGTGGACTCATTGCAACGTTCTTGGTGAAAGATAAAAAAGGTGAAGACGTTGAAGCAAAGCGTATGACGACAAAAGAAATGTTTGCAGAATTTGGTCGAGGAATCACGCTGCTAGGTAATAAGCAAGTAGCTATTGCATTTGTGGTGCGAATTATTAACCAATTATCGCTATTTGGCTTAGTTGCTTTTTTACCGCGTGTATATACTGATGAATTTGGATTTACAACATCTGAATGGCTACGCGTATGGGGACTGATGTATTTTATCACAATCTTCACTAACTTATTCTGGGGTGTTGTCGGTGATAAAATTGGCTGGGTGCGCCAAGTGCGTTGGTTCGGTTGTATTGGCATGGCCTTATCAACTTTAGCCTTCTATTATTTGCCATCGTGGAGTGGTCCAAACATCTTTGTGACGACATTAATAGCGTTAATGTTAGGTTTCGCAGTGGCGGCATATGTACCGATGTCTGCTATTTTCCCAACATTAGTGCCGGAACATAAGGGTGCGGCAGTATCTGTACATAACCTGGCTGCAGGATTAAGTAATTTTTGTGGTCCTGCGATAGCAAGTGTCACATTAATGTTTACTACAGAAAAAGTAACTATTTGGGTCTATGCCATTCTTTATATCATAGGCTTCATCTTGACATTCTTTATGAAAGTGCAGCAACCAACGAAAGAAGTAGAAATAACAAATCAAGTACAAACGAATGAAGGAGTGTAATTTATGACAAATATTATTGATCAATTTAGAGTAAATGGTAAAGTAGCAATCGTAACTGGTGGGGCGATGGGTCTAGGTAAAGCAATGGCTGAAGCGCTAGCACAAGCAGGTGCAGATATTGTAATTGCCGACATTAAGTTAGATTTAGCAGAAGAAACAGCTCAAGCTATTGCACACAATGAAGGTGTTAAAACAACAGCATTAAAAGTAGATGTTACAAATCCTGATGATGTTAATAAGATGGTACAAGACGTTGTTAAAAAATATGGAAAAATTGATATTTTAGTTAATAATGCAGGAATGACAATTAATGAAAAAGCGGAAGATGTTTCTTATGAAAATTGGTTAAAAGTCATCAATCTTAACTTAAATGGGGTTTTCTTAGTGGCACAAGCAGTTGGACGCCAAATGATTAAACAAGGAAATGGTTCAATCATTAATACATCATCAATGTCTGGCTTAATTGCAAATAAACCACAAGAGCAAGCATCTTATAACGCATCTAAAGCAGGCGTCATTATGTTAACGAAAAGTTTAGCCATGGAATGGTCTAAATACGGTATTAAAGTAAATACAATCGCACCAGGTTATATGAAAACAGCATTAACTGAACCAATGTTTAATACTGGTGGCGATATGATTGATTATTGGATGGGAGCAACACCAATGGGTCGTCCAGGTGAGCCACACGAATTAGGCGGTATTGTCGTTTACCTCGCATCTGATGCATCAACATTTGCTCAAGGTAGTGTATTTACAATCGATGGTGGTTACACAGCATTATAATATAATTTCAAAACAGTCTGAGATATCAATCTCACAATAATAGCACAATGATGGTTTGCCATAATCATCGTTGTGCTTGTTTTATATTCAATGATCTTTTGAAATGTAAAATAAATCGCTAAATTTTGTTAAGGAATCGTATTAAATGGGATAAAAAATTAATAATTAATAATATTGTCAAAAATGGGGTGGTCAAAATGATTTGACTGGTATATGATAAAAGAAATTTCATACAGAAGGATGGAATATCATTGAAAAAGATTATACTAATTCTAATACTAACAATGTGTATGGCAATTTCTTTATATGGTTGCGAAGAGAACAAGAAAAAGAAAGTAGCAAAGAAGCCTGTTAATATTGAATATGTTGCGCCTCAATCACAAACGGGAAAGAAATATGACGATAAAATTGAGTCATTACAAAAGTTATTGTCTAAAGAGTTAAAAGCGCCTGTGAATATACAGCGTACAACTAGCGATTATAAGATGATTGAAGATTTAGCATCTAAAAAAATGGATGTGGCTATCATGTCGCCAGTAACCTATACAATTGGTCGAGATAAAGGAACAGTAGATGTTCTGTTAAAATCTAAAGACTATTTAGTTGATGATAAAGGAAATCAAACTAAGAAATTGGGAGATTATTATCGTTCACAAATTGTGGTTAAAAAAGATAGTGACATTAAAAAGCTTAAAGATTTAAAAGGGAAAAAAGTTGGGTTACAAGATGCAGATTCAGCTGCAGGATATATTTATCCATTAGCTGATTTGCAAAGAGAACATATTCCTAAAAGTGCATTGCGTGTGTCTCAATTTAAAGATGAAGATCAAGCATTAAAGACGTTGCTAGATGGAGATATAGATGCCGTGGCTACTTATGATGATGCACGTGTAGAGCTAAAAAAATCTAAACCTAATGTTTATAAAGATACGAGAGTCATTTATACATCAGATAAAATACCAAATGACACTATTTCGGTTCGTGTAGATTTAAGTGACGAATGGCGTAATAAAATTGCAAAAGCATTTATTAATGTCAGCAAAAAGAAAGAAGGACGTCAATTAATTCATGACCTCTTTGACCATGAAGGATATGAAAAAACAAGTGAAGCGGACTTTAAGAAAGTTAGAGATAACCGTATCTTGATAGACGGCTAGAAATATTAACAGAAGGGTATCACCATATCAGTTTGGGCATCATTATGTCCTAAGTTATGAACTAAATATTGGTAGTAGTTGATTGGATTGAAAATACGCTTATACCAAGCTGTTTTCATTCCTAGTCAACCTTGCTGGGGCGGGACTTCGAATTCATAATGCATTCTGTTCCGCTCCTTTTTTTACCAAAGATACACATTGTTTTGTAACACATAAATAAAATTTTAGACATACGGACGTCTAAAAAACACGATGATATCAAATTGTCAAAGCATTTTGTCACTATTAATACTGCAGTTTCTAAAGATATTTGATAGATTAATACTATAACATACGTTTCTATAAAACTATCACTTATTTAAATGAGTGAAATTTTCACAGAGATAATCTAAGGAGTGCAAAATGATAAATGTTGGGCAACAATTAAAAAAATATAGAATACAGCAAGGTTATTCACAAGAAGTATTGGCTGAAAAATTATATGTTTCTAGACAAACGATTTCTAACTGGGAAAATAATAAAAGTTTGCCCGATATCCACAATTTATTAATGATGTGCTCGCTATTTAATGTATCCTTAGATGATCTTGTTAAAGGAGACGTATATCAAATGGATAGAGAAGTAGTACGTAAGGAAATGAACAAATGGACATGGTGTATGTTAGTAACATTTGTAATAGCCGCTGTGTTGATAGGGCCTATGATACATTATTTTAGTTGGCTAGGATTATTTATCATATTGATTTTATACATGGTAGGGCTTTTTGCAAGTATACGAATAGACCGACTTAAATATAAACATAACATGGAAAATGCAGATCGTATTATTGCATTTATGAATGGAGAAGATCCTAATAAAGTTCAAGTAACGAAAAAACGTGAGCTCTTCACGAGTGCTTTAGCTTTTATCTGTTTTGTTGGTAGTATTATGATTATTGTACTGGCTAGTTTATGGTTAACTGATGTATTCTTATAAATTTAAAAATGGGGCAGTCATCACAGTTATTTCATTTAGCTGTGTTACTGCCCCTATATACTATCTACTTATGATTATTCTTTTCTTCACGACGTTTTAAGTAATAAGCGCCCCCGAGTAACCCTGCAGGCACACCAAGAATAGGTGTTGTTATACTACTTAAAATGATAACAGCTAGCGTTAATGTTATACCGTTAAACCAATTAACCTCTAAGTTTTTTAAATCCTCGTATGATTGTTTAACTAATTCTTTAAATTTCATGACAATACATCCTTTCAAAATATATTAATTTAATGCTTGTTTAATCTTATTGTTTGCATGGATAAATGAAATAACAGCAAATATTAAATAAACGATGGTATACACAACCATGACTACAATAACAGGTCTTAAATCTTGTTGACCTAATAAATTCATAAAAGCCAGAGCTGCGAATAAAGCATGTAATAAGGCAATCAATAAAGGTAAACCAAAGTTGAATAATATTTTAAAACCTATACCTTTCATCATATCAATATGCGTGAAACCAATACGACGTAAGATACGATAATTGCTCATTTCATCTTCGGTTTCATCCATCTGTTTAATATAAATAATACAACCCGCTGCAATTAAGAAGGCTAGACCAAGGAAGGAAGAAACAAACATTAAGATACCATTTGATTGATCTAGCATGGTTGTTGTTTGACTTTGAATCGTGACATTAGGTGCGACACGCTGAGCTATATGTTCGGCCTGTTTAAGCTGTTGATGCGTGTGAATATTATAGCCATAGTGTGTAGCAATGAGCTTATCATTTGCCAACGATTGGTATTTTTCCGGACTTACTTTTAATACAGGCCCGCCATTTGATGCAAGCATTGAAATCACTTCATCTTTATTTATTGCGTTAACGTTAAAGGTTTGTTGTGATTGTCCTTTAACAGTGACATTGCGATTTAAGTGAATGTTAACTATACCGCTTAATGGACCCTTGAGATTCGTTAGTGTTGCCTTATTACCATGTACTTTTTGATCTGGCATGATACCCAAGCTTAGTTGATTATTTGTATCATTTAATTTATTTTTTAGTGCTTCACTTTTGACAATTTTGGTCATTAAGACAGATACTTCTTTTTTATGATAACGAATGCCTTTTTGCTTTAACTGTTCTTCAAATTTTTGTGCAGAAGATGCTTTTGAAAAGTTGATATCTTGTGGTGACGTTGCCTTAAGTGTGTAATCAGTATTGGATTTACTAATGACACCAAAGCATAAAATCGTAACCGTGACCGCTGAAATGATTGCGATGATTGTTAGCGATAAAGCATTTTTCTTCATTCTGTGCATAATAGACGACGTAAAGACGACATCTGTAATATTAATACGCCCATGCTTTAATTTTTTCAAAGATTTAAAAATAATAGAAACTGAACTTCTGAAAAATAAATAGGCACCGACAATCGTTAAGAATAGAATAACAAAAGGTGATAACATTGTGAGTGTTAAGGCTTTAAATTGACCAAACATTTCCGTGGAAATATAATATCCAAAGGCTATCATGATGATACCTAATAGGCCGGCAACCGTTTCAGGTATGGTGATGCGTGCTTTAGTAGCTTCTGAAGATATATTATCTTTCATCATATCTAAAATGCTACGTTTCTTTAAAAAACGTCGATTTTGCAAAAATATCATAATAAAAGCTAATAGTAGCATGATCATGGTTTGAATCAACGCCATGGGTTCAAAACTAATTGAGACATTAATAGATAAATGCATCATACGTATTAAGATTGATAATAAAAGCTGTGAACCAAACGTTCCAATAAATATTCCTATAATACCTGTCAGTGCAAAAAAGGTAAACTGTTCTATTGATAACATACGTAAGATGTTATGTTTATTTAAACCAATCAATTGAAATAGTGCAAATTCTTTTGTTCGTCGTTTAATAAATAAATGATTGGTATACATTAAGAAAATGATAATAATAATGAAGAGAAAAATAGCACCTATCATTGCACCTTTTTGAACAATTGTACCAGCATTCTCGTTATTAATACTTTTTGTATATTGTAATGTGACAAAACTATAATACAGTACAATACTTAAAATAAGTGAAAATAAATACAACATATAGTTTTTGATGTTTTGACGTAAATTTTTTAAAATGATTTGATTAAACGTCATTAGCTACACCACCCATTGAAGACTGCAGTTGAATAATGCGGTCATAAAAGGCGCTTTTAGTGTGTTCACCTTGTCGGAAATCAGAATAAATAGCACCATCTTTTAACATAATGACACGTTGTGCGAAACTTGCTGCTGAAGGATCGTGAGTAACCATTACAATCGTTGTATTAAAGTGTTGGTTCATGTCTTCTAAACGATGTAGTAAATCTTGGGCGCTTTTAGAATCAAGCGCACCTGTAGGCTCGTCAGCAAAAATGATGCTTGGTTTATGAACGAAAGCACGAGCAGCTGCTGTTCTTTGTTGTTGACCACCAGAAATTTCACTAGGATATTTATGACTTAAGTCATGGATACCTAAGGCTTGTGTTACTTCGCTATAATTTTGCTCCATCTCTGCTGCAGATAACTTTTGTACTGATAGTGGTAACATGATGTTTTCTTTGACAGTTAACGTTGGTAAGACGCTATAGTCTTGAAAGATAAAACCTAGGTCTGTTTTACGAAATTGTGCAAGTTGTTTATCATTTAAGTTGTTTAATGTGTGACCATTAATTTCAACAGTACCACCTGATAATGTATCAATAGAGCTGATTACATTAAGTAACGTTGTTTTACCTGAACCAGATGGGCCCATAATTGCTACAAATTCTCCTTTATCAACCGAAAAGTTAATATCGTGTAGTGCTTTATATTTTTGTTTTTTACCATAAACTTTAGATAAATGATTAACATTTAATATAGGCATTGTGTCACTCCTCTTGTTTTATCGATATTTTTATTTTATGAGTTATTCAACACAAGCGCCTTTATCTAATCTTACAAACAATGATGTTTAACTTACAAAGTTGAAAGAAATAAATAATAACAAGCTATAGTTAATATGAGTTTTATTTTTAGCGGGAATAGATTATAATTTTAAAAATGAACTATGATAAAATAGAATATATCAAATAACGCAGATTATAAATTGTAAAATGAGACATAAGTCGTTAGCATAATAGAAATCTAAAATAATTAGGCGGGATAAAAGTGAAAAAAGAGATCTTAGAGTGGATTGTGTCTATAGCAGTTGCACTTATCATTGTAGGTATAGTTGTTAAATTTATTGGAGTTACATATTCAGTTTCGGGAGATTCAATGTATCCAACATTTAAAGATAGAGAAAAAGTAGTAGTGAGTAAAATTTCCAAAACGTTAGACCATATTGATAATGGTGATATCGTTGTCTTTAAAGAAGATAAAGATAGAGATTTTATTAAACGTTTAATTGGTAAACCTGGAGACAAAGTTGAGTATAAAGGTGACCAACTATATGTTAATAATAAAAAAATTGATGAGCCTTATTTAAAATATAACAAAGAGCATAAAAATGGTAAGTATCTGACAGGTTCTTTCAAATCGAGTGATTTGCAAAATGCTAATGGTGAGACGAAGATTCCTAAAGACAAATATTTAGTGTTAGGTGATAATCGTCAAAACAGTTTAGATAGTCGTTTTCCACAGGTAGGGCTTATTGATAAAGAACAAATTGTAGGTAAAGTTGTGTTACGTTTCTGGCCATTTGGTGAGTGGACAACAAAATTTAATCCTGGAACATTTGATAAGTAAATAATCAAAAGTAAGCGTACAATCTATGAGTAACAAAATAGATTGTGCGCTTTATTTTTTTGTCACATTTTGCTATAAAGATGATATAATGTTTTATAATTACATAATTGTATCAGGAGAAAATTAAATGAAAGTATTAAAGAATTATCAAAGTGTATTTATTATCTTATTTTTCTTACTTTTAAGTGCCATTACGCCATTAAGTGGTGATGATTGGACTTGGCGCACGCATGTTGGGATGGATAGATTAAAAAGTTTCTTTTATGACTATAATGGACGATATATCAGTAATATTATTGAGATTATCTTTGTGCGTTCAAGTTTTATTAGAGTGATAGGAATGACCATTTTTTCATCATTATTAATTTTATTAATGAGTCGTTTAGCATATAAGAAACGCGCGTTACAAAAAAGTATTGTCACATTAATTATTGTGATGCTTATGCCAACTCAGATTTTTGCTGAAACATTTGGATGGGTAGCAGGATATGTAAATTACGTAACTTCAGCTGTTGCCATGCTTTACTTTGTATTGTTGGGGCAGGCTATTGTTAATCGGCAATGGAAAGTTACACCGTTAAATGTTTTGCTAAATATTATTTTGGCAATTTTATCGATGTTACTTGTGGAACATGTAAGCTTATATTTATTGTTTGTCACTGTTTATTTTAGTATTATTTATTATTTAAAATATAAACGTATTTCTAAATATCTAGTCTATGGTTTTGTTAGTTTGTTTATTGGAGCTATAGTAATGTTCTCAAATAAAGCATATTATTCAATTGCTACAGCAAAAGATGCTTATCGCACGGTAGGTACAGACCAAGGCTTATTTAATGCGATGTTAGATATTTATTATACGCATAATATGTATTTGATTCCGCTTATTTTTCTAGCATGTGTTTATGTTGCTAAGAAACTGAATCGCATTGATAAAGTGAATGTGATATTATTACTCGGCATGTTTTTAGGAACGGTATATTTATTCTTTAACCATCGTAACTTAGAAGTACCACACCCTAGCATGACGCACATTGTAGCAGGTATATTATTTATTATTTACCTTGGTGCTTTTATAGGATTTGCTTTATATAATTTTTATCAAACATCACGTTTCGACATGTTAGTGCTGTATGCTTTAAGTACATTTGTCTGTACGGTACCATTTTTCTTTATCACACCATATGGTGGACGTACAGCATTAGCAAGTTTAATCTTTGTTCTATTAATTGTGTTAACCATGGTAGATGAGGTGACACCAGATGTTACCTTTACTTATAGTAATTGGATCAATGTGGGATTGATTGTGACGTTAGTCGTTACGATATTATTACCAATCGGTGAAAATAAGAAAACTGAAACGGAACGTACTCAAATTGTTGAACATCTACCTAAAAATACGAAAACAGTGGAGTTACCGGGCTTGCCATATCCACAGTTTCATCATATGGGAGACCCAACTGAAAATACCTATATGACACCATTTTTCAAATTGTATTATGGCATTGACTACAAAAAAACAAAGTTTATTATTAAAACACACTATCATTAATAAAAAATAAGTATTTATAAAAGGGAGCGGGACAAAATTCATAATGAATTCGTAGTCCCGCCCCGGCAAGGTTGACTAGGATTGAAAAAAGCTTGGCATTAGCGTATTTTCAATCCAGTCAACTAATGCCAATATAGAACTCAGAGCCTAAAATATAATTATGTCCCAGACTTTATTATATATTTAAAATGTATATAGATTAGTTTATTGGATTACACGGTTTCTTGACCACGTTTGTTCCAAGTTAAAATAAAGCTGAGCATAGCTAAAATGCTAACAATGGTTAATAAGATAAACCCAGCATCCCAGCCCATGTGATCAACAATAAAACCGAGTACGATGTTAGCCATCACTGCACCAAACAAATAGCCAAATAAGCCAGTTAAACCAGCTGCTGTACCTGCAGCTTTCTTTGGTACATAGTCTAGTGCTTGAAGGCCAATGAGCATAACAGGACCATAAATAAGGAATCCAATCATAATTAATGAGATATTATCTAACCAGGCATGTCCTGGTGGATTTAACCAGTAGATGAGTACAAAGACAGTAACACCTAGCATAAACAAAAATCCAGCTGGTCCACGACGTCCTTTAAAAACTTTATCAGATAGATAACCACAGATAATTGTGCCAGGTATTCCAGCCCATTCATATAGAAAATAAGCCCAACCAGAGCTTTTAAGATCAAAACTTTTTTCTTCACTCAAATAAGTAGGTGCCCAATCAAGCACACCATAGCGTACAAAATAAACAAAGATATTGGCAAAGGCGATAGCCCAAACCCATTTATTATTTAGCACGTACTTAAACAAAATATCTTTTGTAGTGAGTTCAGTTTCAAATGTTTCTTTCTTAGACGTCGGGTAGTCATCTTTATAAACTTCTATTGGTGGCAATCCTTGTGATTGTGGTGTGTCACGAACTAAAAAGAAGGCAATAATAGCTACAATGATGGCTAATAATGCAGGAAAGATAAACGCACCTTCAAACCCTTTTAAATAGCCTAAATGATATTGTGCTGTCACAAAAATACCCCAAGTTGCTAGTGGCGCCATTAATCCACCACCGATATTATGTGCAACATTCCAAATTGCTGTTTTACTACCACGTTCACTCACACTATACCAATGCACGAGTACACGACCAGACGGTGGCCATCCCATGCCTTGGAACCAACCATTGAGAAATAATAAAATGAACATAATAAGAATACTAGATGTGAAAAATGGTACAAATCCTAATAATAAGTTCACAACGGCCGTAAGGATTAAGCCAACTGTTAAAAAGATACGTGCATTGCTTCTATCACTTACCGTCCCCATCACAAATTTACTAAATCCATAAGCAATAGAAACAGCAGATAATGCAATACCGAGTTCTGCTTTACTAAATCCTTGTTCAATCAAAGCTGGCATTGCTAAAGAAAAGTTTTTGCGCAGTAAATAATAGCCTGCATAGCCAATAAAAATGCCTAAAAATACTTGCCAACGCAAACGCTTATAAGTTGCATCAACATCACTTTGTGGAAGTTGTTGTTTAGCTGCTGGCGGCTTTAAAAAGTTGAACATTTCAACACCCCTTTATTAAATTTACAAATACTTAACATCATCTTAATATAATTTTCTTGGTAATGGAATAATATTTTTATAATAAAAACAAATTAGTTATTAAAATATTATCGGTTAAAAATACATAATAAAATATATGGATGGTGGTCGAGAATGAGGTAAGGATATGTTAGTATAATGATAATTTATTATTGTATGTTAAAGGGAGCATGATGAAGATATTTGATTTTCAAGTCAATAATAGTATTCATTTCGAAAGATTAGAGATTGCTGAAGTAGATGCGTTATATCAACCTGTTGATTAATTTAGCTAATCATTATTTATAAATCATGGAGGGATAATAATGATATTTGGATATAAAATAGATGAAAGTATTAGTTTGAAAATACTAGAACAACGTGAAGCACCCCTTCTTTTCAAACTGGTAGATTCAAATCGTGAGTATCTATCCGAATTTTTACCTTTTGTTGAATACACAACAACAGTTGAAGATAGTAAAAAGTTTATACGTTCGGCGCTACAACAATTTAGTGATGGCAATGGCTTTCACAGTGGGATTTGGTTCGATGGAGAACTTGTCGGCGTCATTGGATTGCATTATTTGGACTTAGTTAATAAAAAAACATCGATAGGATATTACTTAGCAGAAACTTTTCAAAAGAAAGGGATTATGACTAAATGTACTGAAGCTTTAATTCGTTACATTTATGAGGAATTTGATGTAAATCGTATCGAGATTTGTATGAGTACCGATAATAAAAAAAGTCAATCAATACCTCAACGTCTTGGATTCACAAAAGAAGGTACTTTAAGAAGCAATGAAAGATTGCACGGAAAATTCTCTGATAGTTATGTATATAGTTTGTTGCGAGAAGAGTATGATCATTCATTATCGTTAAATAATTGAGAATTTTTCATGGATAAGTGTCATTATTTATGGGAGCGGGACAAAATTCATAATGAATTCGTAGTCCCGCCCCGGCAAGGTTGACTAGGATTGAAAAAGCTTGGCATTAGCGTATTTTCAATCCAGTCAACTAATGCCAATATAGAGTTCATAACTTAAAACATAATTATGTCCCAGGTTCTAAACGATAACGTTATTCATTGCGCCTAGAAATAGAGAATTAATTAAGTGTGGACGTTTCACATTATCCGCAATCCCAAGTATACATGTAATCATCAAATTTCAAAGCTAAGAGATCTTCGGGCTTAATAAAGATGTTACCAATTCCTAAATCTCCCCACATAATTTTAGCATTGCCTTTTTTTGTAGAATCAATCTGTAGTAAGAGCGTATCATATACTCTTAATCCTTTGTCATAAGCTCTTGGGTCTGCTTGCATAAATAGTGGATAGCCGCCTAGCTGGTTGCTTGGCTCTTCAGCAGAGAACGTATTAAATACAAGTTCCATTAAATCATCATAGCCATCAAACATTGATTCTAACTTAAATGAAGGGTTAACTTTATTCCAGATTGAGCGTAAATCTTCATCATATCTATAATCAGAAGAAGATATTGTTTGTTCAGTAAGCTTGTATTCTATTGAAAACGTTCCATCAAATGGAATATTCTCTTTATCAAACGCCAATGAATCCATATGAGCACGTACGTCTTCAAATGTTAAATTCGTAACTGGGTCTTTAATATAAATAAGACTTGAATTTGGATTGTCATTTTCTTTTTCATCAGACAAACCATACATTTCATTCTGTGCACTAATCCAGAATTGTATTATTCCTTCATTTACAGGAAATACTTTTTGTTCTTCTGGAAGTTCGCTTAAGTTAATCTGTGCTAACAAGGCCATAGGCTCTATATTTTCATCCAATGGAATATCATCCACTGACTTTAAAAATGGAACTCCACCAATCTTACTTTTAAGTAAAGTTTCATCTTGCATTTCAGATAGTTCCATTTTAATGTATGGGCGTACCGGCAGATTGCTCTGCTTCACCGATTCGACAAAGCGGTTATAAACCGTCTGTTCCTCTTCAGAAAGATGGCTGACATCTTGAATGTTTAGCATATGAACAGCTCCTTCTGTATGAATTAATACAATGCCATTATAAAGTAAAAGCATATCACTGTATAGTTTTGTATGCGCTAACGCATCCCTTGGATAGGCACTTCGTTAGGTTCAAGTATACCCAATATTATTATATGAAATTTGGGATAAACAACCGATAAAGGTAAATGATGTTATTTAAATTGTGCAAGTGATTTCGATAGAAATACCTTTTTACAAGAAACGTAAGTAAAATTATGTTACATTTGCAGTGGTTGTTAGATATGTTTGAATAAAATTAAAAGGAGAGTTTTATAATGAAAAAGAAACTAGCAACAATTATTGCAAGTACCATTATCCTTTCTCCATTAGCATTTAATTTGCCAAACGACATTAATCCAGTTTCACAAAACAATCACACCGCACATGCTGAAGGTAAAGTTCTTTCTAAATACACGCTTAGCAAAGGTGAGGTTAAATCAATGGCGTCATCCATGCCTAAAAAATATAAAAATATTAATAAGTGGGCAGGCATCGTATCAGAATTATTTGGTAAATATAGCATTCCTGTAGAAGCGTCAATTTTAGCTAGCAACCACGCACAGAAAAAGACAGTTGACACTTTTACGTCAGCAGCAAAGCAAAATAAAAGAATCCAAGTTATTATTAAATCAGGCCCAACACCAAACCTTAATACAGTTGAATATAAAATTGTAAAATAAACGATATATAAGGTGTGTTTCCTATATTTCTCAGGAAATACACCTTTGAATTTATGTACTAATTTAGAAATTATTAACTCACTATACGAAAAGAGCCTTTTTATTAAATTACCCTGTCGTTCCCTCATGCAATTCAACTGGAAAAATATACTCTTGATGCGTAGCCTTATTGTGAATTCTTTGCTCTAAGATGTCTATGGCTTTATCCGCAATTTGACTGATAGGTTGGATGATTGTTGTTAAGTAAGGATGCATATATCTCATGAGTTGAGTTCCATCATAACCAATCAATTTCAAATCGTCTGGTATTCGTTTACCAAGTACTTGGGCAAGATGATAGATTTGAATAGCATCTGTATCATTGGAGGCAAAGATGCCATCAACGTTAGGATGTTCTTGAAAAATACGATTAAAAATTGCTGATTTTTCTTCGTAGCCTAAGCTAAAATCAACAGTATAGGTCACTGGTGATAAACCATGTTTATGCATCGTTTGTTCATAACCGGTTTGTCTTAGATTGGCAGGCGTATTCACATCAATAGGCCCATTGGTATGAATGATATGACGCGCGCCTTGTTGGATAAGACGTTCTGTAGCAATAATACCACCATTAAGATTGTCTGAACGAATATCTGGTATATCTTCGTTCATAACTCTATCAATGGCCACAATCGGTAAGTTTCTATTATTGTATTGTTCAATACCAATATTATGCGTGCCAACGATCAGTGCATCTATTTGGTTTGATAATAATTGATTAATATAATGACGTTCTTTTTCTGGATTATTCATTGAGTTACCAATTATAACGATATAACCTTTATCATACAGCCTTTTTTCTAATTCAAAGATAAGTTCACCAAAGAATGGGTTGGCAACCGTTGGAAAGAGCAAGCCAATTATATTTGTTTTTTGTTGATAGAGTTGGCGAGCTGCGGAATTTGGTTGATAATTCAACTTTTGCATTGCATGATAAACCTTATCTTTCGTTTCTTGACTTATATAGCCTCGGTTATTTAGGACACGTGATACCGTTGTTTTAGAGACTTGCGCGAGCTTAGCAACATCTTCTAATTTAGGTTTCATTGTGTGACACTCCTACTCCATATAGATTATTAACTTTATTATGCACTTTTCATAACCAGAATGCGATACAAATGAAACAGAAGCGGGATCAAAGTTAACTTTCGATTGTATACACAACGTTGACTTCGTAATCCCGCTTCATAAAACAATGAGATATGATTATTTTTTATTGTTTTGATTTAATCAAATTGGATGGCGTTTTCTGCTAGTTCATAAATATGAGTATTAAGTTTGATAGGTGAATCTGCAGAAACCCATATCTTAGGGGCAGTTTCGCTATAGAATCTTTCTGTAAATACAGCTTCACCATCATTAATAAACAATTCTACTGAACTTGTATCAATATACATTTGAAGTTTAAGCTGAGCTGATGGTTTGATGGTTGTGTATCTGCAATCATTTAAATCATTACGGTATAAGGTAAACTTACATTTTGTTGCATCGTAGTCAACAGATAATAATTCACTTTGCTGACTCGTCAATTGAAGTTTAAAGTTCTGTTGAGGAAGTAAAAGATTAAGTTCAACTTGTTTCATACCTTCTGATAATAGCGTACGTTCGCTAACTGTCATCGTATCATGTACACCTTCATCTTTACGCAATTGCTTTAATTCTTCGATAGGCGTCATGTATAAGTGGCCATGATTTAAATGAAGTTCACGTGGTAATGTCAGTGCACCTGACCAACCATCTTCTTTTTCAGGCATATGGCTTTCCCACATAGCCATCCAGCCAATTAAAATGCGTCTACCATCAGGTGTTTGCATCGTCTGAGGTGCATAAAAGTCATGACCATGATCCAGTTCTTTGAAGTTATCACGTGTAAATCGATGGTTGTCATAATCAAAATCACCCACGAAATACCCATTTTGGAATAAATTTAAATATTGTTCTTCTTCTGCATCCATGCCTTGTGGTGAAAAGAGTAAGACATGCTGACCGTCTAATTCAAATAAATCTGGACATTCCCACATATAACCTTCGATTTGTTGACCGTTAGACATATCAACAGGACCAATGTAATCCCATGATAATAAATCGTGTGAGCGATAAAGAATAATACGTCCTAAGGATTCGTTATTTTGACTGCCAACAATCATATAGTAGTCATCTCCATGTTGCCAGACTTTCGGGTCTCTAAAGTGGTGTGTATTATCTTCAGGTGGCTTAGGAATAATCGCATTATGTTGATATTTGGTAAAATGTAGACCATCTTGTGAAAAAGCCATGTTTTGATTTTGCCAAAAATGATCGGGGTCATTATCACCATAATAGTGATGGCCGGTATAGAATAAATATAAAGTGTCATCTTTAACAATACCGGTACCTGAGAAACAGCCATCTTTATCTTCTGTATCTCCTGGAGTTAAAGCGATAGGTAATGTTTCCCAATGTACTAAATCTTTACTGCGCGCATGTCCCCAATGCATTGGTCCCCATTCAGGCGCATAAGGATAATGCTGGTAAAAGATATGATAGTAGCCATTAAAATAGGAAAAGCCGTTTGGATCATTTATCCATCCTGATTTAGGCATAATATGATAGCCTAAACGATATCTATCATTTGAAATTGCATTTGTATTTTGCGTCTCTATTTTTATTAACACTCCTTAATTTATTCTCTAATAAAAGGATCTCCAAAGACATATTCGTTATCTTTTCTTAATGTAACAAAGGCAAAAACACCTGCCAATAAGACGATTGAAGAGATAACAAAGAATGTCGGTTGATAGCCAATATGGTCTCTTAATGTACCGAGTGGACCTGATAATATCACTTGACCAACTTGAGCAGATACATTGTAACCTACCATGTATATAGTAGCGGATAATTTTGTATCAAAATGCAAGGTAATATATCTGAAAATCGGCAAAATAAACAGAGGAACTTCTAAAGCATGGAACATTTTTATAAATGATACACTAATAGGTCCTTGAGCAATGCCACATAGGCCAATACGTAAAAACATAACAGTCGCACCTAAAAGTAACGTTTTACGCACACCAATTTTTGACATGATAATTGGCACAATACCCATCATAATTGCCTCTAAAAATACTTGTACAGAATTTAATGTGCCGTACATTTGCTGCCCTACACTAGTAGATGAAAATAGTTTCGTATAGAAATCAGGAAACATTTGTTGGTCGAATATCGTATAGAAAGACCATGAAAATGTAATAAATATAATAATAATCCATAAGTCTTTTACTTTTAATAATGATAAGATACGATGCATTGATGGAACGGCTTCATCTTCGTTATCCTCAATACGTTCCTTAGCATTGATTTCTTCATCAGATTTCCAAAAGATGATGGTTAATAATAATATTAAACCAAGCAATGAGCCTAACCAGAAATTTAAATGTGGATTGATAACAAATGTGAAACCGGCAACAAGTGCCATTACGGCATATCCGAATGATCCCCATGCACGTGCTTGACCGTAATTAAAGTTAAAGAAACGACTGAATCTTTCTCCAACAGCTTCATATGCGCCCACAGCCGCTAAAAAACCACAAGATAGGAAGATAGCACCTAAAGCAACACCTAACCAAAACACATTTTGAATTAATGGTGCGTAAAGCCAAATGAAAAATGGTCCAACGAAAGTTGAAAAGAGTGAACAGAAAATAAGCAATGACCGTTTGATAACTAATTTATCTTGGATAATGCCATAGATGAACATCAATATGAGTGTGACAAAAGAATTGGCCGAATATATAGTACCAACCTTTCCGCCAGTTAAACCTAAACCGTTGCTATCTGAAGTAAGCCAAATTTGGAAAAATGACCACCAAATACTCCATGAAGCAAAAAAGAGCATGAACATTAATGAACTTTGTAAATAAGATTTGTTTTTAAAGGTAGCTATGAAATGTGTAGGTTTCATAATAGACCTCCTTATATCATTTTAGAAAACGCTTTCTTAATTTAGTTAAAGTGTAATCGCTTTCTAAAAATATGTCAACCGGATGACATATAATGTTTGGATGTAAGGATATACAAATTTAAACTTCCGGAAGTCTTAGCGCGCTTTTAAATTAAACGATGTTATTGAACTCATTGCTGTTTAACAGTTTTACTAGAATGCATACACATCATAAGTACGTCGAGCATTTGAATCGTGTTACACTATAATCGATGTAAAAAATAAAAAGGAGAATTACAATGGGTTATCATGCTTTAATTATTGAAGATGATATAGATATCGCACATATTTTATCGCTTACTTTGACAAAGATGCATATTAAAACGACGTTAAATTTTTCTGGACAGGAAGCAATAGAAACGTTAGAAAAAGACCAATTTGATTTAATTCTATTAGATTTAATGTTGCCAGAGGTAAGTGGAGAAGAAGTATTAAGCTATATTAAAGCACATACCAACAGCAGAGTCGTCGTTATTTCTGCTAAAACAGATGTTGAGGAGAAGGTACGTTTGCTAAGCAGTGGCGCCGATGATTATTTAACCAAACCGTTTGATACAAAAGAATTAGCTGCACGGATTGATGTACAATTGCGCAATTTGCAACAGATGCCACGTCAAGGTGACATCTTAACGTGGCGAGATCTCACGATAGATAAACAAACAAGAAAGGTGCAAGTTAAAAATCAGGTGCTCAATGTTACTAACACTGAATACGATATTCTATGTTTATTTATGTTGACACCCGAACAACCGATTTCTAAGCAAAAAATCTATGAAAATATTCAAGGTATCTATTTAGGTGATGACAATACAGTGAATGTACATATTTCTAATATTAGAAAAAAATTAGCTGCCTTCAGTGATGAATCTTATATTAAAACGGTATGGGGTATCGGTTTTATGCTTGAATAACAATCTTTATACTTTTTTTATATTTTACTTAAAGGACTTTAAGTATTTTCAAGTTAAAGTAAAGGTAACATTATAAGAGGAGATGATAATGTGAGCCTAGTTATTCAAACACAACAGTTAAGTAAAAAATACAAAGGTGCTCATGGCTTAATGCCAACGGGTTTTAAATTGTATCAAGGTCAAATTTGCGCACTTATTGGCCGAAATGGCGCGGGAAAATCGACATTTTTTAAATTATTAGCACATCAAATTGAACCAGATAGTGGACAAATTGAGCTATTTGGACAGCAGGCAACAATTAAGCAACAAACGCGTAAGCGAATTGGGTTTATGATTGAACAGCCAACATTTATTGGCCGTTTTACTGCGTTTCAAAATCTAAAATATTTTAGTATTCAAAGAGGAATGTCGAGCAATCATCATATCCATGAAGTATTGCGAACGGTAGAACTTGATAATGTGACAAAAAAATTTAAAGCCTATTCATTAGGTATGAAACAGCGTTTAGGCTTAGCGTTGGCACTGTTGAATGGACCTGATTTATTAGTGTTAGACGAACCTATTAATGGCCTTGATGCACAAGGAATAAAAGATTTTCGTAATTTAATTTTACGTTTAAATCAAGAGCACGGTATTACCATTTTATTATCAAGCCACATTTTAAGTGAATTACAACAAGTGGCACAGCGCTTTGTCTTTATTGACCAAGGCCAAATCATGCAAGATATAACGAAAGAAGAACTCAATCAACAAAGTGCCAAGCAACTAGTTATGACTGTCGATGATACAGCACATGCGGCACAAGTGCTTGAGGAGCATATTCCAGGTGTGAAATACAACGTGTTACAAGATGATACATTAATCATTTTTGAAAGTCAGATAAAATACAGTCAGATTAATACACTAATGTTCCAACATGGTGTGACAGTATATGAATTAAGCATGCAATCAGCGAATTTAGAAGATTATTTCTTGAAAATGAATCGAGGTGGCAAGAATGATTAACTATCTTAAAAGTGAAAACTATCGGTTGACACATAGTAAAGGTATTTATTTATATACTGCTATCATTTCTGGATTAATTATTTTAGCGGCACTCACGCTTGTGAATTTTGGTCATACGACAAATAATTTTCCATATAGTAGAGCAAAATACCTTTACGGTAATGTTATTAGTGGGGCTATACCAATTATGTTTGTTGCTTCAGCTATGAATTTGCTCGTCAACAGTAGAGAAAATAGACAAATAATAAAACAAAGTCTATCATTTGATATTTCAAAAGGAATTATTTATTGGTCTAAGTTTCTATTATTCTTAGTGTATTTTGTACTATTATGTGTGATTTGTATTCTTGTGACCATTGGCATGGGCCTAACAGTTTTTAATAAAGACATGAAGTCATTACATGATTTTGTTATATCTATTTGCAATATGGCGCCATTGGTTTTTGGTGCGTTAGCATTAGTACACGTGTTGAATAGCTTGAAAATAAATGGTATTTTTTCAATGATTTTAACGCTAATTATATACTACTATAGTGCGGGACTCTTACGTCTTTTAAAATATATTGATAAAGAATTTATTATTATTTATAAAAATTCTCCAATGCATGGATTTAAAAATATACTTGAAGAATACCTTAATGGCATGAGTACGTTTCATGTGGAATATTGGTTTTTAGGTATAGGTTTAAGTATCGTTATTTTAGCTTTAGGGCGATGGTTAGTGAATAAAGTAACGTATTAAATGATAAGTAAGGTGAATGGGTATGTTGATTTTTATAATAATCGTGTTGATTATAGGGATATTATTTTTAACTTATAAATACTTAGCACTCAAACGCGATGTGTCGCAACTGACGATACAATTGCAACAGTTGAGTCAAGATATTTCATCAAATCAACGCTTGCGTACAACAACACAGTTTCATGAAATGCAACAATTAACTAAGGCATTAAATCATATGTGTGATGAATATAAGCAACAACGTATCCAATTTAGAAAAAAAGAACTGATGTTGAATCAAGAAATCACAAATATTTCTCATGATTTACGCACACCATTAACAGCCATTAAAGGATATTCTGAACTCTTCACAGACGATATTGAAGTGACCGAGCAGAGACGCTATTTGAATATTATTAAAAATAAAACAACAACGCTTATCGAGACAGTTAATTTATTCCATGAAATTACGAAACTAAAGTCGTTAGATTATGAACTTAAAGTCGAACCAGTATCATTAAACACAGAGATAGAGCAAGTTTTCTTGTCGTATTATGCACAATTTACTAAACAACAACTTGAAGTGCGTTTCAATTTGCAACGTGTTTCCAACGTTAAGTTAGATTTAGCGGCCACGCGACGAATATTGACGAATTTAGTTCAAAATATTTTGCGCTACGGTAAAAGTTTTGTTGATATTTGCATATATGAACAAGAAGATTTTGTAGTAGTGAAGCTAGCCAATGATACAGATGAAGCTTTAACGGATGAAAATATACAAGATATATTCAAGCGTACCTATACACTTGATAAAAGTCGTCATCAAGGTAGGACGGGTATTGGGTTATACATTATTGCACAATTAGTTGAAAAACAAGGTGGAAATGTAAGCGCAAATATTAAAAATGACCTCTTTACGATAACAATGAAATTTCATAAAGGATAAAATATAGATATCATTAATTAAATTAAAGGAATAAATATGAATAAAACATGGTATAAGAACAATAAATATACATTGAGCTATATGATAATTTTTGGTGTCATCTTGTCATTTATTTTTGGGATACCATTAGGAACAGGGTTTGGTGTCGCAATTGGTGTCTCAACGGGTGTCGCACTTGGACAAGCAAAGCAAGTTAGTGTAGGAGCCCCAACAAAGAGCATTTCGAAAAGAAATTCATCAAGCAAAGCAAGTAGGGGTGGGGCCCCAACAAAGAGGATTTCGAGAAGAAATTCGTCAAACAAAGCAAGTAGGGGTGGGCCTAAGCACAGTAAAACTGACTAAACCAGTTTTTTCTAACAAAGAAAGCTGGAGTGGCTCAAGCTGTCCTCTAAGAAAGTGTGCCAATCATTCAGCGTATTAATTAAAGCAGAGTCGGGACATTATTATGTTTTAGGCTATGAACTAAATATTGGCAGTAGTTGACTAGATTGAAAATACACCGATACAACCTTTTTTCAATCCTAGTCAACCTTGCCGGGGTGGAACTATGAATTCATTATGACTTCTGTTCCGCTCTTTTTTTAATGCTTAATTTAATTGAATTTGTTGAATGACGTCGTCAAATGCTTCTTGTTTTATTAAAGGCTGTGTCAACGTAATCTGGTGACCATCAGGATCTTTAAGCGTCAATTCATAGGCATTCCAAGGTTTTAGAGTTAATGGCTCTAGGATGTTTTTGGGAGATACACGAGCTGCAACAGCATCAATGTCATCAACTAGTAGATTAAGGTAAATCGCGTTACCAACATGCCAATCTGTATCGTTAATTATAAGCATAATATCTTGATATTTAGCTAAACGCAGATGATTCATAAGCACTTGTTGCTTATCATTTCTAAACTTGAAGACACTTTTGAATCCGAGTGTTTTGCTATACCATTTTTCGGATTTAGCTATGTCTTGTACACAAAGTTTATTAAACATTGGCATAAGATAAAATTCCATATGTCTCACCTCCTTCTGATGTTTAATATAAAGTATGACGTAACGTCAATATCAATAGATAAATAAACGAACAGCTTGCTAACAATATTGTCATATGCCATAAAGACAACATTTTCGTCTGTATAATTAAAAAAGATATTGAGTTATAACAGAAAAGGAGTAGACAGATGACCAAGAAAAAAATATGGGCAATCAGTATTATTATTTTTATATTATTAATCATTAGTGTTGTTATTTTTAAATATATATTGCGAGATCATAAGCAACAACATTCAGGTTACGATACATATACAGTTAAAGCGGAAACACCGATTCAAATTGAAGGTAAGGCCGCGCCACAGTCAGTAAAAACTTATCAATATAATAGTCAAGTTGGTACGTTGATTGCTGCTACAGTTGAAGATGGACAAAAAGTACGCCAAGGTGAACGTCTTATTAGTTACGATACAAATACGAGTAAGCGTCAATCTATGGCCAATAAAGTGAATCAAGCACAGCAACAAGTGAATAAAGATGTGACGCAAATTAATCAAACGCCTAATGACCAGTCATTACAAACGAAGCTTACAGAGGACCAAAGTGCCTTATCAGAAGCACAACAGCAACTTGCACAATATGATAAACAGGTAAATGATAGTACGGTAGCTTCATTTAACGGTATTGTTAACATTAAAAATGGCAGTGATGCTAGCGATGGTGAACCTATTTTGCAGCTAATATCGAATCAACCTCAAGTTAAAGCAACCGTTTCAGAATTTGATATTGATAAAATTAAAGAAGGAGATAACGTCAATATTAAGATAAATAGTAATGGTAAAAGCGGGACTGGGAAAATCATCAAGATTGATCAACTCCCAACATCGTTTGAAGATTCAACAAATACAAATACTGCACAAGCAAGTCAACAAGGAAATATGGAAAGTAATGGCGAGGCGAGCGGGACACAAACAGCTATAAATCCAACTGTTAATAATCCATCAGGAGGTAAAGACGGAGCAGCATCAAAATACACGGTAATTATAGGGAATATAGATCTCCCAATTAGAGCAGGTTTTTCGTTAGAGGCCAAAATTCCATTGAAAACATTAAAATTACCGAAGAATGTTTTAACGAAAGATAATCAAGTATTCGTGTTGGATTCTGAGCATAAAGTACATAAACGCCATATTAAAATTGAACGCAATAATGATCAAATCATTGTTAAAAAAGGATTAAAAGCTGGAGATAAAGTAATTAAAAATCCTCAAGTCAATCTCAATGATGGTGAAAAAATTGAGGTGTCTTCATGATTGAGTTAAAAGGTGTCAACCGTGCTTTTAAGAATGGCAATGAAACAACCCAAGTATTAAAAGACATTAACTTGAACATTCAAGCAGGCGAATTTATTGCAGTTATGGGTCCGTCTGGTTCTGGGAAAAGTACGTTAATTAATATTTTAGGTTTTATTGATCGTGGTTATTCAGGAATCTATAATTTTGAACATGAATCTTACAAACAAAGTTCAGATAGTAAATTAGCTGAAATACGCAATCGTACAGTGGGTTTTGTTTTTCAAAATTTTAAATTAATTCAAAATCATACTATTTTTGAAAACGTCAGCATTCCACTTATTTACAATGGTATGTCAGCGAAAAAAAGATCAGTACGCGTGAAGCAACGGCTTGCTGATGTTGGACTCAAAGGGAAAGAAAATTTACTGCCTAGCAAGTTATCAGGAGGTCAGCAACAACGTGTGGCAATTGCTCGAGCAATCGTCAATGAACCAAGGTTTATTATTGCTGATGAGCCAACTGGTGCACTTGATTCTGAAACGTCGAAGGAGATTATGGCATTATTTGGAAGTTTAAATAAGGCACAACAAACAACATTAATTATGGTTACCCATGATCGCAAAGTGGCTGAACAAGCAGACCGTATTATTCATATATTAGATGGTCGCATACAAAGCGAAGAGGTGATGACACATGAGCAATTTATATAATGTTATTGTTGTCGCCTTGCGCTCAATATTAAAAAACAAACGACGTAACCTGTTAACTATGATTGGAATCATAATTGGTATTGCCGCTGTGATTACTATTATGTCGCTAGGTAATGGATTTAAACAATCGACCAATGAACAATTTGATGATGCAGGCGCGGGCAAGAATCAAGCAATAATCAGCTTTGCTACAGAAAACCAAAGCGCTCCAAAAGAAAATCCGTTTAAACATGAGGATATTCAGTTAGTAGAACAAGTCAATGGTGTGTCCTCGGCTAAAATCAAAGAAACACAAGAAAGTACATATGCAGCTAAAGCGACCAATACCCAAGGTAACGGCGAAGTTAACTTAAAAAAAGCAACAGCAGTAATAGCGGTAGATGAAGGCGATGGATATTCTACTGAAGACAATGATATGATTGAAAAAGTTGTCGTCATTGACCATAAACTCTCAAAACGAATCTTTCATAATGATGCGGTTGGGAAGTCATTATACATTAATGGTGAGGGCTTTAAAGTTGTTGGTGTGTCTGATGCTGATGTTACAGATGACAGTGGTTCACCAGTTGAAAACGTTGTGCAAATGCCTACGAAAACATTTAATCATTATATGAGCGATCTTTCACAAGGTACGCCGCAACTTCAGCTTACTGTGATGGCAGATGCACATAAGATAGATGTCGCCCAACAAGTTGAGAAGGAATTAAATAAAAAAGGCTCAGGGCTCTCTGAAGGTAAATATAGCTTTGTGGATAATGAAGATATGATGAAAAGTGTGGGTAATATTCTTGATACCATTACCTACTTTGTTGCTGCAGTAGCAGGAATATCATTGTTTATTGCTGGTATAGGTGTAATGAATGTCATGTACATTTCAGTGACCGAACGTACCGAGGAAATAGCGATTCGCCGTGCGTTTGGTGCAACCGGCAAGAACATTGAAGTACAGTTTTTAGTGGAAAGTGTTATCTTATGTTTAATTGGAGGTATTATTGGACTTATATTAGGCATTGGTTTGGCAACACTTATTGATTTCGTTACACCTGACATGATTAAGAGTTCGGTCAGTCTAGGGTCAGTCTTATTAGCAGTTAGTGTTTCTACACTAATTGGAATCATCTTTGGTTGGGTACCAGCACGTGCTGCGGCTAAAAAAGAATTAATTGATATTATTAAGTAGTAGTATAAAAACAACTAATAAAGGCCATAAAATGCATATCGTAGCGTGCATTTTATGGCCTATTCATTTTGTTACGTTTTGAAAGATGCACTTAGAGCGTCTTCTAAGTTTATACCTATCATCACGAGATAAAGTGGAATGTCTTGTTGCAGAGCAATAGGTGTTAATTCGATTTGTTGTTGTGTACATTGGACAAGGTAAGTGTAAGGTTTATCAGCAAAGCGCATAAAGCCTTTTAGTCTATATACATGTGTTGGTAAATGTTCTAAATGATCGATAAATGTATGTTGATTAACTATCGTCGGCTGTTCAATAAAAATATGATTCAGACGATGGTGATGTTGTCCAGAAGGCTTAGCATGTAAAGCCTGTGGTTGTATTAAATCACTTAAAGCTAATTGGCCTTGAACGCCCACTCGCACATCTGCATCTTGATGTTGTTGGCCTATGTTAACCAGAAATTCACTTAAGCTGTCTAAATCAACTCGATCTATTTTATTGATGAATAGTGTAGAACTATGCTCTAGTTGTGCAAAGAACAAGTGCTGAATGTCATCAGGATAGGTTGATAGCTTATTTGCCATTGCCGCATCGATGACATTGACAATACTATCAATACGAACGATAGGACTAAGCACTGGTGTTAAACATGCATCAACAACTGCCAGTGGTTCAGCCACGCCACTGCACTCGATAAAGACAACATCTGGTTGATAGTGTATATAAAGCTGATGTAGTTGTTCCGAAACATCCGCTTTCATAGCACAACAAATACAGCCTGATGTTATTTCTTCTAAAGGAATAGGTTGTTCAATTAGTAAGCCATCGATACTTTGCTTACCAAATTCATTCATAATCACAGCCGGATGCAAGTGATTGTCTATAGCATCTTTAACTAAATGATTTAACAGGGTAGTCTTCCCGCCGCCTAAAAAACCACCAATAATGATAATTCTCATACGATTGCCTCCTTATTAATGTAGCCAAATGGTGCAGATACGAACGATAAACCATGTAACCGTTATACACAAGCTTGCAGTTATCATTTGTTGTGAAATCATTTTCAAGCTTTGCAACCATCCTAAATGTCGTATTAACATAGTCATTGTAACAGTACATGATGTGAACGTTGAGCTGAAAAACACTAATAGTAGCAACTGTAAACTACTTAACTGCTTAAGCCAGAATCCATCATGCATATTGAAAAGCAACATGCCGTCCTTGCGTATAATTGAAAACAATATACCGGGAGATAACTGTGTTGGTATATTGAGATAAGATAATAAAGGCATAAAAATTTGTGAAATAAACGTTAATATGGGCGTTAATGCTAAGAGGCTAACAATAACACAAATGCCTATAAAAATAGGTAATGCTTGTAGCAAAAACATACGCACATTACACCATAAAGCATTACATAAAGAAAAAAACTGTGGCCAATGAAATTTAAAATTGTGATAAAAGTTCGAATTGGTTATTAATCTTTGCTGTTGTCGGTTCCTCCACAACTGGTTGTGTAACATACCGCCTAAAAAGACTAAAATTAAGTACGGTACAAATAACCAAGAGCGCTGTGCTACGTTGAAAATAGAAAGGGTTGCACCAATTTGATAGCTACAAGAGCTACCAAAACTAATTAAACTCATACACTGTGCTTTAGTACATTGGTGACATTGAGAAGCCGCTTGTGATACCGCTGCAGCATTACAACCGAAGCCTTCAAGCACGGGGATGATATCAGCTCCGTGTAGGCCCAACTTTTTCATAGTAGGCTCGATAGCCCATACAATATATTCTTTAAGATGTGTTTGAGCAACAATGGCTGTCGATAAGCTGATTAATATAACTACTGGTAACGCCCATATAAGTGAATAAGTACCTAGTGAGCCAATGCCATAATCTCCAAATAATATCGAATTTACCCAATGTTGACTGAATAGAGATAGCTTGGCTAAACGTTGTATGCCTTCTTCTACATAAGCAGTTTGTAAGCATGCTGAAAAATGATACGCCCCCCATACGGGTAGTGCAAACATAATCACAATCAATAACCAACCGAAAGACATATCACGCTTTTTTGGTTGTATCGTTTTGCATAACTGTACAAATTGAGTGAGTTGTTTCACAATGGCTTCACTATTCAAAGGACTTACTAATATGCGTTCATACAAAGAAATATCTAATTGATGTTTTACAATCCATTGGCGTAATAAAGTTTGTTGCTGGGTTGTTAGTTTAGTAATATTTGTTAACTTTAGATAATGAATATCATGTGGTATGGCATCATGTGTACCATTTTTTAAATCAAAGGTTATCTCTAGCATGAGCAGTTCACATCACAGCATTCATAATCATCTAGGTACATTTGATTATGCTTATAGCGGTCAACGATATTTTGATTGCCTGATAATCCTTCACGATCAGCAATTATCTTCGCTAATACCGCAAAACGTGCTCTAAATTTATAAATGTAGCATAACGTTGCATTGTTATGGCGGACTGTTGCACCAATCATAAACACATTTGGATATCGGGTTGATTCGTCTTGGTCTGTAAGTTTAATGTCTTGACCGTTAATATCAAAAAGTTGTTGTACCAATGGATTGGCCCTGACATCAAAACCAGTTGCAATAATAGGCTCAGTTTCAGATTGAGTAATAAGCCCATTTGTAAACGTTAAAGTATAGATGTCATTATCATATGAGATAGATGCTAATGTATAAGGTGTATGCATATCAATTTGAGCACCATTAGACATGGCACTTTTCAAACGATGATAGGTATATGATGATAAGCGAATACTTGGATCTGCATCCACTTGATTGAAACTTGATTGCTGTGCATAAATTGATACTTGGGCACCAACGTTAGACAGATGTATGGCAGCGTCAAAAGCACTTTCATTACCACCGATAATAGTGTAGCGTTTGTTGTCTTGTCCTAACGTGTTGAAATCATGGATCTTGCTGTAATGGCGACCATATTGAAATGGTTGATATGGAAAGTCAAAATCACCAGTAGCAATAAATAAATAATCAGCAGAGTAATCGCCATGATTTGTCTTTATGTAATAACAATCTTTCTTTGCTTCTATACTGTTTACAGTCGTCTTGGTTTCAACATTTAATTGATAATGTTGACTAATCAATTCCAAGTATTCACCATATGTTGAACCTGAAAGGTGCTCTTCTTTAAAGGTAAATGCTGGAGAAGTATCGATTGACACGGCATTAATATCAGGCATACCGAAGCCATTAGTAGTAAATGATGGCGTAATGGTTCTGGTTGACTTTGGCCATTGCTTAAAAGAATGACCAATACTATTTTTTTCTAAAATTAAGACGTCGGATAGGTTAAAATCTTGAAGGGTAATCGCCATTCCAATGCCAGCTGCACCAGCGCCAACAATAATAATAGAGTGATGTTGAGACATATATATGCTCCTTTATATAATTATAAATAGTAATGATTATGATTTGTAATTATATAATGAATATCCGGTGAATTCAAATGAAAGTAATAAGTAGAAGATTGAATAAAGTAAGAATCATAAAAACAACCAAGGCTTGAGGGTGTGTACCTTGGTTGTTCTGGTTATCATAGATGAGGCATTATTAAGGAGGCAAGTTGATGCCTTAATGATATAAAACGTGAGCTATTTAAGGCTTAATTGCAAATGCACGAACGGGGAATCCTGGTGCATTTTTAGGTTTAGGACTAATGGCATAAATAATGGCACCACGGGTTGGTAATTGATCAAGATGAGTCAATAATTCAAGTTGGAATGTGTCTTGACCTAGCACATAGCGTTCACCAACAATATCACCATTTTTAGCTGTATCTATTGAAGCATCTGTATCAAATGTTTCGTGACCAATAGATTTTACCTGACGTTCTTCTAGTAAGAACTTTAATGCGTCAAGTCCCCAACCTGGTAAATGTTGTTGACCTTTAGCATCTCTGTTTTCAAAGCGTTCTATATCAGGCCAGCGTTTTGACCAATCCGTACGCAAAGCGACAAAGGTATCAGGTTCAATTTGACCATGTTTCGCTTCCCAGGCTTCTAAATGAGCTCGAGTGACGACGAAATCATTGTTGTCAGCAGCTTCTTTAGAAAAATCCAACACGATAAGAGGCAGAACGAGTTCTTTTAAATCTAAGTCTTCTAAATAACGTTTACCTTCAACAAAGTGAATAGGTGCATCAATATGTGTACCATATTGTGTCACAATATTCCAACGTTGCACGTAAAAACCGTGTTCTTTTACAGTGAATAGTGTATCCACTTGACCTTTTTCGAATTCACTAAAACGAGGAATATCTGGATCAAACGTATGTGTAAGGTCAACCCATTGTGCTGATTTTAATTGATGAAGTTGTTCCCATAAAGGATAAGTTGTCATTACAATCACCTACTTTGAATAATATTAATCGTGATGAGTCTGGAATATCATCATATTTTAGGCTCTGAGCCCTATATTGGCAGTTGTTGACTGGATTGAAAAGCGCTTATACCAAGCTTTTTTAATCCTAGTCAACCTTGCCGGTGCCGGACTACGAATTCATATTAAACTCTGTCCCGCTCCCATCTTAAATCATCAGCGTATTAAGAAATATAAGATGTGTCTTATTCAGCGCGTTTTTTCTTCACGGTATTTACCAAGACGGTTAAAGCAGCTTTAACTTCATCTTCTTTACGTGTTTTTAAACCGCAATCTGGATTAACCCAGAAGAGTGAACGATCAATTTGTTGAAGTGAACGATCGATTGCCGTTTCAATTTCATTTTCAGTAGGAATACGTGGACTATGGATATCATAAACGCCTAGACCAATACCTAAATCATAGTTGATATCTTCAAAGTCTTGAATTAAATCGCCGTGACTACGTGATGTTTCAATTGAAATCACATCAGCATCTAATTCATGAATCGCATTGATGATTTGACCAAATTGAGAATAACACATATGCGTATGAATTTGTGTATCATCTCGCACAGATGATGTCGCAAGTTTAAATGAATGTACTGCGTCTTTTAAGTATTGTGCATGATATTCAGAGCGTAGTGGTAAGCCTTCACGTAATGCAGGTTCGTCTACTTGAATTACTTTGATGCCTGCAGCTTCAAGTGCTAACACTTCTTCATTGATTGCTAATGCAATTTGATCTTGTACAATTTTACGAGGTACATCGACACGTTCGAATGACCAGTTCAGAATGGTTACAGGACCAGTTAACATACCTTTTACCGGTTTGTCTGTTAAACTTTGAGCGTATACTGTTTCTTTAACAGTAAGTGGTTCGGTCCATTTTACATCACCGTAAATTACAGGTGGTTTTACGGCACGAGAGCCATAAGATTGTACCCATCCAAATTTTGTTACAAGGAAACCTTGTAATTTTTCTCCAAAGAATTCAACCATATCATTACGTTCAAATTCACCATGAACTAACACATCTAAACCGATATCTTCTTGAATTTTAATCCAACGCGCAATTTCACTTTCTAAGAAATCATTATAGGCTTTATCTGAAATTCGATGATTTTTCCAATCTGCTCGATATTTACGCACTTCCCGTGTTTGCGGGAATGATCCAATCGTTGTTGTAGGTAAGTCAGGTAAGTGTAAACGTGCATCTTGAGCTTTTTTACGAGCTGGGAATGCTGATTGACGATGTGTACGTACACTTTCAAAATCATATTCAAGATTTTTAAATGATTGACTTTGGAAACGTTCATAACGTGCTTTTAGTGCATCATATTTAGTGCTATCATTGTTGTTAAATAAACGACGAAGCGCATCCAATTCATCTAATTTTTCAGTAGCAAAGCTTAACCCTTCAGCGACTGACGCTTCTAATGTTTCATCATCTAATGATACTGGAACATGCAATAATGATGATGATGGTTGAATCACAATATGTTCTGTATATTGTTGCAATGTTTCAATGAGATTTTTCTTAGCTTCAATATCTGCAGCCCATACATTACGACCATCGATAATACCTGCGTATAATGTTTTTGAACGATCAAAGTCTCCGGCTTGAATTTGTTTTAAGTTGTAACCATTGTCATGAACAAAGTCTAAACCTAAGCCACCAACTGCTAAAGTACTTAAGAATTTAACATTAGCACGTTCAAAATATGTTTGAATGACTAATTTTTTGCCCAAGCCATCATGAGCTAAATAATCATATGCTTCTTTCGTGATTGTTTCATAATCACTGCTGCTATCAGTAACTAATATCGGTTCATCTACTTGAATGTATTGTGCACCAGCGTCAACTAATTGTTGTAACACTTCTTTATAAAGTGGTAGTAATGCACGCACTTTTTCCTCAAAAGATTGATGACCGCCTTTTGATAATTTTACAAAAGTAATAGGTCCTACAATGACAGGATGTGCATTGATATTTAGTGATTGTGCATATTTAAAGCGTTCTAACAAAGCATTATATTCGATTTTAGGAGTAACATTGTCCCATTCTGGTACGATATAGTGATAGTTGGTATTGAACCATTTGATTAAGGCACTAGCTACGTGTTCTTTATTTCCGCGTGCGATATCGAATAATAAATCATCATTCACTTCTCGGCCTTGGAAACGTTGAGGGATAATATTGAATAATAGGGATGTATCGAGAATATGGTCGTAAAGTGAAAAATCTCCTACAGGTACACTATCTAAATTGTAATTTTTTTGAAGTAGTAAATTTTCTCTGTGTAAGTCAGTTAATGTTTGGTCTAATTCAGCTTTATCAATTTTTTTAGCCCAATAACTTTCTATGGCTTTTTTCCATTCTCTTTTTCTACCTAATCTTGGGAATCCTAAATTTGAAGTGTTAATTGTTGTCATAATATTGCCTCCTTATTAGTGGTGATTGATCGTGAGTACGCTGCGAGTTCTAGAGAGTAATCTACACGCTGAAATGGTGTGATGATATACAATCCGTTAAAATATTGATGTACTGTATCAATCAAATCTTTTGATAGTCTTAAACTCAATTCTTTCGTCTTTTCTTTATCATCTTTAACTGCTTTAAACTGATTTAATACACTTTCTGACATCTTGATGCCTGGCACTTCATTATGTAAAAATAGTGCATTGTTGTAACTTGCAATAGGCATAATTCCTATAAATATAGGTATATTTA
Source organism: Staphylococcus lugdunensis (assembly GCF_001558775.1). Lineage (NCBI taxonomy): Bacteria > Bacillati > Bacillota > Bacilli > Caryophanales > Staphylococcaceae > Staphylococcus > Staphylococcus lugdunensis. The sequence goes on along the minus strand of NZ_CP014022.1, from coordinate 1,384,492 downwards.
GATGTTTTGTTGCTTCATACACTTGAATGATTTTTTCTTTGCTATAAACCGGTTGTGTAATGAAATAACTCATGCCGCTTGCTATTTTCTTTTCTAAGCGTTTTACAGCGCCATCTAACTTTCGTACGTTTGGATCGAAAGCGCCAGCGATGTTGAAGTTGGTATGTTTCTTCAGCGCATCACCGTCTGTATTAATACCTTGATTAAAACGTAAAGCTAATTCTGTTAAACCTTTAGAGTTGACGTCGTAGACATTCGTTGAACCTGGTAAATGTCCTACCTTAGATGGATCTCCAGTAATAGCTAAAATTTCATTGACACCTATTAAAGATAGGCCTAATAAATGAGATTGTAAGCCAATTAAATTACGATCTCGGCAGGTAATATGTACTAAAGGTTCAATGTCATAGCGCTGTTTAATTAGACTGGCAGCAGCGATGTTACTAATGCGAACAGTGGCCAGCGAATTATCTGCTAACGTTACAGCATCGATATGTGCTGCATCCAATTTTCCTATATTTTCAAAGAATAAATCTGTATCCAAGTGCTTTGGAGTATCTAGTTCGACAATTACCGTTGGGCCTTGTTTAACTTTAGAAGTTAGTGATTGTTTTATCGAATCTGTTCGACGCTGATTACTCTTTTTATGAATAGGAATAACCTTTTTATGGTTAACAGGTGAGAGGTGTGACACCGAGGATTTAATGTAATGAATGTGTTGTGGTGTCGTTCCACAACAACCCCCAATCAAGCGTACACCTTGTTCGATTAATTTTTCTGCTACAGCACCAAAGTATTGTGCATTGTCACTATATTTAAATTCACTGTTTTCAATATCTAGTAAACTGGCATTGGGATAACACGAAAGATATGCATTATCTGGCAATGCGATATGAGAAAATGATTTTTCCATATGATGTGGTCCGTGATGACAGTTCAGGCCAACCACATCAGCACCACAAGTAACAAGTTGTGCTAAGGCATCATTGATTTCTGTACCGTCAACAAGATAAGTTGTGTTTGAAGCGGTTAATTGTGCGACTACCGGAATGTCATAATTACGTTTAGTCCAGGTAACAATACGTTTCAATTCATCTAAGTCGTAATATGTTTCAAATAGCAGTGCATTTACACCTTCTTCAATCAACGTATCAATTTGATTTTCCGTATGATACTGTATCGTTGATAAAGAAATATCATCTTGTTTAATACCGCGAAATCCGCCTACAGTACCTAATATAAATGTATTTTTAGTCGCAGCGCGCTTTGCAATTTTAACAGCAGCCTTATGAATTTCTTTAACTTTATGTTCTAAACCAAAGGGTTTTAATTTTTCAAAATTAGCACCATATGTGTTGGTTTGAATAACATCGGCGCCTGCCTCGATATATGAGCGATGAATTCGTTCAACTTTATCAGGATGAGTTAAGTTATAGGCTTCTGGGCAAGTATCTAAGCCTTCTGAATAAAGAATAGTACCTATAGCGCCATCAGCTACTAAGATATTGTTTTGTAACTGGTTGAGAAATTGACTCATTAAAAGCCTCCTTTAGTGCAAATTTGATGTCGGCAATCAGTTCGTCAGGTTGTTCTAATCCTACACTTAATCGGAATAAGCCAAAGGTAATACCGCGTTGATTTCGCACATCTTCTGGAATAGCTGCATGTGACATAGTAGCTGGATGAGATAAAATTGTCTCAACACCGCCTAAGCTGACGGAAACTAATGGTAGTGTCAATGCATCAACAAAGGTTTGTGCTTTTGACTCATCCTTTAATCTAAAGCCTATGACAGCACCGCCACTAGATGCTTGCTGCAGATGTTTAGCATGATTTCCTGGGTAATAAACTTCGGAAATTTCAGAACGTTGAGATAAAAATTCGACTAACCGTTCTGCATTGGCTGTAGCTTGCTTAAAGCGTACTGGCAAAGTCTTAAGATGTTTAGCTAGTGTCCAACTATCTTGTGCTGATAATGCGGTGCCAGTACCGTTTTGTAATAAGTAAAGTGCTTGAGCGACATCTTGTCGATTTGTAATTGCGGCACCTGCAATAATGTCACTGTGACCACTTAAAAATTTAGTTGCTGAGTGTACAACAATATCAGCGCCTAATGCTAAAGGTGACTGGCCTAGTGGTGTCATAAATGTATTATCAACCGCTAATAATAACTGATGTTGCTGTGAGATTTGGGCGACAGCACGAATATCAGTGATCTTAAAACATGGGTTCGATGGTGTTTCAACGTAAATCAACTTTGTGTTAGATTGAATCGCCTGTTCAATGTTATTGGGTTGTGTGGTATCGACAGTTGTAAATTCAATACCAAAACGGTTCAATATTTGTTCTGTTAAACGGAATGTACCTCCGTAAACATCATCAGGAAGTATGACATGGTCTCCGGACGACAGCGTTAACAATACAGCCGAGATAGCTGCAATACCTGAAGCATAAGCAAACGCGTAAGTCCCACCTTCTAACTTAGCTAATTTATCTTCAAGCAGTTGCCGGTTTGGATTGCCACTACGTGCGTAATCAAATGGTGCATTGCCACCTAATACTTGTTGATGAAATGTTGAAGAATCATACAGTGGTGGGTTTGCTGAGTCATAATCAATACCGCGTCGTTCATCAAAAATGACTTCAGTTTCTTTAGATAAAGCCATATCATCACTCCTCTTTAGCTTGTGTTAAAGCTTGAATAATATCTGCTTCAATATCTTGGTAATGTTCAATACCTATAGACAAACGTATTAAATATTCATCGATGCCACGTTTATCCTTTTCTTCATCTGGCATATCGACGTGTGTTTGCGTGTATGGGAAAGTAATAAAAGTTTCTGTTCCACCTAAACTTTCAGCGAATATACAAATTTCTAAATTTTCCAAAAATTTAGCAACTGAATAATGTTTGTTGAGACGTAAGCTTAGCATGCCTGTTCGTCCGCTATATAAAACTTCATCAATAGCTGCTAAGTCGTTACAACGCTGTGCAAGTTGTTGGGCATTTTGTTGAGCCCGTTCAACTCGGAGATGAAGTGTTTTTAAACCACGCTGTAATAAATAACTGTCTAATGGTGAGAGTGTTGCACCAGTCATATTATGAAATTGACCTAATGTTTCTGCTAATTGCGTATCCTTGACCGTGACGACGCCAGCCAACACATCATTATGGCCACCAATGTACTTTGTTGCTGAATGTAGCACTATATCAGCACCTTCAGTCAACGGTGTCGATAAGTATGGCGTAAGAAACGTATTATCGATAATCGTCAATAATCCATGACGCTGACTGAGATCATAATAAAGCGTGACATCAATTTCTATCATTTGTGGATTTGAGATCGGTTCAATAAACAATGCTTTAGTATGTGCATTGATATGCTGTAAAACGTCATCATAATTTAAGAAATCGACATATTTAAATTTAATGCCATATTGCTGTTCATAAAAATCAAACAGTCTAAATGTCCCACCATATAAATCAAATGCGACAAGCACTTCATCACCTGGTTTAAAGAGGTTACAGATAAGTTGGATAGCGGCCATGCCACTCGACGTCGCAAATGAGGCAACACCTTGTTCTAGTGCAGCGAATGCTTCCTCAAATGCACTGCGTGTTGGATTCTTTGTGCGCGAATAATCATAACCTGTTGATTCACCAAGATGAGGATGTTGAAATGCTGTTGATAAATAAATGGGATTCGCAATGGCGCCGGTCGCATCTTTAGTTAAAGCGATTTGAGCCAATTGTGTATCTTTCATATCAATGTCCTCCATTCCGTTTTTCAATAAAAAAAGCTTCCGTCCTTTAAACCCGATAGTTATCGGATGTAAAGGACGAAAGCTTGTTTCGCGGTACCACCTTTGTTTGTTACTTTATTGCTAAAGTAACCTCATTCAGTACGCCATATTTGTCTAGACATAAGTGAAACGAATATCACGTTTAGCCACGATTAATGTGAATTTAGAACACATTAAAAAACTCATTTAGTTCTAAAGAATTAAACGAGTATTAACCGGCATATCGTGACGTATTGCATTCCAGTACGCCATTCAACAAAATGTTAATACTGTATCGCTATAACGGGCGAACCCGTTGATACCTCCTATTGGTATCAACACTCAAAGGCCATTTTCAAACATGCTTCCAATGTTTCCTTTCAGCAAATGGAAACTCTCTGTGCTTGTAGTGTATGCTCTACTTTCCTTATTACAGTGTGTAGTGTTTTTGTAATGATATTTCATAGCTTACAGCTCAAAATTTAATTTGTCAACAACTTTTCTGAAAATTTAGATTAGAAAATTAATTCCGATAGATTATCGTAAACGATAAAACATGTGAGATAAATTAGATAAAAAGATTTTATTTTTTGGCTAAGGGTACGGTTAGCACTTGTGAAAACCACAATTAATTTTTAAAATAATATAAAGTAATAGAACACAATCATTTGATGTATAAAATAAATTTAGTAAAGGGAAGATGAGGTGAGAATTAGTGGCTATAGAAAATGATCATCGCCTACAGATAAATGAAGATGAGCAGATACGATGGATTGCAATTGAAGAAATTATGCCTAATCCATATCAACCAAGGAAAAATTTTGATGCAGAACGACTAAACGATTTAGCTGAGTCAATTAAAATTCACGGTATTTTACAACCCATTGTGCTCAGACAAACGGTTCAAGGATATTATATTGTAGTAGGTGAGAGACGTTATAGAGCTTCTCAACTTGCTGGATTGACAAAGTTGCCATCAATTATAAAAGAGTTATCTGATGCAGATATGATGGAACTCGCTATTATTGAAAATTTACAGCGTGAAGACTTAAATGCAATTGAAGAAGCAGAAAGTTATCAACGATTGATGGACGATTTGCAACTTACGCAACAAGAAGTCGCGCATCGCTTAGGTAAATCGCGTCCATATATTGCCAACATGTTAAGACTTCTGCATTTGCCCCCATCACTTAAAGATAGTGTACAACGAGGAGAACTCAGCGGCGCACATGGCAGAACATTACTCGGAATCAAGGATAAACAACGTATGATTCAAGTGGGCAGAAAAGCGTTTAAAGAATCATGGAGTGTAAGGTATTTAGAAAAGTATGTGAACAACATTCAAGAGGGAAGTCAGCCTTACCCCAAAGTAACTAAGGAACCACTAAAACCTAAATTCATTCAAAAACAAGAGCGGTTATTACGAGAACAATATGGTGCAAAAGTTGATATCTCTACTAAAAAACAAGTTGGTGCAATTACGTTTGAATTTAAGTCGAAAGAAGAATTTGAGCGGTTAATTAAATTATTGCATGATAAGTAATGCACGTTTTTTAGTCTTACTTACCCAATTTGAGGTTCGGATAATAAAAAGTGCATGCATATGATAGCAATAAGGTGTTACTATATAGCGGTGGAAAATGAAAACAAAAATCGTGATGTTGTTCATTATTCGAACCGTAGACGGATGACGGTATAACCGAATTTATATATAATGGCATAATTGTCGAAACATAGGGAGGTTTGCATAAATGAATCAAATAAAAAATGTACTAGCATCATTATTCGAACCGCTCACTAAGGTCGAAACATATGAAAACTTAATTACAAAATTAGCTTTAATCTTAATTTATATCTTAGTAGCAATCATTGTTATATCCATCTTAAATAAAATTATTGCTCAAGCGTTTAAAATCCAAAACAAGAGTAAAAAAGGAAATAAAAAACGTTCGAAAACACTCATATCCCTTGTACAAAATGTCGTAAAATATATTGTTTGGTTTATCGTTATTACAACCGTCTTAAGTAAATTTGGAATAAGTGTAGAAGGCATTATTGCTAGCGCTGGTGTGGTGGGATTAGCTGTAGGTTTCGGAGCCCAAACGATTGTAAAAGATGTTATCACGGGATTCTTTATTATTTTTGAAAACCAATTTGATGTTGGAGATTATGTTAAAATCAATAGCGGTGGAACGACAGTTGCAGAAGGTACAGTTAAATCGATTGGTTTGCGATCAACACGCATTAATACAATAACTGGAGAATTGACTATTCTTCCTAATGGTAGCATGGGTGAGATAACAAACTTTTCAATTACGAACGGTACTGCAATTGTAGTTATTCCTGTATCAGTTGAAGAGAATTTAGATGCAGTTGAAAAGAAATTAAATAAATTGTTTGTGTCAATGCGTAGTAAGTATTATTTATTTGTAACAGATCCAGTTGTTCTTGGGATAGATGCAATTGAGAATAATAAAGTAACATTTAGAATTTCTGCAGAAACCATTCCTGGTGAAGGTGCAGCTGGTGCACGTATTTTACGTAAGGAAATTCAAAAATTGTTTGTCCAAGAAGGTATTAAATTGCCTCAACCGGTCTTTTCTCAATACGAAAGTCAACAAAAGAGCAAATAAGGATTGGAGGTAACTTTATGACGTCAAAGTATGGAATAAATGATATAGTAGAAATGAAAAAACAACATGCTTGTGGTGCGAATAGATTTAAAATTATTCGTATGGGCGCTGATATTCGTATCAAATGCGAAAAATGTAATCGCAGCATCATGATTCCACGGCAGACGTTTAATAAGAAAATGAAAAAAATCGTTGTATCACAGCAAGATACAGAAAGTAAGGAGAATGAATAATGGCTTTAACAGCAGGTATTGTAGGTTTACCTAATGTAGGCAAATCTACCCTATTTAACGCAATTACTAAAGCAGGGGCTTTAGCAGCAAACTATCCGTTTGCTACCATTGATCCTAACGTTGGGATTGTGGAAGTGCCAGATACGCGTTTAGATAAATTAACAGAAATGGTAGAACCAAAGAAAACGATTCCTACAGCATTTGAATTTACAGATATTGCTGGGATTGTTAAAGGTGCATCTAAAGGAGAAGGTTTAGGCAATAAATTTCTATCACATATTCGTGAAGTAGATGCAATTTGCCAAGTTGTACGTGCATTTGATGATGATAATGTGACACATGTCGCTGGTCGCGTAAATCCGTTAGAAGATATCGAAGTCATTAATATGGAACTCGTGCTTGCAGACTTAGAATCAGTTGAAAAGCGTTTACCACGTATTGAAAAAATGGCTCGTCAAAAAGATAAAACAGCAGAAATGGAAATGCGTATTCTAAATCGTATTAAAGAAGCTTTAGAAGAAGGCAATCCAGTGCGTAGCCTTGAGTTTAATGAAGAAGATCAAAAATGGGTTAATCAAGCACAGCTATTAACATCTAAAAAAATGTTATATATCGCTAATGTAGGAGAAGATGAAATTGGCGATGTAGAAAACGATAAAGTAACAGCAATTCGAGAGTATGCTGCAAAGGAAGATTCTGAGGTTATCGTAATCAGTGCAAAAATTGAAGAAGAGATTGCAACACTTGATGATGAAGATAAAGCGATGTTCTTGGAAGACTTAGGCATTGAAGAACCTGGTTTAAATAAACTTATCCGTACGACTTATGATTTGTTAGGTTTATCAACATATTTTACGGCGGGTGTGCAAGAAGTACGTGCTTGGACATTTAAACAAGGTATGACGGCTCCACAATGTGCAGGTATTATCCATACAGATTTTGAACGTGGTTTCATTCGTGCAGAGGTAACAAGTTATAAAGACTATGTCGAATATAATGGTGAACAAGGTGCAAAAGAAGCTGGGAAACAACGTTTAGAAGGTAAAGACTATATCATGCAAGATGGAGATATTGTTCACTTTAGATTCAATGTCTAAAATTGGAATGATAACAATAAATTGCTAACTCATAGATAAAAAACAATGTAAGCTTCGAAAATGGCTAATGTGACGAGGGGCTTACATTGTTTTTATTTATTAACTTTGGAAAAGTATATATTGTGATTTAAGTTAAAATTGAATGAATAAGTTAGTTAACTGAAGACTTATACTACAAAATTGGTGTGGTCGTAATTGTTTCATGTCACTATTTATGAATAAGATAATGTCAAGATGATTTAAAAGAAAGGTATCACTTTACTCGCTTCAACAATATCTTCTGTGCTAAAAAACTGTTTACCTTCACCAGTATAAGCGGGTTGAAGTACCAAGTTTGCTTTAGCACAATAGAGCCAATCTGGGTGGATACCACTATTTAGAATGTCTTGAAATTCTTGAAAATCCTTAGACCAATCTAAATTTAACTGCATGTTAAACACCTCACATCGATATTATAGAACATACGTTCTGTTTTGTAAAGTGCTATTTAACCTAGTTGATAAAAAAATTCTGATTAAGATTTTGACTTACATAGTTAGCATCAACATTTTGTTTGAGTTCAGATGCATAATAGTGATCCGTGTATTGCCATAGGACATGTTCGCTTTGAGGTTCAGTTTGTTGATACGCTGCTAACCAACATCCATCATAAGCATTAATGGCGTTAGCAACATGATTTAACATGAAATTCTCGTAAGAATAGAACAATACCTTTTTATTTCCCGCTAACTTTTTCATTTCAGCAGCCCAAGCTTGAGTGGCAGCATTTTCATCACCAGATTTAACCGTTTGTTGTTCATAATCATTAATGTAAAAATCAGCTTTAGGTGCACGTTGATGAAGTGTACGAGCCTCATAACGCGCATCATCGGCATTTTCATACATACTATAAGAATAAACACCAAATTTCATATTGTATTTATCTAAAAGTGCAGAATTGTTTGCTAAACATTTATCGACATATTCAGAGCCATATTGTCCGCGAATAATGATGAAGTCATAGTTTTTCTTTAATGCTTTTACTTGAGCATCGGTAAGTGCACCTTGCCATTCAGATATATCTAAAATTCTTTTGCTGGATGACGAAACATTTGCCCGTGGTTTAGTTGGCATGCCTCCTCGGCCGCCTGCACCACTATTTATGTATTGTTTGTAACCAGAGCCCATTGTACCTTTATGATATTGATATACTGGTTTTTCTGCTAAAGCTGTGGTGGTACATAGAGTTGTCAGTAAAATTAAGAGGGTTATAATCGATCGTGATATTTTTATAAACATTAAGAGCCTCCTTATTATGTAAACTACAGTTGAAAGTGTTTAAATATTTTTTGAATGGTTCGTATAGAGGGTAAAATATTTAAAATGTATTAGCAACCATGTGTATTGCTCGATATATGAAATAGGCAATAAGTTTGATTTAAAAATAAAATGCGCACTATATTTTGGCGGTATGCGACATGTAAAAGACAAAATAATATAGATTGTAAAAAGTAAAACCCTATGCTATAATTATGGACTGTGAGTAATGAAAATTATTCCTTGCTTATTGATAAAGTTAATAAGCCGCATAGACCACAAGGAGGTGCAATTATAAAATGAGAACATATGAAATTATGTATGTCGTACGTCCAAATATTGAAGAAGATGCTAAAAAAGCTGTAGTAGAACGTTTTAACGGTATCTTAGCTTCAGAAGGATCAGAAGTTTTAGAAGAAAAAGATTGGGGTAAACGCCGTCTTGCTTATGAAATTGAAGATTTCAAAGAAGGCTTCTATAACATCGTACGCATTAAAACAGATAACAATAGAGCGACTGACGAATTCCAACGTTTAGCTAAGATTAATGATGATATCATTCGTTACATCGTTATCCGTGAAGACCAAGATAAGTAATAATTAGACGGGGGCGCTTATATGTTAAATAGAGTTGTATTAGTAGGTCGTTTAACCAAAGATCCAGAATACAGAACTACTCCCTCAGGCGTAAGTGTAGCGACTTTTACTTTAGCTGTTAATCGTACATTCACGAATGCTCAAGGGGAACGCGAAGCTGACTTTATCAACTGTGTTGTTTTTAGAAGACAAGCAGAAAACGTTAATAACTATTTAAATAAAGGTAGTTTAGCCGGCGTTGATGGTCGCTTACAATCACGTAGTTATGAAAATCAAGAAGGTCGTCGTATTTTTGTTACCGAAGTTGTATGCGACAGTGTTCAATTCCTTGAACCTAAGAACGCACAACATGGTGGCCAACGTTCACAAAACAATGAATTCCAAGACTATGGTCAAGGATTCGGTGGTCAACAATCAGGACAAAATACGTCATATAATAACAATAACGCATCAAAATCTAATCAAAACGATAATCCATTTGCCAATGCTAATGGACCGATTGATATTAGTGATGATGACTTACCATTCTAAAAAAATGAACGCATGAAATAAAAAATATTAAAGGAGGCAGTTAACCATGGCAGGTGGACCAAGAAGAGGCGGACGTCGTCGTAAAAAAGTATGTTATTTCACAGCAAATGGCATTACACATATCGACTATAAAGACACTGAGTTATTGAAACGTTTTATCTCAGAACGCGGTAAAATTTTACCACGTCGTGTAACTGGTACTTCAGCTAAATATCAACGTATGTTGACAACAGCTATCAAACGTGCACGTCATATGGCATTATTACCATATGTTAAAGAAGAAAACTAATATATAGTTTATTATAAAACCCCGTAAGCATAGGCTTATGGGGTTGTTTTTGTGTTTTGGAATATAGAAAAAGGGCAGAAAAAGGGCATGATATGACAGTTTTGCTTTATAAACCTAAAAAATACGCTTTTGATATAGACGTATTTCAAACAATATTGATAGTTTCTAATTTATTCATCATATCTTTAGTCATCTGATCAGTAACATGTGTGTATATCTCTAAGGTGGTTTTGTAGTCTGAGTGTCCTACACGGTCTTGTATAGCTTTTAGGTTAATCCCTAATTGCGCAAGTGTGGATATATGCGTGTGACGTAATGTGTGCGTTGTAACACGTTTCTTTATTGAACTAATATCAGTAGCCTCTTTGATGATGTTGTTTATTTTATTCAAGTCGATAGGGCTACCAGCTGTATTTGTGAATACATAACCTCTATCAATAAAATCTTCATTCCACTGGTTTTCTTTCTTATTCTCTAAAATAAGTGTTTTAAGTAAGTTGATACTTTGGGTAGTGAGTCCGATGGTTCTATAACTTTTACTTGTTTTAGTAGTTTCTTTTACTCCGAATGCTCCCGTTTCTTTATCAGTTACCCAATTAATTGTACCGTCAATTTCTAGTGTTTTATGCTCAAAATTTATATTGTCTTTCTTGATAGCAAGTAGCTCGCCGATACGCATGCCATTGGCAATTTGAAACTGTACTATAGCTTTAACCATGTTGTAGTTACGTTTGCGAGATGAATGGTTTTTATGCTTAATTAGATAGTCGAAACAATCTAACAACTCTTTAACTTCGCTATCTTCTAAATAATTGTTTCGTTTAGCTTGTAGTTCATCTCTAGTTTTAGCTTTTTTAGGGATATCAATTTTATCTAGTACACTTATATCTTGTAGATCATAGTATTTAAACGCATATTTGAACACAGAACGAATAATGATAACTAGTGATTGAACATGACCTTTACTGTGTAATTTAGCCCACTCGTTAATAATATCTTGTAGGTATGTATGCGTGATGTTGTTTATCAGCACTTCTTTATCAATAGCATTTTTAACTGTGTTTGTATTGCTAATCTTTTCTTTGATTGTTGTAGCCTTTGAACCAGAATGATTTTTATAATACTCTAACCACTCATCACATGCAGCATGGAAAGTTAGTGACTTAAGTGTAGTAGGTGTCTTATCGTTCAACTTCGCCTCTATACGCTTATTTAAGAGTTTCTGAGCCTCCTTTTGTGATTGCTTACCATTCTTATTAAGAACCACGCTAACACGTCTCCATTTGGCAGTGAGAGGGTCTTTGTACTTCTCATAGAATCTATATTGAACGTCTCCATGCTTATTAGTAAATTTCTCATGCCACATGTGAATGAGCCTCCTTAAAATTATGAATAATATGTTTTAACTGTAGAAATATTTAATATAATTTTTCATGAATAAGTCACTTCTTTTCCAACCCTCAACGTTATAAATATGTTTAGTTCGACCATAAGTGATATAAAGGTTAGCCATGCTTGTATTTATACCATTTACATTTTTAATAGGGTAAACCGTTTTAGCAAAGCCATTTTGAGCAGTTAAGAAATAAATGTTTTCGGTTGTTAAAATTAAAATACCTTTATCAGTTGTTTCCAGATGATAGCCATATCGTTTATAATTTTTGACGTTTTTAGTAGCCCTAGCATTAACTACATCAATTACATGTTCAGTATCAGTTTTAATTTTATTGTAGTAAGCTGTAGCTTTTGAATTTGTTACATTAGCATCAATAAAATCTACACCGAAATAATCATGTGATCTTTGAATAGCAATTTGTTTTTCTTGTTCTCTAGCTCGCTCTTTTTCTTTAATTTTTTCTTCTTTCTTCCTTAAACGTTCATTTTGTTTAAATTCTTTATTACTAGTTTGTTTTGGTTGTTGAACCTTTGTATTGTTGTTTTCTGCATTAGTATTAATGGATTTTTTATCAACTAGTACAAATTTGGTTAAAGCAACTATTGATAAAATAAAAGCAATAATACTAATACCTTTGTTTGCAATACCAAATAAACTAGAAAATAAAATAACCCACATTATCCATTTATTAATTTTCATTGTTTTCCCCTTTGTTTAATTTTGTATTATTTTTGATTTTCATCATTATATATTCTTTGAATTACTGAATTAACAATCTCACTTAACATTTTTTTATCGCTTTCTGATAAAACTTCATTAAAACCAAAAGAATTTTTGTTATCTATGCCACTATAAAATAGTTTATATTCAGACTGGTTTAATAGCCATTTTAAATCAAAGTAAGGCTCGTCTATTTCCTCAATTTGGTATTGATTAAATTCGTTCATAGTAAGTTTAATTTCTTTTCTTTGGATTTTACTTGAATGCTTTTTTTGTTCTTCTTGGAATTTTTTAACAAACTGGTCATATTCTGTTCTCAATTGTTCATAGCTTATTTTTTTGTTTTCACTAAATATAGTTAGTAATTTTTCAATATCATCATGCATTTGAGATTGATCCATAAACAATACATACCAAAATAAAATATTTTTAGATGGAAAACGCTTACCATTTTCTAATTTACTAACATACACATCTGATACACCTAAGTACTTTGAAAGAGTATCTAAAGTTAAATCTTCTTCTTTTCTAAATTTTTTGAGAATGTTTGAAAAATCTTCAAGACTATTTTGTTGCATGTTTTATCAATCCTCCTGTAAATATCCTATTGTCTATGTTGATTATTATACTTTTATTCTTATTGTTCGTAAACAAGTAAATAAAAACTTGCCAAAAGAAAGCTAAGATGTTACTATTTGTTTGTAAACAAAATTAAAGTTTACAAACATTTAGCGTGAGGAGGTGTTTTTATGATTGCTAAAGTGAATTATTTGAAACGTTTGATTGCATTTGAAGGATTGAGTTTAAAAGATTTTGCAAGCGAAATAGAAGTGAATTCTAACTTTTTGAATTCCATTGTTAATGGTAAAAGAACGACATCCCCAAAAACAGCTAATAAAATAGCGAAAAGACTCAATGTTGATATAAAAGATATTTTCATCTTTATAGAAGAAAAAGAGGGGGTTAAATAAATGCCTAGAACAAAATTGCAAGATTTTCCATCAAAAGAAAATACAGTTACAGAACCTAAACAAGTAGTAGTTAAGCCAATCATGGCAAAGCCTAATGCTATCGCTAAACTATTCGGAATTTCTTATTCATCAGTTAATAGAATTCTCAAAGAATACGATAAAGATAACAAAGGTGTAGAGGATCTATATTTCAGCTTGTCATCTACAATGACAGTTATCTCTATTGATGGTTTCAGAGAATATTTAAGTAAACGTCATAAAGGATGGTTATAAAAAGGAGGTGTAAAACATGATGAAATTTACATTTAATATATTGGTTCTTTCAATAATCTCATTCCTTAGTGGTTGGTTACTGGGAATACATGTAGCGTTTGCTATTTATTTATTAGGTAGCGTAATTGCACTATTAAATTATGAAAACTTGGAGGTTCAACCAGATGAACAATAAACAAGAATTAAACAAACAAATTAAATTCAGAGAGGAAAATGAAAAGATGAAAAATTTAACTAATCAAGATTTTAAAACTATCAAAGGAAAATTGAACTATGAGCATATGGTGAATGGTAAAAAACATACTAGTAAAATGATTAAATTATTACAAAAACGTCATGCTAAAAATGTATCAGTTATTAAAAGTGAATATCCATATTTAAGTGATAACGAAATTTTAGAAATTCTTGCAGATTATCGAGAATACGAAGATTTACTATCAGCAACAGAAACTTTTATAGACTTCCCTAACATTTACGAAGGTTCTAATATTAGCAAATTCCTAACTTTAGATGATGTTGCAGAATTAAAAATAGCTATTGAAGAAATGACGATTTTTGTTGAAAGTTTGGAGGACAATGAATAATGAATTGGGAATTAAGAAATTTATTTGATGATTTAGAAGTAGTACAAGAGAAAATTAATGATGTTGTAACATCTTTTGTATGGTTTGATGATGAGTATTTCACACATGAACCTAATCATATGTTAACTAAAAAAGAAATATATACGCATGGCTGGAAATATCACGAGCATCGTATCAAAAACACACAAGTCATTGATTTAATGCTTATGTATATGAGAGATTTTGACGACATTATGAAAAAAATCCGTGACATAGAAAAAACGTTACCTGAGAACTTTGGCGAGGAATCAGATAACGCATAATATAATTATTTTAATTAATATCAGAGCAATAGGAAAATACTCTATTTGTATTATAACACCTTTGCTCTTGTTTTAATACATGGAGGTATAAATTTGAGCATAATTCAATTAGAAAATGATACTCAGGTGAGTGTTGTTTGGTATGGAAATGAAAAATCAACTTCATTCAAAAACTTCTCTCAACCTAAGTGGAGTGAATTGATTAGTCGTTTATCCATTCCACAAAATAATGGAAATAAGTACGCTAGAGGGACAGCAGTATATGGTGATGTTGCTGATGGTGTAGATGATGAAGGTAATGAATATCGAAAATATAGAAATAATGACAATGTACTTTATAGAGATGTACTTGTACTTGATTATGATGACGAAGATGATTTGAACATGCTACACAAGTCAATTAAAAGCGAATTAGAGGGCTTTGCATGGTTTTGGCATACAACATTCAGACACACAAATGAAAGTCCTAGAATACGCTTGTATGTGCCACTGAGTGAGCGTATAAGTGCAAATGAATATCGTGCATATGTGAGAACATTAGCACAAAAAATTGCGTGCAAAATTGATGAGGGCAGTTATCAACCATCTAGGGCTATGGCGTTACCCGTCAGAAAAAGTAATGAAAGTCCTTTTGAATTTCAATTTAACGATGCTGCAATATTAGATAAATCGATACTTAAAGAGTGGGCTAAATTATTTGATATTTCTACTCAAGAAAATTCTACTCAAAACTTTAAAAGACGTGACGCAAGTCATTGGGAAGAAAAAGCATTTGGCGTTAGTGAGGGAGGACGCAATTCATCGCTAACAAGTATTTTAGGCCACTTATTTCAGCGTAGAGTGAATGAACACATTATTTATTCTTTCGCTCAGATGTGGGGGCAATCATGCACACCACCAATGAATGAACGTGAGATAAACACTACTTTTTATTCAATTATGAAAAAACACTATAACAACTAGAGAGGAGTTTTCTATGAACTTTACTAATGATGAAATTATGAACGAAATTAAAGAGAATATGAATAAAAAGACATATACTCCCAATCTTATTCCAGATGGTTACAAAGTGAAGCCTAATAGTTATGGTGCAGCACTTTATCAAATTATCCCAAGTAGAAAAGATGGTGAACCAGATAAAGAAAGATTTATCACTACTACTATTCCAGAAATCAATACTAGGTATGAAAATATTGAAAATGGTGAAGTGAGTTATAACATGCACTTTTTTGATAATAGAACACCAGTAAATTTAAATGTTACTGCCGAAGAAATCACAGATAATAGACAACTCCTCAAACTAGCAAATAGGAAACTAGATGTAACTTCAAATACTTCATCAAAATTAGTTGATTACATCAATCAATCTAAGAGATATAGTCCACCTATCAATATAAAGGTAGCAACTCGATTAGGTCATGTAAAAGATTACTTCATTTATCCATATAAAGACGAAATGGAACATGAAAATATCAAGTTTTTTAATAATGATAAAGGCTTTCAAAAGCTAGTCAATTCATTTAAATCTAAAGGGACAATTGAAGATTATTCAAAAAAAGTATTTATAAAAATTAAAGATTTACCTATGGTTATGGTGATGTTATATGCCTCACTAGGTTCGGTATTACTTTATGAATTTGATATTATGCCATTTATTGTTGAACTTGCTGGAAGTACTTCAACAGGTAAAACATTCACTTTAAATCTAGTAGCTAGTGTGTGGGGTACTACTGACCTTACAACTACATGGAGTTCTACTAGAAACAGCATTGAGGCTATGGCTGCATTTTTGAACTCTTTTCCAATGTTTAAAGATGATACACGTAATATATCACCTAATTTTATAGCTAATGCAGTCTACAATTATTCAAGTGGTGAAAGTAAAAGCCGAAGTAATAAGAATTTAACTATTGATGAAAAGAAAGAATGGAAAAATATAATGCTTTCTACTGGTGAGGCCTCAATTACGAATATGGCAGAAGATAAAGCAGGGGTATCGGCTCGTGTCGTTACTTTAGAAGAACAACCTTACCCAGATAATTTTGATTTTATCTCATTAGATCATGAATTTAGAGAAAATTACGGAACGCTAGGAATTGAATTTATTAAACAGTATCAATCAAAAAAAGATGAATATAAAGAAAGCTTTGAAAGTTATTTAAGATACTTTAATGAAAAAGGTATCAACGAAGTAATGCAACGTATTGGGAAGTGCTTTGCCTTATTACAGCTTACCGGCGAAATTCTTAATGATATTGATGGCTTTGAACATGACTACTACAAGATTATTAATCAAGCATATGAAAATATGTTGAAGAATAATAAAACGATAGATAAACCTAAACAAATGCTTGAGGATATGCTGCAATATTTAGATGCTCACCGAAATAATATAACCGGAGATGGATATAGTCACGTGAAAAATGGAGAGATTAAAGCAGTATATAAACGTGGTTACCTATGTATTTTAGGCGATACAGTAAAAGATATATTAGGTCATGAAATGTACACCACAACAAAACAATGGGATAAAAAAGGTTATTTAGTTAAGAAAGAAAAAGACCGTTTACAAATACAGGTTAGACATGAGACTAAAAAACATAGAGGCTTTGCTATTAAAGATGAAGTTATAAAAGAAATGGGATTTGATTTCTCAAATTCTCACAATCCACATTCAAAATTTTAAAAGTACCACATGTACCCGTTGAGTACCCACTTAGAAATAGAAAACGGGTACTCGATAAACATTGTAATAACAAGGTTTAAAAAAGATAGTACCCGAAGTACCCACTAATTAATAATAGTGTATATAATTTTAAGAAATTTAGATTTTATAACTAATTAATACTCACTATTTAAATGTACATGCTAAAAGCATTTTAACGGGTACAACGGGTACTAACAACCTTAAACCCTTGTCTATCAACGATTTCAAGAGTACCCACTCAATAATTAATAACGGGTACGCATTGGGTACTAGTACCACATTTAATTAACATGGAGGTTAAGTATGCCAACAATTACAGAAATAGGACACCAACAATTTAAGATGTTTATAAATAATGATAAATTTCAGCAACATGTGAAGAAAGAACAAGAAAACATGGCCAAAGGTTTGATTATAAGTCTGTTAGCAAATCCAACTGGAATACATCAAACTTTTATACAAGAAGTCATTCAACTAACCAAGAAATGCTATCTCTATTGTGATGGTGGAGATATATTATTGATTACTAAAGATTTCAAAGCACTTATAAAATTTAACATTAGAAAGCCGAACCCGTTATTTAAACAACATTTTAATACTAGTTGGATCATTGAAATAGATAATTTGAATTCACTTAAAAAAGGACATGGCAAGATGCTGCTAAAAGATGTATTAGCAATTTCTACAAAGCTCAATCTTGAGTCTTGCTTATGGACTGAAAGCGATAATAATACAAAATATTTTGAAAGACATAATTTTAAAAGTATCGGTAAAGTTGGAAAAGATAATGAAAATTTAATGATTAGAAGGAAGGAACGTGTATAGTATGAACGTTGAAATTATAGCAAATGAGTTTGAAACTAGAGCAGCAACACTTTTAAGATATTTTACTGGCTTATGTGAAAGCAGTTATAAATTACCTTTTGCATTTAAGATATATAACGATCCGTTTAATGTTGTGTATCTAGTAAGCAAAGGGAAGATGTACGCTCATGTATTAATAAAAGATTGTGAAGTGAGACAATCGTTTGAATTAGCGTCATATAAGCATACAGAGGGGCTTATAAGAAGTATTGAGGGGCATTATACCGGATATGATATTGAAGATGACAAACACATCTCTATTAGCGATATGATGGCTAAATTCATGTTTGATAATGACTATTTCATGTATGGACTTGAGACGTTTGCAGAAAGTAATAATAGTGACATGTTCGACTATATGAGCAGAGATTTTAATATAGATGAACTTGAGGGTGTTCAATCTAGTAATGCAGATGTGATAGGTAATATGGAAATGTTGTATCAGTTAGCTACTGGAATTAATGGACCAGCACCAGAATTAGTTGAGGGGTTGAAGCTAGTAACTGAGTTTGTGCAAGACGAGAACGCTACACAAGACGATTACAAGGCGTTAGTGAGCAAGTTAAGTGAATTGAAAGCATCTTATTACAGTTTGAATAAGTAGGTTAATAAGGGGTCGCACGTGTTGTGTGGCTCCTATATATAGCTAATAAATGTTAATTGTTGTAGAAATACACTAGGGCATACGAGTTCTTAAAAACGAACATTAGTTCTTTTGACAACATACTATATTTTACTACTTAAATACTTTATTTAGTTGATTTAACAGTAAATTAGTGTATGTTAAGAAAAGGTTGTAATGATATAAATAACGAACGTTAGTTTGTGTTTTTCGTGTAAATTTAGTATAATTAAGGTATAAAGTAATTACAAAAGTGAGGTGAAACATATGCAGAAATTAGTCGAAAAAGAAAAGACGTACAACTTACCCGATGAACACCGCCAAGTACTCAATGTGATAAGAAATACGTCTAAGAAATATATTACTAAAACCAAAATCTTAAATCAATTGGGATATGAATATAATTCGAGTAATGAACGATGGTTAAGAAAGGTGATCAATTCATTAGTTTATGATTATGCCTATCCTATAGGGTGTAGTTATAAACGTAATGAACGTGGTTATTACATTATTACAACGGAACAAGAGAAGCAACAAGCAATGATTAGTATTAAAAAGTTAGCTGATGGCAGTATGAAACGCTATGAAGCTTTGAAACGAATTGAAGTTTAAAGGAGTATATTATATGAAAGCAAATCAGTACGAAGAATTAAGCGAAGTTTTAGATCTAACTGAAAGTCAAAAGCTGAAATTATATGTATATCAAGAGAGACAAAATAAAAACATAAAACAAGACAGTAAAGAATCAAAACAAAATAATGAAGAAGCAAATCGTGAAAAACGTCAAAAAATCTTGGATATAAAAGATGATGTAACTAGACAAAATGCAATTGCGAAAAATAGAGAGTTATTTAAATAGGAGGCATACCATTGAAAACATTAGATCAAATTGAAAAATATAAAACTAACATTGAGGATTACCGAAAAGAGATTAAAAACCTAGACGCAGAAGTTAAAAATGATGGCAAACAACTAGATGATATCAATCAAGAGTATCAAGATTTAGTGATTAATGGCGAAGTAGAAAAAGCTGACAAACTTTATACAAAAATAGAAAAATTAGAATCTGATTATAGAGCTAAAAGTAAACGTTTAATGGTTATGAAACAGTCATTCAAAAAAGTTGTCATAAAAAACTGTGAAAACATGCAAGATGTCGCGGATGAATTAAGTGATGAATACAATGAAACGTATCAAGATGATTTAAAGCGATACGAAACACTCAATCAACAACTTAAAGACGCTAAGGATAAACTTTTAGGTTATAACGACGAGTACAGTGCTAAACAAAGAACCTTAACACAATATATTGATCGATTGAAAAGAGAGAATAACATTCAACCTGTAGAATTTATAGGGAATGTAAATATTATTCAACCATTTAACATTTAATAAACGCATTGCTCACTCAAATGATTGGGTGGGCTTATTTTAACAGAGAGAAGTGAATAAATATGCCTAAATTAACGCCTAAACAAGAGCGTTTTGTGAATGAGTATATAAGAACATTAAATGTTACACAAAGCGCTATAACAGCCGGATATTCGCCTAAGACAGCACACGTTACGGGAAGTCGATTATTAAAGAAAAAACATATTAATGAATATATTCAAGAACAAAAGAAAAAAGTGATAGACGAAAGTATATTAAGTGCTAATGAGTTATTGCATTTATTAACAAATTCAGCTGTCGGTGACGAGACAGAAACAAAGGAAGTTATTGTTAAGCGTGGTGAATATAAAGAAAACCCGCAGAACGGTAAAATTCAGTTAGTGTATAATGAATATGTTGAACTTATAGAAATACCTATAAAACCAAGTGACCGTTTAAGAGCTCGTGATATGCTTGGGAAATATCATAAACTGTTTACTGAGAAAAAAGAGTTCACTGCTGACACTCCGGTAATTATAAATATTGGTGAATGGGACGAAGAAGATGAAGAAGATAAACAGAGAACACTAGATAAAATAAATGATAACTATCCTAATAGAACAATGATTGTTGATGATATACCGTTAGAGGATTAAATAGAGCCTATCTGATAACATTCAGATGGGCATTTTTTTGATTTTAATTGAGGAGTTATTTTGTTATTATTTAAATTAATTAATAAATTATAATTTAAAAGGAGTGAGAATATGTTAAACAACAATGTTAAATACCCTCATGCTAAGCTATTATTTGATGTTGTGGGTATTATTTCAAGTATTAGTATTTTATTATTAATAGCCTTTAATTTATATTTAAAGTTCGAAAGTAATGGAATTGTAGAGATAGGAGTTAAGTGGAACGAAAGTAGTTTGTATATAGGACTTACTTTGTTGTTTCTTATCATTTTTTGCGCTATTATCTCTTATATTCTTAAGTTTATTAAAAAGGGATTGAACTAAAAAATAAAAGGAGAATGGCAATTACCAATACTAATACTTTTAAAATTTTAGATGGGCTTGCTTTTGGTGTTTTAATCGTACTTTTGATTATTTGGATTATTGGATTTTTTAAGAAGTATTCACAAAAATAAATCACTCATTTATACCGATTTTGGAATTGTTAAGGGTTTGGAGGCTCAACGTCAATAAAGCAATTGGAATAAAGCACCTATGATTATTTAAAAATATTAGTTATAATACATTCAAAAATATTTTTGAATGAGGTGTAATTATGATTCAGACTATTGTAACTGCTGCTATTCTTTATATTGCGACAGCATTAGACTTATTAGTGATTTTATTAATGTTCTTTGCTAGAGCAAAGACTAGGAAAGAATATCGAGATATTTATATTGGTCAATATGTAGGATCTGTGGCATTGATTGTCATAAGTTTATTCTTTGCCTTTGTCTTAAATTATGTTCCTGAAAAATGGATATTAGGATTATTAGGGTTAATACCGATTTATTTAGGAATTAAAGTGGCTATTTATGGTGATAGTGACGGAGAAGAGAGAGCTAAAAAAGAATTGAATGAAAAAGGATTGTCTAAATTAGTTGGTACAATTGCAATTGTTACGATAGCAAGTTGTGGTGCTGATAATATCGGTTTATTTGTTCCCTATTTTGTGACATTAAGTGTTACTAATTTATTAATTACTTTGTTTGTCTTTTTAATTTTAATTTTCTTCTTGGTATTTACTGCACAAAAATTAGCTAATATTCCAGGAGTTGGAGAAATTGTTGAGAAATTTGGTCGTTGGATTATGGCTGTTATTTATATAGCTTTAGGTTTATTTATCATTATAGAAAATGACACTATTCAAACAATTTTAGGATTTATATTTTAATTTAGGGTGTGATTTCATATGAGTTATGAAAATGCTTGTGATGTGATCTGTGTACATGAAGATAAAGTTAACAATGCTTTAAGTTTTTTAGAAGATGATAAATCTAAGAAATTACTTAACATTTTAGAAAAGATTTGTGATGAGAAGAAATTGAAAATTATATTATCTTTGATTAAAGAAGATGAGTTGTGTGTTTGTGATATTTCTTTGATATTGAAAATGAGTGTTGCTTCAACTTCACATCATTTAAGACTTTTATATAAAAATGATGTACTTGATTTTTATAAAAAGGGAAAGATGGCATATTATTTTATTAAAGACGATGAAATAAAAGAATTTTTCTCTAAAAATCAGGAGGGTTTTTGAAACGAGTGAAACGAGTTTCTTCTTATCTTGATACTATATAGAAATAATAAAGAAATCAAAAATAAATGTAAGTATGACGTATAAACTTTTTATAAACACAAAAGTAAGCGTTTATCATTTACATTTAGAGTTTTCTTAAAGATAATGAACACATCTACTGAAATTTACTACTCAAAATTGAGTATCCTTTAAATGACTGTATCCGTTGGACGTAGTCTTTTTAACTTGTCAAAACTCTACATTTCATAATTCGATAAGAATATCAACTGTACCTATAAGTCCACATGTAAACAGTTCCTTAAAATAGGTATATGGTTTGATATTAGAATAAAGGGTGCCCCAAATTAGGGGTATCCTTTTCTGGGTAGGTACTTCGGTACTTGCCTATTTTTTATGTTATAATGTAATTATTCACGGTAACCATTCCGTTTATGCAGAGGACTTACTTGCGTAAAGCAGTAAGAAGCTGACTGCATATTTAAACCACTCATACTAGTTACTGGGTGGTTTTTATGTTATTATATAAATGTGAAATGGTCATTCTTGAAATGACTCGGTCGCTACTTGCACAGACCGTCTAAAGTGTCACCACTACATGAACTGAGAATTCATATGACGTTGCTGACGAGCGACAAAGCTCTGTGTTCCTGAATGGGAGTAGGTTTGTGTGGTGGTTTAATTTAGTAACAGCATAGACTGTCTATAGTAAAGTTGCCGAAGAGATTCTAAACGTATTTGTAAGTACGTGGTCTTTACTAGTTAACCGTATCTTTATTGATGCGGTTATTTTTATTCCCCTACAACCAAAACAAAAACACACCACCTATTAATTTAGGAGTGTGGTTGTTTTAAGGGCAAAAAAAGGGCATGATTTTGATGATAAGGGCAAGTGTATGAGTATGTTTGTTGGAAACATACGCCTATAATCATTGATATAAAGGTATTTTGATAGTGAATGAAATGATATAAAACACATCTATATAAAAGAAGAAAACTAATATATAGTTTATTATAAAACCCCGTAAGCATAGGCTTATGGGGTTGTTTTTGTGTTTTGAGAATTATAGAACCATTTATTAAAGGACCTGGGACATCATTATGTTTTAGGCTCTGAACTCTATATTGACAGTAGTTGACTGGAGTGCAAATATGTTGATACCAAGTTGTTTTCAATCTTAGTCAGCCTTGCCAGGGCGGGGACTACGAATTTATAGTGAATGCTGTCCCGCTCTCATTGCAGTAACGTCCTATGTTACACTTATAATTAAGATGACTATAAGCGAGGTAAACGGTTTTGAATATTTATGTAGCTTTGCTATTAGGCTTATTATTTATAGTATTATATTCTGTAACTTGTACTTTTTTCTATAACTTAAATTATAGAAGGATATATAAAGGTAATAATATGAACAAAAGACAGATTTATATTAACCTATTAGTGCATGGGTTTATCGGTCTGGTATATGTAACAGTAGTAATTTATTTTTCTTATTTTAAATAAAAAGATCATTTCAGACGCTTGAACGGAATCATTTATTGTATGTAATTTGAGTTTGCAAGATCGTATAACATAATTGTATATTGATAAAAAGGCTTCATTTTCAGCTTTGGAGATATTTGTTATCATATGTGGTAAATATAAAAAGTATTTATGGAGGCCATACATGCGAAGTAATAATAAACGTTATTGGTTCCATAATACATGCAATAATCATATAATTTACAGAAAAGCGGATGAGAATTTCAGAAATAGCAATAAGAATAATTAGACAGGAGTGTAACTATGGCAAAGTATTTTACTTCTATGAAAGTGATTTTGTACCTTTTAATCTTAATTATATTACAGCCAATCGTTTTTAATGTTTTAAATTTAGACGAATCTAAACTTCTAGGCATTATCGGTCATGTGATTATTATATTGATAGGTATTGCATTAATTTATTTACACGCTAAGTATAATAAAGATAGAAGTAATAATTAATTTTAAATCAACACAGCAAACGTGCAAGGTTATTTTGAATACACTAATAATAAATTAAAAGAAATACATGTAAATAATATTAGTGAAAAATACTGATATATATACAACGGGTATCACTAATTATATTTAAATACTTACATATAGTCATGAGTCAAAATAATATAAAAAGGACTGGGACATCATTATGTGTTAGGATTTGAACTAAATATTGGCAGTCGTTGAGTGGATTGAAAATGCACTTATACTAAGCTTTTTCAATCCTAGTCAACCATGCCGTGGCGGGACTACGAATTTATAATAAATGCTGTCCCGCCCCATTGCATCCATTAGGCCAATGATAATATTAGTACGTTTTACGATCTTGATACAGTATGCCCACGCCATAGCCACCTGTTCCAACTTGGTAATCAAATTTAATAATTTCGATATAAGGATTTTCTTCTAAAAATTGATTTACTTTCTTATTTAAACCATTTTCAGTCATTGTACTAAAGTTAATGAATTTCATCTTAATTATGCCTCCATATACGTATATTTTAATCATTGATTTTTACATAATTATAACATGTATTAGAATATAAAATTTAATATAATATGTTAGCTCGAGTCATTTGTTAATAAGGTGTAAAGATGTTGTAAATTACGAGTCTGTGATAAAATTAAAGTATGTTCAGATAGGCGCGAACATAGTGAATATTATGCCTAATGTTATATGTGTTCTTACACATACAGCGCACCCGTCTTCCAACCCAGGGCGGGTGTGCGTTGTATAAAAATAACGCCTGAGACATAATGATAAGCTCCCTTCAACGTAGACATTGAAAAAATGAAAACTTTGAAGGGAGCTTTTTGATATTTCGTAATCATATATTGGCAGTCGTTGAGTGGATTGCAAATACGCTTATACTAAGCTATTTAAAATCCTAGTCAATCTTGCCGGGGCCGGGACTATGAATTCACAATGAATGCTGTCCTGCGCCCAATATAAACTTAGAGACGAATATCTACGTCTTCTAATTGTTGTTGATATTCTTGATATTTACTTTCCACAAATAATTCATATGGTGCATCAAAGAAATCGGCTAAATTCATAGCGTCTTTAAATTCTGGTTCATGTTGATGATTTTCCCACTCCCATAATTGATGTGGCTCATAATGTGTACCATATTTTTTATTTAATAAATCTGTTAATTCATTAATTTCTAAGTTACGTTTTGTTCTTAAGTTAAATAAAGCATGTGAGCTCATAACATAACCTCCAATAAGTAATAGTCCTTTATATATTCTTGATATTTATATATATTATGCCTATTCTCAAAAATAATCAACTTATTAATTTTGGAACTTCAAAATAGCATTGTTATATAATAAACGAATTTAACAACGCGTTTTTTGTGCATCATTCATTTATAATTGCTATTATTTCGTAACTTTTGTTAAAAAGTTTGTAAATACACAATAATTAGAAAAGGACTTGTTGATATTTATGAAAACGTCATGGATCATATGGTGGATTGTGACTGTTTTTTGGATGATTACGTTTGCAGGCATGTCGTTGGCTATTTTGATTCGGAAAGTAGATGGTTCTGGCATGGTACAGTCACCTGAAGCTCGAATGTACGCTTTGATTGTACTTTTAATCGCTTACATTATTCCATTTATAATTCAGATTGTATGGCTGATTATTAATATTATCGTTAAATACAGAAAGCGGTAAAACACGAGGAAAGTTATATAGATTCCATAAAACCAAGTTTTAAAAAAGTTTATATAAAAATGCTATAAATTTTGTTGTGATGTTTATATTGTCGACAGAGTGGTATACATAAGGGACATAATAATTTAATTGATGAAGGAGAGAATAAATTATGGGATTTATATTAATGCTTATAGTCGGCGGATTAATTGGTTGGGCAGCAGGTGCCATTTTAGGTAAAGACATTCCAGGTGGTATACTTGGTAATATTATTGCTGGTATTGTAGGTTCTGCTGTAGGTAGTTGGTTACTAGGACATTGGGGACCATCTATTGCTGGTATTTACATTTTCCCAGCATTATTAGGTTCAATCATTTTAATTTTCTTAATTTCTTTAGCTTTAAAAGCATTAAGAAAATAGACATCGTATCATTTGAGCGACTGTATCAAGTATCGTAAAGACGGTACTGGTATAGTTCGCTTTTTTATTTTAATGAGGTTGTTCATATGGGATTTACCTTAAAATACATAAAAAAAGAGGATGACGTCGGGTTAAGGCGTCATCCAGGAGTATTATGTTCATGAATATAAAAGACTATGTAGTTATCTCTAACTACAGTTACATTTTAGCATGATTACATGTTACTAGCAATAAAAATAGTGATAATAATTAGAAATTTTGCACAATGAAATTACTTAATAATGATATTTTTTTAATAATAATTGTATCACATTGATGTATTCAGGTATGATACAATTGTTGTGATTGATTCATCAAAGTAACAGTCTTAAAATCATGTTGGTTTGTATCATAGTTTGCCCAACAAAAGTATTGTGATAAGAGACATTAAAATTATAAATATATTCTGCAGCATGAAAGGTAATAGACTATGAAAATATATTTTGTTAGACACGGAGAATCACAAGCTAATTTAGATAATCATCAAGGTAAGACATACTATTGCGGACAACTTGATGTTGATCTCACACAGACGGGAAGAAATAGTGCACAGGCACTTGAATCTTATTTTAATACTAAAGATATTCAGCATGTCTATGTGTCAGATTTAAAGCGCACAGTACAGACGTATAGCTGTATTTTCCCATATGATATTCCTACGACGCTAACGCCATTGCTTAGAGAACGTTCCCTAGGTGTATTTGAGGGGAAAAATCAACAAGAACTCGAACAGATATCCGAATATAAGAAATATTTTACCCAATCATCATATATGAATTTTAGAAATAGCTATACTCAACGTGTACCTCAAGGAGAAAACTATCAAGACGTTATTGATCGTTTTGAAGCGTTTTTTAATCATACCGTCAATTCGACGTATGATACTATTGTAGTTGTGGCGCATCAAATACTTATTCGCTGTGCCTTAGTGTATTTAGGTGTATTAAAACGTGAAGACGCCAAGCAAATACATATTGAAAACTGTAAACCCATTGTGGTAGAAATATAAAATAAGGAGCGGGACAGCAATCATGATGAATGAGTAGTCCCGCCCAGACAAGGTTGACTAGGGTTGAAAAAGCTTGGTATCATCGTATTTTCAATCCAGTCAACTACTGCCAATATTTAGTTCATAGCCTAGAACATAATAATGTCTCAGGCACTTTCTGCCAAAAATAAAGAATTTTAATGCTAGAAAATGATATATTAACCGAGCGTATTTTTGTCACGTATTTAATATAAATTAAGCAGTAGTATAACGATGGCGATAATGATATCAGTAACAACAATACCCATATTCTTTTTATAAATATTAGGAATGACGTTAATCAATAAGCCGATAATTAATAGTATAGGAATAATCAATTTAGGCAAATCAATAAAAAAGCTAATAATTAGGATAATTAAGGCTAATAACATACATATTGTTGATATATAATTTAAAATTTTGCAAAACAAAGGTTCATTATAATAATCTTTGTCCATATAGTGATACCCTCTATAGTGTTATTATTTCACTATAAAGGGTATCATAATTTGTTTGTGCTACCAACTTTAATCAATATTCTTAACATATTATTTAAATTATGAACTCAACATCATTTCATGTGTCATCTAAAAAGTCGCTTAGCGGTATGAGCATCGCATGCAATTAGAGTAAACTGAGACATCAATAAACTTATGCCTTAGTTTTATTTATCAAAGACATCAGTCTTAATATGTTTATCGTTTAAGAAAGATTTGATTTTGTTTTGAACTTTACCATTTACATCACCAGCATAATGTGTTGGAACATCTACTACATTAATTGAGTTTTGTGGTTGATAGTTTAATTCTTCAATAGATTTATCAACATCAGAAATGGTGCTATTTAAAGCATGAAAATACTTAATGATACGTTCGGTATTTGCTTCGTATCCCTTTGGCAGGGTATTATTTTTTACAAAGTTTTTGAAGTGCATATCGTTTTTAACTGCATTATTAGATAATTGACTTAACTCTTTAGCCTGCTTGTCAGTTACTTTATTTTGACTATCAGATTGCTTATCTAATTTACTTTGCATTAAATATTTATTGTCAAGGATAATTGAATTAACATCTAAATATTTTTGGATCGCTTGATTCATCTCTTTTTCACTGAGTTTTTCATTTTGTTTATTAGAAGAAAAGATGTCTTTTTCAGTTATTTTTTTAACATTTTTGGGTGCATGGATACCATTTGCGTGGTGGTCATTATCATCTATATCACCATTTGAGCAAGCGCTTAAGACGAGCACAATAGTGAATAATAAAGCATAAATTATTCTTTTTTTCATCGTATTTTGTATACTCCTTTATAACTATCGCATGAATGTTTGTTTGCATACATAATAATAGATTATCACGTATATCACAATAAATGAACGTTTACGATATATTAAATTTTATAATATGAAGAAAATATGGCGATAATTTGTATGGATATTAAAGTTAGTGTCGTAGAGTGTATACTTATTGGATTCATTAGAAAGTTTTTGCTGATGCAAAATGATGAATAATGAAAGATCTTCAAAAGACTGTGAAATCATTATGTTTTAGGTTATGAACTAAATATTGGTAGTAGTTGACTAGGAATTCATAATGAATTCTGTCCTGTTCCCTTGGCTCACTTCATCATTTTAAAACATAAAAAACGAACCTCATTATCGAGGTTCGTCTTTAAAGATATTGTTGATAGGTGGGCTAATTTAATTAATTTCGGATGAGATAATCAAATGCGTTTAATGCAGCATTAGCACCTGATCCCATAGAGATAATAATTTGTTTATTTTTTTGATCTGTTACATCTCCTGCAGCAAAGATACCAGGAACGTTAGTTTGATTATTGCGGTCAGTCACAATTTCTTTACGTTCATTAAGCTCAACTGCATTTCCTAACCATGCTGTATTAGGAACTAATCCAATTTGAACAAAGATACCATCTAAAGTTAATTCTTTAATTTCATTAGTTGACATATCTTCATATTGGATACCAGTCACATGATCATCACCAAGAACTTCTGTTGTTCTAGCATTTGTTGTAATATCAACATTAGATAATGAACGAAGACGTTCTTGTAACACAGTATCTGCTTTAAGCTCTGGTGCAAATTCAAATAATGTAACGTGTTTTACTATACCAGCTAAATCAATGGCTGCTTCAACACCTGAATTACCACCACCGATAACTGCCACATTTTTATTTTCAAAAAGTGGACCGTCACAGTGCGGGCAGAATGCCACACCTTTATTGATTAGGCGATCTTCTCCAGGAACGTTGAGTTTACGCCAACTTGCGCCCGTTGAAATAATCGCAGTTTTTGTTTCCAATACTGCATTATTTTCGAGTGTAACACGAATAGCTGAATCTGTTTTTTCGATATTTGTGGCACGAATACCTGTCATAGCATCAATGTCATATTGCGCAATATGATCTGCTAAATTAGATGAAAACTCACTACCAGTCGTTTGTTTAACTGTAATAAAGTTTTCAATGCCAGCTGTATCATTAACTTGACCACCAATACGGTCAGCGATAATTCCAGTGCGTAGGCCTTTGCGGGCTGTGTAAATAGCCGCACTACCACTTGCTGGTCCACCACCTATGATAAGTACATCATAAGGGTCTTTATTTTCATATTCAGAAGCATCTTGTGTACTACCTAGTTTAGATAAAATATCTGAAATTGTCATGCGACCATTGCCAAACTCTTCACCGTCTAGGAAAACAGCGGGCACAGCCATGATATTTTCAGATTCATCGCGGAAAATCGCACCATCAATCATCGTATGCGTAATGTTAGGGTTAATTACACTCATTAAGTTTAATGCTTGAACGACATCTGGGCATTTTTGACACGTTAAACTAACATAAGTTTCAAAGTGATAGCTACCATCTAGTGCTTTAATTTGATTAATAATGCTTTCTTTTTCTTTAGGAGCACGACCACTTACTTGTAAGATAGCCAAGACTAGTGAATTGAATTCGTGGCCTAATGGAATACCGGCAAAGGTAATGCCGGTTTCTTCATTAGGACGATTGACTGAAAAACTTGGCGTACGTTTTAAGTCTTTTTCAACGACTGTTATACGCTCTGACATGCCTGAAATCTCATCTAAGAGATCTTTTAATTCTTTGGATTTATCGTCGGAACCAATGCTCGCTACAAATTGAACATCGCCTTCCATTAAGTCAAGAAGTTGAGACAATTGTTGTTTTAAATCTTTGTTAAGCATGCTTTTCGGATGCCCCCTTAAATTTTACCTACTAAATCTAATCCTGGTTGTAGCGTTTCTGAACCTTCTTCCCATTTAGCTGGGCAAACTTCACCTGGATGTTGACGAACATATTGAGCAGCTTTGATTTTGTGTACTAATGTGCTTGCATCACGGCCAATACCGTCAGCATTAATTTCAGCTGCTTGAACAACGCCATCAGGGTCTATAATAAATGTACCACGTTGAGCTAGACCTGATTCTTCATCTAATACGTCAAAGTTACGTGTAATAACTTGTGATGGGTCACCAATCATAACGTATTGGATTTTACTAATCGCATCTGAATGGTCATGCCAAGCTTTGTGTACAAAGTGAGTATCTGTTGAAACTGAGAATACATTCACACCTAAATCTTGTAATTGATCGTATTGATTTTGTAAATCTTCTAATTCAGTAGGACATACGAATGAAAAGTCTGCTGGATAGAAGCAAACAACACTCCATGAACCTTTTAAATCATCTTGAGAAACATCTTTGAATTCGTCTTTCTTTGGATCATAAGCTTCTGCTGTAAACGGTAAGATTTCTTTGTTAATTAATGACATAGGTAAATTCCTCCTAAATTTGATTGTAGATTGTGAATTAGAATCACTTCTTGATTATAATAATTCTAATCTCTTAATCGCTATTATCACATGGCAAGTTTAAATAGTCAACATAAGTAACTCACTAAATTATCAGAAAATAATTAGGATATGAATTAAGCTTAATAAACTTCAATAATTAGAATTAAAGTTCACAAATTATACAAGAACTTAAAAATATATTCATATTACCATTTAACCTCTTTTAACCTTGGTAAAACATGACAAGAAATTCTAGACACAAAAAAGTGGCAACAGCTACATACTTATTATAGTTATTGTAGGTTGCCACTTTGGAATTAAAAGAATGATTAGTTTAGAAAGGTTTGTGAACCTAATTACTTCTGTGTTTAGCATAAGGACTATCATAGATAATAATTAATATTATATGTGAATCTTTGTTTACAATTTTATCAATTAGATATTCATTTTCTCAATTAAATAGTAGTTAAGAATTGCTGTTGAATATCATAAATTAAATCATATCTTAATTTGTAACCGTTATGTCAACAGAACCAACTTCGCCATAGCTTGCTGTATAATTACCTTCTTCTAAAGTTAATGGCGAGATAAAAGTTTCTGATGATATGATTTGATCTTTTTTCAATTGCTTATCTTGAGACTGTAATTTATTGTTTAACCATTTTACGGATTCAATAGGATTGCCTAATACTTCATTTGAAAGGCCAGTTGCGATTTCTTTGCCATCTTTTACTAATGATAACGGAATATTCGCGAATGCATCGTAGTCTAATGGGTCAACAAATTTGCCAACTACAATAAGACCTGTAGCTGTATCGTCTGAAATAAGATCGGCTAAAGTGAAATTAGGGAACCAATCGATATATCGCGCATCAGGTATTTCAATGCCTGCCGCAACTTTAACATTAGATAAAATAGTTAGATTATCTGCGTCTTTAGGTAAGTCTGCCGTCAGTTTAAACAAAATTTCTGGCTCTAACAAAGGACTAAATAATTTAGATAATGAAATTGTGTCGCCCCCTTTGACTACTTTACTTGATAAAATAGTGCCGTAAGCGGGTTCGTTGGTATTGGCAATCGCTTGAGTTGCCGCACTGGTCATACTTACTTTATAACCAGCTACTTTAGAACCTTCATAAGATTGTAGTTGTTTAATTAAATCATCTTGCGTATGATAAGCTTCACTCTCATTTAATGAATAAGATTTACTTATAAACTCAATAGGTTGATGCGTTTTAAAAGCATTAAATAAAGCTGAAGATACGTGTTGATTAGCTTGAGTCATACTATCATCGCTCCTTAATATTCTGAAAATTTCTACTATTATGATAACGATATTTAACTTTGATGGCAAATGTTTTTAATTTATGACTAAATGGGTATGAAGCGAGTAAACATACAATTTAACAAATCATTGTTATAATGAAGCAACGATAAAGGAGTGGATAATGTGTCAGAATATGCATATGAATTGATGAAAGAACATCATTCTGTGAGACAATTTAAAGATAAACCATTAAGTGATGATGTCGTAAGAAAATTGGTTGAAGCAGGTCAAAGTGCTTCAACGTCAAGTTACTTGCAAACATATTCCATTATTGGCGTTGATGATCCTCAAATTAAAACAGATTTAAAAGAAGTATCTGGACAGCCATACGTTGTCGATAATGGATATTTATTTGTGTTTGTGCTTGATTACTATCGTCATCAAATGATTAACGAACGCACAGATAATGATATGACAGGATCATTTGAATCAGCAGAAGGATTATTGGTAGGTACGATTGATGTAGCTTTAGTCGCTGAAAATATGGCAGTCGCTGCCGAGGATATGGGTTATGGCATCGTTTATCTGGGCTCATTGCGCAATGATGTTGGTAGAGTGAGAGACATTTTAGACTTACCTGAGTATACCTTCCCGTTATTTGGTATGGCTATAGGTGAACCAGCCGATGATGAGCAGGGGACACCAAAACCACGATTACCATATGATAGTGTGTTCCATCAAAATAAATATAACGCAGATAAAGACAATATCACACGTGTATTAATAGAATATGACCAGTTAGTTAGTGACTATTATAAGAAGCGCACAAATGGTGCACGAGTAGAAACCTGGTCCGACCAAGTTCAGGCTTTCTTAAGTAATAAACCACGTCTAGATATGTTAGAACAATTAAATAAAGCGGGGTTTATGAAACGATAATCATTGATATATAGAATAAAAGAAGCTGGGACATAATTATGTTTTAAGTTATGTACTCTATATTGGCAGTAGTTGACTGGATTAAAAATACACTTATACCAAGCTTTTTCAATCCTAGTCAACCTTGCCGGGGCGGGACTAAGAATTCATAATGAATTCTGTCCCGCTCCCTTTTGTTTAACTTTAATTTGTTGTTAAATCACCGTAATGCTCAGAGTTGAATTTTTCTTTATCGAGATGGCGTGTTAATTTAGCTGTTCCTGTACCAGCTAGCATTGAATCATTGACATTTAATGCGGTACGTCCCATATCAATGAGTGGCTCAATAGATATTAAGACACCAGCGAGTGCTACAGGTAAGTTTAATGTTGATAATACTAAGATAGAAGCAAATGTTGCGCCGCCACCTACACCAGCAACACCAAATGAGCTAATAATTACTACAGCAACTACGGTTAAAATAAAGCTGAGATCTACTTTGACATCTGCGACAGGTGCTACCATGATAGCAAGCATTGCTGGATAAATGCCGGCACAGCCGTTTTGACCAATTGATAAACCAAAGCTTGCTGAGAAGTTAGCAATACCCTCTGGGACACCAAGACGTTGTGTTTGTGTTTGGATATTGAGCGGCAATGCACCTGCGCTTGAACGTGATGTAAACGCAAAGACCATAACTTCGAATGTTTTTTTCATATATTTAATTGGGTTAAGCCCCAAACCACCTAAAATGATTAGATGAATCATGTACATTGTAATCAGTGCTGCATATGATGCGAGCATAAATTTACCTAATGTCCATATTGCCGCAAAATCACTAGTAGCAATTGTAGATGACATAATGGCTAGAATACCGTATGGTGTAAGTCTT
The DNA here is from genome assembly GCF_001558775.1 of Staphylococcus lugdunensis. Taxonomy (NCBI): domain Bacteria; kingdom Bacillati; phylum Bacillota; class Bacilli; order Caryophanales; family Staphylococcaceae; genus Staphylococcus; species Staphylococcus lugdunensis. The sequence goes on along the minus strand of NZ_CP014022.1, from coordinate 1,349,874 downwards.
AAAACAAATGTCACAATAGCCATGACCAGTGTATATATCGCATCAATACCACGTTTTAAAAGGCTGCCATTTTGTGGTTGTTTACGAGCCACACGTAAGTATGCAAAACCAACGAACGTAGCAAAAATAACTACGGCAATCGTGGAAGTAGTTCTTTGACCAGTAAAGTCAAGGAATGGATTGCTTGGTAATAGTTCTAAAATTTGTTGTGGCAAGGTATTGGCTGTAAGGTCTTTAGCTTGCTTGCTTATTTCTGTACCACGAGAATGTTCAGCACTACCCAAATCGATACTAGATGCATCTAAACCGAAAAGCATCGCGTAAATGATACCGACAATCGCAGCAATTGCCACTGTACCAATTAAAAAAGCGAAAATATAACTACCTATTTTGGCAAATTTATCGCCTATTTCAATTTTACTAAAGGCTGAGACGATAGAAATAAATATGAGTGGCATTACAATCATTTGTAGTAACGCTACATAGCCATCGCCCACAATACTAAACCAATCTGTAGTTTGCGTTAATATATTTGAGTCTACGCCATAACTAAGGTGCAACACGATGCCATATACAATCCCAATACCTAAAGCAGTAAAAACGCGTTTAGGGAATGACACGTGCTTTTTAGCCATTATCCATAATGCAACAATAAAGGCAACTAAAATAAAGACGTTAATAACTGTAAAAAAATGTTGCATGTATAATCCTCCCAAAGATTTATTGTTTTAATTCTGATATATATTATAAGGATAATACTATTAATAACAGAATTCAATATAAAAGATATAAAAATTATATCTATAAAAGAAGTAAAACTATTCAGACAAAATTATAGTAAATATAAGTAGTATGGATAAAATAGCAAATGCCATCATTCATTTGAGAGGTGAAATATGGGAGGCAGATTGAATCAATCGTGCAATCAAAATAGTTGAGCGATTTAAAATATAAGTGCTTTTTAATGAGAAATGTGAGTTAAAAAGATCAAGAGTGGCAGGGAATAAAATGACCAGAACATATCAACAAGAGGTTATTTCAAAATGAAATATAATGAAACATGATTTAGTTAAGGTGAAATTGACTTAAGAAATGAAATAATGACGACTAAACAAAATGGAGTCTGGGACATAATTATATTTTAGGCTCTGAGTTCTATATTGGCAGTAGTTGACTGGATTGAAAATACGCTGGATACTAAGCTTTTTTCAATCCTAGTCAACCTTGCCGGGGCGGGACTACGAATTCATTATGAATTCTGTCCCGCTCCCTCTTAATTGAGTGTTATGTCTCATGTTTTTCTATTTATTACATAAAAATTTATAAATTGAATAAGCGTGCGAAGAAGCCCTTTTTCTCTTCTTTCGGTGCCGGTTGTTTTACTGAAGATGATTGAGAAGAAGCGGAATTTGCTGTTTGACTTTGTTGTTCAGAAGTTGACTGCGTTGATGTTTCAGATGAATTAGCAATATCTTCATCTAATTGTTTTGATTTGTCTTCAGATGTTGACTCTGATTCTGAATCTGAATGTTTAGTTATTGAGTCATCGGCCTTAATTGATACATTGCTAGTTGTTCCTTGCTCTTCAGCTTTTGTTGATTGATTGTCACTATCAGTTGAAGGTGTCTCAATATGACTTTGTTCCTTACTTTGATTGTCAGCTGTAACTGTTTTTGTATTATTCTGTTTCGCAGTTTGGTTATCCTTTGTAGATTCAAGGTCAGGTTCATTTAGTGATGATGCTTTAGTTGCTGCATCTTCTTGATTACTATTTGGTGCTACTGGTTGAGCTTTAATAATGTCGTTAACTAATTCGTTTCTTGTATATGCTGTTTGAGCTTTTTGTGCATTTGCTAAATCTTCTTGTGATGTTTGAATCGCTTTAATTGATGCTGTATTATCATCAATTTTAGTTGTTAGCTGTGTTTGTAGTGCTTTTAATTCTTGCTGTTGCTGATGGACTTGAGTCATCATTTGGCCAAGCATTTGGCGGTCTTCACGCATCTTTTGAATTTCTGTACGTAACACTTCTACAAGTTGTGGAATATTTTGATTAGTCGGCAACTTGCTATTGTCTTCTTTAACAAGTACTTGCAAGAAATCTTTTTCCTGTTCGAGTTCCTCGAATGCAAGGTCATAACTATTTGTTTGCTTCACTTTGTCTGCAATGTCACGGAATAATTCAATGTCGTCTTCTTTAAAATCTGTGGCTTCACGACCTCGGTACTCAGTTTTACTTAATTGATAACCACGTTCTTCTAAATGCTGAACGATTTTGCGCACTTGTTTTTCACTAAGTTCAACGCGTTGGGCGAATTCTTTTGTTAACATATGTTAAATCCTTTCTTTTTAGTTTTATGTATAGCGACGTTTGTCTACGGTCACTCAAACGTCAGTCTAACCTCATATGATAGTTTAACCCTAAAGCGCATCGTTTTCAAGTATTGTTAGAATGGACGGCGTAAATTCATTTTAACGAGCAAAGGATAAATGATATCTCTTGAAATACCGTTTGCAAACACATATTTTAATATGTAGTTTGATTTTACACTTGCTGGGAATACATCTTTACTTAATTTAATGTAAGGTTTGATGAATAAGTCAACGTCACTAGCAGAATTACCTGGAGTATTATTCGGATGTAAGTAGCGAATGTCTGTCTGTTTTTCAAACTGATGCTCGTATAAAAATTGGCGTCTACTATGTAAAATATCCTTTTGGCCATCGAATTCTTTTGGTGTTGTTTGAGGAACTTCTAGCATAATAAAGTTAACGTTTCTATTATGCACTTTATTAGAAAGTGAGTTAATTTGAGCTTCAATATGTGTGAGGGTTTCATCAAGAATGTTGTCGTGTTCAGGGCCATCTTGAGCTAATAAATAAATCAGAAAGGCAGAATTTGTCGTTGCTTCGTAGTGTGCTGTAGCCATACTAACAACCTGTTGATGCTCATTTAGACCAACTATAAAAGAATAGTCATTTTCAGTTTTGTTATTTTCCAATGAACGCTTAAAGATGTGAGCATCTTCTTGCAGCTTTATACCTAATTTACTGTCATATAACGTTAATGCTTGTTGATAATAAGGATCTTTGACACTGTCAATCAATTTAACGTTCATAAGTTCACCCCATAATCATTTTTCTCATTATAGCATATCAAAATGATGGTATTAAAATAGCGGGGTAAGACAGAACGCCTCTAAAGTCTGAATCTTACTCCCGCTTTATTTGAGTACTCATACATAAGGACTACGCACAGGACACTTATGATTTTGGACCTTTTGATTCATTAGCATAGTGAGTGATATCAATATTTTCATAAGCTGAATTATGTTCATCTACTTCTTTATGAGATGAGTCATCGCGTTCAGCAACAACAAGCATTTTATTATTTAAGATTTCACTTTTATACTTTTCTAATTCTTCATCATTAAGATGGAAACGTGATAATACAGCATGTTCGCCATCCTCACCAGTTAATAATTTAGACATTTGGTCACTAAATGAACCACTTGTAGCAATCAATGTAATTTGTGAGTTGTGCAAATCGTCGAGGTGTAATTTACTTTTACTGATGACCATTAATTCATTTTCTAAATAGCCTTCTGCTTTTTTGTCTTCCAAAACTTTGTACAATTCATAATCGTTATTAACTATAGTAAAGTTCGTCATAAATTTCGCCCTCCAATATTTTCGTTCTGTACTTTTAATAAAAATATACCCTTAAGTCTTTTAATAAAAACGTTACCAAATCAATTATATAACTATTGCAAATCTTATGACAAATAATAGCCGCAAATTTTTGAAGCGCTTACATTAAAAGAAGTTGATATAATGCTGCTGAAGAACATGTCTTATATTGAAAAATGTGTCAAAGTTTGCTATTATCATTAAATAATTTATATCACTCATATAATCTGAAGAATATGGCTTTAGAAGTTTCTACCATGTTGCCACAAACGACATGACTATGAGTTTAGCGATAATACAAAGACGTTTATTCAGCTCAATTTAAATAGGTAAGCAATGAATAGGGAAATCAATGCAATTTCAACTATACACAGTGCACATGTAGTGAAATTTCTAAACCTATTTGCTATTGGTTGGATATAAATATCTAAAGTATTGGTCGTTACCTCATAGATCCTGAAACTGGTTATGGTTTGAGGATTTTTTTGTACACAATTTGAGGAGGTTTTTAGAAAGTGGAATCGCTTAGACAAAAGGTTATTGAAGATGGCGTCGTCATTGACGAAAAGATTTTGAAAGTAGATGGGTTTTTAAATCATCAAATAGATGCCCAATTAATGCATGATGTAGGACAGACATTTTATGAGCAGTTTAAAGATCAAGGTGTAACAAAAATTTTAACTATTGAGGCATCAGGCATTGCACCGGCAATAATGGCAGCGTTACATTTCCAGGTTCCATGTTTATTTGCAAAAAAAGCAAAACCGAGTACGTTGAAAGATGGATTTTTTAGTACTGATATACATTCTTTTACTAAAAATAAAACAAGTACAGTCATTGTGTCACAAGAATTTCTAGATGAAAATGATAAAGTGCTTATTATCGATGATTTCTTAGCCAATGGGGATGCCTCACTTGGATTATATGATATCGCGAATCAAGCTAAAGCAGAGACTGTCGGAATTGGTATCGTCGTTGAAAAAAGTTTCCAAAGTGGAAGACAGCGTTTAGAAGATGCAGGTTTAAAAGTATCGTCGTTATGTAAAGTCGCTTCTTTAAAAGGTAATAAAGTGACTTTACTAGGTGACCATGAATGAAAAATTTCATCTTAAGTTTGCAACATCTCTTAGCTATGTACGCGGGCGCAATTCTTGTACCTATCATTGTTGGGACAAGCTTAAAGTTCACACCTGAAGAAATTGCATATTTAGTAACAGTTGATATCTTTATGTGTGGTATTGCAACCTTCTTACAAGCCAATAAAGTAACAGGTACTGGTTTACCTATCGTATTAGGATGTACATTCACAGCCGTAGCACCTATGATTCTGATTGGCCAAACAAAAGGTTTAGACGTTCTTTATGGTTCGCTCTTTTTATCAGGTATACTAGTGATACTGATCGCACCATTTTTCTCATATTTAGTCAAATTCTTTCCACCAGTTGTGACAGGTAGTGTAGTAACGATTATTGGGATTAATCTTATGCCTGTAGCAATGAATTACCTTGCTGGTGGAGAAGGTGCCAAAAATTATGGAGATCCTAAAAATTTAATTTTAGGTGCCGTTACGCTCGTCGTGATTTTAATTATTCAACGTTTTACAACAGGTTTCTTTAAATCCATTGCGATTTTAATTGGTCTTATTGTTGGTACCGTATTGGCTAGTTTCTTAGGTGTTGTTGATATTCACCAAGTTGGAGCAGCACACTGGTTTGGTATTCCGAGACCAATGCGATTTGCAGGCTTTGGTTTTGATTTTGGTGCAACCCTCGTATTCTTTATAGTGGCGATGGTCAGCTTAATTGAATCTACAGGTGTTTATCATGCATTAAGTGAGATTACAGGCAAACAACTTGAACGTAATGATTTTCGCAAAGGTTACACTGCGGAAGGTCTTGCGATTGTCTTAGGTTCCATTTTTAATGCCTTTCCTTATACGGCTTATTCTCAAAATGTGGGTCTTGTGTCCTTATCTGGTGCGAAAAAGAATAAAGTTATTTACGGTATGGTAGTACTATTATTAATTTGCGGATGCTTACCTAAACTAGGTGCTTTAGCTAATATCATCCCATTGCCAGTTCTAGGTGGCGCAATGATTGCGATGTTTGGAATGGTCATGGCTTATGGTGTGAGTATTTTAGGTCATATTGATTTTAAACATCAAAATAACTTATTAATTATTGCAGTATCAGTTGGTCTAGGTACAGGGATTAGTGCAGTACCACAAGCTTTTAAAGGTTTAGGCGAACAATTTGCATGGCTAACTCAAAATGGGATTGTCTTAGGTGCAATTTCCGCTATCATTTTAAATTTCTTTTTTAATGGAATTAACTATAAACAAAGCGAAGAAAATGTGAAATAATAGAATCAACTATAAAAAAATGGAGGCTGTATTTAAATGTGGGAAAACAAATTTGCTAAAGAATCATTAACATTTGACGATGTATTACTTATTCCAGCTGAATCAGATATTTTACCAAATGAGGTAGATTTGAGCGTAGCATTATCAGATAAATTAAAACTTAATATTCCAGTTATTTCAGCAGGTATGGATACAGTAACTGAATCAAAAATGGCGATTGCAATGGCAAGACAAGGCGGACTAGGCGTGATTCATAAGAATATGGGTGTCGAAGAACAAGCTGACGAAGTTCAAAAAGTTAAGCGCTCAGAAAATGGTGTTATTATGAATCCATTTTTCTTAACGCCTGAAGAAAGTGTTTATGAAGCAGAAGCTTTAATGGGGAAATACCGTATTTCTGGTGTCCCAATTGTGGATAATAAAGAAGTGCGTACGCTTGTTGGTATTATTACAAATCGAGACTTACGTTTCATTGAAGATTTTTCGATTAAAATTTCTGATGTCATGACTAAAGATAATTTAATCACAGCTCCAGTAGGTACAACATTAGATGAAGCAGAAGCTATATTACAAGAACATAAAATTGAAAAGTTACCACTTGTTGAAAATGGACGTCTTGAAGGTTTAATTACGATTAAAGATATTGAAAAAGTGCTTGAATTCCCACATGCAGCTAAAGATGAGCACGGACGTTTGCTTGTAGCAGCTGCTATTGGAATTGCGAAAGATACAGATATTCGTGCTCAAAAATTAGTTGAAGCCGGCGTCGATGCTTTAGTTATTGATACAGCACATGGTCATTCTAAAGGTGTGATTGAACAAGTGAAACATATTAAAAAAACATATCCAGACATTACATTAATTGCTGGTAATGTTGCAACAGCAGAAGCAACTAAAGCATTATATGAAGCGGGTGCAGATGTTGTGAAAGTGGGTATCGGACCGGGTTCAATTTGTACAACACGTGTAGTTGCTGGCGTAGGTGTTCCACAAATCACAGCGATTTACGATTGTGCTACGGAAGCGCGCAAACATGATAAAGCAATTATTGCTGACGGCGGTATTAAATTCTCAGGAGACATTATCAAAGCATTAGCTGCTGGTGGCCATGCAGTAATGTTAGGCAGCTTATTAGCAGGTACAGAAGAAAGCCCAGGTGCTACAGAAGTCTTCCAAGGACGCCAATACAAAGTATATCGTGGTATGGGTTCACTTGGCGCAATGGAAAGAGGGTCTAACGACCGTTACTTCCAAGAAGACAAGACACCTAAGAAATTTGTGCCAGAAGGTATTGAAGGACGTACAGCGTATAAAGGGCCTTTACAAGATACAGTTTATCAACTTATGGGCGGTGTGCGTTCTGGTATGGGTTATACAGGTTCAAGAAACTTAAAACAATTACGTGAAGAAGCGCAATTCACACGTATGGGACCTGCAGGATTAGCTGAAAGCCATCCACATAATGTTCAAATTACTAAAGAATCACCAAACTACTCATTCTAAAATCACATTTAATTCATTTTATTTAACACAAGGAGAGAACGCTTTTTGAGAACTGAAATCATTCAGGGCATCATGGAAAGCGTCTCTCTATGATTTATATAAATTCAATTTAAAGGAGAACTATAACTATGGAAATGGCGCAAGAGCAAGAGTTAATTCTTGTCTTAGACTTTGGTAGTCAATACAATCAGCTGATTACCCGTCGTATTCGTGAAATGGGTGTGTATAGTGAATTACATGACCATGAAATTTCAATAGAAGAAATTAAACGTATGAAGCCGAAAGGTATCATCTTATCAGGTGGTCCTAATTCAGTTTATGAAGAAGGTTCATTCACAATTGATCCGGAAATTTATAATTTAGGTATACCTGTATTAGGAATTTGTTACGGCATGCAATTAACAACTAAATTATTAGGTGGAAAGGTTGAACGTGCGAACCAAAGAGAATATGGTAAAGCAATGATTAATGCTAAATCAGACGAATTATTCTTTGGTTTACCTGATGAACAAACCGTTTGGATGAGCCACTCTGATAAAGTGATTGAAATACCAGAAGGCTTTGAAGTGATTGCTGACAGCCCAAGCACAAATTATGCTGCCATCGAAGATAAATCACGTCGTATTTATGGTGTACAATTCCATCCAGAAGTACGTCACACAGAATTTGGTAACGATTTATTACGTAATTTTGTGCGCCGAGTATGTAATTGTACTGGCGAGTGGACTATGGAGAACTTTATCGATATTGAAATTGATAAAATTCGCAAACGTGTTGGCGACCGCAAAGTGTTATGTGCGATGAGTGGCGGTGTAGATTCATCTGTTGTCGCAGTATTATTACATAAAGCGATTGGCGATCAATTAACATGTATCTTCGTGGACCATGGATTACTTCGAAAAGGTGAAGGTGACATGGTGATGGAACAATTTGGCGAAGGCTTTGATATGAATATTATTCGTGTTAATGCACAAGAGCGCTTTATGAACAAATTAAAAGGTGTTTCAGATCCAGAACAAAAACGTAAAATCATCGGTAACGAATTTGTCTATGTCTTTGATGATGAAGCGGCTAAGTTAACAGATGTTGATTTCTTAGCTCAAGGTACACTTTATACCGATGTCATTGAATCAGGTACAAAAACGGCGCAAACAATTAAGTCACATCACAATGTGGGTGGATTGCCTGAAGATATGGAATTTGAATTAATTGAACCAATCAATACGCTATTTAAAGATGAAGTACGTGCTTTAGGTATTGAGCTAGGTATTCCTGAACATTTAGTATGGCGACAACCGTTTCCTGGACCAGGTTTAGGTATCCGTGTATTAGGTGAAATTACCGAAGATAAATTAGAAATTGTTCGTGAATCAGATGCCATTCTAAGAGAAGTCATTCGTCAAGAAGGGCTTGAAAGGGATATTTGGCAATACTTTACAGTGTTACCAGGTATCCAATCTGTAGGTGTCATGGGAGACTATCGCACATATGATTATACAGTTGGTATCCGTGCCGTAACATCAATTGATGGTATGACAAGTGATTTTGCACGTATCGATTGGGAAGTATTACAAAAGATCTCAAGTCGTATCGTAAACGAAGTAGACCATGTTAACCGAGTTGTCTATGATATTACTTCTAAGCCACCAAGTACGATCGAATGGGAATAATGAAATAACATTAAATGATAGGCTAGAAAAACTTTTATTGTAGGGTTTCTAGTCTTTTTTATTTTAGTGTTGAATAAGTTTTAAATACGTTAGTGTCAAAAATTAATGTTATTTTCGAATTTTTTCAGCTTAGCTATAGTAGGTAGAATGTTTTTATTATTTAATTGGTAGTGATAAGCTATGAAGACTGACAAATGAAATGAGGTATATTTTGATATGACTGACAAAAGTAGTTTGGTGTTAAGTGGTGGTGGACATTACGGTATCGCATTTCACCTGGGTTTTCTTAAAGGTGTGGCAGATGCTGGATTAAATTTAAGACAAGTGGATTATATTGTAGGCACTTCTGCAGGTTCACAGGTAAGTGCGACTTTATCTTCTCCATTGGACTGGGAGACAATATGGCAGGAACAAATTGTTAAGAAAGTTAATGAAATAACTCCTATTTCTGATGCTGAAATGACTAATTTATTTAAAACGTTTGATGAATTGGCTAAAACGAGTTTGTCCGATAAGTCGTGGGTCGCTGGCATGGGTGAAATTTCAAAGAATACACACCCCTTCGTTTCTTTAGAAGAACGACGTAATATGATTAGAGAACGATTAGGGAGTGTGCCATTAGAATGGAATGAGCAATTACAAGTTGTGGCTACTGAATTAGAAACATCTGAGAGAAAGGTATTTAATAAATATTCAAATGTTGATTTAGTAGATGCTTTAGCAGCTAGTTCAGCATTGCAGGGGGTGTGGCAACCTATTCCTATCAATAATCATTTATATTATGATGGTGGCTCATATTCTATGGAAAATCCTGATGTCATAGATGGTGTGAATAAAGTGGTTATTTTAACGACCAATTTGCCTGTAGCAACGCCATATCGTTTGAACGATATTATTACACGAATGAAACGAGAAGGTAAAGCTGTTTTCTTAGTTAAACCTGATGCTAATGTGGTAAGTATTTTAGAACACTATAACTATAACACGGTAAATGCTGAGATGCGTGAAGCGGTCGCTTTAGCAGCTGTTAATCAGGGTAAAGAAACTGCGGATGAGTTGAAACGGTTTCTTGAACAATCTTAGGAACTTTCGCTTAATGCACTTTTAATCCATGAATCTCAAGATTAAAAGTGTCATTAATTTGCATAATAGTACACCTAGGTGTACTATTCGTTGTGAGGTGATGATATGAATCAAAGTACATTTCAAAATCTGAATCAAGCACATTTATTATTCATTGAATTAAGTAAAGCCATCAATGAAGTACTGGATGAACAAGATATAAATATTTCTAGGGAACAAATGGGCGTGTTTAAATTACTCAATAAACACGGTTCTCTGACAATTAATGAAATTGCTGAAGCGCAGGGTGTATTTAAGACGGCCATTTCTAAGCGAATTAGTAAATTACAACAAATGGGTTTTGTGATTAAACAAGCAGGGCACGATAAGCGTGAAAAGTTAGTATATTTAACTGAAAAAGGCATACATTTTTATGAAACACGACAAATGAAATTATACCAAGGATTAATGGATAAATTTCATATTAATGATCAACAAGTAGCTGAAATATTAGGTTATCTCGAACAAATCAAACGTACGATAAATAGTTAGTGATGGAGGGTTATGTAATGGAACAAATAAAAATTCATATTTTGCATACGGGAACAGTGATAGTTGATGAAGCGTTACCTTTTTCTAATGTGAGTCGTAATCCTTTAGCATGGACAGGATTATTTAGAAGTAAGAAACATCAGGTTGCTTTACCCGTTTCCGCATATTTAATTGAGCATCCTAAAGGTCTTATTTTAATAGATACCGGTTGGCATACTGATAATAGGACAAAGCAAATTCGTAATTTATCGTTTCAATATCCTGTGAATAAAGCGGTCTTGCCAGCGGGTCAGGCGATTCATGAACAGTTAGCACAACTGGGATATAAGCCGAGTGATATCGATTATATATTAATGAGCCATATGCACTGTGATCATGCCGATGGACTCAGACTAGTTAAACATGCCAAAAGGATTATGTTAAGTGAACCTGAATATGATGCGATTCAAACGGATAAAATGCATTATTTACAACATGAATGGATAGGTGTTCATTTACGGCCATTTAAATTTGAAGATACTGGAATAGGGCCTCAAGGCAAATCCTATGATGTATTTGGAGACAATTCTGTACAAATGATTTGGGTACCAGGGCATAGTAAAGGCTTATGCGCAACTAAGATTACCAATGATTATCAGGATTACGTCTTACTTGCGTCAGATGTGGGCTATGCAGAAAGATCTTGGAAGGAAGAGATTTTACCTGGTGTACTTGTAGATAAAGAAGCAGCAATAAAATCCTTGAAATGGGTTAAAGATTCGGCCAAAGATAAACATTGTATTGAAGCGATTGCTAATCATGATCGGCACATACAACCGCATTGTATTTTACTGTAACCATTATTTAAAATAATCAAAAAAAGGTTGCTAAAAATACCTGCTTTTACTAAAATTTAAAACGTAATTATTACGATTTGTAAAGGAAGGTTGTTATGGCAAAAATTCCAGTTACAGTATTAAGTGGTTATTTAGGTTCAGGAAAGACAACATTACTGAACTATATTCTTCAAAATCGTGAGGGGCGTCGCATTGCTGTCATCGTGAATGATATGAGTGAGATCAATATTGATAGAGAATTAGTTGCTCAAGGGGGTGGCTTGTCTCGTACGGATGAAAAGTTAGTTGAATTATCTAATGGATGTATATGTTGTACATTACGTGATGATTTGTTGAAAGAAGTAGAGCGACTTGTACTTAAAGGTGGCATTGATCAAATTGTCATTGAGTCAACAGGTATTTCTGAGCCTGTGCCAGTAGCTCAGACATTTTCTTATATGGATGAAGCTTTAGGAATTGATTTAACATCTTTATGTAGACTAGATACTATGGTGACCATGGTGGATGCAAATCGCTTTATTAATGATATTCGATCAGAAGATTTATTGGCCGATAGAGACCAGGAAGTAGGAGATGGAGATGAACGTACGATTGCTGATTTATTAATAGATCAAGTTGAATTTTGTGATGTGCTTATTATCAATAAAACTGACTTAGTCGCTGAGCATGATTTACAAAGGCTTGAACTTATTTTAAGGCAATTGCAACCACAAGCACACATAATTAAAACAACACAAGGCCAAGTCAATTTAGATGAAGTTCTGGATACTAAATTATTTGATTTTGATATCGCTAGAAATTCAGCTGGTTGGATTAAAGAATTAACAGAGGGTGGTCATAAGGCGCATACTCCTGAGACTGAAGAATATGGTATTGGCTCCTTTGTTTATCGCAGACGCTTGCCATTTCATGCCCAACGATTAGAACAATGGTTGATGCAACTGCCTCAAAATATCGTTAGGGCAAAAGGGATTGTATGGTTGGCACAGTATAATCAGGTAGCATGTTTATTGTCTCAAGCAGGGTCTTCACAACAAATAGAACCTGTTACTTATTGGGTGGCTAGTATGTCTGAAACGCAACAACGCCAAATTTTAGCAAAACGACCAGATGTTTTAAATGAATGGGACCCTGAGTATGGTGATAGACAAACACAATTTGTTATTATTGGTACAGACTTAGACCAAGAAAGAATAACTGCAGAGTTAGATCAGTGTCTCATTAATAGCAGCGAAATAAACCAAGACTGGTCGCTATTACCAGATCCGTATCAATGGCATTTGCAATAATATTTAAATAATAACGCGTTTGAAACTGATTTTGTGTTTCAAACGCGTCATAATGATTTTTAGGCTAAGATGATAGGTGCTGTAAATATGACTAGCATTATAATATTTAAGATAAATAATAAAATATATAAGACCGTATGTTTACCAAAATAGATACTGATAATAGTTAATGCTAGTGTAATAAATAAAATGATTGCACCTGGCCAATACCAAAAACTGAATAAGGTATTATTATATAAATTTGTAAACAGTGTGGTATAAACGATAAAAGCACTTATTAATGTGAATATGATCGTTGCCATGTTAAAAAAACGAGATTGTTTCAAATTTTAACAGTCCTTTCGTTGTTGTTTTTACCATAGTGGTTCAATGCTGGGTATAGCAGAATATACTAAAAAGTATAACTAATATTATGTAGGCAAATAAATAAAATAACAACCCTCATTGACTAAAAATAACAATGTTTGGTATATGATATAAAATATAAGTAAATGATATCTATCGTTGTGTTAACACTCTTAAAAGGAAATTTTACTGTATTTTAAAGTGTTTACACATAATTACTACATTCTTTTGTAGTAAAATATGTTACCCTTAAAATAAATGACAAATTCATTTTATCCACTTACGTCTGCCTATATTATAGGTAGATGTTTTATTATATATGGTTTAATTTAGCGTAATCGCTGAATCGCTTTTCAAGGTGAGCCTTCATAATTGTATGACTGGGTTTGACATTCATTACGTTATACAATATATTGTAATTATTATGCTTAAAATAGTATCTGAGTCTTTCTCGGGCAATTCATGTATCTATATGGATTGAACGGGGAGAAATGGATCGCTTATTTTACAAATGATAAACTTGATAACTTAGGTAGCTTTTTAAAAGATTATATAAGAAGTAAAGCGTTTACTTTATACATAATAAGTTGAAAAAGAAGCCTACAGTAGTATTGATACCTCTTCAAACTTATGAGAGTAGTCATGCTATTGTAGGCTTTTTTGTTTAGATCGTTATTCGACATAGCAATATTGTCAATTGGAGGAACAGTTATGCTGAGTGAGCAATTTTTACTTATTTTATTTTTTATTACTTTGTCCATTGCAATGTTAAGTGGCATCGTCTATATTTTACCGTCTTGTCCTATTAAATATATTAAACTGCATCTTTTATGCTTAACATTGCCTATTGTTGTTGCCATCATTGGACTTGTGACAACACAACAACGCCAAGTCATTAGTCTGTTTGCGGTTGATAAACTGGCATGGTTGCTAGTTAGCTTTATCTTAACGCTTGGCTTTATAATTCAAAAATTTTCTATGCGCTATCTGTTAGGTGATCATAATTATAAAAAATATTTCCCATGGTTTACTTGTACGACAGTATTTGCATCTATCGCATGGTTAAGTGATGATTTACGCCTAATGGTCTTTTGTTGGGGCTTAACTTTATTTGCACTGACGCAGCTGATTCGACTAAATCGTACTTGGAAAGTACCAGCTGAAGCAGCGAAAGTATCTGCGCGTGCTTTTTTATTAGGTTGGTTAGCATTAGTATTAGCAGTAGTTGTTTTATACATAGGGACAGGAGAGTGGCGAATTTATCCTAATATATCCAAGGAAACAACGATGAACGGAGCATTGTATTTCTTGATGAATTTATTGCTTGTGCTGTCAGTCATTATTCCGGCTGCACAATATCCATTTCAAAGTTGGTTAATTGAATCTGTCGTTGCACCGACGCCTGTTTCAGCAATCATGCATGCTGGAATTGTAAATGCTGGTGGAATTATTTTAACACGTTTTTCTCCAGTGTTTGATCATCCAATTGCTTTGACTATTTTATTGATAATCTCAAGCTTATCAGTGTTGATTGGTTCTGGGATTAGTCTGGTACATGTAGATTATAAGCGACAGCTTGTAGGTTCAACGATGAGCCAAATGGGATTTATGCTCGTTCAATGTGCCTTAGGTGTTTATTCGGCAGCAATTATACATTTGATTCTCCATGGTGTATTTAAAGCAACGTTATTTTTACAATCTGGTTCAATTGTTAAACGGTTTAATATCCCAACGCCTCCTAATGTTCAGCGTTCTTATGGTTGGACTTTAACTGGCAGGGGATTAGCGTTATTATTGGCAATATTATTTTGGATGATTAATGATCATAGTGCGTATAACTTAATTAGTGCATTTATTTTGGCATGGTCTATCTCAGTTTCTTGGAATCAATTGATCGCTTTAAATAGAGGGATTATTGGTAGACTATTGGGCATCGTGGTATTAATCTTTGTGGCAGCAGTTTATTATGTGACGCATGCGTTTTTTATCAATATTTTAAGTGCAATTTCTATACATGTTACACATCCACCTATGATCAGTGTTGTCATCAGTATCGCAATGCTAGTGTTTGGCAGCATACTGAGTATATGGGTAGCTCGCCGACGTGATTCGACAGCGTTTGCTATTGTGTACTTGTGGTTAGTGAAAATTGGAGAAGCTAAATTTAAATCAGTAGAAAGTCATCCTAATTATTTACAAAAATACTTATAAAGAGGTGAAATGTAATGACTACATCATATCGGGACATAGAAGATATTGTACAGGCAGCTTGCAAAGTGATTACGCCATTATCACCTATTTCTATCTTTGCGGCCAGAAACCCATGGGAAGCTATGGAGCATCGTACCTTTGATGAAGTTGTGCAATGGTTCAAGCATGTGCGTGATATAGATTTATATCCTAGTCGTTCGGCAGTCATGGCAGCTGCGGAAAAAGGTGAAATTGATGTGTCTATTGTTCAACAGGCGTTGAAACAAGATTTAAATAATTACGCTACGACGATTCCGCAAACACATATTGATAGTTATTGTAATAATGCACTTCAAATTATGCCCATACCAGAGGATTTAATCACTAAGGAAGGCTACTTTATGTTAGAGGTAGCAAAACTAAAAGTGGTATTTGAAGATGAAGCATTTAAATATGCGCGCTCGAAAAGTGCAAATGCCTATAATGCTAAAGGTGAGTCACTAATGGATGAATTAAATACGCATATTATTAAATGGACAAAGCTGTATATAGATCAGTTTCAATCGAGCTGGACGATGCCTAAAAGAGAGCATGGTTTCTATGCAGCATGGTTACATCTTGCGCAACATGATCCAATGTTAAGTAAGACGCAAAGAAAAATGATTAAGACTTTACCAGAAAATTATAAAGAAGCCTTGAATATTTCTTTAAATCATTTAGATATTGCAGAAGATGAAAAAGAAAGCTATTTAACAGGGCACTTGTTATCGCTGCCTGGATGGGCTGGAATATTGTATTATCGAGCGCAACAAAATGACAATGATAAAGATATACTAACGCAATACTTAGCTATTCGTTTAACGATGGAATGTATTTTATTAGATACTGAAAAAATGAGCCGTCCGGCAGTCTTAAATGTTGAAAGAAGAGTGAAAGAATTAGTTAGTAAATGGCTTTATTATGGCAATATGACGATTGATACATGGCTCTCATTATCAATTGATGACCAAATTGAACATCTGCGCTTTGCTAAGCGCTTTAATCCATTATATTTTAAAAAAATATGGTTAGAAGCTTGGGAAGAGACACATAAGCGGGAATTGGTCGAGGCATTATCTGAAGCAAAACCACCTGTAAATAAAGATACGCTAGTTCAATTAGCTTTTTGCATTGACGTGCGTTCTGAGCCATTTAGACGGCATATTGAGCATGCGGGGCCATTTAAAACAATAGGCATCGCGGGTTTCTTTGGGTTGCCAATAAGAAAAGAAGCGTTAGACGAACAATTTGCGCATAATTCATTGCCAGTTATGGTGCCACCAGCATATGCAATTAGAGAATACGCAAATCGTGAAGCGTTAGATATCTATAATCAGCAACAACATTCAGTAACTTCATTGTTTTACACATTTAAATTAATGAAACACAATGTCTTACCGAGTTTACTTTTACCTGAGCTCAGTGGACCATTTCTTAGTTTGAATACTGTAGCAAGTACGTTATTTCCTAAAACAACAGCCTATCTTGTAAAATTATGGCAGCACAAATGGTTGAAAAAACCGGAGACACATTTAACGATTGATAGAGAAGCACAAATTTATTCCCAGTTACCCGTAGGATTTACAAAAGCAGAACAAATTGCTTTTACAAAAAATGCATTACAGTTGATGGACTTAACAACTGACTTTGCACCATTAGTTGTCTTAGGGGGACATGCAAGTCGTTCTAATAATAATCCATATCATGCATCTTTAGAGTGTGGTGCTTGTGGTGGTGCGGCGAGTGGATTTAATGCGAAACTACTCGCAATGATGTGTAATCTTTCAGATGTACGCCTGGGATTAGAAGCGGAAGGTATTTCAATCCCAGAAGATACTGTGTTTGTTGCGGCAGAACATCAAACGTCAATTGATACACTTGAATGGCTGTATGTCCCTCAACTTACTGAAGCGGCACAGAAAGCATTTAATACGCTAAATCAAGCTATGCCAGAGATTAGCTACCATGCCAATTTAGAACGTTTGTCACAATTACCTAGTGTTAATCCTAAAGACAATGAACGTCATCCGCGGAGAGAGGCGCAACGTTATGCTTCTGACTGGAGTGAAATACGTCCAGAGTGGGGCTTGGCACGCAATGCATCGTTTATTATCGGACAGCGTGAGTTAACGGCTCAATGTAATTTAGAAGGACGTGCATTTCTACATAACTATGATTGGCGTAAAGACGAAGATGGACAATTACTAGATACCATTATTTCAGGTCCAGCACTTGTAGCACAATGGATTAATTTACAATATTATGCATCGACCGTTGCACCACATTTTTATGGTAGTGGTAATAAAACGACGCAATCTGTAACATCTGGCGTAGGTGTTATGCAAGGGAATTCTAGTGATTTGCTTTCAGGCTTACCTTGGCAATCTGTGATGGCTGGAGACAATGAAACCTATCATGCACCTATTCGTATTTTAATTATGATTCAGGCACCTGATAAATATATAGAAAGACTTTTAACTACAAATAAACATTTTGCTCAAAAGGTGGCGCATCAATGGCTAAGATTAGCTAGCATAGATGAAAACGGAGATATTAAAGATTGGTAATACTAAGGTACAACCCACTGTTTCGAAATAATATGTCAGGGTTGTACCTTTTATATCTTCGGAATTAGGCTAAAAAATGTTAAACTTAATATAATCTAATATTAGGAGAATATGATAGAAATGACTAAGACTAAAGGTAGCTATGAAGCGGATATTAGCACAGCTATTACGCAATGGGAAAAAGATTTTTTAGGTCGAGGCTCACTATCGGTTAAAACTGACATTTTAAGAGATATGGTCATTGTCAATTTACAAGGTGTGCTGACTCCAGCAGAGTATAGGGTATGTGAAACAAACGAAGGACGCCTTAACATAAAGAGAACGCGATCCGAGTTAGTTGAATCTGGGCAAGATGATTTAATGAATATTATTGATCACATTACGGGTGTTTCTGTTAAAAGTTTTCACTCAGATTTAAGTACAAAAACAGGAGAAAGAGTAATTATATTTAAATTAACAGAGAATTTGGAGAAACGATTATAATTTGAGGTGTCTCACTGTTACTTCAGGCACTTGCTGTACGACAGTGTAATTTTCAATATTTAACATTGTGTGGATAGTACGTCATACTTGATGCGAGATTGGGTTAGTCACGAACAATGTTATTTGAAGTATAGCACAGTGCACGCAATTTTAATCATAGAGAAAGAGGATTTATAAAATATATGATAAATAAACAATTTTATACGTCTAAATGGCTCATACCTATCTTTGTGATAAGCGTACTTATTTTTACATTATTAACTGTAGGTGTAATGCATCGCACATCATTTATACAACATATTGATGTGGCATCATTGCAGCTAATGACTGATTATTTTGGCACGCCAGAGCGCGGTTTTGAAGGTTCATGGTTCAACACTATTATGACGTTCTGTGCAACAATTGGTGAAGTATCAAGTGTGATGTTATTGATGGTTCTATTATCGGTAGTGATTGCTGTCAAATCTAAACGTACAGCATTATGGTCACTGATTGCTGTTTTTACAGGTAGTTGGATGAACTTCTTAATTAAACAAGTTGTTGCACGATCACGACCATACAATCATCTGCCTCAAGACCATGGCTTCTCATATCCAAGTGGTCACTCAAATGCAAGTACATTGATATGTATTGTTATTATAATTATGACGGTATCCTATGTAACGCGCTTATATGCGAAATGGACGATAATATCACTGGCATTATTATTCTGGATAGGTATTTTAAGTTGTCGCTTATATTTTCATGCGCATTATGTGGGAGATGTACTAGGCGGTGTAGCACTTGCAGTCATTTGGATGATGCTTTTCTTAGCTATATATCCACTGTTTTACATAAGAAATAAACAATAACGTCGTAAAGAACGATGGGTTATCAATGGAGGATAGAAGTATGAAATTAACTTCGCCAAGACCGATATATTTAGAAGGACATCGTGAAGAAGCTATCTTATTATTACATTCATTTACCGGCACGATTAGAGATGTGAAACCATTAGCGCAAGCATTGCATAAACAAGGTTTTACTTGTTACGCACCAAATTATCGAGGGCATGGATTACCGCTTACTGAATTAATAGCGTTTGATATTAATGATTGGTGGCATGATGCACAAAATGGATACAAGTTTTTACAACAACAAGGCTACAAACAAATATATGTTACAGGCGTTTCTTTAGGTGGATTATTGACACTTAAGATAGCTGAAACGTATCCTGTGGCTAAGATTGCTGTTATGTCAGCTCCCCATCAAAAAGCAGAAACAGGTATTGCGTGGCGTATGGAACGTTATGGACAGCGTATGAATGAATTACAACACCTGTCTGATAGTGAAGCACAAAAGCAATTAAACACAATTAAACAATATCATTCACAATTAACCGCATTTAGACTTTTTATAACAGATATCATGCATGATTTAGCACATATCAATGCAGAGGCAATGGTTCTATGTGGTGAACAAGATGACGCTTCTTATCAAGAAAGCGCACAATATATTGCTGAGCATATGACACAAACAAATAAGTCATTAACTGCATACCGGTTAAGTAAACACTTAATGACTTATGGTGAAGGGAGTGAAGATGTAATCAACGATATAGTGACATTTTTTCAATCTTGAGATAAAAAATACAAAGGAGATAGAATAAAATGAAACGTACATTTTTATTAATTTATACGACGACTTCAGGACAAACATTTAAAGAATTTAAAAGTTTTGATTATGGGAAAGATAAAGAAACGTGTCATCAACGTTTGATAGATGAATTTGACGAACTTGCATATTTATACTTAAACACAGGTAACAGTGTACATTATATTAATGTGGATCATATAGAAAGCTTAGAGATAACGGAAGTTACAGATGGACAGACTATTGCATATGGTTTCGAAGATTATGAATAACTTACCAGTAGTGCAGGCTTTGTGAATACGACAAAGTCACTGCACTATTTTTTTATTTTTATATGTATATTGCACGTATTGACTACACATGTTACAGTAGTACTTAAGCACATAAACGCTTTAACGTACTAAAGGAGTTGTTATGATGAGTAAGGAGTCACAATGGAAAACCTCAACTGGTTTTATTTTAGCCAGTGCTGGATCAGCTATTGGACTAGGCGCAATGTGGAAATTTCCTTATATGGCAGGAATATATGGTGGTGGCGCGTTTTTATCATTATTTTTACTGTTCACTATATTTGTGGGATTACCTCTGCTTATTATGGAATTTACTGTTGGTAAAATGGGACGTACTTATACGACCCAAATATACAGTAAATTGACAGGGAAAAAATGGTTGAATTTGATTGGTTGGAACGGAAATTTAGCAGTGTTTGTGCTATTTGGCTTCTATAGTGTTATTGGAGGCTGGATTATTATATATATAGGACATGTTATATTACAAATGCTGTCACTTGAACATAACTCCTTAACTCAGATTAGCTTTGAGGGCATGATAAGTAACCCTTGGATTACTGTAGTTGGACAAGGCATCTTTATCGCATTAACAATGGTCATCGTGATGTTAGGCGTTGAAGGTGGTCTGGAAAAAGCTTCTAAAATCATGATGCCATTATTATTTATATTTCTACTAATTATTGTAATAAAATCATTAACTTTAGACGGTGCGTTAGAGGGTGTGCAGTATATTTTGCAACCTCGCATACAAGATATTTCTATGCAAGGTGTACTCTTTGCGCTAGGCCAATCCTTTTTCACATTGTCTTTGGGAACGACGGGCATGATTACCTATGCAAGTTACGCACCTAAAGCTATGACCATTAAATCATCGGCACTTTCTATCGTTGTTATGAACATCATGATTTCAGTCATGGCTGGTTTAGCAATCTTTCCAGCATTGCATACGTTTGGTTACCATCCTCAAGAAGGACCAGGACTATTATTTAAGGTGTTGCCACTTGTATTTAGTAAAATGCATTTTGGAATTGCGTTTTACTTTATATTCCTCATTCTGTTTTTATTTGCAGCACTTACGTCATCTATATCGTTACTAGAACTAAATGTGTCTAATTTTACTAAAAATGATAACTCGAAACGTAAAGTTGTAGCGATGATTGCTAGTGCATTAGTGTTTATCATCAGTATTCCTGCAACATTATCCTTTAGTACGTTAAACAATTTTAAATTTTTAGCTGGTACAATTTTTGATAATATGGACTTTTTAGTGTCTAATATACTAATGCCTTTAGGCGCGTTAGGTACAACACTTGTTGTTGGTCAACTATTAGATAAAAAATTATTAAAAGAAAATTTTGGTAAAGATAAATTTAAACTTTTTATACCATGGTATTATCTTATTAAATACGTGATGCCACTTGTTATTATACTCGTGTTTTTAGTGCAGTTATTTTAAAGACGAACAATGATACGCGAACAGCATATGCTTTATAAATTATATAAATCTAGATTTAAAATAAGAGCGCTTAGCCAAGTTATGGGTAAGTGCTCTTATTTACTTATTAATTATCTTTAAAATGAACACCATCGTGCTGTAATTGTACTTTAAGTTTATCGGGCAAACTTGACTGATTAATCGTTACATTTTTGAATGTACACTGATTGAACGTTACATTATCAAGTTGGCATAAATCTAGTGTTATGTTTTCAAAGTACACCTTGTCATATACGACATTTTGTAGTGCCACATCGTGTAGGTAATGATGATTGAAATTACAATACTGAAATTCTATATTATTAAAGTGACTGCGCTCAAACGTTGTGGTAGTAAATTCAACATATTTAAATAACGTATTATAAAAATGAACATCATCAAAAATACTTTGAGTGAAATCACAATAGATGAATTTACTATTACTTATAGCTTTTATATTTTTAAAAATACCTTCTGAAAAATCACATTTTTTAAAGCGACTTTTATTTACTTCTAGCGCATCAAACATGCAATTCCTAAATGTTGTTGTGCTGTACTTTAATTTTTTAAATTGCTCATTTGTAAAAACAGAAAGCGATAAGTTCTGTTTCGATGGCATATGTCATCATCTCCCGATATGTTTTGTAAGTGTGGTTTGCCAATTGTTTTAATTTGTCCTTTTACATATTTATCCTAACATGCAAAGACAATTCAAGAACAGTCATATTGTGAGCCAGGCATTGTGCTACATGCAATAAACATAGAGATTGCAAAAAAAGAAGTTATAGCGTAAAATCCTTAGTTATTAAGTAAGATTTAATTTTTCAAGAAAGAAGGTTCAATGAGTTGACGATGCACGGTGGCTATAGACACTACGTACGCAGTGTTTGTCATACTCACAATTAATATGATCGCTTATGATTTAATAGGACATACGCCACTTGTTTTACTCGAAAGTTATAGTGATAACAATGTCCAGATATATGCAAAGTTAGAACAATTTAATCCGGGTGGTAGTGTGAAGGACCGTTTAGGCAAGTATTTGATTGAGACGGCTTTGCATGAAGGACGTCTAAATCTTGGGGATGCGATTGTTGAAGCTACTGCTGGTAATACAGGCATTGGGTTAGCCATCGCTGCTAACAGGTTTAATATAAATTGTAAAATATTTGCACCAGATGGTTTTTCAGAAGAAAAGATTACTATTATGCGCGCGCTAGGTGCTGATATTTCACGTACACCTAAAGCTGAAGGCATGCTTGGTGCACAATATCAAGCGCGGCAATATGCTGCAGCTACAGGGGCAGTATATATGAACCAATTTGAATCGCAAGACAACCCTGCTGCATATAAAAATACCTTGGGTCAAGAAATTACTCATTCATTACCACAAATTGATTATTTTGTGGCTGGCATAGGTTCAGGAGGGACATTTACTGGTGTGGCTTCGCATCTTAAACCTTTGAATGTGAAAAATATTTTAGTAGAGCCAGAAGGTTCAATACTTAATGGAGGGGAGAGCCACCCACATGATATTGAAGGGATAGGCTCTGAAAAGTGGCCTGTATTTCTCGAACGGAACCTCGTTGATGACATTATTACGGTAAGTGATGTTGATGGTTTTAACAATGTCAGACAATTAGCACAACGTGAAGGCTTACTTGTGGGAAGTTCTTCAGGAGCAGCGCTACAGGGTGCTTTGGAAATAAAACAACAACTCGATAAAGGTGTTATTGTAACTATTTTTCCCGACGGTAGTGATCGCTATATGTCAAAACAAATTTTCAATTATAAAGGAGTATGATTAAAGATGAATAAAAAAACGCAAATGGTTCATGGTGGACATACTACAGACACTTATACAGGTGCAGTAACGACCCCTATTTATCAAACAAGTACTTATTTACAAGATGATGTTGGTGATTTAAGACAAGGCTATGAATATTCACGAACAGCAAATCCTACACGTGGGGCTATTGAAAGTGTTATTGCTGATTTAGAACATGGTAAGCATGGATTTGCCTTTGGTTCGGGCATGGCAGCGGTGAGTGCCGTTATGATGTTACTAGATAAAGGAGACCACATTATTTTAAATTCTGATGTTTATGGTGGTACATATCGTGCTTTAACTAAAGTTTTTACACGTTATGGTATTGAAGTTGATTTTGTTGATACATCATATATTGAGAATGTAGAACAATTTATTAAACCACAAACAAGAATGTTATATATTGAAACACCATCCAATCCATTATTACGTGTTACAGATATTAAAAAAACAGCCGAAATTGCTAAACAGCATCAGTTAATTTCAGTTGTCGATAATACATTTATGACGCCGTATTATCAAAATCCGCTTGATTTTGGTATTGATATTGTACTTCATTCAGCAACGAAATATATTGGTGGTCACAGTGACGTAGTTGCAGGTTTAGTTGTCACAGCAAACGACGAGCTAGGAGAACGAATTGGCTTTATTTCCAATTCAACAGGAGGTGTTCTTGGACCTCAAGATAGTTATCTATTAGTAAGAGGAGTTAAGACACTTGGATTACGTATGGAACAAATTAATCGTAATGTGACAAGCATCATAGAGATGTTACAACAGCATCCAGCTGTTCAACAAGTCTTTCACCCAAGTATCAAGACACACTTAAATCATGATGTACATCTTGCTCAAGCAAGTGGACACACAGGAGTTGTTGCCTTTGAAGTGAAAGATACGGAGCTTGCCAAACGCGTCATACGTGAGGCACAGTATTTTACTTTAGCAGAAAGTTTAGGAGCAGTAGAAAGTTTGATATCTGTTCCAGCGCTGATGACCCATGCATCAATTCCCGCAGACATTCGCGCTAAAGAAGGTATTACAGATGGCTTAATTCGCTTATCGATAGGTATTGAAGATACAGAAGATTTAGTGAATGATCTTAGACAAGCGTTAGATACAATAAAATAAAGTTTAATTATAATAAAACCAAGCAGCTATATTTAGAGTTGCTTGGTTTTTTTAATCAATATTCATAAAGTGCTATAAAATTTTTAAGTGTAATTTGACATAAATATCATATAAGTATACATTTGTAATATATTAATTGATAATAATTTTCAATTATATTAGATAATATTCATTTTTATATTAAATATGCAAGAATGAAATAAGAAAGGAGAAGAGATGACGCTATTTTCGGTCGTCAAGCAACTTTTAAAATGAACATGAGTAGCTTAGTCTCGAAATTTATATGAAAAACCAACATTTAGACAAATTAAAAACACTCATGGGAAAGTATAAATATTTGTTTTATTTAGCGATTTTATTGTCTGTTGTTTCGAGTGTTATAAGTTTAGGCGCGTATTTGAATGTTTATTATGTTATTGAAAGTATGTTGTCAGCGAAAGGTAATTTAAATAAATCAGTCATTGAGAAGATGACATATTTTGGATGGCAATCTGTTATTTATGTATCAGTCGCATTTATGTTTTATGGTTTAGCTTTACTACTATCTCATATAGTGGCATTTAACACTGTAGCTAAATATCGAATAACACTTATCGATTATATGAACGAATTGCCGTTAGGATATTTTCAGAAAAGACAAAGTGGTAAATTACGTAAGCTTATTGAAAAGAATACTGAAGAAGTTGAAC
This sequence comes from Staphylococcus lugdunensis, assembly GCF_001558775.1. NCBI lineage: Bacteria > Bacillati > Bacillota > Bacilli > Caryophanales > Staphylococcaceae > Staphylococcus > Staphylococcus lugdunensis. The sequence goes on along the minus strand of NZ_CP014022.1, from coordinate 1,324,245 downwards.
ATTATATAGCACATCAGTTGCCTGATATGGCACAGGCATTAACGACACCAATCGCTTTTTTAGTATTGATTTTTATATTTGATTGGAAGCTATCTCTTATTTGTTTAATTCCAGTTATTTTAGGTTTTCTTCTTTTGAAATTTATGATGGGAGAAGATAGCAAAGCGTTTTTAGAAAAATATCAAGAAGCATCAGCAAATATGGGTAATGATGTTGTTGAATACGTTCGTGGTATATCAGTAGTAAAAATATTTGGGCAAACTGCTTTTTCATTTAAATCATTTAATCATGCTATCGAAAATTATAGGGATTTTACCGTAAGTTATGCATTATCAATGAAGAAAGCGATGAGCGGTTATATCGTTTGTGTTTATGGTATTTTTTCTTTTCTTATACCGGCAACCATTATCTTCTTTAATCATTCAGAGCAGCTAAAATCCCTACTCTTAAGTTATATTTTCTTTGTAATTTTTACACCACTAGTAGCATTTATGTTGATGAGAATTATGGAAAGTTCATATAAAGCTATGATTATTTTTCATGCAATGGATCATCTTGACAAAAAAATATATAAAGCAAAAGCATTATCAATGCCAACGATTTCTATAAAACCTACGCGTTTTGATATTACTTTTAATAAGGTCAGTTTTACATATGAAGACATGAAACAAAAAGCAATTAATAAATTATCATTTACATGTCATCCTAATAGTGTCACTGCAATTGTAGGTCCTTCTGGAAGTGGAAAGTCAACAATATTTAATTTGATTACTCGATTTTATGATGTGGATGAAGGTTCTGTATTAGTAGGCGGTGTCGATGTAAAGAAAATGTCATATGAAGATTTAATGTCTAATATTAGTTTTGTGTTTCAAGAGACGAAACTATTTAAACTTAGTTTGTTAGAAAATATTCGTTTTTATAAACCAGATGCTACAAAGGCAGAGGTTGAGCGCGTGGTTGATCAAGCGCAATGTCGTGAAATTATTAATAAAATGCCTAACGGTTTAGATACCGTGTTTGGTACATCAGGTAGCTATTTATCAGGAGGAGAAATTCAGAGAATAACAATAGCTAGGGCAATGTTGAAAGATGCCCCTATCGTTCTATTAGATGAAGCAACAGCCTTTAGTGATGCTGAGAATGAGTATAAAATCCAACAAGCACTTAATTCAATGATGAAAAATAAGACCGTTATCATGATAGCGCATCGATTGTCTACAGTGACGCATGCGGATCAAATTTTAGTCATTGACGAAGGAGAATTAGTTGAACAAGGACAACATCGTTCATTAATGAAAGAAAATGGTGTTTATGCACGAATGTATAATAATTATCAGCAAAGTGTTAATTGGAGAATAGGGGTGGAAAGATGAACATACAAACATTATTTTCTTTATCTAAACAAGGGAAACGTGATTTATATAAAACAACATTATTTACCTCAATTCATCAATTATCAGTTATTTTACCTGTGATATTACTTATTATGCTAACAGATGAAATGATAAGCCATATAAAAATAGGAGAACCTCACACAATTAATCTTTGGAAATATATTATATTAAGCTTAACTTTACTTACTTTAATATATATAATTTATCTAAAGACCTATCAGCAAATGTATGTTAATTCGGGCAAAGAAACTGCTATCATGCGCATAAGATTGGCAGAGAAATTCAGGAAACTCCCTTTATCTTATTTAAGTAGTAGAGATTTAAGTGATTTTACAAGTACGTTAATGGATGATGTTTCCGTAATTGAAAAGCAACTAACGAGCGACTTTGCTAATTTAATTGCTGGTATAGTATCAAGCATGGTGACATTAATTGTGCTCAGTTTTTACAATTGGCAAATGTCAGCCATACTATTTTTGATTATGCCAATTGCTTTATTGTTTATTGCGATATCTAAATTTGCAACTGCTGCTACAAATAAAAAGAATAGACAATTGAAACTTAATATTTCAGAAGCACTACAAGAATACTTAGAAAATATAAAAGTGATAAAATCTACTAATCAAAAAGAGAAATATATTCAACAATTGAAACAAACAATCAGGGCTATAGTACCATGGTCTATACTTTATGAAATATTAGTAGGGCTCTTTATATCTATTTCTTATAATATCATTCGCATGGGTTTGGGAATTATGGTACTAGTAGGAACGGTATTACTTGTAAATCAACAATTAAGTATACTGGGATTTATTTTATTTGTGTTTATTGCAGTGCGTATATATGATTCTTTAACAAATTCGTTATATAAAATAGGAGAATTTATTTATTCTTTAGTAAGTGCTAAACGTATTAAAGATATATTTGATATAAAAGAACAGGGCGGTTCAAAAGATATTCAACTTTCACAATTTGATATCCACTTTAATCACGTATCTTTTGGATACAATAAGAACCAGGTTATTCATGATGTCACATTTACAGCACATCAGGGAGAGATTACGGCTTTAGTAGGGCCTTCTGGATGTGGAAAAAGTACACTTTCGAAATTAGCATGTCGATTTTGGGACTTAAAAACAGGTGATATTACAATTGATGGTCATAACATTAATGACATCCATCCCGAACACTTACTGTCGTATTATTCATTTGTATTTCAAGATGTCACACTTTTCAATGATACGGTATTTAATAATATTAAAGTTGGTAACTATCAGGCTACAGATGAAGAGATTTATGCGGCAGCAAAAATGGCGAATTGCCAACAGTTTATAGATAAATTACCAGAAGGGTATCAAACTATAATTGGTGAAAACGGTCAGACTTTATCTGGAGGCGAACGACAAAGAATTTCTATTGCTCGAGCATTTTTAAAGCAAGCGCCAATTATTTTATTGGATGAAGCAACATCATCTTTAGATCCAGAAAACGAAACGCTTATTCAAGAAGCAATCAGTAAACTGATTCAAGATAAAACGGTCATTGTTATTGCACATCGCTTAAAAACAATTGAACATTGTGATCAAATAATTGTGTTGAAAGATGGAAAAATTGTGGAAAAAGGAAAGCATCAAGAATTAATGTCTAATCAGGATTTATATCAACACCTGGTTACATTACAGCGGAAAAGTAGTGATTGGAAAGTGAATGGTGTTTAAGCTTTTAAATAACGTTTCAATTGGAATCGTAAGATTTTAATTGGAGCGTTATTTTATGGTTTTGGTGTGCTTGCTAAATTGAAATTACAAATTTAAAAGTCGGAATATTAAATATTTTCAGCAAATTGTATTGACGGGCTACATATAATTCAATATAATGCATAATAATCATATTAAGTTAATCGGAATAAAGGGTGGATACTATTGATTGAATTTAAAAAAGTAAATAAAAGATTCAACAAAAAAGGTGAAACGATACAGGCTCTGAAAGATGTATCTTTTAAAATAGAAAAGCATGATATCTTTGGTGTGATAGGTTATAGCGGTGCAGGAAAGAGTACGCTTGTCCGCTTAGTGAATCAACTAGAACAAGTATCAGACGGTGAAGTAATCGTAGATGGTAAAGATATTAATACATATTCTGAAAAAGACTTAAGAAATGTTAAGAAAGATATCGGTATGATTTTTCAACATTTTAATTTATTGAATTCAGCGACTGTATTTAAAAATGTCGCGATGCCACTTATTTTAAGCCATAAACATAAAGATGAGATTAAAGCAAAAGTTGAAGAAATGCTAGAATTTGTGGGTTTAGCTGATAAAATGCATCAATTTCCGGATGAACTTTCAGGTGGGCAGAAGCAACGTGTTGCAATTGCGCGTGCACTTGTTACCAACCCTAAAATATTATTATGCGATGAGGCTACCAGTGCGTTAGACCCTGCTACAACAAGTTCTATTCTTAAATTATTGAGCAATGTTAACCAAACATTTGGTGTCACAATTATGTTGATTACTCATGAGATGAGTGTTATCCAAAAAATATGTAACCGTGTAGCTGTGATGGAACAAGGAGAAGTGATTGAACTGGGTACGGTTAAAGAAGTTTTCAGTCACCCACAAACAGAGACAACTAAAAACTTTGTGTCAACAGTGATTAATACAGAACCTTCAACACAATTACAAGCTTTATTTAAATTGGTAAATGACACCTCGCATGTTGTATATAGTTTGTTTTTAGATGCGCAACAAGTGACTTCTCCACTAATCAATACGCTAATACGCGATTATGGTGTAGATGTCAATATAATATATTCTTCAATGTCTGCCATACAAGAGAACACAGTTTGTTATTTATGGCTTGATATACAACTTAACGATGTTGATCGAACGCGTATAGAAAATTATTTTAGTCAACAGCATATCGAATATGAGGAGGTCGTTTAACAATGTTTGGGTCCAGTATAGATAGCTCACAACTATTACAAGCCTTATATGAAACACTTTATATGGTGACGATATCATTGATTATTGGTGCGCTTATCGGCATTCCTTTAGGTGTATTATTGGTTATTACTAGACGTCATGGCATATGGCCAAATACGGTAATTCATCAACTTTTAAATCCTATGATTAATATTTTAAGATCAATTCCATTCATTATTTTATTAATTGCGATTGTGCCGTTTACCAAACTATTGGTTGGCACCTCTATTGGTACTACAGCTGCCATAGTACCTTTAACCGTCTATGTTGCACCTTATATTGCACGTTTAGTAGAGAATTCGCTATTGGAAGTCGATGATGGCATTATCGAAGCGGCCAAAGCTATGGGGGCTTCACCGTTACAAATCATTCGTTACTTTTTAATACCTGAAGCATTAGGCTCATTAGTTTTAGCGATAACAACTGCAATCATAGGATTAATTGGTAGCACTGCAATGGCAGGTGCTGTAGGTGGCGGTGGAATTGGCGATTTAGCCTTAGTATATTGCTATCAACGTTTTGACACTCTAGTCATTATTATCACAGTCATTGTTTTAGTCATTTTAGTTCAATTTATTCAAACGTTAGGTAATTTTATTTCTCGACGTTTACGTCGAAATTAACTTTATTTTGTAAAATTAGGGGGAAGTATGTATGAAAAGATTATTTACTTTAGTACTTGCATTTATTTTTGTACTTGCAGCTTGTGGTGGTGGCAATAATAAAAAAGTAACGATAGGTGTTGCTTCAAATGATACGGCTGCATGGGAAAAGGTAAAAGAATTAGCTAAAAAGGATCATATTGATATCGAAATCAAACATTTTTCAGATTATAATGTGCCCAATAAAGCATTAAGTGACGGCGATATTGATATGAATGCGTTCCAACACTTTGCATTTTTAAATGCTTATAAAAAAGCACATAAAGATGCTAAAATCTCAGCTATAAGTACGACTGTGTTGGCGCCGTTAGGTATCTATTCAAAAAAAGTAAAAAACATTAAAAATGTCAAAGATGGTGCACAAGTCATTATTCCAAATGATGTATCAAACCAAGCACGTGCATTAAAATTACTTGAGGCTGCTGGACTGATTAAATTAAAAGACAATTTTGGTTTAAGTGGTTCAATTAAAGATATTAAAGATAATCCTAAGCATTTAAATATTAAAGCTGTAGATGCGCAACAAACGGCACGAGCATTAGACGATGTTGATTTATCAGTCATCAATAATGGTGTAGCTACTAAATCAGGTTTGGATGCTAAAAAAGATCCAATATACTTAGAAAAATCTGAGTCAGATGCTGTTAAACCTTATATAAACTTAGTAGCAGTTAATGATAAGGATAAAGATAATAAAACGTATCAAAAAATTGTGAAATTATATCACTCAAAAGAAGCACAAGAGGCATTGAAAAAAGACATTAAAGACGGAGAAAAATCCATTAATCTATCTCAAAAAGAAATCGAAGAGATTGAAAATAGCTTAAAATAACATAGTTAAAATGCATCTAATTAAGAAAAAGATAATTTCTATTGAAGTCAAATAGAGATTGTCTTTTTCGTTATTTTTCAACCTAACATTCTAGTGAAAATCAGAAATAGCACACAAACTCAAAGCCGGAGAATATAGATTGAGGGAAGATATATAGGATCCCTTTTAACATCATTGCAGGTCGGTATGTAGCATTATGATAATATTAGAAGCAATTATTAGGTATAGATTCGACAATATCATTAACATCATTAGAAATTAAAAAAGAAGTCACAATTGATAGCCCATTTCACCAAGCAAAGCAAGTTGGAGTGGGGCCCCAACACAGAGAATTTCGAAAAGAAATTCACCAAGCAAAGCAAGTTGGGGTGGGGCCCCAACAAAGAGGCTTTCGAAGCGAAAGGCAACGGACAACGCAAGTTGGGGTGAGGCCCAAGTACAGAAAAACTGGCTAAATCAGTTTTTTCTAGCAATGATATCGTGGCATCATTTTGTTTGTAGATTGCCATATAACCGACAAAAACATTGTTAAAAAAATAAATAAAAAAATAATATTTTAATAGCGCAAAGTAATGTATCATAACTTCACAATACTGTAATGTAATTGAAATGGTATTCTGCTGTTTTTTGTATTACCTTTAATATGTGGATTTATAAAAGACAGAACGAAAAGCCGAGACAATACATGAATGTGTATAGTATATGAAGTAAACTACGTCTCGACTTAATGCAATCATTTTCATCTATTTAGTCGAGAGATGCCATTACTGCTATTTAATGTAATGAGACATAGTGAGTAGTATGTTTATGAATAATACAAAGACACATTAAAATGATATTGGAGGTTTTTTTAGTGAAAAAGAAATATATGGCAGCAATTATTGGGACAAGTGCTTTAAGTACCGTATTCGCACATCAGGCAGAAGCAGCTACAACACATACAGTTAAAGCTGGAGAATCTGTTTGGTCAATTTCTCATAAATATGGTATGTCTATTGCACGATTAAAATCACTTAATGGATTAAAATCCAATTTAATTTTCCCTAATCAGGTGTTAAAAGTAAGTGGATCTAGCAAAAGTACAGCAAACCGTACTGCAAACACAAGTAGTAGTACATATACAGTGCAACCAGGAGATTCGTTATCTCTCATTGCATCGAAATATAACACAACATATCAAAAAATTATGCAATTAAATGGTTTAAATAATTTCTTTATTTATCCAGGTCAAAAATTAAAAGTGACTGGTACAGCTGCAAAGAACAATACAAAACCATCACAATCATCAAAATCTAGTATTTATACAGTGCAACCAGGAGATTCATTATCTTTAATTGCATCAAAATATAACACAACTTACCAAAAAATCATGCAATTAAATGGTTTAAATAATTTCTTTATTTACCCAGGTCAAAAATTAAAAGTGACTGGCACAGCTTCAGGTTCTTCAACAAGAACTTCAAATTCTAATAGCTATAGAACACCAATTTTTAGCCACAGTAACTTATATACATGGGGTCAATGTACATGGCATGTATTTAATCGTCGTGCAGCTATTGGTAAAGGTATCAGCACATATTGGTGGAATGCTAATAATTGGGATAACGCAGCTGCAGCGGATGGATACACAATTAACTATACGCCAACAGTAGGCTCAATTGCACAAACAGATATAGGATATTATGGTCATGTTGCGTTTGTAGAACGTGTTAACAGTGATGGTAGTATCTTAGTTTCAGAAATGAACTACAGTGCATCACCAGGAATTATGACATATCGCACAATACCTTCTTATCAAGTATCTTCATATAGATATATTCATTAATGAATGATGCTGTATCAATAAGATGAGAGATTAAAATATACTAAAATCTTGGCAACCTTACTTAAGGCTTGCAAAAAATAGAACCGTAATTTGTTAAATACAGCAAATTGCGGTTCTAATTGTTTATTTGTGAGTTGTAGATATAAAATAAGAAGAATGTCTGCAATAATGTTATTGACTAACACTATAAAATAACAATACGAAATTAGAAATCTTCTTTAATTTTACGATAACTTGTAGCTAAGCGTGTGACATTGATTATAAATAGAAATAGTGCAGCAAGTTTACGGATCTTTTTAGGAGATTTTAAAGATACATAGAAATCTAATAAAGTACCAGCAGTGCTTAAACCTAATGATAAATAAACTAAATTCTTTTCTTTTGCGTCATGCTTAATCCCATTGTATCCATCTACTAAAAAGCCGGCTAAACTAATTAAATTGGATACATGTGTTAATTTTGATTTTTTTGCCATGAAACATACCCTCCGATGAATATGATATGGTTATATTATAAACGAAATTGTAATAACGAAACATTTATTATGTTTGAAAGCACATAGTTACATGTAATAATCAAATTAATCCCAAAGGAATGGTCAAAGTGATTCGTTGTGTATGCTTAGTAGAAGAAACAGAAGATAAAATCTTGCTCGTACAGGTCAGACATAGAGAAAAATATTATTTTCCAGGTGGGAAAATAGAAGCTCATGAATCGATGTTAGATGCTATCCAGAGAGAAGTGAATGAAGAATTAAAGCTTGATATTCCTCAAACTCAATTTGAATATATTGGGACAGTGGTAGGGCAAGCATATCCGCAAAAAAATATGCAGACGGAGCTCAATGGTTATCGTGTGACGACAGATATAGATTGGGAACAAATTCAAATCGATAACGAAATTACAGATATTAAATGGGTTGATAAAACAGATACACATTTAATAGCGCCAGCAGTCCAAACATGGATTGCGCAAATATCTTCAAAATGATTCTTTCAAAATGTGTTGAACAAGGTTATAGAATTAAGGAAATAGGAAACGAGACAGCATTCATTATGAATCTGTAGTCTCGCTCCCGCAAGGTTGACAGGATTGAAAATACGCTGATACCAAGCTTTTTTCAATCCTGTCAACTACTGCCAATATTTAATTCATAACCTAGAAGGTAATGATGTCCCAGACTCATCGTATATTTCCCGGGAAAATACTTAAGCTAGAGCAACGCATGCCATAATGCTAAGGAGAAGGAAATCAAATTCAATGTTTAAATGAAAAATATAAGGCAGGTTACAACGTGCGTCATACGTGAACCTGCCTGATTGTTATTCAATTGTTTGAGAATGAGTGGCGGATAATTTTTTATGTTTAATGAAAAAGGCAGTAATCCATGCAGTGATAGGGATACTTATTGCAATGGCGATACCACCTAGCAAGATGGAAATAAATTCTTGAGTAAAGATTTTTGAATTGATAATGTGTTCAAATGAATAATTCAGTTTAAAAAACCAAAAGAATAATGTTAATTGACCACCAAAATAAGCCAAATAAATTGTGTTTGCAGAAGTAGCTAATATTTCTCGTCCAACCGTCATGCCGGATTTGAATAAATCTGTTTGAGATAATTTTGGATTTGCTTCGTGTAATTCGTACATTGGTGAACTGATGGTGATTGCTAAATCAATAACAGCTGCAATAACTGCTAACACAATGGTAAACACCATAAATTGCACCATATCGATACCAATGTTCATGGAAAATATATAAGTTTCATCCTGTTGTTCAGTAGTAAAACCTTGTAAATGACCGAGTCGAACAGATAAATAAATACCTAGAATAAGTATCATGATGGTTATCATTGTGCCTAGAAAGGCGGCTTTAGTTTTAATATTATAACTATTTAAAATGAATAAATTGCATGAAGCAACTACGATACAGAAAATGACGAGTACCACGTATATCGGTATACCCAACATAATACAAACGATACTTATCAATAAAATGATAAAATTTAAGAATAAGGTTAAAAATGAAATAAGCCCCTTAGTCCCGCCAAAAACAATCATTAATAAAAATAAGATAAATCCTAATAATGTAATTGCACTCATGATGGCTCACCTCGCAATTTAATAAAAAGGCTCATTAAAGTAATAGTAATAGGTATCGTTAAGACAATGCCAATCCCGCCAGAAATCGCTCGAGTAATTTCTAACGACCAATTCATTGAAATCGTGTAAGTAAATGTATTGGCATTTTTTAGATATATAAGTAGCATTGGTAGACTTCCAGACAAATATGAAAATAATAGTATATTCGTCATGGTTCCCATGATATCTTGACCGATACGTCGTCCGGCTACTGCAAGGCGCTGTATACTTATGTCAGGTGTACGTTGATAAATTTCATACATACCACTAGATAAAGTGATAGCAACATCCATAACTGCACCGAGAGACCCAATTAAGACGGAAGCTAAAAATACTTCTTTAGGTGGTAATGTGAGAAAACTCATTGTTTCATATTTTATACCTGCACCACCGGTTAAACGAATGACCAATGCAGTAATGCCAATGCTTAATAGAGTACCGAGTAAAGTACTGGCAATCGTTATCCATGACCTCAGCTTTAATCCGGTGACTAGTAGTAGCGTGACAATTGTCGCTAAGGTAACAGCAATTGTCATAAGTCCAAAGAGACTTAATGAAGGATGCTGGTTATGAAGTTGAATAGCCAATAAGACGGCACAAGTATTGAAGGCTAGTGATAGAATCGATTGCAAACCGACTTTCTTACCAACAATGAGTACGGCGAGTATGAATACTCCAGATATTGCAACGACTAGGGAATCACGTTTTTTTTCGATAATAGTTGCGCTTTTTAATGAATCTGTTATATGTAAAAGTACTTTGTTATTTTTAGAAAAGGCTTCTGTATCTGCTTGAGATGCTACATATGTATGGTTAATGGTTGTTGTTTGATGCTGAAACTTACCATTTAATATTTCTAATGTTAGACGTTGTTTGTACTTTGTATCTGTATTATGGTGTTCATCAGTTATTTTTTGCTGATGAACTTGTTCGACATTTGTAATCTTGGCAATAGGCGTGTGGTAGAGTCGATCGTTGAAAAATGTAAAAATAAACACTGCTAATATAAGGACTGCTAAACTGCAAATTAGCCAAAAAAATCTTGAAGTCAATATGTTTTTATATTGCATCATGTTAAGACGGTCCTTTCACTTTAAAGATAGAGTGATTATACGCCCTAAGCTTTAGCATTTCAAATATTAGCAGCTTTATAAAGTGGCGTGAACGATTAATGATATGTTGAAACACGATTAAATAAAGTTTGTATCAGTGATGTTAATTGTTGTACATCAGGCTTATTATTTTCTTTACGCACTACGATGCAGATAGAGCGTTTTAAAGGCGTATGACTAAGTGAAATATCTTTATAATCAAGTGAACTGACAGTTAAGCGTTGATAATCCGGTGCTAATATAAAACCACGATGTTGTGCAAGTAAATATTGAGCTAGCGCCGGATGTGTGACGACGTGTAGTGTAGCTTTAGTTAATTGTTCAATTAAAGCTATCATTGTTGTGGACAGTGGCGTTAATGTAAAAATCGTTGCGCCTTCAAATTGAGCTAAGTGTGGGTTCATCGCCAGAGCTAACGGTTCTTCTTTAGGTAAATATAAATGGTATGTTTCTTCATATAATAAAGTTACATTTAAATCGTTGTTTTGTTGTAGCGTTGGAGTAAGCTCAGTAATCGCAACATCCAACGCATCCACTAATATCTGCTTCGTGGAATCTTGAGAAACTTGTTGTGGAATAATTTTACTATCATACTGACGTTCAAATGTTTGTATTAATGGTAATATACGTTCAGCAACATAGCCTTGTTCATATCCTAAATTAATAGAATAAAGATTATTGGATTCTTGTTGACGGAATAATGTCAAAGTTTCATCTACTTGATTTAATAATTTAGTGGCATGAATAACAAAGTCTTTACCTGCTGTGGTTAAACGAATGTTACGACCTTGACGCTTAAATAATTTGACTTGCAACTCATCTTCTAATTGTTGAATCTGCCGACTAATTGCCGACTGGGCGATATCTAGTTCTAATGCTGCATCAGAAAGATGTTCTCTTTTAGCTACCTCTAAAAAATATTTTAATTGTTTGATTTCCATGCCTATTCCTCCATTAACTATCATTGTTCTAAAAATTAGAAAGGTATTATCGAATTCGTATATTGTACAGATAAATATTTTACATTATAGTGAAGCATATTAACATAAATATTCAGAAAATTCTTGAAAATGGGGTATGCATCATGTGTGATTTAACAATAAAAAGAGGATTATATGATTATCGAGAAGAACATGATGCTTGTGGTATTGGTTTTTATGCCAATATGGATAATAAACGCTCGCATGACATCGTTGACAAATCATTAGAAATGTTACGTCGTTTAGATCATCGCGGTGGTGTGGGCGCAGATGGTATTACAGGCGATGGCGCAGGAATAATGACCGAAATACCATTTGATTATTTTAATAAACATGTTGATTTTGAACTTCCGTGTGAAGGGGAATACGCGGTAGGATTATTCTTTTCTCAAAAGGTCATAGTAAATACACGATATCAGAAAATGATAGATTTGTTATTTCGTAGTGAAGGACTAAAGGTGCTAGGATATCGTGAAGTACCTGTAAATAAAGAGGTATTAGCACAGCATGTAGCTAAGACTATGCCATATGTCTATCAAATCTTTGTCGACATTACTAATCATCAAGATATCGAGAAAAAGTTATATTTGGCAAGAAAACAAATTGAACACGAAGCTGAACAACAGGGGTTAGAACTTTATTTTACTAGCTTATCTCATAAAACAATTGTTTATAAAGGATGGCTGAGATCTGATCAGATTAAGGGGTTATATTTGGATTTACAACATTCAGATTATCAGTCTAAATTTGGATTGGTACATTCTCGTTTTAGCACGAATACATTCCCAAGTTGGAAACGGGCACATCCTAACCGTATGCTAATGCATAATGGAGAAATTAACACCATTCAAGGGAATGTGAACTGGATGCGGGCGCGTCAACGACAACTGATTCAAACATTATTTCCGAATGATGCACATAAGATTTGCCAGATTGTAGATGAAGATGGTAGTGATTCTGCTATTGTTGACAATGCGTTAGAATTTTTAACACTTGCTATGGAACCTGAACAAGCAGCGATGCTCCTTATACCAGAACCATGGCAACATGACAAAGCAAATGATGCAACGGTGCGTGCATTTTATGAATTTTATAGCTACTTGATGGAACCTTGGGACGGACCAACAATGATATCGTTTTGTAACGGCGATAAAATAGGCGCTTTAACAGATCGTAATGGTTTGAGACCTGGACGTTATACGATTACAAAGGATAATTATATTGTTTTTTCTTCTGAAGTTGGTGTGGTTGATATTCCAGAAGCGAATGTCGCTTATAAAGGGCAGTTAAATCCAGGTAAATTATTGCTTGTGGATTTTGAGACACAGCAAGTAATTGAAAATAATGAGCTGAAATCACGAATAGCAACACAATATCCTTATAAAACGTGGCTTGCAAAGCATAAAATTGATTTACATTTGGAACAAATAGGTTATCAATCATCGTGTTTATCTGAAACAACAATATTTAAGTTACAACAACAATTTGGCTATACCAAAGAAGATATTAATAAATATATGAGTGAACTTGTGACTGGCAAGAAAGATCCAATTGGTGCCATGGGTTATGATGTGCCAATAGCTGTATTAAATGAACAACCACAAAGTTTATTCAATTACTTTAAGCAATTATTTGCACAAGTTACTAATCCACCCATTGATGCTTATCGTGAGAAAATAGTAACAAGTGAACTGTCTTACCTAGGTGCAGAGGGGAATATATTACATCCGACGCCGGAAGCGCTAAAGCGAATTCAATTACAAAGACCTGTATTGACACCTAGTCAGCTTGAATATATTGAATCGAGTGAGTTCAAGACAGTACGATTATCTACCTTATATACAAATGTGCTTGCAGATGCACTTGAATTGCTTGGTCAACAGGCCATTGAAGCAGTTAAAGATGGCGCTGAAATTCTCGTATTAGATGATAGTTTGTTGAGCCAGAAAACAGCATATGCCATGCCTATATTACTTGCAACCAGCTATATTCATCAGCTACTCATTAAAGAAAATTTACGCATGAATACAAGTATCGTGGCTTATAGCGGAGAAACAAGAGAAGTTCATCATGTTGCGTGCTTATTAGGCTACGGAGCGAATGCGGTAGTACCATATCTTGCGCAAGCAACCATTGAACAGTTGACAGTACAGAAAAAGCTAACAGGTAAAGTTTCAAATAATGTCGAAACATATACTCAAATTTTATCTGAAGGCGTCATAAAAGTCATGGCTAAAATGGGTATTTCAACGGTACAAAGTTATCACGGTGCTCAAATTTTTGAAGCAATTGGTTTGTCTCATGAAGTTATTGAACGCTATTTCCCAGGCACGCCGTCTAAGCTATCAGGGTTATCCATAGCACAAATAGAAGCAGAAAATAAAGCACAGCAACAACGACACTTAGATTATTTACCTTCAGGAAGTGTATTTCAATGGAGACAACAAGGACAGCACCATGTATTTAATCCATTGACTATTTTCAAGTTACAACACGCATGTCGCGAAAATGACTACCAACAATTCAAAGAATTTACTGCTGCAGTTCATAGCAAACGGTTTGACCATATCAGAGACTTACTAACGTTTAAACAACAGCACCCAATCTCAATTGAAGAGGTGGAATCAGCAGAAGAGATTGTAAGACGATTTAATACAGGCGCAATGAGTTATGGTTCAATTTCGGCAGAAGCACATGAGACTTTAGCCAAAGCTATGAATCAGTTAGGTGGAAAAAGCAACAGTGGTGAGGGTGGAGAACATGCTTACCGCTATAAACAGCAAGCAGATGGCAGTAATATATCTAGTGCCATAAAGCAAGTAGCATCCGGTCGTTTTGGCGTAACAAGTGAATACTTACAACATGCAAAAGAGTTACAGATTAAAGTTGCTCAAGGTGCTAAACCAGGTGAAGGAGGACAATTACCAGGCAGTAAAGTATATCCTTGGATTGCCAAGGTGAGAGGTGCAACACCTGGGATTGGACTTATTTCACCACCACCGCATCATGATATTTATTCGATTGAGGATTTAGCACAATTGATTCATGATTTAAAAAATGCAAATAGAAATGCGGATGTGGCGGTAAAATTAGTATCGAAATCAGGCGTTGGTACGATTGCTTCTGGCGTCGCAAAAGCTTTTGCCGATAAGATCGTAATCAGTGGCTATGATGGTGGTACAGGTGCTTCACCAAAAACGAGTATACAACATGCAGGATTACCTTGGCAGATTGGGTTAGCAGAAACACATCAAACGTTAAAGCTTAATGATTTACGTAGTCGTGTCAAAATTGAAACGGACGGTAAATTACTTACAGGTAGAGATGTTGCACTTGCTTGCGCATTAGGTGCTGAAGAGTTTGGTTTTGCTACGGCACCACTTGTTGTGTTGGGATGTGTCATGATGCGGGTGTGTCATAAAGATACTTGTCCCGTGGGTATTGCTACTCAAAATAAGGATTTGCGTGCATTATTTAATGGCAAAGCAGAACATGTCGTGAATTTTATGTATTTTATCGCAGAAGAAATGCGGGAAATTTTAGCTTCTCTAGGTTTAAAACGCGTAGAAGATTTGATTGGTCGTACAGACTTGCTTGAGCGTGCAACGGATATACCGCCAAGATCTAAAGCGGCAACCTTAGATTTGTCGCCACTACTTGAACCAATAGCTGGTGTGAATTATCAACAGATGATGCAACAACATCATTTAGAACAAGGTTTTGATTTAAGTAGTTTGTACTACGATGCACAAATCGCAATTAAAGAAGGCCAACACTTTGAGGGGACATATGTTATTCATAATGAACAACGTGATGTTGGTGTTATTACGGGTAGTACGATAACAGAATACTATGGTCCGGATGGCTTGCCAGAAGATACCATTATAGTAAAAACATCTGGTCATGCTGGGCAAAGTATAGCAGCATTTGCGCCACAAGGATTAACAATACAACATACTGGTGATGCAAATGACTATGTTGGTAAAGGGTTGTCAGGTGGCAAAATTTGTATTAAAGCACCAAAACCTGAAAGAGAAAAAGATATTATTGTAGGAAATGTTTGTTTTTATGGTGCTACCGCCGGAGAGGCGTATATTAATGGTCGTGCTGGCGAACGATTTTGTATTCGTAATAGCGGTGTGAATGTTGTTGTAGAAGGAATCGGAGATCATGGCCTAGAGTATATGACAGGAGGACACGTGCTCATACTAGGAGACGTAGGTAAAAACTTTGGTCAAGGTATGAGTGGTGGTGTATGTTATGTCTTCCCGAGTGATGTTGAAGCATTCAAAGCTACACATGCACTAGAGACTTTGGCATTTAAACAAGTTGTACATCAAGAAGAACAAGCATTAATCCGTCAAATGCTAGAGGCACACATCGCCTATACAAATAGTACGAAAGCACGTGATGTGCTTAAACAGTTTGACCAAATAGAGTCACGTGCAGTTAAAGTGATACCAAAAGATTATGAATTAATGATGCAAAAAATCGAGATAAAACGACGTCAGTATAGCAGTGATGCTGATGCATTATTGGCGGCTTTTAATGATGATAGCACGTCGATAGATAAAGCATTGCAACCGACGTTAGTGTATTGATGGAAGGAGCGATGGTCATGGGGGAATATAAGGGTTTTATGATGTATGACAAACAATCGCTGACGGAATTATCATTAGCAGATCGACTGTTAAATCATCAGCCATTTCAACAACGTTTTACTAAAGAGGAAGCAAGGATTCAAGGTGCTCGATGTATGGATTGTGGCACACCTTTTTGTCAGACGGGGCTACCTTATGGCAAAGAAACGATAGGCTGCCCTATTGGTAATTACATTCCTGAATGGAACGATTTAGTGTATCATCAAGACTTTAAAAGTGCTTATGAGCGTCTAAAAGAAACAAATAATTTTCCGGAATTTACTGGCCGAGTTTGTCCAGCACCATGTGAAAACTCATGTGTTATGAAAATCAATAGAGAATCAGTTGCTATAAAAGGAATTGAGCGCACTATTATTGATGAAGCTTATGAGCATGGTTGGGTTTCACCTAAATACCCTCGTACCTCTAGAAATCAATCGGTGGCTATAGTTGGTAGTGGACCGGCTGGTTTAACTGCTGCTGAGGAATTAAACTATCAAGGATATCAGGTTACAGTATTTGAAAAGGCCCACGAGCCTGGTGGTTTGCTGATGTATGGTATTCCTAATATGAAATTGGACAAGAATGTAGTTCGCCGCCGTATTGCATTAATGGAAGAAGCAGGTATATGCTTTAAGACTGATGTTGAGGTGGGGGTAGATATCAGCAAAACAACGTTAGAAGATACGTTTGATGCTATTATTCTATGTACAGGTTCCCAACAGGCTAGAGATTTACCATTAGAAGGACGGATGGGATTTGGAATTCATTTTGCTATGGACTATCTAACTGAACAAATGCAGGTGTTAAATGGTGAAGTAAATCAGCCAACTATTACGGCAAAAAATAAAAATGTTATTGTTATTGGCGCAGGTGATACAGGAGCAGACTGCGTAGCTACGGCTTTACGTGAAAACTGTAAGTCTGTGGTTCAGTTCAATAAATATACACGGTTGCCAGAAAAGATGACCGTTGATTACAATACAGCATGGCCACTTGCGATGCCAGTATTCAAAATGGATTATGCCCATAAAGAATATGAAGCACGCTTTGGTAAAGAACCACGTGCTTATGGTGTTCAAACTATGCGCTATGATGTAGACCATTTAGGATATGTTAGAGGTGTCTTTACACAAGTTTTAGAGCAAACAGAAAATGGTATGTCAATCGTTGATGGTACAGAACGTCACTGGCCAGCAGACTTAGTGTTGCTATCCATTGGATTTGTTGGTACAGAAAATACAGTGCCACATGCATTTCATATTGCTACAGAACGTAATAAAATAGTAGCCGATGACATAAATTATCAAACAAATCATCCGCATATCTTTGCTGCTGGAGATGTGCGACGCGGACAAAGTTTGGTTGTGTGGGCTATTAGAGAAGGACGTGGAGTTGCTAAAGCAGTCCATCATTATTTAACTCAAAAAAACATGGCACAACATATAAAATAATATTGACTTTTAATGAACGCTATAATAAGATGTTTATTGTGTTCATTGGAGGAATACCCAAGTCCGGCTGAAGGGATCGGTCTTGAAAACCGACAGGGGCTTAACGGCCCGCGGGGGTTCGAATCCCTCTTCCTCCGCCATTATATTTAAAATCCAAGACTAATAGATATTTAATGCAAGCGCTTAGTTAATAAGGGCTTGCTTTTTTACGTGTTAAGTGAATAGTTAAAATATTGAATAAGTCAAAAAAGAAGTGTGAACTAAACCATTTACTAATGAATTACTGAAAAGGAAAATCAACATCGTTAAATAATTTGAGTTATTGTATCCTAAGAGATTATTTTAAAAACAAACCACTCCAATAATGAAAGCCTTTACATAACTTGTCTAGACAAGTTATACTGAAGCAAAGATAAAAAGGAAGTGGCTAACTTGGCTGTAAATAGAAAAGGTGTGCAGCACATTGTACAAGCAATTGGTGGTAAAGAAAATATTGATGCAGCAACGCATTGTGTGACTCGATTAAGAATCGTGCTTAAAGATGATAATAAAGTAAATAAAGACATGTTAAGTGACAATCCATTGGTCAAAGGGCAATTTAAAGCAAATCATCAGTATCAAATTGTTATTGGACCAGGAACAGTAGAGGAAGTATATAAGCACTTTATAGATGAAACGGGTGTTGAAGAGGCTTCCAAAGATGAAGCTAAGCAAGTAGCTGCAAAAAAAGGGAACCCTTTACAACGGCTGATTAAGTTATTAGGAGATATTTTTATTCCAATTTTACCTGCATTAGTTACAGCGGGTTTATTGATGGGAATTAACAACTTATTAACGATGAAAGGGCTTTTTGGGTCTAAGCCATTAGTCGAACAATATCAGCAATTAGGAGATATTTCTAATATCGTTAATGTGATTGGTAGTACGGCTTTTATTTTCTTACCTGCACTTATTGGGTGGAGTAGTATGCGTGTATTTGGGGGAAGTCCTATCTTAGGATTAGTACTTGGACTCATATTAATGCATCCACAACTGGTCTCTCAATATGATATTGGCAAGGGACATATTCCTACATGGCATTTATTTGGTTTAGAAATTAAACAATTAAATTATCAAGGACAAGTCTTGCCAGTGTTGTTTGCAGCATATGTATTGGCACAAATTGAAAAAGCATTAAATAAGGTAGTTCATGATTCCATTAAGATGTTGGTGGTAGGGCCTATTGCGCTTTTAGTTACCGGCTTTTTAGCATTTGTCATTATAGGTCCAATTGCATTAGTCATTGGTACTGGTATTACAGGTGCAATACAATTTGTATTTGAATATGCTGGATGGCTAGGAGGCTTCTTATATGGATTACTTTATGGCCCGCTTGTTATTACAGGGTTACATCATATGTTCTTAGCAGTTGACTTTCAATTGATGGGCAGTAAATTGGGAGGCACTTATCTATGGCCAATTGTTGCTATTTCAAACATGTGTCAAGGTTCAGCAGCATTTGGAGCTTGGTATGTGTATAAACGACGCAAAATGGTTAAAGAAGAGGGATTAGCATTAACTTCAAGTATTTCAGGCATTCTTGGGGTAACAGAGCCAGCAATGTTTGGGGTGAACTTACCTCTAAAATATCCATTTGTAGCAGCGATATCAACATCAGCGATACTAGGTGCAATTGTGGGGGCGAATCGAGTGCTAGGTAATGTAGGTGTAGGCGGATTTCCTGCATTTATTTCTATTCAACATCAATTTTGGTGGCCGGTATATCTTCCTATAACTATTGCAGCATTAGTGATTCCAGCAATATTAACGGTATTTTTAGCAAAATTTAGTCATGAAAAAACGAAAAAAATTGTAACACCTCCAGAAGCAGAAAAATAATTTGAACGACGTATAGATTAATCATTATAACCGAGATGCGTTTTTCTATACGAATAACATATAAAAAGGAGCAGGACATGGCAAACAATGACTGGAGAAAATCCGTAGTTTATCAAATTTATCCGAAATCTTTTAACGATACAACTGGGAGTGGTGAAGGAGATTTACAAGGTATCATTGACAAACTGGACTATATACAATATTTAGGTGTTGATTATATTTGGTTAACCCCGATTTATGAATCACCTATGAATGATAATGGTTATGATATTAGTAATTATTTTAAAATCAATGAACGATTTGGCACCATAGAAGACTTTCAAACATTGATTTCTGAAGCACATGACCGTAATCTAAAAGTTATGTTAGATATTGTCATTAATCATACTTCTACAGAACATGAATGGTTTAAACAAGCAATCAGTTCAAAAGACAACCCGTATCGTGATTTTTATTTTTTTAAAACATCTCCAGATGGGTCACCGACGAATTGGGAATCAAAGTTTGGTGGAAATGCATGGCAATATGATGAGAAGACTGATGCGTATTATCTTCACCTTTTCGATGTAACACAAGCTGATTTGAATTGGGGAAATGAAAAGGTACGTCAAGCGTTATATGATATTGTTAATTACTGGATTAAATTTGGGGTAGATGGCTTCCGTTTTGATGTTATTAATCTTATATCTAAAGGTGAATTTAAAGATTCATCAAAAATTGGAAAAGAATTTTATACGGATGGACCACGTGTTCATCAGTATTTACATGAGTTAAACCGCAATACTTTCGGCGATAAAGGAATGATGACAGTTGGTGAGATGTCATCAACAACGATTGAACATTGCATTAAATATACTAAACCAGAGCGTCAAGAACTTAACAGCGTATTTCATTTCCATCACCTCAAAGTTGATTATCTTAATGGTGAAAAGTGGTCAAATGCTAAGTTAAACTTTCTCAAGTTGAAGGAAATTTTGATGGAATGGCAAATAGGCATTTATCAAGGTGGGGGTTGGAACGCGATATTCTGGTGTAATCACGATCAACCACGTGTCGTGTCACGTTTTGGAGATGATTCGACTGAAGAAAATCGCCAAGCCAGTGCTAAAATGTTAGCAATTGTGTTGCATATGCTTCAAGGGACACCGTACATCTATCAAGGTGAAGAAATCGGTATGACCAATCCACATTTTACTACTATAGAACAATATCGCGATATTGAATCTCATAATGCGTATGAAAAATTAACTGCACAGGGTGAAAGTGATGCAGAGGCGCTTACGATTTTAGGACAAAAGTCTCGAGATAATTCACGCACACCTATGCAATGGAATAATGAAGCTTATGGAGGTTTCACTACAGGTAAGCCTTGGATTGATTTAGCACAAAATTATGAACAAGTAAATGTTCAACAAGCGATGCAAGATAAGCAATCTATTTTACAAACATATCGACAATTGATTGACATTCGACACCAATATGATATTGTGACTTACGGAAATATAGAAGCGCTATATATGGCACATGACAAGTTGTTTATATATCGACGTAATTATCAAGCAACTTCATGGTTAGTTGTCGCTAACTTTTCACAGCAACCAGTACGATTACCAGAAGATTTAAACATTAAAGGAAAAACAATTATTAGAAACGGGGAAATATCAAACCGACAAATAACTGGATATGGAGCGTTGGTGGTTGAGCAAGAATTATAGATAAGGAATTGGTGAACCAAGTGACAATTAAGAAATTCACAAAAATTTATAACCAATTAAAAACAGCCATTTTGAATGGAAGTTATACTAAAGGGAGTCAATTACCATCGGAACATGAGTTAATGAATATAAATAAAGCTTCACGTGAAACAGTGAGAAAAGCATTAGATTTATTAGTAGCTGATGGTATGATTCAGAAAATAAGAGGTAAGGGCTCTGTTGTTATATATCGAGGCGTAACGGAATTCCCATTTTCGGATTTAATTAGTTTTAAAGAAATAAAGGAACAATTAGGGCTCACCCACCATACGGAAATGCTTCTCAACGAAACATGTTATGCACATGAATTCCCAGTTGTTAAAGAAAAATTAGGGTTGAGAAACTATGAAAGACTTCTACACATTGTACGTACTCGAAGTATTGATGGGAAAGTTAAAATATTAGATGAAGATTTCTTTTTGGCATCCCAAGTACCAAGTTTGAGTCGAGAAGTTGTAGAGGATTCGATATATAATTATATTGAGCAACAACTCAACTTACAAATTAGTTATTCATGTAAAGCGATTACCTTCGAAGCATTTAATGATTATGAGTTAAGTATATTTGGAAATGTTGAGCCACCATATTCGGCAACAGTTAGAAGTATTATTTATCTTAAAGATACGACAGCTTTTCAATATAATATTTCAAAGCATATTGCTACAGATTTCACTTTTAAAGAATTTTCACGACGTTATCACAACTATTAAAAATGTGATTTATTGATTACGCATCTATTCTAAATGATAGACATTACACTTGCATATCAATGCTTATTTATAGTAATATAATTCTTGCCGTGCTAGGTGGGGAGGTAGCGGTTCCCTATACTCGAAATCCGCTTTATGCGAGACTTAATTCCTTTGTTGAGGGCACAATTTTGTGAAGTCTGCCCGAAGCACGTAGTGTTTGAAGATTTCGGTCCTATGCAATATGAACCCATGAATCATGTCAGGTCCTGACGGAAGCAGCATTAAGTGGATCCTCATATGTGCCGTAGGGTAGCCGAGATTTAGCTGTCGACTTCGGTAACGTTTATGAATTGTGTTCGATTCAGAGGTGTGCGGCTTTTTATATACAATCAAAACTTTACTATAAATAAATACAATACGAGGAGGCTGAGATATATTTAATAACTCAGCCTCTAATTACATTTTCGGAGCCTCAACAGAGAGGACTGGCACAATGCATTTCCAGAAGCAAAGTTACAAAATCTTTGTGATGAAATATGATTTTACTACTGCCCTTTTGATTAAAATAGCGAATATAGCAAAAATTTGATACATTTAAACTGTTATAAATTAAAGCTATGCTGATGCATTTCATTTTAACTATGTGCTATATAATGAAAGTGCATGTATTTGCGTCTATGCATACAATGTTCAGGAGGATATATGCAAGTATATTTAAGCACCTTAACTGAAGTAGATTATACTCAGACGCTAGAAAAAATCGAACAAAGTTATACAGAAAATCCGAAAAAAGGTAAAGCAAAAAGAGCGCTAGTAGCAAGGTTAAGACAGTCGCCAAGTTATCAATATGAACTAGAAGTAATTGCTAAAGATGAAGCAGCTGTAGTAGTAGGACATGTTATGTTAAGTAAAATTAATATCGTTGCGCAAGATGCGAAGTATCCTGCACTTGAACTTGCATCATTATCCGTAGATCCAGAAGTAAGAGCTCAAGGAATCGGCAAAGCTTTAGTAAATGCTGTTGAAGAACGTGCTAGAGCAGAAAATTTTAATACGATCATTGTATCTGGAGCGCCTGATTATTTTGAACAGTTGGGCTATGAAAAGGCAGAAATTTACGATATTTATTCCGACGAAAGTACGTTAGAACAGCTACAAGTGAAGTTTTTATGGGATCAATTAACAGACTATCCGCATGGAAAAGTAAAAGATGCAGATGTAGTATAAATGAATTGATATAAAATGGAGAACCCATGATATAATAATGAGTAATTGTTTATGGAGGTGTAGAAGTGAATTATCAGGCATTGTATCGAATGTTCAGACCTCAAAGCTTTTCCGATGTTGTTGGACAAGAACACGTAACGCAAACGCTGAAAAATGCGATATCGAAAGGTAAGCAATCACATGCCTATATTTTTAGTGGCCCAAGAGGTACAGGAAAAACAAGTATTGCTAAAGTGTTTGCAAAAGCAATCAATTGCTTAAATAGTAATGATGGTGAGCCTTGTAATGAATGTGCGATATGTAGGGGCATTACGACAGGCACTAACTCCGATGTCATCGAAATTGATGCGGCAAGTAATAATGGCGTAGATGAAATAAGAAATATTAGAGATAAAGTGAAGTATGCACCTAGTGAATCGAAATTCAAAGTTTATATTATAGATGAGGTTCACATGTTAACTACAGGGGCATTTAATGCGTTGTTAAAAACGTTAGAAGAGCCACCTGCACATGCGATTTTTATATTAGCAACAACAGAACCTCACAAAATTCCTCCGACAATCATTTCTAGGGCACAAAGATTTGATTTTAAAGCCATTAATAGTGAGCAAATCGTGGAACGGTTGCGCTTTGTGGCTGATGAACAACAAATCGATTATGATATTGCAGCCCTAGAATTTATAGCTAAAGCATCTGAAGGTGGCATGCGTGATGCATTAAGTATTATGGATCAGGCCATTGCGTTTGGAGATGACCACTTAACACTGAAAGACGCTTTAGACGTAACAGGAAGTGTAGACGAAGCGGCACTTAATGATTTATTTAAGGATATTGTTAATGGCGATGTGCGTGAAGCGTTCACCCGTTACCATCATTTTATTTCTGAAGGTAAAGAGGTTAATCGCCTTATCAATGATATGATTTATTTTGTCAGAGATACCATCATGAGTAAAACAGCAGACGAGTCAATGACATATGATGCATTAGCAGATTTTGATTTAGAAATGTTGTACCATATGATTGATATTATTAATGATACGCTTGTTTCTATTCGTTTTAGTGTCAATCAGAACGTACATTTCGAAGTTTTATTAGTAAAAATTGCAGAAATGATGAAAACCAGTCCAGAAAATGTCCAAAATGTTGCTACACCAGCTGCGGTAACACAACCAACAAATGATGCTTTGTTACAAAGAATGGAACAACTTGAAAATGAACTTAAGACACTTAAAGCCCAAGGTGTTATTGCTAAACCACAAAAGCCAACTGCTCAACGTGCAACAAGAAGTAATGTAGAAGTGAAACATGCATTTTCAATGAGCAAGATTACTAAAGTATTAGATAATGCAAATAAAGAAGATATTAAACTGTTAAAAGGGCGTTGGAATGACGTTATTGACCATGCTAAAAATAACGATAGAAAATCATTAGTAAGCTTGCTACAGAATTCCGAACCAGTGGCTGCAAGTGAAACAAATGTACTAGTGAAATTTGAGGAAGAAATTCATTGTGAAATAGTCAATAAGGATGTAGAAAAAAGAAATAATATAGAAAGTGTTGTTTGTGAGATTATCAATAAGAACGTCCAAGTTGTTGGTGTACCATCTGATCAATGGTTAAGAGTCAGATCTGAATATATACAACAGCGCAAAAATCATAATGGTGAGCAACATGAAACACAGGATGAATCATCACAGCAAACTAAGACGAGAGAACAATCACAACCCACTGATGTCGCACAAAAAGCGCGAGACTTATTTGGAGATGAAACCGTGCATCTTGTTGATGAAGAGTAAGACATGACAACAGTTATTTTCGTATGTATAATGAAATAAAAGTATAATTTGAACAAATAGATGTTTATTCAAGGAGGAAATGATATTATGCGCGGTGGCGGAAATATGCAACAAATGATGAAACAAATGCAAAAAATGCAAAAGAAAATGGCTCAAGAACAAGAAAAGCTTAAAGATGAGCGTATTGTAGGTACAGCTGGCGGTGGTATGGTAGCTGTAACTGTAACTGGACATAAAGAAGTAGTTGATGTTGAAATTAAAGAAGAAGCTGTTGATCCAGATGATATTGAAATGCTACAAGATTTAGTTTTAGCAGCTACGAATGAAGCAATGAACAAAGCTGATGAGCTAACACAAGAGCGCTTAGGTAAACATACACAAGGCCTAAACATTCCTGGAATGTGATAACTCATGCATTATCCAGAACCTATATCTAAACTCATAGACAGTTTTATGAAATTACCAGGCATTGGTCCTAAGACGGCTCAACGTCTGGCTTTTCATACTCTAAATATGAAAGAAGACGACGTAGTTCAATTTGCGAAGGCACTTGTTGATGTCAAAAGAGAGTTAACTTATTGCAGTGTTTGTGGACATATCACAGAAAATGACCCTTGCTATATTTGTGAAGATAAGCAAAGGGATCGGACAGTGATTTGTGTAGTCGAAGATGATAAAGACGTTATTGCTATGGAAAAAATGCGGGAGTATAAAGGGCTTTATCACGTCTTACATGGTTCTATATCGCCAATGGATGGTATTGGGCCTGAAGATATAAACATCCCTTCATTAATAGAAAGATTAAAAGATGAAGAAGTGAAAGAGCTTATATTAGCAATGAATCCAAATCTTGAAGGTGAATCGACAGCGATGTATATTTCTAGACTTGTTAAACCAATAGGCATTAAAGTAACAAGACTTGCACAAGGTTTGTCAGTTGGTGGAGATTTAGAGTATGCAGATGAAGTCACACTTTCAAAAGCAATCGCTGGAAGAACTGAAATGTAGTAAATGAGTTGAGCCAATAAGGCGCGCTTAACATATATTAATTCTGATAGATTAAGAACTTATATGTTTTAGAGCGACTTAATTGGCTTTTTTTAATTTTTTCATAAAAATTTGCTACAAACTAAAATTTGTAAAAATGCGGTATTATGACTATATTTATAAATTTTCATACAAAAATCGAGTGGATAGGCGAACTATTTACTCTCTAATCAAAATATTGTTCGCTTTATGGTGAGACGTATTTTAAATGTAAATGAATAGGTGTAATTTTTACTATTGTGATAAAGACACTCATCTTGTATAGTATTTATTTGTTGAGCAAATCAACTTAGCATTTCAAATAAAAATTAATTATATATAGTTGTTGACTTTTATGGCTATAGCTAGTATAATTAATTCTCGTCGGTAAGAAATGAACATTGAAAACTGAATGACAATATGTCAACGTTAATTCCAATAATGTAACGAAACGTTACAAAGATTTAATTAGTATTTATGAGCTAATCAAACATCATAATTTTTTATGGAGAGTTTGATCCTGGCTCAGGATGAACGCTGGCGGCGTGCCTAATACATGCAAGTCGAGCGAACAGATAAGGAGCTTGCTCCTTTGACGTTAGCGGCGGACGGGTGAGTAACACGTGGGTAACCTACCTATAAGACTGGGACAACTTCGGGAAACCGGAGCTAATACCGGATAATATGTTGAACCGCATGGTTCAATAGTGAAAGATGGTTTTGCTATCACTTATAGATGGACCCGCGCCGTATTAGCTAGTTGGTGAGGTAACGGCTCACCAAGGCAACGATACGTAGCCGACCTGAGAGGGTGATCGGCCACACTGGAACTGAGACACGGTCCAGACTCCTACGGGAGGCAGCAGTAGGGAATCTTCCGCAATGGGCGAAAGCCTGATGGAGCAACGCCGCGTGAGTGATGAAGGTCTTAGGATCGTAAAACTCTGTTATTAGGGAAGAACAAACGTGTAAGTAACTGTGCACGTCTTGACGGTACCTAATCAGAAAGCCACGGCTAACTACGTGCCAGCAGCCGCGGTAATACGTAGGTGGCAAGCGTTATCCGGAATTATTGGGCGTAAAGCGCGCGTAGGCGGTTTTTTAAGTCTGATGTGAAAGCCCACGGCTCAACCGTGGAGGGTCATTGGAAACTGGAAAACTTGAGTGCAGAAGAGGAAAGTGGAATTCCATGTGTAGCGGTGAAATGCGCAGAGATATGGAGGAACACCAGTGGCGAAGGCGACTTTCTGGTCTGTAACTGACGCTGATGTGCGAAAGCGTGGGGATCAAACAGGATTAGATACCCTGGTAGTCCACGCCGTAAACGATGAGTGCTAAGTGTTAGGGGGTTTCCGCCCCTTAGTGCTGCAGCTAACGCATTAAGCACTCCGCCTGGGGAGTACGACCGCAAGGTTGAAACTCAAAGGAATTGACGGGGACCCGCACAAGCGGTGGAGCATGTGGTTTAATTCGAAGCAACGCGAAGAACCTTACCAAATCTTGACATCCTTTGACCGCTCTAGAGATAGAGTCTTCCCCTTCGGGGGACAAAGTGACAGGTGGTGCATGGTTGTCGTCAGCTCGTGTCGTGAGATGTTGGGTTAAGTCCCGCAACGAGCGCAACCCTTAAGCTTAGTTGCCATCATTTAGTTGGGCACTCTAAGTTGACTGCCGGTGACAAACCGGAGGAAGGTGGGGATGACGTCAAATCATCATGCCCCTTATGATTTGGGCTACACACGTGCTACAATGGACAATACAAAGGGCAGCGAAACCGCGAGGTCAAGCAAATCCCATAAAGTTGTTCTCAGTTCGGATTGTAGTCTGCAACTCGACTACATGAAGCTGGAATCGCTAGTAATCGTAGATCAGCATGCTACGGTGAATACGTTCCCGGGTCTTGTACACACCGCCCGTCACACCACGAGAGTTTGTAACACCCGAAGCCGGTGGAGTAACCATTTGGAGCTAGCCGTCGAAGGTGGGACAAATGATTGGGGTGAAGTCGTAACAAGGTAGCCGTATCGGAAGGTGCGGCTGGATCACCTCCTTTCTAAGGATATATTCGGAACATCTTCTGCGAAGATGCGGAATAACGTGACATATTGTATTCAGTTTTGAATGTTTATTAACATTCAAATAAATCGTTTTAAAAGAGAGCGTTTGACAAATAATACTATTTGCCAATGCTTCATTTAAAATTGATTGTTGTACATTGAAAACTAGATAAGTAAGTAAATTAGATTTTACCAAGCAAAACCGAGTGAATTAGAGTTTTAAATAAGCTTGAATTCATAAGAAATAATCGCTAGTGTTCGAAAGAACACTCACAAGATTAATAACACATACACACTTATATAATTTTGAAAGAAAACGTTTGTCAGGCGAGGCGTTGAAGCATTTCTAAGCGCAGTTTACTTTTGTAAATGAGCATTAGAAATGATGAAACAACGAAGCATGCGAGCGTTTGACTCAAAATGAATGAGCTTTAAAAGAAATCGTATTCAGATAATGAGTTGAACCATTTTGAAGCGCAGTGTGGAAGATTAAGTTATTAAGGGCGCACGGTGGATGCCTTGGCACTAGAAGCCGATGAAGGACGTTACTAACGACGATATGCTTTGGGTAGCTGTAAGTAAGCATTGATCCAGAGATTTCCGAATGGGGAAACCCAGCACAAGTTATGTTGTGTTATCGACATGTGAATACATAGCATGTTAGAAGGCAGACCCGGAGAACTGAAACATCTTAGTACCCGGAGGAAGAGAAAGAAAAATCGATTCCCTGAGTAGCGGCGAGCGAAACGGGAAGAGCCCAAACCAATAAGCTTGCTTATTGGGGTTGTAGGACACTCTATACGGAGTTACAAAGGAATATATTAGACGAATCATCTGGAAAGATGAATCAAAGAAGGTAATAATCCTGTAGTTGAAAATATATTCTCTCTTGAGTGGATCCTGAGTACGACGGAGCACGTGAAATTCCGTCGGAATCTGGGAGGACCATCTCCTAAGGCTAAATACTCTCTAGTGACCGATAGTGAACCAGTACCGTGAGGGAAAGGTGAAAAGTACCCCGGAAGGGGAGTGAAAGAGAACTTGAAACCGTGTGCTTACAAGTAGTCAGAGCCCGTTAATGGGTGATGGCGTGCCTTTTGTAGAATGAACCGGCGAGTTACGATTTGATGCAAGGTTAAGCAGGAAATGTGGAGCCGTAGCGAAAGCGAGTCTGAATAGGGCGTTGAGTATTTGGTCGTAGACCCGAAACCAGGTGATCTACCCTTGGTCAGGTTGAAGTTCAGGTAACACTGAATGGAGGACCGAACCGACTTACGTTGAAAAGTGAGCGGATGAACTGAGGGTAGCGGAGAAATTCCAATCGAACTTGGAGATAGCTGGTTCTCTCCGAAATAGCTTTAGGGCTAGCCTCAAGTGATGATTATTGGAGGTAGAGCACTGTTTGGACGAGGGGCCCCTCTCGGGTTACCGAATTCAGACAAACTCCGAATGCCAATTAATTTAACTTGGGAGTCAGAACATGGGTGATAAGGTCCGTGTTCGAAAGGGAAACAGCCCAGACCACCAGCTAAGGTCCCAAAATATATGTTAAGTGGAAAAGGATGTGGCGTTGCCCAGACAACTAGGATGTTGGCTTAGAAGCAGCCATCATTTAAAGAGTGCGTAATAGCTCACTAGTCGAGTGACACTGCGCCGAAAATGTACCGGGGCTAAACATATTACCGAAGCTGTGGATTGTCCTTTGGACAATGGTAGGAGAGCGTTCTAAGGGCGTTGAAGCATGATCGCAAGAACATGTGGAGCGCTTAGAAGTGAGAATGCCGGTGTGAGTAGCGAAAGACGGGTGAGAATCCCGTCCACCGATTGACTAAGGTTTCCAGAGGAAGGCTCGTCCGCTCTGGGTTAGTCGGGTCCTAAGCTGAGGCCGACAGGCGTAGGCGATGGATAACAGGTTGATATTCCTGTACCACCTAGTATCGTTTTAATCGATGGGGGGACGCAGTAGGATAGGCGAAGCGTACGATTGGATTGTACGTCTAAGCAGTGAGACTGAGTGTTAGGCAAATCCGGCACTCATAAGGTCAAGCTGTGATGGGGAGAGGAAATTGTTTCCTTGAGTCGTTGATTTCACACTGCCAAGAAAAGCCTCTAGATAGATAACAGGTGCCCGTACCGCAAACCGACACAGGTAGTCAAGATGAGAATTCTAAGGTGAGCGAGCGAACTCTCGTTAAGGAACTCGGCAAAATGACCCCGTAACTTCGGGAGAAGGGGTGCTCTTTAGGGTGCAAGCCCAGAAGAGCCGCAGTGAATAGGCCCAAGCGACTGTTTATCAAAAACACAGGTCTCTGCTAAACCGTAAGGTGATGTATAGGGGCTGACGCCTGCCCGGTGCTGGAAGGTTAAGAGGAGTGGTTAGCTTCTGCGAAGCTACGAATCGAAGCCCCAGTAAACGGCGGCCGTAACTATAACGGTCCTAAGGTAGCGAAATTCCTTGTCGGGTAAGTTCCGACCCGCACGAAAGGCGTAACGATTTGGGCACTGTCTCAACGAGAGACTCGGTGAAATCATAGTACCTGTGAAGATGCAGGTTACCCGCGACAGGACGGAAAGACCCCGTGGAGCTTTACTGTAGCCTGATATTGAAATTCGGCACAGCTTGTACAGGATAGGTAGGAGCCATTGAAACGTGAGCGCTAGCTTACGTGGAGGCGCTGGTGGGATACTACCCTAGCTGTGTTGGCTTTCTAACCCGCACCACTTATCGTGGTGGGAGACAGTGTCAGGCGGGCAGTTTGACTGGGGCGGTCGCCTCCTAAAAGGTAACGGAGGCGCTCAAAGGTTCCCTCAGAATGGTTGGAAATCATTCATAGAGTGTAAAGGCATAAGGGAGCTTGACTGCGAGACCTACAAGTCGAGCAGGGTCGAAAGACGGACTTAGTGATCCGGTGGTTCCGCATGGAAGGGCCATCGCTCAACGGATAAAAGCTACCCCGGGGATAACAGGCTTATCTCCCCCAAGAGTTCACATCGACGGGGAGGTTTGGCACCTCGATGTCGGCTCATCGCATCCTGGGGCTGTAGTCGGTCCCAAGGGTTGGGCTGTTCGCCCATTAAAGCGGTACGCGAGCTGGGTTCAGAACGTCGTGAGACAGTTCGGTCCCTATCCGTCGTGGGCGTAGGAAATTTGAGAGGAGCTGTCCTTAGTACGAGAGGACCGGGATGGACATACCTCTGGTGTACCAGTTGTCGTGCCAACGGCATAGCTGGGTAGCTATGTATGGACGGGATAAGTGCTGAAAGCATCTAAGCATGAAGCCCCCCTCAAGATGAGATTTCCCAACTTCGGTTATAAGATCCCTCAAAGATGATGAGGTTAATAGGTTCGAGGTGGAAGCGTGGCGACACGTGGAGCTGACGAATACTAATCGATCGAAGACTTAATCAAATATATGTTTTGCGACGCAAAATCAATTTTACTTACTATCTAGTTTTGAATGTATAACATTCACTTGTCTGGTGATAATGGCAAGGAGGTCACACCTGTTCCCATGCCGAACACAGAAGTTAAGCTCCTTAGCGCCGATGGTAGTCGGACTTACGTTCCGCTAGAGTAGGACGTTGCCAGGCAAAGCAAATGGATGCGATGAGCCGCATTGAGACCGAGAGGTCTCTTTTTTTTATGCCAAAAATTGAAAAACAAGTCGACAAATAACGGCATTGCGAAGAGAAAGCGATTGAAGCTGATACGCTTAAGAATTTTTTAGCTATGAATTATAAAACAATCATATACAATTATTTTTTTAAAGCATTAATATTGTAAAATATTTTGCAACGTATTATTATTATAGTGTATGAGTCCGAGATAGATATAAGGGGTCTCTTAATAATTTCAATTAAGGAGAGAGAACCCATTGAAAAGGAAGAAAAGCAAACAAAAGGATTATTTCTCGAATGTTCAAAATAAATACTCCATAAGAAAATTTTCAGTAGGAATTACATCAATTTTAATAGGAGCATCTGTCATTTTTGGAGCTAATTCTGAAGCACATGCTGCAGAGATAAAAAGTGATGATAATACACAAAAAGTTGTTAATAAAGAATATAGCGATGGTATTTCGCAAGAACAACAGGATAAATCATTAAATCTTGCTCAAGACAAAGAAAAGTCAAATAATGTTAATAAAAATAAAGTAACAGACGTAGGAACATCTGATGTGTTAAAGGATACAAAGACAGCACATGAAAATGTACAGCAACAAGATAATGTTGCTTCAAAAGAAGAAACTACTAAAAAAACGCCTAGTGCTATAGATAAAAATAATACATCAGCACAATCTGAAGTTGTAACTTCGAGTGATGCTACTAAGACATCTACTGCTTTAAATCAAGTTGATAGAAATCAACTATCATCACAATCTACTTCAGAAAGACCGAAAAAACGCGTTAAACGTGACGTGGGTACTGATGACAAGCAATTAGTAGGGGAATTCGTATTTAGCGGCACAAATAGTAATGAAAGACGCTATAATTTAACATCAGATATCGTGTCTAACAGACGTGTAACAAGTACGTCATTTTCTTATTCAGCATCAGGGCATGGCACAATTGATAATGGCAAGCTGGTTTACGAAGCACCTAAAAAATTTATAATTTCAGAACCAACATTTTCAAAATCGGAATTTGTGACTAACAAGACAAATTTATCTGATAATGAGACATGGCGCTATCAATTTGATTTAAGACCACTTTCTGGTACATCAGCAGGTCAAATCAATATCAGTCAAGTTATTGGCGGGATGATTTGGACGGGACCAGGTGAAGGTGATGTTGTTACTTCAACAATGAAAATGTATCAGGGAGATACGCTTGTTGATACTAAACAAGTTAATGCAACATTTGATCATATAAAAGGTGGTTTATACATAGACCGAGGGCAAGAAAAACCGACGTCTATTTGGAGAATTACACGAAAATCAGCGGCTGCACAATCACCTACGATTGGAGTTATCAAAGAAGATGGGACAATTTCTGAGAAAACGGATAACTATCGCTATCAGGTGCCACTGCCAAGAGATAATTGGTTTTTAGAAAATCGGGATGATGCAGTATCACCACATTATTATTCACGTTATACTGATTTTAAATATAATATTTTAAATATTCCAAGTTGGTTAGAACTTGATCCAGATGCTAAAGGCAATAGATTTTGGACACAAGATGAATCAGGCATTCATCTCCATCTTAATGAAGGTGATATTTTACCTTATAATGGTTATACACCCGTATTAAAATTGAAAAAATCTGCATTAACACCAGAATTATTAGCAAAATTTAAAACTGACGGCTTTATTAAAGTAAACTTAGATTGGCAAACGATAGGCCGACTTCCAAATGGACAAGATTATATTCAAAATGTACCTGATCCAGAGGGAATTAAGTTTAAAATGATTAATGAGGCTGGTACAGCAACAAGTAATGTTTATTTTATGAATTTCCGACTGCAAGAGCCTTCACATTTGTTTTCAAAAGCAGATCACAAAAATGAAGTATTCCGTGTGCAAAAATATATATATGATAGAGACCAATCGAATAAATATGCACCTACTTACATGCATTCAATACAATTACCATCAGGGCAAGAAGGCGATTACTTTACTACCTTTAAGCTTTCATTACCTAGAATAAATTATAATAACGGTTCAAGTGATAAAAATGCAGATAAAGGAATAATATTAAAAGCACCATTTATTTTATACGGTGTAAATGCTGATGGATCTACTACAAAATTAAACGAATGGACGTCAATCAACAATACAAATAATACCTATGGATTGGGAGATAAAAAATATAATCATTTAATACTCCAAACACCAATTATTAGAGATACGGTTTCACCAGATAGTGAAGCAGAAAAGGACATTTATGGTTGGGAGGCAGATATCACATATGCAGTAGATGATCAGCGTTGGGAAACAGCTGCAAAAGATGATGATGTGACCCAAATGCAAAATGGAATTATTATTAATCAAGTAGCAGAAAATACGTTACAAGCTGCTAGTTCCGTTCCAACAAGGGCATTGACAGGTAATGAGTTACAACCAGCATATTCGTATATTCATACTAAGGATGCATTTAAACACACTTTAACAGATGTTGATGTAAGAAATACAAATTCAGGTTTAGGAAATGTATTAAACTATAATGAAAAAGCTAATGTCATTGTCAAAGCAGATACTAAAGATTATATGAAATATTTAAGTACGGATCCATTAGATAATAGTTCTGATATTAGCGTTGATAAATTAGATCATATTAATCATGTCTATTTATCATTAAGTGCGCCTGATGACACGGCAATAGGTAATGTGCGTGCATGGACGAATAATGAATTAATACGTACATCAACAGTTTGGAATCCTTCATTATATGAAACTACGCCATCGAATGTTCTAAAAACCCGCCCTGTCTTAAATCCAATTAAAGTGATAAAAAATTATAAAAATAGCGGTAGAACGTTATATATTTATGAAGCACCTGAAGGATATAAGTGGAATCAGTCGGTAAAGAATTCCATTACAGAACGAAGTTCAATCACTCAGAATACGCCAGAAATCACTTTTGATATTTATAATAGAGGTACGTTACCAACGGGAACTTATTCAATTAGATATGCTACGATATGGGATGAAAAATCGGAAATTGTGCGTCCTACTGAAGAACAATCTTTAAGTCATAATAATCTTGAATTATCTGATGTAATTACAGAAGATTTAAGTGGTAATAAAAAGTTTGTCTCAGTTATTGATGTGCCATTTAAAATTGCATTAGCTAAGGAATATGCTTCTACATTAACTATTGGTAAAGATGCGTCGAACAGTTTTGATAAATCTCAGGTTGATGTTAACTTAGGAGAAAGTGTGAATTTACAAACAAATACGGCCAACTTTACTAACAGTGAAGGAATTATTAAAGAAATCATTGTGACCATTCCGAAAGACAATATTAAAACGCATTTAACGGCGTTAATTCCTGACACTGAAAAATATCGTGTTGTTTATACAACAGACACGGATGTACGTAATGGCGTGTACAATTCTAATCCAACAGATTTAACAAAAGTTACGGCAGTTAAATATGTTTTTGATGAACCCCTTGTTTTAACAAATGGACAAAGTTTCCAAACAAATATGCGTGTTACTGTGCCAGAGGATGCACCTATTTTAACTAAAGCGCATTCTCAAATCTTTACTAAAGGTTTGGATAATACATGGCTTTCAGGGAATAAAGTTGAGCTTGAAACAGAAGATAACCGTGGAGACTTAGTGGTTAAGTATACTAATGAATCAGGGAATACAATTCAAAATTCACTGACATCAAAAGGTAAAAAGAATACGGAGTATAATGTTAGTGTGCCTCAAATGATTGATAGACTAAATCGACACTATAAATTTGTTAGGGTTGATAATCAACTTGATCCTACAACGGGTCATTATGCTAAAGGTCAAACTAAAATTGTTAATTTAATATACGTAGAAGTATTTGAAGGTAGTGTGATAGCCGACTATAAAACAACGGATGGAGAAGTGTTAAGTCCGCTAGTAACAGTTGTAAATAGTCAAATTGAAGGAACAGAATATACAGCTACACCAGCAACAATTCCAGATCGCGTAACCTTTGAAACAACTGATGACGGTAAAGTTAAAAAGACAATAAGTTATCATTTAATTTCGACACCAGAAAATCAATCTGGAACAGTTGTAGGTAAGCAGACAATAGAAGTTCACTATGTATACGAACCGATTACAACTTATGAACAGATACCGAACGACGCGCCGCAAGAAACGCCAGTTGCGTTAGAAGTAACACGTTACGTGGATAGTGAAGGTAATGAGGTGCAAGAGACAGAAGAAGGCACGCATCAACCACCAAGTATTATCGGAGACAAATGGCAATATACAGGTCAAACAACAACGGCAGATGGCATCACAACATATGTGTATGAACGTATCCAGTCAGAAATACCAAATGAAGCGCCGAAGGAAACGCCAATACAATTAGAAGTAACACGTTATGTAGATGGCGAAGGTAATGAAGTGCAAGAAACGGAAGAAGGCACACATAATGCGCCAGGTATTATCGGAGACAAATGGCAATATACGGGTCAAACAACAACAGAATCTGGCATTACGACGCATGTGTATGAACGTATACAATCGGAAATACCAAACGAAGCACCGCAAGAGACACCGGTACAATTAGAAGTAACACGTTAAGTGAATAGTGAAGGTAATGAGGTGCAAGAGACAGAAGAAGGCACGCATCAACCGCCTGGCATTATTGGAGATAAATGGCAGTATACAGGAAGAGTCACAGAAAAAGATGGCATCACAACGTATGTATATGAACGCATCCAATCAGCAATCCCGAACGAAGCACCGCAAGAAACGCCAGTACAATTAGAAATAACACGTTATGTGGATGGCAAAGGTAATGAGGTGCAAGAAACAACAGAAGGTAAACACGAACCACCAGGTATTATCGGAGATAGATGGCAGTACACAGGTCAAACAACAACGGCAGATGGTATCACAACATATGTATATGAACGTATCCAGTCAGAAATCCCGAATGAAGCGCCGCAAGAGACACCGGTACAATTAGAAGTAACGCGTTATGTGGATATTACCGGAAATGAAGTTCAAGAGACAGAAGAAGGTACGCATCAACCGCGTTATATCATTGGAGATAAATGGCGTTATTCTGGAGTAACAGTGACAGAAAATGGTATTACTAAACATGTCTATGAACGCATTCAATCAAAAGTTCCAAATGACGCACCACAAGAAACGCCAGTACAATTAGAAGTAACACGCTATGTGGACCCAGAAGGAAACGAAATACAAGAAACAACAGAAGGTAAACATCAACCGCCTGGCATTATTGGTGACAGATGGCAATATACAGGAAAAGTCACAGAAAAAGATGGCATCATAACATATGTTTATGAACGTATTCAGTCAGAAATACCAAATAATCCACCGCAAGAGACACCGGTAGAATTAGAAGTAACACGCTATGTAGATGGCGAAGGTAATGAAGTGCAAGAAACAACAGAAGGTAAACATCAACCGCCTAGCATTATTGGAGATAGATGGCAATACACAGGAAAAGTTACAGAAAAAGACGGCATTACAACATATGTCTATGAACGTATTCAGTCAGAAATACCAAATAATCCACCGCAAGAGACACCGGTACAATTAGAAGTAACACGCTATGTGGACCCAGAAGGAAACGAAGTACAAGAAACAACAGAAGGTAAACATCAACCGCCTAGCATTATTGGAGATAGATGGCAATACACAGGAAAAGTTACAGAAAAAGACGGCATTACAACATATGTCTATGAACGTATTCAATCAAAAGTTCCAAATGACGCACCGCGTGTAGACATTGATGAATTGAAAATCACAATTTATGTTGATACAAATGGTCGTGAAATTGTTCCATCACGAAAAGGTCAGTTACCACCAGAACAATTTATCGGACAAGATTGGCAATATACAGGACATAAGATTGAAAAAGATGGTATTACAACATATATTTATAAAAAAGTAGAGAATGCTGTGCCAGCAAAACAATTGAAAAAGACTAAGCATAATACGCAGTCTGAAAGTCAATTCAAACATACACCACAAGTTAAACAACAACTTGTTAAATATCATAATGTTAAAGAACAACGTTCTATTGAAAAGTCAGAACATACAGATATGCATGTGTCAGAGTTACCTGAAACAGGAGAAACAGCTAATAAAAACGGACTAATAGGTGGATTGTTAATAGCAATAGGTGCATTTTTCGTAACAAAAAGAAAAAAAGAAAACACAAAATAATATAGCAATACACGTCGAGACATAAATTTCCAAAAAATCGCACAAAGATGATTTATTTCAAATCATCTTTGTGCTTCTTTGTTATATTCAATAGTTTGTATTGCTGGCTCGCTTTCTTAGAGAACAGCTTCAGCCACCCCAACTTGCTTTGCTTGATGAATTTCTTCTCGAAATTCTTTCTGTTGGGGCCCCACCCCAACTCGCTTTGTCCGTTGGCTTTCTTTTCGAAAGCTCTTTGTTGGGGCCCCATCCTGAGCTTGTCTTGTTCTTTCAAGCTCTTGCTAAAATACTTCGTACTTAAAAGAAGTGTGCTTTTTCTTAATGACGCTTAATATAATAAAGAAACAGGCAAATTCTATTAAGTTTCAATAGAACTTGCCAGCTGAAGCTTTTAAAAGAAATTTATGTCTCGATCTTCATATATACTAAACCTTTGTGTACAACTACGTATGCGAGGGTTTTAGTATATAATCAATTTGCTATTAATATCATTTTACTTTCATTTGAATTTTCCATAAAATTTGAATAAAGGAGTGCATAAAAATGATTATTCGTGCATTAGAGGAAACCGATTTAGAATTCGTACATCAGCTCAATAATGAATATTCGATTATGTCATATTGGTTTGAAGAACCTTATCAATCACTGAGTGAATTGCAACATCTTTATAATAAGCATATTTTAGATGAAGATGAAAGACGATTTATTATAGAACAAGATGACCATGCTATTGGTATTGTTGAATTAGTTGAGATAGATTTTGTACATCGAAACTGTGAAGTCCAAATTATTGTTGATCCTGATTATAGTGGACACGGTTTTGCTAAACAAGCTTTTAAAATGGCCATAGACTATGCATTTTTAGTCTTGAATATGCATAAAGTATATCTATATGTTGATGTTAATAATGAAAAGGCTGTTCATATTTATGAAACACATAACTTTAATATTGAAGGCACATTAAAAGAACATTTTTATACTAATGGAGAATATCGAGATTGTTATGTTATGGGTTTATTAAAAAATCAGTGGTCTTATAGCAATCCCGACAATTTATCACATATTCGTTAATATTTAATTGAAAAGAGTGTTACACATGGCATTGCCAATTAATTATAAATTAAGCCAACTTATAAATGAAAAGGCTATATCTATGCATGTTCCTGGTCATAAAAATATGACAATTGGGACGTTACATGAACTAGATTTTAAATTTGATATGACTGAAATCACAGGTTTAGATGATTTGCATCATCCAGAAGATATTATTCTTAACAGTCAACATAATATGTCAAAACATGAGGACTACGATGCTTTTATACTTGTTAATGGAACAACGTCAGGTATATTAGCTACTATACAAGGGTTTTCAGCTGTGGATGGACGTTATTTAATTGCTAGAAATGTACATAAGTCTGTTTTTCATGGGCTTGATTTAACACATCAAAGTGCAGATATTTTACCTATGCAGGAAAGTCTTCAAACCCATCATTATTACGGTCCTCAAACAAGAGATTTTGATTCTGAACAATATAAATTAGCCGTAGTTACATACCCAAATTATTATGGAGAATGTTTTGATATTAATTCCTGTATTTCAAAATTGCATGCAGCTAATATACCTGTCTTAGTTGATGAAGCACACGGGGCACATTTTGATTTAGACGGCTTTCCTACTTCAGCGTTAAACATGAAAGCGGATTATGTCGTACAGTCATATCATAAAACGTTACCTGCGTTAACAATGGGATCAATATTGTTTATTCACAAACAAGCGCCGCAACGTGATAAAGTTATTCAATATTTGAGTTATTTTCAGACATCTAGTCCCTCATATCTTGTTATGGCTAGCCTTGAACAGGCAAACCAATTTTATCAACAGTATGATAGTAGATTGTTTTTTAAAAGACGACAACAGTTTATCGAAATGATGCAAGATAAAGGATTTATAATGATACAAATGGCTGATCCGCTAAAGCTAACAGTACAGCATAAGCATATGTTAGGATATCAAATTCAAGATTGGTTTGAAAAAATGTCTGTTTTCGTGGAACTTGCAGATGATTATCAAGTATTGCTTATTTTACCTTTATGGCACGAACAAGATAAATATCCATTTGATGAACTTATTGAACGTATACGTATGCAGCCTGTTGAGGATTTGATAAATCATAATCAGCAATCAAGTTACACTCGTTTACCTTGTGCCGCTGGTAGTTACGAGACAATGGATATTACCCATGTTACTTGGGTTGGGTTAGATAATGCGCAAGGTATGATATTAGCACAACATATAACGCCTTATCCACCAGGTATACCACTTTTCTTTACGGGCGAAAGAATCACTCAAAATATGTTAAAATTAATAACGCATTATATTGATTCTGGTGTCAGAGTGGAAGGGATTAACAATAAAAAAATTTTGGTTAAGGATGAATAAAATATGACAGCATTTATTACTTTTGAAGGACCAGAAGGCTCAGGGAAGACCACGGTGATTCAAGCTGTTGCAGAAAAGCTCGCACAAGACTTTGATGTAATTTCAACGCGTGAACCAGGTGGCGTACCTACTGGGGAAGAAATAAGAAAAGTTGTTCTTGATGGTAATCACATGGATATACGCACAGAAGCAATGTTATTTGCTGCTTCTAGAAGAGAACATCTTGTTGAAAAGGTCATTCCAGCATTAAAACAGCATAAAATTGTATTATGTGATCGCTATATTGATAGTTCTTTGGCTTATCAGGGATATGCACGGGGTATAGGTATAGAGGAAGTGAGAAAACTCAATGACTTTGCAATTAATGGCTTGTATCCAGATTTAACGATATATCTTGATATTTCAGCTGAGATAGGCAGACAACGTATTATGAATAATCAACGCGAACAAAATCGTTTAGACAAAGAAGATTTGAAATTTCATAATTTAGTAATTGAAGGATATCGACAAATTATGGAGAACGGGGACAAGCGATTTCGCAAAGTGGATGCCAGCCAAAATATAGCTAATGTTATTGAAGAGACGTACCAAATTATCATAAATTTTTTGGAAAAATTATGATATAATGACAAGAAGAGGTGTTATAAAATGAAAATGATTATAGCGATCATCCAAGATCAAGATAGTCAAGAACTTTCAGACCAACTCGTAAAGCATGACTTTAGAGCCACAAAATTAGCAACAACTGGTGGTTTTCTAAGAGCGGGAAATACGACATTTTTATGTGGTGTTGATGATGATCGAGTTGACGATATCTTAACTGTGATTGATAACACATGTGGTAATAGAGAACAATTAGTTTCTCCAATGACACCTATGGGCGGTAGTGCAGACTCTTACATACCGTATCCTGTAGAAGTGGAAGTCGGTGGCGCTACTGTATTTGTGATGCCAATCGATGCCTTCCATAGATTTTAAATATCGAAATAACAACGATGAATGAAAATAATGTTTGAAATTTAGAGGTCGGGACAAAAGTGTTTAGGATTTAAGCAGAACATAAAGTAGCACTGATGAAAAAGCAACGTTAAACGTGTTTCTTTAAATTTTTGTGAATAGCGGCAGTATTCAGTTAGAGCTTGCTTGTAGAAATGTTATATACATTTCTCTGTGCTGGGGCTCCGCGCAAATCCTACTTCTGGATTGCTTTGTTGGCTTTCCGAGGTGTATACGTTTTGTGTCTCTGCCTTTTTTATATATGAGGAGTTTAGATCATGGATGAATTTGAACGTCTTTTGAATGCTTTTGGTTCTAATAAGTTGTCGCATGCATATTTGTTTGAAGGTGATGATGCGGAGTCTATGAAACAAGTTGCTATGGATTTTGCTAAGTTAATTTTGTGCCAAAATAATCAGCAGTGTGAGTTGAAGGTAGCAGGATTTAATCATCCAGATTTTATGTATGTAGCTTCTGATGAATCAAGCATTAAAAAGGAACAAGTTGAGCAACTCGTGCATCGTATGAATCAGCTTCCAATTGAGGGAGCGTATAAAGTATATATTATAGAAAGTTTTGAAAAACTGACGGTTCAAGGGGAAAATAGTATTTTAAAATTTTTAGAAGAACCTCCGAAAAATACAATAGCTATTTTAATCTCTACAAAGCCAGAACAAATATTAGATACTATTCATTCGAGATGCCAGCATGTTTACTTTAAGCCAATGAACAAAGCGCATTTTGTAGAACAATTGACAGAAGTCTCTGTATCGCGTCCTGTTGCTGAAATGTTGAGCACCTACACAACTCAACTTGAAGCTGCATTAACATTGAACGAAGAAAATGATTTAACAGCATTACGCAAAGTGATTGTGCATTGGTGTGAATTGCTCATTGAAAACAAACCGATGGCATTAATTGGAATTATCGAGTTGTTAAAGAACGCCAAAAACCGCAAGTTGCAGTTGTTAACATTGGCTGCAGTAAATGGTTTTTTTGAGGATATTATGCATGCTAAATTAAAAGCTGGTAAACACTATACATTTCAAGATTTAAGCAATGAAATTGAGCGATATGCTGAAGCATTAACATTACAACAAATGATAAGAATATATGACCAATTAACAGAAGCGCATAAGAAATTAATGCAAAATGTAAATCCAACATTAGTATTTGAACAAATTGTAATTAAGGGTGTGAGATAAATGCCAAAGATAGTAGGTGTACAGTTTCAACAAGCTGGGAAGTTAGAATATTATGCGCCTCAAGAATTAACTATCAAAGAAGACGACTGGGTGATTGTAGAATCAAAACGTGGCCTGGAATTAGGACTTGTTAAATGTCCACCTTGTCATGTTGCTGATGGCGATGTAACACTGCCCCTTAAAGAAGTCATACGTAAGGCTACACCTAAGGATATTGAAATATATAAACAAAATGCACAAGATGCTAAAGCAGCACTAACTTTGTGTCACGATTTCATTAAACAGTTAGAAC
Source organism: Staphylococcus lugdunensis (assembly GCF_001558775.1). Lineage (NCBI taxonomy): Bacteria > Bacillati > Bacillota > Bacilli > Caryophanales > Staphylococcaceae > Staphylococcus > Staphylococcus lugdunensis. Next base: position 1,280,995 of record NZ_CP014022.1, on the reverse strand, counting down.
TAGATATGCGTCTTGTTAACTGTGAATATACGTTGGACAAGTCTAAAATCATCTTTAATTTTACGGCAGATGATCGTATCGACTTTCGGAAGTTGGTAAAATTATTAGCGCAACAATTAAAAACACGTATAGAATTACGGCAAATTGGTGTGCGTGACGAAGCTAAGCTTTTGGGTGGTATTGGACCATGTGGCCGTTCACTATGTTGTTCTACGTTTTTAGGAGATTTTGAACCTGTATCGATTAAGATGGCGAAAGATCAAAATTTATCTTTAAATCCGACTAAAATTTCGGGTGCATGTGGCCGACTTATGTGCTGTTTGAAATATGAAAATGATTTATATGAAGAAGTACGAGCACAATTGCCAGATGTGGGAGAGAAAATTTCGACACCTGATGGACAAGGGCGCGTAGTAGCACTTAATATTTTAGATATTTCTATGCAGGTTAAAATTGATGGATTAGAGCAACCACTGGAATACAAAATGGAAGAAATTGAAGCGTTTAATTAAGGAGGTTTCATGACTTTTGGAGCGAAATGAATTATTTGAGCGGCTTGTGAGTCTGGAAGCAAACGTTAATGCGATAACGCAAGATATGAATGAGATAAAAGAAATGGCTGTAGCTTTAGTTGAAGAGAACGTTGCATTACATATTGAAAACGATAATTTAAAGCGCTTGATGGACAAAGATGAGCTTTCACAAAATAGTCAGCCTAAGACAAAGGAAGCCAAACAAGTCAAAAAACCATTACCCAGTAAGGATAACTTAGCAATGTTATATGCTGAAGGGTTTCATATATGTAAAGGTGAATTATTTGGAAAACATCGACAAGGCGAAGATTGCTTGCTTTGTATGGCAGTACTTAATGACTAATGACTCAGTGATATAAATGACAGGGTGTATATACAAACAACAGACGCTTAGGACTGCTGTTATTGTAACACCCTTTTTTTAGGAGCGACACATAATGTTAAAAGCACATGAACGTATAGATTGTCTTATTAAAGAAAATTTGAAAGTAATACAAAACGACGACGTGTTTTCATTTTCAACTGATGCTTTATTATTAGGCTATTTTACTGAAGTAAGAAAAAAAGATACAATTATGGATTTGTGTTCTGGAAATGGTGTCATACCGCTACTATTATCTGCGAAAGGTACACAACAAATAGATGCGATGGAAATACAAATACAGTTAGTCGATATGGCGCGTCGAAGCTTTAAATATAACCATCTAGAAAATCGATTAAAGTTGTTTCATATGGATTTAAAAGAGACGACGCAATATTTCAAACCCTCACAATATTCTCTTGTGACATGTAACCCACCTTATTTTAAAATAAATCAACAGCATCAACACCAAAAAGAAGCACATAAAATCGCACGTCATGAGATTATGTGTACACTCAGTGATTGCATGAAGGCTGCGCAACATCTACTTAAGCAGGGCGGGCGATTAATGATGGTACATCGAGCAGAAAGGCTTATGGATGTCTTAACTGAAATGAGACAAGTAAACATTGAACCGAAACGCTTACATTTAATTTATAGTAAAAAAGGCAAAACAGCCCAAACGATTGTTGTGGAAGGTCGAAAAAGTGGAAAGCAAGGGTTAGAACTATGTGCACCGTTTTATATTTATAATGAAGACGGTAGTTACTCGGATAAGATGAAAGAGGTTTATTATGGATAAACATTTTGTATATATTGTGCAGTGTAAAGATCATAGTTTGTATACGGGTTATGCCAGAGATGTAGAAGCGCGAATTAAACAGCACAATCTAGGAAAAGGGGCCAAATATACAAAGGCAAGACGCCCAGTAGTCTTAGTTTATCAAGAAATGTACGATACGAAATCAGAAGCATTAAAAAGAGAATATGAAATTAAGCAATTATCAAGAAAGCAAAAATTAGCATTATTTAAGGAGAGATAATATGGGGACTTTATATTTAGTCGGGACACCTATTGGCAATTTAGGAGATATTACATATCGCGCCGTTCAAGTTCTTAAAGATGTTGACTTAATAGCCTGTGAAGATACTAGGGTGACTCGTAAATTATGTTCGCACTATGCGATTGATACCCCATTAAAATCTTATCATGAGCATAATAAAGAACAACAAACGAACTATTTAATAAAGCAATTACAAAATGGTTTAGATATCGCCTTAGTATCAGACGCAGGATTACCATTAATCAGTGATCCAGGTTATGAACTCGTAGTGGAAGCAAGAGAACAGCAGCTTAATGTTGTGCCTATTCCTGGTGCTAATGCTGGTTTAACTGCTTTGATGGCAAGTGGACTGCCATCTTACATCTATACATTTATAGGTTTTTTGCCACGCAAAGAAAAAGATAAAATTTCCATATTACAAGAACGTATGTACCAAGAAGCAACAATAATTATTTATGAGTCACCTTATCGAGTGATACAAACACTAAAGGCGATTCAAAGTATCGATGCAAAGCGACGGGTGACCATTGGTAGAGAGCTTACTAAAAAGTTTGAAGAAATCGTCACACTTGATATTGATTCAATGATAGCGATGGTTGAACAAGGCAAAATCCCTCAAAAAGGGGAATTTGTAATGTTAATTGAAGGTGCAAAGGCTTTGAAAGATAAGCAATGGTATGAAGAGATGACGATTCAAGAACATGTTACACACTATATTAAAAAACAACAGGTTAAGCCTAAAAAAGCAATTAAAATGGTGGCAGAAGATCGAAATATGAAGACAAGTGATGTTTACGATATCTATCATCAACTTAACGCAGAATAAATTATATTGAAATACCCATGAATTGCTGATTTTATGGTAATGTAGAAAAGATATCACGTTACTGTTTTTAGATAATGTATAATAAAGCTATAGAATTTATAGGTATATCTATATACTGATATAAGACAGTTAACATTCTGAAGCTCGACATATCCATGTGCGACTTCATTGAAAAGGAAAATAATGTTAGATAACATTGATAGTGTAAGAGAATAGGAGGACCCAGTGATGGCGAAAGAGACATTTTATATTACAACCCCAATTTATTATCCAAGTGGGAATTTACATATTGGACATGCGTATTCAACGGTAGCAGGTGACGTAATTGCCAGATATAAACGCATGCAAGGATATGATGTACGTTATTTAACAGGTACAGATGAACATGGACAAAAAATTCAAGAAAAAGCACAAAAAGCTGGTAAAACAGAATTAGAATATTTAGATGATATGATTGCAGGAATTAAAAGTTTATGGAGCAAACTTGAAATTTCAAATGATGACTTTATTAGAACAACAGAACAACGCCATAAACAAGTGGTTGAGAAAGTCTTTGAACGTTTACTTAAACAAGGCGATATTTATCTAGGTGAATATGAAGGTTGGTATTCTGTTCCTGATGAAACTTACTATACAGAATCACAACTTGTTGATCCTATATATGAAAATGGCAAAATCGTTGGCGGAAAAAGTCCGGATTCAGGACACGAAGTTGAACTTGTAAAAGAAGAAAGCTATTTCTTTAATATTAGCAAGTATACGGATCGTTTATTAGAATTTTACGATCAAAATCCGGATTTTATTCAACCACCATCTCGAAAAAATGAAATGATTAATAATTTTATCAAACCAGGTTTGGAAGATTTAGCTGTATCACGTACGTCTTTTGATTGGGGTGTTCGAGTGCCATCTAACCCTAAACATGTTGTTTATGTATGGATTGATGCACTTGTGAACTATATATCTTCACTAGGCTATTTATCAGATGATGATGCACTTTTCCAAAAATATTGGCCTGCAGACGTGCATTTAATGGCAAAAGAAATTGTACGTTTCCACTCTATTATTTGGCCAATTTTACTTATGGCATTAGATTTACCATTACCTAAAAAAGTGTTTGCGCACGGTTGGATTTTAATGAAAGACGGTAAAATGAGTAAATCGAAAGGGAATGTTGTAGATCCTAATGTGCTCATCGATCGTTACGGTTTAGATGCGACGCGTTATTACTTAATGCGTGAGTTGCCATTTGGTTCAGACGGTGTCTTCACACCAGAAGCATTTGTTGAACGTACAAACTATGATTTAGCAAATGACTTAGGCAATTTAGTTAATCGAACTATTTCGATGATTAATAAATATTTCCAAGGCGAACTTCCAGCTTATACGGGTCCAAAACATGAGTTGGATGATGCAATGGAAGCACTTGCACTTGAAACAGTAAAAGACTTTAATGATAACATGGAAAGCTTCCAATTTTCAGTTGCGTTAGCTACTGTTTGGAAATTGATAAGTCGTACCAATAAATATATTGACGAAACAACGCCATGGGTATTAGCTAAAGACGATAGTCAAAAGGATATGTTAGCCAATGTAATGGCACACTTGATTGAAAATATTCGTTTTGCAACAGTGTTATTGCGTCCGTTCTTAACGCATGCACCTAGAGAAGTCTTTAAACAATTAAATATTAATAGTCCAGAGTTGTTTGAATTGGCAAGCCTTGAACGTTACGGTGCACTAAAACAAGCTGTTATGGTTACTGAAAAGCCATCACCAATTTTCCCGAGACTAGATACAGAAGCTGAAATTGCATATATCAAAGCGTCTATGCAACCACCTAAATCTGAAAAAGTTGAACACGAGGCACCTAGTAAAGCACAAATTAATATTAAAGATTTCGATAAAGTAGAAATTAAAGCAGCAACGATTACGGATGCTGAAAATGTGAAAAAATCAGATAAATTGTTAAAAATTCAAGTTGATTTGGGAACTGAACAACGCCAAATTGTTTCAGGCATCGCTAAATTTTATAAACCAGAAGACATAATTGGTAAGAAAGTAGCTGTCGTTACGAATTTGAAACCAGCAAAATTAATGGGCCAAAGATCAGAAGGTATGATTTTATCAGCTGAAAAAGACGATGTTTTAACATTAGTAAGTTTACCTAACGCCATCGCTAATGGCGCGGTGATTAAGTAAAATTTGAAGCTTTAGGAGAGATATGATGTTAATCGATACACATGTGCATTTGAATGATGAACAATATGATGAAGATTTAAGCGAAGTGATTTCACGCGCACAACAGGCAGGTGTAGACCGTATGTTTGTCGTTGGTTTTGATACGGCTACCATTGAACGTGCGATGGAATTAATCGAACAATATGACTTTTTATATGCCATTATAGGATGGCATCCGGTTGATGCGATTGATTTTACTGAAGCGCGCTTAAGTTGGATTGAAACGCTTGCTGAGCATCCTAAAGTTATCGGTATTGGTGAAATGGGATTAGACTATCATTGGGATAAATCTCCAGCGGATGTTCAAAAAGAAGTTTTTAGAAAGCAAATTGCATTAGCTAAACGTGTTAAGTTGCCAATCGTCATTCATAATCGGGAAGCAACACAAGATTGTGTGGATATTCTACTTGAAGAACATGCTGAAGAAGTAGGTGGTATTATGCATAGTTTTAGTGGTTCTCCTGAAATTGCAGATGTGGTCATTAATAAACTGAATTTTTATATTTCACTAGGTGGTCCTGTTACTTTTAAAAATGCGAAACAACCTAAAGAAGTTGCGAAACATGTGCCAATGGAACGTTTGTTAGTTGAAACAGATGCGCCTTATTTATCGCCACATCCTTATAGAGGTAAGCGTAACGAGCCAGAACGTGTTACCCTAGTGGCGCAACAAATTGCAGAATTAAGAGGGATGACATATGAAGATGTATGTCGTCAAACTACAGAAAATGCGGAACGTTTATTTAACTTAAAGTAATATTTCTTTACATTGGGGTAAGACAGTCCATCTTGTCTTGCTCCTTTTAATTATTATAAATATAAAATTAATGTGAATTCGATGTGGTTTGCTTTAAAATAACTAATGAACAGTAAAAATAAAGAAGGGTTAAATCATAGTGAGAATAAATGAGTTTATAGTTGTAGAGGGACGCGATGATACGGAGCGCGTAAAGTTAGCAGTAGAATGCGATACAATTGAAACAAATGGCAGTGCCATCAATAGAGATACATTAGATGTAATTCGACATGCACAAGAAACTAGAGGTGTTATAGTACTAACAGATCCTGATTTCCCAGGTGATAAAATTCGCCATACGATTACAGAGCATGTATCTGGAGTAAAACACGCTTATATAGATAGAGAAAAAGCTAAAAATAAGCGTGGGAAAATTGGTGTTGAGCATGCAAAACCAGAAGATATTAGAGCCGCACTAATGCATGTAAGTTCACCCTTTGAAGAAGCAATAGAAACAATCGATAAAAGCGTATTACTCGAGCTAGGGCTAATCATTGGTAAAGATGCGCGTCGAAAGCGAGAAGTGATTGGTAGAAAACTTCACATTGGTCATTCAAATGGTAAACAATTATTGAAAAAATTAAATGCATTTGGTTATACAGAAGCGGATGTACGCCAGGCATTAGGTCTTGAGAAGGAGCGAGATGAATAATGGAGAATAAAGATATTGCAACACCATCCAGAACTAAAGAACTGTTAACGCGCTTTGGATTTAACTTTAAAAAGAGTTTAGGACAAAACTTCTTAGTTGATGTAAACATCATCCATAAAATTATTGATGCCAGTGATATTGATGAACGTACCGGAGTTATTGAAATTGGACCGGGAATGGGTTCATTAACAGAGCAACTAGCTAAAAAAGCAAAACAGGTTATCGCATTTGAAATTGATCAACGTCTTATCCCGGTGCTAGATTATACGCTGGCACCATACGAAAATGTGACTGTGATTAATGAAGATATATTGAAAGCCGATATATCAGCAGCTGTGCACACATATTTAAATGATTGTGAAAAGATTATGGTGGTTGCAAATTTACCATACTACATTACTACGCCAATTCTACTCAATTTAATGCAGCAAGATATTCCAATTGATGGATATGTCGTTATGATGCAAAAAGAAGTAGGAGAGCGGTTGAATGCGACTGTAGGAACAAAAGCTTATGGATCATTATCTATCGTGACACAATATTATACTGAAACAAGCAAAGTAGTAACAGTGCCGAAAAGTGTCTTTATGCCACCGCCCAATGTAGACTCTATTGTCGTAAAATTAATGCAGCGCTCACAACCTCTTGTAGATATAGATGATGAAACAGCATTCTTTAAATTGGCTAAAGCTGCATTTGCGCAACGTCGAAAAACAATTAATAACAATTACCAAAATCACTTTAAAGATGGCAAAAAACATAAAGAAGCTATATTATCTTGGCTTAACGCTGCTGAAATTGATCCTAAACGACGAGGTGAAACACTTTCGATACAAGATTTCGCACGTTTGTATAAAGAAAAGAAAAAATACCCTGAATTAGCTAATTAAACTGTTGACAAAAGCGTTGGACATTGATAAAATTTAAATTTTATTTGACGAAAAGGCTATGAATATGGTAAGATATACCTTGTAGCGAGGTGGAGCAATATGCCAAAATCAATTTTGGACATCAAAAATTCTATTGATTGTCATTTAGGAAATCGTATTGTACTTAAAGCCAACGGTGGTCGTAAAAAAACAATTGAACGTTGTGGGGTATTAAAAGAGACTTATCCATCAGTTTTCATTGTTGAATTAGACCAAGATAAGCATAACTTTGAAAGAGTATCTTATACATACACGGATGTGCTAACAGAGAATGTACAAGTTTCATTTGAAGAGGATAATCATCAAGAAGCAGTTGCACACTAATAAAGATATAAGTAAATAATTATTATTCAATTTGAGCGAGAGGTCAAATTGAATAAGAAGATATAAGCGTTAATGCAAAAAGCATAGCGCTTTTTTATATGTAAAATTCCGTATATTATTTTTCAAAAGACAATGTTTATTAAGTTTTTAGAGAAATATGTATAGTTTTAATCAAATATTTGGCTCCTTTATGTTAAAATCATCTTATTAATATATTGAAGAGAGGGGCGGAAAAATGATATATGAAACGGCTCCTGCCAAGATAAATTTTACGCTCGACACCCTTTTCAAAAGAGATGACGGCTATCATGAAATTGCAATGATTATGACGACGGTTGATTTAAATGATAGACTATCATTTAAAAAACGTACGGATAATAAGATTATTGTCGACATTGAGCACAACTATGTGCCTAATGATAGTAAAAATTTAGCTTATAGAGCTGCCGAATTAATGACACATACTTATGGGATTCAGCAAGGTGTAACGATAGCGATTGATAAAGACATTCCGGTATCAGCTGGTTTAGCTGGAGGTTCAGCAGATGCTGCTGCAACGATGAGAGGTATGAATCGCCTGTTCGACTTGGGTTTAACATTGCATGATTTAGCTCAATTGGGTATTCAAATTGGCACAGATGTACCGTTTTGTATTTATAATCAAACCGCTTTATGTACTGGCTTAGGTGAGAAGATTGAATTTTTAAACAAACCGCCAGCGACATGGGTAGTTTTAGCTAAACCAGATTTAGGTATTTCATCGCCAGACGTTTTTAAAGCTTTAGATTTAAATATTGCGCATGCCGTTCACACAGAAGCGTGCAAGGCAGCGATTAAACATGGTGACTATCAAAAGTTATGCCACAGTCTTTCTAATCGCTTGGAATTAGTCTCTATGGCTATGCACCCAGAAATAAAAAAGATTAAAAATAACATGCTTCAATGTGGTGCAGATGGCGCTTTAATGAGTGGTAGTGGACCAACTGTTTATGCATTAGCACAAAAAGAAAGTCAAGCTAAGAAAATATATAATGCAGTAAACGGCTGTTGTAATGAAGTTTATTTAGTAAGATTACTAGGATAGGAAGGTTGAGACAATGCGTTATAAACGAAGTGAGCGTATTGTGTTTATGACACAATATCTAATGAACCACCCCAATGAATTAATACCTTTAACATTTTTCGTTAAAAAATTTAAACAAGCAAAATCATCAATTAGCGAAGATGTACAAATTATTAAGAATACCTTTTTAAAAGAAAGACTAGGCACAGTCATTACGACGGCAGGAGCAAGTGGTGGTGTGACCTATAAACCAATGATGAGTAAAGAAGAAGCGGCAGAAGTTATCGATGACGTGATTCATTTATTGGATGAGAAAAATCGTTTATTGCCAGGCGGATATTTATTCTTATCAGACTTAGTAGGGAACCCTACATTATTGAATAGAGTTGGTAAATTAATTGCAACAATATACATGGATGAACAACTTGATGCAGTTGTGACAATAGCGACAAAAGGGATTTCACTTGCCAACGCGGTAGCAAACGTATTAAATTTACCTGTAGTAGTCATTCGCAAGGATAACAAAGTGACTGAAGGCTCAACAGTATCCATTAACTACGTTTCAGGTTCATCAAGAAAAATAGAAACAATGGTGCTATCGAAACGTACATTAGAAGAAAATTCTAATGTGTTGGTTGTCGATGACTTTATGAGAGCTGGTGGCTCAATTAATGGTGTGATGAATCTCATGAATGAGTTTAAAGCACATGTAAAAGGGGTATCAGTACTTGTAGAATCAAAAGAAGTTAAACAACGATTGATTGAAGATTATACTTCCTTGGTCAGATTATCTGATGTTGATGAATATAATCAAGAGTTTAACGTTGAGCAAGGTAATATTTTGTCTAAATTTTCTTAAAAGGAGTAATTACATCATGAAAACGATTAACGCTAATAGCGCACCTGAAGCTATAGGGCCTTATTCACACGCAACGGCTGTGAATGGTTTGGTATTTACATCTGGACAGCTACCATTGAATTCTAATGGTCAATTGGTAAGTGAGGATGTGCAAGAACAAACTAAACAAGTACTAGAAAATTTAAAAGTTGTGCTCAATGAAGCAGGTGCAGACTTTAATTCTGTCATTAAATCAACAATTTTCATTGCTGATATGAATGAATTTCAACAAATCAATGAAGTATACGCAGATTATTTTAGTGAACATCAACCTGCGCGTAGCTGTGTTGAAGTTTCACGTTTACCTAAAGATGTTAAAGTTGAAATTGAACTAATAGCCAAAACTAAGGAATGATAATTTTCAATGTTGAATTGTAAAGCTTCTAAAAACCACAAAGAGAGATATATACTAGGGGGGCTCACTGCATGAAAGTGACAGATGTAAGACTTAGAAAAATAGAAACAGACGGTAGAATGAAAGCACTTGTTTCAATTACTTTAGATAAGGCATTCGTTATTCATGACTTACGCGTAATTGAAGGAAATTCTGGTCTGTTCGTCGCAATGCCAAGTAAACGTACACCAGATGGTGAATTCCGTGATATTGCACATCCGATTAATTCTGATATGAGACAGGAGATTCAGGATGCTGTGATGAAAGTATATGATGAAACTGATGAAGTAGTTCCAGATAAAAATGCCTCATCAGAACAATCAGAAGACAATGATTAATATATAATTGATATAAACTTTAGAACAGGTTCAACATAATGCGGATGTTGGACCTGTTCTTTTAAAATACAAGCACATTAACATTATTATTAACAAGATGATAAGCCATTTACGTTTCGTTAACAACATCTTATAAATCTTGAAAGTGGCGTAATAATTAAATTATAATAATGACGAAGTGTAATTTTTATTGGAGGGTTAGCATTCATGCAGAGATATGCGATTATATTAGCAGCTGGTAAAGGTACAAGAATGAAGTCGAAAAGGTATAAAGTACTACATGAGGTTGCTGGGAAGCCGATGATTGAGCATGTATTAACGAATGTTAAAGCATCAGGTGTAGATCAAGTTGTAACTGTTGTAGGCCATGGTGCAGATGAGGTCAAAGAAACATTAGGACATCAATCATTGTATAGTTTTCAAGCTGAACAACTAGGTACGGCACATGCCGTGAAAACGGCTCAAGACCACTTAAGCAGTAAAGAAGGAACGACACTAGTTGTATGCGGAGATACGCCACTGATAACTGCTGAAACGTTACAAGCATTAATCGAACACCATGAGCGAAATAAGGCCCATGTCACAGTATTATCTGCAACGGCGATTAACCCATTTGGATATGGACGTATTATTCGTAATGAGCAACAACAGCTGGAACGTATAGTTGAAGAAAAAGATGCATCGGCGGCCGAAAAAACGATAAGTGAAATCAGTTCGGGTATTTTTGCTTTTGATAATCAAGTGCTCTTTGAAACGCTAAATCAGGTGCGAAATGACAATGCACAGGGAGAATATTATCTACCAGATGCAGTTGCCTTGATTTTACATAATCATGGTATTGCCGAAGTCTATCATACAGATGATTTTGATGAAATTATAGGTGTCAATGACCGTGTGATGCTTAGTCAAGCTGAAAAGGCGTTACAACAGCGCGTAAATGACTATCATATGCGAAATGGCGTAACTTTGATTGATCCAACTCAAACATATATTGCACCAGACGTTGAAATTGGTATGGATACGGTTATTGAACCTGGTGTAAGAATTACTGGGACAACAACGATTGGAGAAAATGTACATGTAGGTCAATATTCTGAAATTCATAATAGTAAGATTGCTGCACATGTCGAAATCAAGCAATCGGTGATTAACGATTCTGAAGTGGGCGCGTATACGAAAGTAGGGCCATTTGCACAATTACGTCCTGGTTCTAACCTGGGCAAAGATGTCAAGGTAGGTAACTTTGTTGAAGTTAAGAAAGCTGAGCTGAAAGATGGTGCAAAAGTATCTCACTTGAGCTATATTGGTGATGCTGAAGTCGGAGAACGTACAAATATTGGTTGTGGCTCTATCACTGTGAATTATGATGGCATAAATAAATTCCGTACAGTGATTGGAAGGGATGCCTTTATTGGATGTAATACTAATCTTATTGCACCAGTTACTGTTGGTGATGGCTCGCTCATTGCTGCAGGATCAACAATCACAGATGATATTCCTAATGATAGCTTAGCGCTTGCAAGAGCACGTCAAATCACTAAAGAAGGATATGTAAAAAAATAATACTAACAATCTAGAATATACTTTACGAACTGTAATCGTTATTCCGAATTGTCGAAATTAATAAATTTTAGTATGAATTTGATTGAGTCATAGTAAAAGACGCGTTTTTTATATATAATATGTATGCATAGAAAATAATTGGAGGACTATAAATGTTAAATAATGAATACAAGAATTCATCTTTAAAGATCTTTTCTCTTAAAGGAAATGAACCTTTGGCACAAGAAGTAGCTGATCGTGTAGGGATTGAATTAGGGAAGTGCTCTGTAAAACGTTTTAGTGATGGCGAAATTCAAATTAATATTGAAGAAAGCATCCGAGGATGTGACGTCTTTATTATTCAACCAACATCATATCCAGTCAACTTACATTTAATGGAATTGCTCATTATGATTGATGCATGCAAACGTGCGTCAGCAGCGAATATTAATATTGTGGTACCTTATTATGGATACGCACGTCAAGACAGAAAAGCACGTAGCCGTGAACCTATTACAGCAAAATTAGTAGCTAATTTAATTGAAACAGCTGGTGCAAATCGCATGATCGCTTTAGACTTACATGCGCCACAAATTCAAGGCTTCTTTGACATTCCGATTGATCATTTGATGGGTGTTCCTATTATTGGTCAACATTTCCAAAATGATCCAAACATAAATCCAGAAGAGTGTGTCGTTGTTTCACCAGATCATGGTGGTGTAACGCGTGCGCGCAAACTTGCTGACATTTTAAAAACTCCAATTGCAATTATCGATAAACGTCGCCCTAAACCTAATGTTGCAGAAGTTATGAATATCGTTGGAGATATTGAAGGGCGCACCGCAATTATTATCGATGATATTATTGATACAGCTGGAACGATAACTTTAGCTGCACAAGCGTTAAAAGATAAAGGTGCGAAAGAAGTATATGCATGTTGTACACACCCAGTACTGTCTGGTCCGGCTAAAGAACGTATCGAAAATTCAGCGATTAAAGAACTTATTGTGACAAATTCAATCTTATTAGATGAAAATCGCAAACCAGCAAATACGAAGCAATTATCTGTTGCTGGACTATTAGCACAAGCTATTGTCCGTGTATATGAACGAGAATCAGTAAGCGTCTTGTTTGATTAAGCCTAGTCACAGCAATTTGACTTCAAATTCATAAGCGTGTATAATACATTCGTTCGTGATTATACGAATGAAATAAACATTTGCAAGCAATGTTCGCATTGATGGGCAAATGAGGAGTGCTCTGTAAGAGAGCAAAATTCGAAAGGTGGAAATCAGAATGGCTTCATTAAAGTCAATCATCCGTCAAGGTAAACAAACTCGTTCAGAACTTAAAAAGATTAGAAGTTTAGGTAAAGTTCCTGCAGTTGTTTACGGTTATAGTACAAAAAATACTTCTGTTAAAGTTGATGAAGTTGAATTCATCAAAGTTATCCGTGAAGTTGGTCGTAACGGGGTTATCGATTTAGGCGTTGGCTCTAAATCAATTAAAGTTATGGTGTCAGATTACCAATTTGATCCGTTAAAAAACCAAATTACACATATTGACTTCTTAGCTATTAACATGACTGAAGAACGTACAGTAGAAGTGCCTGTACACTTAGTTGGTGAAGCAGTGGGTGCTAAAGAAGGTGGCGTTGTTGAACAACCATTATTCTACTTACAAGTTACAGCTACACCAGAAAATATCCCAGAAGCAATTGAAGTAGACGTTACTGACTTACAAATTAACGACAGCTACACAGTAGCAGATGTTAAAGTAACAGGTGACTACACTATTGAAGATGAACCAGAAACTTCAATCGTAACAGTAGTTCCACCAACTGAAGAACCAACTGAAGAAGAAGTGGAAGCTATGGAAGGCGATGCTGCTACGCCAGAACCAGAAGTTGTAGGAGAATCTAAAGAAGACGAAGAAGCTGAAGAATAAAGCTTATAACATTATTGTTTAGCTAATTGTACGATTTACAATTAATAGCTTATAGTGAGCCAAGTTAATTGTGATGTATAAAAGCGACGAATCATCGTCTTATATGAGCACTAAACTTATCAACATAAGTTTAGTGCTTTTTTGTGTTATGATGATGAATGATATAAAATAGTGTGTATCTTTAAAAAGTAAAGAATCAACTTATTTTAATAATGATAACCATATAATAATAGAATTAGAAAAACATACATGAGTGAGTCAATCTAATATAAATGCATCATGTATGGTACATTAATTTACAATTTGGCATGGAGGTTTCAACATATGAAATGTATTGTTGGTCTTGGAAATATAGGCAAACGATTCGAACATACAAGACACAATATTGGTTTTGAAGTGGTAGATTATCTTTTAGATAAATACAATTTTAATTTAGATAAACAAAAATTCAAAGGTGCATATACCATTGAGCGTATTGGTAATGATAAAGTCATGTTTATCGAACCAATGACAATGATGAATTTATCGGGGCAAGCAGTTGGGCCTTTAATGGATTATTACAATGTAGCAATAGATGAACTTATCGTGCTTTATGATGATTTAGATCTTAACCAAGGTCAAGTCAGATTAAGACAAAAGGGTAGTGCAGGTGGTCATAATGGTATGAAATCGATTATTCAACATTTAGGCACGGAGCAATTTAAGCGTATTCGCATCGGTGTTGGTAGACCGACTAATGGCATGTCAGTACCTGATTATGTATTACAAAAATTTTCAAAAGAAGAAATGATGACAATGGATCATGTAGTTGAACATGCAGCTCAAGCAGTAGAAGCATTTATCGATACGTCACGCTTTGACCATGTCATGAATAACTTTAATGGTGACGTCAATTGAAATCAGTGATAGCAGAATACATCCAACAAGATAAACGTTTCCAAGAATTAGATCAGGTATTTGGACAAGAAAATATTTTAGTCACTGGATTATCTCCATCGGCTAAAGCTACAATTATCGCGGAAAAATATCTTACTGACCATAAGCAAATGCTCCTTATAACAAATAATCTCTACCAAGCAGATAAATTAGAAACAGATTTATTGCAGTATATTGATTCGGCAGAAGTATACAAATATCCTGTACAAGATATTATGACAGAAGAATTTTCAACCCAAAGCCCTCAACTTATGAGCGAACGCGTACGCACACTTACTGCGTTAGCACAAAATGAGAAAGGGTTATTTATCGTGCCATTAAATGGTTTGAAAAAATGGCAAACACCTATAGACATATGGCAAGCACATCAAATCCATTTACATATTGGTCAAGATATTGATGTGGCACATTTACTACAGCAACTTGTGAACATGGGGTATCGCCGTGAATCTGTTGTTTCCCATATCGGTGAATTCTCAGTGCGTGGTGGTATTATCGACATCTATCCGTTGATTGGCGAACCGGTAAGAATCGAGTTGTTTGATACGGAAGTCGACTCAATTCGAGATTTTGATATTGAAACCCAACGTTCCAATAATAATTTAGATGGTGTCTCAATCACTTCTGCAAGTGACTATGTCATCACTGATGATGTCATTAAGCATTTACAAAGCAATTTAAAAGCTGCATATGAAGACACACGTCCAAAAATTGAAACATCGGTAAGGAATGACTTGAAAGAAACCTATGAAAGTTTCAATCTTATAGACACGACAGCCGTCGACCACCAATTATTACGACGTTTAGTTGCATTTATGTATGAAACGCCTGCTACTTTGATTGATTATTTTCAACAAGATGCCATTGTCGTAGTTGATGAATATAATCGTATCAAAGAAACAGAAGAAACGTTGACCACTGAAGTCGAGGACTTTATTCATAATTTAATAGAAAGTGGTAATGGTTTTATTGGGCAAACTTTTATGCAATATGACGGTTTTGAACATTTATTAACTCATTTTCCAGTGGCATACTTCACACTGTTTACATCCTCAATGACTGTTAAATTAGCTGATATTATCAAGTTTTCTTGTAAGCCAGTGCAACAGTTTTATGGACAATATGATATTATGCGTTCTGAGTTTCAACGCTACGTACAAAATGACTATACGATTGTAGTCTTGGTAGAAACAGAAACAAAGGTGGAACGTATTCAGGCAATGCTAAACGAAATGCATATTCCTACCGTTAAAAATATTCACAGCGGTATTGCCAGTGGACAAGCTATTGTGACGGAAGGAAGTTTATCTGAAGGTTTTGAACTACCTTATATGCAACTCGTGGTAATTACTGAACGAGAATTGTTTAAAACAAAACAGAAGAAACAGCGCAAACGTTCTAAGACAATATCAAATGCTGAAAAGATAAAATCATATCAAGATTTAAAAGTAGGTGACTATGTAGTTCATGTACATCACGGGGTAGGCCGCTATTTAGGTGTAGAAACACTTGAAGTTGGGGATGTTCATCGCGACTATATAAAATTACAATATAAAGGTACAGATCAATTATTTGTTCCAGTTGACCAAATGGATCAAGTCCAAAAATATGTTGCTTCAGAAGACAAATCGCCTAAATTAAATAAACTTGGTGGCTCTGAATGGAAGAAAACCAAAGCCAAGGTACAACAAAGCGTTGAAGATATTGCTGAAGAATTGATTGCTTTATATAAAGAACGAGAAATGTCAGTAGGTTACCAATTTGGAGAAGATACAGCTGAGCAACAAGCTTTTGAATTAGACTTTCCATATGAGTTAACACCTGATCAAGCAAAATCGATTGAAGAAATTAAAGCAGATATGGAACTACAAAAACCAATGGATCGTCTGTTATGTGGTGATGTTGGCTATGGTAAGACTGAAGTAGCGATTCGTGCAGCTTTTAAAGCAGTAATGGAAGGTAAACAGGTTGCATTTTTAGTTCCAACGACGATTCTTGCTCAACAACATTACGAAACATTGATTGAGCGAATGCAAGATTTCCCGGTTGAAATTCAACTTGTCAGTCGTTTTAGAACGGCGAAAGAGGTTAGAAAGACGAAAGAAGGGTTGAAGTCTGGTTATGTTGATATCGTTGTAGGGACACACAAGCTACTAAGCAAAGATATTCGATATAAGGATTTAGGGTTGCTTATTGTAGATGAAGAGCAACGATTTGGTGTTCGCCATAAAGAACGTATTAAGACATTGAAAACGAATGTTGATGTCTTAACACTAACAGCAACACCTATACCAAGAACGCTGCATATGAGTATGCTTGGTGTGCGTGATTTGTCAGTAATTGAAACGCCACCAGAAAATCGCTTCCCAGTTCAAACATATGTGCTAGAACAAAATACGAATTTTATTAAAGAAGCATTAGAGCGCGAACTATCTAGAGATGGTCAGGTGTTCTATTTATACAATAAAGTTCAGTCGATATATGAAAAGCGTGAACAACTACAAATGCTCATGCCTGAAGCAAGTATTGCTGTAGCACATGGACAAATGACTGAACGGGATTTAGAAGAAACTATGCTAAGTTTTATCAATGGAGACTACGATATATTAGTAACAACTACGATTATAGAGACAGGTGTGGATGTACCAAATGCCAATACATTGATTATTGAAGAAGCAGATCGATTTGGTTTAAGTCAATTGTATCAATTAAGAGGACGTGTTGGACGTTCGAGTCGTATCGGTTATGCTTATTTCTTACATCCGACAAATAAAGTATTAACCGAAACAGCTGAAGATCGTTTGCAAGCGATTAAGGAATTTACAGAGCTAGGATCTGGTTTCAAGATTGCGATGCGCGATTTAAATATTCGTGGTGCGGGTAACTTATTAGGTAAACAGCAACATGGCTTTATCGATTCAGTTGGATTTGATCTATATTCACAAATGTTAGAAGAAGCAGTAAATGAAAAACGCGGTATAACTGAAGAAACGCAAGATACACCTGAAGTAGAGATGGTATTAAATTTAGATGCCTATCTGCCAGCAGAATATATTCAAAACGAACAGGCTAAAATTGAGATATATAAAAAGTTAAGAAAAGTTGAAAATGAGGCACAACTTGACGATATTAGAGATGAATTGATGGATCGTTTTAATGATTATCCGATAGAAGTTGAACGTTTACTTGATAGTGTACAAATTAAGATACATGCATTACGTGCTGGGGTAACCTTGATAAAAGATCAAGGAAAAACAGTGGATATTACATTATCGGTGCAAGGAACGAAAGACATCGATGGTGAAGCATTGTTTAAACAAACACAACCGCTTGGTCGAGCTATGAAAGTAGGTGTTCAAGACGGGGTGATGAAAGTTACTTTGAAAAAATCAACACAATGGCTTGAGAATTTAAAATTTTTAGTGAAATGTCTAGAAGAAAGTAGAGTTATTAAAGATGAAGATGAAATCCGCATTTAGTGGTGTAGTGGTACTGACTGGTGCGCTCATTGTTGTCAAAGTATTAAGTGCACTTTATCGTGTACCGTATCAAAATGTATTGGGTGATGAAGGATTGTATGCCTATCAGCAAATATATCCTATTGTTGCGTTAGGCATGATATTATCAATGAATGCAATTCCTAGTGCAGTAACGCAAACTTTAGGTGGACATGGTACGGCGCAAAGATATTCAATGGTGCTTCGATATTTGCAGATAGTAGCTATTTTTATTACTGCATTATTATTTCTGTTAGCGCATCCAATGGCATGGATGATGGGAGATGTTCATCTAGAAACAATGATTAGAGCAGCAAGTTTAAGTTTCTTATTTGTTGGGGTTTTAGGCGTATTAAGAGGTCATTATCAAAGTCAACAATTAATGACTATTCCAGCAATTTCCCAGGTAATAGAGCAGATAATTCGAGTTACAGTTATCTTTGTAGCGATAGGATTATTTATACTTTATGGAAGAACGATTTATCAAGCTGGCATGCTTGCAATTTTAGGTTCATCGGTTGGTTTTCTAGGTTCAAGTCTTTATTTAATCTATCATCGGCCGTTTAAATATATGCGTCAGCTAGATACGATGACCATACCTTGGCGCCGACTATTGTTAGCAGTTATGGTGTTCGCTATAAGTCAACTATTAGTTATTTTATGGCAGTTCATCGACAGTTTTACAGTAGTACACATGTTAAAATCAAACCATTTATCATTTCATGAAGCGATTAAGCAAAAAGGCATCTATGATCGTGGCGCATCATTTATTCAAATGGGCTTAATTGTCACAACAACTTTTAGTTTTGTGTTGATTCCGTTATTAACATGTGCGTTGCAAGAACAACAATGGAATTTAATGAATCGTTATGCGAATGCCTCTCTGAAAATTACTATATTAATTAGTAGTGCTGCCGCAGTAGGATTAGTTAATTTATTACCATTGATGAATCAAGTTTTTTTTAAAACCAACAGTTTAGTCATAACGCTAAGTGTTTATATGATAACGGTAATATTGGTATCATTAATTATGATGTATATTGCTTTATTACAAGTGTTTAATGAGGTTGCAACGGTGATGATTAGTGTTGGTATTGGTTTAATCGTTAAAGGGCTGTTAAATATTATGTTGATTTATCAATTAGGAATTTTAGGTGCCAGTGTGAGTACCGTCTTGTCTTTAAGTGTGACAGGTTTGATTTGCCATCAGCGTGTAACGACACGTTATAAAATGCAAGGAATGGGTCGATTCTTTATTAAATTATTGGCAAGCATGTTAGTTATGAGTCTTGTCGTGCAAGCTGTGATGTGGCTTATTCCTACAACGGGACGCATTGGTGGATTACTTGAACTTCTAATTGCGGCATTTGCAGGAGTTGGGATATTTACCTGGCTTATAGCTGAATGGCGTATGTTAAGCTATAGAGAACTAAAACACTTACCTTATGGAGATAAATTATATCATTTTAAAACAAGGAGTCGACGATAATATGACGCATAAGATTACAATTATTGGTCTTGGAAATTATGGTTTAGACGATTTACCATTAGGAATATATCGATTTATTCAACAACAAGACTGTGTATATGCACGAACGTTAGCACATCCTGTTATAGAAGCATTGCGTGAGGATATACATTTTGAAACGTTTGATGATATCTATGAAGCACATCAATCTTTTGAAGATGTTTATCAAACCATTGTCGATCGTTTATTAGAATTGGCACAACAACAAGACGTCATTTATGCGGTGCCCGGTCATCCTTATGTTGCAGAAACAACGACGATGCTATTGTTAGAAGCGGAGAAGCAACGAGATGATGTCAGTGTGAATGTACTTGGAGGGAAAAGTTTTATCGATGATATTTTTGCCGCGGTAAAAATTGATCCGAATGATGGCTTTACAATGTTGGATGGTACAGATATACAGCCAGAACGTTTGAATGTGCGCACAGCTACAATCATTACACAAGTTTATAGTAATATGGTAGCTGCAGATTTGAAAATTACTTTGATGGAACGCTATCCGGATGATTACCATGTTAAAATCGTTGATGGTGCGCATGGTGATAATGCACAAATAACGGAGTTACCGCTCTACGAATTAGACCGTGATGCATCTTATTTTAATAATCTAACTAGTGTTTTTGTACCTGCAGTTGAAGACGAGCGTGTGCTATATTCAGACTTTGATTTTGCGGTACAAACCATTGACACACTTGTCGATGATGACCACGGTTGTCCTTGGGATAAAGCGCAAACACATGCCTCATTGAAACGCTATTTACTAGAAGAAACATTTGAATTATTTGAAGCGATTGATAATAAAGATGATTGGCATATGATTGAAGAACTTGGTGATATTTTACTACAAGTATTATTACATACGAGTATTGGTAAAAAAGAAGGCTATATGGATATACGTGAAGTTATTGACGGCTTAAATGCTAAAATGATTCGACGTCATCCTCATATCTTTGGAGAACAACATGCAGAAACAATAGATGATTTAAATACTATTTGGCTAGAGGCGAAACAACAAGAAGGCAAAACACCACGCGTCAAATTCGAGAAAGTATTTGCAGACCACTTCATGTCGTTGTATGATAAAACCAAAAATAAAGACTTTGATGAAAATATGCTCAAAGCCTATTTACAGCAAGGAGAGGCAGAGTCATGAGATTAGATAAATATTTAAAGGTATCACGTTTAGTAAAACGACGTACCTTGGCTAAAGAAATCAGTGACCAAGGTCGTATTACTGTAAATGGTAACGTTGCTAAAGCAGGTACAGATGTTAAGGTTGAAGATGAATTAGTCATTCGCTTTGGTCAAAAGTTAGTTACAGTTAAAGTAACTGCATTAAATGAACATGCAACAAAAGAAAATGCTAAAGGCATGTACGAATTGATCAAAGAAGAACGTACTAAAAATGAACCACAATTTGATGAATAATGGCTTAAAGGAGGTGACAAGCATTGGATAAAAAAGTAGAACAAATAGGTAATCAGTACACATCACAAAGAAACAAACAAAAACAACGAAATAAGATGAAAATGCGTATTGTTCGCCGTAGAATTACAGTGTTTGGTGGTATACTATTAGCCATTATATTAATGTTAATTATCGTGCTTGTCCTTCAAAAGCAAAGTAATAGTGAAGATGCTGCTGAACGAAAACATAAAGAAGAACAATTTCAAAAACAACAAGATGAAGAAATTGCATTAAAAGAAGAACTGAGTAATTTGAACGATTCGGATTACGTAGAGAAAATTGCGCGTGATGATTACTATTTGAGTAATAAAGGAGAGGTTATCTTTAAATTGCCAAGTGATAAACAGTCAGATAAGTCAAAGTCGACAGATGATGATCGCTAATCGCTTTATAAAATAGTAAAAACAATTAAATATAGAGGATACAGTTAACAGTTTTATTAGAAACAGCAGCTAATCTTAAAATAATCTAGCTATAGCATTGTGAAAATATTAAAACAGGAATATAATAAGGATAAAATCGAATCATATCGGGAGGATTTATTTAGAATATGTCAATCGAAGTAGGAAATAAGCTTAAAGGTAAAGTCACAGGTATCAAAAAATTTGGTGCGTTCGTCGAATTACCTGAAGGGAAAAGTGGCTTAGTACACATTAGTGAAGTGGCAGATAATTACGTTGAAAATGTAGAGGACCATTTATCAATCGGTGATGAAGTTGAAGTTAAAGTATTATCAATTGCGGATGACGGAAAAATCAGCTTATCAATTAAAAAAGCAAAAGATCGACCACGTAGACCACAACACAAATCACATCATAGTAAACCGCCACAAAAAGCTGAAGATTTTGAAAAGAAACTAAGTAATTTCTTAAAAGATAGTGAAGATAAACTCACAACGATTAAACGACAAACAGAATCTAGACGTGGTGGTAAAGGTTCAAGACGTTAATGCGTTTAAAAATAGACTGTTTCTACTCAAGGAGCAGTCTATTTTTATTGACAGCCCTTTGATAAAAATAGATACAGATTAAAATTATAAAAGGTGGGATTATATGAAAGTAGACACGAGTGGTTGGACTGTAGAGGACCATATTGTCTTAGCCGTATCTACAGGTGTTGATAGCATGTGCCTGTTATACGCTTTAACCCATCTCTATCGTGACACCTATCGCAAGTTAACATGTCTACATGTCAATCATGGTTTGCGAGAAGAATCGATAGAGGAAGAACGTTTTTTTCAAACCTACTGTGAACAACACCAGTTATCATATGATATTAAACATTTAGATTTATCACATTTAGTAGCTTCCGGGAAAAGTATACAAAATGACTCACGACAAATGCGTTATCAATGGTTTGATTATAAAATGCATGAATTAAATGCGGATGTGTTACTCACTGCACATCATTTAGATGATCAACTTGAAACAATCTTTTACCGTTTGTTTTCTGGACGGGCAACACGCAGTCGATTAGGCATGTCTTATCTTACGGCGAGAGAGCAATACAAAATATGCCGACCATTGCTACAATCTCATAAACAAGACATCCGATATTTTCAACAAGTGCATCATGTGCCTTTTTATGAAGATTGTTCAAATCATATAAATAAATATGTACGTAATGACATTCGCAATCGCTTAATACCTGAAATTAATGATAATGAGCAATTAGATGTTGAGCAATTATTGAAATTAAAAGCCTGGCATGATGCACAGATGGAGCAATTAGAAAATAAAATTTCGCGATTCATTCAAGATTATGTGAATATGAATCATAATCATACTATGATAACGTGCCCAAGAACACGATTCAATCGTCTGCCATATTACGATAAAGTCATGCTGATGGACTGCTTACTACAGTATACGGATATTCCTGCACCATACTCTGAAAGAACGTATCATGAATGGTTCCATCAAATAGCTAATGATAAAGCCCAATTTGAAATTGGGTTAACAGAACAATGGCATATTAAAATTGCATATGATAAATTTATAATAATGGCTAAATACCAACAGCAAACATCAGTTGAACCTATTAAAATTTATCACCATGGGCATTACCATTTTGGCAATAGTCATATTATAGTTGACGAGCAAATGCCAGCTGATGTTTTCCCGCTGACGATTCGTACGCGTAAAAACGGGGATATTTTTTGCTTAAATGGACAAACAGCACATAAAAAAGTCAGCCGTTTGATGATTGACCACAAGGTAGACATGAATGAAAGAAATATAATGCCTATTGTTGTTGATGCTGAGCAACATATTATAGCGGTTGGCCAACTATATATATCACGAACCCACCAAGATTATTTAACTATTAATAACGGAGATGAATAACTATGCATAATGATTTAAAGGAAATAATTTTAACAGAAGAAGAGATTCAAACACTTTGTAAAACACTAGGAGAACAAATCACACAAGATTATCAAAATAAACCATTAGTTTGTGTTGGGATCTTAAAAGGTTCTGTTATGTTTATGGCAGATTTAATTAAACGCATTGATACACATCTTGCTATAGATTTTATGGATGTTTCAAGTTATCACGGAGGTACAGAATCTACTGGTGAGGTTCAAATTATTAAAGATTTAGGTACATCAATTGAGAATAAAGATGTCTTAATCATTGAAGATATATTAGAGACAGGAACAACTTTAAAATCAATTACTGAGTTACTACAATCTAGAAAAGTAAATTCATTAGAAATTGTAACGCTATTAGACAAACCTAATCGCCGAAAAGCAGATATCGAAGCAAAATATGTAGGTAAAAAAATTCCCGATGAATTTGTTGTAGGTTATGGCTTAGATTATGGAGAACATTATCGTAATTTACCTTACATTGGCACGCTTAAACCCGAAGTTTACACAAAATAAGTGATTTATCTTCTGATATAAGATAAAGTAAAATACTATGCGAAAAATGTCTAATAGTGTAGACTCGATTTATATAACTCTCTTAAATAAATAGTGTACAAAAGAAATGTAACTATAATGTTTTATGTGCTATAGAAAATAGTGATAATAGGGAATGTAATAATGATAAGTAAAAAGGCTATAGAAACTAATATTAAAGTTGAAATACTAGCCTTAAAAAGATGTATTGTGTTACAATTTTTGTTAGTTTTATTATGGAAGTAGGAGGAAACGACGCATGCAAAAAGCATTTCGCAATGTGCTAGTTATCGCAATTATTGGCGTTATTTTGTTTGGCGTTTTCAATTATATAAACAATAATGGGAACATGCCAAAGCAACTTACATATACGCAATTTGTTAAACAGTTGGATAAAGGTGAACTGAAGTCTTTAGAAATCCAACCAGAGCAAAATGTTTACATGGTAAGTGGTAAGACGAAAAAAGATGAAGATTATTCATCAACAATACTTTATAACAATGAAAAAGACTTACAAAACATCACAGATAAAGCAAAAAAACAAGATGGGTTAAAATTCACTGTTAAAGAAGAAGAAAAACAAAGTGTATTTGTAAGTATCTTAACAACACTTATTCCAGTTTTAATTATTGCATTATTGTTCATCTTCTTCCTAAGTCAAGCACAAGGTGGGGGACAAGGCGGTCGTATGATGAACTTTGGTAAATCCAAAGCAAAAATGTACGATAACAAGAAACGTCGTGTACGCTTTAGTGATGTTGCCGGTGCTGACGAAGAGAAACAGGAATTAATTGAAATTGTTGACTTCTTAAAAGATAATAAGAAATTTAAACAAATGGGCTCACGTATACCTAAAGGTGTGCTTTTAGTAGGGCCTCCAGGTACAGGTAAAACATTGCTTGCGCGTGCCGTGGCCGGTGAAGCTGGTGCACCATTCTTCTCAATCAGTGGTTCAGACTTCGTTGAAATGTTCGTTGGTGTCGGCGCAAGTCGTGTGCGTGACTTATTTGAAAATGCTAAAAAGAATGCGCCTTGTATTATTTTTATCGATGAAATCGATGCCGTAGGTCGTCAACGTGGTGCAGGTGTTGGTGGTGGCCATGATGAACGAGAACAAACACTCAACCAACTCTTAGTAGAAATGGATGGCTTCGGTGAAAATGAAGGTATTATCATGATTGCAGCAACAAACCGACCAGACATTTTAGACCCAGCATTATTACGTCCAGGTCGTTTTGACCGTCAAATTCAAGTAGGTCGCCCTGATGTAAAAGGTCGTGAAGCGATTCTACATGTTCACGCTAAAAACAAACCGCTTGATGAAACTGTAGATTTAAAAGCTATTTCTCAAAGAACACCAGGATTTTCTGGTGCTGATTTAGAAAACTTACTAAATGAGGCATCATTGATTGCTGCGCGTGAAGGTAAAAATAAAATTGATATGCGCGATATTGAAGAAGCAACCGACCGCGTTATTGCTGGTCCAGCTAAGAAATCTCGTGTTATTTCTGATAAGGAACGAAATATCGTGGCACATCATGAAGCAGGACATACCATTATTGGGATGGTACTTGACGAGGCGGAAATTGTGCATAAAGTAACTATCGTACCACGTGGTCAAGCCGGTGGATATGCGATGATGTTACCTAAACAAGATCGCTTCTTAATGACAGAACCAGAATTGTTAGACAAAATTTGTGGTTTGCTTGGTGGACGTGTGTCTGAAGATATTAACTTTGGTGAAGTATCTACAGGGGCATCAAACGACTTTGAAAGAGCTACCCAAATTGCACGCTCAATGGTCACAGAATATGGTATGAGTAAAAAATTAGGACCATTACAATTTTCTAATAGTAGTAGCGGGCAAGTCTTCTTAGGCAAAGATATGCAAGGTGAACCTAATTATTCAGGTCAAATTGCTTATGAAATCGATAAAGAAGTACAACGTATTATTAAAGAACAATATGAACGTTGTAAACAAATATTAATAGAACATCAAGATCAGTTAAAACTTATTGCTAAAACACTATTAACTGAGGAAACATTAGTTGCTGAACAAATTCGCTCATTATTCTATGATGGTAAAATGCCAGAAGTAGATTATGATAGTGCAAAAATAGTAAATAAAGACGATACTGATTTTAGCGATGGTAAATATGGCAAATCGTATGATGAAATTCGTGAAGAACAATTAGAGCAAGGTGACAAAGACGAAGACACGAACAAAGATGCATCAGAAAAAGATCGTGCATCTGAGTCAGATGACACAGCACACGAACAAGCACCAAATATTGATAAACCATATAATCCAAGTGATCCAAACCAGCCTGATCATAGACAACAATGATATTAATCTGTCTCCTTCTGCATATGAATTATTGCGGAAGGAGACTTTTTGATTTTTTTAACGAAACGAAACTGATACAAGCAGGTCATTTTGTTGATATAAACAACAGGTGTATAATAATTGCTCATAATAAGAAAAAACTTGATAAATAAAATATAAAAGTATATAAGGAGATTGTTTATGACACATGATTATATAGTAAAAGCATTGGCGTATGGTGGAGAAATAAGAGCATATGCTGCACTTACCACAGAATCCGTACAAGAAGCTCAAACGCGTCATTATACTTGGCCAACTGCTTCTGCAGCTATGGGAAGAACTATGACTGCCACAGTGATGATGGGGGCAATGCTCAAAGGAGCGCAAAAATTAACAGTTACAGTTGACGGCAAAGGGCCGATAGGTAAAATTATTGCTGATGCTGATGCGCGAGGTAATATACGCGCTTATGTCGATCATCCTCAAACACATTTTCCATTAAATGCACAAGGAAAATTAGATGTAAAACGTGCAGTAGGAACAGAGGGGTCCATTATGGTAGTAAAAGATGTTGGAATGAAGGATTATTTTACAGGAACAAGTCCGATAGTGTCCGGAGAACTAGGAGAAGACTTCACATATTATTATGCAACAAGTGAACAAACACCATCTTCTGTTGGTTTAGGAGTGCTAGTTAATCCAGATAACTCTATTAAAGCAGCAGGTGGCTTTGTAATACAGGTTATGCCAGGCGCATCAAATGATACGATTACGCATTTAGAAAATGTAATTAAGCACATGACACCAGTATCCAAACTGATTGAACAAGGGTTAACACCTGAAAGCATTCTAAGCGAAATTCTTGGACAGGAACACGTTCAAATCATCGATAAGACACCCGTTCAGTTCGAATGTCAATGCAGTCATGAAAAATTTTTAAATGCTATTAAAGGGTTAGGAGAAGCAGAAATACAAGATATGATTACAAAGGATCATGGCGCAGAGGCTACATGTCATTTTTGTAATCAAAAATATAACTATACTGAAGCGGAGTTACAGGGGGTTCTCGAACAATTACAAGCATAGCATGAGTCAATGGTAGTTTAGATGATACTAGGTCAGGGAAACACAAAGATGTATAATAGTTTTAGAGGCATAAATAAGTAAATACATTTGTTTTTTTAGAAAATTCTGATATGATATAACTATATCCGATTAAAGAACTAAGCATTTAGTCAAACTAGAATAAAGGAGTGTTTTTTAATGGCACAAAAAATAGTTGATAATATTACAGAAATTATTGGCAATACACCAGTAGTCAAATTGAGAAACGTTGTAGACGCTGATGCAGCAGATGTATACGTGAAATTAGAATATCAAAATCCAGGTGGTTCTGTTAAAGATCGTATTGCGCTTGCTATGATAGAAAAAGCAGAAAAAGAAGGTAAAATTAAACCTGGCGATACGATAGTTGAACCTACAAGTGGTAACACTGGTATCGGACTTGCATTTGTTTGTGCTGCGAAAGGCTATAAAGCTGTATTTACAATGCCAGAAACAATGAGTTTAGAGCGCCGTAATTTATTGAAAGCTTATGGTGCAGAAGTAGTATTAACACCCGGATCAGAAGCGATGAAAGGTGCAATTAAAAAGGCTAAAGAATTAAAAGAAGAACATGGTTATTTCGAACCACAACAATTTGAAAACCCAGCAAACCCTGAAATTCACGAATTGACTACAGGTCCAGAAATTGTTGAACAATTTGAAGGTAAACAAATTGATGCTTTCTTAGCTGGTGTAGGTACGGGAGGAACTTTATCAGGTGCTGGTAAAGTATTAAAAGAAAAATATCCAAATATTGAAATCGTGGCAATCGAACCAGAAGCATCTCCAGTATTAAGTGGAGGTGAACCTGGTCCACACAAATTACAAGGTTTAGGTGCTGGTTTCGTTCCAGACACACTTAACACAGATATCTATGATAGCATCATTCAAGTTGGCAATGACATTGCGATGGAAACATCACGTCGTGTGGCTAAAGAAGAAGGTATTTTAGCAGGTATTTCTTCAGGTGCAGCCATTCACGCAGCAATTCAAAAAGCTAAAGAATTAGGTAAAGGAAAAACAGTATTAACCGTATTACCAAGTAATGGCGAACGTTACTTATCTACACCGTTATATTCATTTGACGACTAATTTATAGTTCATTTAATTATGCTAGTGAAGTCCCAGTTGGCTTCACTGGTTTTTTTGTTTTTTGAAAAAGCCAGTGTAAAATCTATAAGAGAAATAGATGAATTTTAAATTGCAAATACTGAAATGTTTCTCAAATGAGTGTATCATTATTTATAAGTTAATGATTTAAATGTAGTTGCAGTGTTACATATTCATTTTTTAAGAAAGCAAAGGGTGAAAAAAATGACGAAAACAAAAATTATGGGCATTTTAAATGTGACGCCGGATTCGTTCTCTGATGGGGGTAAATACAATTCAGTGGACAAGGCAGTCGCACGAGCAAAAGAGATGATAGATGAAGGTGTGGATATCATCGATGTGGGTGGCGTATCCACAAGACCAGGTCATACGGAAGTATCATTAGAGGAAGAAATGGAACGCGTTGTACCTGTAGTAGAACAATTGGTTAAATTAGACGTTCAAATTTCTGTTGATACATATCGTAGTGAGGTAGCAGAGGCTTGTTTAAAGCTTGGGGCTACAATGATAAATGACCAATGGGCGGGATTATATGACTCTAAAATATTTGATGTGGTTAGTGACTATAATGCAGAAATTGTGTTAATGCATAACGGCGATGGTCAGAGAGAACAACCTGTTGTTGAAGAAATGCTATTATCGTTATTGACTCAGGCTAATAAAGCAGAAATGGCAGGCATAGAAAAAGGGAACATATGGTTAGACCCTGGTATTGGTTTTGCTAAATCAAGAAGTGAAGAAAAAGAAGTCATGGCACGATTAGATGAACTTGTGGCAACAGAATATCCAGTGCTATTAGCCACGAGTCGTAAACGCTTTATTAAAGAAATGATTGGCAAAGAGACAACGCCAGCAGAACGAGATGAAGCAACAGCTGCTACGACGGTTTATGGTATAATGAAAGGCATTCAGGCGGTTCGCGTGCATAATGTAGACTTAAATGTAAAGCTTGCACAAAGCATCGACTTTTTAAAGGAGAATGAACATGAGCGACATCATCTTTCTTAATGGCATGCGTTTTTATGGCTATCATGGAGCGCTTCATGCAGAAAATGAACTTGGCCAAATTTTTATAGTAGATGTAACACTTAAAGTTGATTTGACTGAAGCAGGGAAAACGGATAATGTCAAAGACACTGTGCATTATGGTGAGGTCTTTGAAGATGTTAAAAACATTGTTGAAGGGCCATCTTGTCAATTGATAGAACATCTTGCAGAACGTATTGCAAAACGTATAAATTCACACTATAATCGTGTAATGGAAACGAAAGTCAGAATCACTAAAGAAAATCCTCCGATTGCAGGTCATTATGATGGCGTTGGTATAGAAATAGTGAGGGAGAATTATTAAATGGTACAAGCTTATCTAGGTTTAGGAAGTAATATTGGCAATCGTTACAAACAGTTGATGCAGGCAATAGACATCCTTGATCATTTTGATGGTATTAAGGTTACACAAGTTTCTCCAATATACGAAACAGCTCCTGTGGGTTATACAGAACAACCACAATTCTTAAATTTATGTGTTGAAATAAATACGCAACTTACACCACGAGAATTGCTCAATTGTTGTTTAGAAACTGAAAAACAGTTACATCGAGTGAGAGAAGTACGTTGGGGTCCACGCACATTAGATGTTGATATCTTATTATATGGAGATGACATCATAGAGTTGGATCAACTAACGATTCCCCACCCAAGGATGACAGAACGTGCATTCGTATTGATACCCCTCAATGACATTGCGTCGACGAAAATAGAACCTCATTCCAAACAAACGATTGGAAACCTAGTTAAGGCAGACGATTCAGTTAAAAAGTATAAACAATGAGAGGCTAATGAAATATGTGGAAAACTGGAGACGTAGAAATTGAAATAGCGTCGTATTAATCCCTTATGTATGGTGGGGGAATATTATTCCACTTTCCGACTTACCGTTTCTCAGTTAATGGCAATAGTGATAATCATCATCCTAACTTGAGAAAAAATGCTTGATTAATCGGGTATAGATGTTGTAATGATAAGATGAAAAGCCTTAGGTAATTCACGGATAATTTATCGTACCTTCCATTACCTCGAAACATGAGCACTTATAGATGAGCCAACTTTAAAAGATAAAGTGGAAATTGCTTTATTACATACGCGCCGTCTTGTAGAATTAAAGGGAGAAAAGATTGGTGTTATGGAAATGCGTAAACACACTTCTTGGTAATTAAAAGGTGTTAATGGCCATGGCAAAGCATGTAAAGCCCTTAAGCCGAAACAGAACAAGGAATGATTATACCTTACAACATTTCCAACAAGAAATTATGCAACAACCAACAGAAAAACAAGAAGTTTAAAGGAGAGAGCAGAATGTCAGAAGAAATGAATGACCAAATGCAGGTCCGTCGTCAAAAGCTACAAGAACTAATCGATTTAGGTATTGATCCTTTTGGGAAACGCTTCGAACGTACAGCTATGGCTGATGACTTAAAAGGAGCATGGGATCAATATTCTAAAGAGGAATTACATGATAAAGAGGCAGAAAGTCATGTAACCATCGCAGGTCGTTTAATGACTAAACGTGGTAAAGGTAAAGCAGGTTTTGCACATATTCAAGACTTGTCAGGTCAAATTCAAATATATGTACGTAAAGATCAAGTTGGAGAAGAACAGTTTGATATTTGGAAAATCGCTGACCTTGGAGACATTGTTGGTATTGATGGTGTTATGTTTAAAACGAATACAGGTGAATTAACAGTTAAAGCTAAAACCTTCACTTTATTATCTAAAGCATTACGTCCGTTACCTGATAAATTCCATGGTTTACAAGATATTGAACAACGCTATCGCCAACGTTATCTAGATTTAATTACAAACAAAGAAAGTACGCAAACGTTCATTCATCGTAGTAAAATCATTCAAGAAATGCGTAACTATTTAAATAATAAAGGATTTTTAGAAGTAGAAACACCAATGATGCATCAAATACCTGGTGGAGCTGCTGCACGTCCATTTGTAACACATCATAATGCCTTAGATGCAACTTTATATATGCGAATAGCTATTGAATTACATTTAAAACGTCTTATTGTAGGTGGCTTAGAAAAAGTATATGAAATAGGTCGTGTGTTCCGTAACGAAGGTGTCTCAACTCGACATAACCCAGAGTTTACAATGATTGAACTTTATGAAGCATATGCAGATTTCCACGATATTATGGATTTAACAGAATCACTCATTCGCCATATTGCACAAGAAGTATTTGGCTCAGCAAAAGTTCAATACAATGGAGAAGAAATCGATTTAGAATCATCTTGGACAAGATTGCATATTGTAGATGCAGTTAAAGAAGCTACAGGTGTAGATTTCTATCAAGTAAAATCAGACGAAGAAGCAATAGCATTAGCTAAAGAACACGGTATTGAAATTAAAGAAAACATGAAGTATGGACATATCTTGAATGAGTTCTTTGAACAAAAAGTTGAAGAAACACTTATTCAACCAACATTCATTTATGGACATCCAATCGAAATATCACCATTAGCGAAGAAAAATCCGGAAGACCCAAGATTTACAGATCGTTTTGAACTATTTATTGTTGGAAGAGAACATGCAAATGCCTTCACAGAACTAAATGACCCAATCGATCAAAGAGAACGCTTTGAAGCACAATTAGTAGAAAAAGCACAAGGTAATGATGAAGCACATGAAATGGATGAAGATTTCATTGAAGCATTAGAATATGGTATGCCGCCAACAGGTGGATTAGGAATCGGAATTGATAGACTTGTGATGTTATTAACAGATTCACCATCTATTCGTGATGTACTATTATTCCCATATATGCGACAAAAATAAATGATAGCAACAGATTTGTACAAAATACAAGTACGACACTGATAATCGAATATACGAAATAAATGCCCGAAGCAAATTAAGCTTTGGGCATTTTAAATATACAATTCATATCGCACTTAAATTAATAATCTTAGTTGTGAAGAAAAAATATATAAAAAAAGAATAGATTTTAACGTGCAGATATGATAACATTTATCGAGTGTCAAAGAGAAAAAATGATGAATGATATATCATGAAAAAATATATAAAAAACAATTGACATGACTAATGATGTGTTGTAACATATAAAAGTCGTCAATTTCATGGACGTGAAATTTAAACGCAATGTAAATCAATTTTAAACAAAGTGTAAAATTGACTATTGAAACGTTTGAATAAAGTTAGTAAAATTAGTAAAGTAAGCTATTTGTCTGGTGACAATGGCAAGGAGGTCACACCTGTTCCCATGCCGAACACAGAAGTTAAGCTCCTTAGCGCCGATGGTAGTCGGACTTACGTTCCGCTAGAGTAGGACGTTGCCAGGCAATGATGAATCGGAGAATTAGCTCAGCTGGGAGAGCATCTGCCTTACAAGCAGAGGGTCGGCGGTTCGAACCCGTCATTCTCCACCATTTGAATAGCCGGCCTAGCTCAATTGGCAGAGCAACTGACTTGTAATCAGTAGGTTGGGGGTTCGATTCCTCTGGCCGGCACCATCTTTTGAGCCATTAGCTCAGTTGGTAGAGCATCTGACTTTTAATCAGAGGGTCAGAGGTTCGAATCCTCTATGGCTCATTACGATTTATATAAGCAGAAGTAGTTCAGCGGTAGAATACGACCTTGCCAAGGTCGGGGTCGCGGGTTCGAATCCCGTCTTCTGCTCCATTATTTTGCCGGGGTGGCGGAACTGGCAGACGCACAGGACTTAAAATCCTGCGGTGAGAGATCACCGTACCGGTTCGATTCCGGTCCTCGGCACCATTTTATAAAGCGCCCGTAGCTCAACTGGATAGAGCGTTTGACTACGGATCAAGAGGTTATGGGTTCGACTCCTATCGGGCGCGCTTTTTATAAACATAATTTAATACGGGAAGTAGCTCAGCTTGGTAGAGCACTTGGTTTGGGACCAAGGGGTCGCAGGTTCGAATCCTGTCTTCCCGACTTCTTGAATAAATGGGGGCTTAGCTCAGCTGGGAGAGCGCCTGCTTTGCACGCAGGAGGTCAGCGGTTCGATCCCGCTAGTCTCCACCATTATTTTTTAGAAATGAACATTGAAAACTGAATGACAATATGTCAACGTTAATTCCAATAATGTAACGAAACGTTACAAAGATTTAATTAGTATTTATGAGCTAATCAAACATCATAATTTTTTATGGAGAGTTTGATCCTGGCTCAGGATGAACGCTGGCGGCGTGCCTAATACATGCAAGTCGAGCGAACAGATAAGGAGCTTGCTCCTTTGACGTTAGCGGCGGACGGGTGAGTAACACGTGGGTAACCTACCTATAAGACTGGGACAACTTCGGGAAACCGGAGCTAATACCGGATAATATGTTGAACCGCATGGTTCAATAGTGAAAGATGGTTTTGCTATCACTTATAGATGGACCCGCGCCGTATTAGCTAGTTGGTGAGGTAACGGCTTACCAAGGCAACGATACGTAGCCGACCTGAGAGGGTGATCGGCCACACTGGAACTGAGACACGGTCCAGACTCCTACGGGAGGCAGCAGTAGGGAATCTTCCGCAATGGGCGAAAGCCTGACGGAGCAACGCCGCGTGAGTGATGAAGGTCTTAGGATCGTAAAACTCTGTTATTAGGGAAGAACAAACGTGTAAGTAACTGTGCACGTCTTGACGGTACCTAATCAGAAAGCCACGGCTAACTACGTGCCAGCAGCCGCGGTAATACGTAGGTGGCAAGCGTTATCCGGAATTATTGGGCGTAAAGCGCGCGTAGGCGGTTTTTTAAGTCTGATGTGAAAGCCCACGGCTCAACCGTGGAGGGTCATTGGAAACTGGAAAACTTGAGTGCAGAAGAGGAAAGTGGAATTCCATGTGTAGCGGTGAAATGCGCAGAGATATGGAGGAACACCAGTGGCGAAGGCGACTTTCTGGTCTGTAACTGACGCTGATGTGCGAAAGCGTGGGGATCAAACAGGATTAGATACCCTGGTAGTCCACGCCGTAAACGATGAGTGCTAAGTGTTAGGGGGTTTCCGCCCCTTAGTGCTGCAGCTAACGCATTAAGCACTCCGCCTGGGGAGTACGACCGCAAGGTTGAAACTCAAAGGAATTGACGGGGACCCGCACAAGCGGTGGAGCATGTGGTTTAATTCGAAGCAACGCGAAGAACCTTACCAAATCTTGACATCCTTTGACCGCTCTAGAGATAGAGTCTTCCCCTTCGGGGGACAAAGTGACAGGTGGTGCATGGTTGTCGTCAGCTCGTGTCGTGAGATGTTGGGTTAAGTCCCGCAACGAGCGCAACCCTTAAGCTTAGTTGCCATCATTTAGTTGGGCACTCTAAGTTGACTGCCGGTGACAAACCGGAGGAAGGTGGGGATGACGTCAAATCATCATGCCCCTTATGATTTGGGCTACACACGTGCTACAATGGACAATACAAAGGGCAGCGAAACCGCGAGGTCAAGCAAATCCCATAAAGTTGTTCTCAGTTCGGATTGTAGTCTGCAACTCGACTACATGAAGCTGGAATCGCTAGTAATCGTAGATCAGCATGCTACGGTGAATACGTTCCCGGGTCTTGTACACACCGCCCGTCACACCACGAGAGTTTGTAACACCCGAAGCCGGTGGAGTAACCATTTGGAGCTAGCCGTCGAAGGTGGGACAAATGATTGGGGTGAAGTCGTAACAAGGTAGCCGTATCGGAAGGTGCGGCTGGATCACCTCCTTTCTAAGGATATATTCGGAACATCTTCTACGAAGATGCGGAATAACGTGACATATTGTATTCAGTTTTGAATGTTTATTAACATTCAAATAAATCGTTTTAAAAGAGAGCGTTTGACAAATAATACTATTTGCCAATGCTTCATTTAAAATTGATTGTTGTACTTTGAAAACTAGATAAGTAAGTAAATTAGATTTTACCAAGCAAAACCGAGTGAATTAGAGTTTTAAATAAGCTTGAATTCATAAGAAATAATCGCTAGTGTTCGAAAGAACACTCACAAGATTAATAACACATACACACTTATATAATTTTGAAAGAAAACGTTTGTCAGGCGAGGCGTTGAAGCATTTCTAAGCGCAGTTTACTTTTGTAAATGAGCATTAGAAATGATGAAACAACAAAGCATGCGCGCGTTTGACTCAAAATGAATGAGCTTTAAAATGGTGAAACGAAGCCATATGAATGCGATTGACTTAAAGCGCAGTGTGGAAGATTAAGTTATTAAGGGCGCACGGTGGATGCCTTGGCACTAGAAGCCGATGAAGGACGTTACTAACGACGATATGCTTTGGGTAGCTGTAAGTAAGCATTGATCCAGAGATTTCCGAATGGGGAAACCCAGCACAAGTTATGTTGTGTTATCGACATGTGAATACATAGCATGTTAGAAGGCAGACCCGGAGAACTGAAACATCTTAGTACCCGGAGGAAGAGAAAGAAAAATCGATTCCCTGAGTAGCGGCGAGCGAAACGGGAAGAGCCCAAACCAATAAGCTTGCTTATTGGGGTTGTAGGACACTCTATACGGAGTTACAAAGGAATATATTAGACGAATCATCTGGAAAGATGAATCAAAGAAGGTAATAATCCTGTAGTTGAAAATATGTTCTCTCTTGAGTGGATCCTGAGTACGACGGAGCACGTGAAATTCCGTCGGAATCTGGGAGGACCATCTCCTAAGGCTAAATACTCTCTAGTGACCGATAGTGAACCAGTACCGTGAGGGAAAGGTGAAAAGTACCCCGGAAGGGGAGTGAAAGAGAACTTGAAACCGTGTGCTTACAAGTAGTCAGAGCCCGTTAATGGGTGATGGCGTGCCTTTTGTAGAATGAACCGGCGAGTTACGATTTGATGCAAGGTTAAGCAGGAAATGTGGAGCCGTAGCGAAAGCGAGTCTGAATAGGGCGTTGAGTATTTGGTCGTAGACCCGAAACCAGGTGATCTACCCTTGGTCAGGTTGAAGTTCAGGTAACACTGAATGGAGGACCGAACCGACTTACGTTGAAAAGTGAGCGGATGAACTGAGGGTAGCGGAGAAATTCCAATCGAACTTGGAGATAGCTGGTTCTCTCCGAAATAGCTTTAGGGCTAGCCTCAGGTGATGATTATTGGAGGTAGAGCACTGTTTGGACGAGGGGCCCCTCTCGGGTTACCGAATTCAGACAAACTCCGAATGCCAATTAATTTAACTTGGGAGTCAGAACATGGGTGATAAGGTCCGTGTTCGAAAGGGAAACAGCCCAGACCACCAGCTAAGGTCCCAAAATATATGTTAAGTGGAAAAGGATGTGGCGTTGCCCAGACAACTAGGATGTTGGCTTAGAAGCAGCCATCATTTAAAGAGTGCGTAATAGCTCACTAGTCGAGTGACACTGCGCCGAAAATGTACCGGGGCTAAACATATTACCGAAGCTGTGGATTGTCCTTTGGACAATGGTAGGAGAGCGTTCTAAGGGCGTTGAAGCATGATCGCAAGGACATGTGGAGCGCTTAGAAGTGAGAATGCCGGTGTGAGTAGCGAAAGACGGGTGAGAATCCCGTCCACCGATTGACTAAGGTTTCCAGAGGAAGGCTCGTCCGCTCTGGGTTAGTCGGGTCCTAAGCTGAGGCCGACAGGCGTAGGCGATGGATAACAGGTTGATATTCCTGTACCACCTAGTATCGTTTTAATCGATGGGGGGGACGCAGTAGGATAGGCGAAGCGTACGATTGGATTGTACGTCTAAGCAGTGAGACTGAGTGTTAGGTAAATCCGGCACTCATAAGGTCAAGCTGTGATGGGGAGAGGAAATTGTTTCCTTGAGTCGTTGATTTCACACTGCCAAGAAAAGCCTCTAGATAGATAACAGGTGCCCGTACCGCAAACTGACACAGGTAGTCAAGATGAGAATTCTAAGGTGAGCGAGCGAACTCTCGTTAAGGAACTCGGCAAAATGACCCCGTAACTTCGGGAGAAGGGGTGCTCTTTAGGGTGCAAGCCCAGAAGAGCCGCAGTGAATAGGCCCAAGCGACTGTTTATCAAAAACACAGGTCTCTGCTAAACCGTAAGGTGATGTATAGGGGCTGACGCCTGCCCGGTGCTGGAAGGTTAAGAGGAGTGGTTAGCTTCTGCGAAGCTACGAATCGAAGCCCCAGTAAACGGCGGCCGTAACTATAACGGTCCTAAGGTAGCGAAATTCCTTGTCGGGTAAGTTCCGACCCGCACGAAAGGCGTAACGATTTGGGCACTGTCTCAACGAGAGACTCGGTGAAATCATAGTACCTGTGAAGATGCAGGTTACCCGCGACAGGACGGAAAGACCCCGTGGAGCTTTACTGTAGCCTGATATTGAAATTCGGCACAGCTTGTACAGGATAGGTAGGAGCCATTGAAACGTGAGCGCTAGCTTACGTGGAGGCGCTGGTGGGATACTACCCTAGCTGTGTTGGCTTTCTAACCCGCACCACTTATCGTGGTGGGAGACAGTGTCAGGCGGGCAGTTTGACTGGGGCGGTCGCCTCCTAAAAGGTAACGGAGGCGCTCAAAGGTTCCCTCAGAATGGTTGGAAATCATTCATAGAGTGTAAAGGCATAAGGGAGCTTGACTGCGAGACCTACAAGTCGAGCAGGGTCGAAAGACGGACTTAGTGATCCGGTGGTTCCGCATGGAAGGGCCATCGCTCAACGGATAAAAGCTACCCCGGGGATAA